>PCWG01000014.1 GCA_002787235.1 Nitrospinae bacterium CG11_big_fil_rev_8_21_14_0_20_45_15
CGTTCTTGACCTGACCGTGAAGAAAGCCAAGTTGAAACTGCATCACAATGGCGATACGGACAAGGATAAAGACAATGACCGTGGTCCGAAAGACTGGATGCAGGTATCCGGTACGTTCAGCGAATTCGCTAACGGCGACGGCTTGAACTTCACTTCCGAGACCGTGATCATCACCATCGACGGCCTGAGCTGGACCCTGCCTGCAGGTTCCTTCGTTGCTGAGGTTGAAGACGGCAAGACCGAGTGGGAATACAAAGGTCCCAAATCGGGATTGAATGAAGTTGAATTTGATTCCAATGGCAAGTTCAAGATCAAAGTAAAACGAATGGATCTGAGTGCGATTCCTTTTGGTGTGGCACAGCCTTTGACGATCCGAATCGGTAATGATCTTGGCGAAACCACTGTCACCTTTAATACGGGTCGTGGAAAAGACGATGACGATAAAGGTAAAGACAAAGATAAGGACAAAGGCAAGAGCAAAAAAGCTCCTGAGCCTGCAAAGAAGGGAAAGAAGTAGTACCCTTTTAAGCAGTCCGCTGTAAGAAGTAGAAAGCCCCCGGAGCAATCCGGGGGCTTTTTTTATATTCTCCAGACAGACAGGGGACTACCTTGTGGTTGGATCGGGGATATCCACAAATTTTCCAAGATTCCATTTATCTGCCAGCGCGCGGACTCTTCCATTTTTGATGAGCTTGATCAAAGCCTTGTCAATCTCTTCTCTCAAAACTTTGTCTTCTTTGCGAAAAACGATCCCATAATTTTCAGAAGTCAAACGATCGCCCGCAATATAAGATGTGCTTTTCAAATCGGGTTGAGCATTATAAAAATAATTGATCTGCGCCGTATCCCCTACAACTGCAGAAAGACCGCCATTGACGAGATCAAGCAATGCGTGTCCGGTTTTTTCGTAACCCTTACGTTGCAGACCGGGAAATTTTTCCAAATAGAAATAGGCTGTTGTATTGATTTGTGCACCCACGACGACCTTTAATTTTTCCAGTTCCGTCAAACTATTGATGTCTTTAAAATCTTTGTGAACCAACATGGCGACACCACTTCGGATATAGGGAACGCTGAATGCCATGCGTTTTTTTCGTTCTTCCAGAATGGTGATGGAGCTGATAAGCAGGTCAAATTTTTTTGTCGCCAAGCCACCAAACAGACCTCCCCATTCCACATCGACCAAATCCATTTCATAACCCGCTTCCTTAACTATTTCCTCTATCAAATTGGGTTCAAAACCATCGATATGCCCCTTGTCATTGATAAAAGCCATGGGGATGAATGTTGAATCAATCGCAACAGACAATCGGGTCTTTTTGCCTGCTTGCGGAGCCGACTGCTCCGTACAGCCCGCACCCAATGACAAGATCAGTAGTAATGAACAAATTACTTTCAAATCAACTCTCAATATTATTTATCCTTTCCGAAGACTCATCATGCGCGATCAAGAAGACCTGTTTATTTAAATATCCCTCTACAAATTCGCAAAGATCTTTGCAAGTATTTTCAGCATTTATAAATTTCTTAAAGTATAAACTAAAAAATACTTTTTATTAGCAGATCCATCATGCGTCCTTGGCTGAAACTGAAAATCATTACAGCTTTTTAGTCACAGTATAGAATCTAAAATCATGGCATCCGATATTTCTTTTGACCCAAGACAAAAAGGATTTAAAATAAATTAACATCTGCTTTCTTCAAAATAACACAGCGCACCACTTGCTTGAAGCTATACGGCCTATAATCGTCATGATATATAAAACTTACTTCTTAGGCATCCTTCTCACCATCGCCGTATTTTCAGCTGACCTGTCAATGGAATTAGGAGTCGCAAGTGGAATTCCCTACATTATCGTTGTTCTTCTAGGGATGACTGTTAAGCAAAGAAAGTACTTCATTAGCTTTGGAACACTTGGGATTTTTTTAACAATTCTTGGATATTTATTTTCTCCTGCAGGCGGTGAATTATGGAAGGTTCTGCTGAATCGCATCTATGCAATTTTTGCAATTTTCGTGACCATGGTTCTTTGCATCCTGAGCTCTGCCGGAAAGAAAGAGGACACATCAAAAGAAAATTCTAGCACCCATCAGCTTAAAAACAGGACTTTGGAAATCGTTGCTTTTGGTTTGATACTCTTTCTCTTCATAGGGGCCATGTCTAAGCATTTGCTCTTTGAGATAAAGACGCATATTGAAAATGAATTACAGGCAACCATCACACAAATCCTGGCTTCAACGGAGGGAACTTTAAAAATATGGAGCAACGACCGAAAATCAGACATTAAAACCTGGGCTTCGGATAAAGATATTATCATCGCCACCGAACAACTATTGTCTCTCGAAGGGAGCAAAGAACAACTTGCCCAAAGCTCTGCTTTGAAAAACATCAGAGAGCTGCTAAAGCCTTTTCTTAAGCGATTTGGCTATGAGGGACTTTTTATCATCAGTCCTTCTTATGTGAATATTGCTTCGATGAGAGATTCCAATCTCGGGGACATTAATTTATTAAAATCGCAACCCGACATCTTGCAAAATCTATTTGCAGGCAAAACAGTATTATCCCTTCCAATGTATTCCGATATTGCACTGGATGATGTTCGCCAGACAACACACCGTCGTCCTGTCTCGATGTTTCTTGGCACGCCAATTCGAAACAATTCCAACCAGATCATAGCCGGACTGCTTTTCAGACTGGATCCATCGAAAGAATTCAGTGACATTTTCCAGCTTGGCAGGACAGGAAGGTCCGGGGAAAGTTACGCAATCAACAGCGATGGCAAAATGCTTTCTGAAAGCAGATTTGTTGATCAATTGGTTCAGTTAAAATTGATGCCGAAAGACTCAAGTTCTATTTTGCAGATTGAAATGCGTGATCCCGGTCACAACCTGCTGAAAAACCCTGACATCAATGAGAAAATAAATGAAAGACCGCTTACCAAAATGGCCGAAAGCCTATCGAGAAAAACTTCTGGAATTGATATAAAAGGATACCGAGACTATCGCGGGGTTCCCGTCATCGGCGGATGGGATTGGTTTGATGAATTGAACTTGGGAATTGCGACCGAAATTGATTTTGAAGAAGCTTACAAACCTTTCAATTGGATTTCACAAATTGTTGTCTATTCGATGCTCATCATTGCATTGCTGATCCTGTCTTTTTCCGTTCTGATGATTTACAGTCGCAACAACGCAATCAAATATGCTAAAAAAATCAGCGAGAATGAACAACATCTGATTGAGGCCAAAGAATTGGCAGAATCTTCAAACAAGGCAAAATCAGAATTTCTGGCGCGGATGAGTCACGAACTTCGCACTCCCATGAATGCCATTCTCGGATTCACCCAACTGCTAAAAATGGATAAAATGACTCCTTTGGCAGATTATCAATCCGAAAATCTGGATAGAGTCATTTCCGCAGGAGAACATCTTTTATCACTCATCAACGAAGTTCTGGATTTATCAAAAATTGAGTCGGATTCCTTTGATCTTTCCTTAGGTGTGACCAATATTGTTCCCCTTGTCGACGAGGTCTTTTCAATGTCCATTCCTTTGGCCGCCAAAAAGGGCATTAATATCCGTTATCTGGAGACACCCCCGCGATGTATAAACTCTGAAATAGATCCCGTCCGATTCAAGCAAGTGGTTTTGAACTTGGTCTCAAATGCCATTAAGTACAATAAGTCTGATGGACTGATAACTATTTCTTTCGAACTGATAGAAGATCAAAAAGTCCGTATAGGGATCAGAGATACCGGCCCCGGAATTCCTGATGACAAAAAATCGCTTCTCTTCAAACCATTCGAACGCTTTGACACCAATTCTGAAACCATTGAAGGAACGGGAATTGGTTTGACCATATCCAAGCGAATCATGGAAATGATGAATGGGGAAATCGCATTTGAAAGCAAACTTGGCGCGGGTAGCTTTTTTTACATCGATCTCAAATTCTCCAAAGAACTCCCCATACCCTCACCTCTTAAAAAGAGTTCCATGGAATCAGATGTTTCTGAAGCAACTGAAACCAGGAAGAAACAAGTCCTCTATTTTGAAGACATTCCTGCCAATTATGAACTGGTGAGACAAATCATCTCCTCACGACCGGAAATTGAACTGCTTTGGACTAACAATGGTTTTGATGGCATTGACATGGCTCGTGAATTGAAACCTGATTTGATATTGATGGACATTCACATGCCGGAGATGGATGGTTTGACCGCTTTCAAAAAAATCAAATCCATTGAAGAAATCAGTCATATCCCCATCATTGCGCTGACCGCAAGTGCAATGGAAACCGAAGTAAAAAGAGCCATGGATATGGGTTTCACTGATTACATCACAAAACCCATTAATGTGAAAATTTTTCTGGATGCCGTTGACAAGTATTGCTGACCTTTTTCGTGCTTGTTTCTACAACGATGTTTAGTGAATCCGATCAGCGCATGTCCTGAGTTTTTTCGGATCGACTCGTCTTGTCCCTCAGTGAGCCGATTGCGGGAACAAGTGAATCGCGGGTGTTTTTACTGAAAGGTAAACCATTGTCTCGATTTTAAGATCCATTTCCTCTGCTGATTTTTTAGTGATCAACGCATCCAGCGTGAACCCGCAATCCACAGTCACCCGCACCATACAATCTTCCTGTAAAATGGAGATCAGTTTCCCCTCCATGTGATTGCGTGCGCTGGTTTCACCTGGGAATTGTCTGGAAACAGAAATATCCTCTGCGCGAATACCTACCAGGGCAGGCCCCACCTCAACTCCTTGCGACAAAGCCGTCAATTTTCCACGACAGGTTTCAATGCTGACCAAACCTTCGTTTTGTTCGATGACGCGGCCTTGAAAAATATTTTCCATCCCCACAATTTCTGCCACACGCTGACTCGCAGGTCGGCTGAACACTTCTTCAATGGGCCCCACTTGCAGAACCGTACCTTCGGCAAGCACGATGACCCGATCGCTCAAGGTCAATGCTTCGGCCCGACTGTGCGTCACGAGAACAATCGGTATTTGAAAAGGAGCCATGATTTTTCGCAACTCCCGGCGATATTTCAAACGAGTGGGCGCATCCAGGGCGGAGAATGGTTCATCGAGCAAGAGCAAACGAGGACGCCGGCAAAGGGTACGCGCCAACGCTGTTTTTTGTTTTTCACCGCCCGAAAGCGTTTTGACGTTGCGATTTTCCAGACCGGCAAGTCCAAATGTTTGGATCATTTCAGCCACACGCTTTTTGATTTCGCTTGCCGGTAAGTCTGAAACCCCATATGAAATATTCTGAACCACCGATAGATGAGGAAACAACGCATAGTCTTGAAAGAAAAATCCGATGTTTCTGTCTTGTGGAGAGACAAACAATTTCCTGTCATTCCAACTTTCATCTTTAAAAAAAATCGATCCTGAGTCGGGGCGTTCCAAACCCGCCAGACACCGCAAGACCGTACTCTTGCCCGCACCCGATGGACCAAACAATGTGGTCCAGGAACCATCCGCAGGCCATTCGGCTTTAAACTGAATGGTTTTCCCCAATGGAAATGTTTTTTTTATATCGATGTTCAACATAGTCTGAATGTCGTGTGTTTCATTTGTGTGGATTAAAAATTTTTGGGAGATACCGCCCACACTCTGCGGTTCAAGGCATAGACCAAAACCAGCGTCACAAACGAAAACAGCAACAAGACAAGCGATGACTGCCCGGCCTGTTCGTATTCCAATGCCTGAACATGATCGTAAATAGAAATGGACACCACACGTGTCGAACCGGGAATATTTCCTCCCACCAAAAGTACCACACCAAACTCACCGAGCGTGTGCGCAAATGAAAGAACACCGCCAGTTATCACACCCGACATTGAAAGCGGCAGGGTAATGGTCCGAAATGTCTTAAAACGCGATGCACCCAAAGTCCACGCGGCCTCTTTCAACTTGGGATCGACCATATCAAAGGCAGACAAGAAGGGTTGCACCGCAAAAGGCAAGCTGTATAAAACCGAAGCAAAAACAAGGCCCGGGAAGCTGAAGGGCAATGCACTGCCAAAGCAATCCAGGTACATCGAACCCAACCAGGAGGTCGGGCTGATGGCTACGAGCACGTAGTAACCCAACACCGTAGGCGGCAAAACAATGGGAAGCGCGATCACCGATTCGATCAAAAATTTCCAGCGACTGCACGATCCACTCAGCCAGGCAGAGAGTGGCAATCCGACAACAAACAGGACCAGAGTCGTCGTGCCCGCCAGCTTAAAGGATAAAAGAAAGGGCTCCCAATTCACTGAGGCTGCGCCTCCAGAAATCCGTACTTTTTCAGAATGACTGCACCATGCGCGCTGGCTACAAATTTGGCAAATTCTCTTGCCCCTGCAACATTGCTCCCGGTTTTAAGAATCAGCCGGGCGTGTTGGATGGGATCATAATACTGCGACGGCACCCGCCAATGCACACCTGCTTTTTTCATCGCTGGAGCCAGAGCCATCGAATAAGCAAAGAGGCCTGCCTGTGCGGCACCCGTTGAGACAAATTGCGCGGCCTGCGAGACATTTTCACCAAAGACCAATCTCTCTTTAACCCGTTCATAGACTCCCGCTTTTTGCAGAGCCTGTATCGCCGCACGTCCGTATGGAGCGTGACGCGGATTTGCGATGGAAATTTTTCTGATTTCTTCAGATGACAAAACTTCCAGGCCCTCTATCGCCGGTTTCTTTGTTGAGCCCTTGGGCATCCACAAAGCAATTTGGCCCAATGCGTAAATTTCTGTTTTTTCAACAGGAGGAGCCAGGTTCAACTTTTTCAGTTCGCCGGGATACAACTCATCTGCCGAAAAGAAAATATCGAACGGAGCTCCGTTTTTTATTTGACTGAATAACGCTCCCGAAGAAGCGTAGGAAATTTTCACGTCAATTTCAGGATGCCCTCGTTCAAACGCGACGATCATTTCATCCAATGGGAATTTCATGCTGGACGCCGCCGCAACCAGAACGGAACTGCTTGCGGCTTGACTCGCACCCGGAAAAAGCAACACGAAGCCAATAAAGAATATAAACCTCAATAGTATCTTCATATACGTTATATATACAAAAACATAACGCTAGTCAATTAAAAATTTTGCCTCGGCATGCCCTTTCAGGTGATAATGGTCTTTCAAAAATAACCACACCTTTAACGCTAAAGAATCGTTTAACCATCACATCCTCAAATATGGCTTCTTATTTTAGCATCGCAAATATTCAACCCACAACCGATCTGTCCCAGAAACCCCTCACTGTAAAAGTCGATCGTTCGATCAATGAGTTGGAGACGGATGAACTTTCAATCATTCTCGAAATCTGGGTATCCACCCCTCGTTTCGACTTTCCCATTTGTAAGATACCGGGCCACGGCAAGAAAATTGATTCTCGCTTTGAATTGATCTTCGAGTCCAGTATTCCCGCAGATTCCAACACAAGCGTTCCGATCAAAAATTCTCAAAAGGAGATTGCTCCTTTGATGAGTGAAATCGATTGGCAGAGCGATCCAAAATTTGGATACTCTGCCCAATTGGAAATCGTTTCGGCCGACAAGGAGGTTTCCATACCGGGACCGGAGCCGACTGCGTTTCAACTGCCCTCATTTTCTTTCGGACAAATGGATAACGGTCGATGGGGATTCAACGATCAATATTCACTTTCAATGCGAGAAACCCTGACATTTTCCTCAGCAGGAAAAGTGAAAAGTATTCCTCAGAGTTGTGGAAAAATCAATGCGATCTGGGGGACATTGAAAAAAATGGCCTTGCAGGAAATACGCAAGGTCAAGGAAGAGTCAGGCCGGGAATTGGCCGGGCTGGGCTACGAAATATCCGGCATTGATCTCAGAGGCCATTACGATCACCGTTCTCAGCCGCCGATGGCGAACCCTAAAACTCTTGAGACTCTGGTTTTACACAGCATCACCGCGCAGGCTCTGTCAACGGAACCGAAACTCAACAAAACGCCTGAGCAACAAGTCGAAAACGTTGAGCGTATGATGGACTGGCGGGCTTGCGTCGAAGTATGGAAACTCATCAACTCTGAAATGGGTTTGCCGCGCGTTTCAGCACATTATATAATTTCGAGAGATGGCAACATCGTTGAACTTCTCCAACCAAAACATTGCGCCCATCATGCCGGAGGGGCAAACCGCAACCTGATCGGACGTGGGAATGCGGAAACTCTTGGGATTGAACTGGTCGGGTTTGCCGACGATTTCAGAAAATCGATCATAAAAACCTATCGCGCAAAAAAAGCCAGTGAGGACATTCAAGATCGCCAATGGGCCTTCGCATTTGAACGTCTTGTCAAAGCACACGACCCCAACATTGCCGCAGACTCTCACGATGAAGCCGACTTTATCAATGAAGAATCGCCTTTTTATCATTTCACCGACGCACAATACGAAGCCTTGAATATATTGATTCGAGTTCTCGGGCAAAGATTTGGATACATTCGGCTCTGCACGCATCAATGGCTCAAAGAAAGAGTGGAGAAGATTGTAACGGTCAAGGGGATCAAAAAAAAGCGTATCATCCCCGGGAAAATGGACCCCGGCACCAAGTTTGACCGCTCGCGTTTGACCACCCTCATCCCCGGATCATGGGCTGGCGAACCTGGAAGTTTTGATTCGGAGCATGTCTATATGTGCAAAGGCTACGAGATTGAAGAACGACGTCCACCGAATTAAAAGGAAACCTCTAGAAATGCAGAGTAAAAAAACTTATTTAAGTAGGTTTGCCTGCACATTAAAACAATATTTTTTAAAGCAATGTGACTATGGAAGACAAATTTGAGCCTTTAAAAAAACGCCTCACCGAAATATGTGACCGTCTCGATGCAGACGAACAAGCTTATTTTCGGCCACTCGTGAAAGAGTTTAGCGGGAAAACCGTTGAGTTCCAGCGCATCATGCGCGACCTCGGCAAGTTCGGCCCAAAAATATCTGATGGCTCTACTTTCGCCGCATACCGGGAAGTTCAAAATATGTTTCAAGCCGCCACTCGGGAAAAATGAATTCACAGCATCATGCCCTTCATTTGATCGTACGCGGCCGCGTGCAAGGTGTCTGGTTTCGCAGAAGCACACAACTCGAGGCTGAAAAATTGTGTATCAACGGGTGGGTTCGCAACTTGCCCGATGGTGCGGTCGAAATCCATGCCGAAGGCGACAAGGACCGCCTGAAGGTTTTATTGCAATGGTGCTGGCAGGGCCCGCCCTCCGCAGAGGTGTCATCCATCGAAGAAAAATGGATGGAGCCTGAAGGCTTCGATGCCTTCCAGGTTCGCTGACTCTCTGCCATGATAAAAATAACAAGTCTGGTCAAAACTTACGCCAACACAAAAGCTGTGGATCGACTCGATTTAGAAATCCCGGTCGGACAATTGTTTGGTTTTCTCGGTCCCAATGGCGCAGGCAAAACCACCACCATCAAATTGATGACGGGTCTTTTGAAACCCAATGAGGGTAGCATTGAAATCGACGGCATTGATGTCCAGAAAGACCCGCAACGGGCCAAGGCACGGATGGGCTATATCCCCGACCGGCCTTTTATCTATGAAAAACTCACGGGTGCGGAGTACTTGCAATTCATTGCCGATTTGTATGGCGTCGAACAGCAAAGCGCGAAAGACCGCGCCAGAAAATTCCTCGATTTTTTCGATCTGGAAGCCAGCGCGCACCATCTCATCGGCGGCTACTCCCATGGAATGCGGCAGAAACTCATCATCTCAGCGGCTCTCATTCACTCACCGCCGGTCGTGATCGTAGATGAACCTTTGATCGGGCTCGACCCCAAAGGAGCGAAACAAGTGAAACGCCTGTTCCTTGAGTTATGCAACAAGGGAACCACTGTCTTCATGTCCACTCACTCTCTGGCTATCGCCGAAGACATGTGCGACCGCATCGGTATCATTCAGAAAGGCAGAATCATAGCCGATGGCAGTATGGAACAATTGCGCGAACGTGCAAGCCATGAAGGCGGCGGGCTGGAAGAAATTTTTCTGAAGTTGACGGGCGACGCCAGCCTTGAGGACTTGCTTCCAGAGCTTTGACTTCCTACTTGGTAAAAATAAAACCAGATTGTACTAGCTGGCGACTTCTTTTGTATGCGCCCAAAAAAACTTCAGGTTTTCGTCATGTTCTTTTTGAGCTTTGCTCCGGACATCGTTCATCTCTTTATAATTCGTCAAAAGAGTGTCGGTGACTTTTTTATCGATTTTGCCATCGCTGACCAGTTTTGAGAAAATAGCAATGACCTCCTCTTTTTCCATTCCTTTTCTGTAGGGCCGATCTTCTGTCAATGCTGTAAAAATATCCGCCACCGTCATGACTCGTGCACCCAGTGGCTGTTCTTCTGCCGAACGATGAAAAGGATATCCTTCACCGGTCAATGTCTCATGATGATACGATGCCCAGATGGCTATTTTTTCAAGTCCTTTGACCGCCTTCAAAATAGAATAGGTATGGTAGGTGTGCGATTTTATGATATCTCTTTCGCCCGTATCCAGAGCTCCCGGTTTTTCGATAATGGTTTCTGGAACCGCGAGTTTTCCCAGATCATGAAGATAACCCGCGATTCTCATTTCATGGCATTCCGTGTCCGACATATTTAATAATTCTGCCAGCCGCACCGCCGAAGCAGACACCCCACTGGAATGATTTGCCGTGAAATGACTACGAGTATCTATGATGGTTGCAAAAAACCGCGCCAGTTCCTCCATCCCGGTCAAATCGAGAGGAATCGCAGGCAATTGGGATTTCTCCTTAATCACCTCATCCAAGTCTTGCGAAACCACATCCAGCCAAAAGGCTTCTTGCCGAGAAACCTCAAGAAACGCATCCACAAATTCCGGGACAAATACGGTTCCCCGAGCAGACAGAATTTTTTCATTGATGCCTGCCACTTGTTTTGAAACCACCGTTTCCTTGTTCACCAAAACCGCCACTCTGTCAGCAAGGTGAATCAAGTGACTCAACTTGGGCACAGGTCGGTCTTTGAAAGTTTCTCCCTGCCCATTTTCCCAGGGAACATGATGAAATCGTACCAGTTGGGCAAAGAATGAAAAGGGAGTAAAACTTTCCAGCAACAAGGCTCCCAACTCAGCATGAGCATGAGGCGAGTTGTCTTCGAAAGTCATCAATTTAAAGCGATCCGATAAAACGATGGCACCGATATCATGCAGGATGGAAGCTAAAAAAACAGTGCCTACT
Source organism: Nitrospinae bacterium CG11_big_fil_rev_8_21_14_0_20_45_15 (assembly GCA_002787235.1). Taxonomy (GTDB): domain Bacteria; phylum Nitrospinota; class Nitrospinia; order Nitrospinales; family VA-1; genus Nitrohelix. The sequence goes on from PCWG01000014.1 coordinate 11,211, forward strand.
TCCTTGGTAGGCAAATCCAGCTCATTGGCAATACATAAAGCAATGTAACAAGTTCTCTTATGATGATTGTTTAAGGCCGGGTTGATGATATCCAAAGCGTTCGATAAGGCCGCAATCATATCCAGCATTTCCACGGGTGAAAAACCCTCGTCGACCTGGGAGGTATCTCTTGTAACCAGTTGATCGAAACTGGAATCATCATTGGTCAAAGGGGTTTCTTCTAATGCGGCTTTGATCCTTTGTATGAACGAGTCTTTTTGTTTGTTTGCTTCCTCTTCTTTAACGTGAAGTTCAAACTTCTTGATAGCCAGGCGGACAACTGCCATCAAAGAATCTATATCAACAGGCTTGGTCAAAAAACGAAAAACTTCAGCCTCGTTGATTGACTCTTCCATCATTTTGGCATTCTGGTAGGCCGTGATCATGATTCGAGGTGTGTGAGGAGACCGTCTTTTCGCAATTTCCAAGAATTCGGTCCCCGTCATGAGTGGCATTTTATAGTCCGCAATGATCACCGAAAAGGAAGGGCCCTTTTCAAGCAATGCGGCGGCCTCTTTCCCATTGACACAGGTAACAACTTCAAAACCCTCCTCTTCGAGCAAATCCCTCATCAAGGTCAGAAACATTTCTTCATCGTCTACTACCAAAATTGAATGCTTTTTATCGACCATGTATCAATCTCTCAAAATCAGGTTGCAGGGTAATACTAACCTTAGCATTGTAACTATAATTGTACTAACAGTGAGCAATAATTTTTCAGACAAGTAAACGTTACTACCCAGAAACCACTGCGGGGTGCCTCTTGCAAGGCGAATGCTCAGATCAGCAAAATAATTCGACTCATGGGAATATCGTGTTTTTTTAAAACAGCTATGTTTGCCTCAATATTTTCCCTGTGTCCCAGAATGATGAGACCCGAATATTCTTTCAATTTTTCAACGGGCAGAGATTTCAATTCATAGAAACTCTTTTCGGGTCCGTTTTCAAAAATATTTGTCAGCCGCACGGAACTTTTTTTTGAAAGCTGGTACAAGGTCTCGGCAATTTCCCCTCGACCGAACAAAGCAAAACTTTCGATATTATTTTTTTCGAGACTCGCCAGACAATCACTGCATTTCTTGACATTGTATTGGCTCTGCTGAATGATCTTTCCAATATAATGAAAAGAATGAACGAACAGGCCCCGAAAAAGTTGTTTGGGATTTTTATTTTTTTTAAGAAATTGCCGGGTTTTTTCTACAAACTGTCCGACCAGAATTTTCACATTTGAAACGGCTGGTTTGAATTTACGTTGCTGTTCCTCCAGCTTTTCAAGCGTCCATTCCTGCCAGGGCGATTCCGCAATCACCTGCTCCAGCAGGCGGTCACGGCTGATCTCATTGACTTTTGTACGCAATGAAAAAATGGCAGGATTTTCTTCTAAAGGAAAGATTCGCTCGGTGTGCCGTGCTCCCAAGGCAGTGGATGACATATTGAACCCGTCATGCGGGCCCAGATAATTGCCTTTGCCATCGGTCCCCGGGTGCCAGGTATGATATAGGAATTCATTGTCACTCCATACCTCCTTGAGGCCAAAATTGACCAGACGAAAGGTCATCTCATACGGCCCGCAGATATGCCCCAGATAATCGACATGCTGATCGGCTCCGCCAATGGCAATGAGATCTTCTCGACGCGCCGCCATACAGGCCCCGTAGTTCAAGGTATGCAGTCGATCTTCGGTGTCCAGGAGTCCCGTGGTTTTGTTTTCTTCTTGCGACCAATTGATGCACCCGCCGGCCATAACTTCTTCGATGGACGGGTGATTGAAGGGATAAAAATTTTTCTGAACACTTCTCACCTCATCAAGGTGCAGAACGATGCCCTCATCCCGATCTTCAAATTCTCGGACAATGGATTCCACAAAGCCCGGACGCAACATCACATCGGAATCACAAAGCACAACAATTTCTCCCCGTGCCGCTACGATTCCCAGGTTGTACATCAGGTGTTTGTGATAATAGAGATCATCCGGCATTTCCATTATCAGCCATTGATCCACACGACAGGGTCGGCCTTCATCCGCATCGGCCACGAGACCCTGCTCGATTTGATCGGCCTTGCGTGAAAAATATTCAATCCATAAGATTTCATAATCCGAACGCGGGATCGTCTGCTGATTGAAATATTCAAGACCATGAA
>PCWG01000031.1 GCA_002787235.1 Nitrospinae bacterium CG11_big_fil_rev_8_21_14_0_20_45_15
GAAACCCTCACTCCACACACAAACACTCGAACCCGATCTGCTGCCTCGCGCATAAGCCCCGCCTACTGCAGGCAGCATCAAACCAAAGATGGCCAAATCTCTCTGCCCATATTCGAAGAGAACATACCCCATCACTGCGGTGACCACCCCCGAATAAAAAAGAAATCGGCTTGCTCCATTTTTAAATAACTTCTCTAAGGGGTGTAGGGAGCGATGAAAATGCCCTCGATTTGAGCGGAGGTGAGGGCGGCTGGAGGCAGAGTCCGGCGTCAATCTTGCGTGGAGCAAGAGTTGTCGAATCATAGGTAGCAGTCAAACAAAAATGAAAAGCGTTATTTTCTTCCCCGATAAGATGGCCCCTCAAAGGTCAGGAAAGTACCCTTTAAATTCAGACGGTCAAGAATGGCGGTCGCGGTGGCCGCATCGAAAATTTTCCCCCATGCCGAAGGCACAAGATTCGTCGTGACGATCGTCACCCCCAGTTCAGAGCGTTTGGAAATGATCTGAAAGATGTCATTAGCTTCTTCCTGGGACGGGAAGACGTAACCGAGTTCATCGAGGCAGAAGACCTTGACGGTGGAGTAATACTGGATGAGGGTATGTTTGTTTCGTGCGCGCTTGAGTTTGGCGACCAGATCGAAGCACGAGAGAAAGGCCGTGGGGATACCTTTTTGAATGGCCTGGTAGCAAAGAGCGGCGGCCAAATGGGATTTCCCGGCACCGCTGGATCCGATCAAGACGAGGTTCTCAACGTGTTCGATCCAAGGGGAGTTGTAAAAAGCCATAAATTTCTCCCGCGGGAGTTTGGGGTTATACTTCCAGTCGAAGTCTTCGAGACGTTTGATGCGTTTGATGCCGGAGCGTCCAAGCAGATAATGGATTTGCTTCAGTTTTCTGGCACGTGCTTCGTCTTCCAAGATCGGCAAAATGGTTTGAATTTGATCCGGGGTCAGTCCGCCAGGATCAGAAACAAATTTGAGAAGCTTCCAGAGTTCAGTCAACCGGGTCATAGTCTTTAAGGCTCCTTTGTTCGTAGGATAATTTTAAAAGATCGAGATTTGCGGGCCAAAGAGGATCGCCCTCTTTAGGGCTTGGAAGATTCAAGAGGCTGCGCAGGGCTTTGATTTTAAAAGAGCCGATGCCGTTGAGCTCTTCAACCGCCGAGACAAGGATGGTCCGGGAATAAATCTTCAAGAGCTGGAATAACTCATAAGCGGCCTGAAGTTTTTCCAATTCCTCTTTCATTGCCCACAGGAAATGATCAAAGGCAGGGTCCATCGTCTTCATCAGTTGAAGGATACGTTCGTATTTAAAATGGCCGCTGCGGTCCAGCAGTTTCTCAGCATGCAGCGGGTTTCGAATCATCTGCTTTTTGCCAAACGAGCGCGGATGCACCGCAACTTTTTGGGAGCTGACGAGTATTTCAATTTTTTCCGGCCAGGCGATAATCTGTGCGATCTGGCCCACACAGCTTGAAGGTACGGTATAGTGATTGGTCTCAAATTCCACGAGAGCTGTCTTTGAAATCCCAACCGCTGGGATCGTCCGCGTCGGAGGATAAAAGCCGGAAGGCAAGCCTAAAAGTTTTTCTTCGCTTAACAGGACCAGCGGCGTCTTGCCCGTAGAGCGGTGCACTTGCAGGCTGCGCTTATTCAGCCAGCCCCGGAATTTATCGTTCAGATCGTTGATATCTGCAAAATCCTGCCCGTAGAGAAAAACGCGCGCATCCCGTATCGGGCGCTCAACCCTGCCTTTCTCATTACCGCTGTAGGGATTGCAGGCATGAATCGAGAATCCAAAAAATCTGGAGAAGTCCAGAAACTGGGGGTTGTACTCCACACGGTTTTTTGTGTGGCTCAAAACTACACTGCGGAGATTGTCATAACGGTGTCTTCGGGCCAGTCCTTTCAAATGCTGGAAGCATTCCAGATGTCCGGCCAAAAAAAATTCGAATGTTGTCTTCGGATAAAATTTCCCCCAGGCGTAACGGGAATAGGCCAGCACATACAAAAATCCCGCAACCTTGCCAAGACGAGGGTGGTTAAAGAAAAACCAGTCTACCTGCGCTTCCTCACCTGGCAAAAAAATAAGCGGATGATAAACCTCCGGCTTCAAGCGCCGGTATTCCTCCGTAAGCTCGGCCACACGGCGGTAACTGCCTGAATAACCATAAGGAATCAACCGCTCATAAATCTGTTTGGCTTTCAGGCGAGGATAATCCCCATACCATGCCGCAATCAGATGACGATAAGGCTCGAGGATGGAAGGCTTTTTGGGCAGAGCGGGCACCGATAATTCTTGAAGCATCCGCCGGATCCGCTTCGGACAGACTCCAAGCTGCCGGGCAATCTGGCGCATCGAGAGCCTTTCGACTTCCCGCAACTGCAAGACTTGCTTCTCAAGCGAGACATTTTCCATAATCCCGATTAAAATAGCCACTCAACCAGGACCCGTCCATCTCGGCTTGTATCTCAGGCTGCCTGCGTTGTAGCCCCGTCCACCCAGAAGGCTTGTCCCACTTGGGTTACACGCAGCATCTGCGCTTGTATCTCACCCAACTGCAAGTTGCACCGTAGGTGTAGACGCATTGATTTTATTGGTGGTTTGGAGGGTATCTCGACTTGTATCTCACGGCGTTTTTTGCACCGGCGGGCCTTTTGATAGCCCGGATGCGCCTCACGCCACGTCTTCACGTACTCATAACGGCCCTGGAAATAACCGGGATTCTTGCGCCGCCACACCCTGTCCCGCCTTCTTTTGTGCTTCTTCCGACATTCCGGTCCGCAGCATTGCTGACGCTTACCAACTCTTGCATCCGGTTCAAAAAACCGCCCGCACAAAACACACTTCTTCCCTTGAAACAATTTAAACTGAGTCATGA
>PCWG01000032.1 GCA_002787235.1 Nitrospinae bacterium CG11_big_fil_rev_8_21_14_0_20_45_15
TCCCACTAGAAATGCCGGGATGGAGAATGTTTTTACAAATTGGAGAATGCGAAAAGCGGTTTCTCGTATCTGCCCGATGCTTCCCGGGGCCGAACTCAGTTCGGAGGTATAAAAAGTCTGAATGGAATCGAACACCACCATTTGTGGAGCCAACTTCTCGATTTGCCCCAGCACGTCTTCGATGCAGATTTCTGAGCAAACCACAAAATTATCTGAAACGGCACCCAGCCGAATCGCGCGAATTTTGATTTGTGAGGGAGATTCTTCACCGGAAACGTACAAAACTTTTTTGCCCATTTGAGCAAAACGCGCGAGGGTCTGCAGTAACAGAGTCGATTTGCCAATTCCGGGATCGCCACCGATCAAGACCAATGAGCCGGGAGTCAGACCACCGCCGAGAACTCGGTCGAGTTCGCTGATACCTGTCGCCATGCTGGTTTGCGAGGCGGTTTGAATTTCTGTCAGGGTCTGAAATGTTTTTTTTTCATTGCCGCCGTGCATCGGACGATGCCTGGAGTTGGACTTGGCAGGTGCGATCTCTTCCGCAAGGGTGTTCCAGTCGCCGCAACCGGGGCACTTCCCCATCCATTTGGTGGCGTGATGTGCACAACTCTGACAAACAAAAAATGTAGAGGATTTGGCCATAATTCCGCCCGCAAGGCGGGATCAAAAGGGCTAGACAATTCAAGTATTCTTACAAATCGTGTGCAATCAAACACGCCCTGACATTCACTTACCGTCCCATAACGAAACGGTGTACGGTATTCATCAAGGTTTAACTGACCCTTGTATCGCCTTCAAGGTTTTTTGAATATCCTGATTGATAGAAATATTCAGGTTGCCCTTGTTGCGCAGGTCCACCAACCGCTCAATGATTTCTTTGATCTGAGCCGAACCAGAATCACCAGAGCCACCAGCCTGAGTGTGTTTCAACAATTCGTTTTGAGAAGCTACCAATTCATTTTGCGATTTCAGTACCAGTTTATTGGTTTCACCCAGAGCGGTTTGCTCTTGCAGGAGTTGGTCCATACCCTGCTGGCTGGCTTGTAACAGTGCGTTTTGGGATGCGACCAATTCATTCTGTGATTGCAGTACCAGCTTGCTGGTTTCAGTGAGCGCATTTTGTTTTTGTAACAGCTCATCTCTGCTCTTCTGACTTTCTACTGCCAACTGATTTTGTGCTGAAACCAATTGGTTCTGAGATTGTAAAATTTTGTTACTGGTCTCAAGAGTTGAATCGGAAAGACCCTTCACTTGACCGGATATTTCCTTGAGCAAGATACCAGAATCGTTGTTCTGAACAACTTTCTGCAACGAACTTTGTTCCTGGGCAATTGTCTTTAGAATTTCTATCAGCTTGGTCAGTTTCTCATTGGAAAGTGCGAGTTGAGCACGATTATCCGAGACGGTGCTTTCCATGGCCAACTCATGTTTGATCATTTCTCCAGATGTTAAAAGCAATTGATCGACTTTTTTATCGGACAATTTACCGGCACTCTCCAGATTTGCAACACCCGTCTGAATCACCAGAAGAGCATTTCCCGATGACTGACTTTGACTGTTCAGCTTATTGACCGTATCCGCTACTTGTTTGAATTGACCGTTGACCGAAGCCATAGTTTTACCGGTCTCATCCAGGCCTTTTTCCATCACACCCACTTTGTCGCGCGTGGTTGTGTTGATTTCAAGATTTTGTTTGAGGATGCCAACAAGTTTTTCATTCCAGTCCTTGACACCCGTACCAAGATCCGTCACCTGTTTCAAATTCGTTTGTATGTCTTGCCGATTCGCAAGAAGCCCTGCCTGATGCGCCTTCAATGCCTCTTCAATGCTGGCCCGAAGTTTTTCCAAATCTGCAAGCAAAGTGGTGCGGTTGTTATTGCCTTCCTGACTGAGAGCAGGGATGAGATCATTTTTAACCAGACTATCCATCCTCGTCTGACCCTCTGCCACCTTTTGATTCTGCTCATTCAGAGAAGCCACGATCTGCCCAAGCACTTCTTGATTGCTTTTTGACAAGCCTTGAAAATTTTGGCTGGAATTTCTGTTTAGATTTTCAAAATCGACAGACATTCCTTCTTTCAGTTGCTTTAGTTTCTCAACCAGATCTTTTCGGAATAAGTCATTAGCTGAATTCTGATTTTCCAAACGATTCGTAACAGAAGCACTGAGATTATCTATCTTGTTATTCAGCTGAGTTTCAAGAGAGGCCATCCGATCCAAAGTATTTTTCAGGATTTGTGCGTTTTGTTCGATGCCCATGCGGTTATCATTCAGCGCGCCCTGGAATCCGGGAAAAATATTTTTCAATTCTTCAATTTGCCTGACCGCATCTTTTTGAAGGGATTCCATCGCAATCAATTTAACGTTATCCAAATCTACCAAACGCGAATTGATTTTTTTAATCTGCAAAAAGAGTTGTTCCCACTTTTTATCATCACCACCAAATAATTCAGCGGATGCCAGATTAGGGAAAAGTACGAAGGAGGATAAAAGAATCCAGCGAATCCAGCAAGCAGGCCTTGTATTCAATTTGTTCACCATTGAGAAAAATAGGGACTCCCCGAAAACGGGGCTAAGGATGGGAAAAGCCGGTCGATAACCGGAACATACGGGGATAGTGCGCCGGCAAAATAAACGGTAGCCGCAGTCGTTGTAACGACTGCGGCTACATGAGTACTATTCAGAAACCATGAAGTGGCCTCTTCTGTTATCGTGCCAGCAAGCTTCACTGCTTTCAAAACAGAAGGGTTTTTCTTCTCCATAGCTGATTGTGTGCAAACGTTTTCCATCAACACCCAAAGACATCAATTTCCTTTTGATTGCATTGGCACGTCGCTCACCGAGAGCAATGTTGTAATTGTTTGTGCCGCGCTCATCACAATGCCCTTGAATCTCAACACTTACGTTGGGACGTTTTTTCAAGTAATCCGCATTCTGCTGAAGAACGTTCATAGAACTACCTTCAATACCGTATTTATCAAATTCGAAGAATACATCACCAAGGTTTGCGGTAGATTTGAAAGGCAAAAGACGCGCTTCCTGAAGGCCTTCTTGAACCTGCGCTCCCGACTGTGATCCCGACGTCGCTCCAGCGGCAGCAGCAGCGGCATGTGATGATTCTGCACCTGCAAATCCATCTGACGTAGAGGGAGACATAGGTGTTCCATCAGCACTGAATGATCCGGTATAACCATCCGGCACATTCTGACCGGAAGCTGAACCAAAATCACGTTCGTTGCTGAGAGGAATATTTCCACCATGACCCAGGCCACTACCAGCCGTCATGTCTTCAGCTTTTGCAGCAAATCCATTCGTGTTCGTTCCGTCTGCGGCATAGTGACCGTAGTAACCATCGCCGGGCGAAGTGATGTCACCGCCATTACCAAAAGTCCTGGAACCAGGTCCGGACAAATTTCCACCGGCAGAGTCATACGTTCCATTAAAACCCTGACCCGGAATAGCATTTCCATTTGCATCCACAGCACTCTCAGTGAAAATACTGGGTTGACTGCCTTTACCCATTTCAACTTTTGGCTCTGCGGCAAAAGAATCATCCGCATCGGCAGAACCACCCGATAGAGAACCCGCATTATCATCAGCACCTTCTGCCAAGCTCGATTCAGACATAGAGCCTGCGCCACTCGCCATTTCGATTTCAGGTGGCAGTAACTTTTTAGAACAAGCTGATGTCAACACGACAGAGATGACAATAATAAATGTCTTAAGCCATTGTTTTTTACTCATAAATTTCCTTATCAGAAGATGTATTCGCGGTGTTAATATTGCTTTGTCTTATTCAAAAAGATTCTCAAGCTTATTACAAGCTGTTAAATTATCCATTTTTTATCAGACAGTTATAGGGATTCAGTTATACAATCTAATACAATTCGTAGAATAATTCAACCTTTTTAGGATTTTTTTTATTATCTACGAATTATCAAAACTTTTGATTTAAAAGGAGTAGCAGACTCAGAAAAGTTTCATCGTTGGGAAATACCTTTATTTCTCTGATTCTCCCATTTTATCATACTATAACTAATTGAATTTATTACTACTATTTACATTATTCATTAAAACTCTGCTTTTTTCAAGTTTAGTCTTCCCCTCTCCGTACATTTTTGTACAAGGAAATTCTGCTCACCATTTTTAATAACAGTCCTATTTCGGGAATGGGGACCACGAAGGTGCCGAATATTGTGCCTCATCCGAGTTGTCAGAAGGTGAAACACGTCTTGCAGTGGTTTCCCCTAGCCTCTGAATATAAATTGCAGATTTATGTCTGTCGCTCCGTGTGAATGCAATGAAACGACCGTCTGGAGACCAGGTGGGGTCCTGATTTTCATAAGGTCCGGTAGTAAACTCTTCCAGTTTATTCTCTGCCAGATCGTAAATTTTAATTTGCAATCCACTATCGGTGCGGGAAGTGAATGCGATGCGATCTCCATCGGGAGACCATGCAGGGTCATCGTTATAATTGGAATCGGACTCTATTTTTCTCAACCCGCCTTTTTCTCCCTTATTCGCATCCATGATGTATATCTGCGGTCGGGCAACTCCTGCGCGATCGGATGTAAAAACAATCTGCTTGCCATCAGGTGACCAGGAAGGGGAGGTGTCGATATTAAAATGCCAGGTCAATCGTTTGAGCTTGAAGTCATCATTCAAAACATAAATTTCTGAATTTTGGTCCTTGCTCAGAGTCAGCGCAATTTCTTTCCCATTGGGAGCCCAAACGCCTGTCGCGTTCAACCCCGGCAAACGTTGAAGATTTTTTTTGACTTTCACATCGGCACTATTGATCATCACAAGATTGGGATTTTGTAATTTGGGATTCTCGACGGATTGTTGAAACGTTGTATAAGAAATCCACTTCCCATCCGGCGACCAGTCGGGGCTGAGGTTGATGGTGTCATCCCAGGTCAATTGTTCCGCACGGTTGCCATCGAAATCCACGGCGTATAATTCTTTCACCATGTGATTTTTATTAGGCGAAAAGCGGTCCGCTTTGAGCCACTTCTTCAGGAAAACAATACGCGAATCCGCCATACCTCTTTTACCCGTCAATTGTAAAACCATCTCATCAGCAAAACGATGAATGATCCTGCGCGAATAACTGGCATCGGATTTGTACTGTTTGCCAAGCAAAAAACTTTCGTGATCGATATCAAACAAACGAAACACATAACTCACAATATTTGTGTCCACATCCAGATCCATCTGAGTCTTGACCAGCCAGCGAATCCCTTTCTGTCGCCAGGCGGGATAATCTACTTCCGTCAATCCTTCTGCACTAGCCAGCGTATCCACATCCTGTTGCAGTGAAAACAGTCCTGAAAAATTCAAATCATTTTCAAAAACGATCTTTTCTTTATCTGCCAGGCTGGCGGATTGCGGAGTCTCTGTTACAAGTCGAAAATCCGGGATGGCTACAGACATCTTGCTTCTGACAATACGTTGCATATCTATCTGCACATCTGCCTGGGACCAGGCAACTGTGGGGACCAAAATCCAGCAAATGAATAATCCTGAGAACCAATGTTTCATCACAACCTCATTTTTTGTCCAGCTTGTATTTAAAATTGATAGTTAAATGCATATTTGTCAACGCCAGTTCCTTTGGAAATTCAGAAAACGGTTCAGCATCTAAAATAGCCTGTACCGCTAACGAATCCAGTTTCCCATTGCCTGACTTTTTAGTCACTCGCGGGGGATCAATGGTGCCCGCTCTATAAATATAAAAAGATACCTGCACTTCCTTGTCTTCTGTAGCTAATGGATTTTTCCACTTTGACATGATTTTCGCCTCGACCGACTTTATATAAAGTGCCTGAAGGTTTGCCATGTCGGAACTTGAAACATTGCCCGAACCCGCTATCGAACCGCCTGAACTTTCTGGAATAACAACCGTCGTCGAAACAGAAATTTCAACTTCTCTCATCTTGCTGGAGAATTCTTTATTCGTAACGGGACTTTGAACGGGCTGAAGAATTTTCAGTTTCTGACTCGGTTTCAAGGTATCCAGATCTGCAAATTTTTGAGCCACCGAATTGAGAGCATCGGATTTATTTTCATTGAGCAAGGTCAAAGGAGCCAATTTTGGAATCTCTGCCTTTGCTAAATGATCAACAGATTTTTCCGGCTGTTTCAGAGCGTCAAGCGTATCCTTTCCAGACAAGTCTTCCAGTGCAGACAGTTTTTCCAAAGGTGACATTTCAGCAGGAGGTGCGGTTTTCAAAGGCTCGATCTTCAATGGTTCGACGGGAACAGGCGTCGATGGAATCGCTAGAGTTTCGGCCGCCTTCTCCTCACGAACCTTCTCCAAAGCTTTCAGGTTGTCGCTGAGCGGGCTGGCTCTTTTCGCCACATCCGTTTTTTTAATCTGAAGACTCGCCACTTGATCCAGCTCTTTGATCCGATTTTCATTCGGAGTGTTCTTTGTCTCAATATTGTCGAGCAGAGCCAGTGTTTTATTATCCGCTTCTTTTACTGGAGCGACTTTAGATTCCTGAATCTTGTCAACCAGCTTGGGGACCGGCTTGGCAGAAGAAGGAATCGCAACTTCTTTCTGCTCGATTGCCTTGCTTTGAAGGGCTTCCAAAGGCTTGACAACAGGCTTTACCTTCGCCAGTTTTTTAGGAGCCACTTTTTTGAGTGTGCTCATAGGTTTGACAATCGGTTGGACCTCTGCCAGCTTTTTAGGCTTCGGTGCGGGTTTAATAACCACTTGATCCGGCTGTTGTGCGGGCTTTGGAGGTGCAACCGGTTTGTCTGATATTTCGGGTGCAACCGACTTGGCGATCGCGTCAGAATCTTTTGCTTCTTCGGAAACAATCGGAGCCGTGCCCTCCGATTTTTTTATTTGCGGTGCTTCCACCAACTGCACTTCAAAAATAGATACAGGCGTGGGCGGCGGAGGCTGATACTTTGGGAGGTACAGTGCCATTGCCAAAAAGAACAAATGAAAAAAAACAGAGCCAACAAGTGCCCGGTTGATGTCCGCTGTCTGATCCAAAGTGCCCCTCATGCTCCTGAAGGTTCGGTCACCATACCTATGTTTTGAATGCCGGCTCGTTTGATCGTAGCCAGGACATGCATCACAAATCCGTAATCCAGCATCTTGTCTGCCTTCAGGTAAATTTCGCCATCTTCGTTTTCAGATTTAAATGCCTTCACTCGCTCCACCATGGCAGGCAGGGTTTCCAATTCTTCCTCACCCCAGAACATACGCTTGTTACTTTTCAAAGTAATCGTCGGAGAAGTTTTTTTGCTCTCCAGCGGGGAAATAGACTCTTTCGGCAACTGCACCTTCATCCCATGCTTCATCAACGGTGCCGTTATCATGAAGATCACCAGCAGAACCAGCATAACATCTACAAAGGGAGTCACGTTGATGTCAGACATCAAGGGTCGTCTATTACGCATTGAATTTTCCAGAGAGAAAGTTTGTCATTGTCATACAGGTCTTCATTGCAAATTCGGATCGAAGGCGACCAAATCATCCGCGGTCATCGACCAGTTTTTCTCGGTCAGATAAAGAAAATCGTTGGAGAAATCATCCATCGCACTGCTGAACAGGCGAATCTTGTCGTTCAGGTAATTGAAAAAAATAACCGCAGGAATCGCCGCAATCAAACCCGCCGCCGTAGCGATCAAAGCCTCGGCAATACCAGGAGCCACACCGCCAATGCTGGCGGCCCCTTGCGTACCAATCACGCTGAACGAATGCATGATGCCCCACACCGTTCCAAACAAACCAATGAATGGCGAGGAACTTCCCGTCGTCGCCAGAAATTCAAGACGGTGTGAAAGTTGCTCAATCTCACGATTGATCGCCTTGTTCATGGCAATGCCAATGCCTTTGAGATCAAGAGGCGTCAACATGGGAACGCCGGGAACCACCGGCTTGTTCTGGCTCTGCTTTTCTTTACGCGACAATTCCTGAAAAACATACAACTCGCGATAGCCGGTTAAAAAAATACGAGCCACCGGACTGTGCTTCATTTCTTGAGCAAATTTATTCACCTGCGTCAAATTGCGAGATTTGGAAAAGAATTCCAAAAATTCCCGATCTTGTCGACGCGAATTTTTATAGGCACTCACCTTCTGCAAAATGATCGCCCAGGATAAAACTGAAAAAATAAACAGAACCGCCAAAACCGCTTTGGCGACAGGACCCGAGTGCAGGATCAATTCGGTGACCCCCATCGACGCGCTGTTCAATCCGATTTCCACATTAACCTCTACTTTGGCCAGCAGGACCGTTGATTAAAAATGAATTCATTAACAATAAGATTTCTCGGGTTTGCAGAACTTCAACACCATTGCATACAGAGCCCGGTCTGGTTTTATTTTGAAACACGTTCAGGGAGACTGATAAAAGAGGAAATTTACGCCGAGAAAAACTCGCCGCTTCTTCGGGGGAGAACTAAAGGGAACCTCTAAAAATTGCTTCTGGCCATGAGCGGCTCTTACAAAGTAAGAGCCCGCGAGTAGCCTTAAGGTAAAATATTGAATTATTAGAGATACCCTTAAAACTATCAATAACTTCAACTACCTATAAGAATAGGAAAACCTCATTGCGATGTCAATCGTGGATTGCATTTTAATACAAAGAATTACATAAAAAAAGCAATTCATGGCATCCGGCCGTTGAAATCGGGATAGAAAAACGGATTCCGCACAGAAATTGTTGCGGATGCTGAAAAAGAGGGAACTATTTTCCAAGTTGCTCTAAAAGTGCCTCGCGCATGGCAAACAACGGTGCAGACAGTCCCGTCCACAACTCAAACTGAGCTCCCGCCTGATTGAGGAACAACTCAATGCCGGGAATCACCGTACACCCCGCCTCGCGTGCTTCTTTCAAAAGCCTCGTTTCCAACGGATTGTAAACGGAATCGAAAACAACCATGCCCGCCTTCAAAAATGATTGCGGGATCGGTGTCGCATCCACATTCGGGTTCATCCCCACCGGCGAACAGTTGATCAAAATATCGCAACTCTCCTTAACCGCCTTGCTGACCGGGATAGAACGACCGCCCAACTCCTTCGCCAGCAAATCCGCACGCTCGCGATTGGTGTTGTAGCTCACCGTCACCTGCGCGCCCAAGGCCACCACCTCATGCCCGATCGCCTTCGCCGTACCGCCCGCGCCAATGATAAGAATTTTCTTGCCCGGCAACGACGTTTTTTCCGCCAAAGCCTTCACCGCGCCGATGCCATCCGTATTCGCACCGAACCAGCCGTCCTTCGCCTTCGCCATAGTATTGACCGCGCCGATCTTCTTTGCCGCGTCCTCCACTGTCCCGGCGAGACGCGCCATATCTTCCTTGAACGGCATGGTGATGCTGAGTCCCTCGATCTCCGATTCAAAGGCCTTGAAAAATTTCTCCGCATTGTCCGCATAAAAAGGCAGATAGATGCCCGGCCAATCCATCTCCGCAAACGCACGATTATGAATCCACGGACCCATGCTCTTGGAAACAGGGTTGCCCAGAACGCCATACCATTTCGTCTCCGAAGAATGGCGATCCAAACGGTACACCTCCTGCAAACGACGCGCCGTGATCTGACCCGGAGCACTCTCCTTGCCTCTCTCCAGCGAACCGAAGGTGAGGTATCCACCCAGCAGAGGCGACAGAATGCGGCTGATCTCGCCTTTCTCACCCATGCAAAGCCCGATCATCTTGCGACCCTCTTTTTTAGCACGCCGAAGCAATTTGAAAATTTGCAGATTGTCGTTGATGTCCTGCGCGTAAGTGACGATCTTGATGATGTTGTCGCCCGGCAACTCGCACATGATCTCGTAAAAAGCCTCCACCCGATCCGGTGTCTTGCTGAAATCGTGATACGACAAAATCAATTTCGACTTGCCACGATCTCCTTCCAAAATAGGCTGAAGAAATTCCCGAGGTGTCGAAACCTCAATGTCCACATAATCCGCACCCGCCGCAATCGCCTGATGCAATACCGCCACACGGCTCGCTTCATCGCCGGAAAACTGACCACCCTCCAGCTTCGTCCGGTTCGTCACAATGCAGGGCGCATCGGCAGAAGCCAACAGCTTAGCCAGGTCGGCACCTTCAATGAGGTCCATACGCAATTCAAAAAGATCCGCCAGGGGAAGGGCACTTTCAAGATCGGCCAAAGCCTGCTCCATGCTCAACCCGGTAATAGGAACGCAAATCATAAAATCATTCGATCAAAAAAAGGTTCAAAGAAAAAAAATATCAGATACGACTTTAGCCTCTGTGCCAAAAAGATGCAAGCCCGGCGAGCGGGCCCGGCGAGCCGCCGGGGGCAATGGGCTGTGTCTTTTCCTAAAAATGACACAAACCTTGCGCCATCGCTGAACAGCTGTCATTTTGAACCTTGGCGAAGAATCTCTGCTTTTCTGTTTCACCTCCCTGAGATTGCAGGACAGAGATCCTTCACTTCGTTCAGGATGACGATTCGGGGGGTTTCTTTTTCCGTACAGGCTTGGCCCAACCACGGGACGCAACCAAAGTCAAAATGGATTGCCGCGCTCCCTAGGGTCGCTCGCAATGACGGGCAGAGAGGTTGATAGTTTTGCGCACACGCCCGCCGGCCAGCGTGACGCTGGACCCAAAATTAACCAGCAGGCTTTCCTTGCCACTTGCTTCTCACTAAAGCTGTCTTTGGATAGTTCTATTGCCCCCGGCGGCTCGCCGGGCCTGCCCGCCGGAGCGGGGTCCATTTGGGGTACATTGATTTTAAAGGAACGGTCTGTTGGATAGTTCTATTCACCGCGGGCTTGGCCCGCTCGCCCGAAAATAGTTGACCTGAACGGAGGTTTAGAGTTAGCTTTGAGGTATAAAAAAGAATATTCATTCATGACTTAAAAAATGGCTTATGAAAACACATAAAAAAACTGGCATTTCCCTTGCTTTCAGCCTTGCGCTGACCCTGTTTGCCGTCTCAATGGCGAGTGCCGAGACATTGTACATCAAGAAATCGGGAACCACGTTGTTGGCAGAAGCCACCTCCAGTGCCAAAGTAGTGGCGACCCTGAAAGCAGGTACCGCCGTTCAGGTCAAGGCCAAGTCCGGCAAGTATTATCAGGTCGCGGCTTCTGGCAGTCCTGCGGGCTGGGTGTATAAATTCAAGCTCGGTACCGAAGCACCCGGCGGTTCCGGTGGAGATGCCGATCTGTTGGGCGATTTGGGCGGACGCCAGAAAGTCGCCGCACGTGAGACCGGCTCCAGTTCCAGTATTCGCGGACTCAGCCCGGTTTCCGAGCAGTTGGCGCATAAGAAAGGTATTCCCGAGGAGAGCATCAACGCGGTCAAGGCGATGGAGAAATACACCGTGCCTGCCAGCGAGCTCAGTGGTTTCCTGAAAGAAGGCAAATTGGGAGAATACGTACAATGAAGAAAATTTCCGTTTTGCGTGTGATACTAATTTCCAGCCTGATTTTTGCGCCGTCGGCTTTTGGTTTTTCCTTTGGCGATCTCGGCAAGGCTTTGGACAAAAAAGTACAAGAAGTACAGCCGCCTGCAAAAAAACAAGCCGCTCCAGCGACGCAACAGAATGCCGAGCCACAGGGCGAGCCGAGTTTGCTTGATCTTGGCGGAGCGTTGCTGGGGACCGATCCTGAAACAACGGGACGCCTCAAGCAGGGCATACAGGGTTTGCAAAAATTACAGCCTCTGACCTTTGCCGAGGAGCAGGAAATCGGCGGCATGCTGGCGGTGGAAGTGTTCAATAAATTTGGCGGGCCTTATCACGATACCAAGCTGGAACGTTACATCAATCTCATTGGCAAGAACATGGCCGAGGTTTCTGATCGCCCGGACATTGAATATCATTTTGCTTTGCTGAATACCGAGTACCCGAACGCTTTTGCCACGCCCGGCGGATATGTCATGCTGAGCGTGGGTCTGGTGAAAATGCTTCAGAATGAAGCCCAGTTGGCGGGTGTCATCGGGCATGAGATTTCACACATCACGCGCAAGCACGCTTTGGAGGCGATTGAAGACAATCGCAAGCTTCAGGGAATCGGTTCCATTGCCACGGCCGCTTCCGGTCAAAAAGTGGATCTGCTCGATCAGCTCATCACCTTCAGTTCGCAACTGATTTTTGAAAACGGTCTCGCGCCTGAGAAGGAATACGAAGCCGACCGCGACGGAACGGAGTTTGCGTATCGTCTCGGTTACGATCCGCAAGGCTTACTGGAGTCGCTGAAAATTTTGGGGAAATCGCATTCGCAGAAGGAATCTGTTTTCAGCAAGACGCATCCCAGTTTTGAAAATCGCTATCGCAACCTGGCGAGTAAAATCGGGCGTTATCCGTCCAATACCCCTTACCCTTTACTAGAGCAGAGATTTAAATCTGTCGTGCAAATTCGTTAATGAGTCAAAATTCTATATTTCGGGATGAATTGCCCGGAGAAAAAAAGAGCATCATCAATTTGTTGATGACGGGCTATCTGGTGTCCATCACCTGTTTGGGATACATGGCCTTTTATCTGTATATTCAGATGGGGCAATTGGATCGCATTGTGCGGACGATGAACCCGCAAACGCTCAGTGTCGAGCAGATGACGGTGTTGCAGGAGAGGGTGACGCGTTCGACGGAACAATTGCAGAATGAGATGATCGGACTCGCCATCTTTGGCGGTGTGGTGTCCGTCATCGGCGCGTTTTATACTTTCAATCTGGTGATCCGCCCTTTGAACCGGATGATCGAGTACGCCAGCAGTCGGGGCAAAACTCCGATGCCGGAGTTCAAGAGCAACACCGAGTTGAAACAACTGACGACAGAAATAACTCTGCTCACCGAGCAGTTGAAGGCCGACCGTGGGTCAAACCCACTCTGACGATGCGAGAGAGAGAAAATCCATCATGCTGAAATTTATGAGCTGGTTCTCCGCGATCACCGTCCTCGGCTTCATCCTTCTCATGATCTTCGATTACAAGTAGCCGGGACTCTCAATCCACAGGCGTGCTGTTTAGCTCAGGCCGTTCAGGCGTTCGATGATCTCGCCTTTGTAGGAGCGGAAGGGATCGAGCATCAGAAAGGGTTCCTCGCTATCACTCAGGCGGAATCCGATCCAGTCGATCAGATAACCGATTTCACGTTCGGCCAGCATACGCACCAGTTCGCCGCGACCATGCGCCCGGGTCCCTTTCGGGGAGTTGGTTTGGGCCTGATCCACCGCAAGGTCGGTGCATTTTCGGGGAGCTTCGCCGTTTTCTTCCAATCCCCAGTACAGTCCCTGATTTTTGTTGAGATTGTGATATTCGAGATCGACGCTTTTCAGCCAGGGATCGTTCCATTCCAGATTTTCTTCGTTCTGAAATTCCTGGAGCATCCAGAGTTTTCCCGCCCAATCGACCCTGCCTATTAGATGTTCCGGCCCTTTCGGCAGGTCTTCCAGAATTTCTCCCCAAGCGGATAGAATCCAGTCCGTTTCCATATTTTTTCCGGCCAGTTCGGCTTTGGCTTTTTGCTGAAAGGCGTGTTGCAATTCCAGAGCCGTCGTGGTTTTCCCGTTGCGTAGCTGGATTTCCCATTTGAATTCAGGATCGCGTGAAATGGAACTCATTGCGAAAACAGAATTTGCCAGAATCCAATCGTAGGACACCGCACCCATCTCCATCAATTCCAGCATGAGCTGGGTGGTTCCCATTTTCAGAGCTGTTGCGTATTCGCTCATATTCGAATCGCCGACAAGCAGATGCACCCGGCGGTATTTGCTGGGATCGGCTAAAGGTTCGTCGCGGGTGTTGACAATGGCGCGATTGTATTGCACCCATCGGTAGAATTCGTTGGGGATGTGATCGGCACGTTGCGAAATCTGGAACTTGACGGTTTCATCATCGACGTTTTCGTGGACCGACTCTTCCCAATCGCGCATGGGATGCGGATTGCAGGCCCCGATACGACCCGCGCCGCAAAAAATTTGCCGTGTGACGAGGAAAGCCGCCAGCAGTTTGAGATTGTCGCGGTCTTCCAACTGCAAATCGCGGCTCGCCAGATAGTTTTCATGGCAACCAAAAGTGGCGTTGGTTTCGAGATCGACATTATTTTTGATGATGGAAACTTTATCCCCCCAGCCCAAGTCTTCGACCGCCGACTGGATGATTTGATCGCCGGCACGATCGTAAGCCAGCAGATCGACCAGAGTAGAGCATTCCGGCGAGGCGTATTCCAGATGTCCCATGTCGAGATAAATTCTTCCACCGTTGAAAAGGAATCCTCCATTTTCAGGTGGCTCGTCATTGGCACGGTAGTGGATGTCCAGCATCCCGATCTTCATTTTGCGGAAGATATGATCTTTGATGTGATATGCCACCTCACTGGGATCCCAATCCAGATGGGGATCCTTGACCAGAAGCCCGTATTCCGTTTCGATGCCGTATATTCTTTTTCTCATTATTTATTTACCAGGGTAATCATAGTTTTTGTGGAGCGTGTGAGCGCATCAAAGTAGCTTGTGGAGCCTGAAATAGAATATACGCTCCACAAAATCATAAGTGAGGAGTTCCAGGTTACTGAAAATAATCAGAGAACATTCTTTCCCTCAGCAAGATTACGTTAAAACATCAGGTACATAAGGGGGTAGCATTTTAGGAATCCCTAAGAGTCAGCAATCAAGCTTCCGCTTTTAAAACCTGTGATTTGCCTTGCTCGATCTGTTCTGGAGAAAGTCTTTTGTACAAGACCTTGCGTGGGCTCGTGCTGTTCAGGACTGCGGCCTCAAGGGGCCAGCGGTCAAAAGCATATTCCAGAGTCATGGGTTCTTCGTCATCTTCTCCAACACTGTGTTGTTGTCCTTCGCGCCAAAGTTCCAGAGCTTTCACAAATGCGGATTCCAGCGGCATTTCTGCGAATGCCGTTTTTTCGATTTCCTTGCCGATCCATTCTGCCACATCCGAGTTGCCAGCGATCACGGTTCCATGGTCAAACGTTTCCCAATAGCCATCATAATTGAGGCGATAAAAATTCGGTTTCCCATCTCTGTCCAATTCCGTCAAGATGAGTTGGACCAGATAGGGGGAACGCTGGAGTTCTTCAAAATTCTGTTTCAATGCGGGAGCGATTCCAAATTGCAACAGCCTGAGCAAATTGACATCGGAAGCCGAGCGGTTGAATCCTTCCATATGAGCCATTTCCAGCAGAGTCATGCGTAATCGCTCGACATCGGCAGGATGACCGAGGCCACCCATAGCGATGCGGTCATAAATTTCTGCGATTTTCCCGGGTTGCGGGGCAAAACCCAGCAATAAAACGCCTTCATTGAAAGGTACAGCAATAACGGGCTGACCCTTTTGTAATTTTTCCTGAACGTAACTATGACGGATGGCTACTTCTTCCATCAAACGAAAGGGTTCTTCAAACATAATGAGACGTTTCCTCACGTAATGATTTATCGGTGTCGGCTCCGGTCAAACTGGAGCAACTAAATAGTAATATAAAATTTATTTGCGGGAATCGTACTTCCTATCCCTGCCTCAGCCAAATGGCTATGCAACATATCATTAGATGCTGTCTTTAACGATTCGGTGTAACAAGGTTTGTTACAAACGACAAAGCAATCTATTCAATCAAAGTGGGTTCTGCTTTTAAAGGCAGAGTGAAGCGAAAGGCCGTTCCTCTTCCCCATTCGGTATCGTACCAGAAACGTCCTTGATGCAAATCTTCGATGATGTATTTGCATGACAGTAAGCCCAAACCGTTGCCGTCTTTTTTTGTCGTCAAACTTTCCTTCAACAGAAAGGGGCGTATCTCTTTCGGAATTCCTCCCCCGCGATCAATAACGCTGATTTCGAGGGTATCGCCTTTTTCTCGAAGTGATACCCGGATCGATCCACTGTCTTCCGTCACGCAACCGGCGTTGATGATCAGGTTCTGCAAAACGCGCTTGATGTCGATGGCATAACAAGCAGGATGAGGCAAAACCGCTGGCGCGTCGATGTCGATGGTTTTGCCCATCAAATTTTTATGGCAACCCAAACCCTGAACCGTGTCGCTGACCAGGTCTTCCAGATTCTCATTTCTTTTAATATAAGGGGCTTTGATTTTTTTGACTTGATTCAAACTGGCATCGAGCATGGCCATGACGGTGTCCCGAACGCCGATCACAACATCATAGCATTCCTCCGCTTCGTCCAGGCCATCACGGATCGTTTGATTTGGCCCCGATCCTTTGAGTTTATCGAACAACTCCATCAACACGATTTCAGCCAGGCCAAGCGGTGTCATATTATTTCGGACATCGTGCGCGAAGATACTCAATTTCTGCATTTCATCGACCGCTTTGTCCAGATCGTTTCGAATACGTCCGGACAGGGTACGCATCATCGCCAGCAGTGCTTTCGGTTCGGAAGCGAGAAATTGATTGAACTGTGTCTCGTCAATTTCCAGCAAGACACTGTCCCGAACCGCTTTCACTGAAGCCGAACGGGGTTTGGATTCAATGAGAGACATCTCACCCAGATATTGACCGGCTCCAAGAGAAGCGATTTGCTTGTTACCTTTGGAGACAATCAACTCGCCGGATAGAATGAGATACATTGCATTTTCAAGAGATCCTTCCTCGAACAAAACCTCACCGGTTTCCAGAGAAATCTCTTGGCAATTGGTCACAACCTTTTCCAACGTCAACCGATCGTAAAAATTCAAGAGGTCAACATTCTTCAAAAAATTTATTTTTTCGTCGGCGTCCATTTTTTAGGAATAACACAAGCCGCAAATTCAGGCAATTTATATATCCATTATTATTCGGAAATCCGTTGTAAACGTACCGCCGTTTCGATATGCCTTGTATGGGGAAACATATCTGCCAAAGCAATTTCCTCTATCCGGTAGGAACTCAATAAATTGAGGTCGCGCGCCAGAGTAGAGGGGTTGCAGGAAACGTAGATGATTTGGGCCGGGGCGTTCTCTTCGATCGCCGCGATGAATTCGGGACTACAGCCTTTGCGCGGCGGATCAATGATCAGCGTTTGCAAATCCTTCAATTTTTTGAAAGATTCCATATAACTCTCAACGGAACCTTGCCAGAATTCGCAAGAATCCAGCTTGTTCAACTCTGCATTTTTTCTCGCATCGTTGATGGAGTCGTTCGATTCGTCGATCCCGATCACACGTCGCCCGCTTTGCGCCAACCAAAGTGAGATACCGCCAGAGCCGCAATAAGCATCGACAACCAGCCCTTGCCCGGCGACCCATTTTTCGATCAACTGATAAAGCTTGAGCGTCAAACTGGAATTGATTTGCGCAAAAGAACCCAATGACAAATGAAATTGCAAATCGCCCAAACGATCGTTCAGATATTCTTGTCCCCAAAGGGTCTTGAATTTTGAACCAAAAATCGCATTCCCGGGTTTGTCGTTGATATTTTGCACAATGCCTTTGATATTGAATTTTTCGACAAATTCTCCTTCGGTCAATTTTTCAATGAATCCGAGGGGAAAGTTTCCGGGCGTTGTCACAAATCCCAGCAGAGTCTCTCCGGTAGCCGGGGATCGGCGGATGACGATATGCTTTAGAAAACCCCGTTTTTTCTTCTCGTTGTATATGGTAACGATGAATTGAAAAATACGCTTGCGCAGACTTTCCTTGATCGCGTTGATCGGCTCCACCATGACATCGCATAAAGTCGAGTCGATGACGAAGTGACTTTCTTTTTCATAAAATCCGATATTGAGATATTCTTTTCTCTGCTGAACCGGAAAAATTCCTTTATTGCGGTAACCAAAAATTTTGTCGGAGGGAATGACGGTTATTTCTGGATGCGACTCAAATTTGCCAATGCGTTTCAGATTTTCTGAAAGGGTTTCTTTTTTGTATTCGATCTGCTTGTCATAGTTCAGCCACAACAATTGACATCCCCCGCATTTTGGGAATACCTCGCACGGGGAGGTGATGCGGTCGGGTGAATTACTCAAGCGTTCGATGGTGCGCACACTGCCCCAGCGTGTCGTTGTTTTGTTGACCTCTGCATACACACGGTCGCCCGGCAATCCTTCCGGGACAAACAGGGTGTAACCTTCGTGATGCGCAATGCCATCTCCCGAAGCACCCAGAGTTTCTACAAGTAGCTCCAGCCGGGTGCCACACTTGACGGGAATCTGATATTTAATTTTTGCCATGTTTCCTTTATGAATGTTATAAATTCCACGCAACCTAACACTTGCACAGCCTTCTTAACCAAGGCGGAAAGGTATGGAGTCGGTGATCTGTATTTCAGCGGCGGTCAAAGAGGAACTGGCCGGCGTCAAAAGAGAAATGAAAATTGATGAACATCTACGCCTGAAATCTGCTGAAATCTGGAAAGGAAGTTGGTTGGGAAGAAATATCGTTCTTCTCAAAACCGGTATCGGCGGAACTAAAGCGAGACAGGCACTGACGTCTCTGCTCGAAGAATGTTCTCCCCAACTGATCCTGTCCATAGGCTACGCCGGCGGCACACTTCAGAAGCTTCAGCCTTCCAGCCTGATTTTGGCAAACAACGTTCTGGCACTCTCTTCCAACAACGAAATAAATTTCTCTCAATGCCAACCGGTTTCTGCAATCGGCCTCAACTCTGAAGTTCTTAATCGGGCAAAAGAAATCCTTTTGCAAGGGAAAGACTCTCCAAGTGAAGGTAGTATATTATCAGTAGATCAAATCGTCTACAATCCCGAAAACAAGCAAGCTCTCGGCCGGCTCTACAATGTCGTCGCTCTGGAGATGGAAACCTTTCAACTGGCACAGCTCGCTCAGGAAAAATCCATCCCCTTTCTCTCTCTGCGAGGCATCTCTGATTCGGCAGAGGAAGAGTTACTCAACGTCTCTCCCATGCTCTCGGAAAACGGCAATGTTTCTTTTCTCAAAGCGGGATGGTTCGTCCTCAGCCACCCGGGCTCGATGAAGGACCTGCTCGATCTGAAAAAACGCGCGGAACGCACCACTCAAAATCTGACCAACGCTCTAAAAAAAATACTCCAGGCAGGCGGGCCAAGCCCACTGTGAATAGAGCGGGCCAAAGACCCTTTTTATAAAATCAACATCCTCAATAGCTTCCCGCTCCGGCGGGCGTGTGCGAATAAACCCAAAAGTTCTATCGTCCGTCATCGCGAGTCGCTGAAAGCGACGTGGCGATCCATTGCAATCATTACTTTAAAATGGGTTGCCACACCCGGCGAGCCGCCGGAGAAAATTAAAGTCAAAATGGATTGCCGCACTCCCGATGGTCGCTCGCAATGACGGAGATGTGCAACGCACACCCGTTAATGACCCCTCCTTATATTTCTAGCCCATAGGGCTGAATGACGGCCAATAATAGAACCTTTGGGTTTCAGTCATTCTATTAGCACACGCCCGCCGGAGCGGGGTCCATTTAGAAACCATGAGTTTTAAGGAAACGGTCTTTCAACAGTTCTATCGCCACCGGCGGCTCGCCGGACTAGCAGGCGTTGCCTGCCTCGCCGGACCGGGGGAAAAAAATTCCTTTTTATACTCAGTTTTCCCGGCAAATTTTGACATCACTCCATTTAAAGCGTTGTAATATTGACGTCAAATCTCGGCACAGACTTTTTATAAATAAATTGGATATTTAAAAACTCCTTTATTTATATATATTTATGAAATTTTAGCGCGGTAAATATAATTTTGGCACACCACTTGCTTTAATTGGAATGAAGATTCGAACTGGTACTGCCTCCTCCAACGGATTGGAATCCTCCATTACCCAATCCGTGGCGTACCAATTATCGATGGGTCATTTTATCTCATTCCGGCTCCCCAATCTGGGGAGCCACCCACCCCCTTCTTTTGATTATTCCGCAAAGAATTTACTCCAACAATATTTAATCCCGCAGACACAAAACCCCGACCAATATCATTTCGTCCATCCCCCAATCCCCCTGTTTTCATGGAGACCAATTCATGCCAGCCAACGAAGAAAGCCGCGTGCGTTATAGCGATTTAGAAATCCCATCCTTCCCATTTTTAAAAATTTTTCAACCACTAGAAACCCACTTCAGCATGCAGAATGCCTTCTGTCTGGCCTGTTGCGCGCAATTGGCATATCAAGAACCAGAAGTAATAAAAAACAGAGTGATTGAATGGGGATTCACTGAATTTGAGTTTTATGACCGCGAAGGAACCCAGGCCTTTCTCGCCGCTAACGACGAAACCATAATAGTCGCGTTTCGAGGCACCGAGCCCCCAATTCTGGCGGACTGGATGACAGATTTTGATTTCAAACAGGTGCCCGGTCCTGCAGGGAAGGTTCATGCGGGATTTGCAAAAGCACTTTCTATTGTATGGCGGCGGATTTTAAAAAAAATAATCTCGATTCGCAGTGCTTCAGCGGTCGATCTGCAAACCATGCAACGAGGCGATGGCAAAAAGGCGGGGCCTGCGAATAGAAATGTCCCGACGTTGTGGATCACGGGTCACAGTCTGGGGGCCGCATTGGCACTGTTGGCAACCGCTGAATTGAAACTGCGGGAAGATCGGCCCGTCCGCGGCCTGTACACATTCGGTCAACCGCGTGCAGGCAATCAGGATTTTGCACATGCCTTCAATTCAGTATTTAAAGAGAGAACCTATCGTTTTGCGAACAACAACGACGTCGTCACCCGAGTCGCCCCGCGACTGCTGGGTTACAGCCACACCGGCTCGATCTATTACATAGAACACGATGGGAAAATTCGTCCCGATATCAATCGTTGGGAACAGTTTCTGGATCGATTGCAGGGCCGATTCGATGATTTCCTCGACGTCATGCACGGCAACTTGATCCCCGACGGCATCGAGGATCACAACATGGTCAAAGGTTACATTCCGGCAATCAAGAAGAATTTAGAGACAGAAATACAAGAGATGATTCAAAACGCGGCATAAAAGAAGCACCGCGAATGGATTGGCGAAAGGAATTTCTTTAAAAGAATTTCAGCCCTTGATGACATTATCAATGGCTTTCACCTGTTCCAGAAGTCCCGCCAGTCGGTCGAGAGGAAGCATGTTGGGTCCATCAGAAAGTGCCTCCTCCGGCTTGGGATGGATCTCCATGAACAAGGCATCGCAACCCGTAGCCACCGCCGCGCGGGTCATGTCCGGGACGAGCTCGCTTTGTCCTCCGCTTTTGGTTCCCTGTCCGCCCGGCAATTGCAGGCTGTGCGTGGCATCGTAGACGATGGGGTAACCGTATTCGCGCATGAAGATCAGAGAACGGAAATCGCTCACCATATTATTGTAACCAAACATAAAGCCGCGTTCCGTGATGAGGATGTTTTGCGTCCCGCTCTGTTCCAGTTTGTTCACCACATTCTTCATGTCCCAGGGAGCCAGAAACTGGCCTTTCTTGACATTCACATGGACCCCGCTCTTTGCCGCCGCAACCAGCAGATCGGTCTGCCGACACAGAAAAGCCGGTATCTGTAAAATATCGAGAACTTCTGCCGCAGGCTCGATTTGTTCGATGGAATGCACATCCGACAAAATCGGAACATCCAGTTCGTCTTTGATTTTTTTGAGAACTTTGAGGCCTTCTTCAAGGCCGGGGCCGCGAAAAGAATCCAGAGAAGATCGATTGGCCTTGTCGTAAGACGCCTTGAAAATAAAAGGAACCCCATGCGCGCGGGTGATTTCCTTCAGACTTTTAGCAAGATCGTAAGCGTGTTGAGCCGACTCGATCACACAAGGTCCGGCGATGAGCGCAATCGGCAAACCACCGCCCAGAGCAACGTTTCCGATTTTCAATTCCCGCGTTTTCAATATAAGAGACATGCTTTATAAGTTAGCCAGAGGATCACCCAGTTCACGGTTGGGCGGCTTCTCATCAGGCCAAAGAAGGTTGTAAGTTATTTCACGCGTTTGCTCAAGATCGGTAGACATCTGTATCGAAACAAAACCCTCTTCGCGCAAAGCATTGAGATCGACCGGAGCCGAATCTAACGTCGGGACAAGAATAAAATGCTTCTCGCGCATCTTTTTCTTGATATTGGTCAGGTGAACGCTCTCCGTTTTCCCATTCCGCAAAACAAAAATCAATAGATCAAAAGGCATGTACTTTAATTGCTTGAGACAATCGGCCATAGCGGTGAACGCCATGATAAAGATATACTCTTGTTTGATTTGCTTGGCCAGATGGATGCGCTCGCCCTTTTGCGGATCGATGATATAAACGGTCTTGAACTTTTCATCTACTGTCTTGTTGGTATCTGCCTGCGCATTCTTTTCCCGCATTGTTTACCCGTTGGATAGATTCTTCGTCATTAAACCAGTGTTTGTAAAAAAACCTGGATTGAGTCTACCATCAAAACCATAAGGCCGAAACTGTAAAGGCGAGGGCGTTTTCCCGCTATGATGTTCCAGACTTTGAAAAAACCATTAGGGATCAATAAAATGTCCTTCATACAGATATTCTCCGTCATCACCCTTGCGCTGATTGTTTACACCGTCCTCCTGCTAAAGTCTGAAAATTCCATTATATTTCATCCCAGCCCCTATCCCGAAGGGGATTGGGACACCTCGCAGTTTGGTCTCATGCCCGAGGAAGTGAATTTTGAAGCAGAAGATGGAACCCAACTGCACGGCTGGTACTTCCCCAAAGCCGAGGCACACGCAACCCTGCTCTGGTTCCACGGCAACGCCGGCAACATCAGCCACCGACTGGACAATATCCAGAAATGGCAACGTCTCAATATCAATATCTTCATTTTCGACTATCGAGGTTACGGCAAAAGTAAGGGCACTCCCGACGAGACCGGCATCTACCTCGATTCCCAGGCGGCCTATGATTATTTGATCCAAAAAAAGGAGATCGACCCGCGCCAACTGATTTTATTCGGGCGTTCGCTCGGTGGCATTTGCGCCGCAAAAATCGCCCGCACCCACCCGTCAGCAGGGTTGATTCTGGAATCGACCTTCACATCCGCCAAAGACATGGCAAAAGAGATATTCCCCATCCTCCCCATCGGATGGGCCCTGCGATCCCAATTGAATGCCAAAGAAAACGTCGCCCAATTGACCCTGCCCAAACTATTCCTGCACGGAACCGATGACGAAATCGTGCCCTATGCATTGGGGCAGGAATTGTATTCAGCCGCAAAGGAACCCAAAGATTTCTACAGCATCAAAGGAGCCGGACACAACGACACCTATATTGTCGGAGGCGAAACCTACCTCCAACGACTCGACCGATTCATCCATCAAACAACGGCTCCATTGAAAAAAGATTAACCCAACAAGCCCTAATTTTGTTATAGATAACAAGTCAATCGACGATGACAGATCATCTAAATCAGAAGAATCCTTTATAAAATGCCTTCCGACGCACGCATAAATATTTTAAAAAATTTAAAGAGAATCGTGATCAAAATTGGCAGTAGCGTGATCTCCCATCACGAGCCCGGCAAAGGACTCACCCAGGGCCTGAACCCTGATATGGTGCTCCATTACGCAAAAAAGATCAAAATGATCGTCGGCAAAAACTGTCAACCCGTGATCGTGTCCTCAGGAGCCATCATGGCCGGAAGAGCCCGTTTGGGACTCGACCGCGACCGGCTTTCCATACCCGAAAAACAGGCCTGCGCCTCCATCGGTCAGAGTTTTTTGATGTACACCTACGAAAAGAAACTCGAAAAACAAGGCCTCAAAGCCGCACAGATCTTATTGAGCAACGACGATCTTGGCAATCGCAAACGCTACCTCAACGCCAAGCACACCATCGAAACATTGATCGGCTACGGAGCCGTTCCCATCATCAATGAAAACGATACCGTGACCGTGGACGAGATTAAAATCGGCGACAACGACACCCTGTCCGCCACCGTCGCCAGTCTGGTAGACGCGCAAGCCCTCATCATCCTGTCCGATGTAGACGGCCTCTTCACCCGCGATCCCAGTCAACCGACACCAAAAGGTGAAGCACCCGCCGAACTCATCTCGCAGGTCGACCGCATCACCCCCGAAATCGAAAAACTGGCAGGCAAGACCACCAATCGACTCGCAGTGGGGGGAATGTACACCAAAGTCCTTTCCGCCAAAAAGACCATGAACTCCGGCATCCCCTGCTTGCTGATGAACGGACTCGATAAAAAAGCCCTTGATAAATTTTTTGCCGGGGAAGAAGTCGGGACCCTGTTCTGGTCCGACAAGAAAAAATTTGGCAGTCGCAAACACTGGATCGCACACACCCTGAAACCGCAAGGAAGCCTGTTTCTCGATGCCGGAGCCTGCAAAGCCATCGCTCAGGGAGGCAAGAGCCTGCTACCTGCCGGGATCAAAAGTATCGAAGGAAAATTTGAATTTGGAAATTGTGTGAGCCTGATCGACGAAGAACAAAAAGAAATAGGACGCGGCCTCGTCAACTACAACTCACGCGACCTGGACGAAATCAAAGGCATGAAGACATCTGCCGTGCGCACGCAGTTTCGCAATAACTTTTATGAAGAAGTCATCCACCGGGATGACCTCGCACTGATGGAATGATGTTTCAAAAATGGTGGAAAAAAGAAGCACTGAAATTTGAATGCCAGCCCGACTGCTTCAAATGCTGTTGCAAACCCGGCGTTGTTTATTTTGATAAAGACGACATCAAACGCGCCGCCGAGTTCCTCGACCTCAGCGAACAGAAATTCAAACAGACCTTTTTAAAAAAGGAAGGCCATTACTGGATGCTGGAAGTTGAAGAGAATTCGGCCTGCCTGTTCCTGACCCCGGACGGATGCAACATCCACCCCGCCAAACCCAAACAATGCAGGACCTATCCCTTCTGGCCCGAAGTCATGGAAACGAAAAACAACTGGGAACTCACCAGTGCCTTCTGCCCCGGAATGAACAAAGGCCCCGTCATCCCCACCGAGACCATCCGCCATTTGCTCAAAAACCACACCGACTGGTGGTAGAAAATTTCAATTTGAAAGACTGGAATAAAGAAGGAAGAAGAGCATAAACCTGCGCAAAATATCCTTGTTATCAAGTCTTAAAATCTACCCAAATAGACCAAAATCTAATAAAGATTCCCCCAGCACTTGACATATATTCATTTTTAACGTACGTTGTTTATAACGTGAGTTAAAAATAACGTACGTTTTAATAAATGTGCGTCGTTAGGAATAATAGTTTTCGAGGTCAAGCATGCCTAAAACTCCTAGTTTTAGAATCGCCGGAGGTTCTCCTCCCAGAAACCCCATAGAGGAAGTTGTCGGGCGAGACAAATTTGTTACCCAAATCATTGCATGTCTAGAGCATTCCAGCGTTCAAATATTGGCTCCGCGTCGATTGGGAAAAACCTGGACACTGCATTTACTCAATGCCAAGAAACCCGAAATGGTCAAGGCCAGTTACCTCGATCTCGAAAAATGTTATAGCGCACCAGATTTTCTTTTTGAAATTCTTAATACTTTAAATCTCAAGAAAAAGAAACTATGGGCAAAAACTGAAGCATTGGCACAAAAAATTGTCGTCAGCGGAGTTCAGCTCAAGGGCAACGAGCTTGCTTGGGCAGGTATCCTGACCGAAGCTTTCAAAGAGGCAAATGATTTTGAAAATATCACTTGGTTATTACTAGATGAGTTTCCCATCTTTTTGAATAACTTGATTACAAAAGATCAACCGGAAATGGCCACACAGATTTTAGATACCTTGCGTTCTTCAAGACAAGTTTATCCAAAGATTAAATTTGTTCTAACGGGTTCGATTGGTCTGCATTGGATCATCGACGAATTGGAAAAAACGGGCTGGCGCAATCCACCGAATGATCTGGAAAAAATGTTTCTGACAACCCTTGAGCCGGAAGATGGTCTTTATTTGGCAAAAGGCCTATTGAACGGAAAAGGTTTAAACATAAATCAAGCTGAAGATTTAGCAAGAGTAGCTGAGTACAATCCGTTTTATATTCAAAAACTCATATCCTGTTTTGACCTCCAGCAAAACAACGAACCTATGGAAGACTTTTGCGACCGCATCGCTCAAGACGCCAAACGCGATCCCTTTGAGCTTTTTGATCTAGACAATCGCATGGGAAGGTATTTTGGTCGCGAGGACAATCTCGCCAAACGTATTCTTGATTTATTGGCTGAAGGGAATGCGCTCAAACCAAAGGAATTTGTTCAACGACTTGAACGAAAACCTGAAGCTGTTAAGACAATTCTGGATCGTCTGGAAAAAGACGGTTACATAGAAAATTCGGACGGGAAATACCTGTTTGTATCGCAAATACTTCAACGTTGGTGGTCAAAACGAAGGGGGAATCTTTATGATTGATTTAGCAGGCAAAATTTCTGCCTTCAATCCGGGAAATATGTCCGATGAAAATTTAAAAAAACTCTGGGTGAGACGACGCAAGGAAACTGACCTCATCGTAGAAAATATCCGGCACGCCGCAATCAACCAAACCGCTCCTCCACAGCAATTGGTGATTGCCCCTCGCGGTTATGGGAAAACTCACCTGATGAGTCATGTGTACTTGGCTCTGACGGAAGACAAGTCTTTGAAAGATTGCCTCACCATAGCTCGCCTAAAAGAGGAAGAGCATGTACACAGTTATCTGGATTTTTTAAGACGAATCCTGAATGCTATCGATGATTTTCGGACCAAACAAAAGCTCCCAAAAATCGAAGGGCTCAAACAAACGGTCATTGCCATTCATGAAAATCCTGATGACTCGATGGATTCCACAGCAGAAGACGTTATCAACTCCGCTGTTGGTGAAGGCATGCTTGTGATACTCATGGAAAATTTGGGGGATATTTTTGACGGACTTGAGGAAAAAGGGCAAAGCAAGTTGAGAGCCTTTCTTCAAACATCACGAAAAATTTCATTGTTGTGCAGTGCCCAGAAGTTGTTTGAACCCATAGAATCGAGAAACTTTCCTTTTTACGGATTTTTTGAAAGAAATTATCTGGAACCTTTTGATGATTCGGAAACACTCGAACTGTTGAAAATTTTAGCGGAAATCAATAATGATTTGGATTTGGAAAACTTTCTCGATTCTCCCTTGGGAAGATCCCGTACAGCCGTTGTCTGCCAATTGACCAGCGGCAATCCTCGTTTGATTTTATTGCTCGCTCAATTTCTGAATCGTGAAAAAATGGAAGAATTGACAGGGGCTTTCATGCAACTGGTAGAAAACTGTCTCACCCCCTATTACCAAGAGCAAATGGTACGACTGTCGCCTCTGCAAAAAAGAATCATAGAAGTTCTTTGCGAAAAAGGGGACGGCAAACCTCAAACGGTTAAGGAAATTTCAAAAAATACTCTCACCACAACGCAATCAATCAGCAGTCAATTGAAAAAAATGCAGGAATTGGGAATCCTCAATTCAAATAAATACGGCCGCTTCACAAAATACGAAATGGCAGAACCATTATGGCGTGTGTCCATAGAAGCTAAAAATAATGTCGAGGGAGTCCTACCCATCGTAGTGGAATTCATTAAAATCTGGAAATCCCCTCAAGAATTATGGAACGACCTTCTCGTAGAAGGTCCCGAGTCTGGTCGGGTTTATAGCCACTTGTTCCATGCTTTCAAAAGAAATTTCGACGAATTGCCTCCTCCCATTCAAGACGAATCGGTCAAGGAAAAAATACGCGAACTCTGCGATTGCCTGCCCGACAATATAGCGCAGGCCGAAAAAATCACCTGCGCCCTCAAAGCAGTTGCCTCTATTAAAATCGGAAATCATTCTGACAAATACGGAATTTCTCATTTAAATACTTTTTTACGTTACCTTCAAGGAAGAGATACTTTCGGCAAATTGTTAGATAAAACAGAGCACTCGAGAACAGAAATAACAATCCTCGGTTTAATAATGTTCACATACACTTGGGCACATATAGGCATGTGGAATGAAGGGAAAAGCTGGGATCAAGACAATAAAGCTACTCTCGAGCTTATAAAGTTCAACATCTTAAAATTTGTACTTAGGGAAACAAATCTAAACTTATTGAAATCCATTAAAGCTGAAAGGTTTCAATTCTTAATCTATCACCAGTTGTGCCTAGAAGGTGATGAACTAAAAGCCTTTTCTTGGCTAAAAAGTACCATCAAAGAAATATACAGCGACAGCAACTTAAGAAGTATGTATGAAATCAGCCTTAAATGTGGATTCTCTACTCAAGAAAATTTACTATTCTCAAAAATTGCAGATCAGCCGACAGAATTTTTTAATGAAATTGAGTGGGTAGCTCATATTTTTTTCATAATAGCGACTAATAAAAAAGAACGTTTACCATCTTTTTTAGACTTGCTCATGAAAAATTTAAACACATACAATCAAAAAGCTCTTTTCTTGACAATCGGGCTATTTTTCCTTCAGCACGGAGATGAGGCATTGAAAATTTGGAAGAATTCCAAAAATGAAATTTTTGACGCAATCTCAAATTGGGAGAATTTTGATTTTATTAAACTTTTGATGTCACAACTAGAGGACTACGCTAACGGCGACGACTCTGCCTTGAACGATTTTCCAATTGAACTGAGAAGTGGTTTTGAAGAAACTAAAGAAAAATGTTCTAAAAAACCTGTCCCTATGGGATTCAGTTTTATTACGCCATTTGAAATTCCCAAAAAGGACAATTCTTAAATCCGTAGGATGACGTGTTTAGATACAACGAGGACATTTTGCATCAGAATAAAGATTATCTCTAGCTCACGCTAAAAGGTCATCCATTTCTGGCAAACCAATCCGTAAGGCCCGAAGTCATGGAAACGAAAAACAACTGGGAACTCACCAGTGCCTTCTGCCCCGGAATGAACAAAGGCCCCGTCATCCCCACCGACACCATTCGCCACTTGCTCAAAAACCACACCGACTGGTGGTAAGTTTTTTAAGAAAATACATTGTCTTAAAAAAATTGATTACTATTCCTACCTTGAAAAAATGAGAAAAAATCCAATTAAATTAAGGTCAAAATAGTTTTGTGCAAAAAGTAACCCATTACAAGCATTCCCAATCCAATCGCATAGGCTTGCCAGAATGAAATATGTAACTTTTCATAAAATAAAAACGGAATAAAAAATAACAAAGTAACGGGAACGGCTACAAAAATACTTTTCGCAAAAACTATCGTTGCTTGAGGGTTTTTATGCTCGCTGTACGAAAATGCAAGTGCAATCAAACTCGCTATAGGCAAGGCTAATAAGAAACCAGCGAGCTCAGGTCTTTTACCAGAGAGCCAAGAGCAAAAACTGATTATCATTGCCGCCGCAATTACTTTAACAATAAATAAGGTCATGACCATTGTTCCAGATTATTTCTAAAAACCAGCCGACTGAAATTCCCGGGCAGGAAGAGGGATTGGGTTGCTGAAAATCAACCCGATATTACGCCTTCTTCATACCAAGCGCATCAAAATTACCCAATCAACCCACACCCCTCAGAATCATCCAACATTCCCTTTATTCCTTGCGAACCAGTCGGCCAGGGCCAAGTGGGTGCATTGGTAGACGGCTTTGCCGATCCATTCGCCCAGGCGCGTGTGCATGCCGCAATAATTTTCGTCGACCTCGCCACTGCTGGCGATGACGATGCAATCAGTCCCGGTTCCCGGTGACGGTTTGCCGCTCTTCACGCTCACAACTCCCAAATCAAAAAACGCTGTGGCTTTCGCCAGTGCGGAAAGGTGCAGGGCTTCGGCACGACCACTCAGATGGGGCAGGGCGTTGCTCGCAACAATGAGGTTTACGGTTCCCAGCGGGCCAAGCCCGCTATGCAAAGAACTACCCGCATCTGCATTCGACTCGCCATGATTGTCCCGTTGATCGGACGGATCCATCTTCCAGTCCTCCGGGCTATCCGCAAGGTCGCCCGGTGAGCGGGCGTTTTCGATTCCCACGGTGACCAACGCGTGGACCCACAGCTGTCCATCGCCAATGAAAAATTCGCAGTACTCTTTCACCTCGGCTCCGGTCAGCAGACCCACTGCGTCTTTTGGAAGTTTGTGTTCTTCGATCAGATCGAAAAACATTTCCGGCATTTTGATTTCCCGCGCGCGGGTGACCTGATGGTTGAAGATGCAGGAGGTCGTCCCATCTCCACCATTGAAAGGGGCCCAGCTCAACACCGGCCACTCTGCGGGCAGATCCACGACCAAAGTACTGCCGCAGAGCCTTGTCCTGAGCGGGCTGTCACTTGGATTGTTTGAAATTTGCCGATCACTCATTTTTAAAAATCAAATCGATTTCATGGGCATGGATCGGATCCATCTTCCAATCCAACGCACTCAGGTTTTCTTCCACTTGCGATTCGTTTTTGAATCCGAGCAGGGCGGTCGCCATTGCGGGCTGGTTGACGATCCAGTTGATCGCCATTTGCGTGCAGGTTTTGCCCAATCGTTTGGCAACTTTCTTGAGCTGTTCCACCTTGTCGATATTCTTGTAATAACCCTCGCCCTTGAAGGTTCCTATGATGCCTTTGCCGCGCCAATCTTTAAATTGCGTGTTCTTATTATATTTACCAGTGAGCACGCCAGACGCCAATGGACTGTAAGCAACGATGCCGATGTTGTGTTTCAGACAATAAGGGACGATCTCTTTTTCGATCTTTCGATTGAGCAGGCTGTAGTCCGGTTGCAAAGACAGAATATCGCCGAATTTCATGATCTCGGTCATCTGCGCCACCGAGTAATTGCTGACGCCGATGTGCCGTATCTTGCCCGATGCCTTGAGCTTCTGCAGGGCTTCCATGGTTTCCTGCTGAGACGTTTCATCGTCCGGCCAATGCACCTGATACAGGTCGATCCAGTCCGTTTGCAAACGTTGTAAACTGCGTTCCACTTCCGCCAGTATGGAATCCTTTGAAGCAAGATGCTTGATCGCACCCAGCTCTTCTTTGTCCCACACCAGTCCGCATTTGGTCGCGTAGATGATTTTATCGCGAAACGGCTTGAGGGTCTTGCCGATCAATTCCTCTGAGTGTCCAAAACCGTAAACCGGAGCCGTGTCAAAAAAATTGATTCCCAGTTCATAGGCCTTGAGCATGGCCCGGCTCGATACTTCATCGCCTTCATTGCTCCAAAACGGCGCACCGCCGACACCCCAGGCACCGAAGCCCAGAACGGAGACCTGCAAACCGCTGTTGCCAAGATTTTTGTATTCCATAGATGCCATCCTTGTATAATGTAAAGTTTGAATCTGAAAGCCTTCGATACTTTTGAAAATAACATTTATTGACTGTGGCGACACGGTCAATTTTCTATTTTAAATTCTATGAAAACCCTGTTGCGCGTTCTCAGTTATCTCAAGCCCTACAGTGGCCCAGTCAGCATCACCCTTGGCCTTGCCGTGTTGACCACTCTGCTCGACATGGTCCCGCCCTGGCTCATCAAACTCGTGGTCGATCGATTGGTCGATGGCGAGGTCACAAACAGAGTTCACTGGCTCATCGTCGCATTGGTCGTCGCCTATTTTGCACGCCACTATTCCAACCATCGCAGAATTTTACTGAACAATGAGGTCGAACAGAAAATCGTCTTCGACATGCGGTCGCAGGTCTACCGCGCATTGCAGGGACTGTCACTGAACTTTTTTGAAAATCGCTCTACCGGGGAGTTGATGTCGCGCGTCAACGACGACGTGAATTATGTCGAGCGCATTTTCATCGACGGCGTCGAGCAGGCACTGACCGCAGTGTTAACCCTCGTCGGCATCACCATCATACTGTTTGCCATGCACTGGAAACTCGCACTCCTGGCCCTGTTGCCGATTCCCCTCCTCGTATACGGAGCCTGGAAATACACCCGGCGCGCGCATTCGCAATACCATGTCGTGCGCAAATCTGCCGGCAGGATGAACTCCATCCTGCAAGACACCTTGTCCGGCATCCGCGAAACTTTTTCCTTCAATCGACAGGAATATGAGATCGAACGCTTTGAAGAGCGCAGTCGCGATTACTGCAACGGTACACTGGAGGTTATGCGCCTGTGGTCCTATTACTCGCCTTCCATGATGTTTCTAGGATCACTCGGCACGGTCTTTATTTTGTGGTACGGCATCGATCTCGTGCAGGTGGGAACCATCACCGTCGGAACGCTCGTTGCCTTCATCGGCTATCTGGCATTGTTTTATACCCCCATCAACCAACTGCATTCTGTCAACCACATGTTGCAACACGCACTCGCTTCCAGCGAACGCCTGTTCGACATCATTGACCAGAAACCGCAAGTAAAAAACGCGCCGGACGCCTATCTTCCATCCACCAATGCACAGGGCCGAATCATTTTTAAAGACGTTTCCTTTTCGTACATCCCCGAAGTTTCTGTGCTGAAGAATGTTTCTTTCGACATACAACCGGGCGAACAGATCGCGCTCGCGGGCCATACGGGGAGCGGGAAATCCACCCTCATCAAATTACTCCTGCGCTTTTACGATGCCAGCACCGGACAGGTCATGCTCGACGAACATTCTGTAAAAGATATAAAACTTTCGTACCTGAGGGAGCAAGTGGGACTGGTTTCGCAGGATCCCTTTTTGTTCAATGGAACCATCGCTGAAAATATTTTATACGGAAACATTGAAGCCACTCGCGAAGCCGTCGAACGCTCAGCAATCGCCGCGGGCGCAGACGATTTCATAAAAAAACTGCCATACGGCTATGACACGCAGGTCGGCGAGCGCGGCATCAAACTGTCTGGTGGCGAAAAACATCGCATCGCCATTGCACGGGTATTCTTGAAAGACCCACCCATCATCATTCTCGACGAAGCCACCGCCTCGGTAGACACTCAAACCGAAGCAAAGATAAAAGTTGCTTTGGACACGCTCATGAAAGGCCGTACCACGCTCATCATCGCTCATCGCCTTTCCACGCTGGAGGGATGCACGCGCATTCTGGTGTTGAAAGGCGGAGTGTTGGTTGAGAGCGGCAGTCATCAGGAATTGATCGAAAGGGATTCGGAATACGCCCGCTTGTTCAAAGATCAGGTTTACCTATAGGGCAGCCGGCGAGCAGCCGGGGGCAGGCCAAGCCTGCAGTGAATAGAACTATTCAACAGACCCTTCCTTTAAAACTCACCGTTTCTAAAAAAATTTATATGAATTCAAGATTTGACCCCATAAATCATCATATAATTTTATTTAGCGGGAGGAGGTGCGGCCTTTCATGATTTTTCGATAATCCTCGCCTTCGAGTTCCAGAAACTGCGAGTTCTCGCTCAAACGTGAATAAATCCGTTCTCCCACCACGTCTGAAAGGGTCTCTTTTTCATAGGACTTCAGATACTCAACGTCTGTGGTGTTTACAAAACCTTCGGTCTTGGTTTTCTTGCGTTTCGGCAGGGCATTCTTGTAATTCGTCGTGCAAAGGGTGACTTTGTTGCCGGCGTTGTAACGGCCGGAAATCAACTGATCGAGCATATCCAAAGCCCACTCTCCTTTTTTTCCTTTGCCCAGTTCGTCGATGACCAGGACGCGTGATTCGATGAACGGTTCCAGGATCGTCTTTTCTGCTTTCTCTTCGGAATAACCCTGACGGATGTCGGAAAGCAGTTGAAAGAAATCCACGAATTTGCAAGGGATGCCAAACTTCATCACCAGATGTTTGACGATGCCGACGCAGAGATGAGTTTTTCCGGTTCCCGGATTGCCCATAAAAACGAGGCTTCCAAGAAAATCAGCCCGGCGTTTGCCAAAATCTGCCAGAAAATCATTCGCTCGTGACAAAGCCACTTTCTGCGAATTGTTCATGGGCTGATAGGTTTCCAGTGTGGCGCGGATGTATTTTCCTGGCAAACCGGATTCTGTGAGCAAATGCGCGCGCCTGCGCAGAATCTGGCATTCGCACTCTGCCATGAACGAACGGCCCTTATCGTCTTCATGAAAAATCTTACCGCTGTTGCCGCAAATCTCACATCGATAACAATCGCATATTCTGGATCGCAGATGATCTTTCACATTGGACAGGAAAACACCGGTGCCGTGACACTGCTCGCAGGTCTGATCTGCCTGAATCACGCTCATCGTGTCGATCCCTCAATCTCATCTTCGATGAATCGTTCGATTCGCCCCAGTGAAAGTCCGTGGACGGAGGAAGCCCCGTGCTTGTGCCGAAACTCGGCGACGCTTGCGGATATGGCATGACACAGTTGCCGGGCTGGAATACCGCGCGCTTCCCATTTCGATATCAAATCGTAATCGACGCCAGAGAGGGAAAGTCCCGCTCCTTTGAGGTTGAGAAAATACTGCTCCACCTCGGTCAGGTAACTGAGGTTATTTTTGTCGATCAGGCTCATAAAACAGGGAGTGATAAAATGCGAAACTAAAAATTTATATGTGTCTAGGTTTTAACGCAAAGGGCAGGAAAACGCCAGTCAAATGCACACCCGGCGCGATAAGATTTGTTTCAGGCTTTGATATCGAGGAGGGCACCGATCATTTCGTCACTGGCGCGGATGACGTTGACATTGGCTTTGAAAGCGGCTTTTGAAACCATTTGGCTCACCATTTCTTCTGCAATATCGACGTTGGAGGATTCCAGAAATCCTGAAACGATGCTACCGAATCCGCCATCACCAGGAGCTCCTGCCACGGGGCCACCGGAAGCTGAAGATTCTCCAAAGTTGTTACCGCCCTGTGCGCTGAGTCCTGAGGGGTTGTTGAAATTGGCCAGTTGAATTTGACCCAGTACCTCGTTGTTGCCACCGACATTGGCACTGACCTGACCCTGTGAATCGACGCTGATTTGTGTGGCTCCTCCGGGAACGTTGATTTCAGGAACAAGGGGTTCGCCATTCGCGTTGCTCAATCGACCGTCGGACCCGACTTTGAAACCGCCGGATCGGGTGAAGCTGGTTCCACCGCCACTGGACTGGACCTGGAAGAATCCATTGCCATTGATGGCAAGATCGAGCGGGTTGGAAGTGGGGATCAATGAGCCGGGTGTGTTGGAACGACTGATAGCGGTTACGTTGGTCCCGCCGGATTTAAGAGAGGCACTGACAACGTCACTTTTCTTGAATCCGTTGGTTTGAACATTGGCCAGATTATTGGCACTGTTTTGCAGGCGTTTGGTCGCCGCGTTCATACCCGAAAGCGCGTTAAACATTCCATCGATCAACATGAATGCCCCCTTTTTTCGATTTGTAACCGGGATACCACACTCTCAGGCTAGCACAAACTAATCAAAAATCCAACGCTACGGAACGATTTGAAATAACTGCCGTAAATTCAGGGAAATCTAAAAGGGAATGATGGACTGCAAACGCCGGATCAAATGGCTTCGGCAACAATTGCAGGGCTGACGACATAACTCATCGCCGGTATGTATTGTCGGATGAGCGGGCGCACCATCGCTGTTTCATCACATTTGTCGCTATGCAGGCAATACTTGCAATCGTTCCATACTTTCGCAGGGAGTGTTGATTTCTCTACGATCTGAAAACCGAGTTTCTGAAAAAGTGAAACGACGTAGGTGAATACAAACAGTTGTTCTTCACCGCGTTCGCGGCTACAGCCAGACTCGGCTTGTTCGATGGCTTCCAGCACCAGGGCGGTGCCAATCCCGCGTCGATAATAGCGCGGGTCTACTGCAAGAGAGCGTATTTCGATGCTTCGGTCGCCATCGGATTTCAAACTACAGGCACCGACGATCTCACCCTCTGATTCATACACGATGAAGGATCCGATATGCTTTTCGATTTCCTCCAAAGGGCGGTACAACATCTTCCCGGTTTCGGAGTAGAGTCGAATCAAATTCTGGATGGAGGCGGCGTCGCCATAGCCTGCTTTACGTAACATAATTACAAAAATACCTCGATTAAGCAGGCAACGCCTGGCGGTCAATCCGCAGTGATTTTATAATAGGTCTGCGATAAGCCAGGACTGGACCCTTGCCTACGCCGTATGCGAACATGTCCGGATCATTGCTACACATGCCCGTCGGTCACAGCATCCGGACTGGATCAACCTGTGGCGGCTAGAATCAAACGATTTCCCCCTTCTTCCAATGCCGACGCGAGTCCTCTGCCAGCGAGCTGAATCAGATCGCTGGATGTGGCCACGCCTTCACCGGGATAAACCGAAATACCCACGCTGATGGTGGGGTATTCGTAGCCCTTCAAATGCGGGTAGCGCAGAGGCCCAAGTGCAGAACGTATTTTATCTGCAAATCTTCGGGCAGAAATACCATCGGCGTTGGGCAATAAAACTATGAATTCGCCTATCTCTATACGAAAAATACTAGCATAATTGCCACACACCTCGGTAAGTATTTTTGAAAAATCCTGTAATATTTTTTCTCCCATCTCTTCGCCAAAACTTTCCAGCAGGCTGAGGAAGTAATCAATATGAATTTTCAGGCAGGACAGCGGCAGTTTGCTTTCCTTGGCCCGTGCAAATTCTTTTTTCAGGGAAGGTTCCAGCATGGAGGAATTATACACACCGGTTTGTCTGTCTGTAACCGGTTGTTTTCGCAAACGTTCTATAAGTAATATATTGCCAATGGCGATGCCGATCTTCTCGGCCATGCGCTCCAGGTAGTCGGTGCGCAGACCTTCATGAAAATGAGTTTTGCGCGCGCTTCCCAAACCGATCAACCCGACTACGTCTCCACGTACAATGATGGGAATGAGTGCTTCGGACTGAATCATCAAACGATCGCCGGGGCTGTCGAAGAGTTTGGAATCGCCCATCACTTCACTGCGTAGAATCGGTCGTTTGTCTTTACAGAAAATGTTTTCCACTACGTTTCGACACACAAAACGCAGGGTGCCATTGATGCCGTTAGGGTAACTTTCCTTCAATTTGTATTCCATGAAATGGTCGGCACCGTCGGCCAGACAGATCCGTACCAGTGCGATATCGAAACGGCTGGTGATCTCTGACTTCAATTGCTCCACCATTTGCTCCAGATTGACGGTGGTGAGGATGGACCTCTCGATTTCATACAAATGGCCGTGGATTTTCTCGTTGGTCTCGGCAACTTCAACAAGCCATTCCAACTTGCTTTTCAGATGGGCCTTATCGTCGTGGACACGTTTGATGATGCGATCAGCAATGCTCAGGGTGTTGAGCGGCTCGATGGGCAGATCGGACTCATCAATGCCTTTGATTTTATGCAAAAGCTCGGGGAATTCGTTGAAAAATTCAGGATGTTCGTTCAGGTAGATGGCTATTTGATCTTTTTTCATCCGTCGGGTTTCCTTAAAAAAGGGAATTTAGAAAATAAGGCACTCCCCAAAAACAAAAAAACAAGGAGACAGGCTTTGAATGCTCGCATTATACCAAAAAGCCTTAAAAAAACAATAACTTATGATTGTTTGGGATGCTTTTTTCAGCGACAGGGTGCTTTTTTTGGGGAAATATGCGGAAACAAGACCCGGGAGGGATGCCTGAAGGTGTGCAGGACTCTAAAAAAACATCAAGTGATTGATTTATATATAGAAATAATGCGGAATAGAAAAGAAATACAAATACAACGCGGTGCTTTTTAAAATATTATTGCTGTAGGGCTTCGCGTTCTTTCAAATAGGGACGCAGGGCCGGGGGGATGGTGATGCTACCGTCGGCGCATTGATAGTTTTCGAGCAGGGCGACGAAGAGTCGTCCGGCGGCGAGGCCGGAGCCATTGAGGGTATGCACCCATTCGGGCTTGCCGGTCTTGCGTTTGAAACGGATGTTTCCACGTCGGGCCTGATAGTCACCAAAATTGCTACAGGACGATATTTCCCTGAAACATCCCTGTGCGGGGAGCCACACTTCGAGATCGTAGGTTTTGCGGGCGGAGAATCCCATATCACCGGCACACAGCACGACGACGCGGTAATGCAGTCCGAGCTTTTGCAAAATCGATTCGGCATCAGCTACCAGCAATTCGAGTTCCGCATCCGACTGTTCGGGAGCAACGAATTTGACCAATTCCACTTTGTCAAATTGGTGCTGGCGTATCAGGCCCTGGGTGTCTTTACCGTAAGACCCGGCTTCGCGTCGGAAGCAGGGGGTGTAGGCCGTGTATTTGATGGGCAGTTCATCCTCTGCCAGCATTTCGTTGCGGTGATAATTTGTAACCGGCACTTCGGCGGTCGGGATAAGATACAGGGAATCGTCGCGCATGACGAAAAGGTCTTCTTCAAACTTTGGCAATTGTCCGGTTGCAGTCATGCTTTCTTTGTTGACAAGGAAAGGCGGGTACAGTTCCTGATAACCGTTTTCTTCGGTCTGTACATCGAGCATGAAGTTGATGAGTGCGCGTAGCAGACGGGCTCCGTCATTTTTATAAACTGCGAAACGTGCGCCGGATATTTTTGCGGCACGTTTCAAATCGAGCAAACCCAGTCCTTCAGCCAATTCGACATGGTTTTTAGGTTCGAAATCAAACTCGGGACGTTCGCCAATGACGCGCAATTCCTGGTTGCTGGACTCGTCGCGACCATCGGGGATGGCGGGGTCGGGTAAATTGGGAATGTTTAAAAGCAGGTCCCTGATCTGGTTTTCACAGTCGGAAGTCTTTTCGTCCCATTCGCCAATTTCTTGATTGATGGATTTGACTTCTGCCATCTCACTGTCCGCATTGGCACCTTCTCGTTTCAATCGACCGACATCAGCGGACAGTTTATTTTTTCTACTTTTTAGATTTTCTGAATTTTGCAGGGAATTTCTACGCTCGCTGTCCAATGCGTTTAATTTTTCAAGATCACCGGAAAAGTCTGCATTTCTCCGAGATAAAGCATGATTGACCGAGTCGGTTTCTTCGCGTATGAGTTTGATATCGAGCATTATTTTTTCTTTTTGATTCTTTTTATAAGTCCATCCACTTTTATTTTGATCAGAGATGGATAGGGATAAATTTCTTCAAGTGCCTTGAATTTTTCAAGAGCCTTTGGCAAATTGCCTTTTTCTTCGATGCAGGAGGCAAGCACAAATTCCATTTCGGGTTTGAATTTACTGTCAGGATTTTTATTCAGAATCTGGTTGTAGCGATCTTCCACTTCGGAACAACGACCCAGACTGTATAAAATCTCAAGAATTTTGAAATCCGATTCATCACTCGAAGGACTCGACGGATATTCTTCCAGCAGGGCTTCGTGTTCTGAGAGAGCCTGCTCGTAATTTTGCATTTTATAATAAATCGATGCGATACGAAACTGACGCTCGGCTTTTTTATTGAGATTATTATAACTGTTGATCAAACGCTGGTTTTCAATGATCGCCTGCTCGTAGTCTTTGAAATCGTATTCCAGCAGATCGGCAATGGATCTCTGCGCTTC
This sequence comes from Nitrospinae bacterium CG11_big_fil_rev_8_21_14_0_20_45_15, assembly GCA_002787235.1. Classification (GTDB taxonomy): domain Bacteria; phylum Nitrospinota; class Nitrospinia; order Nitrospinales; family VA-1; genus Nitrohelix. The sequence goes on from PCWG01000032.1 coordinate 39,162, forward strand.
CATAGCGAATTCGCCTTTGGGATTCAGATCGATCAATTCCTTGAAGTAGCCGATGGCTTTGCCGTCATCGTCCAGACTCAAATGATGAATCTCACCCAGTCGAAACAAGGCTTCTTCAACAAAATGTCCAGATTCTTTGAGTTTTAAAACGGATTTGAATAATTCTACAGAGGAGCTGTTTTGACCTTTGATCCATTCCTGGTTGGCTTTTTGGATCAACTCTTCTGCTGGATCTTCCAGACAGGAGAGGGTGAACAATAAGGCTATCAGGCACAGGAAGATGCGTGTGGGCATCTGAAAACGAGCGCGAAGGGGGATATCCATAATACCGGGTTCAATCAATCATTCATTTTCAACGGTTTCATTTCCCGCTTCATTTTCTACTTCTTCAACTTCTCCCTCTTCAACTTCTCCTTCGACCACATCACTATCACTGTCATCACTTTCAACGAGCTTTTCTACACTGACCAACCGGTTGCCTTCGTTCAGTGCTACCAGTCGCACACCTTGTGTGTTTCTTCCAATGATGGAAATTTCTTTAACATTCATCCGCACGATGTTGCCCATTGTGGTGATGGCAAGCAACTGATCGTTTTCGGTCACTTGATGAACGGCCACTACGGAACCTATCTTATCATTGCATTTGATGGTGATGATGCCCGAACCGCCACGACCTTGAACCCTATACTCTTCCAGAGAGGTGCGTTTTCCATAACCGTTTTCGGTCACGGTCAACAATTCGTTGCCAGGCTCGACCACTTCCGCGCCAACGACCTTGTCGTCACCTTTGAGCCGGATGCCGCGCACACCGCGTGCGGTACGCCCCATCGATCGTGCTTCTGCTTCTGAAAAACGGATTGAACTGCCGTTGCGGGTGGCTAATAGAATGTCGCGACCACTCTCACAGAGTTCTGCGGCAATGACGCGATCGTCTTCTTCAATCGTCAATCCGATGATGCCGCCTTGCCGTGGTTTGCTATAGGCCATGAGCGGGGTTTTCTTGACGAAGCCGCGTTCGGTAACGGAGACAACAAATTGATCTTCGCGAAAAACGCGTACATCGAGAATGCTTGCGATGCTCTCGTTGGGTTGCAGGTTCAACAAGTTGGCAATGGCCTTGCCTTTGGAAATGCGGGTGACTTCGGGAATATGAAATACCTTCAGCCAGTGCACTTTGCCAATGTTGGTGAATATGAGCAGGTAACTGTGTGTCGAGGCGACGAATAATTTTTCAACCACATCTTCGTCACGCAGATCCATGCCTTTGATGCCTTTGCCGCCGCGTCTCTGCGATTTGTAATTGTCCATGTTCTGACGCTTGATGTAGCCACTACGGGAATAGCTGACCACCACATCTTCTTCAGCGATCATGTCCTCGATATCAATGTCTTCGAGATCGCCTTCAACAATTTCTGTGCGCCGTTCGTCGCCGTATTTTTCCTTGATAGCTTTGAACTCGTCGCGGATGATCCCCAGCTTGACTTCGTCATGAGCGAGAATATTTTCACACTCTTTGATTTTTTCGACAATCACCGCCAACTCGTCGAGAATTTTTTGCCGTTCGAGTCCGGTGAGTCTTTGCAGACGCATTTCGAGAATCGCTTTGGCTTGAATTTCAGAGAGCTGAAAGTTTTCCATCAAACCTTCTTTGGCGGCGTTGGGATTCTCAGACTCACGGATCAGCTTCACCACCGCGTCCATATTGTCGATGGCGACTTTCAGACCTTCAAAGATGTGTTCCTTTTCGCGGGCTTTTCTTAAATCAAACTCCGTGCGCAGGGTAATGACTTCTTTGCGGAACAGGATGAAGGTGTGCAGGATTTCTTTGAGATTCAGTACTTGCGGTTGCTGATTGACGAGTGCGAGCAGGATGACGCCAAAGGTCTCCTGCAATTGGGTGTTTTTATAAAGGGTATTGATGACGACTTCAGACATGGTCCCTTTTTTCAATTCCAGGACCACGCGCACGCCTTCGCGATCGGACTCGTCACGCAAATCGGAAATGCCTTCGAGTTTTTTCTCGCGCACCAATGCCGCAATTTTTTCGACCATGCGCGCCTTGTTCACCTGATAAGGCAATTCGCGGATGATGAGGCGTTCACGCTCGCCATTTTTGAACGTTTCAATTTCTACTCGACCGCGAATTTTGATGATCCCGCGTCCGGTTCGATAAGCCGAGCGGATGCCGCTGGAACCGTAGATGATGCCTCGCGTCGGGAAATCCGGGCCGGGAACGATATCGATCAAATCTTCGATACTGCAATCGGGGTTGTCGATCACGTGAATGGCGGCGGTCAGTATTTCAGCCAGATTGTGCGGCGGGATATTGGTCGCCATACCGACGGCGATACCGGAAGAGCCATTGACCAGCAATTGTGGGAATACCGCTGGCAGGACAACAGGTTCTTCAAGAGATTCGTCGTAGTTGGTGGACCAGCGAACGGTGTCTTTTTCCAGATCGCGCAAGAGTTCCTGGGTGATTTCGGCCATGCGTATTTCGGTGTATCGCATGGCGGCGGCAGAGTCGCCGTCGATCGAACCAAAGTTTCCCTGTCCATCAACGATAGGATATCGTTGTGAAAAATCCTGAGCCAATCGCACGATGGTGTCGTACACAGCCGTGTCTCCGTGCGGATGATATTTACCGATCACGTCACCCACGATGCGGGCGGATTTTTTGTAGGGTTTATTGAAGACATTGCTCACTTCGTGCATGGCGAATAATACGCGCCGATGAACGGGCTTCAATCCATCTCTCACATCGGGCAGGGCTCTGCCGATGATCACGCTCATGGCGTAGTCGAGATAGGAGGTTTTCATCTCCTCATCAATATTAACTGGCTCTATCGCTGATGACATTCTTTATCCTTCCCTCCGTTCGGCGAGCCGACGGGGGTATTATGGCTTTAATTAAAACGATTGCTGGTTCTTTATGCCTGTTTGCAAATTTATAGATACACCGGAGACACTCAACAGGAGTGACTCACCATTAAATGTCGATATTTTTTGCGTCCAAAGCGTGATTTTGAATGAAATTTCGTCTCGGCTCGACATCTTCTCCCATCAAAGTCGTGAACAAAACCTCGGATGCTACCTGATCGTTGGCTTGTACTTGCAGAAGAATCCTTTTTTCCGGATTCATCGTGGTCTCCCAGAGTTGTTCCGGGTTCATTTCTCCCAAACCTTTATAACGCTGGATGTACAAACCTTTTTTGGAACTTTCCAGAATAGCGTTCAACAACTCGCGCTTGCTGTTCAAACGCAGAGTCTCGCCATTATTTGTCAACACAAATGGAGGGTGATCCATGAGGGCGACGGGTTTGTACATTTCATGAATTTTTTGCATGATGACGGATTCAAAAAATCCAACATTGATTTTGATATCAAACTCCCGACCCTGCGTCATTCCTGTGATAAAAAATTTGTAAAGCTGATTTTCTTCGCTGAATTCTATCTTGATAGAGAAATCTTTGATTTCCAGATTGAGACTGATGTTTTTTTCACCGTGGCTGGTTTTAGCATTCAAGCTGTCGGCTTCCAATTCAATGCCATAGCTCTTCAATTCGGGTTGCTCGACCAATTCTTCTCTTTTGAAACCAACGAATTCGATGGGAAGGTTCAGACCCCCTTGGTTGAACTGGTATTTCTCCCGATTTTTGTCTTCCAACTGACCATCCACTATTTTGACCACTGCGGAAAGCACGCCATCAAGAGATTCAAAATCACGGCGTTCCATGCGCACTTTTATCAAACTGTTCAATAAAGGCGCGGGGATGTTGTTTTTAACCACCTGCTCAAAACATTCCTGGAAACGGATCAGATTATTGATCACATCCACCAATGATTTTTCTTTAAAAACCTCTTCACTTCCAGAATGGCTGACTTCCATATTTTCAGCACATTTTTCGATCAGATAAGTGAAAAGCCCTTTTTCATTTTTGATATATTCTTCGCTTTTTCCTTTTTTTACTTTGTATAAAGGAGGTTGCGCAATGTACAGGTATCCGCGTTTGATCAATTCCGGCATTTGCCTGAAAAAGAAGGTCAAAAGAAGGGTTCGGATATGAGCACCGTCGACATCAGCGTCGGTCATGATAATGATTTTGTGGTAGCGAACTTTATCAACCGTGGAGTCTTTTCCAATGCCCGTTCCCAAGGCCGTAATCAGAGTCCTGATTTCATCATTACCGATCATTTTGTCGTAACGCGCTTTTTCAACGTTTAGGATCTTACCTTTGATGGGCAAAATGGCTTGAAACGAACGATTTCGACCCTGTTTGGCCGAACCACCAGCGGAATCTCCCTCTACGATATAAAGTTCGGACAAAGCGGGATCTTTTTCCGCACAGTCGGCCAGTTTCCCGGGGAGTGCACTGATCTCCAGCGCATTTTTCCTGCGCACCAGATCTTTTGCTTTTTTTGCCGCTTCGCGGGCCTGAGCGGCCGCAATGGCTTTGCCTGTAATGGCTTTGGCAATGGCCGGATTTTCTTCAAAAATCTGACCCAACTTATCATTTACAATCTGTTCAACGATGCCTTTAATGTCCGTATTGCCCAGTTTCCCTTTCGTTTGGCCCTCAAATTGAGGATCGGGAATCTTGATGCTCAACACCGCGACCAGACCTTCCCTCACATCATCACCCGTCAACGTCACGCCCGCATTTTTTAACATGTTGTTCTGCGTCGCATAGCTGTTGATGGTGCGTGTCAAAGCCGCCCGGTATCCCGTCAAATGAGTTCCACCGTCGCGTGTGTTGACATTGTTGACGTAGGTGAAGACCTCCTCGGAATAGGTGTCGTTGTACTGCATTGCCAGATCCAGATGGCAATCTTCGCGCTTGAATTCGATATGCAGGGGAAACTCATGCACGCTTTTCTTATTCTTGTTCAAACGATCGATGAAAGAAACGATGCCGCCTTCAAAGAAAAACTCATCGTGCTTGCCATCTCTCTCGTCTTTTAAATCAATGCGCACGCCTTTATTCAAAAAGGACAATTCTCTCAAGCGGTTGGCGAGAATTTCGTAGCGATAGTTCAACTCTTCAAAAATCGTAACATCCGGTTTGAAAGTGATCTTCGTCCCCGTTGCGTCCGTCTTGCCTATCTTCTCCAGAGGAGTCTGGGGCTTGCCAATTTTGTATTTTTGAACATAAACGTTGCCTTCACGTCTGATTTCGAGACTCAAATTCTCCGACAAAGCGTTCACAACAGAGACACCCACCCCATGCAAACCGGCAGATACCTGGTACGCGCTTTTCTCAAACTTTCCACCCGCATGAAGTATGGTCATCACCACTTCAGCCGCAGAAATACCTCTGTCAGTGTGCATATCAACAGGAATACCCCGACCGTTGTCTCCAACGGTCACACTGTTGTCGAGATGAATCACAACACGGATCGTGTCGCAATAACCCCCAATCGATTCGTCAATGCTGTTATCCACCAACTCGAAAACCAAATGATGCAGACCGCTCGACCCCGTTCCACCAATGTACATGGCAGGTCGTTTTCGTACAGCTTCGAGTCCTTCGAGAATCTTTATATTTCCAGAATCGTAAATCGGAGTTTGCTTTTCAGAGTCCATTAACAGTTAGTTTGATTGAGAAAATAGTAAATAAAACCCAGTAGAAACAGTAGAGCTTGTTAATACTGTGAAGAAAATTAATAAATCATTGAATTATAAAGAATAGTCTAACAGAGATCGTGTTTAAAAACCTGTTAGTAAAACGGTATGGATGGGTACTATATTAATCAGTTCCCATTATACCTTAAATCCCAAGGTTTTATTCACATTTTTTCTACAACTTATATACAGCTTATCCCCGTTCGATTTGCTTGATAATAGTCTCGATGGAATGGGATATCTCATTGTTTTCTTTTATTAAATTTGCAATCTGTCGGTAGGAGTATAAAACCGTGGTGTGATCTTTGCCGCCAAACTGTTTGCCAATTTCTGGAAGCGAAGTGGGAGTGTATTCCCGAGAAAGATACATCGCAATTTGCCGCGGCAGGGATATGTTCCGCGAGCGTTTGCTGGATTTGAGGTCGGCCACTTTCAAGTGAAAATGCGACGCAACCTTTTTCAGAATTTTAGGAACGGTGAACTGGCGATTTTTATCATAAGTGAAGTCCTTCAAGACCTCCTTAGCCAATTCCAGGGAAATTACCTTGTGCGTGAAGGAAGCGTAAGCAATGATTCTCAGCAACAGACCTTCCAATTCCCTGATATTCGTCTTGATGTTGTTGGCGATGAACAAATTGACATCATTGGGAACGATTTTATTATGAAACTCTGCCTTGTGTTCCAGAATAGCGACCTTGGTTTCCACATCCGGCAGTTTGATGTCGGTGATCAACCCCGACTCAAATCGCGAGCGCAAGCGCTCTTCAATGTCATGCATGTCTTTCGGGTAACGATCGCTCGATAGCACCACTTGCTTTTGCGATTCATAGAGGGCATTGAAAGTGAAAAAGAACTCCTCCTGCGTCCTTTCCTTGCCCGCAATGAACTGAATATCGTCTACCAGCAACACATCCAGTGGGCGGTATTTAGAACGAAATCCCGGCATGCGGTCGTTGCGCAACGATTCGATCAAATCGACGGTGAATTCTTCAGCCGTCAGATATTTAACGCGCGCGGCCGGATTTTGCTGAAGGATCGCTCCGCCGATGGCCTGCAATAAATGGGTTTTCCCCAGACCCACGCCACTGTATATGAACAATGGATTGTAGGCCCTGCCAGGATTTTTAGCGACCGCTTGAGCGGCGGCATGGGCAAATTGATTGCTGGAACCCACCACAAAATTAGCAAAGTTGAACTTGCCATCCACCGAGGGCGTCAAATTGTTCTTTTTCTCTTTTAATTCAAAAGTCGGAGCATTGACTTCAGGGCTGGAACAAACTTCGTCGAAAGACCGGGGACTTTCCTCCAACTGGCCTTCCAGAATGTATTTCACAGCCACCGCTTTTCCCACGACTTCCTTGAGAGCGGCCTGGATCAATTCAGAATAATTGTCTTCGAGGCATTTCTTGTAAAAATGGTTGGGAACTTCGACGATCAGAGTTTCAGAATCCCATTTCCGAGCCTGAGTGGGGGCAAACCATGTGGAATAGTTATCAAAATGGACCTTGGTTTTAACGTAATCGAGACAACTGTTCCAGAGTGTATCTTGGCACTTCATAGGTTTCCTGACAGCAGAATGTTGGGTGGGAGTTGCTGGGATACTATAAAACCTTCTGCAAAAAATCAACTCGAAAACAACAAGCCCGCGTCTTTTAAGCTTAAAGCCTGAAATTACAAATGCCTCTTTTTCATCCCATCGCATCTCCAGCAGGAGTCTCTCCCCCCGCGCGAAAAAAATAGTCGTTACCTTGTTTTTTTAAGACGATATTTCCTTATATTTTAATACGTTAGTGAAAAATCCCCTTGATCCCCCTGCCAAAGGATAGGAAGCCCGGTGAGTCGTAGGAGCTGGAAACGACGCAACGGTTGAAACCGATCCAATCAACCCGAGCCAGCACCCACACAGTCGACCGAGCCTGTCAAACGTTAACCAATCTTACCCGTCCACGATGCGCAGTGGACGTTTGCCTACCTGGACGAGCGAGGGAGCAATCCCTCGCTTCCCGCCTTCTTAAATTGTCCAGAGGCATCAAAATACAAAAATAACAAACAAAGCGACGAGATGAAAAGTCTCATCGCTCAGAGGGGGACGTGGTTGTGGGAGCCGCGTTCCCCTTTTATTTTTTTAAAATTTCAAACGGACTCACGATCCAATTTGAGGTGGATGCATGAATGAATGGCTATTGTTTTTATTATGCCTGGCAAGTTTCTGTCTGGGTTTTATCTGTAGCATCCTGCTTCTTGATTTCTTGCAAAGTTCGCAAACCCGCCAAAAAGTCAAAGCATCACAACCCGAAGCACCCACAAAAATAGAACCAAAGCTCCATGAAACCTGCGGCGACGATGGTTCCGACCTGCAGGCATACTGGCTCCATCACCGCAATTGAAGGGCAATTCAAAAATGAAAACTTCCATCTTCAATAACGGTCTGGTCGGATTGCATGAAGAACTCGATCGAGCCCGCGAAGACATCCGCGCGATCATTCGCAGTTCGCCCGAAGATTTGCAGGCACATCGGGTGCACTGCCTGTACGCCGCAAAAATTCTTGAAGTTTACAAAACTGTTCTGCAAGCCCGCTCACTCGATCCAGAAAAAATTCTGATCGATGCCTTGATGAGCGTGGTCCTCGTATTGAATGAAAAAGGTGAAGAACAATCTGCGGAAGTGGTGGGACGCCATCTGGAATCCATAGAAGAGAAAGCGAAGGAAAAATGGCGACGACACGGGGAAGCAAACTGGCTAACGGATACGCAAACATCCGAGCCGTCATCGAATCCTCCGCTGGAGCTTTCGGAAAAACCAGTGCCAAAGAAAAAGAAAAGCGCAAAGCCAAAGCTCTGACAGATCTTTTCTATTTTGCGCAAACCTATTTTCCGCATCACTTGACCGAGAAACCGTCGGCGATGCACCGCGAGTTGTATGCAACCTATCAGTCCATCATCCTCTTGTCCGAACAAACCGGGCAGGGCGCACGCGAAGTAAGAGCCGCACCCCGCGGCAACGCCAAGTCCACACTCAGCACATTGATATTGCCCCTCTGGTGCATTGTCGGGAAAAGGCGCCGCTTCATCGGTGTGCTTTCTGATACCACCGAACAGGCCGAAGAATTTTTAGAATCCATCAAGGCCGAGCTGGAAGCCAACGAACGATTACGGGAAGACTTTCCCGAGGCATGCACCAGAGGGCGCACCTGGCAGGCCGGACAAATCATCACCCGCTCGGGAGTGAAAATAAAATGCTGGGGGAAACGCAAACGCCTGCGCGGCGCAAGGCATGGTGCAAGACGACCCGACCTCATCATCTGTGACGATCTCGAAGACGATGAGAACATCGATTCACCCGAGCAAAGGGAAAAAGACCGCTCCTGGTTTTTCAAAGCTGTCATGAAAATTGGCGGACGCTACTCCGTCTTCATCGTGATCGGCACTTTGCTCCATTACGACTCTCTGCTCGCACGGCTGTTGCACCAGCCCGGCTGGCGCGGGAAAAAATGGCAGGCCGTGATCCAATGGTCGGCTTCGCCCCTTTGGGAACGCTGGGAAAACATCTTTATCAAAGATGGCGAAGAAACCGCCGATGCCTTCTTTGAAAAAAACAAAAAGGAAATGCTCAAGGGAGCCAAAGAACTCTGGCCCGAAGGAGAACCCTATTATTATTTGATGAAAATTCGACTGGCCGATGGGCCCGCCTATTTCGATTCCGAAAAACAGAACGAGCCCATCCATCCCTCGGAACGCCTGTTCGATGCAGAATGGTTTCAATACTGGAACGATGAAACCCTGTCCATGCAGGGTGGAATGGAAATCGATTCCGATGAGAAAATCATCGCCGCTGTCGATCCCTCGATGGGCGGGGCCTCCAGTAAAGCCGATCCCTCAGCCATTGTGGTGGCCATCGTGCGCAAGAACGGCGTTCTCGACATCCTCGAAGCCGATATCCAGAAGCGGCATCCCGACCGCATCATGGAAGATCTGTTCGCATGGTATCGAATGTACCCCATGGATAGAGTGGTCATCGAAGAAGTCCAGTTTCAGGAACTGTTCAAAGAGCATGTCCTGAGAGAAGGCGCAAAACGCGGGATGTACCTGCCCATCGAAGGCACACGCCCGCACACCGACAAAACCCTGCGTATTTCCAAACTGCAACCGCATATCAAAAACGGGTTCATACGGTTTCGTCGCAACCAGATCAGCTTGTTGAATCAGCTCAAATACTTTCCCAAAGCCGATCACGACGATGGACCCGACGCACTCGAAATGGTGTTCAGCCTGGCCAACGCACAAAGCATTCAACCACGCATCCGGCGAATTCTTTAATAAAAATTCTACAACTCGCAAGCGGGTGAGGCGTTCACCCGTCCATTCAATTTCTAACACACATTACCATGAAAATTTTCCCCTGGTTCCAAAGCAAAGCGAGCGCGACGACGCGCGCCATCACAATGATGCTTCCGTTGGGTACACCACCCATGCCGCGCATCAACTACAAAGCACTGGCAGAAGAAGGCTATTCAGGAAATACAGTGGTCTTTGCCTGCATTCGAGAAATTGCCGAAGCCTGTGCCGGGGTCGAGTGGGGTGTTTACAAAAAAATTCCCGACAGACGCAGGGAGCGCATCCACGATCATCCCGTGCTGGAGCTGTTGCGCAAACCCAATCCCTTTCAAGGCCGTTTTGAATTGTTTGAAAGTGCGGTTTCCTATCTTTATCTTTCCGGCAACATGTATATGGAATCCGTAGACAGCGGGTCAGGTCGTGACAACCCAACACCCCCGCACGAGCTATATATATTACGACCCGACCGCATCAAAATTTTACCGCACCCTGTTCACCGTGTCGGCGGATATGAATACGAAGTTGGCGGCAGAAAGCAGAAATTTTCCTCAAAACAAATTTTACATTTGAAACTTTTTAATCCGCTCAGTGACTGGTACGGGTTGTCGCCCGTGCAAGTCGCATCGCTCGCCATTGACAAATTGAACCAGGGCGACCGCTGGAACGCGGCACTATTGCAAAATTCAGCCGTCCCCTCCGGCGCACTGGTATCCAAACAAAGGTTGAGCGATGAACAGTTTCGCCGTCTGCGCGAGGAAATGCGCGAGCAATTGCAAGGCATCCGCCATGCCCGCGAACCGCTCCTGCTGGAGCAGGATCTTGATTGGAAAGAACTCGGCGTGTCGCCCAAGGACATGGACTGGATCGAAGGCCTCAAACTCAGCGCAACTCAAATCGCGCAAGTGTTCAATGTGCCGCCCGAACTCGTGGGATTGCAGGAAGCCACCTATCAAAACCGCAAGGAAGCGCGCAAAGCTTTGTACACCGAAGTGGTCTGCCCGGTGTTGAATCGACTGCGTGATGGTTTGAATCAGTGGCTGGTACCGCGCTACGGAACGGAGTGGAGACTGGAATACGACCGCGATTCGATCCCTGCTTTGGCAGAGGATCAGGAAAGCTTGTGGAATCGTGCCAATGAGTCCAGTTTTTTAACCATCAATGAAAAGCGTCGCCTCGTCGGTTATGGAGAAATTCCCGGCGGCGACTCGTTAAACATTCGCGATGCAGGAAGCGGAAAGGATCTTCACACCCATGAAAAATAATCAAAATTTGCCAGTCCAATCCGAACAGGGCATCAAATCATTTCCTTTCAAAATGGACAGCGTGCAGGCGGAAGGAAGTTTTTCTGGATACGCCGCAGTGTTTGGAAACATCGATCTGTGCGGCGACATCATCGATCCCGGTGCCTTCAAAAAAACGTTGAACGACAGTAAGGGTCGGGTTCCCCTGCTCGATCATCACGATCCGCAAAAACAAATCGGATGGAATGTGTCCGCACGTGAAGACGCACGCGGCTTGTTCGTGCAAGGCAAGCTCAACCTCGAAGTTCAGGGCGCGCGCGAAAAACACGCGCTCATGAAGCAGGCGATGGAAGTGGGAGCGCGTATGGGATTATCGATTGGCTACCGCGTCATCCGCGAAGAGCTGGATAAGAAAGATCCCAACATCCGCCGACTCAAGGAAATTCAACTGATGGAATACAGTGTCGTCACCTTTCCCATGAACCCGTCCGCGCAAGTGACCGGGGTGAAAGGGCGGCGTGATTCTCTTTATCAATTTTTATCACGGGAACTGGGACTGCCGGAAAATCAGGCCCACAGCGCGTGTGAAACACTCACTCCATTTCTACAAGCTTTGCCGGCCCAGGGTCACAAAGCAGATACGGAATGGGGAGCCGAAGATCTGGAACCGCTGAAACGGTCCCTGAACCATTTACTGCAACTGATAACGTCCTGACAAATGAATGAGGGCGAACTTAAACACAAGGAGACAGCAATGAACGAAGTGAAACAACTGGTCGAAGAAGTGAATCGCGCTTTTGTCGAACACAAAAAGAAAAACGATCAGCGTCTGCAAGAACTGGAAAAAAACGGCCACGTCGATCCTCTGTTGGAAAAACAGGTCGAACGGATTTCTGCCGAAATTCAAGGATTGAACGACATGAAAGAAAGGGTTGAGCGATTGCACACCGCTCTCAATCGACCGGGTATGGAATACACCAGCGAGCCATCCGCCGATCCTGAACGAAAAGCGCAACGCAAGGCCATGCTTCAATACATTCGCAAAGGAGAAGCCGCACTGAGTCCGCAGGAATTTAAATTGCTTTCCTCAGACAGTGATCCCGCTGGCGGATATTGGGTGGCTTCTGCCATGTCCGATCAGGTTGTGCAAAAAGTTTTTGAAACTTCTCCCATGCGCAAGATCATTGCGGTGGAAACCATCTCCGGAGACGCTCTTGAAATTCCCGAAGACATCAACGAAGCCTCCGCAGGCTGGACAGCAGAAAAAGCTTCACGACCGGAAACGGCAACACCAGACATTGGCGTACGTAGAATCCCGGTTCACGAATTGTACGCACAGCCTAAAGCAACGCAAACTTTGTTGGACGATTCGCGCATTGATATCGAGAACTGGCTGGCAAACAAGATCGCGGACAAAATTTCCCGCATGGAAAACACCGCTTTTATCAGCGGCGACGGCATCGGGAAACCACGCGGCATCCTGACTTATCCCGCTGGCACGAGCAATCCGGGTCAGGTACAGCAGATCAATTCCGGTTCGGCCTCGGCATTGACAGCCGACGGATTGCGTTCGGTCTACTACGCCTTGAAAAACCCCTACGCGGACAATGCAAGTTGGCTGTTGTCACGAAGTTCGGTCGAAGCAGTTTCAAAGTTGAAAGATTCGAGCGGACAGTATCTCTGGCAACCAGGTCTGCAAGCGGGTGAACCGCAAACGCTCATGGGCCGTCCGATCGAGCGCATGGAAGACATGCCGAACGTAGCCGCAAATTCGCTTTCAGTAGCCTTCGGTGATTGGCGGCAGGCTTACACGGCAGTGGATCGAACCGGAGTGCGCATCTTGCGCGATCCGTTCAGCGCGAAACCTTTTGTCATGTTCTACACAACCAAACGTACCGGTGGCGACGTGCTCAACTTTGAAGCCTACGTTCTCCAAAAAACCGCCGCCTAGCGAACAGCGTCCGCTGGCAATAGACCGTAATAAAAACGGTTTATTAATAGGTCGGGGCGGTGGTTGTCGCTCCGCTCCGGCGGGCAGGCAACGCCTGCAGAAAAAAAAGCGAACTGGTTCAGGCTTGTATTTTACAAGTCAGCCTTTCGTCCCGCTCCGGCGGGCAGGCAACGCCTGCAGAAAAAAAAGCGAACTGGTTCAGGCTTGTATTTTACAAGTCAACCTTTCGCCCCGCTCCGGCGGGTAGCTTTTGACTTTGTAGGGGCAGGCCCCTGTGCCTGCCCGGATTTGATTTGTCATTCTGAACGGAGTGAAAAATCTATGTTTTGACTTTTAATTGCCTACGGCGACTCGCCGGTTTGATTTTAATAATTTTTTTAACGGAGCAAAAAATATGAAAGATATGAAAAACAATATGAAAGCGGTCAATTCCATCGACCCCGATGACTACATCGCTTCAGAAAATGGGGTGAGTGCCGATTTGCAAGGTTTCGATGGTGCCATGCTCGTGTTCAGCGTCGGCACCGTAACGGACGGGACGCACACGCCAAAGATGCAGGAATCGGATGACAACGCGACCTGGAACGATGTCGCATCCAGCGATCAGGAGGGGACACTGGCAGACCTCGCCAGTGATACCAATCAACAGGTCGGCTACCTGGGCGTAAAACAGTACATCCGCGCTGTTTTGACAGTGGCAGGTGCAACCAGCGGAGCACAGGTTGCGGCTCTGATCGTTCTTGGCAAACCCCATTTGTCACCCGTGGCCTGACAGATATGGTTTGATGAGTGGAAAGGGCGTTAGATCGTCCTTTCCACTTTCAAATGAGTATGAATCCAAGATTTGACCCCAATTATTTTTCCTCCTCTCGGTAAACTCCTATGTCACTAAAATTAAAAACAGCTCCCACAGAGGGAGCGGTAACCTTGGCTGAAGCGAAAGACTACCTGCGTATTTCAGACACGCAAGACGACCTGCAAATCACCTCATTGATCCATGCATTGACCGAGCGGGCCGAGATGTGGACAGGCCGGGCATGGCTCGATCAAAGCTGGACACTTTGGCTCGATTCCTTTCCACTGTGTCCAAACGGTTATGCGAGGCAAATTGAAATTTCGCGCCCGCCCCTGCAATCGGTCACACATTTGAAGACTTACGATTCAGCAGGGGTGGGTTCGGTTCTCTCCGATTCTGCCTATCTGGTGGACACCGCGAGTGTTCCGGGGCGCATTGTTTTGCAGGAAGGTCATAGTTGGCCGAGCGGCGGCTTGCGTTCTGCAAATGCGATTGAAATCGAGTTCACGGCGGGTTACGGATCGTCCAGTGAAGTTCCTTCAGCACTGCGCGAGGGAATTCTGTTGTGGATGAAAATTCTGTTTGCGGGAAAAACCAAATTGTTTGAATCCGATGAATCGACTCCGGGTCTGGCAAATCTGCACAACACGGAAATCCCTCCACAGACGAAGGTTCTCTGGCAACCCTATCAACTCATGCGCTTGTGAGGAGAATGGATGATGTTTCAATTTTCCATGCAAAACGAAGATGCGCTCTCAATCCTTGCGGACGATCTCAACCGCAGGTTGCAGAACGTAGAGCAGGAAACGGCAAGTGCTCTGGCTGAATCCGCAGAACGACTGGCGCGTGAGCGGGTGCTCGATCTGAATCGCAAGCCGAATCCTAAAAGCGGTAATTACCACCAGTCGATCAAAGCAACGGTCGATAACAAATCTGCATTTTATATTGCGGAGCTGTCGAGCAACGTTCCCTACGCCGGGGCACTGGAGTTTGGGTTCTCTCGTAAAAAGAATTCATCCAAAACGAAAATGGGTTTTCGTGTTCTCGGTGATGCGGCGGAAGAAGCGGTCAACGAAACCGACCGTATTTTCACTGAAATATTCAAAAGACAATCTGATTAGGAGACCACCATGCAGGAATGCAACGGACATTGTCCAGAACTAAAAGGGGTTCGGGTATGACAGATTACGCGCAGTTGGCAGAGGCGATACGAACCACCTTGCTTGCAGATTCTTATCTGGGAAATGTTGCAAATATCAAAACCATCGAAACACACAAACGCGGATTCTCCATACAGGAAAATCGCGATGCTCTGTTTTTTGGTGAAGTCGATCTGCCAGCGATAGCGATCGTTCCAAACTCTGGCCCGAAAGAATCGGTTCTCAGTACTACCAACGAGCAGCTCGAAACGATCAAGGCTCAAGTCATAGCGGTGAGCAAGGATCGCGACGCGCAAGCCGGTCTCACGGCACATCTCAGCATTGTAGAGAATATAGAATCGGTGCTGGAAAAGCAGAGGAGTTCGACACAAGACCTGGGGCTGGATGCCTTTGTGCGTCGGGTCGTGACAACGCAGGAACAATTGAAGAAAGGCGAATTTTATTATTTTGTATCGACGACAACAGCGGCAGTCGAATTGACGGCTACATTTTAGAATTACCAGCAGATTCAATCCAGCCCACCCAATCAATCTTGAAAGCGAAATCATTCGCCTCTATTCACAGGAGATATTTAAATGACCAGCAAGCGTATATCCTCCGGCTGGCGCGCGTTTTCCACCGGGCAGGAATCTGTCTATGGAAGCCCTGCCACCGTGACGACGGCCCTTAATTTTGAAGGGGCTCCGACTGATATCGAACCGAACGAGATGCAGACTGACGAAAAAGAAATCACCGGATTCGTCGAAGCCACGCAACACGAAACCCTCAACTGGAAGCTCGAAGGCCATCACAAGCAGAGAGCCATGCCGCACAATCTGGCGATCTTTCTGGGATTGGTCATGGGTCAGGTGACGAGCGATCAGCCGGATGTTGGCAACGATCCTGATGTCTACCGTCACTATATCGAACGCGATCTGGTCAGCGCGGCGATGAAGTCCGTGACGCTTGTCGAGTTTGATGGTGTCGCCCAAAAACAATTTCCCGGCATTTTTGGCAAGTCGGTGAAAATTTCCGGCGAGCGCGGTCAATTCCTCAAACTCGATGCCAGTTTCGGCGGCATGGGCAAAGAGCAGGCCAGTGCGGTATCGAAGCCCTCCACGGTGGCGGAATCGTATTTGCGTTATGGCGATGTAGAGTTCACACGCGGTGGTGCCCTCAGTGGTTCCGTGTCAGGTGGCGACCTTGCCGTTGGTTCCAGTCCCACTTCATTCAAAGGCGTATTGAGGAGTTTTGAATATGCCATCAACGCCGAACCTGTTTCTTTGTATGAGATGGGTGACAATACGGGTTACGTGACGCGGGCCGAGCGGGGCGAACGCTGGAAGCAGGAATTGTCCGCCGTGTTTGAAATGGCCGACGACACGCACAAGACGGGATTGATCTCCGGTTCAGAGTACGTGCTGAGCATCCCCATCACAGGCGGAGTGATCGCAGGCGGTTCGGGTAATTTGAATTATGAAGCCCATTTCATTTTTCCCAAGGTCGTGTATCGCGAAGCCAAAAAAGCGGTGGAAGGTTCCATCGTGATTGTGAATGGCGGATTCCAGGTGCTGGAAGATGCGACTTACGGTTCGGTGATTGTGAAAATTCAAAACAAACAAAGTTCGTATCTTGTTTAACAAGGGCAAAGGAGAGCTGAATCATGGCGGTTGGATTTTATTACCCGAATAAGTCAGCACCCACCGCCCAGTGGGTTCCATCGACACAACCTGTTTTTCCATTGCAGGAAACGGTGGACTATCCCTACCAGCTCAAGGGCGAAACCGCTGGCGGGGCCTTGTATGTTCAAGAGAAGGGTCCATTAACAAAGACCGTTGAATTGAACTTTGCACGCATGACGGAGGCCGATAGAGATTCCGCTCTGGCTTTTTTCAGTGCCGTGAAAAAATCATTTCTCAGCTTCGAATACGAAAGTCCTTCCGGCATTCTGGAAACCGTGCGCTGGATGAATGCGTTTGAATTCCAGCATGTCGTGCAGGGCAAGTATTCGGCAACGATCCAGTTGCGCAAGGAAGTATGAGACAGGGCGAGTTGTTGCAACGATCAGGTGGTCTTGTGAAATATAAATCGGATGGAGAATATTTATATGATTGATTGGAAGCAGGCCCGGCCTGCGGATTTTGATTGCTCCTTTGAGGGTGAAGACATCACCGAGACCGGAACGCATATTCAGATTCCGGTGCGTGTCCTGCATCGTGAATCGGGCGAAACGGCATTCACCCGGGCGATTCCGATCCGTGCGGATTTTTATCGCGAGTTGAAAAAACAACCGGATCATTTGCAGGCACTGGTCAAAATAGTGAATCGACGTTGCAGGGAAATGCTGTTGCAGAAAATCACAAAAGACGCGATGGAGATCGCCGACAAAGTGGATTTGATCCAGATGGATTCCCGGTCCATTCAGTGAAGGGTTCTCCACTCAGCCTGTAAACCGTTTAATCGGAAGGAAGAAAAATATTTTGAAAATCATCATGCTCAAAGAACAGCACGCGGCGGTCGATGGAATCCGCGTGAAAATTTATCCAGAAGGCAGTGTTTATTCCGTGCCACGAGATTTGACAGAAGAACTGGCGCAAATTTTTCTGCGTGAAAAATGGGCCAAAGAAATTCAGAAAAATACAAAAACAAAAAATCCGGCGGTCAGAAAAAGTTTGTCATCTGCGCCCGAAAATAAATCTGCTTAGAAAGGAGGGCAACATGCCCATTCACGTCAATCCCCCCACGCGCAACATACGCATACCCGTGGGTGAAAATCAGATCATCCTCAAGCTTCGCAATTACACCGCACCCGAATACAGCCAGTTCATGCGCGCGCGTTACGAAATAAAAAAAGGCAACCGGTTCACCGACAAGTCGCATGAAGCGCGCATTCAGTTTGTCGATCTTTTGCTGGTGGATGTCTGTGCAGAGGATGCAGAGGGCAACAAAGACACAGTGGTCTTCAGCGATCCAGCGGATGGGCAAACGCGCGAGTTGACGGCGCAGGTTCCCGACTGGAAGTCACACCTCAATCCGTCCTGGAAAATATCAGCGGCGATGGAGCTGGAAGGTCAGTCTGCTGAATTGGAGCATGACTCCCTAAAAAACTGATGGACTATCTCCAGGTCAATGCGCCGGGGCTGGAGGTAGAGTACGAAGATTTTTTGAGTCGGGTGGAACTGGAATGTGAAGACCCGGAATGGAATGCTAAAAATCACCCGGCGCAAAAAATACTGGACCGATTTTCACCAATGTTCAAACTGTGGGTGAGCGATCTGGAAAGAGTGTCCTTGTGGAAATGTGCGGGCTACCCACTGGCCAGAGAAGATTTGGAACCGCTCGACTGGTCGGCACTCGCTGTACTGGAATCTGTCAGAAGAAATCCAGCCCGACCCGATCCATAGCGGGAAACATCCCGGTTATTACCGGGAAAACCCGCATTGGAACAGGTCTAAGCACGATCGCTGATTTCTTGTTTGCATCCGTAACAGGGGATCAAAGCCATGGCAGAATTTATTCGCAGTATCATAACACAAACCACATTCACACCGGGAGCGTTCTATGCCAGTTTCTACATCAGCAATGGCGTCGGCCAAAATACGAATCGAGTTCGACGACCGCTTTACCAGGGAATCGCAAAAAGCATTGGAAAATTTCAGAAAAAATTATCAACAGATGTTCAAAGAATTTCAGGCGAATGCTTCGAAAGAAAGTGGTTTTAACAGCTTCTCACAAGGACTGGGTGTTGTTAGTGCTGGTTTAGCGGCGGGTGCGGCTAATGTGGTTACGAAATTGACGGATAAAGGAATCGGGCAATTGCTTAAAGAGGCCTTTACATCCAATGCGGAAAAGATAAAAGAAATAGACCGCCTGAATCTGGAAATATATGAAAGGGAACAAGGCATCACAGCGCAGAGAATCGCGGACATCGAAAAAATAACCAATAAGAAAAATGAGGAATTACGGGTTCAATCGGAGATCACGACAGCTATGGACCGGGTTGTCACGAAGACAAAAGAAATTTCCGATATCCAATCAACGATCCAGGCAATAGAAATATCCGTTTTTCTGAAAAATAGCGAGCGGGTGGTAGCGGAAGCTCTGCAATTGTATTCCGGCCTGCGATCAATATTCAGCACACCGCTTTATCAGGAAGTAAGGATCAGGCCCGTGCTGGATGGATCGGGCGGGTCAAGCTCTGGCGATATCGGGCAAAATCCGGGTGGATTTTATACCTCCGTTTCGAGCCGGATCGGGGCGACGCGTCTGGCCAAGGGCGCGGACTTCATTCCCTATGATGATTTTCCCGCGAGCCTGCACCGGGGCGAGGCGGTTCTGCCTGCGGATGTGGCGGATCGCTATCGCAAGGGTGCGGTCGCTGGCAACATAACGATTGATAAATTCAATGTGGTCATCAGTGGTGACAACAAACGGCCGGAAGATCTGGCACGTGATTTGTATTTCCACTTGAAACGCATCGGACAGCATATCGAAGCCAGCGTGTTCTAGATTTTGACAAGCTGGTAGGCGGCTCTGCCTGCCATTTCAAATTTTAGCAGTCATTAAATCACCGTAAAACTCACCTGTTTCCCCTCTCATTTCTCACCCATACTCACCCACCCATTATTATGCGAACAGATTTTACAGCACTCAATGAAACAGTGATCGCATCGCCGACCAAAACTCCGGTGACTTTGATGCTACTGCAATGGCCGGCGCAACCGCTGGGGGCCTCGGCATTGACGTTGCGCTTGTGTGACAGGGCCGGGATCAATATTGAAGGAACCGTCTGGTATCACTTGATGGAGTCTTCCGGTGCGCTGGAGCAATTGGTCGATTCTGCCATGGCAGAATCGGGGGCCAATGGCAGTACCAACATCGCGGTCATCAATCATCCGACCGATTTGTTTTCTCCGGCAAAACCGTTCTCACATATCTTTCGGCAATACCGACCGGAAGCGGGGCTGGTCACGCTTTATCAATGGTACGAGGGTGAGGGGATGACTTCAGCAGATCTGACCCCTCTGTTCGTGGGTCGGCCAACGGACCCGATTTCATTCGATGAAAACAGATGCTCCTTCAACGTCGTCGATGTGGCGACGGATTATGGTGAGCAAAAGCTCGGCACTTTGATCAATCTTACTGATTACCCACTCGCCCCTGAAGCGTCGATTGGCAAGATGAAGCCAATTGTGATCGGTGCGGTTCTCAGTGCCCCGGCGATCCCGCTTCGCAAAGTATTGGAGACGCGGGTCAAGTCGGTGGTGCAAAAGGGAGGATCATTGGTCAATGTGATGGACACGACGGGGTTCCCCGCAGTGGGAACGATCATCATCAATGACGATGAAATCACTTATACAAGTAAGAACGCGACGCAGTTTTTGGGATGCACGGGCATCAACGAATTCCATTATGCCGACGACGTGGTACTGGAAAAGGTAACAGGGCATCGTTATTTATTGAGCGATCCAGCTTACCCGATCCAGAGCATCGGCGCGGTCAAGGCGGGCGGGCATCTGACCGACCCGGCGGATTACTCGATCGATCTGGCCAATGGCGAAGTGGTCTTCCCGGACAAGCCAAAGAAAACCGATTCTATCGACACCAAGTTTTTGCAGGCACAAATGGACGCGATTGCTTCAGCAAACAACGCCACCGATCCCGGCAATGCCTACATCCCCAACAGTCCCGCGACCTATGCCAAGCTCAATCAAAGCGCGACTCCGCTGGCTCTCAAGCAAACGGATGACTTGCCCAATGTCGGTGAGATCGCAAGTGTGCTGGTGCGGGTCGAGCATTTCATGGAAGAAAAATTATCGAGCGATTCGTTGACTGTCGAGATTCCCGGAGTGGGTGAGTTGGGAACGCTACCGCCTCCAGCAATGGACGATCTCGCCGTGGTGACGGGCGACGTAGACATCACTCATGACACTTTGATCGGATCGCTGGCTTTCCCCATCAATCCCAGTGGTGGCGGGGCAGGCCATGTTCACAACGTATCCACGCCCGGTACGACAGAAGATCAGAACGAAACCACGACACCGAAACTGACATCAACAACGATTCCCGCCTGGGCAGGAACAAAACTTGAAACTGTTACTTTGACCTTTCCCCCTTTAGTAGGGAGCCCTCCGCAGAGCTACACCTACACGCTTGATCTGGTGGGCGATATCACAGGTTTTGTGACGGGCAAGCGCGTGCGTGCTTATCTGGAGGGAGTGGAAATTTACCATTGGTTTGAAGGAACGGTGATCACCAATTTAACGTCGCTATATAAAAGCGGCACGCCATCGGACAGTGTAGACATTGATGTGACTTACACAATTTCTCCGGTTGAGAGTATTGGCCAAACCGGACGTTTTGACATTCAGTCACAGATTGTGCGGACGGTGGATATAGGAGGCTCGGATATCACGGACTCGCAACTCGACGCATTGGACACCGAACAGACGGGTGCGCTTGAAACCACAACAGGAACCCCGGCCCTCAATACGACCAGCGAAAAAGCCACAAAAACGGTGGTGAAGCATTTTGATATCACCAGCACGGTCAATGGCGATTGGGGCTGGTTCAAGGACAAAGAAATCCATGTGCTGTACAACGGCACTTCGGACGGTCGAACAGCTTTTATTATTCACATGGCTTTTGAAATCGAATACGCGCGCCGACGTGTGAGCTTCACCGATGAAATCAGCGCGGATGTGAACGGTGTGATCGACGATGCGAGCGGGAGCGTGACAGGCACGTCATCGGCTTTGATCGAACGTCCCGATCATGTTTACAAATGGTCGGTGTTGATGGGTCTTCTAAAAACCACTTCTGAAATTGACAGCACATCTTTCACCAGTGCGGGATCGTTTTACACGACGCAGGCGGGTGGCTACGCCTTGGCGGGTATCGTGCAAAGCCAAAGCGCGTGGCGGGATTTGTGGCGCGAGTGGGGGCGTTCTTGCCGTTCTTCGTTTTATTGGGATCTGGGCAAGGCGAAGATTCTAATTCGACCGCTCAACCGGGTGGACCTTGCTACGACTTACGATCAGGCGATTGATCCCGACGATCTGCGCCTGGACAGTGACAAGCGTTTGATCTTCAAAACTGAGCGCGGTGCGTCACGCAACATCGTCAATGCCATCGATCTGAAATACCAGAAAAACTGGAGCGGTGGCGAGACCGAACCTTATTCAGGTATCGTTTCAATCAGTGATGAGGAGTCTATAACGCGCTATGACAGACGCGAGGATGCCAGCCGATTCCAGTTTGACTGGGTGCGTGAGCAGGCAATGGCTGAAGACCTTGCGGAATTTTATCTCGAAGAATATGCCGAGCCGCTGGATGTTTACGACTTTGAATTGTTCCTGCCTTATATGGCTCTGGAGCGCGGTGACATCATTCGTCTGAATCCGCCGTCACACGATCTGGACAACGTTCTTTGTGTGGTGCTCGGTGTGGGCCGGGTTTTCGGATCGGGCAAGGAAGGACGCATGGATTCGATACCGGTTACAGCGCGCGCGATGCGTGGATCGTATGCGGTCACGGGTGGGTTTGGTGTGGCTCCATTCGGAGTGAGTGGTTTTGGCGGCGTGGCAAAAATTTAATTTATTGAGGCGAAAATAAAATGGCAGACACATTCACAGATAATTTTAATCTCACCAAACCCGAGGCGGGTAAGGTCAGTTGGGATACAGACTACGCGGCCCTTGCTGATTTGATCGACTCGCGTTTTATGATGGCCGGAAAAAACGCAATCATAAACGGAGCATGCCAGGTCGCGCAAAGACCAGCCCCAAATATCAGCGGGTCTTACCAGTATGGCAAGGTTGACCGAATTGCGGCGAAGGCAGATGGGACACCGACAGCGGGGACGATCAGTCAATCCGAAACTACATTGCTGGGGTCGAGCGGTTATGCCTCTCATTTAAGCGGAGTATCCACAGGCGCGGGTGGGGCGATGTATTGGCGGTATCGGATCGAGTCGCGGGACGTCCAGCGTTTTATAAGTCAGGCCGGGATATTTTCTGCGAAGGTTTATCACAACGTTGGGTCGGCGCAAAATTTCACGATCACGATCAACAAGGCAAATGCAAAAGACGATTTTTCGGCAGTCACTTTGATCTCCGCGTCGGGGAATTTGAGCGTTGAGGATGCGACGGAGACGGCGATAGAATTCGCCGTTGCTGACTTGGCGAGTTGCGGCAATGGGATTGAGATCATCGTCAAATGTGATTGTGGTGCTGTAACGACAAAGGATTTTTATTTGGCCGATTTGCAATTTGAAAAAGGGAATGTGGCGACCGAGCTAGAGCCACGGCCGATTGCTTTGGAATTCGCAATGTGTCAGCGGTATTACCAGCAATACGGCGAGGGGTCCAACGAAATGCTCGGGACCTCGGCGGTTCATAGCGCAACCACAGCTTTTGTGATCATCCCATTCCAAACCACTATGCGTACCACGCCGACAGTGACATACGACTCGACACTGTCAAACTATCTTGTTCGCATTTCAGGCAGTAGCCAAACCCCAACCTCACTTAATAATGACGTCATCACCCCAAGGACAATGAGTATAAACATTGGCATAACAGGAGGAACGGTGGGTGATTGTTGTTTTATGTATTCGCCCCCTGCGGATGGGATCAGTGGTCTTATTAAGTTAAGCGCAGAGCTATAAGAGAGGATATCAAAAATGTCAAAGTACAAAATAATCAATGCCCCCAATATTTTGAATACAGAAACAGGCGCGCAAATTCCCAACGATCCAGCAAATGCGGACTGGCAAGAATATCAGGAATGGTTGACCGATCCCGCAAATACTCCCGATCCTGCTGATGCGGTCGTAGTGACAGCGGATATGATTAAAACGGAAGCGCGTCGGCGTATCCTTGAGAAATATCCCGAATGGAAACAGGCGAATCTGACCGCGCGCATGGTGGAGCTGAACAAGATCCGTGCCAGTGTGGGCAGTTGGACCGCTGGCGAGCAGATGGAGGTCGATGCCATCCAGTCGGCCTGGGATTGGGTCAAGTCCGTGCGTTCCGCATCCGATGCGCTGGAGCTGATCCTGCCGGTGGATTATCAGGACAACAGCTATTGGCCTGCGTTCTAAAATAGAGAAAGGTTGCAAACAATGACGGTATCGAGAGAAGAATTGGACGCGATTTTAGAGCGTCATGTCAAGTCGATCAAAGAGCATATCAGCGACAAGCTTGACCCGATCAGCGAAAATTTGCAGGGACACAGCGCAACCTTGTACGGCAAGGATGGTCGCAACGGACTGGTCGGCGATGTGACAACGATCAAAACAACGGGACTGGCCTTCAAGTGGATTGCGGGCTCGGGTTTCTTTGCGGGAATTTCAAAATGGATTCACGAATTTTATAAATGAGCGGGAGGGCAGTGAATCGGGTGGGGCGGATTTTGTCGGTCGTTACTTTTGGAAAGTTTCGATGACATCTTTGATGTCCTGCACGATGGTTTTGATGTTGAAGGGTTTAGTGATCATCGCGTTCATTCCGGCATTGAGGTAGCGTTGTCGATCTTCTTCGGAGGTGTTGGCGGTGAGGGCAATGATGGGGATGGGTGTTTTTTCGGGATGCTCGCCTTCATATTTTCTGATTTCGCGGGTGGAATCTATGCCCCCCATGACCGGCATTTGCACGTCCATCAAAATGACATCGAAAGTTCCCGCTTTGTAGGTCTCAAAGGCTTGCAAACCGTCTTCAGCGGTGGTGACGTTGTGACCGCGCCGGGTGAGAAGCTTGACGCCGAGAGACAGGTTCATGGCGGTGTCGTCTGCCAGCAGAATATTTAAAATATCATTCATCCCTTTATTATACAAAGTGTTGTATTAAATGTGAATGAAAAATTTAAATTGGGGTGGTTTTTCTATAACATTGTCTTTCGCAGTTTATTTTAAAGCTTCTTTTACAGTTCTTTCCAGGCTCCTATGATGCGTCCGACGATGGGGTCGGGCTCTTCTGCCAGATTGATGATCTGCACTTCGGAGATGGGATTAATGGGCCGCAGGATGAGCAGTTCTTTATGGACCTCCAGGTATTTTGCGGTCAATCCTTCCTGATAGTAGATGGCGAATATTTTATTTTTCTGGATGCTTTTGTCGTCGCGATCGATCACCACAATATCGCCAGAATGCAACATGGGCTCCATCGACTGTCCATCGACCCGGCTCGCAACCAGGTTACTGCGTTTGCCAGCGGCGCGGATGTGGAGCAGGACATAGTCTTCGACATTGTCTTCCTGAATGATGGGCTGACCGGCGGCGATGAACGAATCGGTGAGCGGGATGGAGACATAGTCCTCGGCAGAAATTTTGGGCGTCGTCCGCGTGCTGGTGGATTTGAAAACCTTGAGTTCTGGAACCGGGGCATGCTGTTGCTCGGTGATGAAAAAATACTGCGGCAAAACATCCAAAGCCTGTGCGAGTGCCGCAATTTCCTTTGTGGATAAAGGCCAGGCTCCCTCTTCGATCAAGTCGTAAAGGGTCAAACTCAATCCCATTTTTTCTGCAAGTTGTTCGCGGCTCCAGCCTTTATTTTTCCGAAAAAAAACAATATTTTTTACCACCGTTTTTAACAGGGTCGTTTTTTTGACCTGCCCCGCCACCAGCCATTGCAGGTTGACGCCCGAGTGCCGGGCAATCTTTTCCAGTGTGGCGGAGCCGGGAGCGCGACGGCGCGAGATGGATTTTTGCATGGCGGGATAGTTCAGGCCGCAGTCCTTGCAGAAATCGACCAGCGATTGCTTTCCCTTCAGAGACTCTATTCGATTGAGAATGTTTTCTTCGTCGTTCAAGGCAAGGGCACCCCTGTATTATTTTCGCTTAATTTTCGCTTTTTGGTTGACAGTAAGAGAATTTTGTCCGATATTGATATTCGGAAGTAGACAAATGGCTTTTATTTTCAGATCGGGTTCATGGTCTCACAAATTCAAACGGAGTGACTTCCGTTCTTTGGTTAATGTTCAGAATAGGGGAAGGATTATGATCAAGCAATTAAAAATTGAGGGTTTTAAAGATCAGTGGAGAGATATCTGTTTGACGGGTCTCGATTTGTTCACATCGGACAATGTCAATGGCGTCGGTAAATCTGCGGTTCTGGAATCGTTCAAGCTGGCGGTTCTGGGCGAGCTTCCGGGTCGGGCCAAAAATCTGGATGACATCATGAAGTTCACTTCTCACGATGAGATGAGTGTGGGGGCGGAATACGACGATGGAACGCGGTCGGTGTGTTTCAAACGAAAGTTTTACCGGGAAGGCAAGCAGGGCGAGCGACGTCCGGTTTTGATCGATCGGGTGGCTTTGAAATATGAGGAAGGCAATCACTGGATTCTGCAAAACATTGGTGCGGCTTCGATTGGTTTTGATCCGAATGAATTTTTGAACATGAGCGGGCCCAAAAAACTGCAATGGATCATTGCACATTCTCCTGAATCGTGGGCGATGACTCAGGAATGGGTGCTGTTGGTGTTTCTGGCTAAGCTGACGGAAAAATACCTGGGCGCGGGTCTGGTGTCACATTTGCTGGCTCCCTATGGCATCAGCGGGATGGAGGCTTTGTATGATCCGAAATCCCCAGCTCCTCTAGCGGTACTCATTCAGGTTTTGACAGAGGCGTTTGAAAAACAGGAACCGGAGTTGTGGAAGATCATCGACCGGGTTCTGGACAGTTGTTGTCAGGTTTGGTCGGGATCGGCATCGGGTGAGGAGAATCTGAAATCAATCCAGAGATTTTTGAAATCGGTGAGCGGGGAACGCAAGGGAGCCATTCGAGAACAGGGTTCTGCCATTGCTTGTATGAAGAAAGGCGAGCATCTTCCGGTTTTGGACTCTGCGGACACGGAACGCAATGCGGTTCGTGCATTGGAAAAGGAAATGGAATCGCTTTGCATTGCCTTGGAGCGGGCAAAAGTTTGTCATCAATCGGAAAGGAAACGCGAGGAACGCAAGCATTGGTTGCGGGATGAAATATCGCGTCTGGCGAATCAGGTGCCCTCTGGCAATGAGAATTTGGAAGGGCGGATTGCAGAATTGAGTCAGGGTCAGGTGAACCTGCTTCCACTTGAGGAAGAGCTGGAACGGGTGAAAGTGGCTTACGATCTGTCCTGCGAGGAATGCAACGCGGTCCAGCGTGAAGAAAAGGAACTTTCTCAGCGGACTTTGTTGATAAGGGAGAAGGCGGAAGCGGTGGACTCGGCACGCATTCGATGTCCGGTGGCAGAATCCATCGTTTGTGACACGAATATGGAACCTTACCGTTCTGCTCTGCGTGCGGAAATGGCTGAACTCGAATCGAGTCATGAAAAAATTCAGTTGCGGATTGAGGAACTGGAACGGAACAAAGAAAGCAATCATTTGAATAAAACCAGTGCGTCAACGCGACTGGAAACAGCAAAGACCTGGAACGACAGGATCAAACGGCAATTGGAGGAGTTGAAAGAAAAGCAGGCTTTCATCCAAAGGGAGGCATCGCGATTGTCAGGAATGGCCAATGCGTACCGCAATGAATTGTTTGAGTTGGAACGCAATTACCCTTTTGAAAATGAAAAACTCAACCCTGCGCCCTGGGAGGAATTGGAAAGCAGGAAAGTGGTTCTGCTGGCGGAAAAAAATCAGCACGAAGAAAAACTGGAGTCGATTCTGCGCGAAGAAGGGAAAAGAAGAAGTCTGAAAGAATTTCAGACAAAGAAACGCGAGTCGGAAAAGGAACTTGAAGTTTTGAAAGTGCTGGAGACCCTTGCCGGACCGGGCGGGATGAGTAGGGAGATCGCGGTTTCTGCGGCGGTGGCACTCGAAAAAGAAGTGGGTGAGGCCCTGCGATTGCTGGATGAAAATCTGAAATTTGCGGTTGATTTGCGCGGTCGGGAAATGGTGTTGGGCTGGAACCATGACGAGAAACTCATTCCCCTGTTCACCATCAATTCAGGTCATTTTATGTTGTTCATCGTTCCTTTTTTGGCAACGCTGGTGGCGCGTCTGGCGCGTCTGCGCGAAAAAGCGGGCAAGCGTACTCTGAGGGCACTTTGCATTGAGGCCGAAGCACTCACACCCGGCAATCTGGAAATTTTACTCAATGGATTGTCGCGAATGAAAGACGCGGGATATGTGGACAATGTTCTGGTCGCGCATTACAGCTCGGTCAAAGATCCTGCGTTGTTGCATGGCTTTCATGAACATATTCTCAAGGCGAGTGAAGCGGTTGCAAATGCCGCCTGAATTTACGCAAGCAATTGAGAAAATTGTAGCACGGTTTTTCATGAAAGGAATCCGCGACTGAAATGAAAATGAGAAAATTGAGAGTGAGAAGGTTCCGCCCAAAACGGTCGCGAGCTTTCATGCGATGCCATATTGTGAATCGGGTCATGGAAACGGGAGAGGAGGTCAAGCGCGGCTGTGGCGGTCTCAGCATGGTAGCGGATGAAGTGGGTGGGCACTGTCTGTACTGCGGCAATTTTTATTACAGAAAAAAACTGCCGCTGGAGGTGCTCTGGTTTCACTTCAAAATATCCCGTGAATACTGGAGTGTGCGGCGCGGACCTGAGCTGGAGTACATCAACGGATTTCCAGTGGATGGAGTTGCCGATCCATTGCCAAAAAAATTGCGGATCGATCTGGACGAAACCCTGCCACCGGAGTGGTTCGCACATTTCATGAGTTTCGACGAAGAGCAATTCAAAAAATATCTCAAAAATAAATTTTAGAAAATAAACTTAACCTGTTCAATATTTATGACAGATGCGAGGAAAGCGGATATGGAACTGAAAGAAGTGGGCTACGATTCCTGTTCATCAAATGCGGGGTTGGCGGAAGATCGAAACCTGAGGTACATTGCGCCCAATCAGCTGGAATACCTGCAAAGCGGCTACAGAGAGGAACGCTGGGAAGGAGAATATTTTCCACGCAAGCAATATGATTATTTGAAAAAGATGCGCATCGATCTGGAGAGGTTTCAGTTGACAGACAAGCAGATGATCGCTGTGAGTCTGGTTTTTTATGGCGGATTGCAAAAAAACCGGGCCGCCGGGGTCATGAAGATCAGCGCGCAGGCGGTGGACGAGCATCTCAAAGCGGCACTGAAAAAAATTGGCGCAGGTTTGGGGTGAAAATCAGACTGATGGGATTTCCTGTTTATATCTGAGCGTGTGATTTTTACTTCCATTCTCTGGAAGTTGGGGAGGGATCAAGAAGGGGCAACGGATCAACTGCTGAAATTTTTTGCCAGATAAGATTTGCAATTGGGATTCTGGGTCATTTGCAGGATGACACTTTCATTGACGGCGACGTTGGGCAAGGCCGTTTTGCGGATATAATAGGAAAACGCACCCCATAAAGCATTGATGTCGTGAAATTTATTGTAGGTAGAAAGAATATTGGTCATGTTGGTCACAGTTTTCCCCTCCACACCATCAAACAGAACAAAAGTCTGCATTGCCAGGTCGTACAATAATTGATTGAGTTCTTCGGATGCAATTTTGAGAAAGGTGAACTTGCTCACGTTCTTTTTAATAGAAGCATTTCCGGAAGAGAGTATGGAAAGATTGTGCGCGACGTTTTTGAGCACAGGATGGATAGAATCCCAGATTTCCTTATTTTCGAGACGTCGTTCGAGGCGTTGCCGATCGATTTTTCCACCGAAGGTTTTCTGAAAAGTCATCAGAACGTTGTTCAACTCACGCGCTTTCTCAGGATAAGTTTTTCGAATGTTGGTTTCGATTTCCTTATCGTATTTTTTCATCAAGGTCAAAAATTCGTTTTTATCTATGGGTTCGTCGTCTTGTATTTTTTTGGTTATTTTTGACAGATTCTGAAAGAGATGATTTTTTGTTTCTTCAGGGTACCAAAAATCAATTTCCTGAATGATTAGGTTGATGCGTTCAAGGATATCCCGGCCAAATTTCTTTTCATGATGTGGGGTGATGGCGATGGTTATATCATCTTCATCTTTTTCTCTGACGATGATATTGAAATTATTGGCTTCCAGTTTTTCAAAAATCATGTCCAGCCTGGAAAAAGGAATTTTCCGTTGTGCAACAAGTTCCTTGGTTTCTTCAAGGATTGTTTTCAGACGAAGTTTCTCAGCTTCGTTGATCGATTGCGAGAACAGGGCCTTTTCTTTTTTCTCAATTCTCTCTTCATTATAGATGATGAGACTTTTTTGAAGTTCTTCAAACTCGACCAGCATGGAGCGGATACTCTTCACCGCTTTTCTGTAACAATAGCGTTTATCCACTTTTTTGACGAGCTGATTTAAAAACGCATCGGCCTCAAAAATATCGTTCATTTTTATGATTGAAAATTCTTTATCACGAACGCGGTTTAAAAAGGATTCCAATTCCGGTTCGGCTTTTCTTTCATTCAACAGAGGTTCAATGGTTTTGCAGATTTGCTGGTACTTGGCATTGATGGGCCAGTAGGCTTCAGGGGTATTTTCGTAAAACTGGAATTTTGAAAATTGTCCATTCAGCGTTCGCAGTTCATTGTAGCCGCGAATGTTTTCGTTGCCGTCGATGTATCCGTTTAAAAACTGACGGATTGTGATTTCCCGGTCTTCTACTTTTTCAACGATACTTTTGATTTCTGGTAAAACAGAAATGTCTGCATTGGAAGGGCGGGAATAAAATCTTTCGAGGTGGACGATCTCTTGTCGAATTGCCGGGATCAGCATATCGATCGGATCGAGTATGATATCGATCGATTTGAAAATTTCCTGCCGGTACATGTCCAGCTTTGCTTCGTATTGATCTTCAACTATCTGGGCAATCTCTTGCCGCATGGTAGTGAACAACTGGCCTAGGTTGTTGAGGTGTTGCAGTTCCAGTCTGGCACTCAGGCCGGGTTTGCTCAAAGTCTGTTCGACTACCTTTAAAACCCCTTGCAGTTTGGGCTTTTGAGAATTCACAACAGATATCAGATGAGCTCTCTCCTCTTCGGGAGTATTGCTCTTGGGCTCAATGGTGGGAACAGTTGCTATTTTTTCCGCACACAGGGAAAACTGCCCATCGAGAATTTCGATCTGATTCTTAATTATTTGAATTTGCTCAGGGTTCAGCATTATTTGTTTATGGAAAAACTTAAAGGGCGTTTCTATAAAGTATGCAATTTACCCTAAGGCAATTCGCAGGCCCTCATTGTGCCAGGCCGTTGGTGACTGATATTAATTTTGATAAATGCCCCGGATAATTGTTACTCAAAAGCTAAACAAGATTTAGAAAAAAATTCAGTTGTATTCACGCACTTACGAAAGCCAAAAAGTTTTGATCAGAGAATACCGAACATTCACCTTATAATCATTTTGTAAACAGTGTTTGAATTATAAGAAATTCAAAAAGATGCACTATGATAATTGAAAAAGCAAGGAATTGGCAAGCAAAAAATTTTGTAAGTACCTCAAAAAGCTAGCGTTTTGCTAATTTTACTAAAGAATATCAGTGCCAATGTAAATTGAAGAAGTACAATTTACAGAGGGGAATTCTTCTTCAGGACAAAAATTAGAGTATTTTTTTACTGATCGGCATTTCTTGCAAATAATAAAGTGGATGCCCTGGCAATGCATTTTTTTGTGAAAATTTATGTTTTCACTGATGGGTTCGGTGAGTGTTGCTTGTGATTTCATGAGATGGGCGTTCAATTTTTTGACGATTTGCAATGCTGAATGGTTTAACAAAGCAGATTCATCAGAGAAATATTCAAGTTCTTGAGTGTGTAAGTCGCTTATATACTGGAGATGCTCGTCCTGTTGTAAGTATTTTCATTTCTGGCACTGGAATTGCTTATACTATTGAAAGATTGTAACTTTCATCAAGATTGATTGGGATTGAACGCTATGAACGCTATGAAAATGATGTGCTGGGTTTCTCTGTTATTGTTTTTAACGGCTTGTGAAGTCAAAATGGGTCCTTCGGAATATTGGTCTAAAATATTTCGTACGCAATCGGACTCCAGTTATTACAAGGAAAAGATGGAAAGCCTGATTGAAGCTGTATCAAAAAATATTACAGATTATGAAATCAACAAGGTGGCGGTCATGGATTTGACCGATGAAATGGGCGAAGCTCCTATTCTGGGAGAATACCTTGCCTCTCGTATCATCGAAGCCGTCACTAATGTGAAGGTGTTTCGGGTGGCGCAGAAGGGTGAGGTAAACCAGGCATTGATTCAATTGAATTTGAAGCCGTCTTATGTTTATTCAAAAGGGGAATTGGCAAGTCTGGGCAAGGTGTTAAATTCTCAAGCGGTGTTGACAGGGAAAATCACCGATCTGGGGACGAATCTCGACGTTCATGTGGCCTTGACGGATGTTGCAACGGGTGAAGTCATTTCTTCTGCGACTGAAAATTTGAATCGGACAAAATTTGCTGTTGAGATGTTGCGCCATCACTAGAAGCGAGATGAGTGCTTTTTTTGATGGAAAGGTTCAAAGGTGTTTGGCATTTATTTTATTTTGCTTTATTCTAATGCCTGATTTGTGATCTTTAACCTGCAATGATGGGAAGGTCAAACTCAATGCACTCGCTTCGCTATCTCTGTTTAGTTCTTTTGTTTCTTATGGCTTCGGCTTGTGGTTCTGTGGGTAAGGATTTTGACACACAACTGATCGATGGAATTCAGAAAGGGGAAACCAGCCAAACACAAATTCTGGATATGTTTGGGCTTCCTTTCAAAGAAGGCACAGAAGACGGTCGCACGATGTGGACCTATCAATGGGATTACTGGAGCTTGTTCGAGGACAATAAATCCAAGGGCCTGGTTATTTTATTCAATGATAAAAATCGGGTTTTGGCCTACCGCTACACCACCACTGATTTTAAAAAGCAAACTCCAGTAAAGTGATGGTTTCAAAAAAACGTCTCATTTCTCTTCTCATCTACGATTTTGACGGCACTCTGGTCGATACGCTGGAAGACATTGCATGGTCGGTCAACCGGGTTCTTCAGAATCTTCAATTGCAGACTTTATCTGTGGAAACCGTTCGGGGTTTTGTTGGCAATGGAGTGGTTCCCTTGATGTCTCGTTCTATCGTCGCGGCGGGTGGCGGAGAGGGCGATGTGGATTGCGCGGTGGATCTTTTCAAATCTTTTTATGCCGGGCATCTTCTGGAGCAAACCTGTTTCTACCCAAACTGTCGGGAAACCATCGAAGCGTTTGCTGGAAAATTTCAGGCCATTCTTTCGAACAAGCCCTCAGCATTCATCGAACAAATCCTGACCGGCTTGAACTTTCGTCAGCCCTTCCACGCCATTGTGGGCGGCGATACCTACCTGAGTAAAAAACCCGATCCGGAAGGATTGCTCAAACTCATCGAAAAATTTGAGATCGACCCATCGAACGTATTGCTTGTCGGGGACAGTGCCGTTGATGTGGAAACTGGGAAACGGGCGGGGGTGATGACCGTAGCGGTGAGTTACGGCTTTTGCAACCCGCGTTCCAACAAAGACTTCGCACCGGATTGTGTGATCGACGATCTCTCGCAGTTGCAAGAGTTGATTCAATGAACCCGTTGCGGGTTTTTCAGATCAGCAGATGCCGCAGATTTTGCAAACCGCAGTGTCGCAAACAGGGGTTCGCCCTGCTTTGAGTCCACGCTGATAATCTTCCCAAAGAAAATTGTTGCGGTAACCGTGGTCGATGATGTCCCAGGGCAAAACGCTGTCTTTTTCGTACTGCCGGTAGACAAACGATTCGACGAGCGGGTGAAAACGCTTGAGCGCGCTTTTGGCGTCGTATCCGTTGTCGAGGTATTCCAGAAAGAAATCCAGAAGACGCCGATCGCCGCGCGACAGACAGGTCTGCAAATACGCTTCGTTGGGCGAACCAAAACTCATTTTTAAATTCTGCATGCGTCCCAAAGCTTTGCGAATCTTCATGAATTTTTTCTTCAAAGATCCCACAGAATCCATTGTGTGCCATTGAAAGGGCGTACCGGGCTTGGGAACCAACGGGCTGAGGCTGATGGTGACTCGCCCGATTTTTTTGTTCTTCTGCGAAGCTTCAATATAAGCCTTCATGATGCGTTCGGTCAGGCGGATGAACGCATCGATGTCTTCATCGGTCTCGCCGGGCAGTCCGACGATGGAATAAATTTTCAGATGCAGGATGCCTTTTTCCGTCAGGAACCGGCATTTCTCGACAATGAAGTCATCGGTCGCCGCTTTGTTGATGACATCTCGCATGCGTTCGGACGGACCATCGACCGCAACTGTCAAAGTTTTCTGACCGCTTTGCAGGATCAAATCGACCAATTCATCGGTCAAGGTTTCCATGCGCAGTGAGGAGAACGACAAGGTTTTGCCTTCCGCCGTGATGCGTTTGGCGAGACCCATCAAATCAGGGTGATCGGTCACCGAAGGACCGATCAAGCCAATGGTTTGGCTTTCTGCTCCTGCACTTTTAAGAGAGGCAGATAAGGAATCGTAGGTGCGTTGCAAATCTGGAATTCGGGGCGGACGATAGATGAAACCAGCGGTGCAAAATCGGCAGGCCCAGATACAGCCGCGAGTAGCCTCTAACAAGGCCATGTCTTTGAAAGTGGAGTCGCCGCCATGCAGAACGGAATGCGAACACAGGTCTTCCTGCAGAGGAGTCCAGTAACGAATCACCCGTTTGGGAGCTTTGCCGGAAACATCAAAACCCGCAAAATTGAAACCCTCGTAACGCGGTTCGTAAAGTTTGGGAACGTAGACACCGGGGATATGCACGCTGTCGTCGAGAGCTTCTTTCAAGCTCAAATCACCACGCGCACTCAAAAAATTGAAAAACGATTCCGCCATTTGTTCCGCTTCGCCAACGAGGAAAGCGTCCATGCAATCGGCCAAGGGTTCCGGGTTGATGAAGATCGCGGAACCACCGGCGATGATGAGGGGCGCATTGGCGTTGCGTAGCCGTCGTTCAAGGTTCAGCCCCATGTACTTCATGATGCGGACGACGTGCAGATAATCGGGTTCGAAAGAAATCGAAAATGCCACCACGTCGAATTCTTGTACGGGCAAACCTTGATCGTGAGAACGTATCTCATCGGCAGGAATATCAGCCGACTCAGGAGTCCAATCTTTGGGAAGGCTGTAACGATCGCAATCGACACCTTCCATCGCATTCAGCAAACCATAAACGCGCTGAAAACCCAAATTGTCGAGAGCCACATCGGCAGTGTTGGGGTAGACCAGTAAAACTTTTATCATGCAGTGCTCAAATAATTAAAGGGATAGCGGTTGCCCGGTGAATGAAACAAGGCTAACATGAAACCACCTGTATCTGCCAGAAACTAAAACCATGCGACAAAAAATTTCACAAGACACCGCTCCCGAAGAGCGGATGAAAAGCTATATAGAACGCATCGCCGCCGGACCGCGCCTGAGCAAAGATCTCTCTGAAGATGAAGCTGAAGACGCACTGGAATTGATCTTGAACAGCAGTGTCTCCGACATCCGCTCCGCAGTATTTCTGATCGCGCAACGTATGAAACACGAAACGCAGGAAGAAAATATCGGGGCATGGAAGGCACTCGCCAAAACCGCTCCCGATTGTTACACACTTCCCTTAGTACGCTTGTTGCAAATCGCCGATGCTTTTGATGGTGTCGTGCGTGTGCCTTATTTTGGTTTCTACGCCATACCGCTCATTGCCGAATTGGGATTGCCGACCTGCGGGCTTTCCGCGCAATCCCTGCCTCCCAAGTTTGGTGTCACCTTCGAAGATTTGCTCGTCGAGCATTATGCCTGCCCGGCCGTTGAAGCAGGCGATCGCTCGCGCATTTCAGCTTTGGAAAAATTCCGATGGGGTTACCTGCCGCTGAGCCTCGCGCACCCGGCATTGAATCGCCTGGCCCCGTTGCGGAGAGAACTGGTCAAACGCACCCTGCTGTCCACACTGGAAAAACTTCTGCAACCCGTGCGCGTTCAAGTCGGTGGCAACTACCTCGCCTCAAGTTATTTTCACAAAGGCTATGAAGAGGCCATGCTGGCTGTTTCGAGACTGGGCGGATTCGACCGGGTGGTTTTCGGCAACGGACACGAAGGGACCACGCTTTACGGCGTGCACAAACCCGCAAAAATTTTTCGCAGGAAAGACACATCCGGGCCGGAAGAAATCGGTCTTTCCAGTGAGAAGATTTTTTCAGCAGAAATTGCAGAAAACATCCACACCGCTTTTGAAACCATGAAGGACACCGCGACCACAGCGGAAAACATCGCGCGCCTGGGTGAAGAAGCCCTCAGCAAAGGGACAGGCCCCGCAGTCCCGCTCATCGCCTGCCAAACCGCGACCCTGCGGGTTCTGTTCGAGCAATGCACGGACCCTTCATCGGCCTATAAGCAAGCCCTTGCCGTGATGAAAGAAGGCCGGGTTCATCAATCGCTCATGAACTATTTGAAGTTTATTAAAAATTGTTAAACTTCATAAATATCTAAGAATTTGTGTAAGATAGGCTTTTGACTTGGCATAGAAAATCAGTCGAGCTCTTTAGAAAAAATTAAGAAAGAGGAAGTGAATGGAAATATTAAGGCTGAAAAAGGAAAGAAAAAAGGATCAAGTGCGCTCTTGACTATAACCGATTCAAGCCACGATTCACCACATGATAAACTGCACCCGGAAACTCAATGCATAAAGGTTGGCTCATGATCTTAGAATAAACATTATGCCACCTGTAGTCAAGAACGGACTTGACCCCTTTACTTTATGACCCCTTTATTTTTTGAATATATCGAAGTGTTTTACAATAGGGAGCGTCGTCATTCGCACTTGGGCTATCTCAGCCCGGCAGACTTTGAGAAGCAACATGCGGCCTAACTTCGTGTCCACATATTCCGGGTAAGATCATTGCTTCAATTGCCCTAGATTTAATAAATCGATTAATTATTGTGCCTACCAATGTGATAAGATAAGATTCATATCACAATTTTATCAAAAAAAAGAATATTAAAACTTAATATTTTCTAAGCAACTAAACTATGGTAGCTAAATTAAAATGTTTTTAAATATTGAGAATAAAGCAATAGAATCTTTTAATAGGCATTTTCTTGAAGGCGTACATTGTGAAATTGAATTCTCAGAGGTCACATCCGAGACTTTAATTAACAATGAAGAGGCGTTCAAGCGCGAATTTAATAGAATTGGATTTGCGAGTTTTAAAAAAATAAAGGAAAATTCATTTGCCATTGAGGCCACAGGGGAAAGTGGCAACATTATTACATCGGTTAATCAACAAGGCAAATTTAAAGGATATTTGTGGGAAAGTGCAGACCCCAAACGGAATGTTCAAATTAATCTGACTCAGCTTCTAACGTCCGATTATTCCTACAGTGGATTTGACAATTTTCATTCAAATTTAAATGCGGAATTGAAGATAATTGAAGAACTGTTGGGAAAGCGCACAGTTAAAAAAATTGGCTTAAAAAAAGTCAATAAAATTCAGATTAGTAGTGTCCAATCTGTTGAAGATATAGGTATATTATTTAATTCAAATTTGTTAGGCGGCGTAAGAAGCGGAATTGGAGAAATAGAAGATACTGTATTCACAGAAGAAAAACTCGTTTTTAAAAAAGAACAGATTGTCGCCATTTTGACAATTAGTTTAAGTAAAATTAAAGAAAATGTGTTTGGAGTTAAGTTAGAATTAGATTGTATTTGCCTATCAGAATTTGACTCAATTGATAAAGTGAATGAGACACTTTCTAAAATAAATCAATTTCAGTATAACTTATTCAACTGGTCGATCACTGAAGATTTTATTAAAATTTTGAGGTCATCTGATGACGAGTCTATTAACATTTCCTGAGACTGAAGTTACCGAACCAATATCGAGTCTATCGACATTTTCCGAGACTGAATTTGACAAAATGTTTAATCCATCTGAATTCAAGATTAATGTTGTCTTGAATAGGATTATTCCTAAAAAACTTAAATTGGGTGTCCAGAAAAAAGATGTCCACAAAAGAAAATACATAATTTTTAATGAAGCTATTAATGCTGATAATTTAGAAAGAGGCTTCAAAGAGGATGCTTCTCTATTGATCCCTTTTATATCGAAAAATAACTTTTACTCCCAAGAAACCAATTTCGTTTTACATACTAAAATAACAGATATTAATGAATCTGATAATCATACAGATCTGTGGAACGATGTTGATAAATTTAACAATACCTATTTAGCAAGCAAAGCCAGAATTAAGTCTTTTAAAGAAATAGGTGAAAATTGGGATTCAATGGGTAGTGCTGCGCCAAGTGAATTATCAATTCGAAATGCGCTGTTTGCGTTAGAGTTGTTGAAAGATAGTATGATTTTCCCAAATTCAATTAATCCATCCTCCGATGAAGGAATTGTTTTTGAGTTTAGTCTGAATAAAAATTATTTTATCTTTGAGTTTTACAACGATGGGGACATAGTTTTTCTAAAAGACATAAAGGATGGTTCAGTTAGTGAACCAATGGCATTTGATATTAGTTCAAGTGAAATTAAAGAAAAAATCCGTGAAATTAACACAATCGATTAGACGTTTAATGAAATTGTGTGACCCCCACTGCAAGAAAAAAAAAATTCCTCAACATTTGCATCAGAATGGCAGATTAGCTGATCCGTCATTTGATAGAAATGAGCGTATTTATATTAGGTTTCGGGAATTTGAAGATAATAAACCTACTTTATGCGATGGAAAAGTTAGTGCGGCAATATTTAAAACCGAGAAGCAGTCCTCGAATAGAGAAAAATATTCAAAATCACCCACAGATGTTTTGTTTGAAACTAATGGAGATCACAAATTTTCATGGGGAATTGTCGAATTGATGTCCAGAGAAATTTGTGAAACCACTTTTCCGCATCCCAATACAGAAACTTCATATTCGTTTAGAGTTATTCATGATCCGGTACAATGTATGTATCCGCATTCCGAGATAAGGATTTTCGAAAATGGAAATTTGGTTGAATCCATTAAGCCCAAATCTGTTAAAAATTTGATTAAATATAAATGGAGAGAAATAAGTTCTGTTTTGAAGAAACCAAGTTAATACTACTTTTCACATCATCCAATTTACCCCTCCTCCAAAAGCTGTAATTATAAAAATCTATGCGAAGAATATGTTGAAATTGACAATTCAACACAAAAAAAAGGGGTCAAGAAAAGGGGTCAAGTCCGTTCTTGACGACAGTTTGTGTAATGTTTATTCTAAGATCATGAGCCGACCTTTACATATTGAGTTTCCGGGTGCAGTTTATCATGTAATGAATCGTGGGCTGAATCGGAACTCTATCTTTCTCGAAAATAAAAATTATGAGCTGTTCGGGGAAACCCTTGAGCAGGGTTGCCGCTTTTTTGAGTAGCGTATAACTATTCAGGTTGGGAATACGTGTGATTTAAGGTCAATAAAATTATTTTCCGATACAGAATTCATTGAAGATTTGATCGAGCAGGTCTTCATCGAAATTCTTGCCGACGATCCCGCCCAAATGATCCATGGCCATTTGCACATCCACGGCCACAAATTCTTCTGACAACTGATTTTCCACCGACTCCCGGGCGCGTTCAAGGGCTTCCAGTGTTTGCGCTAAAGCGGAACGATGCCGCTCGCGGCTGATGACGATGGATTCGCTGGCGTGTTCTCCCTTCGCCACTTTTTCGTAAATCGCGTCTTTCAAAGCTTCCAGTCCTTCGAGAGATTTGGCGGAGATGGATAGCAGGGGGGTCCCGGCAAGTCGTTGCTTCAAATCACTGTGATCGAGTTTTGCGGGCAGATCGGTTTTGTTCAATACTGCGATGCGTACTTTATTTTCGACGACGCAAAGCAGGAGTCGGTCGCTTTCATCCAGAGGTCGGGACTGGTCGAACAGGACCACAGCGAGATCGGCTTCCTTCAGTGCGTTGCGGGCGCGTTCGATGCCGATTTCTTCGATGGCTTCGGGATTGTCGCGCAGGCCGGCGGAGTCGATCAGGTTGATGTGAATGTCGCGCAGGCGGATGCTTTCTTCCAACAGGTCGCGTGTGGTGCCGGAGTGCGGAGTAACGATGGCGCGTTCTTCATCGAGAAGCGCGTTCATGAGACTGGATTTTCCAACATTGGGTTTGCCTATGAGCAGGACGCGCGCGCCTTCACGAAAAATTTTCCCCTGCCGATAGGTGCCAAGCAGTTGGGTGATGCTGGATTGGATGGCCCCGATCTTGCGAAGCAACTCGGCCTGCTGAACAAATTTCAAATCATCTTCGGGGAAATCAATCGCGGCTGATAATTGGGACAGGACGGCGAGCACATCGTCGTACAAATCGGAAAGTTTTTTGGAGAGATTGCCTTTCAATTGCGCGGTCGCCGTCTTCAGGGCCTGATCGGATGCGGAATGTATGACGTCGATGACGGCTTCGGCCTGGGAAAGATCGATGCGACCGTTCACAAAGGCGCGCCGGGTAAATTCTCCGGGTTCCGCCATTCGCGCTCCTGCTTCGAGAGTTCTTTGCAGGACTTTCAGGGAAACGTATTGTCCGCCATGCACACAAATTTCGACGACATCTTCGGCGGTGTAACTTTTGGGAGCTTTGAACCAGGTGAGGATGGCCTCGTCGATGCAAGTGCCTTCGGCAGAACGGAGTTCGCCAAAATAGGCCTTTTGGGGCACCATCTTTTCACTGAGGGGTTTTCCGTTTGCCTTGACGAACAGGGCGCGGGCGATGGTCACTGCGTCGGGTCCGCTGAGCCGTATGACACTGAGTCCGCCTTCACCTTTTGGGGTGGCGATTGCGCTGATGGTATCGCCCGGCGAGCCGCCGGTGGCAATAGAACTTTCCAAAGACTGTTCCTTTAAAAATCAACACGCTTCAAATGGACCCCGCTCCGGCGGGCGTGTGCAAAAAGAAAAACCACCCAAGCAGTCATCCTGAACGGAAGTGAAGGATCTCTGGGGTGCAAACAATATACAGCAAATTTGCTCCCGCCACGCGGGAGCCGCCGGACAGGCTACGCCTGTTGGACATAGAAAGATTCGCGATCGCACAAAATATGCACTGGGTTAATTAATAACGTACAGTCTAGCGAGCGACTTGCCGGACCCGCCGGAGCGGGTCGACACATTCCATTACGAAATATTGTATTGGACAGCTTTATTATTATGCACAAATTACCAGCGGAGGTACTCCGCACTCCGCTAGTCTTTGGCTATTTTGTAGATATAGTATTGTTGGCTGATCGTGAGGACATTGTTGATTGTCCAGTAGATGACCAGACCCGCCGGAAACGATACAAAGAGGAATGTGAAGAAGACCGGCAAAAACATCATTATTTTTTGCTGAACCGGGTCCCCGATGGCTGGACTCATTTTTTGTTGCAAGAACATCGAAATGCCCATCAAGATCGGCGTCACATAATAAGGGTCCGCGACCGACAAATCCTTGATCCACCAAATGAACGGAGCCCCGCGCAATTCGATGGAAAAGAACAGCGCATGGTACAGGCCGATGAACACAGGAATCTGCAAGAGCATGGGCAGACAGCCGCCGAGCGGATTGACCCGGTGCTTTTTGTAAAGCTCCATCAGTTCCTCGTTCATTTTTTGACGATCGTCCTTGTTGCGTTCCTGGATCATCTTGACGTAAGGCTGGACCTTGTGCATCCCCTTCATCGACTTGAAACTCTTGTGCGTCAAAGGGAAGAATAACAATTTGATGACAAAAGTCAGAGCGATGATTGCCCAACCGTAGTTCTGGAAAATGCCGTAAAAATATTGCAGAGCCTTCAACAGTGGTTTCACAAGAAAAGCAAACTTGTTGCCGACCCAACCGTAGTCGAGAACACGCACCAGCTTGTGGCCCGTATCTTCCAGAAGTTGCAATTCCTTGGTTCCAGAATAGATCATGTAGCCTGCCGAAGCCGCCGATTGAACCGACTCAAATTTCAGGCCGACATAAACATTTTCACCTTCTTTTTTAAC
This sequence comes from Nitrospinae bacterium CG11_big_fil_rev_8_21_14_0_20_45_15, assembly GCA_002787235.1. GTDB lineage: Bacteria > Nitrospinota > Nitrospinia > Nitrospinales > VA-1 > Nitrohelix. The sequence continues at coordinate 81,159 of PCWG01000032.1, forward strand.
AATGGTCGATTTCGTACCACGTTCGGGAATGAGAGCCGTCGTGAAGTATTTATTCTGAAAAGCCGTCCAGGAGATATCGCCTTTGAATTCCTTGAAGTCGCCTTCGATTTCGTCCGGAGGACTCTCGACCCGTTCATTGTTCACAAAAGTCGTGGCACCCGAAAAGACGATGAAATCCGTTTGCGAAGACACCGCGCCACCCATCCCCGGTCCCAGCAGAACATAATAATCGAGATTTCTTCCCGCCATTGCAGGGTTGGTGATGGTTGTTTCGACCTGAGCCGTGTATTTTCCGTAAGTGAAAGTGATTTTGCGGAGAATGTTCAGGCCATCGGGTCCGTTGTAAGTCACCGTCACCGTATGCTGGGGATTGGATGCCGAGAGCGTGACATTTTTAGCCGGAGAAATCTGGTAATAAGCATTCGCAAGAATCGCATTGAATGCAGAATCTTGAGTTTCCAGAGTCAGAGGTAGTTTCGCACCTGGCTCGTGTTTGACAAGATCGACGATTTCGCCCGTATCCCCTTTGTATTTTGCGAGGATGATGCTTTTGATGACCCCGCCCTTGTTGGACAGGGTAAATGTAGCCAGTCCCGTAGCAATATCGACTGTTTCCTCATTCCTGTCCGTTTCCGGAACGATGGGAGAAGGTGCCGAACTCGTGCCGGTTGAAGACATGTTGGATGACGAGGCACCCGCACTTGATGACGAAGATTTATTGGTCAGACTCTTGCCCGTTGCAGAAGCATTGGAGTTTTGAGCCAGTTCTTCGACCGGTTTTGGCGGCGGTTGCACCGTGGACAGGAAATAACCCCAGCCAAAAAATACAACCAGAGACAAGACAAAAGCTACAAGAATGCGGTTTTCCAAAAGGATCTCCGTTAAGGTTTGAGCGGATCGAAACCGCCTTCATGATAGGGATGGCACTTCAGTAGACGAAGGGCGATTAAGTAAAGGGCGTGGAAGAGACCGCGAGAAAGCAGAGCTTGCGCGGCATACTCCGAACAGCTCGGATGAAAGCGGCAACCGGGAGTCAAAAAAGGAGAAACGATTTTTTGGTAAAGTCGAATGAGGACCAGCAGAGATTTTTTAACCATCACAGTTCGTACCCTTTCCCACGCCGTTAGGTGGCTGGAAAGGTCACACCTTATCTTAACGTTAATCTCCCACAGAGTCAGGCAAACCTCAAGCAGAGAGGTTTGTGGACTTAGGGAGTACTTTTAAAATTTTTTCTTCAATGATGGAAATAGGGAGCGGCGCAAGACTTTTGCCGCATATAATCACCAAGTCGTAGGCGAGATCCTCCCGATTCCTCAGCCGTCGGAAAACGTCCCGGAGTTTCCTCTTGGCCCGATTTCTTACGACAGCGTTTCCGACCTTTCGGGAAGCAATGATTCCCAGGCGTTTGGTCCCCAGCGAGTTGGGCAGGAAGAATAAAGTACAGAAATTCTCTATTCGTTTCTTCCTACCGCCGTTCATCACACGCTGAAACTCTTCCCGATTGCGCAGACGCGCAGACTTCGGGTAGGAAAAATCTTCCATACCCTTAAACAGCCAGCCGTTTTCTTCCTTTGCGCCTGCGGTTCGCCAAAACTTTCCTGCCGCCTACCGTCATACGACGTTTGCGAAAACCGTGAGCCCGCTTCCTGCGGAGGTTTTTAGGCTGATAAGTGCGTTTCATAATTCTCTTTCCTTTATATTAAATAACCAATGCATTCCCTAAAAGCAATAAAATCAACCCAAATTGCCCGGTTCATGAATTTATTAGAAGGGTTTTGCGATTATTCCATTGAGCGGTGTTTCTGTCAAGGAGAAACCCCAACAATTTCATTGAATAAGACGAATTTTGCAATAAATTTGCGAGTGAATCAATCGAGGAATGCAAAATGGACCCAAACACCCAGCGAAAGGAAGATTTACGAGTCTCAATAGAGGCAGGAATCGCTGATAAATAGAAGCCGGTTGTTTTACAGAAAACAGAGTCTGTTCAAATGCATTGTTGAATAGAGAGGGGATTGTAATTTGAAATGTTTACTTTTAGTAGTTGACTATTCCCGTTTTTAGCCGATACTATTAGTAAGTTCTTTGCCAGACGGCATGGAATCTATAGAGGCTTTGACCGCTGAGCCAGCCTGGCAAATCAGCGGTCGTTTTTTTTCTACACGAGATTGATTTCCCATTTAGGATTTCCTCTGATTTTTTGGATACTGTTATCTGCTAAATATGCAGTTACAAACTCCCCGCTCAATCCCGACTGCGTTCTTTTCAGTCGAACAATGACCACATAGTTACCATATACAACGCTTACACGGCAATTGGGATCATTTTTTCTTTTCTTTTTATCCCATCCACAATAAAGGTCTGCTTTGGGGTTTGTTAGGGTTTCAATTATCCAATCAATTCTCTCCGCTCTATTATTTGAAAATTGATCCTTAATATTGTTTCTTTGACTGCTTTCATAAAAGGCATGTTCAAATCTATTTTTTCTGAAAACGATAGGTATAGAATCAAATGAAATTATGGGTTTTTTGCAATAAACCCTTTCATAGTGCTTTTTATATTCTTGTTCAGTGTTGTAATGGATTAGTTTTGGAGTGGTCACCGATTACCAACCTCCATCCAATTTAATCTGAAAAATATTAAATTTCATTTCAGATTTACCAGTAGGTTTAAGTTGGTCTACGTCTAATCGCGATTCTATATGCCGTAAAATTTTTGACTTTGCCGAGTCTTTAGTTAGATTGCCATTTAGGCTTGCTCCAGCGGCACCAAGTAAAAAATCGGCTAATTGAATTAAAGCTGATTCTGAAGACGGTAAAGATTGAATTGAAATAACTTTAGAAGAAAGATTGGTTTTTTGCAGACACTGCTTTAGGTCTTGTAACCGCTTAGGATTTCTATTGGTTTTAATGTCACAGAAAATGAAATAATCATTAAAATCTAATATCCAATGATGAAGTAATTGGTAGTAAAATTTATAGAAACCAAGTTCTTTATCATCATTGTGAAATAGTTGAAAGTCGACTTTACTTGCTTTTATTGCAATACAGCGAAAGCGCAAATCATGTCCAAATGACATGAACAAGTCGACTACTTCTTTATAAAAATCGAGACGTGAGTTTGATACTTTTTGCCATTTAATCTGGCCGCCAACCTTATGGTGGTCTTTTAGTATTTTAATTCGTTTTTTAACCAATGCCCGTTGATCTGCTGGGAGCCAAATACTACCAATTAAAAGAAACTGATCCTTTGATAGTGTTCCCGTTGTAAAAAGATCAGGTCGGCTTTCGTCGCAATAAACTTCAAATTTCACAAAACCTCTCAATCATTATTTTTTAAATATAATTGTTTTAATGAGTCCCATAATTTTAACCGAAATGACTAAAATTGAGTCGGTTTTTGGGATCAGGTTCGGGGTTTGATTTCATTTTTTACGGGTTTTCCCATTTTGGAATTTTGAACGGCTTCTTTTGTAAGACGGTCGAGCAAACCCGAACCGTAAGCGACGGTTTCCCCCTTTGCGATCTGGTTTTCTCCCACCGCTAAAAGCGCGCGGATATTTTCCAAATTCTTTTCATCTTGACGATCTTTCATGTGGCGCAAGGCGTCACGGATCACTTCTGTTGCATTTCCATACATGCCAGTGGCTACCTGCGCTTGAATGAAGTCGTCAAATTCATGCCCCAGTTTCAAATGCATTTCGTCGTTCCTCAAAACAAATATTCATAAAATATACATAAAATATACATAAAAAGTATATTTTGGTCAATCTGAGCCATTGTGTGGTGCAAGGTGATATTGAGGTGTGTTCGTCGAGGATATTTTGGAGTGGGTGAAAAATGGGGAAAAGTTAAAAATCAAAATGGATTGCCACACCGCTTTCAGCGGTTCGCAATGACGGTTGGGAGGTTTTCTCTGCGTGTTGCTGGTACTCTGCGGTGAAATTTTTTTCTTATTCTTTGATTTGTTCGGCGAGTTCTTCGGCTGGGTAGGTCAGGATTTCGGCGAGGGTGGGGTGGTAGTGGGGCATTTCTGCGAGGTCTTTGACGGTTCCTCTAAAATACATGACGGCGATCAGTTCGTGGATCAGTTCTCCGGCTTCGGGGCCGACGATGTGGGCTCCGATGATTTCGCCGCTTTTGGGATCGCACAAGAGTTTGACGTGGCCGTGGATTTCGCCGAGGCACATGGATTTGCCGTGGTCGGCAAAGGGGTAGGAGGCGGTCAGGTAGGGGATGTTCTCTTTCTGGCATTCTTTTTCGGTTCGTCCCACGCAGGCGACGGCGGGATCGGTGAAGATGACTCCGGCATTGAGTCGTTCGTCGCTTTTCTTTGCGGACTGGTCGCTGTAAACGAGGTTGTGTGCGGCGATTTCGCCTTGCTGGATGGCGATGTGGACGATCTCGTGCCGGCCGTTCACGTCGCCTACGGCGAAGATGTGTTTCTGGCTGGTGCGCATTTCGTCATCGACGGTGATTTTGCGTCCGTCGGTTTCCACGCCTGCTTTGTCGAGTCCGAGTCCGTCGCTGTTCGGTTGTCTGCCGAGGGCTTGCAGGATGATTTCTGCTGAAACCTGTTTCTCTGCGCCAGCGTGGGTGAAGTGGATGATTTTTTCTTCGCCCCGGCTCTCTACTTTTGTGATTGCGGTTCCGGTAAATACTTTCATACCTTCTTCGCGCAGTCGTGCTTCGACGGGACGGGCGATGTCTTCGTCACCTGCGGACAGGATGTGCGCGCTTCGCTGGATGAGGGTTACGTTCACGCCGATCCGGCAATAAAATTGTGCGAGTTCGAGGGCGACGGGTCCGCCGCCGAGCACGATCATGGATTTTGGAATTTCGCGTAGTTCGAGGGCTTCGTCGCTGGTGATGAAACCGGTTTCCTGCAATCCGGGGATGGGGAAGTCGGCGACTCTCGATCCGGTGGCGATGACAAATCCTTTGCGGGCTTTGAGGACATGGGGGCCGACTTGCAATTCGGTCGGGGAAAGAAAAGTGGCGCGTTCTTCGTACAGGCTGAAACGTTTGTTGCGGAGTTGGTCGATACGGTATTCGGCGAATTCCTGGATCAGGCGATTTTTCCGGTCGATGATGGCGGAAAGATCGGCTTTCGCTGAGACCGGGTGCAGGCCAAACTCGCGGTTTCTCTGTTGCAGGGAGAGGATGTCGGAGGAACGGAGGATGGCTTTGGTGGGCATGCAGCCACGCAGAATGCACAGTCCACCGAGCGGCCCGGCATCAACGATGGCGACCTGGGCTCCTGCAGATTGGGCAAAACTGGCGCAGGCATAGCCCGCCGAGCCGCCGCCGATGACGACGATATCGTATTCAACCGATTTCATAAGGGTTGTTATTTATGAAGGAAGCGTTTTGCATTCCTCTTCGGTGAGCTTGAATTCCCGGCAACATTCTTTGATCAGGTCTTTGGCGTTATCGCTCATGCGTGTGTCGCCCAGCTCTTCAAAAATTTCGACAGCTTTGAGGAGGTGATGGACGGTTTCCAGTCCTCTTTTCAGGGAGTAGTGGACCATGGCGAGATTGCTGTGGGCCTTGCCAAATTTTGGGTTGATGCGCAGGGCTTCGGCATAGTGGTGGAAAGCGTTGTCAGTTTCCCCGATCAGGTTGCTGACCACGGCCAGACTGTAGTGCGCCATGGCATCTTCGGGTTTGATGCGGATGGCTTCTTTGAAACATTTTGCGGCTTGCACATTCATCGGGATTTTCCCGTAACGAATGCCGAGATTGAACTGGGCGCGAAAGTGATCGGGATCGAGTTCCACGGCTTTTTTATAGGCTTCCATAGAGGTTCGATTGTCGCCGATTCTTCCAGCTTGCAATCCCTCTTCGAACCACTGCTCAGCAGTTTTTTCAGAATTATTCTCGTCGGACATGGCGAGATGTTACCTCCCATTAAACAGTTAAATACGTAAATTGAAATTGTATAGCCGTGTATGCTACCTTATTCCAATCAAAAATTGCAAGGTCATCGACAAATCAACGGTCCCATTTCCCAAAATCTGGAAAAATTATTTTAGATGGATCGGGAGTGCGGGCCAATAATATAATCAGAAGAGGAATAACCGAGAATGCAGATTGAACCAGGAAGTGATGAAGAACGCCTGGCATTGGGCAAATGGATCAAGGCGGGTCAAAATCTTATTGTGGGTGGATCCGCAATGGGGGAATCGTATCTTGATCCGAATGTAAAACGACCGCCGGAAATAGCTGAAAGGGCTGAAGTGTATGTGAAGCTGGATCACGAAATGGCAGAAATGTTGCCGCATCATAAGGGGAAATTTCGCTGGGATCTGGAAAAATATTACCGCGAACGTTTCGGACCCTACTTACCCAAGGACTGACCCTATATGTCTTATGAGAAAATAGTTTCTTTGGAAGAGGCTCCTGCGGAAGGCACTGGCAAGAAAATTGTCTTCAAGCATTCCTATACAGAATTTATATATGAGTTGGCATTGTTTCAAATCGATGGCAAGTATCATGCATTGACCAACCAGTGCAAATTATGCGAGGGCAGTCTTGGCGATGGCATCATCCTTGGCAAATACGTTGCCTGCAATAAAGAAAATTGCCAGTGGAGTATCAAAAAAGGAATTTGCAAATTCAATCACAGCAATGTGACGCCATCTTACAAGGTAACGGTCGAAGAAGATGGATTGTATGCCCAGTTATAAAGCTCGGCTGATTTTTAAAGGGCGCAAAGGCAGATAATTCGAGGCTGTTAATTTTTCTGTGCCGACTATTATAATTTATAATATAGAGGCCGTTTGAATGAAAGACGAAGACCTCTCTGATGCGGTCATCCAGATCCAGTGTATATGGGCCTTTTTGCTGTTGGCACTCTATGCGGCAGGATTTATCGATGCCCGTTTGTTCAGCGAAAGCGGAGCACCCTTTCCTGAGCGGGAAGAAATTCTCATCAAAGCGCAGAGAGTTTTGTTTTTTGGTGTCATGACAGTGGGATTTTTGATCGATATTGTGCGCATGCGGCAAAACAGGAATTACGCGTATCAATACCTCTTGTTGAGTCTGGTCATGGGAAGTTTCTCCGAGATGATCAGCGGCTGGCACTGGAAATTCTGGAGTTCGTTTTTTTAACCTCAGGCAGTCCTGCCTGAGTGGTTAGAAGTCTTAAAAAACACCGTTCACTTCTTTTGCAGTTCGGGTCTGCCGAGAGCGGGTGTTGGTGGACTTTTAGACTGTGTTGCGTTACATTGACGACGATGTCAATTGTTCATCATGAAGTTCCCCTGAGCCGGTTTGTTTTTTCCTGAGCTGAAAATTTCCTTTCAACAAAAGTCATGGATCACAGAGGTGATCCGATCGTTCAGGAAGCAGGGATCCAACGGCTATTAACCCATCAAAATCATAAACAGCTTGTCACTTACCAAGTTCAAATCGATCTGGATTTTGGCCCGGGAACGAAAGCGAAAGCTTGCGTTGTTGTACGTGCTCATACTGTTCAGTGCCGTTGTTGAGTCCTTTGGCATCGCCTCTCTTTATCCTGTCATGGACATGCTTCTGGACAAGGGGCAATCCGCCGTTTATTCCAAAGTGTTCTTTTCTTGGGTGCCCTTCCTGGAAAACTATGTGGGGGGAGACAGCTTTACGCTTTTTGTGCTCATTACAGTCGGCATCCTGTTTATTGCGAAAAACGCCTTTCTGATTTTAACGCATTACCTGTCGATCTCGATAACGACGCAACTGCATTGCTCCTGGATGGATAAAATCTTCTCCTTTTATCTGAGTCAGCCCTACCGATTTTTTACTGAAAAGCAGGCTGGCGATCTGGTACAACGGCAACTGGTTCAAACGGAAAAGGCGGCGACCGCTCTGTGGCAGGTCATGTTGTTTATGAGTGGCATCACACTGATCACCGCTTTGTATCTCATGATGCTGGCTTTTGCTTTCAAGGCAGTGTTGCTGATAACTCTGTTCATCATTCCGATTTACTATTTTACTTTTTCCGTTTCCAGAGGGCCTATTTACCACTCGGGCGACCGTATCGCCGAGATGCATAAAAGAGGCTACGCTCTTTCTGCAGAAGCTCTGTCTGGAGTGCGGGAGGTCAAAACATTTGGTGCTGAAAAGTTTTTTTCCAAACGTCTGGTTCAGATTTGGGAAGAATTTCGCAGGCACACGATCCGCAATACGACCTTCTCTTATCTGCCGCGACCTTTTTTGGAAACCTTTGCGGCATTGGGAGGCTTGATCGGGATTTATTGGTCTTTGAAAATGGGTACCGATATAAAAAATCTCATGCCTCTGCTGGCAGTTTTTGGGGGAGCGTTTTATCGGATGTTGCCTTTGGTTTCGGGGGCAAGCAGTCAATTTCTGATTGTTTATGGGGCCCTCCCCGCGCTTGAGATCGTGTCTGCTCTTGTCAAGGAATCGAATCCTGTCAACGGTGAAGAAACGATGCCTCCCATGAAAAAGGACATCGTTTTCGACCAGGTTTCTTTTGCTTATAATGAAGGGGAACCGGTTTTGCAGGATGTTTCGTTGCGCTTCGAAGCCAACCGATTTTACGCCATCGTGGGTTCATCGGGCAGTGGCAAGTCCACGCTCATGGATCTGCTTTTAGGATTTTATACTCCTGATAAGGGCCGGGTGTTGGTGGATGGGGTTGATTTGAAAACCCAGACACCTTCTTCCTGGTTGCGACAATTGGGAGTCATCAGCCAGGACAATTTTCTTTTCACCGGGACGGTCGCGGATAATATTTGTTTCGGGTTGGATGAAAGGTATCGCGATTCTGCCCGTATTCTGGAATCTTCCAAAATGGCGCATGCCTGGGAATTTATTCAAAAAATGCCGGAAGGTTTTGACACTCAGGTGGGTGAGCGTGGTGTGAAATTATCTGGCGGGCAAAAACAGAGACTGGCGATTGCCCGTGCGCTGTATCGAAATCCCTCTGTTTTGATTTTTGATGAAGCCACCAGTTCGTTAGACCCGGTGTCCGAAAAAAATATTCAGAAAGCGATTGAGGAGTTGCAGGGAAAGCGCACGATGATAGCCGTGGCGCATCGACTCTCCACGGTCGTGAAAGCCGATCACATTTATGTGATCGCCAACGGCAGGATTGTCGAGCAGGGAACGCACCAGGAATTGCGTGAAAAGAAGGGCGTTTATCATGATTTATGCGAACACCAGGCCCTACATTAAGTGCCATGTTTGAAAAATGTTACAATGAGCCGCTTGACGTATCCATGGAATCATTACCTAATCAAATATTTTTCGATGGTTTTTTATGAGTGAGAAGTCCCGCCCTAAAATTCTTATCATCACGACACCCCTGCGCCCCGTGCCTACGATGTTTCCTCCGATTGGGAGTTTGTCTGTAGCGACGGCCTTGAAAAAATCCGGTGCCGCGGATGTCCGGTTCTACAATATTGATTTGTTGAGGCCGGAATACTCTGAGGTGCTGGAATACATCAAAAATGAAAAGCCGGATATTCTTGGCATCAGTGCGGTTGTTTCTACCGCATACGAATATTCCAAACGCTTGTCTCTGGATATCAAAAGAGAACTCCCCGAATTGACGATATTACTGGGCGGCAACATGGGAGCTTCCGCGGAAGTCATTCTCAAAAAAACAGGCGTGGATTTTGTCTGCACCGGTGAAGGGGAGAAAACAGCCGTTGATTTTGTGAATTGCTGGAAGAGCGCAAAGAACAAAAACGATTACCTCAATGTCAAAGGCCTTGCGTTTTTTGATGAGCAGGACGAACTCCAGATCACCGCTTATGCAGAGCCGTTAGCCAAAGAAGAGGTTTACGATATAGACTGGAGCGAGATGGAAGCCTCCAAAGAGCTGGACTGGTTTATCCCATCACAAGAAAATTCCGACACGATACGAGAAGCTTATGCTCACGATCCACGCTGTCATGAGCCTCATCGTAATGATAAGACCGTTTTTACTTTTGTGTCGAGCAAGGGTTGCGTGGCCCGCTGTACCTTTTGTCATCGCTGGGACAAGGGTTATCGTGTGATCCCTATTCCTTCTCTCATGAAGCGCATTGACTATTTCATTGAGAAATACAACGTAGGATTTCTGGACTTTGGCGACGAAAATTTTGGTTCCGACAGGCGTTGGCTCATTGAGTTGTTGAGCGAAATCAAAAAGAGAGATTTGCTCTGGCGCGTCGCGGGCATGCGAGTGAGCACTCTGGACGAAGAGATCATTGTGCAAATGAAAGAAGCGGGTTGTGTTTCCATTCTTTGCGGGATGGAAAGTGGCAGTCAGCGCATGCTCGATGTCATGGAAAAAGTGACGACGGTGGAACAGAATAAAAATACTCTGCGCTGGCTCGCGAAACACAATATTCCAACTGTGGTTCAATTGGTCATCGGCAGTCCGGGCGAAAGTCCTGAGACGATTCAGGAATCCTGCGACTTCGCGGCGTTTTTTGCCGAACAATCTCCCGAGACCGATCCCAACGATCTGAGCATCAACTTTGCTCAAGCCTTGCCGGGTACGCCGCTTTATGAGGTGGGACGGCGCAATAAAAAAATTGGTTCGTCGCTCGAAGAAGAAGAACAATACCTGCTGAATATTTCTGATCGCGATGCACGCGATGGTGAAACCCGTTTGAATTTTACAGACTATCCCATGATCCTGCTGGAAAAATGGCGATTCGATATCCAGATCGCGGCGCAACATGCCTGCATCTCGAAATGGGGCAAGGCGGTGTATTTCAACAATATCCTAAACGCACCCCGACTCAAGCACATCCAGTCCAAACCGGCTGAAGAGGAATCAAAGGATTCTGGTTATTTTGCAGACCCTGCACGTATCAAGGAACAAGAGCTGGGCCAACGAAAAGCACCTGAAATGACGAGCATGGGACCGACGGACACGGTGAATGAAAAAACCGTGCGCATCGAAATCCTCGACAAGCAAATGCCGTCAATCTTATCTTTGATAAAACAACGGGCGAAGGTGGGACACATTGCCATGTTCTATCCGCGATTTTTTTGGCAGACGCGTCATTTTCTGATCCTGTTTATCATCGCCAACACTTTCAGAAAATACCCGCGCAGGATTGCCTGGAATATGACCAAAGAATATCTGTTGTGGAAACTGGGTGTTTCAAAAATTAAAGGGAACACCACGACGGGAAATTATTTATCCTTGCGAAAAGTTATAAAAAAGAATTTGATTCCCGATATTGAAACCGATCACCCGATCATGGCCCCTTTACGAAAGGGCCGATAGGCTGGGCTGGTAATATCAGAAGGGAATTTTTTAGATTAGAGAATTGAAAAAAACAAAATGACAGACATGCCCAGAAAAATTTTACTGAACCCCGGACCCGGCACCACTTCCCAAAGTGTCAAAGACGCCTTGGTGGTGGAGGACATTTGTCCACGCGAAAAAGAATTTCAAGAGGTGATGGAGAACTTGCGCCGAGATCTGGTGAAAGTGGTTCATGCAGGCAATGATTACGACTGCGTGATGTTCGCAGGTTCCGGTACGGCGGTGATGGATGCCTGCATCAACTCCGTGGTTCCTCCCGATAAAAAAATATTGATCGTCAATAACGGAGCTTATGGGATGCGCCTTGCGGCCATCGCTAAAGCTTACGGCATTGCTGTCGAGGAGATGAAATTTGCCTGGGACTCTCCACCATCTCTGCAAGCCATCGAAGAGAAACTCGCGTCGGATGCCGATGGCTCCATCGCCTGCATCGCCATGGTGCATCACGAAACCACGACGGGTTTATTGAATCCTGTGAAGGAAACAGGCGCACTCGCACAGCGTTACGGAAAGACCTTTATTGTGGATGGGATATCGAGCTACGCCGCGATCCCTATCGACATCGAAGCCTGTCATATTGATTATCTGCTCTCGACTTCAAACAAGTGCATTCAGGGCATGGCGGGAATCAGCTTTGTGATTGCAAAAATTTCGGCTCTTGAAAGTGCAGGGAAATTTCCCTCGCGCTCTTATTATCTCGACCTCTGCGAACAATATGCTTACATGAAACGCACCGGGCAAATGACGTTTACGGCACCGGTGCAAATCGTTTACGCCTTGCAACAGGCGGTCAAAGAATATTTTGATGAAGGGGCGGAGAAGCGGCGTGCGCGTTACAGCGAAAACTGGGACACGCTCTATGAAGGGCTTGCGAAGCTGGGCTTTCAATTTCTTTTGAAACCGGAACACGAATCAAAGATTCTCCTCTCCGTTCGCGAACCCACGCACCCCGATTTTGATTTCAATGTTTTGCACGATCGTCTGTACGCGAGAGGATTCACCATCTACCCTGGAAAAATCGACAACACAAAAACATTCCGGCTGGCGGTGATAGGCGATCTCAGGAAACAGGACATGCTCGATTTTCGGGTCGCTCTGGAAGAGACGCTCGCAGGCATGGGCATCCAGCATCCGCTTTACATCTGAGGTCTTATTTTTCCTGCATGACTTTCCAGGTACGGTAAGCACCGGAAAGATTTTTTACCTTAAATCCGCTCAGTGCCAGTTGCCGGCAGGCAAAAAAGGACCGTTGTCCGGTCTGACAATAGACAATGATTTCCTTGTCCCGAGGCAGTTCCTGCATTCTCTCGTGCAATTCGTCCAGCGGGATATGTAAAGAAGGTTGAATGCAACCTTCTTCTCTTTCATCCTCATCGCGCACATCGAGCAATACCTGTTGATTGCTTGCTACCTGATCGAGCTCATTCCAGTGCGCGTTTTTGATTTCCCCCTTCACCACATGCTGGGCCACCATTCCGGCAAGGTTGACCGGATCTTTTGCCGCTCCAAAAGGCGGCGCATAGGCCAGTTCCAAAGCTTCAAGATCGTGCATGGTCAAACCGGATTTCAGAGCGGTTGCTAATACGTCGATGCGTTTATCGACGCCATCTTTGCCAATCACCTGAGCACCCAGCAATTTTCCGGTCTTTGGGTCGAATAGAATTTTCATCGCGATCCGGCTACCCCCGGGATAATAATTGGCATGCGATGCGGGGTGCAGATAGACTTTTTCGTAAGAGAGGTTCAAACGCTGTAGAGTTTTTTCGCTGGCTCCGGTGCAGGCCGCAGAGCATTCGAACACACGCACAATGGCGGTTCCCAGCGTGCCTGCATATATCTCGTTGCCGCCAAAAATATTGTCACTGACGATTCGGCCCTGACGGTTGGCGGGTCCGGCGAGTGGAACCATCACCGCTTCGCCGGTCACAAAGTCGGTGACTTCGATGGCGTCGCCCAATGCCCAGATATGAGCATCCGAAGTGCGAAGCATGTTGTTCACACGAATGCCGCCGCGCTTTCCAGTTTCCAGTCCTGCTTGTAGCGCAAGTTGAGATTCCGCTCTCACTCCAATTCCGAGGATAACGAGATCGGCGGGCAGTCGTGCGCCGCTTTTGAGTTCGACAATGCTTTGATGTCCCTCATCGGCTTGCGGGGCGATGAATGCGGAAACGCCGTCGTTGAGGCGAAGGTCCACGCCATTGACTTTCAATTCCTGATGGAGCCATGCCGCCATTTCCGGGTCGAAGGCCGCCATGACCTGGGATAGAGCTTCCACCACGGCAACCTGCAATCCGCGGCGTTGCAATTGTTCCGCCATTTCCAATCCTATGAAACCGCCGCCGACGATGACCGCTCTGCGGGCCTTGTTGGTCTCGATCCAGTCCAGTATGGCTTCCGCATCGGGGATACTGCGCAACGAAAAATGCGCGGGATGATCGATGCCGGGGATGGGCGGTTTGAGCGGGCTGGCACCGGTGGAGATGATGAGGTCGTCGTAACTCTCGCGATACTCTTCATTGTTTTGATGGTTGAAGACGCGCACCCAGCGTTCCTTGGGGTTGATTTCCTTCACTTCGGACAAGACGCGTACATCCAGATTGAAGCGTGCGCGCAGGCTTTCGGGAGTCTGAACCAGTAAATCCGACTTGTCGGAAATCTCGCCGCCGATGAAATAGGGCAATCCACAATTGGCAAAAGAAACATGAGGTCCGCGTTCAAACATTATGATCTCTGTCTCTTCAGAAAGCCGCCTCGCATGAGCGGCCGCAGAGGCTCCCCCAGCCACGCCACCTATGATCAAGATTCGTTTGGGTTTCATAATTCGTTTCTCTAAAAGTGATTGAATGTCGAGCTGTTCCAGAAAACACTCCGCATCGGTTCGCAAATCTTCCTGCCTTTGCTTTGAGTCGATGTTTGAGTCTCCCAACTCAAGGATATACCCAATTGTCTTTGATGAACAGGTCTCTCATCTAGATAGTTGTCTAGAAAAATGACTCTTTTGCTTCTGAATCCGCACCGGATTCGGTAATTAATGGCATTTTCAAAGAATTTTTATAAATTTTAAATCCTTTGTTTTTGATAGTTTAAGTATATATCTAGATATTATATTAGATATTTATGAATCTAACCTTGACAAATACTCGTCTTATGTCTAGATTATGTATATAGGTTGATTAATAAGTTAGACATTAATTCAAATTTTGTTTACAAAGGGGACTCGCAATGAAAACGAAAATGAACGTACTCAACGCAATCGCAATCACCACCACAATCGCTTTGACTTCCACTGTTGCCATGGCTCACTCGAATCACGATCATTCTACAGTTACCTATAAATGGGCCTTGTCTAAAGATTTGCAGGCAAAAATTGATAAAAAACTGGGTTCTGCCGAACCGACTTCTTTGATCGGATTGAATGCTTTCGAGCAAAAAAAGCTGGAGCATTATGACATCAAGGTTGGCAAAAAATTCAATACCGAGACACGCGGACTCAATTTTTTGATCGAGCGAACTTCTGCGGGCATGAAGATTGTCGATGCGAATCGATTCGGTAAAGTTGTTTATACAGATACGGTTCCTATCAAAAAAATTCCGATGCTTTCCAAAGTAACGATGAATCGGCAGTCGCATACAGGTCACGATCATTCTCATCTCCCATACGAATGGACTTTTGGTTTGAAGACACAAGGCAAGCTCATTGATGGAATGATTAAAAATGATAAAGACGTTATGCTGGGACTCAACACATTCGAGTTGTCTTTGTTCAAGGAATATGGCATTCGATCGGGCAATACTTTTCAAACCACGGTTTCTGGACACAAATTTTTAATCGAAAAGACCAGTGCTGGAATCAAGGTACTGCGCCATGTGGACATGCAACGAGTGGCTGTGGTTCCTGATAAAAATGAAAATATGTGATTTCCCACCTGAATCTTTGGAACCCGTCGCGCTGCGGATATTCAGAGATTCAGGAGGGTCTAGAAGGTGAGTCAAGATTTTAGAATGAGAGTTGATGGTTGAATCTGAATATTCAAACGAAAGAAAAGCTGATGACTGATGTGACAAAAATAGACGATTACCTTTCGATTGGTGAATTGGCCAGCATGACCGGGATCGGGGTACATACGCTGAGGGTGTGGGAAAAAAGGTATGGATCGCCACATTCTCAGCGTCTCCCCTCCGGACATCGCAGGTATCCCAAGGCAGAAGTGCCGCGATTGCGAGCGATTGCGAGCGCATTGGAGTCGGGGTACCGGCCCAGCAAAGTGGTGACGGCTACGATGGAGGAATTGCAGAGGTTGATGGGATTGCAATCCTTTGTAGAATCCAAAGCGGACGCACACAATGCCGGGCAAGCTGAGCAGACATCAAAAGAAATGTGGATCGAAAGTGGGGTCAAATCGATTCATGGCTACGATGACGGTGCGCTCTTAAACGGATTCCATGAGCAGTGGGGCCGCCACGGTGCATTGAATTTTGTAATTCACTTTGCCGCTCCCTTATTGGAAAGAGTCGGCAAGGGCTGGGAAACCGGGGAGTTGACGGTATCGCATGAGCATTTCACTTCTGAATGTATGGTGAGTTTTCTGAGTGAAAAATGGCGGCAGATGAACATCAGAAAACAGGGGCCAACGGTTTTGATCACGACCCTGCCGGGAGAGTCTTACAGCCTGGGAATACTCCTGTGCGCCGTGGTCACTTCGGTGACGAATTTCAAGGTGATTTATCTGGGCATTGACAATCCGCTGGAAGACATCATTACTGCTGCAAAAAACTACCAACCGGACATCCTCACGATGAGTATTTCGCACGTCTTCAATCCGGAGTTTGCTGAAACCTTGCTTTATAAAATAAGAAAAGAATTGAGCCCCAAAACATTGATGGTGACAGGCGGAAAAGGAAGCCCGCGCAATCTTCCGGGCGTCACCTACCTCACGGAACTGGATAAATACTACGACCTTCTGGTCAACTTCAACCCATCTACCCGTTGAAAAATTGACTCGAAGTCTAAAATACTCATTTTGAATTTAAAGGGAATGACACGTCATGGCATTTTCAAAAAAAGCAGTGATACTGGTAGGGCACGGAGGATTGCCCAAAGACATTCCTACTGAAATTGTCGAAAAATTCATGCGGGTCCATAAGACCCGAATAAAATCCGGAAACCCCATCAGTACCGAGGAAATCGAGCTGGATGGGATCATTAGAAAATGGCAGAGAAGTCCGGAACATGATCCTTATAAAACCGGACTCGAAAATCTTGCATCTCATATGCAGAATCAGTTGCCGGATTGCTTGTTAAGAACCGCCTACAATGAATTTTGTTATCCAGCGATTGAAGATGCAGTGAACGAACTGGTGCAGGAGAGTGTCAGCCAGATCATCCTTGTGACCACCATGATCACACGCGGAGGATCACATTCTGAAAGCGAAATTTCCGCAGAAGTGAAGGCCCTCAGTTTGAAATACCCGGATGTAGATATTCAATACGCCTGGCCGTTCAATATAGAAGCGTTTGCGTTGTTTCTAAGCGACCATATAAAAACATTTGACCGACCCTGCAAACTCGAAGTTTAACAGAATATTTTTAGAATCGAATAATGCTCTGAATAGAGTGTTTGAATATATAGAAAGTAGATTGTCATGAAAGTAATGGTCACAGGAGCGACGGGATTTGTAGGCAGAGAACTCATCAAAAAACTGAATCAAAAGGGGCATGAAATTCTGGTTTTGACGCGCAATCCCGACACCGCGCGATTGAAGATCCCCGTCCATTGCACGATACGAGCCTGGAATCCCGAGAAGGAATCCCTTCCCGTTGGCTTACTGAAAGGGGTCGATGCCATCATCAATCTGGCGGGCGAGGGCATTGCCGATGGACGCTGGTCTGTGTCACGCAAACGAAAAATTATAGAATCGAGAGTGCTGGCGGTTCGCCGTCTGGTAGAGGCGATGGCTGGAACGGATGACAGACCGAAGGTGTTTGTATCCGCTTCCGCCATTGGATTTTATGGCGACCGTGGAGACGAGTTTCTCGATGAAACTTCAGCGAAAGGCGAAGGATTTCTTTCAGATGTTTGTCAGGACTGGGAGAATGAAATCCTGAAAGCCAAGGAATTGGGAGTTCGAACCGTGGCCTGCCGAATCGGGATGGTGCTGGGTCATGATGGCGGGGCACTGGCCAAAATGCTGGTCCCTTTCAAACTCGGTGTGGGTGGCAATATCGCAAGCGGAACGCAATGGATGAGCTGGATACATGTCAGCGATCTGGTGAATGTCATGATCCATTCCATTGAAAACTCCGCAATGAATGGAATCTACAATGCGGTGAATCCCAACTGGGTAAGAAATGAAACCTTCACCAAAACATTGGGAAAGATTCTCAAGCGACCGACTCTGTTGCCGATACCCCAACCGGTATTGAAACTTGCGCTGGGGGAATTGTCCGAACTATTGCTGGCGAGCCAGCGTGTGAAAGCGAATAAATTGACCGATACAGGATTTCAGTTCCAGTATCCACAATTGGCCGTTGCGCTGAAAGAAGTTTGCGATCACAAATACCATGAAATAGAACTTGAGCAGTGGGTTCCACAGTCGATTGAAAAAACCTTTGAATTTTTTAAAGAAGCCAAAAATCTGGAAAAACTCACACCCGAATTTTTAAAATTCAAAGTGCTCAAACAATCAACAAAAAGCCTTGAGGAAGGAACAAAAATAAATTATCGACTTTCCCTGCACGGCATCCCGATTCACTGGCAATCCGAAATCATAGGCTGGGAACCCAATCACAAATTTTCAGACGTCCAGGTGAAAGGCCCCTACGGCTATTGGCATCACACCCACGAGTTTGAAAAAAAAAATGGCGGAACGCTGATAAAAGACCGCATACTGTATCAGGCCCCTTTCGGCATCGCTGGCGACCTGCTGGCGGGAAGCTTTATCCGCAAGGATCTCGAAGCAATTTTCAACTATCGCTGTAAAGCCGTAGAAATTGAATTGGGTCATGCCTAGAGCAGGAAAAGTTTTTTGAAAAAACCAAATGGCAGAATTTACGATTCATCCCACTAACCCAAACGTTTGAGGATGCCATGAACAGTTTTCAAATCTTTCATATCACCGGAATTTTCATGCTGGCCCTCGTCCTCGGAGGGATGTTCTTTTTTGCCGCGATCATGACACCCCTGGTGTTCACAAAACTGCCTCCACAGATCGCAGGCCCTTTCATACGCGAGACCTTTCCCATCTACAGTCAGGCCATGGCAGGAATGACCTTGATGGCCGCGATATCCTTGTGGAACTATTCCGAAGTCGTGCCCCTCATAATCGTTATTGTACTTTTTCTATGGGCCTGGTTGTGGCTGACACCGAAAATCAATCGCTATCGCGACGCGCAATTGCAGGGCGATCCCAAGGCCGCGAAAACCTTCGATCGCCTGCACAAATTGAGCGTCGGCATCCATCTCGCGCAAATGGTGATGATAGGAATTGTTTTGTTTCGGATCGTGCCATCCATCGGATAAGGAAAAAACTGACGCATGCAATCGGGCAAGTTTAAATGGAGGTCATAATTAGGGGGTCAAATCTATGTTTTATATTAGTTTTACTTTAAAATTGGGTGAGGGTGTTGAGTTTATATAAAAAAATATATTAAATATAGATTTGACTCCTTATACTATAGGTTATCCAATATAAAAAGGGGGATGCTTGGCTTATTCCTCTTCTATTTTGTTTGAGAAAAAGGTTAATATATCATCAACCGACGAAGGCACATATTGATTAAAGCTATCCACATATTCCAAAAAATCTTTTATAAATTTTTCCGAAACGTCGATTTCTTTAGCTCCGAAGCTAAATATTCGTTTGCCCCCCCGAACATTGAGCCCATAATGAATTGTGCGTGGGTTAGCTCCGTCAAATACTGGCTCAGGAGCATTTCTTTTAGAACCAAACAACCTATCATCAAGATGTTCAAAATGGTTCCTAGCGTCTCGGTATAAACTGTAATCTATAGAGCCTTCATGGGTGATTGCATCTCCACCAATTAAACGAGAAAGGACCTTCATGTTATTACAAACTAGATTAATGCTAACAAGTAGAAAATGAAGCTCTATTAATACTTGCGGATAGTTTGATTGTCTCCATGCTTGAATAAAACGAGAGTGTTGTAGCTCCGCGCTATTTCTATATCTTAAAATATGTTCCTGCGTTGTAAGGAGTTTATTATACATAATAGTTCCTTTGAACTTTTTAAGTTATTTATATTAATTATAGATTTGACCCCTATTGTTAGAATTATAATTTATTTTTTAAGTCAGTGTGAATTTATTCAGGACAGGAATTGCATGAGGGCTTGTTTGTTCTCGATGGGTGTTTTGGTCGGGCGGCCCAAGTCTTTGCGCGCGCCTTTACGGACGCGTATCTCCAGCAAGCTGGGTCCGGGTGCGGATATGAATTCTTTCATTTTCGCGGCCAGTTCTTCTTTGCTGTCAGCACGCAAAATGATTTGGTAGCCCGATGCGGTGGCGATGGCTCCGTAGTCGATGTCAAATCCCACGGTGGGTTGTCCGCCAACGGAGTCATGCGCGCCGTTGTTGATGAGCACGTGCCGGAAATTCGCACAGGCGGATATGCCGGTGATCGGGAACGATCCCAAATGCATGAGGGCGGCTCCATCGCCGTCGATGCAGAAGACCTTGCGGTCTGGCACTTGTTGCGCGATCCCCAGCGCGATCTGCGATGCGTGGCCCATACCGCCCACGGTCAGGAAATCGCGTTCGTGTCCTTCCCCGCGTTTCACACGCAGTTCAAACAACTCGCGTGATGCCATTCCGGTTGTCGATACCACGACATCCGCAGGAGACATGGGATCAAGCAATTCGCCAATCGCCTCCTCGCGGGTCATGGCGTATTCCGGTGCAGAGGAGTCGGATAATTTATAAGTCTGGAAGGTTCCCTTCTGGACTGCAAGTACAAAGGGTCCGGATTTCGTTTTGAAATGTTCCATGGCCCGGTCCAGAGCCGGATCGGCGGAGTCGTCGTCGGGTCCGATCACCGCAAAAGGGATGTCCATCGCACTCAGCATGGCGAGCATGACCCGGCCTTGCTTGACATGTTGCGGTTCGTCCTTCACCCCCGGCTCGCCGCGCCAGCCCACAAGCAATAGCATGGGAGTTGCGTAAACCTCGGGGTCGGCCAGAGACAAGAGGGGATTGATCGCATTGCCCAAACCGGAATTTTGCATATAGATAAGCGGCACTCCGCCGGTTGCGAAATGATGACCCATGCCCAGTCCCACGGCCGCGCCTTCGTTGGCGGTGATGACATGCGCTGAAGGTTCTGCATGGTCGGTCAAATACGCGCAAAAATCTTTCAACAGGGAATCGGGAACACCTGCGAAAAAGCGGATGTTTCGTGTCTGCAAGGCGTTTAAAAAGTTTTTGTTATCGATCATGATATTTGTTCAGGCGTCAGACAGATTGGTAGAAACCGAATAGCAGGTGTTTGCTGATTCGATTGTTGAATCGGCTTCGCTCAAGTGCTGTGTTTGATTTATGGATGGTACCCGATGTTGCTGGGCAGAATTTTAGCATAAATTGGGGTCTGAATTGATTTATGGGGCGTTATTTTTTTACAGACATGATTTGACTTTAAAGCAAAGCATTTGCCAGATTTGCAACAAAGCGGTCGCGGCACACGAGCGCGGGGCAAAGAAGGATTCTGCAGAAGTTTTTATCTTTCCGTTTCAGTTTGTCAGATGCTTTTAAGCGTTTGAATTGTTTGGGGAGTTTGAGATCATATAATTCTTTTCCCTGGCAATATTTTATTGTTATACTTTCTCGAATAGAAGTTTGCACTTATGAGGTTTGCAATGAGTTCCGATGCAAGAAAATTTCCCCGTGTTCCCTTCACAAATGCGATTACAATAGAAGTTTCTGGCAATCCATCTCCTGCGGAGTTGGAGGACCTTACCGTGGAGGGGGCTTCTTTCATCTTTGATGAAGCGATGTCTTCTGGTACCTTGCTCACGGTGAAATTTCCGGGCTCTTCGGATATGGAACCTGCTGATTTGATGACCGAGGTGGTGCGTTGCGAACCAAAGCCCGGCGGCAGGTACTCAGTCGCGGTGCAATTCTCTGATGCGGATGACCAGTATTTGATGGATATTTTGAGCTTGATCCACAGGGGTCATACTGAAAAGAATAAATAGAATTATTTTATGAGTGAAGATCTATCTTTATTGGCAGAAGTGGGTGGCCGTGAGGTTCTGGAACGCGTTCACAAGAAGTTTTATGACAAGCTTTATGAGCATGCCTGGTTGAAACATTTCTTTGCTGAGGTTGACCAGAAGGTCATAGAAAATCAGCAAACAGATTTCATGGTTTCCAATATGGGAGGAGGCCGGGTGTATTCTGGCAAGTTGCCCAAGCCTGCGCACAAGCACATGAATATCACGGATGAAATGTTTGAGGAGCGCAATCGCATTTTGAAGGAGAGTATTCTGGAATGCGGTGTTCGCCCCGATCTTGCCGAGCGTTGGCTCAAGATCGATTACGCTTTCAAACGATCTTTGGTTAAGAACAGTTTGTCAGAATGCGAAAAACGCTTTTTTACTGATGAGATTCTTGATTTTCCAAAACCCCCCAATTTTTGATCGTTTTTAGATACTAATCAATCCACACTGAAAATCAGCTTCTGGAGGTTTTCCCCATTTTAAGATTCTCCGTTTTATCCAGTGGCAGTGGCGGCAACGCGATATTCATCGAATCCTCTCAAACCCGTATTTTGCTCGACGCGGGTTTGAGTTTTCGTGAGCTTACGATGCGGATGGCTCAAGTGGGTGCGGATTTTTCTTCTCTGGATGCGGTGTTTGTGACGCACGAGCATTCGGATCATTGGAAGGGTCTGGGTCCGCTTGCGCGTAAAACGAAAGCCACGGTTTACTCGACCGAAGGAACGTTCCGCGGCATTCAAGACCGTGTCGGAAAATTACCGCACTGGAAGCCATTGAAGGCGGGACGACCGCAAATTGTGGGTGATCTTCTCATCGAACCCTACGCGACCCCGCACGATGCGCGCGAGTCGGTGGCTTTTGCGGTGCATTGCGGCGGCAAAAAAATCGGTCACGCCGCCGATCTCGGCACGATCAATTCGACGGTTGTCGATCATCTGCGCAATTCCGATGTTTTGCTGATCGAGTCCAATCACGATGTGGACATGTTGATGGCCGGACCTTACACCTGGCCGCTGAAGCAGAGGATAAAAAGTCTGGTCGGTCATCTATCGAACGAAGTTTGTGGCGAACTGCTGGCCAAGGTCGTGCATTCCAAATTACAAGCGGCGGTATTGATGCATTTGAGTGAAACGAACAATTGTATCGATATCGCAGAAATCACGGCCCGGCAGGCTCTGGGTTCTTATCCTGCCGAGATGATCGTTGCCCGGCAGGATCGCGCGACCCCCTTTATAACCATTTGAATGGCTGTTTGAAAAGCATTATGGATCTGGAAGACAAAATATCCGGTTGTTTCACAGGGCTTGCCATTGGCGATGCCATGGGCTCTGCTGTCAAAGGGGTCAAGCCCGAAGCGGTCAAACAGTTGTTCAAGCAAGTCGATCGTTATCTGGACGTCAAACCGCATTTGGGCAAGGGGGTCAAGCGTTACCGTATGCGTGGGCTTTACGGAGCCCAGACGCAACTGGCACTTGCTGTTTGTGACAGTTTGCTGGAAGATAAAAAATCTGGTGTGCAAGGCGTTGCCGATCGTTTGCAGGTGCTGAGTCAGGGCGGGTCGGAAGGCGAGTTTGGCGTTTTCAGACGACCCGAGGGCAATCTGGTTCGTGCGGTCGAGGCACTCCGGAATCGCGTGGAGCTTTTGCCTGCAGAGGCTTCGTCGAAGGACTGCAACTTTGCCGTGATGGGAATTCCGTCGGCCCTGTTTTATAAAAAATCTTCGACGACTCTGGAGCGGTTCTGGCTGGAAAGCGGGTTGATGATGAGCCGAAATGTCTGGGAGATCAGTGCTGTTGGTGTCGTCGGGCTCATCACCCTGCGTTGTCTGCAATGGGAGCCGGGAGAGAATCTCGACAAAAAGTCAGACGAACTGTATCAGGAATTGATCGAATACAGTGAGACGGTGTTGACGGTCTTGCAGGAGCAATTTCCCGAAGTTTACGAAGAGCAGAACACACGGACCCGCACGGCCTTTGTTGATATGTTGAAAGGTCTGCAAAAGATGCGTTCCCAATCGCAGGACGAAATCCTGCAATGGGTTTGCGAACATGCCAGCGAATCGACAAACAATCCCATTCATCATCCCTCGCAGGCCAGCGTATTGACTTTGATTCCACTGGCCTTGCTGACCGTGTTGAAACATGAAGGTGCTTTTCAGTCCACATTGACGGCGGTATTGAATCGCGGACGCTCGGCCGAAAAATTGGGAGCCCTTGTGGGGGCCTGGATGGGAGCCCTGTGCGGTTTTTCAAAAATCCCGCAGGAACTCAAAACCGGGCTGGTCAATGGCAAAGAGATAAAGACACGCGGTGAGGCCTTGTGCAAACGCAGGGTGCAGGGACAATCCAAAGAACTTTATGAAATGGAGTCGGGTTCATCTGCAAAAAATCGCGAAGAGGAAAGAAAGTATCAACCCGTGTCCAAAGTTTCCAAACCGGCAAGTCGATCCTGGGATGACGACGACGATGACGAACTGGAAAGCGACGTTCCCCTAAAAGAGAACAAAGCCGAGTGGCGAAAATTTCAGAAAGATAAAACACGGAAAAAGCGCGATCGACGTAAAAATCTGGATCCAGAACTTGAATTGGAAGAGGATTTGATTTAGAAACGAGAAAGTTCTTTATAATTACGGTATAATAAAACGAGTAAAAAAATTTGCAAGGCGACAAGCCGACAGACCTTAGGTTCATATGAGACAGAATTTTTTACAAGGAGTACTGCCCTTGAATATTGGGAAATTGATTTTAGTGGCGATTTTTATTTTTTTCGTGGTCGTTCCCTTGTCAGCAGAAGAAAAAGGCGATGAGCAGGCCACACCGTCTGCACCTTCTTCCCCTCCTTCTGCATCTAAAAAGGCAGAAGCTAAAAAACCAAAAGAAGAAGGTCTGGTCATTGGCAAAAATTTAGCAGTGGGTATGCCATTGCAGAAGGCCTACAACCTTTTGGGTACACCCGATGCCGTACTTGTTGCACGCGGCCTCGCTCCAGAGTACGACAGTGTTTTTGTGAACTACAAAGAAGCGGGAGTGGTTGTTTACAGCCTGACAGGTAGGACCGTTGTTGAAGAAATAGAAGCTTTGCCTACATTCAAGGGAGCGTTTGATAAAGGGCTCAAGCTTGGAGACAACATCAGCAAGCTGATAAGTCTCTATGGAGTTCCTGAGGAATTCAACGACAAAATAGCGCGATATCCCGACAAAGGGATGTTTTTTTTCCTGAAAGGTGAGACCCTCGTTTCGGCAAAATGGTTTCTGAAAGGGAGCAAAATTTTCGATCGGGAGCTCATCGGTCAGTAATAATTTATAGTTTTATAAAGGACTAAAATAATTTAAAAGTTGTAACATCAAAAAAATTCTCATAAAATAATGTATTACTAAAGTATTACTAAAGAGAATCAACTGAAAATTATTTGCGAGGGGTGCAGGTTGCCTCTGTAAATGGTCCTTTTCAGTCGGGCCAATCCGGTCCGATCCCGAATTCTAATCTTCTTATTTGCAAGGAACATCCAGTTATGTTTAAGCGATTTACGGAACGGGCTCGAAAAGTCATCATACTTGCCAGAGAAGAGGCGGAGCTTTATCGGCACGAGTATCTGGGGACAGAGCATATATTGCAAGGTGTAATAAAGGACGGTGGTGGCATCGCGGTAGCGATCGTTCAAAAATCTGGGGTGGATGTGAGTCTGCTCAAAAAGGAATTGGAAAAAAATCTGCCACGCAGTTCCAATTCTTTAATCATTGGTGATATTCCCTTCACCTCACGTGCAAAAAAAGTTTTGGAATTTGCCGTTGAGGAGGCGAGGTCTCTCAATCACAACTACATAGGAACCGAGCATCTTTTGCTGGGCTTGCTCAAGGAAAAGGAAGGCGTTGCCTGCCGGGTTCTGAATAATTTTGGTTTGTTTTTCGATGATGTGAAGGAAAAAATCGTTGAAATGTTCAAAGAGCCAACCGAAGGTGCCAAGGAAGTTGGCAAGACTCCGACGCTGGATGAATTCAGCCGGGATTTAACGAAGATGGCTATGGAAGGCAAGCTCGATCCCATCATTGGGCGTAACAAGGAAATCGAGCGGGTGGTTCAAATTTTGAGCCGTCGAACAAAAAACAACCCTGTCTTGATCGGTGAGCCGGGCGTCGGTAAAACGGCTATTGTTGAAGGCCTGGCGCAGATGGTTATCGAAAAAGAAGTGCCCGATACCCTGTTTGACAAGCGTGTGGTTTCGCTCGACCTGGGGTCGCTCATTGCCGGTACCAAGTACCGGGGTCAATTTGAAGCGCGCCTCAAGGGCATCATGAAAGAAATCGTTCAGAACAAGAATATTATTTTGTTCATTGATGAATTGCACACGATTGTAGGTGCCGGAGCGGCAGAAGGTTCTGTTGACGCTTCCAATATGTTGAAGCCGGCTCTTTCGCGCGGTGAGATACAGTGTATTGGTGCGACCACGTTGGAGGAATACCGCAAGTACATTGAGAAAAACGGTGCTCTTGAGCGTCGTTTTCAACCTGTCGTTGTGAATCCCCCTTCCGCAGAAGAGACCATAGAAATTATAAAAGGCTTGCGAGTGCCTTATGAGTTGCATCATAAAGCGAAAATCACCGATGAAGCCATCATTACTGCAGTACGGTTTTCCGACCGTTACATCAGTGATCGGTTTTTGCCCGACAAGGCCATCGATGTGATCGACGAAGCGGGTTCGCGTGTGCGTCTGAGAAAGGTGACTCAATCACCAGAGATGCGTGCGGTTCAAAAGGAAATTGATGTTTTGGTGCGTGAAAAATCAGTTCGCATCGAAAATCAGGAGTTCGAGAAAGCCGTCGAGCTGAGAGATAAAGAAGAAGATCTGCGCGAACAACTTGAGAAGATACGATCTGAATGGGAAGCAGGAAAAGACCAGGAGGAACCTTCAATCACAGAAGAAGACATCGCCGCAGTCGTTTCCAGCATGACGGGAATTCCCTTGTCACGCATAGAAGAAGTTGAAAGCATTCGACTTCTGAATATGGAAGAAGAGTTGGCGGGTAAAGTGGTTGGCCAGCGTGAAGCCATCAAGGTCATCACACGCGCCATCCGACGCTCGCGCTCGGGCCTCAAGGACATGCGTCGCCCGATCGGGACCTTCCTGTTTCTTGGCCCCACAGGTATCGGTAAAACAGAGCTTGCACGGGTACTTGCCGAATTTATGTTTGGTAACCCGGATGCTCTGATACGTCTCGATATGTCCGAGTATATGGAAAAATTCAATGTTTCCCGTCTGACAGGAGCCCCTCCCGGCTACGTCGGATATGAAGAAGGCGGGCAGTTGACGGAAAAGGTACGCAGAAAACCCTATTCCGTGATTCTTTTTGATGAGCTGGAGAAAGCCAATCCAGATGTTTTCCATCTTTTATTGCAGATCATGGATGAAGGAAGGTTGACAGACAGTTATGGCAGGGTCATCGATTTTAAGAACACCGTAATCATCATGACCTCGAATATCAGTTCGAGAATGCTGGATAAGGGAACGTCGTTGGGATTTCACAACGACAATAATGAGTTGAGCTATGAAAAGATGCAAAAGGAATTGAAACAGGATCTGCGAAAAACGTTCAATCCTGAATTTCTGAACCGCATCAGCGAGACCGTTGTGTTCCGTCCTTTGAACATTGATCATATTGTGGAGATTTTAGACATCAACCTGCAACAGTTGAACGAGCAGTTGATTCAGCAGGGACTCACGCTGGAATTGACCCTGGGTGCCAAAAAATGGCTGGCCGAGAAAGGTTTTGACAAGAATTTTGGTGCGCGACCTCTGAAACGGGCCATGCAAAAGTATCTGGAAGATGTGCTTTCTGACGAAATGCTGAAAGGTCGTTTCAAGAATGGCGGTCATATTGAAGCCAGTCTGCAGGGAGATGAGTTGATTTTCACTGAAAAGAGCGATACTGTAAACGCTTAATACAAAATAGCTCTATTGAATCAAATATATAAAGGTATCAGGCTTCTGAACCGTTAGGGTTCAGAAGCCTGATGCTTTTTTTTTGCTTGAATTCAGGACACTATAAAATGTACCATAACTCAATTAATAACAATTAGTTTCACTCGATGCTCCCATTGCTTAGAAAACTACCCTTTCTTCTACTTTTTATCCTCCTTCTCCAGCCGATCCATGATGCTTATGCGATGGGTGGCGATATCATTCGTTCTATCCGGATTGAAGGAAACCGGCGCGTCGAAGCTTCAACCATCCGCTATTATATCAAGTCCAAGATAGGGGAGCCGATTTCCCAACAGCGGGTGCGTCAGGATATTGAAGAAATCTACAGTCTGGGACAGTTCAAAGATGTTCGCGTGGAAACCTTTCCAGTAGAGGGTGGTATCGAAGTCCTCTTCAAGGTGGAAGAAATTTTATCCATTGGGGAGATTCGTATTGCGGGAGACAGTCAGGTAGACAGCGTTGAAATATGGCGTAAAATCAAAGATTTTCTAAAGCAGGGAGAAACTTTTCATCAGCATTTGTTGAATGAAACAATCAGCACCATCACCCAGCATTATAACGAAAAAGGTTATTTCTTCGCTAAAATCACGATAGATACATTCCCTACGCCAAATAATCTCGTCAATCTGCAAGTCAATATTGTACGTGGC
The DNA here is from genome assembly GCA_002787235.1 of Nitrospinae bacterium CG11_big_fil_rev_8_21_14_0_20_45_15. GTDB lineage: Bacteria > Nitrospinota > Nitrospinia > Nitrospinales > VA-1 > Nitrohelix. The sequence goes on from PCWG01000032.1 coordinate 109,291, forward strand.
AATAAAGTTGGGATTCATAAAATACGATTTGTTGGCAACAAAAGGTTCACCGACAAAGAGCTCAAAGAGAAGATGGAGACCAATGAGGCAAGCTGGTACTCCTGGCTGGATGAATCGGGAATTTACAAGAAAGACTTGTTGAAACTGGATACCTTTCGTATTGAGGCCTTTTATCAGGATCATGGGTACATCAAAGTTCACGTTCAGGACCCTCGGATAGACATCAACGAAAAAGATCAGGCCATCTACATTGTTATCCCCGTTGACGAAGGTCCACAATTCAAAATCGGTAAAGTTGAAATCAAGGGGAATGATAATGTTTCTGAAGAGGCGATTCGGAAGGTAATCTCCAGTAAAGCTTCCGAGGTGTATAATTTATCGCAGGTTCGGGAAGACGTTCTCAGTATTTCAGAGCTCTATTCCAAGGAGGGTTATGCATACGCAGATGTAAACCCCCAACCAAAAGAGGATAATGAGACCAAGACGGTCGATCTGCTATTTCAGATCGACAAGGGCCGAAAAGTTTATGTCGGAGAAATCTCAGTCATCGGCAACACTCGAACCCACGACAACGTTATCCGGCGTGAATTTCGCTTAAAAGAGGGCGAGTTATTCAACAGCGACAAATTAAAACGAAGCAAGCAACGTCTCAACAATCTGAAATATTTTGCAGATGTCAAAGTCGATACACACCGCGGCAAAGAAAAAGATCTCATCGACATAACCACAACCGTCGCAGAGCAACCCACGGGCTCCATCAGTGTGGGAGCCGGGTACAGTTCCACCGAGAACCTGATTTTCAACGCCTCTATTTCCCAGGACAACTTTTTGGGTAGGGGACAGAAAATGATATTCAGCACCAACCTGTCTTCACTGCGAAGCGATTTCAACTTGTCCTTCACCGATCCGCGTATTTTCGATTCGAATATACTGGGTGGAATCGATCTTTTTAATACCAAAACCAATTTCTTTAGTTTTTTATCTAGAAACAACGGTGGTGGATTGCGTTTGGGAAAAAACATTTCTGAATACGAATCTGTCTCTATCCGTTACGGGCTTGAAAATGTCAGTATTTCTGGCGTGGCCCCGGCTTCACAAACAAGTTTTCTGAAGAATCAAGATCGAACCACAAGCAGAATAGCACCTTCGTATATTTACGATTCAAGGGACGATTTCCTGAATCCGTCGAATGGCTGGAGACATGTTTTTAAATTTGATTTTGCGGGAAGCATCCTCGGAGGAAGTGATTTTCTCAAGGCGGGTTATGAAGTCACCTACTATCGCCCTGTTGTAGGCAAACTCGTTGGTGCCATCCACGGAGAAATCAACTGGGCGGATGGTTACAATGGCGAGCAGTTGCCTATTTTTGAAAACTACTTTATGGGCGGTCCCACCAGTCTGCGCGGATTCACCATCAAAAATATTGGACCTAAAGACTCTTCAGGAAACCCGATCGGTGGTAGCCAGTCGGTGTTGCTGAATATGGAATTACAGTATCCTTTCACAAAGGGATTTCGCGGTTTCGCATTTTTTGATCAGGGTAACGTCTATGGAGACGGGACCAGTCTTATCGGTACAGCCAGTTCTTTTGATTTGAGCAAACTGCGCTCCAGTGTGGGTGTGGGTGTGCGTTTTATCAGCCCCTTTGGTCCTGTGGGTTTTGCTTATGGAATCAAGCTTGATCAGAAAAAAGGCGAAAAACCGGCAGAGTTCCATTTCTCTGCAGGAAGCGCGTTCTAGAAGTCAGCATGATTTAGGAATGAATACTTTAAAATTGCGCCTGATAATTTTGCAAAATAGGGTTGATTGTCGCCTGCCTGGCAGAAAAAAATCTTTGCCGTCCTCCCTTTCTTAACATAGAATGGTTTGTATGAGGTTTGCAAACTGAGAAGACACTGCATCTTCCGTTAGTTTCAAATATTCAGAATTACTTCAAATTAAATATTTTCGAGAGGAACCATGTTGCCAAGACAATTTAAAGTATTTAAAAAATCAAGTCCCCTTTTTATAGCCCTTTTTTTGATCGCCCTTTTTGCAGGCACGGCGTTTGGTGCTGAGGGACGGATGGGATTTATAGATCTGCAAAGGGCCTTGTCGGAAACGAAAGAATGGCAAGAAAAATCGGGAGAATTTAAAAAAGAATTTGAAAGAGAACAAATCCTCATATCTGCGCGAGAAGCAAAGATTGCGAAGATGCTTGAAGACATCAATAAGCAGAGCATGGTACTCGATCCCACTTTGAAAAAAGAAAAAGAGGACGCTTTTCGGGCTGAGAGGCGTGATTTTGAGCGTTATGTCAAAGACAAGAGCGAAGAGTTCAGCGCAAAAGAAAAAGAAATGACGGAAGAAGTGATCAAAAAAATGGTCAAGGTTTTAAAGAAAATCGGCAAGGAAAAAGATTTCACCATGATTTTGGAAAAGAAAAGTACTCTGTACATGGATGAAGACAAGGACATTACGTCAGCCGTTGTAAAAGTTTACGACAAGATGTACCCTAAAGAGCAATAAGCCTCAATACATCACGCGAATGAAAATGGAGTGTGTTGCAGTTTCTGGAGATATTGTAAATGCTGGATAGTGTCGAAATAAAAAAAATCATTCCTCATCGTTACCCGATGTTGCTGGTGGATCGGGTGATCGAAAGCGATTGGGATACACGGATCGTTGCCTTGAAAAACGTTACGGCGAATGAACCTTTTTTTCAAGGTCATTTCCCGGAGTTTCCTGTCATGCCCGGAGTTCTTATCATAGAAGCCTTGGCGCAGACGGGTTGTATCCTGGCATTACGCGTTTTGAAAAAAGAAGGGCAGGGTTCTGTATTTTTTACCGGCATCGACGGAGCCAAGTTTCGCCGCCCCGTTGTTCCGGGTGATCAATTGCGCCTGGAGCTGGAAAAAATAAAACAACGCGGGACCTTGTTTCGCTTTCAAGCCAAGGCTTTTGTGGGAGAAGATCTCGCCGCAGAATGTACCTTGCAAGCCATGGCCGGAAAAGACTGAGAATCGACCGATTGCTGTCTTTTGAAACAACCACATTCATTTCCCTATTTAAAGAACAATTCTCTTTGTATGGCACCGCTGATTGATCTTGCCAAATCAAGAGGTATCTCAATACCGTGTGCTATATCGTCCGTTCCCTTGGCGGTAAAGGGAAATGTGCGTTTTGCAAAATTTAAATGACCTCTATTCATCCCACAGCTCAAATTCATTCCACAGCCCAATTGGGTGCAGATGTTGTCGTAGGCCCGTTCAGCGTGATCGAATCGGGTGCGATCATTGGCGATCAAGTCAGAATTGGAACCAGTGCCATCATTCATTCAGGAACGGTGTTGGGTGCTCACTGTGAAGTGGGACATGGTTCCGCGATTGGTGGCGACCCGCAAATCATGGGCTTCGATCGTGATATTCCGTCGCGAGTGGAAATCGGTGAAAAAACCATCATGCGCGAGTATGTGACGATCAACCGTTCGGGTTATGCGGAAGGTGTGACGCGGGTGGGTGCCAAATGCATGTTGATGGCCTATGCGCATGTTGCACACGATTGTGTTTTGGACGATCGTGTGATTCTCGTCAACGGGGTTGGATTGTCAGGACACATCGTCGTTGGCGAAGGTGCTTTTGTTTCTGGATTGACCGGTGTGCATCAATTCGTTCGTATTGGAAAATTTGCGATGATTGGTGGTGTCACTGCGATCACTCAGGATATATTGCCTTTCTCTTTGGTGGAAGGCAGGCCGCCGCGATTGGTGGGTATCAACTCAGTTGGATTGAAAAGAAATCAGTTTGCTCCGAAGACACGATCGGCTTTAAAAGGAGCCGTAAAGATCCTGAAGCAGAATGATTTGAATACCAGTCAAGCCGTTGAGCAAATTCAGGCACAAATTGATTCTGGGGAAGAAATCAGCTATCTTATTGATTTTATCAACACTTCCAAGCGGGGAATTACCAAGTAATGAATGATGTAAAAATAGGCGTAGTCGGCGTCGGTCGAATGGGAGAGTACCATGTCGGTGTGCTTTCCGAATTGTCTGGTGTGCAGGTATCCGGTATTTCCGACGTCAATCAAGATCGAGTCAAGGAAATGGCGGAACGCTACAGGGTTCCTTGTTACACGGATTACCGGGAGTTATTCCATTTGGTCGATGCGGTGGTTGTAGCAGTGCCTACTCACATGCATTTTGAAGTGGCACGCGATTTTCTGAATGCCGGAATCCATGTGCTATTGGAAAAACCTTGCGCGAATAATCTGCAAGAGGCCAGAGAATTGTTTGATATTTCCATCAAAAAGAAACTGGTTTTGCACATCGGTCATGTGGAACGTTTCAATGGTGCGGTGCAGGAGTTGTCGAAAATTGTCACGCAACCCATCTTTATTGAATGCAAGAGAACCTGTCCTTTCACCGACCGTATCAAGGACGACGGTGTGGTGCTTGATTTGATGATTCACGACATTGACATTGTTTTGAATATCGTTCGTTCCAAAGTCAGGCGGGTGGCGGTTGTGGGCACTTCGGTGTTCAGCAAGAAGGATGATCTGGTTTCTGCGCAAATCGAGTTTGAGAATGGCTGTATTGCCAATATTCTTGCGAGCCGGGCTTCCCAGAACAAAGAGCGTACGCTGTCGGTAACGCAAAAAGATTCTTACGTCAAACTGGATTACACCGATCAGGAAATCTACGTGCACCGACAATCCACCTCCGAGCATCAATTGAGCAAGGGGAGCCTGCGTTACAAGCAGGAATCACTGGTCGAGCGAATCTTTGTTCATAAAGAAAACCCACTCAAGCTGGAGCATCAGCATTTTATCGATTGTTTGAAAAATGGCAGTCCCCGGCATGTGGGAGTGACAGAAGAATTGTACTCTCTGGAAATTGCATTGCAAATTCTTGAGCAGTACAACAACAATCGCGCGTCCAACTGAAATCGGGGAATCAAACATTGCCGCATCAGTTCCCTCTAAAAAGTTCGTAGCCATGAATTCATCCACTGCGCCAGAACTGACGGGATTGATTGCCGGGGCGGGTGAAGTTCCCCTCTATTTTGCCCAGAAAGCAAAAAATGCCGGGCTCAAAATTCTTGCCATTGCTTTCACCCCCCAAATTCAGGCCGATCTGGAACCCTTTGTGGAAAAGAGCTACTGTATCGGCGTCGGGAAATTGGACAAGATATTTAAAACCCTGAAGAAAGAACAAGTCCGTGACTTGATCATTCTCGGGAAAGTGGACAAAAGCGTCATCTTCCGACCTCAGTTGTTTGACCTGCGAAGCCTGAAAATCATCAAGAACCTGAAAAACCGCGGAGACAAGGTTTTGATGGAAGCGGTGATCGAAGAATTGGATAAAGAAGGCCTGCGCTTGCTCGATCAGCGCCAGTTCATGCCCGAAATATTTCCCGCCAAAGGCACGCTCACCGCAAGACATCCCAGCGAAGAAGAGATGAAAGACATCGAGTTTGGCTTGCCCATTGCACGCAAACTTGCGGATATGGAAATCGGACAAACTCTGGTTGTGAAGAACCAGGTCGTCGTTGCTGTCGAAGCCGTTGAAGGCACCAATCGGGCCATCGAAAGAGGTTGTCAGCTGGCACAAAAGGCGGTCGTCGTAAAAGTGAGTCGAAGCCATCAGGATTTTCGTTACGACAGCCCCGGTGTTGGCCCGGAAACTCTCCAGGGTATGATCGATGGAAAAGCCTCTGTATTGGCACTGGAAGCCGGTTGCATCATGCTTCTTGAGCAGGAAAAAACCCTTGCAATGGCGGAGAAGCACCATATCTCCATCATTTGCATTTAGTCCCAGATTCTGAATTATGAGCAAGACCCGAATCTTGATCGTCGCCGGCGAGGCTTCCGGCGATCTGCATGGTGCGCACCTCATCGAAGCCATCCACCGTTTGGATTCGAGCTACGAGTTTTACGGTTTGGGTGGCAATAAAATGCGTTCCGCCGGAGCCCAAACGTTTTTTGATATCGAACGCATGGGGGCTGTAGGCATCGTCGAAGTGCTGGGCGATCTGGGTCATTATGTCAAAGTCTACCGTCGTTTTGCCCGCGAGATCGCCAATGGGGGTTACGATGCCGTCATACTCATTGATTATCCCACCCTCAATCTGCGTCTGGCCCGCTTGTGCCGGGAAAAGGGAATCCCCGTCTTTTATGTCATCGGGCCGCAATTGTGGGCCTGGCGAGCGGGTCGTATCAAAGAAATCAAACGCAATGTTTCAAAGATGTTTGTTATCTTTCCGTTTGAAGAGGAAGTGTATCGCAACGCCGGGGTCGATGTAGAATTCGTCGGTCACCCTTTCACCGAAACCGTTGCACCCCAGATGACCCGTGCCGATGGGCAGAGCTATTTCAATCTTCAGCCCGATCGTCCCACCGTGGGTCTTTTGCCCGGCAGTCGTCGCAAGGAAATCGAAATGTTGTTGGGTCCCATTCTGGAAGGCGCGCAGGCGATCGCCAGAGAACTCAACACCTGCCAGTTTATCTTGCCCGTTGCCGACTCCATTGATCCCGAAGTCCTGAAAAAAAAAGCCGCGCCCTACAATCTGGACATTCAGTTCGTTTCAGGAAAAACGTACGATGTGATGAATGTGTGCGACTGCCTCATCATCGCATCCGGTTCCGCCACTCTGGAAGCGGCCATGATAGGCACTCCGATGGTGATCGTCTACAAACTGAATGCCTTGACTTACTGGATCGCGCGTCCCCTTGTAAAAATCAAACTGTATGGATTGGCAAATATCACTGCGGGAGAGCAAGTGGTGCCCGAGTTGATTCAGGGAGACCTGACCGCGCAAGCGATCCAGCGTGAAACCCTGAAATTCCTTAAAGATCCCGAGTACGCCGATTCCGTGCGCAACAAACTGCTGGGAATCAGAAAATCTCTGGGACGCCCCGGTGTCATGGAACGCATTGCCCAAAGCATTGTCCGCGCTCTTGGCCCCGGCGAGAAAAAAGAATGAAGAGCTGGTTGCGGGAGCGGGTCTTGCCTCTGGTAGCGATTGGCCTGATTCGTGTGTGGTGCCTCACCCTGCGCATGACCAACCTCGACCCTGCCGCAGAGAACCACGTCAATCAAATGCAAACGCCCTGCATCCTCACCCTTTGGCATGGACGCATCTTTTATTTGTTTTATCACCTGCGCAACCGCCCCGAGTATCATCTCTTGATCAGCCCAAGCAAAGACGGCGATTTTTTAGCCCGACTTGCCCTTCTCATGGGCTATTCCGTAGTGCGCGGTTCCAGCTACAAAAAAGCCGTGTCCTCGGCGCGTACTTTGATAAAAATATTGCGCAACGGCGGACGCGTCATCATCATCGCAGATGGATCACGCGGACCCTGTGAAGTTGCCCAGACCGGATCACTGGAGCTTGCGGCCATCGCCGACGTACCCGTGATTCCCATGACATGGGGAGGGCGTCGAAAAAAGCGACTGAACAGCTGGGATCGCTTTGTATTGCCTCTACCCTTTAGCACCTGCACTGTAAAATTTGGAAGGCCAATAGAAATAAAAACACGTTCCCACCCCGCTGAACTCGATCACAAACAAAAAAAATTACAGGAGCAACTGAATAAAATAAATGCAGAATGCGATCAGGAACAAAGCATTTAAAAAAGCGTAATTTTAAAGCATTTTGTTCTATAAATGATACAATTTGGTGCAGGCGAATCCGTTTGGTATAAACTCCGTTGGTATGTTATTATCTCATCGTCCGTAAAACCCATTTATATATAAGGGTCTGAGGTGCTGGGTATTTTTTCAGCCGATTGGCATGAAAATTGTATTGAATAGAGACGGGACAGCCGGTCCAGCTTGAGGCGTTGTTTCGTTTTGGCCGAATGCAGGAGAACAACATGAGGATCATGAGGGAAAGTTATTCAAACCTTGCCGTATCCTGGTAACTTCTTTATTAAGGACAAGAGCATGAAAAAAGTTGAAGCCATCATTAAGCCATTCAAGTTGGATGAAGTTAAAGACAAATTGAATGAAATTGGCATAAAAGGCATAACTGTAGGGGAAGTAAAAGGGTTTGGCCGTCAGAAAGGCCATACCGAATTGTATCGAGGCGCGGAGTATGTTGTCGATTTTCTTCCCAAGATAAAAATGGAAATCATCGTCTCTGACGATCAGGTCGAAGATGTCATAGCCGCTATCATGCAGGCCGCTCAAACGGGCAGAATTGGCGACGGAAAAATATTTGTGACAGATTTGCTTGATACCATCCGAATTCGTACAGGAGAACGCGGCGACGAAGCCGTGTAAGTGTCGCCAGATCCGCTTGGTTTTTATGACAAACACGGCGGTAGGTATTGAACTGGCTTGTGGGACACAAACAAATTGAAATTGCTCTGATGGAATGATCTGCCAAAACTTCTGGGCCGGCAACGTGAAGTTTTCGCTGAGATTTCTGTACAAAATGCAAACACTAAAACAATTTTTTCAACTGAGGAGACATTGTAAATGACGCCCAAAGAGGTAATGGAGTTAGCTAAAAAGAACAATATAGAGATTATCGATCTCAAATTCATGGATTTGATCGGCTCATGGCAGCATTTTTCAATTCCTATCAGCAGATTGGACGAAGCCTTTTTTGAAGACGGCTTGGGCTTCGACGGGTCCAGCATCCGCGGCTGGCAGGCCATCAACGCCAGCGACATGTTGGTCATTCCCGATCCGTCCACCGCAGTTGAAGACCCGTTCATGCAAGTCGCTACCTTGAGTATGTTGTGTGATATCTTCGACCCCATCACCCGGGAAAAATATTCCCGAGATCCTCGAAATATTGCCCAAAAAGCAGAAGCATACCTACAGTCAACCGGCATTGGCGATGCGGCTTATTTTGGCCCCGAAGCAGAATTTTTTATATTGGACGATGTTCGCTATCGAAGCGATACCAACCAGGCTTTCTATTATATAGACTCTGTTGAAGGTTCCTGGAATACCGGCAGAGAAGAAAGCCCCAATCTGGGTTACAAACCGCGCCATAAAGAAGGTTATTTCCCCGTATCTCCTTCAGACAGTTTGCACGATATTCGAACCGAGATGATGTTGATCATGCAAAAAATTGGCATGACCATGGAATGTCATCATCATGAAGTAGCCACTGGTGGACAAAGTGAAATCGCGACACGCTTTTCCACATTGACCAAATCGGCTGATAATCTGATGTGGTACAAATACATCGTTAAAAACGTAGCCAAGAAATACGGTAAAACCGCTACGTTCATGCCCAAGCCAATTTATGGCGACAACGGAAGCGGCATGCACGTTCATCAAAGTATCTGGAAAGGCGGCAAGCCTTTGTTTGCAGGAAACGGTTATGCAGGATTCAGCGAGACAGGTTTGCACTACATAGGCGGTATTTTGAAACACGCTTCCGCCATTTGTGCTTTTGCCGCACCCACCACCAATTCTTACAGACGACTGGTGCCCGGTTTTGAAGCACCCGTCAACCTGGCGTATTCCAGCCGTAACCGAAGTGCCGCGATTCGTATCCCGATGTATTCGCCGAGCCCCAAAGCCAAGCGCATGGAAGCCCGCTTTCCTGACCCATCGAGCAACGGCTACCTTGTGTTCTCTGCCATGTTGATGGCCGGTCTGGACGGTATCGAAAACAAAATCGATCCCGGCGAGCCGCTGGATAAAGATATCTACGCATTGGGACCGGAAGAGTTGGCGCATATTCCACGATTGCCTGACTCTCTTGATGGATCTCTCCGAGCTTTGGAAGAAGATCATGATTTTCTGCTCAAAGGCGACGTGTTCACCCAGGATCTTCTTGATAAATGGGTCGATTACAAACGTGAGAAGGAAATCGACGAAGTTCGAGTTCGACCGACTCCGATGGAATTCCATTTGTACTATGATGTTTAATTGAGGCAAACCTTTATTCAGCCTCTGGGGTTTTTTACCCCAGAGGCTTTTTTATTATGAATACGAATATATATAAGATCCTGAGCCAGAATCTTCTTGGCAACGTTGCCTTGAACGAAGAGCTGGAAAAACTCTTGCGGGAATGCGCATTTGAAAACCCTTCGGCCGATTGGAAGGAAATTCTTCGCATTTCAAAACAATGTAATTTTACCGAACTGTACCCTACATTTTTTGCCGATTTTTTCCAGTTTTTGAAAGAGTCTTTTGATTCGAATATCGCACTCAAAAACTTCTCACGTTTTTCTGACCTGATTGCGGATAAAAATCATTTTTATTCCCTGTTAACGACACGTCCCGATTTCCATAAAAATTTAATTTTTCTTTTTTCAGGGAGTCAGGTGTTGACCGACACCCTGTTTCAGAATCCGTCGCTCATTGATTGGTTGCGTCTGCCGGAAGTTCTGTCCAAATCAAAAAACAAAGACGCTTTCCAGCGCGATTATTATGAACTCGCCGGGGATTATTACAACACCGATCGAACGCCGACACTGCTCCGTCAGTTCAAGAAGCGTGAGTACCTGCGTGTGGGCCTGCGCGATTTGCTGGGTCTGGCTTCATTTGAAGAAACTGCGGGCGACATCACCCGCATTGCCGATGTTGCGATGCAGGTCGCTTATGAATACGCCGATCATGTGTGTCAAAAGAAATACGGCGTGCCCTATTATGAAGACCTGGATGGCAAAAAACTCAAGGCAGAGTTTGCCATTCTGGGAATGGGAAAACTGGGCGGGCAGGAACTCAACTACAGTTCCGACATTGACCTGATTTATATTTATACATCCAGCAAAGGCGAGACCCAGAAGGAAGGTGAAGGAAGCACACAGCAATCCATCACCAATCACGAATATTTCACCAAGCTGTCCCAGATCGTCACCAAGACCTTGCATGAGATCACCAGCGAAGGGAACGTTTTCCGTGTCGATCTTGATTTGAGGCCCGAAGGTAAAAGCGGCGAAATCGTTAACTCGTTGGCGAGTTGCGAAATCTATTATCAGTCCTGGGGCAGAACATGGGAACGGCAGGCCTTGATCAAGGCGCGAGTTTCCGCCGGTAGCGAAGCGTTGGGCAAACAGTTTTTCGACCGATTGGAGCCTTTTATTTATAAGCGCAGTCTGGATTTTTCTTCGATAGATGAAATCAAGGCGATGAAACAAAAAATCAACCTCAGTCTGCAAAGAAAATCGGGAAACAGGACCAATATAAAATTGGGTTTTGGTGGCATTCGTGAGATCGAGTTCATCGTCCAGTCCTATCAATTGATTTTTGGCGGACGCAATACCAGTTTGCGAGTGTCCAACACACTGGCCGTTTTAAAAAGATTGTGCGAACGCGAATTCATCGAAAAAGAAGATTACATAAGATTGCGTGATGCCTACATTTTTCTTCGCAATCTGGAAAACCGTGTGCAGATTTCTTTTGGACTGCAAACCCACGATCTTCCTGATGAGGAAAAACCGTTACGCGCGCTGGCCAGGAAAATGGGCATCAAAGCGACTCCAAAAGATGCGCCTACTGCTTTGATGGAAATCTTTCGCTTCCACACTGAATATGTGGGGGCTCAATTCACGGCTTTGCTGGCAGATAAAGAAAACCGCGACGCGGCAGAAAATGCATCGCTCCAATGGAGCCAGGCGGCCGAACGTGAAACCATGTTCTCGTTGGAACGTGTTGAGGAATGTTCTTTCAAAGATCCCCAGCGAACTTTCAAATTTCTTGAAGCACTGAGAGAAGGCGCGGCTTACTCTCACCCTACTGAGAAGAGCATTCAGAATTTTGATTTTCTTTTTCCGAAGATACTGCGTTTTTCGGAAAATGCTCCCAACCCCAATTCAGCAGTAGAAAACTGGGTCAAATTCATTGAATCGAGCGGGGCCCGCGAATCCTATTTGAGTTTGTTCAAGTCCAACGAAAAATTTCTCGAACTCATCCTGATGCTGTTTGGTTCCAGTGATTTTCTTTCTGAAATTCTGATCAAACAGCCGGGAACCATTGATGTTGCAATGGACATGGAAGCTATTTATCGTTTCAAGTCGCCTGAAAAAATTCGCGACGAGCTCAAAGCGCAATTGGAATTTCTGAAGGACTTTTCAGCAAAAAAACTGGCCCTACGACGTTTCAAACAGGGGGAAGAACTGCGTTGCGGTCTGCGTTATCTGATTGGCGAACAGGACATCATGGCGGTTCTGGAAGACCTGTCCAATCTGGCAGATGTATTCATTCAAACGGTTTACAATCTGGCCTTCGAAGAATTGAACAGTAAGACGGGGGAACCGCTTCAAACAGATTTTGCCATTTTTGTTTTGGGCAAACACGGTGGGCGGGAGCTGAATTTTGGTTCTGATCTGGATGTCATTTTTGTTTATGATTTGCCTGATGAAACGCTGGAAGATCATGAAGTTGCAGAACTCTCGGCGCATTATTCCAGTTGGTCGCAGTTGATCTTTTCGTTGACCTCAGAAGTAACGACTGCGGGTGTGGCTTATAAAATGGATGCCGATTTGCGTCCCGATGGCGGCGGCGGATCGCTGGTGATGAGTTTTGAGGGATACCGGGATTATTTCAAAAATCGTGCGCGGATTTGGGAGCGACAGGCCATGACGCGCGCGCGTTTTGTCGCGGGGAAACCTGAGCTTGGGGAAAAATTTCGCAAGCTGGCGCAAGAGTTCACCTACAGTAAGAAACTGGAATACGGAGAACTGATTGAAATTTCCCGCTTGCGGGAGCGCATGGTGGTCGAACTGGCGCAAGAGTCTAAAAAAGGACTGAACGTCAAACTGGGTTCCGGTGGATTGGCCGACATCGAGTTCATTCTGCAAATCATGTTGTTAAAATACGGTTCACAATATCCGAAACTGCGTTTGACCAATTCCCTGGATGCACTGCTTCAGTTTGCGCAAAGTGGATTGTTGGATGAAGGTACGGTATTAAAGATCAAAGATCATTTCCTTTTTCTGAGACGGCTGGAATGCGTTTTACGTCTATGGAATCCCAATTCAAAAAATTATCTGCCGAAAGACAGTGCTTCCTTGATTGTTGTCGCGCGATTGCTGGGTTATTCCGGGAGCGATGAGGAAACCTCAGAACAATTGCTGGCGGATTATGAAAAACACAGCACTCAGGTGCGGGCGTTTTATAACAAAACGCTGGATTATCTACTGCGTACTTCGCTTTAAAAGAGTGTTAAAAGAAGCTTGAGAGGGAGTGACCGGGAACTGAAAATGGGGAACGCTGTATTTTGCCGAGTCGAGGCATTTTCTTTTCAATAGATACTGCGGGACGAGAAATCCCACAGGTTTTTTACAGAATGCAGTTTTTGGAATGAATTCCGCGCTTGAGACAAGGGCGGGATTCATTCCAAATTTTTTTCAAGCAAGCTCAGGCATTGACGGGTTCGCCAAAGTCTATGGTTTTGGTTGTGTCCAGAATGAGGAGCAGGGTTCCTTCCAGTTTGTAAACACCACGGACCAAATCACGAGCGATTCCTTCAATGGTATCTGGCGGTGGCTCATAATCGTCGAGTGACATTTCCAGAACGTCGCCAATTTCGTCCACCAGCAGACTCACTGCACCTCCGGGGGTTCTTATCACAACATTCATTGGCAATTCACCATCGGGTCGGTCGGGCATCTGCAATCGTTTTCTCAAGTCAATCGCAGTGATGATCTGACCGCGCAGGTTGATAAGCCCTTTGATGGTAGGAGGGGCCAATGGAATCGGTGTCATTTCCTGATAGCGAAAGACTTCCTGAACTTTTTCCACTTCGATACCAAAAAAGTGTTTGTTCAGATAGAAGGTACAAAACTGGGTCGCATCCGCCATGATCAATTGCCCTCCAATAGGCCAGCTACTTCTTCGTTAAAAAATGTAGGATCGACAGACAGGATCACTTTCTCAATATCCAACATGTCGGTGACCTGATTTTGAACTACAATGGTGCCCATGACTCCGTGGCGCGATCCAGATTTTTTGACCTTGATATTCTCTTCGACAATATCGCAGATCTGATCGACAACCAGTGCCACACTCTTGTTGTTTCGGGTGTAAACGACTGCGTGCAGTTCTTCCCGACTTTCAGCCTCTCCACTGGAGGTGCCGAGCAAACTGCCAACATAAATCAGAGGCATGATCTCACCGCGGTATTGCACCACTTCCTGATCGCCGGAGTGTTCAATATTTTTTCGGTTGAACTCTTCAAGGCGTGCCACTTTGGACAAGGGAATCGCCATGCGTTGACCGCCAAGACCAATGATGAGCAAGGTTTGTCGGTCGCCTTCTTTCGAGGCACCATCGCCATGTGTTTCGGAACGCATTTTGGCCTGTGTCTGGGATATCACGCGGGCTTTGTGGGCCAGACCCATGACGTCGAGAATGAGAGCTACATTACCATCCCCCATGATCGTTGCTCCTGAGTAAGCGGAGATATTTTTGACCTGTTGACCCAGGGGTTTGACAACAATTTCTTCGGTATCGTTGATGGCTTCAACGACCAAACCAAAATGACGATCGTCGGCTTGCAAAACGACAATGTTGATGACGTCGGTTTTATCGACTTTTTCAACCCCTAATTCTTTATGCAGGTAAACCAGCGGAAGCAGTCTGCCCCGCAAACGGTACACAGGAGTGTCCTGGATTTTTTCAATTTTTGTTGCCGCCTGAGCACCGTCCAGTCGAACCAGTTCCAACAGGTTGACTTGAGGAATCGCATAGCGTCCGCCACCAGTGGCAACGGTCAATGCGGGAATGATGGCCAGTGTCAGGGGTATTTTTACTTTCAGAGTGGTTCCTTTGCCGTAAACGCTCTGAATATCTACTGTGCCGCCAATTTTTTCGATATTGGTGCGAACCACATCCATTCCAACGCCCCGGCCTGAGACGTTGGTGATTTTTTCAGCGGTAGAAAAGCCTGGCGCGAAAATCAGGTTGACGAATTCGCGGTTGCTCATTCGTGCGGCCTGTTCTTTGGTGATCAAACCCTTGCTCAGAGCTTTTTCTTTAATTTTATCGGGATTGATTCCGCCGCCGTCATCAATGATTTCAATATTGACTTGTCCGCCTTCATGGAAAGCTCGGAGCAGGAGAACGCCTTCTTCCGGTTTCCCCCGTTCGGCGCGTACCTCAGCAGATTCGATTCCATGATCCACAGAGTTTCGGACAATGTGCGTCAGAGGATCTTTGATGGCTTCGATCAGAGTTTTATCGAGTTCGGTTTCTTTACCTTGCATCTCCAAACGCACTTTTTTTCCACAGGAAATAGACAGATCACGAACAATTCTGGGATATTTGCTCCAGATGTTGCCAATCGGTTGCATACGCGTTTTCATAACGCTTTCCTGCAACTCGGAGGTGACGAGATTGAGATGTTGGGTGGTGGTTTGGAAATTGGAATCGCGTGATTCGGGAGCGTACTGAAGGATCTGGTTGCGTGCGAGTACCAGCTCACCGACCAAATTCATGAGCGTGTCTAAAAGACTGACGTCTACGCGGATGCTGGTATCGGCTACACCTCCGCCAGATTTTTGCGGTTCCGACTGTCTGCGCTGGCTCTCCTCACGTCTTTCCCCGTGTTGGGCCAGATGTTCGGCTTCTTTAACAGGGTCGCCTTCGCGCCGATCTTTGCCACGTTGTTCGACTTCGACGGTACTGTCATCATCCTCAGAGACGGGTTCAGGTGTTGCTTCAGCCACCACCTCGGCGACTTCAGGTTCTTCAGCAACGGCTGGGGTTTCCTCTGCCACAGGTTCCGGCGTTTCTTCAGCGACGGGTTCGGGGGTTTCTTCAGCAACGGTCTCGGTGCTTGCAGTTTTTGCGGCAGCGGGATCTATTTCGGAGACTTCGACAGATTCTCCATTTTGGAGGCGGGTCAGAGTTTCGACCAATTTGGAATAATCGACATTGCCTTCGTTGCGTTCATTTTCCAGACAATCCAGAATCTGGCGAATGGCATCTACCATGGCGAGCAAGGCACTTGTGCTGGTGGGATTGAGTGTCAGTTCACCATCGCGCAACTTGCTCAATAAATTTTCGCCGACATGGGCGATGGATTCTAATTTAGAGAAACCTAAAAATCCGCAGGTTCCTTTGATCGTATGAATGGTTCGAAAAATACTGGCCAGTATGCTGGTTTCTTTCGGGTTTTGCTCCAGCTTCACGAGATCCAAATCAAGCTGGTCTAGATTTTCGTAACTCTCAACAAGAAACTCGCCAATAATAGCGTCCATCTCGTCCATGATCGTGGCTCCATAAACATACAGTTATTGAAATGGATTCCGTGCTTTGAAATGCTGTTATATGTACAGGGTAAGTAAACTTGATTAAAAATGCAACATTAAATTATTCGGATAACAGGTCATAAATTGAGCCATAAATGGTGTGCGTATTGGCTTGGGTGAATGGATGTTGCGTTTGTATTTTAAGGGATACTCTTAATAACGAATAGCCAGGAGAGCACTGCAAAAAGGGTATGATGCGAGGTTGCGGGGGCTGGTTTGGAATAATTTACAGCTTTCTTTACCAAGATTCCTGCATTATATATATGTAAACGTATTTTTATACATTCACAGAATTGTAAATCATCCGATGAAAAAAACTTTTCGTTACGCGCTTTATTTGCTGGTGGTAATACAGGCCTCTTGTGTGGACAATACACCCCCGCCAGATATTTTCCAGCTTCCCATGACTTACAAGGTAGGTAAAAAACCTTCGGCATTGTTTTCAGAAGATCTGAATAATGACGGATTTCCCGATCTCATGGTTGCCAATTCTGCGAGCGATACGCTCAGTTTTTTTGCCGGGAACGGGGATGGTACTTTTAAAGAACCGGCAACGATGCACACTGGACGTGAACCTATGGCCCTCACATCGGGAGATTTTGATGGAGACGGTTTGTTTGATGTGGCGGTCTGCAATTATGGTGATGGAGAAGTCTCCATTATCTTGGGCCAGAAGGATGGCATGTTCAAGAAAAAGGAATCGGTGAAAGTGGGACGTTTGCCGATTGCGATCGTTCATGGCGATTTCAATAACGATCAAAAGACCGATCTTGCGGTGACACTGAGATTCAATAAACTCATTATATTACTTGGTGTTGGCGACGGCACTTTTAAATTGGCGGAATCTTACCAGGCGGCGGGTACCCCGGCTTTCATGACGGTGGGGGATTTCAATAACGATAAAAATGCCGACATTGCCGTGGCTTTGAATGGGGTCAAGGTCAAGCACATCAAGGTTTTTTATGGCAATGGCAATGGTACGTTTGAGAGCCCGCAAAAGTTGGAGGGAGGAACCCAATCTTCCTTTATCACGCAATACGATATGAATATGGACGGCAATGCCGATCTCATTATCTCCAACACCATGTTCGACAGCCTCAGTATTTTCCTCAGCGGCGGCAATGGAACATTCAAAAGAATGAGTGATTTTGCGGGCGAAAAAGGCCCCGAATTTCTTGTGGCCGGGGAATTTACAGGGGACCGCATTCCAGATATTGTGGCTTGCAACAAGCGCGATGGGTCTGTTTCAGTCATTCCGGGGAGAGGGGATGGAACGTTTGTCTACCCGCACTTCAATTATCCTGTGGGGAGCAGTCCCCGCGCCATTGTTGGGGCTGATTTCAATCAAGACGGTCTCACAGATCTGGCGGTCCTGTTATACGATTCACAAACTCTGGAGATCATGATGAGAAGTGTGGAAGGTGTTTCTAAAATTGATATCGACAGTTGAAGAATAAAGGAGCGAGGCCAGCCTCGCTCCTTTATTTATAGATTCTACTTCAAGCCACCTCAGTTCGGTCGCCCACGACCCCCACGTCGTTCTTGCCTGTTGTTTCTGTTTTCACCACGCTGTTTCTGACGATTTTCTCGCATTTCCTGGCGATTGCCCTGACGTTCACCGCGTTGTTCTTGTCGTTTCTCTCGAAACTCCTGATGTCTTTCTTTGCGTTCACCACGTTGTTCCTGCATACGATCTTTGCGTTCACCACGTTGTTCCTGACGATTTTCTCGCATTTCCTCGCGATTTTCCTGTCGTTCACTGCGTTGTTCTTGTCGTTTCTCTCGAAACTCCTGATGTCTTTCTTTGCGATCACCACGCTGTTCCTGACGATTTTCTCGAAACTCCTGGCGATTTTGCTGGCGATCACCACGCCGTTCTTGTCGATTTTCTCGAGCCTGATCGCGGCGTTCCCTGCGCTCATTGTTTTGTCCTTGTATCGGCGTATCATCATTGACTGCGGGTGTATCTTCAGAGGTTTGAGAATATGCGGGAAAGCTACCAACAAAACAAAATAGCAAGGTCAAGATGGGGAGTAGACGCAATGGAAAGCGAGACATAGGAAAAATCCTTTCAAATAAAGCGATGATGGGGATTCCTTGAATGATTTGATTTCAGGAACCGTAGTAGTACAAAGTAACTGAGCTTGCTTAAAGCCTGCTTTACGACAGAAAGTACAAGGCACCGGATTGAATCGTTTACTGAAAAATTTTCATCTCCTATCCCAAATGTTAGATGATTGTGGATAAAAAAAATTCTTTAAAATTTTTATCTCCTGTAAACATTTTATTCCGCAATTAAGAAAATTCACAGAAAAACAAATCGCTAAAATAAATAAAAATATCAGAACCCTTGAAAATCCATAATTAATTGTTTTGCAAAAAATCTTGAAATTGTAAGCAAATGAGTACAAAATGAGGCCACATCAATCACAATGAGGAGCGATATGCTGGCGTTCGCAAAAGATATCTCTGAAAAGGCCCCGGTTCATCCCGAAGAATCCAAAAATGTAAAATTGAAGGAATACATGGAATATCAGAGGAAGATAGACCATGAGCGGCTGGTTTATTATTCCCTCGACCATGCGAAAGCATTTTTGCTGAAAAATATTGGTGCACTGGGTAGCAATAAGAAGAAGATCGAGGAGTATGCGCAGAATGCATTTCCTGCCACCTACGGTAACGTGGCGAGTGTGGACGATTTGATGACGATGTTGCGGAAGCTCACAAATGCCCACAATGCAACCAATAACTGGTACCGAATGAACCCGTATTACATGGCTCTGGTGTATGATTGTATCCATCGCTTTATCCAGGTCTACAACCGCCTTGTGGTTGAGAACTACGAAAAAGCGGAGGAGTATGCAATTGTTGAAGGGGGAGCCCGGGAAATAGATTTTGAAGATTGGGTGCAATTGTATTTTCCGCACGGGGATTTCTTGATAGGCAAGAAAATCAAACATTCCCATTTTCTTTTTTATAAGCGCATCAGTGCGATAGAAAAAGAATTTTCCCAAAAGAAGCAAAAGGGCGAATCGCAGGAAGCCATATTGAAAAGTCTTAAAGAGGAGTATGATATCGATCCTGGCGTCATCGAGATGATGGAGGGGAAGAAAATCAGCTCAAAAGATATGGAATTGTTCTATACCTCACGAGAAAACCCGATTTACGAATACCTTTATGAGACAGACAGCGGTGAAACCTTTATGGATGGTGAATCTCTTCTGGATCACTCCTATTTTTTAAATTTCCAGATCAAGGGTCTCAGCTTGCAGGAAGCAGAGTCTGCCTTTGACCAGGCATCCCAAATTTCAAGAAACTGAAGCCATTATTTTTAAGGAGGGGGGCGAATTTTTGGGCTCGCCTTCCCTGGATCGTACGGTTGACAAGGATGTACTAGTTTGCTAGCTTGTCTGATTTTACAGACGACATTTTTAGAACCATTTACCGAAAGCCTAACTCATGTCCTGGGACGATTTACACGACCCCAAAAATTCTGATGACCGCCCTAAAAGTGGAGGCACCCCACCGGGAAAGTCTCCCTTTGAAGTTCCACCGATAAATATGCCCCCTTTCAAACCATCTATGGTGGTTGGAATTGTGGTGGTTCTGTTTCTGATATGGCTTGTACCGGGCCTTTTTTATTTTGTTGAGCCCGATGAAGAGGGCGTGGTGACCACTTTTGGAAAATATTCCAGAACGGTTCAGCCCGGTTTGCATTTCAAGTTCCCATCGCCTATCGAGCATGCGAGAACTCCTAAAATCAGGAAAGTTCGCGCCATTGAAGTTGGTTTTCGTTCATCTGGAAGAGGGCCTGACCAACAGGCACCTGCGGAATCGCTCATGTTGACGGGGGATCAGAACATCATTGACATCAATCTGGTGGTTCAGTATCGGATCAAAGATTCCGTTGCGTTTCTTTTCAATGTTGAAGAACCCTTCCGGCTGGTCAAAAATACAGCAGAAACCGTTATCCGCGGGATCATTGGAAGTAAAAAAATTGATGAAGCATTGACCACAGGTAAGGCAGAAGTGCAGATCCTGGCCGCAGAGCAGATCCAACAGCTTCTTAACAACTATGGTTCCGGGGTGGAAGTGGTTACCGTACAGCTTCAGGACGTTCATCCGCCAGATCAGGTGGCCGCCGCATTCAAAGATGTTGTGAGTGCTCGCGAAGACAAGGAGCGGATGATCAACGAAGCCCAGGGTTATCGAAATTCAATCATCCCGGAAGCACGCGGTAATGCGGCTCAGATTTTGCGCGTTGCGGAAGCTTATCGGGAACAAACGGTCAGAAAAGCAGAGGGTGATTCGCATCGGTTTTTAGCTCAGTTGAAGGAGTACTCAAGTGCTCCTGAGGTCACTCGTAAACGTATTTATCTTGAAACCATGGAAGAGATCTTGCCTCAGGCCAAAAAATTCGTAATGAGCAACAAGAGCGGTGTTCTCCCCATTTTGCCCTTGGGGGCCAATCCCCTCAGTGGCATTGGAAAGTAAGTGAAACTAAATTATGAATAGAAACAGCATTTTCATCGGTCTGGCGGCGGCGATTGCTCTGGTATCCATGTCCATGTTCACCGTGAATATGACGCAAAGCGCGGTGGTGTTGGAGTTTCAGGCTCCCAAAGAAACGATCACCGAACCCGGGCTGTATTTTAAAATTCCGTTTGTTCAAAAAGTATCTTTCTTTTCCAATCAGTTGCTGGTCAACGATTCGCCTCCGGCAGAAGTCATTACCCGGGATAAAAAGAACCTGCTGGTCGATAGTTTTTCGATGTGGCGGATCGTCGATCCTTTGAAATTTCTGGAAACCTTGCGTACCACCGACAGCGCACGTTCTCGTCTGAACAATATTCTTTATTCAGAATTGCGCGTCGAAATCGGAACTCATGATTTGATCGATATCGTCACCGAAAAACGTGAGAAAATCATGGAGAAGGTGACGGCAGAAGGTAATAAAAAAGCTTCCGCCTTTGGTATTCAGGTCGCTGAAGTGCGTATCAAGCGCACCGATTTCCCGCCTGAGATTGCCAATTCCATTTTCAATCGTATGCGGACAGAGCGCGAACGTATTGCCAAGGAATACCGTTCAGAGGGTAAAGAGGAAGCGACCAAAATCAGGGCAAAGACGGATAAGGAAAGAACCATCCTCATCGCTGAAGCCTATGCGGAGGAGCAGGTCATACGTGGTGAGGGCGATGCCAAGGCGATTGCCATCTATGCGCAGGCTTACAAACAGGATCCGAAATTTTATTCTTTCATGCGCTCGATGGACGCCTATCGAAACTCTTTTAACGCAGACACAACGATCCTTTTGAATGAAGATTCCGAATTTTTGGAAAACTTCAACAAGGTGCGGTAAATTTTAAGGGAAACGCATATCCCGGTGAAAAGATTCGGGTCATTTCATTCGGGGTCATGTCGATTGAGTTTTGAGGTTGGGCAAGTATTGCAAGGCTGGATACATGTGTTCTTACTATCGAACCAAGGGTTTTTAAACGAAGGAAATCTTGTTTGTTGATACCGGGAATCTGAATTTTCCTAAAAACGCCCCTGCTGGTTTGAAAGTTCTGACCAGATACTGTAAAAATAGTTTTTGAAGACTTCCTCGCCGTAGACGAGGCTTGCAGATGGCGAAAAGAGTTTCCAGGTTTTTACCAACCCATGTTACGGGAAATGCGATCACCTTCATTTTCAGAAGCCCGTTAAGGATTTCCTGAAGATCGTCTCGTTTTGCTGAAATGAAAATCTTAATTGTAGGCGCGGGTATCGTTGGGAACAATCTGGCCCGCGAGTTGTCTAAGGAGGGTCACGATATCTCTGTCGTTGACAGCTGTCTTGACCGCATACGTCCTATTGCAGATACTCTCGATGTCTTGACAGTTCAGGGCAATGCCTGTCAGCCCAGTACGTTGAAACGTGCGGGTATTGAAGGTATGGACATGGTCTGTGCCGTCACTGAAAAAGATGAAGTAAACCTCTACGTTTGTTTTCTCGCCTTCAAGTTCAACGTCAAACACCGCTTCGCACGCCTGCGCAGTATGGAATTCACCGGTCCCGAACAAATTTTCACCCCTGAAGAATTGTACGTCGAGCAGGCGGTCAATCCCGGCGAAATCATCATCGAAACGATCTTGAAGATTTTGGAGACCCCGGGGGCGGTCAACGTTGCCGAATTCGCACAGGGGCAAATCCTGTTGCGGCAGTTCGAAGTTCCTGAAAACGCTCCTTTGGCGGGTAAAAAGATTTCCGATACCAGTGACATGGATTCCATTCTCATTGTGGCAATTGTGCGCGAGGGTAAGCTCTTTCTGCCCAATCCCGATGATGAAATACGCCCCGGCGACAGGATTTACACTCTGGTAGACAAGGATTTTCTGCCTTTCCTGCTCCCCATGTTGAATAAAACTGTGGATCGGGTTGAAAAAATCATTTTGTACGGAGCCAATCAAGTTTCCATCAACCTGGCGCGCAAGCTGGAAGAGATCACTTCCGATGTCAGCATCATCGAGCCGGATCGGGAAAAGGCCATGGAGGCCGCCGATGTCTTGCACAAAACCGTTGTTCATCAAGGCAGTGGAACGGATATGGATTTGTTCAACGATATCAATATGCATGATGCCGATTTTTTTATGTCGCTCTCGGATGATGATGAGAACAACATTCTGGCCGCCTTGCTGGCAAAAAAGAATGGAGCCAAACGTGCTTTGGTGATCACCAACGATCCTCATTATTTGCCGATATTGGATTCGATCGGCATGGACATCACCATCAACCCAAGGTTGATCACCGTAAGCGCAATCTTAAAGCATCTGCGTAGCAGTCGCGTTGTCTCTGTCTTCAAATTAATGGAAAACGCTGAAGTCGTTGAAGTTTTGGTCGATGCAGACTCCAATATCTCCGGCAAACTCATATCCGCAATTAAATTTCCTCCAGATGCCCGAATCGGGGCCTTATTGAGGGAGGGCGAGATGATCTTGCCAAACAGTGAAACCCGTATCGAACCAGGTGATTCCGTTGTCATAGTTTCGCTGTCCCATGCCGTAGAGCAAATCGATAAACTTTTCGGCAAGAAAAACCGTTTTTTCTCATTCTGATGAATATTCGGGCCATACTCAACGTTGCAGGAGCCCTTCTTCTGCTCGTTTCAGGTCTACTGATCCTTCCCGCTGGTGTGTCCTGGCACTTTGATAACCCACCGATCGCCGGTTATATGAGTGAGACGCATGCATTTCTCGCCGCCATTGTCCTTTCTTTTGTTCTGGGATTGGGATTGTGGAAATTCCTGCCTTCCGGCATTGAGCAGTTGCGCGACAGAGAAGGTTTCGCCATCGTTGCTTTTTCGTGGATACTGATCGCATTTGTAGGTGCGATCCCTTTCAAACTGTCCGGTGTGTGCCCCAATTTTATCGACGGTGTGTTCGAGAGCATGAGCGGTTTCACCACCACGGGTGCTTCCATATTACGGGAAATAGATTCCTTGCCAGAGGGCATCCTGTTTTGGCGGAACCTCATGCAATGGGTAGGCGGTATGGGTATCATTATCCTGTCGCTGGCAATTTTCCCCGCTTTGGGGATTGGCAGTTTCCATTTGTTCAAAGCAGAAATCCCCGGTGGAGCCACCGTGGAGCGCGTGCAACCCCGCCTGGCAGAAACCGCAAAAATTCTTTGGAAAACATACATCGCCCTCACACTGCTGGAAATCGTGGTTCTCAGGTTGCTGGGGCTGGATTTTTTTGATGCGGTGACGCATACCTTTTCCACAGTAGCCACCGGAGGTTTCTCCCCGTATGGGAAAAGTGTGGGCTATTTTGACAATGTGTACGTCGAAGCCGCCATCTTTTTCTTCATGTTTTTGGGGGGGATCAACTTTGTCCTTCATTTCCAGCTGGTGCGCGGAAACTTTCGGGAAGTGTTCCAAAACCCTGAAATTCGATTCTACTGCGGGATGCTCGTGGTAGGTATTTTGATAGCGACCTGGGGACTGCACTGGAACAGGCCGGAAAACGGATTTGGCACCAGTTTCAGAAGTGCCGCATTCACCGTCATGTCCATCAACACCACGACGGGGTTCGCAACCGATGATTTCAATCATTGGCCCGATTTTTTAAAAATGATGCTGTTGACCATCATGCTGGTGGGCGGTTGTTCGGGGTCTACCAGCGGTTCGCTCAAGGCCATTCGCTTTATTGTATTGCTGAAAATCATCTCCAGAGAATTGAAAAAGCTGATCCATCCGCGAGCCATCATGCACGTCAAAGTGGGGGGGAAAACTCTGGACCCCGACCGGTTGACCAACACCGTGGCATTGACCAGTCTGTTCATGGGTTTTGCCATATTGAGCTGTATCTTTCTGTCGTTTCTGGGAGTGGATATGGAAACATCGGTTTCTGCGTCCATAGCGTGTTTGTTCAATATAGGACCCGGTTTGGGTCAGGTGGGGCCGGCAGGACATTATGCAGATATTCCCTACCTTGGGAAAGCTTTGCTCATCGCGTACATGTTGATGGGAAGACTTGAAATTTACGGGATTATTTTACTTTTTGTGCCGCTCACATGGCGCAAATAAGGGTTGCTTTTAGATAGCCGATATCATAGTATTTTCACTTATCTTACGCTTAATTCCGTTGCATGACTATCATTCGGTTAGATATTGATCGGTTAGATTATTGAATGGTAGTCATACAACGGGGTTTATGTTGACCAACCAGAGTGGGTCCCGCATATCATGTTTTGAAGCTAAGTATCTGTGGGCCGGCCTTATTTTAAGAGGAATTTTTTTGGAATGAATGCTGAACAACAGCCTCTGAAAATTACTGAAACCGCGTTGCGCGATGCACATCAGTCCATCCTCGCGACGCGGATGAGAACCGAGGACATGCTACCGATCGCAAGCAAGATAGATCAGGTGGGCTATTATTCGTCCGAAATGTGGGGTGGAGCCACCTTCGACTCCTGTTTGCGTTTTCTGAATGAAAACCCCTGGGACCGGGTTCGCAAGTTGCGCGACAAGATGCCCAACACCAAATTTCAAATGCTTCTGCGCGGGCAAAATTGTGTCGGTTACCGACATTATGCCGATGACGTGGTAGAACGTTTCGTCAAGCACTCGGTAGACGTCGGTATCGACATCTTCAGGATATTCGATGCTCTCAACGACTTCAGAAACATTGAAGTGGCTATGAAAACCGCTCAAAAATACGGCGGAATCGTTGAAGGAACCATCAGCTACACCGTCAGCCCCGTACACAATGTTGAGTTGTACATTGCCATGGCCAAACGGCTGGAAGAAATGGGTTCGGATATTTTGTGCATCAAGGACATGGCGGGATTGCTGACACCCTATGTCACGCGCACCCTCATCACCGAAATCAAAAAAGTAGTAAAAATTCCCATACACCTCCACACCCACGCAACCACAGGTCTGGTAGGCATGAACCTGCAATGCGCCATCGACGCAGGCGTTGATATCGTCGATACCGCCATTTCCAGTCTGGCAATGGGAACCTCCCAGTTTGCAACCGAATGTGTAGTCGCATCCCTCAAGGGCGAGGCCCGCGATACCGGACTGGACATGAATCTGCTCGCAGAAATTGCCGATTATTTCAAGGAAGTGAGAAATCATTACTCTGAATTTGAAAGCGATTTCAAAGGCGTCGATGTCAAAATCCTGGATTCGCAAATCCCCGGCGGGATGATCTCCAATATGGAGAATCAATTGCGCGAGCAAAATGCACTCGACAAGCTCGACGAAGTGTTGCAAGAAGTTCCGCGTGTTCGCAAGGAGATGGGATATCCTCCTTTGGTGACACCCACGAGCCAGATCGTGGGTTCCCAGGCAACCCTCAATGTATTGACCGGCGAACGCTACAAAATCATAACCAAAGAGACCCGCGAATGCGTGATGGGCAAATACGGCAAACTGCCAGCACCCATTGATCCCGATTTGCTCGCCAAAGTGTCAGAAGGTCAGGAAATCATCGAGTGCCGACCGGCAGACCTCTTGGAACCCGAATGGGAGAAAGTCGTTCAGGAATGTGGTGATGCGATCAGCTCTGAAGACGATCGCCTGTCTTACGCCCTGTTCCCGAAAGTGGCAATGAGCTATTTTGCACAACGCGATGCCGCCGCGGCGAACCCGGTAAAAGCCAAACCGGTTGCATTGAAAAATGCATCGCCACCCGCAGGCTCGGCACCCGCGAAAGCATCCGCACCAGCAGCAGCACCCGTTGGAGGGGCTTACACCGTTACCGTCAACGGCAAACCTTATTCAGTTGAAGTTGTTCCCGCAGGCTCGGCACCCATCAAAGCATCTGCACCCGCGCCAGTAGCGGCACCCGCACCCGCGGCGGCACCGGCACCTGCCCCGGCGGCAAGTGGTGGAGCCAAAGCTACACTGGTCGCGCCGCTACCCGGATCGATTTTTTCCGTCCAATGCAGTGTGGGTGATGTGGTCAACGAAGGCGATACTCTCCTTGTTATGGAAGCTATGAAAATGGAGACCAATGTGACCGCGCATGTTTCTGGAACCGTAGGAGCTCTGCTTGTAAAAGAAGGTGATAAGGTGCAAACGGGCGACGAACTTGTGGTGATCAACTGACTATGGATATCAGCTTCGGCTCAGCCGCACTCCACATAGCACAAAGCACAGGATTTACCGCGTTGACCTCCGGTCACGTCATCATGCTTTTGATCTCTTGTGTACTGGTTTACCTGGCAATCTGGAAACAGTTCGAACCCTTGCTCCTCTTGCCCATCGGCTTCGGTTGCCTCATGGCCAACCTGCCTTTGAGTCTCATGAGTAATGTCGACGAAGGGGGATTGCTGAATTTCTTTTATCAAGGAGTCACACACGAAATCCTGCCGCCGCTGGTTTTCCTCGGCGTTGGAGCCCTGACCGATTTCGGACCCCTGCTGGCCAATCCATCGACCCTTCTGCTCGGAGCCGCCGCACAAGTGGGCGTGTACACCACCCTCATCGGAGCCGTCGCGCTGGGATTCGACATGAAAGAAGCCAGTGCCATCGGCATCATCGGAGGTGCCGACGGACCGACCTCAATCTTTATCGCAAGCAAATTGGCCCCGCATTTATTAGCACCCATCGCCGTGGCGGCCTATTCCTATATGTCACTCGTTCCCCTGATTCAGCCGCCGATCATGCGGTTTTTTACGACCCCAACGGAACGAAAAGTGCGCATGGAGCAATTGCAACCCATTTCGCAGACCGTGAAAATCATCTTCCCTGTGCTGGTGACCATCGTCTGCTGTCTCATGTTGCCCGGAGTCACCCCCTTGTTGGGAATGCTGATGCTCGGCAACCTGTTCCGTGAATCCGGCGTGACCAAACGCCTGCACGAAACCGCAGAGACTCATTTGATCAACATCGTCACCATCCTGTTGGCACTGGCGGTAGGATCCTCCATGACCGCTGAATCATTTTTGAAGTTGGAGACCATTAAAATCATCGTTCTCGGACTGCTCGCATTCTCCATGGCAACCGCCGGAGGCGTACTGTTTGGGAAGCTCATGTACAAAATGACCGGCGGCAAAGTCAATCCGCTCATCGGTTCCGCAGGCGTATCCGCCGTACCGATGGCCGCACGGGTATCGCAAAAAGTCGGCGCAGAAGAAGACAAGCAAAACTTTTTACTGATGCACGCAATGGGACCCAACGTCGCCGGAGTCATAGGAAGTGCCGTCGCCGCCGGAGTGTTCGTCTCCCTGTTTGGCGACCCGGTCGCCGGAGCCGATCCCCATGCCGCTGTAGAATCTCTGCATCAGATAGCAAGTGTTATAGGAGGTGGCAAATGAACGGACTTTTAGGCGATGCCGTGACCGTCTCCATCATCTCCATGAGCGTGATTTTTTTGGTCTTGAGCGTCCTGATTATAACAATCAAAGTACTGGTGCGTCTAATGCCCTACGAGGCACCACCACCAAAACCCGTAAAGAAAACCGCCGCATCCCAGACAGCGGCGGCAACCTCCAGCGAAGCCGACGAACACATCGCCGCCATTACCGGAGCCATGACCGCCCACCTCGGGCAGAATCCCGGCCATCTGGACATCAAACCGCTTTAACAGCATCCGCAACAAATTTTGTATTGAGCCCCGATCCCCAAAAGGACAGGGCTCAGTAAATTCCCACCCGTACAAAAAAACCTCGCATTGAGAAGAAAACAAAACTTCAAACTCAAGGCCGCTTAACTTGAGCTTGAAAAACAGGCATCGAAGGAATATAAATCAAAGGTGTCTCCTGTTAAAATCAACTCTTCACCCCAATCCATTTAACGATTTACTGCCTGATGTTAAAAGACCCGGACTATAGACTCTTTCAGGGAACTGAAAATTATTTTGTCGATTTATGGCGCTCACTCCGTATCTGGCGTGAGTTTCGTAAAGGATTTACCAAGCTGAATCGCATCAATCATTGCGTGACTTTTTTCGGGTCAGCGCGGTTTAAAGAAGATCACCGCTATTACAAACTGGCTTACGAAACAGCCTATGAGCTCGGCAAGGCAGGTTATTCGATCATGACTGGCGGCGGCCCCGGTATCATGGAAGCGGCAAACAGAGGGGCTAAAGATGCCGGAGCCTTATCAATCGGTTGCAACGTCAAACTGCCAAAGGAACAGAAGTCCAACCCCTATCTGGATATCAATATCGGATTCCACTATTTCTTTGTTCGCAAAGTCATGTTGCTCAAATATTCCACCGCATTTGTTCTTTTGCCCGGTGGTTTCGGCACAATGGACGAGATGTTTGAGACCGCAACCTTGATGCAAACAGATAAAATACGTGACTTCCCCGTAGTGGCAATGGGCCGTGATTACTGGGAAAAATTGGACCCGTTCATCATGGAAACCATGATTTCCCATGGCACCATTGATGAAGGAGATATGAATTTTGCCCAGATAACCGACGACCCCAAAGTAGCTCTTGATATCATACGGCTGAAAAAAATTGGAGAGCTGATTTAAAATTCTTGTTCGCCGTCAGACAAACGCGGATCAAAAGCTAGGCAACGCACCTTTTTTGAGGTCGGCTCACTTTATTGACATCCAATTATTAACAACAAACCCCGAGAATTAAAAATGAGCGACACGCTTCCCCCCTGCCCACAATGCAACTCCGCATACACCTATGAAGATCGCAACCTTTTGATCTGCCCGGAGTGTGCGCACGAATGGAACCCCGATGCAGAAACGACAGAAGCAGATGCGCTGGTGGTGAAAGACGCCTATGGAACCCCCTTGCAAGACGGCGACACCGTCACACTGATCAAAGACCTGAAAATAAAAGGCTCTTCATCCGTGGCAAAAGTGGGAACCAAGGTAAAAATCAACCGACTTGTGAACGGCGACCACAATATCGACTGCAAGATCACCGGAGTCGGAGCCATGATGTTGAAATCGGAATTTGTCAAGAAAGCCTGAGATGAACGCCAGCAAAGATCGAATTGTCTACTCCACCGAACAAGGCAGAATGTGCCCCGGCTGTGGCAATCCCATAAAGCAATGCACCTGCCGCAAACAGACCTCAGCCATCGGTGATGGCAACATCCGCGTCTCCCGCGAGACCAAAGGCAGAAAAGGCAAAGGCGTCACCCTGATCAAAGGACTCGCACTGGATGCCACAGCCCTGGCATCGATGGGCAAGAAACTCAAAGCCATGTGCGGTTCCGGCGGTACCGTCAAAGACGGCGTCATAGAAATTCAGGGCGACCATATCGAACGCATCCTCGACTACTTGAAGGAGCAAGGCCTGAAGGCCAAACGGTCGGGCGGATGAAACGTTTTTATTTGCCCCATCAGGATCGGGAAGAGCAACCGATTGAGACCCCGCCCGCGCAAAAAACACCACCGCAACCCCGTCGATTGACCAACTAAGACGGGCTTGCTTCGTGTCTCGCCCGCAAAAACGAATAAATCCCCCTTGCTATTTCTGAAGTCGATCCCTCAGATAATACCGACACAAAAATTCGGGTTTGTGTCATATTATAAAAAATAAAGATTTGACCTCTATTATGAATAAATAATATAAGATTATGTTTCACTGATTCGGGTTTTCCAATCTGTGCTAAAATCTAGATCTCTAAAAAATATGAAAGAAGTACACCATAAAATTTCTAAGTTATTACATACATCGGGTATGCGTCTATTGGCCCTTTTACGGTTTGGTTTAGTTGCCTCTGTCGTTACAATAGTTCTATTCTGTTTTGAGGTTAAAGCATAGGCTATTAAGAAGGGGTCTCGACCAAGTTTTTCTTGCTCATCATCGGTCAAATCAGGAGCATATCCCTCATTGACTGTAAAGCGAACATTCTCAATATTTACTTCCTCTGAGAACAGTAAAGCAGTTTGAGTCTCTGTCTTCTTTACCCATTCTGAAAGTTCGTCTTTGCCATTTTTTAATTCCTCGTAAATTTCAATTGGTATCTTGGCAAACCCGTTTCGCCCCATCTGTTCAAGCCAAGTCCAAAATTCTGGAACGCGTTTGAAAGGATAATATAAATTTTTTGCATCTATAAGAACATTGGCGTCTAGTAAATATA
Organism: Nitrospinae bacterium CG11_big_fil_rev_8_21_14_0_20_45_15; assembly: GCA_002787235.1. Taxonomy (GTDB): domain Bacteria; phylum Nitrospinota; class Nitrospinia; order Nitrospinales; family VA-1; genus Nitrohelix. The sequence continues at coordinate 140,041 of PCWG01000032.1, forward strand.
GCAACAAATTCTCCTAAATAAATTTATAAACCTATAAGGGAATGGACATTTTGAGCCTTAACACCTAAGATTTTTCCAGCCTTGGTGGTCGTTAGAATTCCTCCGCTCATCATCCGCTGGACATGATTAATTAGAGCAGTTCCAACGCGTTGTCGTCGTACAATGTAGTAATCAGGACCGCCTGTTCTATCTTTATTTTTATTCTTTTTGTTTGTTTGCGATTCAAACCACAATTTTTGGAAGGCTTCATTTAGGCGACTCCATATAGCTTTATCAATTTGTCCTCTGCGAAAAAGCTTATATGCAACCATAGAGTTACTGAGGTTCCTCGAATTTGCAAAATGATTTATGTAGAGATAGATTTCTTCGTAACTTTGACCACGTTCTATTGTAATTAATTCATTGCTTGGCAATAAAAATTCGCTTGCTACATCGTTGCAAAATTTTTCAATTTCTTTTTCTGGACGAGCACCGCTCACGCCAGTTTGCCCAAGCCAAAGATGGGTGAGTTCATGGAGGAGGGTGAAAGACCATGCGGCTCGTGAATCCTGATCATTAATTATGACAAAAGGAGCAATATTATTGGCTAAGGCAAAGCCACGAAAAATTTCTGGATCTATTTTCGTGTGATGGCTTCCAAGGTCGCCCATTAGTAAAACAAACACACCTATGGCTTCGACTTTTTCCCGAAGAAGTGTAAAAGCTTCTATGGGAGAACGTTGTGAGCAAAACTCTGATAAATTAAAATGTATGGTGTTTTGAATGGATTCGAGTACTGCAGGAACCCCATCTTCCATTTTCATCGATCCTATAAATTGTAAGGTGTCAGATTCCTCTTCATCTTCTAATGCCGCTTGGAGAACACCTTGTCTTGCTTGTACATTCCGAATCAAAGTATCCAGCCATGCGTTTGCCTTATTAGACGCAAGTCCAGATAGAGTGCGGAAATCCTGTCCTCGGTCACCTTGACGAGGAGGGGAAGACATATAAAAAGTTATAAGAGGGCGGTGGTATTGCTTAGCCATTTTTAAAAGCAGAGACCGCGTCGGCTCGGTTTCCCCTGATTCTAATTTAGTGAGTCTTTCAGTTGCGGTTGTGTCTTTTGTGCCATTGAGCACTATCTTTTTAACCGCTTCTTCAATTGTAAGTCCAGCGGTTTCACGAGCCCATTTGAGAATTTGAGGGTTAATTTTTGGCATTTTCATTAAACAGTTTTTTATGCAAATTTCTTTATAGAACTCACAAGGTACTCCTAATGATTATACCGTATTGAATAAACAAGGTAAAAAAACCTTTCAATTATTCGTTATTGCGCTCCAGAATAGGTTTCGAAGGTTTTTATAAGCGCGGGGTGGGGCTGAAAAAGTCTTCGAGGGTGGGGTCGGTTTTGGGCAGGGCTCCGGTGGCACCTTCCCATATTTCTTTGGTTTCCATGCACAGGTAGGCACTTAAGTGCGGGTCTTTGGCTTTCACCCAGTTGCGGATGGTTTCGTAGGCGTGGTTCCTCAACGGGCGCAGGTATCGGTATTTGCCGTCGCGTCCGGCCATGTGTTCGCTGGTGAATAATTGTGTTTTCGGGTTCCTCTCTTTAATAGCCTGCTTCAATCCGCTCCGGTAACGGAAGCTTCCCAGACTCACCCATTCGATGGTCTTCGGGTCGAGATTCAAAAAAATTTCTTCGATGAGGTCTTTGTAGATTTTCTCCCATCCGGGAAAAAGGATGATGGGGTCGAGATGGATGCCGATGCGGTAGCCTTTTTCCTGACACTGGCGCGCCGACGCGAGTTTCTGTTCGAGCGAGGGGGTGCCTTTTTCTTCGGATTCGACGATTTCTCTAGGATTGAGGGACCAGGACACGACGACGTTGCTGGGGTCGTCTTGTGTGAGCAGGTTTTCGACGCGGTCGGATTTGGTTTTCAATTCGAGGGTGGCGTTTTTCTGTCGGTTGAAAAAAGGGATGAGCGTTTTGGTGTATGGGATAATGTCATCCAGTGCCAAACTGTCGGTCAACTCTCCGGTGCCGACGCGAAATTCTTGTCCGGCGGGTGCGTTGCGAAAGGTTTCTTCGAGTTCAAGAATCAGGTCGTCGATGTTGACGTAGGCGACGAACAGGGGGTTGTTGCGCAGGAAGTCTTGCAGGAAGCAGTAGGAGCAGTCGTACATGCAGTTCTTCATGAGGTTGACGACGAGGTAATTGCAACACACCATTCCGGGGCTGAGTCCGGGACATTTTTTGAGGAACGTGCCTTTGAATCGGCTCAGGAACAGGTGTCGTTTGGATGCGCCAAACCAGTCGCTGGTATTTTGTTTGATGGTTTTGATGACGGCTTCGGCTTCTGCGTTGCGGACGACGGGTGTGTCGGGAAATTGTTGCAGGAGGTTTTGCGTCAGTGCGTAGTCCTCTGCGCCGTTTTCGATGTATATGATTTCGGGTTTGAATGTCATGTCCGCTTTGTGATGTGGGGAATTTTATAATAGTTGTTTCAAGTTTTGCTTCGTCAATTAAGATACCCGTTTTTTCCGGCTTTTCCCATCTCTCATATTTGTAAGGGGGCGCGATGGCAATCGTCTTTCACATAGGGTATATTTTAAGGAAACTTTGTGAATATGACAATGCCGGAACGATCTGGCAAGGGAGGGATGGAAGCATGCGATCACGACTCATTCTATTTTTTGGTTTTGCGCTGAGCATTGTTGTTGCCTGCATGGGGCCCCGGATGGAAGGCGACGACCCGTATCGTTTGCAGAAGGTTTCGGACCTTGAATTGTGCACGGCTTTTGGCGGTTTGGAAAACTCGTTGTGGGGGAACATTTCGCGCGATCGATTGGAGGACGAGTTGCATCGCCGGGATCTTTTAACTAAAGACGAGTGGATTCTGGTGCGCGACCGGCGCATTGGCAAGGGGATGAGTCTTTGCAGTTTGATGGCATCGTGGGGGCCGGGCAGTTCGTCGTATTTTGAGGAAGGGTCGAGTTCTTTTGATAAAATCGCGAATTATAACTATCAGTCTTGTCGCACCTGCCCGCGAATAAGGGTGGATACCGTGGGGGGAACGGTAGAGGGTTGGTCCTTTCCCGGCAATAATGAGACTTATCCCAAAAAAATCGACTGATTCTGCCCTAAGTGAGCGGATAATGTGAAATATCCTCTTGAACCTTTGAGCGCAATCGTTATAATAGGTTTCCCTTCAAGCAGGAATTTTTCTGCAGTTGATTACGGACCATGCCGAAGTGGTGAAACTGGTAGACGCGCTGGACTCAAAATCCAGTGGGGGCAACCCCGTGACGGTTCGACTCCGTCCTTCGGCACCACCCTCCCGGGTGGAGGGAATGTTGCTTCGTTAGGCAACAGTTTTGGGTTCGACATTTCACCCGTCCGCTGTATCCTTCTTCCCAGTATCCCATAAAATCTTTAGCGGACACTCGCGTGTTGTGACGCTTGCTTCTGGGCGGATCATTTGTCTTTTTCGTCTTGGGTCCTATTCACCTTGTCCACTTTTTTGCCGAATTTGCCAATGTAATAATTTGCAATGTCTTTAATGGAAAGGATGCCGATCACTTTTCCATTTTCGGTGACGGTCAGATGACGAATATTACGCTGTTGCATGACATAAAAGGCTCTCAGCATATTGGATTTTGCGTCAATTGAAATCAGGGGATGACACATCACAGACCCGATTTTGGTGTTCGCCAGGGATTTCTCTTCGGCCACGACCTTTCGCAACAAATCGGTTTCTGTGAAAATACCGATGAACTTGTCATCTTCAGTGATAAGTATTGCTCCCACTGCATTTTCCTTCATCAATTTTACCGTGTCCCACACGGAGCCTTTGGCTTCGATGGTGACGCTGGCTTCACTCATGTACATTTTGACTTCATCCATGGTCCGTTTCCCCGTTAATCAGTTCGTATTGACTACATATTCTATGGGTGAAACTTTTTTACAGCGGTATATTGTCAATTTGTTCTGCCGATTCATCTATGACATCGTGGGCGGTATTGCCAACGACTGGAACGATGGAAACCACCGCTCCGCCCAGTCGCATGGGAACGGTCACCACTTTTGTCAAGACACAGGCATTCAGAAACAACAGCAATAAAAATAACCCAGCGACCCTCGCTAATTTAGGCATCATTATTTTTCCCAGAGATCAGGTTTTTATCCATTTCTGCATTCGTTATGATCTATAAAAAATAACAGGAAAGCATAATAATTTCAACTATTTATAAGGGTGCTCGGTAGCTTTCCGTGCATATTATCATGCCAGAGATTTATCAATGGCATCAAGAAGATTTGGAATGTTGATGGGTTTGGTTATGTAAGCTTGGAATCCCATTTCAATTGCCCGTTGTATGTCTTTGCTCATGGCGTCGGCGGTGAGAGCGATTATAGCTATATTCCGGGTCTCATCCAATGCTTGCAGTTGTCTGAATGCTTCCAGACCATCCATTCCTGGCATGTGAATGTCCATCAGGATCAAATCAGGTCGCTGAGCCTTGGCAACTGCAATGCCTTCGAGAGCATTGCTTGCGGTGAACAATTCGATTTCCGGTCGGCTACCACTGAGGATTTGTTCCACCAGGGACCGATTGGCAGGAATGTCTTCAATGTATAAAACCTTCTTTTTATTTGAATGGGGCGGTGAAAGTCGGGCAAGGTCCCGACTCTTTTCACTCTCGATGAGTTCGGATTTTTTATCTGAAACAGGAACATCGATGTAGAAAAAACTGCCTTCCCCTTCTTTGCTTTCAAAGCCAATTTTGCCCTGCATCAATTCGATGAGCTGTTTCGAAATGGTGAGTCCAATGCCGGTTCCTTCAATACTTTCCACATCGACATCAAAACGCTCGAAGGGTTTGAACAGTTTGTCCTTTTTGTCTTCGGGAATGCCATGACCGGTGTCTTGGAAGCCGACGCGCATCATGCCATTGTTCAAAACATCGTAGGAAACAATCACCGAGCCGTTGGGCTTGTTGTATTTGATCGCATTGGAAATCAAGTTCAAAATAACCTGTTTGAAACGAAGCGGGTCGATCTCGGCGTAACAGCTTTCGATAGGGAGTTTGTGGTATTGCAGGGAGATATTATTTTTTTGGGCCAGCGGCAGGGCAATAGAGATGACCTCATCCAGAATGGGGACCATGTCCGTGGTTGCGATGGACAATTCCATGTTTCCAGATTCGATCCGGGACAGGTCTAGCACTTCATTGATCAGTTCTAAAAGGTGATGCCCTGCGGAGGAGATTCTCGACAGATTGTCTTTTTGAATCTCGTTAAAATTGTCGGATTTGAGTTCCAGCAATTGGCTGAATCCTAAAATAGCGTTCATTGGAGTGCGTAGTTCGTGACTCATCCGCGCAAGGAATTCGGATTTTGCCCGATTGGCTTTTTCAGTCGATTCCATGGACTGCTTCAGAGCACGGTCTGCATTTTTCCGATCCGTGATATCACTGAATGTGACGACAGCTCCTTTGATTTCTCCGTTGTCTATGATGGGATGGCTGGTATATTGCACATCAAAAAAGCTTCCATCTTTTTTCCAAAAGACTTCATTCGTTTCCTGACGGATTTTTCCGTCTATAAAAGTTGCAAGAATAGGGCATTGCTCTTTGGGGTAGGGTGTTCCGTCAAAATGAGAGTGGTGGATGATTTCGTGCTGAGGTTTACCGATCAACTCCTCTGATGAGTAACCCAGCATTTTCGCCGCCGCCGGATTTGTAAACGTTGTGATCCCGTTGATATCGAGACCGTAAATTCCTTCCCCGGCCGAATTGAGGATATCATCTGTTTTTGATTTCTCAATCTGTAGATCCCTGGTTGCAGACTGGATAGCCTTGTACAAAACTTCGGGCTCGATCAGGATTTTTCTTACCAGCCAGCAAGTCGTGACAGCCGTAATCAAACCAACCAGCCATACGATGATTTCTATTTTTAACAAGCCGGGAATAGTGCCAGAGCGAATGACACCGGCTTGCCAGGACCCGACAGGCAATTTTATATTTTCTAAAACAGGATCTTTTGTGAATAGCAAAGGATCGCCGTAAAAAGTTTCGCCCGCAGGACCCAGGGCATCTTTCCCTCGAATGGCAAGTTCGATATTTTTTTGTGTGTGGATGCTGATGGCCTTTTCCAGGATCATTTCCACATCGAGCAGAACGGTTGCAAATCCCCAGAAATAGTCTGAACCATCGGGATTGTTTAAAAAAATAGGTTTCCGTCCGATGATCGCACGCCCACCTTGAACCAAGTTCAAAGGTCCTGCAATGACGTACCGCTTTTCATCAATGGCCAATTGAACCAATGCGCGACGTTTGGGATCGCCCCGTAAATCATGGCCAATGGCCTTTTCATTTTCACTTTTGTTCGTTACATATTTGACAACCGCGTTGGGGGCCAATTGCAGGCTTTTGATTCCCGGTAAATCGCCGATAGCCGCCGTAGCGAATTTTTGGAATTCACTTTCTGTAATGTCCTGATTGATTTTGACGTAAGCGATGAGAGTTTGAGTCAGTTGCAGGTGTTGATTCATTAACGAGGAAAGTTCGCTTGCAATTTCGCTCACATAAGCACCCAATACCTCGCGGTCTTTAAAAATTACCTGGCGGGTCAATAGTTGCGAGGTCAAGTGAGTGAGCAGTAGTATCAAAATTGCTATCACTATTGGCCACACTTTGGAATTTTGGGTCACACTTCGAGGTTGCATGGATTGAGTTCGTAGTCAGGGCGTTACATCCGACTATCGAGGTACAGGATGATATTTAGCTGTTTGATAATACTTGTGCCGACAATACCTGAGTCAGGAATTCAAAAACCAGTGACGCGAATACTTACTTTTCCTGAGATTGAATCTATACAATTATTTAAATGTGTTTCGAGCAAGAAATCAAAAAAATATATTTTGATCGGTGTTTGATGGAAAATTATTTAAAGACAATAAAATGATTGCCCTTCCAATCGAGCAGGCTGGGTAATATGCTGTTTGGAGTTGAGTGGATGCTGGAGTTTTTAATGTCGCTCCAGGCGATGCGATTCAAGGCTGTGTTTGTCTGCAATGAAACGCTAACGCTATTTTTGAATGCTGGGGAAACTCGCGATGTATTTGAAAGCGAAAATAAAACAGAGTTTGAGAGGCATCAAGCATCAAGCCATTTCCAAAGTAAACCGCAAGTTGGGCAAGGAATATATTGTCAACTCGCGCGAACTGTTGGCGATTGATACCTGTAGCATTTGCAATCTGGATTGCAGGTTCTGCGCATACGGGAAGAAGGAATCCTTGAAGATGGAAATGGAAGATTCCTTTTTCGAAGATTTGATCCATCAAGCGGTAGAACTTGGCTTTGATAAATTTTGTATGACCCCCACGACGGGAGATATTTTCGTTGGGAAAAATGTACTCAATAAATTAGCGATTCTGGAAAATCACCCGAAGGTCAAATCCTATTTCTTTCACACCAATTTCACTCTTCCCACAGAATCGCAAATTCTGAGTTTGCTGGATTTAAAAAAACTTTCCGAATTGAATATCAGTTGGTACGGTCACGACACGCAAAGTTTCATTGATTTGACCCGATCGACGAGCAAGGTATTTGGCAGAATGGTTGACAATTTAAAATTCCTGTTAAAACATTGGTCCCGTGAAAAAGGACATCCTTTGGTAAACATCTATCTCAGAACTTTATACTCCTTCAAATTTTCTGCAATGGATGATAGCGAATTGAGTGATATTTTTCGCGAGTTGTTGCATAGTCAACGAATCCCTTTGCATTTAACGACGGAATACAATAATTGGGGTGGCACTGTCTCTCAAGCGGATGCAGAGGGGCTGGATATAAGAATCGATGACAAGCCTTTTCCAAAAACCGGAGCCTGTCTGTTAATTTTCTTTTCGTTGCAGGTTTTTGCAGACGGTCGTGTCAACGCATGTTCTTGCAGGGATGTGGACGGCAAGCTGGTCATCGGGGATTTGAATCAGGAAAAGCTCAAAGACATCCTGTCGGATCGAAATCCTGTTTATATGAAATTGATAGAAAATCAGCAAAAAAATATTTTTCATCCGGTTTGTCAATCCTGCGACTTTTACAGAAGTATTTATCGCGGCGACGTTTCTGACTATTACAAAAAACCGGTGATGAATCTGGAAGAATTTTATAAAGTGTTATCAGAAACGAAATGATAAAAATGACAACAAAACTTTCCGAGAAAAATATTTTGATCGATGCGATGGAGAATGAATTGAAAAAAATAATTATGCGGATGGGTCTGGCATCAACCGTTTTGCTGTTAACGGTTGGTTGTGTGAGTGAGCCATTGCCCAAAACTATGGAAGGCTTTCCGCATCGGATTGAAGTGCCCTCTCCAACAGCGCGAATCGCAACGGAGTTGAATCCCACGGCTCTTCCCGAAGGGGCAAGTGCGCATCTTCCTGCTTATGATGGGGATCGTTTTTTTGTCACGCTACCGGTGGCTCAACAAAATTCTGTGACCGCAAAACAGGTGCTTCAAGATGTGGTTGTGCCCATCCTCAAGGCCATCGGTTTTGAACGTGGAGGTGATGCCTTGTTGTCTCCCCCCGAATACGGCGTAAAAATCCCGACCGCAAATTTTAATGAGTTGGCTCAGGATGTGGCGTTGGAGTATCAAAAAAATAAGAAATTATTTCGTCCCAAATCTCAAAAAATTATCGATGCGTCTTTGAGGAAAACCGATGCGGACTCGGAGGTTGACCGGGCTTTGCAAGTGGGGGAGGGGATGACCTTCAGCCAGCTCGTAGCGGAAATCGAACGCCAGGAAATTCAGTTTCCTTTTCAGCAGGTGGTGGATGGCGTACCCATCGAGCATACTTTGATATTGGCTTCACGTTGGGAAGGACAAAGCGTCCGCTCTGTTCGGGGTGTGGTCTACAACAAATACACCATCACCAATCAAAACAAGAAGGACTCTGAAAGATCCGTTGAGAAGGCGATCAAGGCCCTTCTAACAGTGGAGGGTGTGGACAAGGTGGATACCGCAGTGGATGGACCCCATCGGGTTTTGTTGCCTTACGGAACCGATCCGACAGGAAAAACCATTCTTCGATATTCTGATCGCATGATCCTGCGCACGGTTTTCCAAAAAGAAGACGGAAAATTTCTACTCTGGCTGGATGCCGAGACGGGGAAAATCCTCAAACTGGAACCTTTGTTTGATAACGCACAGGCGGAAGGGATGGAGTTTCTACGCGACCCGAGTACGGGCGGGACCTTCAAGGCCACATTCAAAGTAGACCCGGCAACGGGAGGCCAGTACGTTTTGCAGAAACAGGGCCTGTCCAATCGGGTCGATTACCTCGGCGACGGTGATCCTGCGAATGATCTTGCCATTCCAGAAAACAGCAATGGAAGCACTCCCTATTTTGCAAACTTTGCGCAAGCCCCCATCAACGATGCGGCAGAAGCGATCTGTTCCAGTGGCAACAACAAAGAATTTCAACAAGTCAATTTTTTAGCCGCTCTGCACTTTTATTCAAAGCACATATTCAACCTGGGAATTTTCATGCCCTTCCCGAAGCTGGGTGGTACCTCAAGCGATTCATCCGACCCCTGGGATCCACAAATAGAAGTTGCGGGATATTGCAATGCCCATTCTTCGATGAAGTTTGGAGCCTGTGACGGTTACTTCGATGCCGCCTGTCCCAGCGTTGGCCAGTTGAACATGGCGCACGACAAAACCATGATCGCTCATGAACTGGGTCACACCATCACCCCGCGATTGACTCTTGCACGCCCTTCCGATTGGTGTGGCGTGGGCACTTGTGCTGTTCCATTGGGATGGTTTGGTCTGCACGATCTGGCGGATGTCTGGGCAGATTATTTTGAATCGACCAATTGCACCGGCGGTTGGGTTTATAAAAATCAGGGCGGTGTGGATAACAGTTTGAATTGTCTCAACCACAATGAGTTTGGCTACTTGCCGAGACTGCATGAAGTTACGGTTCCCTTCGATCCCGCACAGCCAGGGGATCACTTCCCGGAAAAACCTATTCAAAGTGGTTTGTATGGTGGTTTTTATGGCAACGCACAAACAGCGGCCGCGGCACTCTGGCATGTTCGACTGGGGATGCGTAGCAAGAGTCGTTCATTTGGAGCGATTCAATACGGCATTCGTTTGACCCGGGCTTTGATGAATACAGGTTTCACAGGCACGGCAGATGCTTCGAAACACGATGGCCTGTATAAATCGTTGTACGATCTTGAGTTGGAAATGGTTGACCAATGGACTCATTCCGCAACGCCGGGAGTCTCTCCAGCTCTCCAGCACAAGGGACCGCACACCACCAATAAAGTGACCGCAGGGTTTGCGCGCGCAGGGCTGTTTTTGATCCCCCCGCAATGTCTGGACGGCGACAAAACGACGGGCGCACCCCGGTATTGTCCGACAGCCAAGGGCGGTGAGAATGGCGGCGATGCCGTGATTGATATCACAGACAACGATTCAGCCGATGACATCGCCTTTGCCGGAGTGGTTCATCCCGAAGAAGACTATCTGGAGCTGGGCGGCCGCGCCCCAACTTTTCATGTCTGGACGGGGTCCCGTTACAGGCTGGATGGCGCAAACGGAGACCCCACCTTCAACAATCCCGCACCCTGCAACAGCGTGTTTCGCGTAGAAGTTTCCACCGACGAAACCTTTGCAACAGGCTCGACCTTCACCAGTCATTGGATGAGGGTGGACACCGATCCCACGACACCAAGTAGTCCCGAATGCTACGGAACCTGGACACCGACCGACGCGCAATGGAACAGCCTGCAAACCAACGGAGCGTTGTCATTTATCTATTATCGAGCTCGAACCCAAAACGATACTAAAACCAATCGACGACTTTCTACAAGGCCTGGCAGGCTATGGCAAGTCCCCCCTCCTTACGCTGTGATAACCACAGACGGCGAGTCCGAGTATTGATAAAACAGTTACGGGCAAAAATCATCAGCAATGATTTTTGCCCGTAACTCGAAAAACAGCCCTTAGCTGAAATAGATTAAGGGTTGATAACCACAGTCTGCTGAACAGCATTTTCACAGCAAGGGCAGGGGGCATTGGAAAATGAACCCTACAAAATCGGAACTTTCTATTCTCCGATCTTTGAAATCGGCTAAGGAATAACCCTTTGCATTTACCCTGAATGTTCCACTTTTATCTGATATCAAACAATATGTGGACTATACTGATAAATATCACAACAATTTAAAAATATTCAACTATCTGGGGATAGATGATAATTGAATATAAAAAATTCTATAAACCGCATTCCTTGCTTGAGCAATGGAATGGGCCTTTTCCTGTTTCAGAGAATTTAAAAACAACATTGTTGTTAAAAAAAAGGAAAAAAGAATGAATTCAAAAAATGTTCATATAAAAAATATGCGAGAACAATTAGAAAACTGGGAAACCGAAATTGACCAATTGAAAGAAAAGACAGGACAAGTCAATGCAGAAACCCAGGTGAAATATTACAAACAAATTGAAGATTTGAGATTGCTTCAGAAAGAGGCCAGACAAAAACTCAGTGAATTGAGCAATGCGGGTGATGAGGGATGGGAATCCCTGAAACAGGATGTTGGAAGTGCCTATGAAAACATTAAAACGACTTTAACAAAAACACAGAAAGCCTTCAAAGAAGGTTTGAATGAAAATAAGGAGAAATGAAATGGGAATGAAAGAAGCTTACCAAGATAAATTGCAGGCTCAGTTGGATGAATGGAATGCTGATATAGACAAACTCCAAGCGAAAGCCGATAAAGCAGAAGCCAATGTGAAGCTTGGTTATTACAAAGAAATCGAAGAGATACGATCCGTGCGACAAGTCGCTGAACAAAAACTCAATGAGCTCAAAGAATCAAGTGAAGATGCATGGGAAGACCTCAAGGAGGGCACCGAAAGCGCATGGAGTGCTTTGAGCAATTCTGTGAAGTCAGCGATCTCAAGATTTAATTAACGCTTTTCACCTTTACGGCCACCCTGGAAAGTTTTTATAAAAATTATAAAAGTGATTGAATGAATCTAAATCCTGTTGAACAAAAAGTTGCCTCGATACTTTCCCCGTTTGAAAAATTTGTGGACAGCCAGACTTCTACTGGCTTGTTTTTGGTTTTTGCGACTTTTTTAGCTATGGTGATGGCTAATACAGGGTTGAATGACATTTATCAGACCATCATCCATGCTGAGACGGGCCTGATTTTTGGTGACCACCAGTTAACAATGCCGGTTGAGGAGTGGATAGGAAGTGGTTTGATGGCCTTGTTCTTCTTTCTTCTCGGCCTTGAATTGAAGCGAGAGTGTCTGGCCGGTGAGCTACAGAACCCGAAACGCGTCGGGATCATTTTGAGTGCGGCTCTGGGTGGAATGATCATGCCCGCGGCTATCTATTATTTGATTAATATCGGGAGCTCTACTCAGGAAGGTTGGGCAATTCCCATGGCCACGGACACGGCCTTTGCGTTAGGGGCATTGGCCTTTTTTAAACGTAAGGTGAGCAAAGAATTATTTATTTTTCTAACAGGGCTGGCTATTTTTGATGATCTTGGAGCCATTTTGGTGATCGCGGTTTATTATACAGAATCGCTTAATACCGGGGCTTTGTATTGGGCCGGCTTCATAACACTTTTATTGATTGGAATAAATGTCTGCGGTTTTCGTAGCGTATGGCTGTATATGATTTTGGGTTTTATATTGTGGTGGTTTGTGCATTTGTCTGGCGTTCATGCAACGGTAGCAGGCGTGATTGTAGCCTTGACAATACCAGCCCGGCCTCGACTTCAACCCGAACATTTTGTCAATCGAATCACAAAACTTCTTTCAAAATTTGAACGACGCCAAAAAGTGGAAAGTATAATTTTAGCAGATCAAGGACAAAGCGAGTTGGTAAAAAATATCGAAGATGTGGCAAAAGAAGGCTCAACTCCACTCCAGCGCTGGGAACTCAAACTTGAAAACCCTATTGGTCTGGGGGTTCTTCCAATTTTTGCCCTGTTTAGCGCGGGAATTCGTCTTACAGAGCAAGATTGGTTAGAGGTAATAAGCTCCCCCTTAACTCTGGGTATTGTAGGGGGTTTGGTAATCGGGAAACCTCTTGGGATTTTTATATTCAGCCTTGTTGTGGACAAACTGGGTTTTGGACTTTTGCCGGAAAAAATGACAAAAAAAGAACTTCTTGGAACGGGACTATTAGCAGGAATGGGATTTACGATGTCTATTTTTATTTCCCAGTTGGCATTTAAAAGTAACGCAGTATTGATTGATGAGGCTAAGTTGGCAATACTTATTTCCACATTATTGGCAGGTTTTTTAGGAATAATTTGGTTATCTATAACCACTGAATCTCCCTTAGAGGAATCAACAGAATCAATAAACGGGAGATGAATCAGTTTTTATCCTTTGAATATCTTCTGAGGCAAGGACATGTTTGATTTAGCAAATCTGCAGATTCCTGGAATCATTAATTTAGGAAATAAATTAAGAAAGGCAAGTCTTGGCAAAAGTTGCATGGAAGATGTGGCTCAGGAGATGGTACGCATCCTGTATGATGAATTGGTCACTGGAGAAAATCAGGAAAAAGCCTGTGCCTTGGTTCGCTTTTTCAAAACGCACAGCTTTAATGACTTGGAACCCGGGCAAAAAGATTTTGCGAAAAATTTGCTTCCTGAAAACTCCGATACAGACAATTTAAAATGCCTGACTCTCGTTGCAACTGCGGGAGAAAAACCGGAGTGGAATTCCAGAGCTGAATCCCGGAGTCATAAATCCATTCCTCTTTTCAGTGCCGAGATTGTTAAAAAATTTCCAATGATTTCCGGTCTTTATAAGCAAATGGGTTTTGATATCAGTAACGTGATTCAACCCGATCTCGAATTCATTGCAAATGAGATAGATAAAAATTATTCCGTATTTTTCATATCCAATGCCAAGGGCAGTCCATCCATTCCCGATCAGGAAAATTTCGTCATCCCGCATGGCATAAAGTCCGTGATAGGATTTGGGGGTCTCTATCCCACAGGGGATGTTTTTAGTGTGATTCTGTTCACGAAAACCATTTTCTCAAAAGAAGTAGCCGATCTGTTCCAAATACTCGGCATTTATATAAAAATTGTTACTCTCCCCTACCACCAACGGGTTTTCAAATTCCAAACAAAAATAAGCAAAAACGCGGCTCCCTTTGAGCTTTTAGAAGATGAAAACCAAACCCTTAAAATTCAGTCCAAAGCGTATGAAAATATTTTTTCGACTCTTGAAAATTTGGTTGAAAAAGCCACTCACCAGAGGAATATGATCCTGAATAGTGTGAGCCAGGGAATTTATGGGTTGGACTCAAATGGTAATACAATTTTTGCAAATCCGGCGGCCGAAAAAATGCTGGGATACACTTTAAAAGAAATGATGAATCGCTCACAGCATGACCTGATTCATCATTCCAGGCCCGATGGTAGCCCTTATGTTAAATCAGAATGCCCCATCCATTCAGCTTTTAAAGATGGGGAAGTTTGTCACGTGATGAATGAAGTCTTTTGGAAAAAAAATGGCGATTCATTTCCAGTGGAATACACAAGCAACCCTATTATTGAAAATGGTGTGATCGCTGGGGCCGTTGTAACATTCACAGACATCACGGCGCAAATAGCAGCTGAGAAAAATATGGAGAGAGTACAAACGCAACTTGTCGCTGCAGAAAAGCTCGCAGGAGTAGGAGAATTGGCGGCAGGAGTCAGCCATGAAGTATTGAATCCTGTAAATATAATTTCCGTTAGCACCCAGATGTTGCAAAGGAAGAACAAGGATGACCCAAATATTCAAAACTATTGTGACAAGGTGAAACACGAAATAGGACGCATCCAAAAAATCGTGAGTTCCTTGTTGGCTTTTTCTAGAAAGAACGACGTAGAATTTAAAGTGGGAATTGTCAGAGAAGCAGTAGAGAGTGTTCTTGCCCTGGTGGAAGAAGAGTACAAGTTGGATAATATTAAAATCGTAAGGAACTGGTGTGATTCTGAAGTAAATATTTTATTAGATGCTGACAAGATCAGGCAGGTGTATTTGAACCTGATCCATAATGCCAAGCACGCCATGCCGGATGGGGGCACTATCACCATCGGTTGTAAAGCAGTGACCGGAAAGGGTAGCGGCTTTCATCAATTTTTCTTCAGTGATACTGGAACGGGAATGAGCGAAGAGGTCAAACTGAAAATATTTGAACCCTTTTTCACCACCAAGCCCGTGGGTGAGGGAACGGGGATGGGCCTGTCTGTAGTTCATGGAATCATTCAGGAACACGGAGGAAAGATCCGGGTAGAAAGTGAGAAGGGCAAGGGAACCACTTTTATTATCAGCCTTCCCATCTCCTAACGTTAACTTCTGCTTTAATGTTTTGTATGAAAATCTGTCTACAATTTATTTGCAGTTATTCCCGCAAAAGTGATCATCCAAACAGGACGAAGGGCTTAAAACTTTATAATTTGGCCAGTCGTTGAAACTAACCTAGCAAGATTGTTGTGACTTCCGGCCTCTCACGCCGGCGTACCAGCGGGGCCGCCAACTCTGCCACCGACGGCCATAGCTCCTGTCTCGTTGAAGCCAAGCTTGGATTCAAACCTGATTCATGTTAACAATCTTTCGAATTGCAATTTGAGGCATAACAACGCCGCATTTCGAGTTCAATGACCATTGGTGGGAGCGAACATGAAAGCAATCGCCCCGCGAAATTGACACCCTTGCTAGCTTTAATTTAGTAATTTACACCAAGACGAGTTTCCCTTGCTATAATTGCATATGTGCTGGAGCAACTTATTGAATTACAGGGGCTAATCTTGACTACCAACTGACGTAATTTCAATGACAGAATTGAAGAGTTCTCCAAAAAATTATAATCATTTGGTTCATCGCACCGGATGGTTGCGTGCCGCAGTGTTAGGGGCCAATGATGGTATCGTATCGACCGCGAGTCTTATCGTTGGCGTGACGGCTGCTTCTCCAGATCGGAATAGCATTATTATTGCCGGGGTTGCTGGGCTAATTGCCGGAGCCATGTCTATGGCGGCAGGCGAATATGTTTCTGTCAGTTCCCAATCGGACACCGAACAAGTTGATCTTGAATCAGAACGACAAGCACTCGAAGAAAACCCCGAATACGAACTTGAAGAGCTGGCTCAAATTTACAGAGAACGAGGTGTAGAGGCTGAACTTTCCCGACAGGTGGCAACCCAACTTATGGAGCATGATGCCCTTGCCGCGCATGCACGTGACGAAATAGGTATTTCTCATACCATTATCACCCAACCGCTTCAGGCCGCTTTGACCTCGGCAGGAACATTTTCGGTAGGTGCCATTCTGCCTTTGGTAGCCGTGATGATTACCCCCGTCACACACATTATATCTGTGGTCTGTATCACATCGCTTATAAGTCTGGCCTTGTTGGGAGCCATATCAGCGTATATCGGTGGAGCAGGTATGATAAGAGCCGCTACGCGTGTGACAGTATGGGGAGCACTTGCAATGGCCTTGACCGCAGGAGTTGGGTCTTTATTCGGGACGGTAGTATAAATTCCAGTTTAAAATTAAGATTTTTCTGGTTAAGAGTTATGGTCAAATGGGGGGAGGTGAGGTATGGGGACATGATTGGACGGCACTCCTTCGAAGTTTGACATTTATCCGATCAATGAATATTGCGCCATTGATGACATCCCCGCAAAGCCTTATTCCATCCCACTTTATCCCGCATTTTCCCGGATAATCCCGCTTAAAACTCTATCCCATACTAACTGCTAACTTATTATTGTCACAAGCACGAGCAATCTTAGCATGTACTAAAAAGGACCTACGACAAATGCCGTAAGTCCTTTCTTTACTGGTCGGGGCGAGAGGATTTGAACCTCCGACCCCCTGCTCCCAAAGCAGGTACGCTAGCCAGGCTGCGCCACGCCCCGATATTCTATTTTCTTTTCTAAACTTTTAATCTTTGGTTTTATTAGTTTCCGTGTCCATGCGCACCATGCAACTCGGCGGCTGTTGCTTTTTGCTTCGCGTCGAGTGTGCCGAGTATCGTTATTTTGGCTTCAATCATGGCATGAATCTTCTGAGACTTGGTGTTGCTGATGATGTCTGCCAACTCACGCAGACGTTTTTCATCGGTGGTTACGCTGTGTACGAGGCGGTCCATCTCCATGTGAGCAATCTTGTGTTCGGTATCGGATCGCATCACGACTTTATTGTATTCAAATTCTGCGGCCTTCAATTTTTCAATTTGTTCGGCGGTCAGGTTCAATTGGTCTTTCATATTCATGATATGCACAAACGGGTTGTGTTTGTGCTTGTTGCTGTGACCATGATGTGCTGAACCGGAATGCATGGAGCCATGATGTGCTGATCCGTGGTGACCCGAGCCGTGGTGACCTGAGAAGTGATGGCCTTCGCCTTTGCTTCCTTCTGCTTTATGATGTCCGTATCCGCCATGACCTTCCATGTGGCCTTGCCAGTGATGCGGGTCGCCATTTTTGCTGGCACATTTCGCTTTATCAGCCATTGTGCCTTTGCTTCCTTCTTTTTTGGGGCAGTCTTTCTTTTGAACGCCATCATCCGCTTGTGTTTCTTTTTGTTGCGTTTCTTTACGTGCGGCATCCAATCCTTCGGGAACACCCATCATGGACTCGTTGCCTTGAAGTGAGGGATGGACGTAGCTTCCTGCGCTGTCGGTATTCGAAGCATTAGCGATGAATTCGGTTGTGTCGGTGATGGAAAGCGACGCGAGCATCATTCCTGCTTTTTTATTATTAGAATTTGTGTTGTTTGGTTGTGATGAAAATTTTGCGAGTCGCAATTCTTCTTCGGTCAGCGATTTCATCAAGAGACCGGGGACGTTTTCGATGAGGAAACCGTCGCGCAGTTGCTTGCGGGTGGCTGTCTTTTTAATAGAAGCGGTATTGTCCAGCGACGCGACCAATTCAGAAGGCCAGTTGATTTTCGATTTGAAAAGACTGCCCGATGTTCCACCGGATATATGAGCCAGTTGCATTTCGGATGAATTGCCAAATTCTCCCAGTCTTCCTGTGGGTGCAGAGAATTCGCTTCCTGAAATATGTGTTGAAACGGCGGACTCTTGCGAGAAGCCTGTTGTGAAGGTAAAAAGAATGGGCAAGGACAGGGCGACCAGGGCCAAGGACTTGTTGGTATGTACCGACATTCGTTTACTCCTATCTTTATTTCAGGTTTAAGTCGTGGTTCGCCGTTTCTATCAAGATTTATTTCTAAAGTGAATTCTTGCTAGAAACGACCCTGCGGTTTAACGGCAGGTTAAATGGTGGTGCGCCCGGCAGGATTCGAACCTGCGACCTACGGATTCGAAGTCCGGAACTCTATCCAGCTGAGCTACAGGCGCATTTTAGAATTTGGGGTGAGCGACGGGGCTTGAACCCGCGACAACCGGAGCCACAATCCGGTACTCTACCAACTGAGCTACGCCCACCGTTTTGAATCCTTTGTATTGAAAATGCAAGTTGTCTGCCCTTGTTTTTTCAATAAGTGATTTAGATTCTAATGCATTGCTTGATTTTTGTAAAAGCATTTTTTCTCAATGAGATAAAATATTTTTCATTCGTCAATTCAATGCCTTGAAAACGGGCTTTTTTAATGGCTGTATTCATATTTTACGAGACGGATGGGCCTCGTAATGAAGCATTTAAGGATAAATCCCCAGCGCATTGTAGCTGTTGAGAATTTTTTCAATGGACAGAGACATGGCGGCGGTCCGGTAGCTGGTGACATTTTCTTTGGCCCAGTAGCGTTCACGGATCTGTTGGAATGCGTTGCACATGGTATCGTCCAGTCCTGAGCGGACAAGGTCGAGTTCGCTTGCTCCGTGTCCTATTTTGTCGACGATGTCTTTTGCAACCGGGTGTCCAGAAGCTTCAATGGCCTTTATAATCAGTTTGTTTTGGGTTTCTTCGTAACGTCTTTGCATTCTGCCGAATCGGATATGCGAAAGGTTTTTGATCCATTCAAAATAGGACACGGTGACGCCGCCCGAGTTGAGGTAAACGTCTGGGATGATGACCACGCCGTTGCCTTCCAAAGTAGATTCGGCGGAAAAGGTGACGGGTCCGTTGGCCGCCTCTGCAACTACTTTGGCTTTGATGCGGTCGGCGTTGTCTTTATGAATGACGCCTTCCATTGCGGCGGGAATGAGGATATCGCATTCTTTTTCCAGAACTTCGGCACCATTGGCAAAAAATTGCGAATCGCCAGGGAAATCTTTTACGCCTTTGCCGCTTGCAATTTTGTGTAGAAAAACTTCTTCTACATTGATTCCTTTGGGGTTATAGATAGCACCGTCGAATTCAATGATGGCGATGATGTTGGCACCATCCTCTTCCTGTAGAATCTTTGCGGTGTGATAACCGACGTTTCCCAGACCTTGGATGATAACGCTTTTGCCTTCGAGATTGCCTTCCATTCTGGCGCGCTTGACGTCTTCGGGATGGCGGAAAAATTCGCGCAGTCCAAAAACGACGCCGCGACCGGTGGCCTCGACTCTGCCGGCGATGCCGCCCATTGTGACGGGTTTGCCTGTCACACAGGCGAGGTGATTGATGTCGCCGGGTTTGTGGGCCATATAAGTTCCAACAATCCATGCCATTTCACGCTGACCCGTGCCCATATCTGGAGCCGGGACATTGGTTCCTGAACCGATATAATCTTTTTGGATCAATTCATAAGCAAAACGGCGGGTGATGGCTTCCATCTCAAAGCGTTCGTATTGCTGTGGATTGATGAGCAAGCCCCCTTTGGAGCCGCCAAAGGGAACATCGACCAAAGCGCATTTGTAGGTCATCAATGCCGCCAGAGCTTCCACTTCGTCCTGATTGACATGGGGGGCAAAGCGAATACCGCCTTTTGCCGGAAGCTTGTGGTCACTGTGCACGGCTCGCCAGCCGATGAAAGTTTCTATATTACCTTTGATTTTTACCGGAAAACGGACTTGATATACGTTGTTGACGTTGCGAATATAGTTAGACATCCCTGGAGCCACGTCAAGAGTTGCGACGGCTTTATCAAAACTCAAATTGACGCTGTCTTTGAAACTCACTTCGTTGTGCGTGGATGAACCCATGTGCGTCTCCTCTTTACGATATCAATCAAAAAGGTAAATTAGGATAATCTTACATCTATCAGTATAGCCACTATTTGACAAACAACGATAATTTTTTTCAGCATCCGAAGTGTCAATAGTGAATCAGAAAAGGAAAGTCATGCATCAGGCAATCAGCGATATCATCGTACGAACGAATAAAAAGGGACTTTACGATATCACCCGATCCTGTGTGGATTGGGCCGAAAGCCAGTCCTGTTCAACAGGTTTGTTGACTTTGTTTGTGGCGCACACTTCGGCATCACTGCTCATACAGGAAAATGCGGATCCAGATGTGCTTGTAGATATGGAACGGTTTTTCTCCAAACTCGTGCCAGAAAATGACCCCGCATATCGGCACACTGCAGAAGGCCCCGATGATATGCCCGCACATATTCGATCGGCTCTCACACAAACTCAAATTTCAATTCCCTTGAAAGAGGGCAAACTGGTTTTGGGAATCTGGCAGGGAATTTATTTATTTGAACATCGCTCAGCCCCGCATATGCGAAAAATCTGCACGCATTTAATCGGAGCTTGAGTTTCCTGCAAATTACTATAGTTTCAGGGGTAGCCATAGTTTTCACGGCAACTATTTTTGTAGAATGTATTTTGTGGATTTGACCCCACAGTTTTTTTTTATTAGCATAGTGTAAATCTAATTTTTTCACGGGAATTTCATGAATCGCTTTTTAGCATCCAGTTTTTACTCGCATCCGTTGCGGCTGATTTTACTTATAGGGGCCGGGATTATTTGTGTTTTTGCGCTTTCAGCCTGTGGGGGGGAAGGGGGCAAGCAAGAAGCTCCCAAGAGTGAGCTGGCTCAGGTTGAAGAATTCTGGAAGCAAAAGGATCTCGAAAACGCAAACAAGATTTTGAAAGCGTACGTTGAAACGCATCCGAAGGACATGCAGGCGATTATTTTAGAAGCCAGAATTTTGGTTTCTCAGGGGAGGAGCAAGGATACTTTGGCAACCGTTGAGAGAGGCCTCGCTATTGATCCGGAAAATGCCAACTTGCTGGCATTGAAGGGCAGGGCTTATTATTACGTTTCCAGGTTCACCGAAGCACTGAAATTTTGTCGTCAGGCCCTTAAAAAAGATCCGAATATTGCCTTGCCTTACCTGGTCATTGGTGAAATTTTTCTTCGTCAGGGAAAAATAGATGACAGTGTCACGGTATTGAAGGAAGCGATCAAACACGATCCCAAAATGGTTGAAGCTCTTAATAAATTATCATCAGCACTGATCAAGGCCAAGAATTTTGAAGCGGCGAAAGGTTATTTGGAACAAGCCCTGAAGATTGACACGAACGATGCGGGTGTGCAGTTCAATCTGGCATTGGTTTACGAAAAATTAAACGACGGTCCCAACGCTCTCAAACACATTGATGAAGCCCTGCGTCTTTACACAGAAAACGAAGATGCTCCCTGGAAGCAACAGGCACGGCAAATGCGTAATGTGATTTTAGAAAAATTTAAAATCAAGGTTTGACCTTGCCGGGCGGGGATAATCTTGCCTGGAGTTTATTTTATGCCTCGGGGTGATTCTGGCTCCATGTCAGAGCCTTGGAATAGTCTTCCTGCGTGTCGATTTCAAAGCAACCGGGCTCGGATATTGACCAGGGGGCGATGTCTACGAATTGTGCAAATTGTGAAAAGGGGATTTCCCAAAGTGTTTTGCTGAGTCTGGATTCGTCTTGCTGGTACATTGCAATGAATCGGTCAGCTGAATCTTTAGATAATTTAAAAAATCCGATCGCCTCTCCTGCAAACTGATACTTCGCTTTTTCCTCATCCGTTAACAAACGTTTCGTGATGAACGCGGCGATGGTTCCATCCTTTTTGAGTAGAACTTTAGAACACTCTTCATCATCAATATGCGTCGGGACAATAGCAAAAGAGTTTTCCGCAGAATGTCTGGCGTAATCCTGAAAAATTTTCTGTGGATAAAACACATCGCCGTCAAGTATCAGGACGTCTTCGCTGATTTCCTGCAGGCCGAGGACCATGGAAAGCGTGTTCCCTGTGCTGGCGTATAAATCATTTTCGATAAATTCCAGAGGCATGTCCAGGCCGAGATCGAGCGCATAACGTTTGAGAAGATCTTTGTTGTGCCCCAGAATGAGAAAAGTTTTTGTAACGCCCAGTTTCTTCAAACTGTCCAGTTGCCGCGAGAGCAGAGTTTCTTCACCAAAAGGCAACTGACATTTGTGGTCGAGGTCGTCCCGGTTCAAACGCGAACCGTAGCCCGCAAGAAGTATGATGGCTTGCATTAAGAGTTTGTCACTTACTGAAAGCCCAAAAATGAGCCATCGGAAGATTGGAGCAGAATCGGCGGTATTTTAACAAAGTGTCAAGTCCATCGCCCGTTCTTTCGACGTTGCTTGGTTCGTCGATGAAGTCACCCCAGCCCTGCGGGTTCTTATTTTCAATCAACCAGCGCACTCCCTTTTCAATGATCGGGGCGTACTTTTCTTTTTCCCCAAAGGTATCCGAAACCAGCATCAAACAACGACAGGCATCCATCGTGTGGTCCATATTTTCATTGTCCCAGGAGCCGTTCTCGGCTTGTTCACCCGCCAGACTTTCAGCCGCTTCCAGACACATTTTTCCAGCGTAAGGAATTTTGTCCATGAAGTAAGCAGGGGCCAGCGTGTATTGCATCAAATGCGCCGTGGTTTCAATTCCCGCAGGATGAAAGGTATCGTCTTTCCAGATACCCGAGTCTCTTTGCCAATTGACGATGAATTCAAAACCACGTTTGCGAGCCGAGTTGATCCGCTCATCATCCTGCCTGTCGAGCATGACCTGATAGATGGTCTGAAAGACCGTAACAGAGCAGGTGGTGTCAAGATGCGACCATTCGGGATCGGTCCAATGCCCATCTGCCTCCTGCGTCGAAAGAACATAGGCCATCGCCTTGTCCACTGCGGCCTGAATTTCAGGGTCTTGAATGATCTGATTGCCACGACATAATTTCAATGCCACAAAGGTAGTGATCCACATCGAAGTCTTGTCTTCACCCGAATTTTTGGACCATCCGCCATCAGGGTTTTGCACTTTGATGCACTCCCGAAAATCCTGAGCTCTTTCCGCAGTCAAATCCAGATGCAGGATACAACGCAGGATATGTTCGAGGACTTCCATGTCCTGAGGACCTTCCAAAAGACTCCAGAGTTTCTTTTGAGAATCAATGTATTTCCATTCAAGCTCAATGAGCTGATCGAGTTTCTGTGAATCAATAGATGTAATGGCGTGAGTCATGGGGGTCCTTTTCAAATAATAAAGGGGGTTATGCTTATTTTTGATAACCGGCTTCAAAGAAATGATGCGTGAAAGAAGAAGCCCGTTGAATAGCAGGAGATGTTTAAAATAATTCAGATTATATTACGGGGGAAATCCAGCCGTCAATGATAATTACGATCGTAGAGGAAGGATCTGAGAAGCGGCAGGATTATTTCACGATTTTTGTATATTTGCTAAAAATCCAACCTCTTTTACCTGGAGCAAACTCGATCAAATACCATTTATTAATCACGTCCAAGACTTTAAATCGGGAACCCTTGCGAACCCGGCCTAAAATCTTGCCGTCTGTAGTAGGCATTTCCCTCGCTCTGAGGGGATTTTCGCGAGTAACGATTGCAATCGTCTTCATCAAAGCCGGATCGGGTGCAGGAGCGGGTGCAGGAGCGGGTGCAGGAGCGGGTGCTGGTTCCGGTGCGGGAGCTGGTGCAGGAGCGGGTGCAGGAGCGGGTGCGGGTGCTGGAGCAGGAGCAGGAGCAGGAGCAGGAGCAGGTGCAGGAGCGGGTGCTGGTGCTGGAGCGGGTGCTGGTTCCGGTGCTGGTGCTGGTGCAGGAGCGGGTGCTGGTGCAGGAGCAGGAGCAGGAGCAGGAGCGGGTGCTGGTGCTGGTGCGGGAGCGGGTGCTGGTGCGGGTGCAGGAGCAGGAGCTGGTGCTGGAGCGGGTGCTGGTGCCGGTGCTGGTGCAGGGGCGGGTGCTGGTGCAGGAGCGGGTGCTGGTGCTGGAGCGGGTGCAGGAGCGGGTGCAGGAGCTGGTGCAGGAGCGGGTGCAGGAGCTGGTGCTGGTTCCGGTGCTGGTTCCGGTGCTGGTGCAGGAGCGGGTGCTAGTGCTGGTGCGGGTGGATTTTTTATTTTTTCGATCTGGGCTTTGGCGTCGTCGGAATTTTTCGGACTGTTGGGGTAACGGGTCAAAAAGTCCTGATAAGCTTCGAGGGTATTGGTTGTTTGGACGCCTTCATAAATTTTGTCCTGCAATAATTCAATGTTCAGGCCGATTCTTTCTCTTTCACTTGGGGGTGAAAGATCGTAAGCCTGCATCAGACTTTTTATTGCTCCGTGCGGGTCCCGATTGTCTTCCTGCAATGCCGATTGAAATTTCAGGGCACCGATCAGATTATCTTTTATCTTCTTATCTTCTGGCGCGATGCTCAGTGCGGTCTCAAACTCTGTTATTGCTTGAGGAATTTGATCGCTTGTGTAATAAGCGTGCCCCAGATTGTTGCGGGCTTCAAAGGATCGGGGTTGATTCTTCAAAAACTCATTCCAGAATTTTATAGCTTCCTGAATGTGGCCTGCATTTTGTAATTGCAGTGCCTGTGAATACAACTCTTGATCGGATTTTGAAATGTTGGCAGGGGGAACGGTCCATAGCCGTGATTCAGTGGTGGCGCATGCGAAAGCAAATATGCAAAAAAACAGTGGTATTAGGAAATTTTGAGATAAGCGCATAGAGTAAGGAACTTTTAGTTTCATAGTGTTTAATAATACCTAAAATATTTATTTCGTCAATAATTCAAAATTTCTTGACATGAATTTCATTTAAAGTACCCTGAAAGGGCAACTTCACTGGGGGCGTTTACATTAAGACTGAGAATCCATGACCTTGGATGACCCCTTGAACCTGATCTGGGTAATGCCAGCGCAAGGAAAGTGATTTTGGGGATTTTCAGGTAGATCTTTTCAAGTGAACGGTTAATTTTTGGATCATGACTGCTTAAGAGCCGGATCTGCTTTTCACGCAACCTCCCTTCAATCTTAAATTCAGGCTTTCCATTTGAAGCTGCATATCCCGTACAGGGTCTGCGGCTTTTTGTTTTTTTTGGGAGAATTTCGTTTGTTTTTGACTATAAACGGTGTCGGGCGGGAAGTTCAAGCCGCGACTGTATCAGAACTATTGGTAGAACTGGAGATGGCGGGACCACACATTGCGGTCGCCCTCAATTTTCAGGTGATTCCAAAATCAAAGCATTCCGAGACCGCCCTCAACGCCGATGATAAAGTCGAAATTGTTCATGCGGTGGGTGGAGGATGCGGGTTTGAGTGAATTGATGAAATGAATATAGACTCTATGAATAAATGGGATAACGATAGCTATTATGACTGAGCAAAGTAACTCCAGTGTTTTAAAAATCGGGGATCGTACTTTCAAATCACGTTTGATTGTGGGAACGGGAAAATACGCTTCTTTTGAACAAAACCGTCGTGCGTTGGAACTTTCGGGTGCGGAAATGGTGACGGTTGCGGTGCGCCGGATCGAGCTGGATAAAAGCAAGGAATCGATTCTGAATTATATTGATCCTGCAAAGTATCATCTCTTGCCGAACACAGCAGGCTGTTATTCGACCAAGGAAACGGTGATGACCTGTGAGCTGGCTCGTGAGGCGGGGCTGGGCAATATGGTCAAGGTCGAAGTCATTGGCGATGAAAAGACGCTTTTCCCGGACAACGAAGCCACGTTGGAAGCTTCCAAAATTCTGGTGAAAGAGGGCTTTCAGGTTCTTCCCTATTGTACCGACGATGTCATTATGTGTAAGAAGCTGGAGCAGGCGGGTTGTTCTGCGGTGATGCCTCTGGCGGCACCGATTGGTTCGGGTCTGGGTGTTTGCAATCCCTACACGATTCGGCTCATTTTGCAGGCGGTCAGCGTCCCGGTCATTGTTGATGCGGGAGTGGGCACGGCTTCGGATGCTTGCTCGGCGATGGAACTGGGCATTGACGGACTTTTGATGAATACGGCGATTGCCTGCGCGAAGGACCCGCTCAAGATGGCCTTGGCGATGAAGCTGGGTACAGAAAGCGGGCGTCTGGCTTTCGAAGCGGGACGTATCCCAAGAAAATTATATGCCTCTGCGAGCAGTCCGCTGGATGGCATGATCGACGTTTGATTGCATAAAAGTCTGGCATTGGGAAAGGCGATGATATTGAGTCCATCTGAAACTTTTTTCAAAAGCTTGTCTCTATATGTTATCACCGATCGCAAGCTGGTAGATGGAGCGCAGTTTCTGTCCGCACTGGAAAATGCCCTGAAAGCCGGGGCACGATGCATTCAGTTGCGGGAGAAGGATTTAAACGACGAGGATTTGTGTGCGCTGGCGCGAGAGGTTAAAAAGCGGATCGACGCATACCAGGGGTTTTTGTTTATCAACGATCGAGCCGACCTCGCGCAGGAACTGGGGGCGACCGGCGTTCATTTGACGGAAACGAGTCTTCCCGTCGGAGAAGTTAAAAAGAAATATCCCGAATTGAAGATTGGGGTCTCCACGCATTCGCTGGAGAGAGCGCGGGATGTTGAAGCACAAGGGGCCGACTTCATAACCTACGGTCCCGTCTACGCAACCCCATCAAAAATGAAGTACGGTCCGCCGCAAGGAATAGACCGATTGAGCGAAGTGGTTCATAATACCAGTCTCCCTGTTCTGGCATTGGGTGGCGTGAAAGTAAGTAACCTTGCTGAGATTAAAAAAACGGGCGCGCATGGCATTGCGCTCATCTCAGCAATCTGGGCAGGTCCGGACATTTATAAAAACACTTTGGAATTTTCCAATATTCTTTTAAGAGGGCAAGATTCATGACATCCAACAACGGAACCAACGGCAGTAAAAATATAAAAATCACCACCGAGCCAATTTCACCCAATTCAAAAAAAATATACGTCAATGGAACGTTGAACCCGGAAATACGTGTGCCGTTTCGCGAAATCACTCTTTCGGTTCCTCCTGCCACCGACAGCAATGGAAGTCGCAGTGACAATGGTAACGGCAATGGCAATGGACATTCCGTGCCCAACGAGAGGGTTCTGGTTTATGACACTTCTGGACCTTACACCGATCCCACGGCAACCATCGACATCCGAAAAGGTCTGGAACCGCTTCGTGCGCCATGGATTCGCGGACGCAACGATGTAGAAGAGTATGAAGGCCGACCCATTCAGCCTGTGGACAACGGATTCCGAAACAGCAGTGGAACGCCTGAGGTTGAAAGATTCCCGCGTGAAGGACGCAGAGTCCTCCGCGCAAAAGCGGGATGCAACGTCAGTCAGATGCATTACGCACTGAAGGGAATGATCACTCCGGAGATGGAATACATCGCGATTCGTGAGAATCAAAGACGCACGGAAATGATCCTCGATCCGGAAAGAGAAAACCGATTGAAGGGAAACTCTTTTGGAGCCTCCATTCCCGACATCATCACGCCGGAATTTGTTCGCGACGAAATCGCACGCGGACGTGCCATCATCCCGAACAACATCAATCATCCAGAATCCGAGCCGATGATCATCGGCAGAAATTTTCTGGTCAAAATCAACGCCAACATTGGCAACTCTGCCGTCACCTCCTCCATAGATGAGGAAGTTGAAAAGATGGTATGGGCCACCCGTTGGGGCGCAGATACGGTCATGGATCTTTCTACCGGTGACAATATCCACGAAACACGCGAATGGATTTTGCGCAACTCCCCGACCCCGATCGGCACGGTTCCCATTTATCAGGCCCTCGAAAAAGTCGGCGGTAAAGCGGAAGAGTTGACCTGGGAAATTTATCGCGACACTTTGATCGAGCAAGCCGAGCAGGGCGTGGACTATTTCACGATCCACGCCGGAGTCTTGCTCCGTTATGTTCCGATGACCGCGAAGCGGATGACGGGTATCGTTTCACGCGGTGGAGCGATCCTCGCCAAATGGTGTCTGGCCCATCACAAAGAAAATTTCCTCTACACCAATTTTGAAGAAATCTGCGAAATCATGCAAGCCTACGACGTCAGTTTCTCGCTGGGTGATGGATTGCGCCCGGGTTCTTCAGCAGATGCCAACGATGAAGCTCAATTCTCCGAACTCAAAACTTTGGGCGAGCTCACCAAAGTTGCCTGGAAGTACGAAGTTCAAACGATGATCGAAGGTCCCGGCCATGTGCCCATGCACCTCATCAAAGAGAATATGGACCTGCAGTTGAAAGAGTGTGGCGAAGCACCGTTTTATACCCTCGGACCTCTGACCACAGACATCGCTCCCGGTTACGACCACTTTACCAGTGGCATCGGTGCGGCAATGATTGGCTGGTTTGGTTGCGCCATGCTCTGTTATGTGACCCCTAAGGAGCATCTTGGTTTGCCCGACCGCGACGATGTCAAGGAAGGTGTCATCACCTATAAAATCTCCGCACACGCCGCCGACGTCGCCAAAGGTCACCCCGGCTCACGCATGCGCGATGATGCCCTGAGCCGAGCGCGATTTGAATTTCGCTGGGACGATCAGTTCAATCTTTCACTCGACCCCGAAAAGGCCAAGGATTTTCATGACCAGACCCTGCCCTCGGACTCTGCAAAAACTGCGCATTTTTGCTCGATGTGTGGCCCACAATTCTGTTCGATGAAAATCACTCAGGATGTGCGCGACTTTGCACAAGAACAGGGTGTCGATGAAGAGGCGGCACTGACCGCAGGGATGGAAAAAATGTCCCAAACTTTCAAGGAAAGTGGAAGCGAAATCTATTCTCGCCCCGCTACCGTTAAAAGCGAATAGGCATAAACACACACATTTGATGCAGGTGGCGGTACTGCCCCGTCCCTGCATCAATTGCCTGTAAAGTTTATGCGAAGAATTGTTGCTAAAAACAATTTCCTGCATTATCATAAAGCTCTGATACTTTACGTAAAAGCTCTGATACTTTACGTATCTTATTGGTTTATTGAGTTTCCAGAGCAATCCATTTTGAAGTAATTCCTCGTTTCCAATCGCAAACCATGCGAATTTCTAACCGGACCCCCACCGATTTTCTTTTCGGACAGGAGTCGATAAATTTTCTTATATTGACGCCATGAAAACCATTTTTGTAAAAAGAGGACAGAATATTATGACCGAGGGTGCCCCTGCAGATTGTGCCTACATCATCGCCTCGGGTAAAGTTGAGGTGTCCAAACGGGGTGCAAACGGAGAAAGAAAAGTCATCGGTGTATTGTCCGATGGCGACATCTTTGGGGAGATGGGGCTCATTGATGGTCTGCCACGTTCGGCATCGGTTACAGCAATCGTGGACTGCTCCATTAATATTCTTACAAAAGCAGTTTTCAATAATATGTCTGACAAGAACCCGAAAGCATTGGTACCGATACTCAAGGTGTTGACATCTCGATTGCGGGCAACGCTCAAGCTCATCGAAAACACACCTGAGGGTTCCGTAAGAAATGCAAGTTGATGGGAAAGTGATTCGCCTTCCTTCAGAGATTCCAGGTTCTTGCCTGTAAAATAACAAACTCACAGAGGTTCCGACTCAGTCGGATAGATATGAATTCAATCCTGACCCAAACGCCCGAGCTATTGGCTCCCGCAGGCAATCCCGAAAAGTTACGTTACGCACTCGCTTATGGTGCGGATGCGGTGTATGCGGGTATCCCAAAATTTTCACTGCGGGCACGCGAAAACGGATTCAACAATGCTTCGATGAAAGAAGCCATCCAGTTTGTGCACAGCCAGGGCAAGAAAATTTTTGTGACCGCGAATATCCTCGCTCCCAACCGCAAGGTGGAGTCCTTTGAAAAATCACTGGCGGAATACGCCGAACAAGGGCCCGATGCGTTCATCATGGCCGATCCGGGGATGATCGATTTTGCCGTACGCAACTTCCCTCAGATCCCGGTGCATCTTTCCGTACAAGCCAATGCCATCAACTGGCCCACCGTCGCCTTCTGGCGCGATCGGGGCGTGCGCAGGATCATATTGTCGCGTGAGTTGTCGATGGAAGAAATTCACGTCATCCACGAAAAAGTTCCTGACATCGAGCTGGAATCCTTCGTGCATGGCTCGATCTGTATCGCTTATTCGGGAAGATGTTTGTTGTCCAATTACTTCAATCATCGCGACGCCAATCAGGGCACCTGTACCAACAGCTGTCGCTGGGAGTTCAATGTAAGTGAGGATAAAGGCTGTCAAACACCCGCCAGCAAGCCACTCGATGGTCGCTATTTTATTGAAGAAACCGGGCGACCGGGCGAACTCATGCCGATCGAGGAAGACGAACACGGAACCTACATCATGAACTCCAAAGATCTTCGCGCTATCGAAATACTCGAAGAACTTCGTTCCGCAGGCATCTGTTCTTTTAAAATCGAAGGCCGCTCCAAGTCGATTTATTATTTGTCACTCATCACCGGAATTTATCGAAGAGCGATAGAGGACATGATGCACGGAAAACGATTCGATCCCACTCTTCTGAACGAGATCGACAAAACAGCGAATCGCGGTTTCACCTCAGCCTTTTTGATTTCCAATGCCAACCACACAACCGAGCGATTTGATACGCCGCAGGAAAGCAATCAACCGCAGATTTTCGCGGGACAGATTCTGGAGGACAGGCCCGGTGGTTGGGCGTTGATGGAAGTTAAAAACCGTATCGAAGTTGGCGATACAGCGGAATACATTTCCCCCGGCGAAAGAAGCTTGTTCGAGATTCAGGCTTTGGAAGACATCAAGGGAAATGCGATTGCAGTGGCTCACGGCGGTGCGGGTCCGGTGTGGGTGCAATGCGGATTTCAAGCGGCCCCGTATTCCCTGCTCAGTCTCATCGTCGGACAGGCGGCGCAACCGACGGCTTAATCAGGAGGGTCGTCAAAGGAAATGGGACGGTGTTTTTTCCCCAGTTCTCCCAGCGCAATTCCGAGGATGACGATCAAGATAAAGAAGACAATCAGCCACTCTCTGAAAGTATCAATGCGGTAATCAAAGATGTCGTGCGCCAGATAGCCGTCAAAAACCAGAGCCGCCGGAATCAACAAAGTGAGAATAAGCAGACGCATCATGGTATAAAATCCTGACCCTATACGGGGTCAATCGTGAAGAGCGGTAGTGAGTTGAGTGTCTGGTTCACAATAAAACGTTCGAATGCTATTATATTGGCGTTTGTCTGAAACTGAAATACAATTAATGATTGAACTTTTATAACATAGTTTAAAGTACCGTCAGTCATCAAGTCCCCCGGAGAATTCAATGGGTATCCCATTTAAGCAGGCTTTAAAAGTAGGTGTCTACGTCTTTCGTCAAAAGATGAAAGAAAAGAAGCGTTATCCCCTCGTGCTCATGTTGGAGCCTTTGTTTCGATGCAATCTAGAATGCGTGGGATGCGGGAAGATTCAGAAACCCAACGAAATTCTGCAACAGAATCTGTCCGTCAAGCAATGTCTGGATGCCGCTCACGAATGTGGCGCGCCCGTCGTGTCTATCGCCGGTGGCGAACCATTGATGCACCCGAATATCGTAGAGATCGTGGAAGGTTTGATCGCGCAAGGGCGTTATATATACCTGTGCACCAACGCCTTGTTGCTGGAAGATTATCTGGACAAGCTTCCGGTTTCACCGCAATTGGTATTGTCGATCCATCTCGATGGACTCGAAGAAGAACACGACCGCATTGCCGCCAAAGCAGGAACTTTCAAAATTGCTGTCGAAGCTATCAAGAAAGCTAAGGCACGCGGATTCCGGGTGACCAGCAACAGCACCTTCTTTGAAGGTTCCACCGTGGACATGGCCGAAGAGTTCCTCGACTTCCTGAAACCGCTCGGTGTCGATGCGATGACCGTTGCCTCTGGCTTCAGCTATCCCGACGCACCCGATCAGGAACATTTCTTTGGCAGGGACAAGACCCGGGAATTCTTTCGCGAACTGATTGAGCGCGGTAAAAGCAAAGGCAAGCATTGGGATTTCAACCACTCGCCACTGTATCTGGAATTTCTGCAAGGCAAGAAAGAGTACGACTGCACCCCTTGGGGCAATCCGAACTATTCCGTACTCGGTTGGCAAAAACCCTGCTATCTGCTCGACGAAGGCTATGCAAAAACCTTTGCCGAATTGCTGGAAACCACCGATTGGGAAAACTACGGTCACCGCAACAACGAAAAATGCAAAGACTGCACCGCCCATTGCGGTTACGAAGCCACCGCAGTGGCCGACTCCACCAGCAGTATCGGCGGCATGCTCAGTTCCGCAAAAGCACTTTTTTAATCCGCTGAAAATTCCTTCTGCAAACAAAACAGCCGCCTCACTTCTGTGAGGCGGCCAGTACCTTCCCCAACAATTTAAAATACGTTTGTAGCCCCTTTTATGTGCGCAAAGGCACTTCGCCCCGCCGAAGCGGGGCGAAAAGGAGGAGGAGAGGAGCTAGAGGTTTTTAAACTGTTTTGACGACGCGCTCTTTGTGTAAAGAGGCACATTCTGCGGGATTCCGCTAGAACAGGAAGGTTGAAGAAAAGTAGGTATGAAGCGTGTTGCCAGCATGCGGAGATGTGGGCGCGTTCTCCTGAAAATCTCCATCAATACGATAATAAAGACCGCCGGCCAACTTGATGTTCGGACAAAGTGCCCAAGTGCCTTTGAGAACCACCTGATGTCCCAGAAATTTTCCGGAGTTGCCCGTCACATCGCGGATTCCCGAAGCCCCCTGCCAGGCATCCTTGCTTGAAGCCAGCCACATCGCCCGGTAACCAAAATCCGCCGTGACATTTTTGCTCGGTTTCACCCGAAAGCGCATGCCCGGTGAACTGATATTGGAACGGACAAAAGCCGTGTAGATGTCCGTCGGACCCCAATCGCCCGCATTCAGACCGTACAGACTGTCGAAACCGCCGCTTTTGCCATCGTTAGGATCATTGTCCCCACTGGCAAAATCATATTCCAGCAGAAGTCGAGGCTTCCACATCCCCCGAAACGTGTATCCCCCCTCAGCATGCGTGAAGTATGCAAGGTGATCCAGATCTTTCGTGTCAGAAGCCAGCGTCGAAGCACGCACCGTGCCCGCTTGAATCATAGATTCCCACTCAAAATCGAAACGCTCACTTTCAGCCGACTCGTACACACGAAAGCCTGTCGTGTAAAGATCGCGGTCACGCGTGGCGCGATTGTACGAATCGTTCTCATTGAACCCGAAGAAATACAGCTCGCCTTTGATGTCATTGAGTAAGTGCGGTACCGCTACATGAGCACCCCATAAAATTTCGTCAAAAGATTCCTCATCAAACTCAGCCTTGTTGCTCAACAGCTCCCGATCGGTAGAAGGCTCGCGATTGATCGGCAACGTGAAGATCGTGCGGATCTGAGTATCGTCCGATCCCGTCCATTTGAAATCGAGACCCGTATAGGCCTGCGTGAAATTACGGAATCCGTTGCGTCCGATGAGACGGCGCGAACCGATATCCATAGTGATCCGACCCGCGCGCAGGAGACTTTCACTGCCCTCAGCGAACAGATTCTTTTCAGACCAGCCCACATAACCTTGTAAAAGCTCCGCCGCATCGATGAAATTGGTGCTGATGCGTGAACCCGTGTCGTTCAACAACGCACGCGCATCGCCCATCTCCAGATGGATTTTAAATTGAGAGTTCATCTGCCATTGCGCATTCAGAAAAGTGCGGAGGAAGAGAGCCTGATCGCTCCCCGTGCTTCCGGCGCGGAACTGATGATCGATGGTTTCGTATTGCGTCCGGTGCTGACCCCAGAACGTCACACCCTCCGGCAAATGGAGACTGTCTTGCAAACGCCAGGGCTTATCAGCCTCCCCGGCGATGGCGAAGGAGACGGGTAGGATTGCGACCAGACAAATTACAACGAGAAAAAAATATTTGGTTCCACCCTTGATTGAGTTCGTATTCATAAATAATTCATTTTAAGGATGATTGATTTTCACAGAGGCCAGTGTTTTCACAAGGCATTCATAGTTGCCAAGTCTGGCTTGCCTAATAAGTATATGTAAAATATACAGGGGCTTATGGGTGAAAAACATACTAATAAAAATGAATTGCCGTTCAATAGACTTGGAGTCAAACCATGGATTAGTTCGACTTCAATGTAGGTGTTTTTCCTAACAAGGATTGCCACGCTCCCTTAAAAATTTTATTAGGCGATATATTTCAAAATTTCGCGTTATTATAGTGGAGTTGCTGGCGATCTTGCTGTTAAAAATCGGCACTCCCTAATAATCAATCCTGATGAAAGTAATCCCTTCTGTGACAGCTTCTGTTTCATGCGAAGAAATCGACGCGCCACATGCGCCTTTCCGTTTTCGTGTGGGTGACATTGCGGCTCTGTCGGTTTTGTTTCTGGCGTGGCTGATATTTTTTATTCCGATGCTTTTTCAGGAGCAGTCGATCTTCTATCGCGACATCCTGCATTTTGCGTATCCGATGAAGCATTTCATCCACAGTTCTTTGCAAAGTGGAAACTTGCCGTTCTGGTGGCCTTCGATCCATGGTGGCGTGCCGTTCCTGCCGCTGTTGCATCCGGGTGCGTTGTATCCGCTCAATATTTTTTTGCTGGGGGATGATTTCACCTGGTGCTTCAATTTTTTCTTTGCCCTGCATTTTCTGATTCTTGCAACGGGATGTTATTTCCTCGGCAGGGCGATGGGCTTTTCATTTTACGCAGGCATCGCATGCGGGCTGACGGCTTTGTGGGGCGGATTTTTCATTTCCCTGTCGCAATTGCACAATCATTTTCAGTCGGCGAGCTGGCTTCCGTGGATTCTGTTTTTCTTTGTGCAGTTTTTGCAGAAGGGCGGCAGGGCACGGTTTGTTTCAGCGATCATCGTCTTTGTGTTTCAGGTGCTGGCAGGCAGTCCCGAGTTTTGTTTGCTGACGACGGCTTTACTGTTCGCTTACGTGACGTTTCTTCCCGGATCGCAACCGCTTAGTGGTGTCCTGAAATCTTATGCTTTTATAGCGATGGGGACGGCGTTCACGCTGGGGCTTTCTGCACTGCAACTGGTGCCAACACAGATGGCGGTCCCGCACACGGTGCGCGATGGCGGTTTGTCGTTTGCAAGTGCGACGCTGTGGTCTTTGCCGTTTGAGGGACTTGGGGCATTTTTAGTGCCGATGAATTTAAATGGCTTCATGAGCGATCCGGCGTTTCGCACGGATTATTTCATACTCAGTCCCTATATGGGATGGTTCCCGATGCTGGTTCTCGCGCTCGGTCTGCTGGTGGCGAGGAGCCGGATTTATTATTTCTGGACAGGTGTTTTTTTCGTCGGGATTTTTTTCGCGCTTGGACATTTCAATCCGGTTTACGCTTGGCTTTACGACTGGGTTCCGTTTCTGGACTGGTTCCGTTACCCTGAGAAATTTTTGATTCTGTCTGCCTTTGCGGCTGTTTTTCTCGCGGGATACGGTGTCGATACGCTTTCGAAGTGGACGCGCCGTCATGGCAATGAAGTGGGTTGGGCCTTGGCGGGCTTTGTGGTGGTGGCTCTGGGGCATGGGGCGGTGGATGATTTATCGCCTCTGGCTTGGCAGACGCTGGCGGGACTGATGTTTGCTTTGACGTTGTTTGCCCTGCATGAACGGGATTTGATGAGCACCTGTGCGCTCAAAGGCGGATTGACGGTTCTCATAGCTCTGGACCTGTTGCTGAAAAATACGGCTCTGATTCCGCTGATCCAAAATAATTTTTTCAATCGTCCCCCTGCGGTTTTCGCGCAGTTGGCAGAGCGCAAACCCTTGTATCGATTTTATAGCGGCCCCTTGCTGGCGCATGGAAAAATCCCGACGAAGAATTCATTCCCGAAAGAATTGACTTTGTTGCGTGGGCATTTGGCCTTGAAGGAACAGATTTATCCCAATCTGGCGACGCAATACGGTCTGGAGTTCATCGACGGCATCACCGGATGGGGTTTGAAAGATGCGGAAATGTGGACAGCGATTTTTATCGCGTCACCTCCCGAAAAACGCCGACGGATGCTGGAGCGAGGCAACGTCCGTTACTGGACAACCATCGAAAAAAAGATGCCGGGTTCTCCCGACCCTGTGGTTGAGGAAATGGTGAAAGCGGTTCCGCGTGCGGTACTGGTTCCGAAAGCGCGTTATGGCGGCGGTTACAAGCTGAGCAATTTGTATTACAGCGAAGGCTTCGATCCAGAAAAGGAGGTGCTTTTGTCAGAGTCCTACCCGCCATCCACTGCCACGGATTTTGTTGGAAAAGTGCATTCGGTGGAATACTCACCCAATGCGGTCAGGATACAAACTGAACAAAATGAACCGGGCTATCTGGTGCTTTTCGATTCCTATTTTCCGGGATGGTCGGCAACGGTGGATGGCAAGAGCGTGCCGATCTTGCGCGGCAATTATTTTTATCGAGCCGTGGCCCTGCCGTCGGGGCAACACAGGGTGCAGATGCAATACATTCCCGAAGGATTTTCAGCCGGGCTTTTCATCAGTCTGAATGCGTTTTTTGCGTTGTGCATCGCATTGTTCAATCGCGACCTGCGGCGAATCTGGCGCAGAAACTAAAGTCGCGCCTTGAGTATGCCGAATGGGTTATGATAAGGATATTTAAATTTTAATTTCAAAGAGATTTCTCTTTCAGGATAGCGAAAAATTTATGGCAAGAAAAATTCTGGTGACAGGGGGAGCGGGTTTCATTGGTTCGCATACGGTGGATGCATTGATCGAGCAGTGCGGCGACACAGTTCGCGTTTACGATAACCTGACGCCTCAGGTCCACGGTCCGAATGCGGTGCGCCCGGCACATTTGCATGCCGATGCAGAATTCATTCAAGGCGATGTGCGTGACCGCGATTCCCTGAAAAAAGCCATGCAGGGAATGGACGCGGTGATCCACGATGCCGCCGAGGTGGGGGTCGGTCAGTCGATGTACTCCATCGAACAATACGTTTCCACCAATGTGGGGGGAACGGCGACGCTTTGGGACATTCTTGTCAACGATTCGCATTCGAT
Organism: Nitrospinae bacterium CG11_big_fil_rev_8_21_14_0_20_45_15; assembly: GCA_002787235.1. Taxonomy (GTDB): domain Bacteria; phylum Nitrospinota; class Nitrospinia; order Nitrospinales; family VA-1; genus Nitrohelix. The sequence continues at coordinate 177,200 of PCWG01000032.1, forward strand.
CGAAAAAGTATTGGTCGCCAGTTCCATGAGTCTTTACGGCGAAGGACGTTATTTGTGCGAGGCGCATGGGGTTGTGACTCCCGCACCACGCAGGGAAGAGGACATGAAGGCAGGCCGCTGGGAATGCCTGTGTCCGCAATGCGGCGTTGCTGTCAAGCCGTCACCGACGGATGAAACGAAGGAGCTGGACAGCTCGTCGGTCTACGCACAAAGCAAACGCGATCAGGAAGTCTATTCCTTGATTATCGGCAAGGCGCACAAAATACCGACTGTGGCTTGCCGCTATTTCAACTGTTACGGTCCGCGCCAGAGTTTGAACAATCCGTACACTGGCGCGGGAGCGATTTTTTGTTCGGCGATTTTGAACGACAAGGCCCCTCTGATTTATGAAGATGGCTTGCAGATTCGCGATTTGATTCATGTGAAAGATCTGGTGCGCGGCAAATTGCTTCTGCTGGAAAATGAAAAGGCGGATTACGGTATCTTCAATATAGGAACCGGCGTGCCCACGTCGATCCTGCAATTGGCAGAAACATTGATCGAATTATTGGGTCGGAATTTTACGCCGAACGTGATCGGAAAATTCAGGAATGGAGACATCCGGCATTGTTACGGCGATATCTCACGCATCCGCAAGCTGGGATTCGAGCCGCAGATTTCATTGCGCGAAGGTCTGTCCGATCTGTCCGAATGGGTGCAGAGTCAGACCGCCGTATCCGATGTGGAGAAAGCACATCAGGTTCTGGTAGAGAAGGGGCTCGTGGTATAATTCAAGACAATAATTTTTGTTCCCTTCCACATTGAAGCGATCGCGGTTTTATGAGCAGGAAACTCGCCGGTTTTTACATCTTATTGTACTTTTCGTTTTTTCTCCTGCTCACACCGCTCGGTGTTTTCAACGACTGGATTCCGCCTGCCAAGCACACCGGTTATTATTCCGCAACATTGATAGACAGTGGCGACGATGCCGGTTACTACGCTTATCTGCGTTCGCTGTATTTTGACGGCGATCTCGATTTCGCCAATGAAAGAAAATTTTCCCACGCCGAAGGATTTACACCAACCGGGTACGTCGCGAACAATTGGCAAATGGGACAGGCGATTCTGTTTTTCCCCTTTTTGCTGATTGGACATTTGCTTGCGGGATTGTGTAATCAATGGGGCGCGACATTTTCTCTCGATGGTTACTCCGCACCTTATTATCTAGCCACCGCAATCGCATCGGGAACCTGGTTGTTTGCGGGTCTGATTTTTCTACATCGCCTGCTTGTAAAATTTTGCACACAGCAGGCGGCTTTGATTGCGGTCACTTCGCTTTGGCTAGCCTCTCCTCTCATTTACTTCAGTTTCATCCGGCAACGCATGGCGCATACGGCGGAATTTTTTCTTGTCGTGTTGTTGTTGTGGGTCTGGATTGAGAATCGAAAAAATAAAGAATGGGATGGCCCTGTTCTGATGGGTTTGACAGCGGGACTGCTTTGCCTGGTGCGGCCCATCAACATCGGTTTCCTCGCGTTATTTTTCGTCGATCAACTCTATTTGTGTTGGCAGGACAGCACGATGCATCGTGTCGAAAAAATCCAGAGTTTTGTCCGACGGTCGGCGGGATTTTTTGTAGCCTTCTTTCTGGCCCTTGCGCCGCAGGTGGTGAGTTGGTATCAATTGAACGGAGTGCCTTTTCCGGCGCGGTCTGTGGGCATGGCGGGGCAGGGTCTGGCGCAGTTTTCAGTCATGGCAGTGTTGGAAAAATCCGGAAGGATATTCTTCAGTCCGCAATGGGGACTGGTCTGGTCCATGCCACTTGCACTGGCAGGGGTCATCGGTCTGCTGGTGTCCTCCGCTAAATTGCAATCCCTGAGATACGGACTGCTTGCCTATGTGTGTGCATTGTTTGTTATCGTATTGCTCTACCCGGAAGATTCGGTATCCTACGGGAAAAGACATTTTATTTCCGCATTGCCCATTGTTGCTATCGGTCTGGCTTTGTTGTGGGATAAATTGGGTGAATGCAGGTTATGGAAAATCTGCGCATTTCTTGCCGTTTTGGTTTGTGTGGGTGCGCAATACATCATGTTGGTCCAGTACAAAGTCGTGCTTCCCTACAATCATCCTCAGTACACGTGGGAGGCCTTGTCATCCGCGAGTCAATTGATCCGGGAGCGGCCGGATTTATTACTGCGGTCCACGAACTGGCTGAGTCTCCTGCCAATGGAAAAGTTTTGGGATTTAAAGGACAAGCTGTTTCTCGTTGGTTTGCCAGTATTGCAATTGATCGCAGTGGTGGGGACGGTATTTTTAGTGAACGGAATTCGATGGAATGTTTCGAAGCGGGCTTTGTCTCTGGGTGGGATTTTGTTCTGCCTTGTACTTTCAGGGGTGGTTTACTTAGCGGCTCCTACTTTTTCGCACGACAAAATCGTGGCGCGCAAAAGTTATCAGAAGAATATGCAATCCGGGCGAGACTTTTTACAGCAAAGAAAATTTCCTCAGGCACTGGAGAATTTTAAATCAGCTTCAGTTTTGGAACCGCAACTGCTTCAACCCTTGTTGAATGCGGGTCTGGCTTTGCAATTGGATCACAAAAATCAGGAAGCCATTCTCTGGTTTGAAAAGGCCTTGCAGTTGGTACCTGATGACGCCATGACACTTTTCAATACAGGGAAGACTCTGGCTGAGCTGGGCGATTTTGATCGCGCGCAAGTTATGATGCAAAAGGGAATTCGTTCGCAACCACTTTTTAAACCGGCCTATGTTTTTTTAGGTGAGATTTTTCTACGAAAAAACGAACCGGGGAAAGCATTGCAGGCATTTCAGACATTGCTTTCGCTGAATCCGAAAGATGGTTCTAGCCATGCCCGGTTGGCAATGGTGTATACTGTGCTCAAAGAAACCGACCGTGCGAAAGCTCATTTGCAGGAAGCCATTGTCCTGGGGGGCGACCCCGGAATGATTCGCGCCATTCAGGATTTTTATAAATCACAATGAATCACCCTTTCGATAATCGGGTAAATTGCCATGATTGATGAGATCGATTATTTTCCTCGACGGGATCAGCAAAAGAAGGGTAAAACTGCTGGCGAAGAGTGGGGAAAATTAAAAGAATTGAAAACGACCGGGAAAAATCAAAAGGCATCCAATCAGGTCGATAAAAAAAATAATGCGGAGAAGGGTAAGACCGATCCAGAAGAATTACCATCTAAGAAGTCAGAGTGAAGCATACATAATCTATGTTTAGTTTTTTGAACCTGTTTCTAAAAATCGTGGAAACAATTTTTAAAAGGAGTCGTGACGTGGCGACCTTGAATCATAAAATAGCAACCTTGTTGGGCGTGTTCGCATTTGTATTTATCCTTTCTGTTTCTTCTGCTCACGCAACCCTTTCAGAGATGATTGCCGAGGCCGATAAAGCTGTAGCGAATGGTGATGCGGTGCAAGCCGAAACCATTTACACCTCTGTATTGGAGAAAGATCCTGATAATTATCGTGTCTTGCGTTCTCTGGCCGACATTAAAATCGGGATGGAAAAATTTCAGGAAGCTGAAGCCTTGCTTGGAAAAATTCTAAAAATGGAAGTCTCGACAAATCGGGATGTTCTGGTTTATATGCGCGGAGAGGAAAAACCGAGGCCCGCTGAGCTGGTGGATGAAACGGTCATTCTGGAAACGGTAGGGAAAAATAATATGCGCAACTATCTGGCCCCCGTGGATGAAAATGCGGTGCCGCATTTCCGATTATTTTTTAAAGACACCGGAAAGATGGAACTGGTCTCCAAGGCGCAAGCTCAAATCCGCTACGTGGGTGTGCCACGTTCGACGATGGTCATGGTTCGTGAGCGGCATGATGAAGTGATGATGAAATTGATCGCCGATAAGGGTGCTACCGGAACCGGCGAGATGGTGAATTTTGAAGCGGGTTGTTTCACGATGGGCAATGACAATGGCGATATCATTGAACGCCCGGCACATGAAGTCTGCCTCTCGGCATTCAAAATGGATGCGCATGAAGTTCGACAAAGTGAGTTTCAGGCGGTGATGAAACACAATCCGTCACGCTTTAAGGGAGCCGATCTTCCGGTCGAAAGTGTGACTTACGATGAAGCCGCCGATTATTGCAAGAACGTGGGCAAGCGCATTCCAACAGAAGCGGAATGGGAATACGCCGCGCGTGCGGGCACCCAGACCTTGTACTACTGGGGGGATGAATTCGATCCTGCGAAAAGCAATTTCTGTGACAGCGATTGCGAATTGAATATGGGCGGTACGGTTGCTGACGGTTATATTCATACCGCGCCTGTGGGTTCCTTTCCTCCGAATCCTGCAGGACTATACGACATGGCAGGCAATGTCAGTGAATGGGTTGCGGACTGGATGGAAGACAATTATTATGTTTTGAGTCCGAAGAACGATCCCAAGGGTCCCGAACGTATGGATGAAAAAATCATGCGCGGTGGAACGAATTACAAAGTCATTCGGGGCGGATCGTGGAAAACCAATCCTCTGAGCCTGCAATCAGCCGCACGCAAGTCATTATGGATGGATTATCGTGTGGAGGGTTTGGGATTCAGATGTGCGAGCAATTGATAACAATTTAAATTTCTGAATTGTATTTAAGACCCGGCTGATGAATGCGTTCGTCAGCCGGGTTTTTTATTTTTATAAAGCTTGACTGCCCTTTTGGCGCGGGATGAAGATTGTCCAGATCAAAATAAATAAGGCCAGTAGAGTGACCAAAACACCGGCACGGAAGCCTTCAGGGACGAATCGAAACTCCACGCGGTTGGTTCCCGGTTCCAGAAGCACTCCTCTGTAAAACCCATTGGTGCGATGGATCGGTGTCTCCTTGCCGTTGACCGTTGCGGTCCAGCCGGGGAAATAATTATCCATCAATACGAGATACCCGCCGTCTTCTGTTTGCGCAAAAACATTTGCCCCGTTGGGTCGGTAGACAGGCGGGTGGCTCATTCCACTGCCAATTCCTGCGGGTAATGTCACGGCTTCTTCGACCAGTGCCGTGCGGCGTGGATCAAAATTCGGATCATAATAAATTCCAAGGATTTCATTTTGAGGGGTTTGTTGAACGTGCGCGACCACATAACTGCGCGGAAGTGGATTCGTAAAGGTTTCGATGGTCTTCAAATCCACTCGATCCAGACGGGAAGGGGTGCGGGTATCTGTAGATGATTCGGTTTTGGAAGGGGCAACGACGCGCTGGTTTTGCAGGGTGACCCATTTGTGCACGTTGCTTCTTTCTAAAATCGTCCTGCGCGTTTCAGGAAGTGAATTTATGAAATGATTGACCCATTGCTCGGGTCCCTGCAAGCGTATTCCTGTTTTGCCGTCCACCGATTCTACCCCATAGATGCCGCTCAGGTTTGGGTACAACTGTTCTTTCAGTGTGAGGCTGATGAGATGGTGTGTTCGTTGCCAGGGAAAGCGTTGCTTGCTGTGCAGGGTTTTAGAGGACAGGTCTCCTGAATAGATGCGGAATCGTTCGGTTTCGTTGGCGACCTGTGGCAGAAGTTTCGGGGCGCTTTCGTAGTAGGATCGGTCGATGGTCGGGATCAGTGAAATATTTCGATAACTCAGATCGGCAAACAGGAGCAAGACAAGTAGCCATTGGAAAGGAGCCGTTTTGAGCTTGTTTTTGTGAATGCAGTGCACGCCGAGGGCCAGAATGGGCAGGGCGATCAGCGGCAGTAAAATCCCTCGGCCAGGATTGGCAAGGGAGATTTTTATAATACCGATCCCCATTGCCAGCACTATCACTTGAAATAAAAATTTTCTTTGCTTGAGGGCATTTGGCAAATGATCGATGCCGTAGCCGGTCAGAAAAACCAATGCGAAGGCGGAGAGGAATAAAAATTTTTCTGGATAGCGGAAGTGATCGAATCCGGGAACGTTGTTGAAGAAGTGAATGTAAAGCGGGTTGTTGTTACCGAGCGCAAAGAAAATTCCAGCGATGAAAACAGCCACCCAGAATAAAAAAACGCGGCCAGGATAAAACAGGATCGCGGAGATTAGGAACAATACAGGAAGCAGTCCCATATAGGGACTTTGCAGAAAATAATCCCAATTCAGATGCGGACGCATCATGAAGTTTTTGAAATTGACCGGTAGTAGAAAATTGTTCAGTTCGGCCCAGTCCATCGACCAGCGCACACTGGTTGCATAGTTCATCCCCTGGGCGCGTGTGGAATGTTCCATCATGAAATAAGTGGGCAGGGTCTGGCAGGCCGAAAGTCCGAGTGCAAAAATAATTGCCACTGCCAGATACAGAATGCGTTTGCCCGTCGCGTCGATGCCGCCGCTTTTGGGGATGATGCATAAGCTGAAGGGAAGGAGCAGTGCCACGGTGAACAAGCAATTTTCCGGGCTTCCGCCGAGAACCTGAAAGGTCAAGGTCAGGACCGTTGCCAAAAAGTATCGCATTTTTCCTGTTTGCAGGAAGTTTTGGAATGAGAAAAAAATGAAGGGGAGCCAGACTGCGGACTGAAAATGATTGTGGAAGGAAGATATGGATAGAAAATATCCTCCCAATAAGGCAGTCAATGCGGCACCCAGGGCACCTTGAATTGAAATGCCCCAATAGCGACACAGTGCGTAGGTTCCCACTGCCAGCATCCAATGCTGGGCCATGTAAAAGATGTTGAACGCGGAGTTGAAATCGTTGAGAAAAAATAAGGCGGAAAAGGGGTAGAAAACTCCGGGATGCATGAGCGCGAGGAACGGGACTCCACCAAGGATGTCGGGTTGCCAGAAAGGCAGAGACCCTTGCTGAAATGACTCCCAGATGAAATGCTTCATCGGGTAGGCGTAGTATAAAATGTCCCGAAAGTAGAAAGTATTTCCGCTGAAAATCACGGCACGAAACAGCAGGCAAAATGTAGCCCCCAGTGCCAGTATCGCGCATACCTCTTTTAAAAAGAACTTGCAACGCTGTGGGAGCGGGTCAGCTTCGTTATCACTTACAGGAGAATATTGCATCCGAAGGTCAGGATTCGTTTTTGGCTTCGTCGAGCTTCTTGGTCATCCGGCGAGACAATTCAGCAAAATCATCGGTCTGCAAAATTTTATAAATTTGCGAGCGCAGATTGTTGCGCATACTGATACCATCGAGATCAACATCTATGACTTTCCATTTTTCGTTTGTCAGTTGAAGTTTGAATTCGATATCGACTTCGCCTTCATCCTTATGAACAACCAGCACAGGGGTTGTGGCAATGGTTTTGTCCTGAAAGGTTTTCTCAAAATGGATATCTAATCCGGAAAAAAATTTTCCAGAATTTGGGAAAGCGACATGAATAAACAGATCGGACAACAGGTTTTGAAACTGTTCTTGTTCTTTGGCCGAAAGTTTGTCGCGGTGTTTTTCGAGGACTTTCTGGCTGATGAATTTCATATCCATATAGTTCAAGGCAAGATGACATAACTTGGAGATCTCGTCAGGAGTTTTGGAAGATTTGTCTCCGATCTGTTTGATAAGATCAAGCAATTGCGCGGTCGCTTGACCGGCGGGATGCTGTTTCCCTTCTGCATACAGGGTTGAACTGAGAACAAAAAATGAAATACAGAGTGCGATTAAAATTTTTCCAAATCGGAGCATAGGCGATATATGATAACTATGAATCAGGGTTAGAATTTATAACGGCAATCATAGTATAACGCAAGCTTGTGTTCAGAAAATAAAATGTTTAATGGTTTAAATGATATGACTTTTCATTCCTGTCAAAGCGTTCTGTCTAGGCAAATAAAATGCATTTTTTTCAGGGTTTTGACCTTAATGTTTGTACTTTTGGGGTTTTCTGTTTCTGTTCAGGCAGACGAAGTTTGGGATCGGCTCGATAAAATGTATGACGAGGCCAGGTCAGCCGATCAATGGCTGGAGGTAGAAGCTCAGTTGCAGAAAATCAAGGGAGATGTGGCACGACTCGATGAGTGGTCCTGGCGAATGGGGCGGGTTTATTATGATCTGGGCAAGAACTCTTCGGGGGAGGCAAAGGAAAAATTTTTCAATCAGTGTTTGGTAAAAGCGAGTGAAGCATTGTCTGTCAATTCCAACTCGGCTCCGGCATATTTCTACAGAGGGCTGTGTATCGGCAAGCTTGGAGAGGCGCGTGGATTGTGGAGCAGTCTGGATGCCATTGATCCTTTGCGTGAAAACATGACGAAAGCTCTCAAACTGGACCCGGCTTTCGATCACGGTGGGCCGCATCGTGCTTTGGGAAAAATGTATTTTGAGCTCCCTTTTTTTCTGGGAGGAGATGGCGATCTGGCGGTGAAACACCTCGAAAAAGCCTTGAATTTGGGACCGGATTACGGCGACAATTATTACTTTCTGGCGGAAGCTTATCAGGCCAAGGGCAAACGCAATCAAGCGAGAGACACGCTGGCGCAACTGCAACGTCTTTTAAAAAGTCAGAGTGCCAGCGAGGAAACAAACAGGTTGATGCAACGGACGACAACGCTACTCAACGAATTAGAAAGTGATCTGAGAAACTGAAACGATATGCTGACGCTTCTCCAAATTGAAAATTTTGCAATCATCGACAAATTGAGTGTGGAGTTTGCTCCCGGACTCAATGTACTCACGGGAGAAACCGGCGCGGGTAAATCCATTCTACTCGATGCGTTGAACCTCATTCTTGGTGGGCGGGCGGATTACGACTGCATTCGCACTGGAGAAACATCTGCACGCGTCGAAGCCTGTTTTCAGATCAAGGAGAAAAACTTCGAGTCCATTCTGGATGAACTCGGCATCCCATCGCAGGAAGGTGAATTGACCATCAAGCGGCAATTATCGACCGCAGGCAAGGGGAAATGCTGGATCAATGACAGTCCTGTTTCGGTATCCGCATTGGCGCAAATCGGGGCCCGGCTGGTGGATATCCACGGTCAGCACGATCACCAGACCCTGCTTCATCCTGAGAATCACCTCGACCTTCTCGATTTGTACGGTAAGACCATGCCAAAGCGGGAGCGTTTTGGTAAAGAATTCCACGCTTGGAAAAGCGATCTTGCAGAACGCGATCGCCTGTTGAGGCAAGACCAAAATCAAAAAGAACGTGAGGAGTTGTTGACCTTTCAATTGCAGGAGATCGAGCAAGCGGGATTGGAAGAAGGCGAGGAGGAAGCACTTTCTGCGGAACGCAATAAACTGAGGCATGGCGAGAAATTGCAAAGCGCGTTGGATCGTGTGCAGGAAATCCTTTCGGATGCGGACAGTGCGGTGCTGGCGCAATTGGGGAAAGCGGTGCGTGAATTGGAACCGTTGCTGGACTTTGATCCAGCACTGGAACCCAATCTGCAAAGTGCGAACAACGCGCTCTACGAAGTGGAAGGGCTCTGCGAAAACTTGCGCGACTATGCTCGCACTATTCAATCGGACCCTCAGCGTCTGGAAGAAATTGAGGACAGGATGGCAGAGCTCAATGGTTTGAAACGGAAGTATGGCGGCGATATCACAGCTATTTTCGAGCGCAAAAAACAAATAGAATTTGAATTGGAAAGTTTGTCCACATCGCATGAGACATTGGCGCGGTTGAAAGTCTCGATCCAGAAAAGACTTGCGGTGTTGCAGGAGTTGGCCATTGAGTTGGCTAAAGAGCGGGAAGCAACGGCTTTGCGCTTGAAAGAGAACATCGAAAAGGAATTGCGTGATCTGAACATGAATGCCGTGCAGTTTGGTGCCCGGTTTGATTATGAGGCCGACGCCGATAGTGGTATCGTTCATAATGGTGAAGCCGTGAAATTTGGCCCGTTGGGGATCGGTGCGATGGAGTTTTTATTCTCTTCCAACCTAGGTGAAGATTTGCGTCCACTGGCAAAAATTGCGTCGGGAGGAGAAATATCACGTGTGATGCTCGCCATCAAAACCATTCTCAACAAACAGGATGACGTGCCGGTCATGATTTTTGACGAAGTCGATACCGGCATCGGCGGCAAGACGGCTGAGAAGGTGGGTGCGAAATTAAAGAAACTGGCTGAAGACAAGCAGGTCTTTTGTGTCAGTCATCTTCCACAAATTGCAGGGATGGCAAGCGCGCATTTCTCCGTACGCAAGGAAGTGAAAGGCAAGCGAACCCGATCAAATATCCTGCGTTTGAGCGATGAGGAAAGGATCGAGGAAATCGCGCATATGTCCGCAGGTGAAAAAGTAACCCCCGCCGCCCGGGAGTATGCTCGGCAATTGATCATCTCCTCATGAGTCGATTGAACCCATAATTCAGTCTTACCGTTTTAGTGAACTGAGGAATGAATAAACCTCTTTTTTAAACACTGAAAATCAGGTATTTTTCATTGTCAGCCCTTGTTTCGGGCAGACATTTTATATTTTTTAATCAAAGTAATTTTTTTAATGAAAGAAAAATCATCCATGCGTGTTTTATCTGGCATTCAACCGAGTGGCGACCTTCATATCGGAAATTATTTTGGAGCGATCGAACAATTTCAGAAAAAACAGTCGGGCGGTGACGAATTGTTTATTTTTGTTGCCGATTGGCATTCGTTGACAACCATAAAAAATCCCGCAGATCTCAAAAAAAACATTCGCCAAATCGTTGCGGCTTATATTGCCTTCGGACTGGACGCTCAGAAAACCACCTTGTACCGTCAATCGGACATCCCGGAAATTCAAGAGATCAGCTGGATTTTGAGTTGTCAGGCATCGATGGGACGATTGCAGAACGCACATTCTTATAAGGACAAGCTGGATAAAGGAATCAATGCGACGGTCGGATTGTTCACGTACCCGATTTTGATGGCGGCGGATATACTGTGTGTTCAGGCCGATGTGGTGCCGGTGGGCAAAGATCAGAAACAGCACCTTGAAATTTGTCAAGAGATCGCGCAGAAATTCAATAGCACGTATGGGCAGACTTTCACCATTCCCAAAGGTGAGATTCCCGATTCAGTGGCGGTCATTCCGGGAACAGACGGCCAAAAAATGAGCAAAAGCTATGCAAACACGATTGATATTTTCGCACCCGATAAAAAATTAAAAAAACAGGTGAACAGCATTGTCACTTCGCCGATTTCAGTGGGCGACCCGATTGATACGGCGACCTGCAATATTCTCAAGCTGTTCAAAATGTTTGCGATGCCTGAAGAAATTGCGGAGATGGAAACGAAGTACCGTGAGGGTGCCATTGGGTTTGGCGACGCGAAGAAAATTCTGCTCGATAAGATTCACGCGAAGTTTGATCTGGCGCGAAAAGATTTCAACCGTCTGATGGAAGACGAACGGGAAATCGACCGGGTTTTGGCGGTGGGCAAGGAAAAAGCTGGAGCGGTTGTGCGCAAGACCTTGCGGACTATTCGCGAAAAAGTGGGTTTGTAAATTGTACTGAGCGGTGAAGGCTACAAGCGGGAGTTGCTGGGCAGTGCGAGGGTGAAATATTTATCACGTTCGCCGTACAGGATACCGCGCTGAACCAACTCTTCAATCGCGCTTTCAACGGCACCTGGACTGTTTCCGCGAGTTTCGGCTTTGTTGTGAATGGCACTCAGCGTTTGCGGTTTCTCGTTGCAGTAGTCGATGAGCAGGGCGGGGACACCTTCAAAGCGGAGTTTCTGCGGGTGCTGTTCGTCGCGCCCGTCATAGACGGTGACAAAGTCTTTGGATTTGGCATAAAACAGAAACGGTGTGTTCTCGGACTGTTGTCGCTGTTTCCAGTACTCCACAAATTGCCGGAGGCGTTCTTCCAGTAAGGGATCGATTCTTCTCTCCGGTGTTTCAAATTCAAAATCGTACGCAATTTTATTCAAATCCATCACTTCAGAATCGTAGACATAGTGGTAGGCGATTCCTGCTCCGGTGATTTTTATGCCGTATTTGTCGGGCCGGGTGAAGTAGGGGCTGAAACGTTCCAGCCAAATGTTGCCGACGGAAATGGGCGGCTGGAGATGGATGAGCGGTTGGATGATTTCCAATTGTTTTTTAAAATCTTCGTCGGTCTCTTCGGGAAATCCCGTCAAGATGCTCCAGGTCACTTCGATTCCATAGTACATGCACCATTTCAGGCAGACCATGTTCTGGATCGGGCGCACCCCTTTATCCATTTCCTGTAACTGATTGGGGCTGAAGCTTTCGATACCGGGCTGGATGACGTTGACGCCGCCGCGTGCGATTTGCTGAATCTGTTTTTTACTGAGATTGCTTTTGATTTCGAGAAAAAATTCCCAATCGTAGTTTTCTTCTGCAAAGTTCCCGAATACATTTTCGATGTACTGGTTTTCAAGGATGTTATCGACCAGACGGAAGCGATAGGTGTCGTGTTTGGCTGAAAGTTCGGCGATGTCTTGACGGACGCGCTCGGGAGAACGGGCGCGAAATTTCATGGTCGAGGCGTTCAGGCCACAGAAGGTGCAATGATGTTTTTCGCCCCACCAGCAACCGCGCGATGTTTCGTAGAGTACGATGGGGTTGTCGAGCAGATGCGATTGCGGGTCGATGCCACGAATCTCTTCAAAAAAATCGTCGTAGTCGGGAATGGGATAGTCATCAAAATCTTTGAACATCTGAAAATTTTCTTCAAATACGACTTTTCCTTCCACGCGATGGACGACTCCCTTGGGTATGGGCTCGTTGTTTTCCAGAGCGCGGATGAGGGCGGGCAGTGCATGCTCCGCCTCGCCGGGAACAACGTAATCAATCCAGTCAAAGGCGCGGAAATATTCCATTCCCATCTCTGATTCGAAATTGGAACCGCCAAAAATTATTTTGATTTTCGGGAATCGTTCTTTGATTAATTTGGCAAGGGTGACACTGGCGATATTCTGATTGAAGGTGGAACTGAATCCAATGGCAGAATATTGTTCCCAGTCCTGGCTTTCCAGTGCCCAGTTCAAATATTCAGGAATGCGACGCGTTTTAAGATCGAGCAGATACTCAAGAGGTTTGCCGATAGAATGGCAGACATCTTGAATGTGGGATTCAAAGTGATGCGTATAATTCTGATTGCCTTGGGCGGTGCCGAAGAGAATCTCAGAGAAAAGCCATTCTCCGATCAGGAAACGTTTTTCACAAAGGGTGTTGTACTCGGCCATTCCAATCTGAAACGCGAAATGGAGATTGAGGTAATGGCTTTTGGCTTTCCAGCCATGGCTTTTCAATAACGTTGACAGGGTTCCCAGTTGAATAGAGGGATAGATATGGAACCCAAAGGGCATGTTGACTAAAGCTATTTTGAAAGCCATGGCAAAGTAGGGCAACGCCTGTGGTTAGCAGAGCTTTTGATGAAATCCATTTCCTTTTATCCTCACGCACGAGACGACACCTTGAGCGTTATCGAAAAACGAAATCATGAATTATAAATAGATTTACGATTGTATGTGATTCGCAAAAACTATTGCAGATTCGCCCGGTGGAGCATTGGGGCGGCGGTTTGTCGGTAGGACGGTTAAACCGTAGGCCAACCGTTTTCAATCCAGGCTTGCATACCCCCTTGGCCTACACAAACGATATTGTCGAGACCCATCGCTTCCAGAGTTTGAGAAGCCATCTTAGCACGTCCTCCCATTTTACAATGGACATAGACGGTATCGTATTGTTGTAGATCTTCCGCGATATCACCGACATCTTCATGCGGGGTGTTTTCAGCAGATTCGATGTGGCCGCTGTTGTATTCCGCAGAAGAACGAACGTCCAAAACCAATATATTGTCCTTTTTGTCTTTCAGTATGTCGTGCAATTCTGAAATTGAAATGATTTCCATGATTTCCTCTTAAATAAACTCAGTCTGAGAAACTTGATGTTTCTAAATTAGAACTCTAAAACGCCTACATTCTAGTTTAAATATTTTTAGAAATGAATAAATTTTATAAAAATATTTTTTTGACACCAGGCCTTCCAAAACATTCCTTACCGGAATTTTATGCCGCTATTTTTTTGACGTAAAGTCCGCTAAAAAGGTTTTACTATTTTCCTAAAAATAGAGCAAATGCCCTGTTTAGCAGGATTTCCAGCCTTTTCTCACTCTCATCCTCTAAGTCTTCCTGTAATTGGCATAAAAATTGCTTTTCTGGGTTGAGAACAATTTACCAGGACGATCCCATGCAAGAAGGAATTTACATTGCGGCCTCTGCAGGTCTCAAACAGCAAAGCAAATTAGACATTATTGCCAACAACCTTGCAAATCTTAACAACACAGGATTCAAAAGGGATGGCGTTGTGTTTAAGGAGATGATCGCACCATTTCAAAAGAACGGTGGTTTTGAGGAAGCACGCAATGCGCTACTTCCTCCCGATCAGTCAAATACAAATGTGGCTTACGTCGGTATCAACGATTTTTATACCGATCACAAGCAAGGGGGAGTGCTTGAGACTGGAAATACTCTGGACCTTGCTTTGGAAGGTGATGGTTTTTTTCAAATTGGAACGTCTGCTGGAACCCGTTATTCCCGTAAAGGTAATTTTCGCCTGGACACGCAGAACCGTCTGGTCACGCAGGAAGGTGATCCCGTGCTGGGCAAGAACGGTGCTCCTGTTGTTATCAATGCGGTCGGTGGCGACATCAGTATCGCCGCCGATGGTATTGTCAGTGTTGGCAAGGGTTTGAACAATGCCAATTTAGGGCAGATCAATGTGGTGCGTTTTGAAAACAGAGATCAATTGGTGAAAGAGGGGTCTGGACTTTATAAAAAAGGCTCTCCCGATTTACAAGAAGAAGCGAAAACAACGTCGGTGCTTCAGGGATATCTCGAAACGTCCAACGTCAATACGATGGAAGAAATGACGGACATGATTACAACGATGCGCGGTTTTGAAGCTTACCAGAAGGTGATTCAGTCCATTGATGATATCAATGGTCAGTCGGTAAATACGATTGGAAGGGTTGGTTAGGCAGGACTGGCGGGCATTTACTTGAAGGCAATGAATTTGTCATGACCGGATTTTAAAGAGGTCTCATTGCCGCAAGTTGATTTTAGAGGGAACTAAATTATTGAGAAATATGGATTTCTGTTTTTAGCTCTTTTAACGTATTCCGGGAAACTCCGGGGGGAAAGGTACATGCCTTATGATTCGATCATTATACACCGCCGCGACAGGTATGAAGTCGCAAGACCTGAATGTCAGCGTCATTGCGAATAACCTCGCGAACGTGAACACAACAGGTTTCAAGAGAAGCCGACCTGAATTTCAGGATTTGATTTATCAGAATTTACGATTGGTTGGAACCTTGTCACCGAACGGCAATCAGGTTCCTACCGGTGCGCAATTGGGTTTGGGTGTCAAGACCGCGGCGATTCAGAAAGTTTTTTTACAGGGAGATTTTGCGCAAACGCAAAATCCTCTCGATCTCGCGATTCAGGGCAAGGGATTTTTGCAGGTTTTGCAGGCAGATGGAACCACGTCTTATACGCGTGCCGGTTCTTTAAAGTTGGACAACGCGGGGCAGATTGTTACTGCAGATGGTTTGGTTGTGCAACCTGCGTTGACGATTCCTCAGAATGCAACGAACATTTCAATCGATACAACAGGCTCAGTGGCTGTTACTCAGCCGGGTTCGACAGCTCCCACAATCGTAGGAACGCTCCAGTTGGCTACCTTTCAGAATGAAGCGGGACTTCAGGCTATCGGTTTCAATTTATTTCAGCAAAGCGATGCTTCAGGAGCTCCTGTAGTTGGTAATCCCGGGATTGATGATCGAGGCACAACGATCCAGGGGTTTCTGGAACTTTCCAACGTGAGCGTGGTGGAAGAATTGGTCAATTTGATCTCGGCGCAACGTGCTTACGAAGTAAATTCAAGAACGGTACAGACTGCGGATGAGTTGTTACAAATTGCAAATAATATGAAACGTTAAGTCTTTAACTAACGATCAAGGGAGTGGGTTATGGGTATTCGACCGAAATTCTGGGCACTTTTTATTCTGGTGGCTCTTCTGGGAAATACATTTGCGATTTCCAGTGCCGTGGCAAAAGGAAAAGATGCCGTTCTTTATTCCAAAGAAATTGAAGCGCAAGCCATAAATTATTTGGAAGACAAACTGGCATTTTCTAAATACCCGGTGGAGTTAGAAATTACTTTTGGAGAAAAAGATATATCTATTCCATCAAAAGATTATTCGGTCGATTTTGAAGTCACTGGGAAGCTGGTCGAGATGGGCAGGAATCAATTGCTCTGCAAGATCTGGGTGGATGGGCAGATGTTCAAGAAGTTTTGGATCAGCGCAAAAACGACAGCGATCGTGAATGTCATTCGCCCGGTTCGGCCCATCAAACGGGGAGAAATTATAACAGAAGAAGTTGTGAACGTTGAACAGGTTCGAGCGGCGCGACCGCTTCTTAATACGATCAATCGACTGGAAGATATTGTGGGAACTCAGGCAACACATAATTTACAGGTGGGGCGAAACATTGACTACAGCTCCGTCAAAAGGCCTCCCTTGATAGATCAAGGCGATCGAATTTTGATTGTGGTCGAAAAGGGATCGATGCGAATAACGACGCCGGGTTTGGCTCGAAAAGGCGGGTTCAAAGACGCAGTGATTCCTGTAATGAATCTGCAATCGAATAAAGTTATTTATGCCAAGATTGTTGATAAGCACACGGTAGAGGTTACTTTTTAAATGCGATTGATTCGGTATTTATTTTCATTGAAAGCACTGCGACGGAGTTCCGAGCGAGGTGCGTTTTGTTTCAGGTAAACGAGTATTCCCAAAAGGTTTTTTTATGAATGAAAACAGTCCATATAAAATATTGACTCATTTCAGTGCCCGGGTTTTGTTCTGTCTGGCGGCGTTGACGCTGGCTTCTTGCGCCAAGTCTCAACGCGCTATTGATCCAGAGGCGACGGTGATACCTGAGACTATTTATGCAAAAGAGGAAAATCTTGAGGGCTCTTTATGGCCGGGGGATACGTCAAAAAATTTCCTGTTTGAAGACAACAAGGCGCGTAAAGTCGGAGATATTGTGACTGTTACGGTCAACGAATCGGCGACTTCGAGTCAATCGGCGACAACAAATACTTCGAGAGATTCATCCACGGCTGTAACGACGGGTTCTGTGTTTGGATTGCCAAGTAATCTGGGAATCCAGGATTTTCTGAAAATGGGTACGGGATTTGATCCCAATATCGGTCCTTCAACAACCCAGCTCAGCCATCAGGGAGCGGGAACAACGACACGGAATGGAAGTTTAACGACCACAGTGTCGGCGGTTATTGTCAAAGTGTTTCCCAACGGAAATATGGAAATAGAGGGCAGGCGTTCGGTGACGGTAAATAATGAAGAGCAATATATGGTTTTGCGCGGAACAATAAGACCAGCCGATGTAGGTTTTGATAACACCATCAATTCCACTTACATAGCCAATGCCTCGATCACTTATTCCGGATATGGCGATGTTGCTGATCCGCAAAGGGTGGGTTGGATGTCAAAAGTCATCAGTTACATCTGGCCGTTCTAATGAACAATGGTGTTAGCGAAAGATAATTTGTCTTTCAAAATTCAATTATGAAACATACACGAAATAAATTCTTAGGTGTCGTAACTGTGTTGTCCATTCTGTTTGGATGCACGGCAGATGTGAACAGTATCACCGGGCCAAGCAGTCTTGGCAACACTTTGGCTATTTCTGCCTTCTTTGGTTCTGGCGGACTTCCGACGGGTGGAGGGCAAGCCACGATCCGGGTGGAAGTGGTCAATGCCAATAACACCGGAGTGGATGGGGCAACGGTGACTTTGACCACGACTTTGGGCACCTTGGGCAGTGCCTCATTGACTACGGTAGCGGGCGTGGCAACAACCACACTCACATCGGGAACCGCTACGGGTAATGCCTACATCGTTGCTACGGTAGACAACGTGACGGCAACAGCAGTTGTTCCCATTGTGGTTATTTAATTCGAGGCTGTCATGAATTCATACAACACATTCAAAAATTCATTGCTAAGGAAGCTGGGCATGGTTCTGTGTGGCATCCTGATCGTGACGGCTTGCACCAATGATTTGTTTGAAAGTGGGAATCCGCTCGCACCTTCGACAGTCATGCGAATCACACCCACTTCCACAACGATAAACGAACAGACAACGCAACAGTTCACAATCATTGGTGGGGTTTCTCCCTTTAATTATACGGTAGACGATCCTGCGTCTGGATCTATTGATACAGCTGGATTGTTCACAGCGGCGAATATTGCGGCAGATGCGACGGTAACAGTGACGGTGGTAGATGCTGAAGGAACGGTCGTTACGGCGGCTGTCAACGTTAAATTTCTGGCTTAAAAATTTTTTACTGAGGTTTGAGGTTAATCATTATGAGATGCAAGCACATTGGAAGCAAAGCGATTTTCTGGCTGATTTTATTCATGATGTTTGCGAGTCAGGCGGAATCTGCACGCATTAAAGATTTAACCAATATACGTGGCGTGAGGAGCAACCAATTGATTGGTTTTGGTTTGGTCATCGGTCTCACGGGAACGGGTGACAGCGCGACCAACGTGTTCTTTTCCATTCAGACCATGGTCAGTATGCTCAAAAAAATGGGCGTAACGGTACCGACTGACAAAGTCAATCAGTTGAAATTCAAAAACGTTGCAACGGTTATGGTGACGGCGGATTTGCCGGCCTTTGCGCGACAGGGTGATAAAATCGATGTGACCATTTCTTCTGTGGGTGATTCAAAAAGTTTGCAGGGAGGAACTTTGTTGATGACTCCCCTAAAGGGACCGGATAGCACGACCTACGCCATAGCTCAGGGTCCGATCTCCATCGGTGGATTCGCCGTTTCTGGACAGGCCAGGGGCATACAGAAAAATCATTTGACGGTGGGACGTATTTCCAATGGTGCTTTGGTGGAAAAAGAAATATCTATTGATTTTAATAACAAGGAAGAAATTCTGTTTTCCATGAAAAAAACAGATTTCACAACCGCCAGCCGAATTTCTCAAAAGATCAATGACAAGTTAAAAAACGTTTACGCTTCTGTGATTGATGCACGTTCGATCAAAGTCATTGTGCCGCCGGAATATATCGGGACGGCCTCTATGTTTGTCAATGAGTTGGAAAGTCTGGATGTGGATCCCGATATTTCGGCCAAGGTCATCGTAGACGAGCGCACAGGAACGGTGGTGATGGGAGAAAACGTTCGCCTGTCCACAGTTGCAGTGGCGCACGGTTCCTTATTCATTGAGATCAAGGAAGAACCTTTAGCGGTACAGCCACCACCCATTGCTCCCGAGAGCGCACAAACAGCCATTCTCCCGCGAACACGGATTGCAGTGCAGGAAGGGCGCGACCAGTTGCTTGTCGTGCCGAAAGGGATTTCTCTCGGCGATGTGGTGAGTGCCTTGAATTCAATTGGGGTGACACCCAGAGACCTCATATCTATCTTACAGGCCATCAAGGCTTCCGGTTCCTTACACGCAGAACTCGACATTATCTAGGAATAATTGGGACAGGCGGGGGGGAAATTTTTTCCCTCCCGCTTTTTTTATGCCATCAAGTGCTTGCGAAATAAAAGTAAAATAGCTTGTTTTAAAGGGTTTGAACCGTTTTTTGAATGTAAAAATAAATTTGCCAGGTTTTGGCATGCTCGTTGCATTTCTCTAATCAACTATTTTAGGCTGACCGCCGGAGAACAAAAATGAACAACTTGATTTCCTCAAATTTCCAGACTGATTTTTTATCTCAAGGTGTGGCAGACAAGACAACGCAATTGAAAAAAAGTGCGTCGGATGATTTGGCAAAAAGCAAAGAGAAGCTGAAAAAACTGGCGGCAGATTTTGAATCTGTTTTCGCACAACAGCTCCTCAAGGTCATGCGCGACACCGTTCCTAAATCCAAATTTTTCGACAGCCATGCGATGGATATGTTCAACGAGATGATGGATGAGGAAATGGCGAAGGAAATTTCTACCAGTAAAGGTGGCATCGGGCTCGCAGATTCAATTTTCAGAGAACTTTCGCATAAGGATGACCTCATCAATGGTCGAGTAGAAACGACAGATACGGTGACAAATTTTTCTCAGGCGGCTAAATTTTACGATCTTTACGGAGAGCAAAAATGAAGCAATTGATCAAAGATCTCTATTCTGTATTGAATGAGAAAATTCGATTGTACGACCGCTTTGAATCCTGTCTTAAGGATGAATGGGAGGGCTTGGTCAAATACTCTCATCCTGATTTTGAAAAGGCGCGGAAAAAAAAAGAAATTTTGACTCAGGAGATGATCGCGCTGGAGTTGCGGCGTGCGCATTTGATGGATTCTATTGGCAAGGAATTGGATTTGTCGAAAGGTGGATTGACGTTGAAGGGCATCATTCAACGATTGCCCGAACTCCTGGCGCAAAAATTTATGAGCGTCAGGAAGAGGTTGCTGGTTCAGATTCGCAATATTACAAGATTCAATGATCGGATCAAAAATTTAATCGATCGAACTTCGCTGTCGTTTCACAAGTCTCTGGCGTTTGTCCATTCTTTGGATGAAAAGCAACATTCCCCTTATTCTGCGAAAGGTCAATTTTGTGAATCGAAACTGCCTAGCAGAATGTTCAGCATGAGTGCGTGAGGATTATTAAATCATGACAGCAAATTTATTTGGCCTGTTAAATACCGGAAGAGCCAGTCTCGCTGCGCAATTGCAGGCACTGGAGGTTTCTGGACAGAACATTGCCAATGCTCAGACGAAGGGATACTCTCGCCAAACAATCAGCTTTGAAGCCAACGCTCCGCAACGAACAAATCGGATTGAGGCGGGGCTGGTGGGACGCGGGGTTTCTGTTTCGGGAGTAGAACGCATTCATGATGAGTTCCTCTTTAATCAAATTATTGCCGAAGGCGACACCACGGGCGAATTTCAGGTACGTAAAGACGTTTACGATCAGATGGAAATTTTGCTCAGTGATGGAGATGGGCGAAGCCTGAACAATGAGCTTTCTGACTTTTTTTCAGGATTTCAAGACATCGCAACCAACCCCAATGGATTGGCCGAACGTTCGAACATGGTTGTGAAGGCTCAGGAAATGACTTCTGTGTTCAATGCACTTGGCAATGATTTGTTTCAGATTCAAAGAAATCAGGATCAAACCATTGGGACGGAAGTTGATGAAATCAATTCGATCACATCAAGAATCACCAAGCTGAACCAACTCATTCACGGGACTGAAACCGACGGGGTGAATGCCAATGAGCTTCGCGATGAGCGCGATCGGCAGATACGCGATCTATCAGAAAAAATTGATATTCACGTTACCAGTGAACTGGATGGTGAAGTCGATGTTTTAACTCGAAGCGGTATTCCATTGGTGATCCGTGAGACTTCTTTTGAATTATCGACTCAGCTCAATGGCAACAACAAAGCTTACAAAGATATTCTGATTTCTAATGGTGCCGGTGCCACAACAAACATAACGACCCAAATCCAGGGCGGTCGATTGAAGGGCCTTTTGGATATGCGGGATGTTGAAACCGCCGATGCCATTGATCGTTTGGACCGCTTGTCGGCAAGTCTGGTGCGTGAAGTCAACCGTGTGCATCAACAGGGTTTTGGTCTGGACAAAACGACCGGAAATGATTTTTTCTCAAAATTGACACCTACGGTCAAAACCAATGTGAACAATACCGGAACGGCGACGGTAGTGGCATCCAACAATGCACCGGCTACGACTTCAATCGACAAATTTGAGTTGACCTTCACTAGCACCAATACATTTACCGTACAGAACCTGACAGCCAATACCTCTGAAGGAACGTTCAGCTTCACATCGGGCCAACCTTTCAATCTGTTGGGGGGGCTTGGGATGACGGTATCAGGCACTCCGGCGGTTGGAGATAAATTCAAGTTCTCTTTGTCTGAGAATGCGGCTTCGACTATGAGTGTTGCGAGCGCGGTTAGAAGTGATCCACGAAAAGTGGCGGCGGGAACGACATCCGGTGGCGATGGGGTGAATGCTCAGAATCTGGCAAATTTGCAAACACAGCTTCTCTTTGATGGAGTATCGCTGAGTTCTGCAAGTTCTGGAACATTTACTTTTGATGAATTTTATACCTCGCTGGTCAGTGATGTGGGCATTCGATCTTTTGCCGCAAGTTCCACAGTCGATCAACAGGAAGGTGTGTTGTTGCAGTTGGACAATCGGCGAGAAAGTATTTCGGGGGTTTCCATCGACGAAGAAATGGTCAATATCATAAAATTTCAACAGTCTTTCAATGCTTCGTCCCGCTTGATTTCAACGGTACAGGAATTGTTGGATCGTTTGATCAATCAAACTTGATGAACAGTCAGGCGGAATAAACTTGCAAGGAGCAATGTCATGGTAGAACGGGTCACAGCAAATTCGAGACAAAATAATTCGCTGCGGAATATTTTCCGTATCACTGCGGAATTGTCCGATGCCCAACGCCAGGTTTCTACAGGTAAGCGGATTGAAAAACCTTCGGATGATCCGACCGGGACAAGAGATGCTTTGTCGTTGCGCACGGGAGTCAGTCGAACAGAACAATTCACTCGAAATATTGATAACAATCGGATTTTTCTGCAAAGCTCTGATTCGGCATTGAATACCATTGGAACTTCTCTCAACAGGGCCAAGGAGCTTGGCATTCAGGGTCTGGGGGGTACTGCCACTGCATCGACACGAACGTTTGCCGCTGACGAAATCAACAATCTGTTAGAGCAGGTTCTCCAGTCGGGCAATACAAAAGTCAAGAATCTGTTTGTATTTTCCGGAACAAATACGCGAACCACCCCTTTCGAGGTGAGTGCTTCTGGAGCAGTTTATCGGGGCAGTACCAGCAAGTTTGATATTCCCATTGCAGACAATGCCGCGATTGAATTTTCTTTGCCAGGTTCCGATGTTCTTGCCGTTGATTTGGACCCATCCATTGATAACAATACTTCTTTGTCGGTATTGAATGGTGGTACCGGCGTTTCGGCAGGTTCGTTTACGATCACCAACCGTGCCGGAAGTTCTGCGACCTTGACGGTCTCGGCAGGTGATACCATCGGGACATTGATTTCAAACATCAACGCGGCAGGTATCAATGTCACGGCTACCATCAATGCAGAGGCGAATGGCTTGACGCTGACGGATACTAACACAACGATTCTTGGCGAGTTGACGATTGCTGAAGCGGGGGGCAATACGGCGCAAAATCTGGGTATTCTTGGGAGCCGGGATGGTGTGTTTGCAGGCACCGACCTGAATCCTGCGGTTTCTTCTGCCACGCTGATCTCGCAATTGAATAAGGGAGCAGGAGCAACTCTCAATTCTATTTCTATTATCAATGGCGCGGCATCGGGGACGGTCAGTTTGTCCTCGGCAACAACCATTGGCGATGTGATCACGGCAATCAACAGTTCGGGTTTGAATGTGACCGCCAGCATCAATCGTGCGGGCAATGGCTTGCGGGTTCAATCCAACAGCAGTTCAACGGTGGCGATTGTCAACGAGGTGGGCACCGGGAACGCGGCGGAAACGCTGGGGATCGGTGGCGGTAAAAATGTTTTGAATACCTTGATCGATTTGCGAGATGCTTTACGAAAAAGCGATTCCAGAGCCATCATAGCGAGTTTGACGAACCTCGATTCTGCCATCAGTTCGGTCACCGAATCGCGGGCCATACTGGGGGGGATTCAGGGGCGAATCGAATCGACCTACAGTTTTCATCAGGTAGACATTGTGGCTCAACAAGAGCAAATATCGAACATTGAAGACGCCGATCTGGCACAGCAGGCTTCCCGGCTTGCGACGCTGGAGTTTGCTTTGCAATCGACACTCAATGCAACTTCAAGAATCATCCAGCCCACTTTGCTAGATTTTCTTCGTTGACCGGATCGTTGCAACTTGAAAATTTTGTCTATTTGGAAGTCATCTGGTAAACACCGTCCCAATCTTTTGGTGGAGGCTCTTTCTGATAGGCTTCGCATCGGGGTATGTAAGCCTTTGCAGGGCCATCAGCGGGCAGAATTTCGAGTACTTTTTTAAATAGAACCACGGCCTCTTCAAATTTTTGTTGTCGATAAAGTTTCAATCCCTCCGCAAATAAGTTCATCCCCTCGGTTCTTTCGGGAGACAGTTTCCCTTTTGGCGCAAGCACTTCATAAATGGTAATGGGTTCGTTTTTTCCCACCACGCGGATTTGATCCAATTCTCTCGTTTCCACATTTTCAGCGACGTCTTCATGTGTGAATTGACTGATCATGAGTTGGGTTCCGTAAATTTTATTCACACCTTCGAGACGGGAGGCCAGGTTGACGGAGTCGCCCATGATGGTGTAATCCATACGCATTTTGGAACCCATGTTGCCGACAACCATCTGTCCTGTATTGATGCCGATACGAACCTGTACCTCTGGCTTGCCGCGTGCCTCCCAGTCAATCCGCATCTGTACCAGTTTTTCCTGCATTTCCAGTGATGCCAGACAAGCCTTTGTTGCATGTTCAGGAGTTTGAACGGGAGCTCCAAAAAACGCGATGATGGCGTCGCCTTCGTATTTATCAATGGTGCCGTCGTATTTGATGATGATCTCGGACATGGCAGTCAGGTATTCGTTCAACAAATCGACCAGCTCAGACGGAGTCATTTTCTCTGAAAAGGATGAAAATGAGGCGACATCGGAGAAAAATGCGGTGAGACGTTCCTCGCTTCCACCGAGACGCAGGTTGTCGGGATCCTGAATCAGTTTTTTAATGATTTCAGGAGATAAGTATTGGCCAAACGCGCTTTGAATGAAACGGGTTTTGCTGGATTGTTTGAAGTAGTCGTGAGCTTTAATGGCTGAAAAAACCAGAACGATTTGCAATGAGGGATAAATAACATTCGTCAATATCCCTTGGTTAAAGATGTATTGGTTGGCGTATATATAGCCAAGCAAAAGGGTCAGTGCGAATAAAACGCCTACCAGATTGTTGACGCGTGGTAGCACCAGCGATAGAAGCAAACTGAACAGAATGAGAAGTACAAGTGTGAAGGAATGGTACCAGACGGGTTCGATCAGATACCGGGAGTGCAGGATATTGTCAACGATGGTGGTATGAATTTCCACTCCTGGGGACAAACCATCAAAGGGAGTGGGACGTAAATCGGTCAATCCCTTTCCCGTTGCACCAATGAAAACGATGCGGCTGTCCAGTAACTCTTGAGGAATCCTGTCTTCAATCACATCGATCAACGAATAATGCGGAAAGGTTCTTCCAGGGCCATAGTAGTTGATCAGAAATTTAGCTTTCAGATCGACCGGAATATCCAAGTCTCCTAATCTAACAGATTTTATTCCATACGCGCTGGCCTCGAAATCAGGTGAAGGCTCTTCGAGAAAATGCGCCAGGGCCTGCAAAAATAGGGGCGCGTAGTAATTCCCTCCCGCTTTTGCTATCAATGGGAACCTTCGCAATGTGCCGTCGGCATCGGGTTCAATGTTCAAAAAACCACCACTGATCGCATTTTCCATGAGTAGAGGAAGACTGCTTTCTACCCCTTTAAATTCCATGAGAAAGTTTAAGTCTGCGTTGGGTGCTATTTCAGGATTTGGGTATCGGGTTGGTGCGATTTCCAACAAATCGCTTTGGATTTTTTCAAGCGAGAGATGCTTCAAATTGTCGAGATTGTCATGAAAGAAAAATCCCATTATTCCTGCTTCACTGTTTTGGAGAGCTTCTGCAAACTGTTCGTCAGGGGTAGCAATATGCTCAATTTCACTCAGCAGAGTATTGAGAATATTCTTATCGATTCCCAGTTTCGCGGCCGAATCGCTTACCATATTGAGTGCATCTTTGCGTGAGGAAGTTCCCGATTCGGCAAACACCACGTCGAAAGCTATGGTAATGACGCCCAGTTCCGCTAACTTGTTTACCAGTTTTGCCATGGCTTCCCGTGGCAAGGGCCATTGGCCCAAGGCATCCACACTTTTTTCATCAATGGCAACGATGGCAACTTCGGGACCGGGTTCAATATAACCACGAATTTTGAAGCGAACATCGGTCAATTGGGATTCCAGCATGTTGACCAGGGGGGGATTCCAAATCACGACGAAACACATTATTATACCAACGATTAAACCGATTTTTAGGGGTGAGGGTTCAAAAAGTCTACGCATAATTCATCTCATGGTTTATTCTACATACATGCAGATCATGTTTATTCTATATATACTCGTGAATTATATATTAGTGTGAAGTGAAAGTAATTTGTTTTTGGGCATAGATGAATATTGGTTTTTTTCATTTATTAATAACTAGAAAATTTTTTTGAGGAATCGCATTATGGAATTAAAAATTCCCGCACCTGTCCGTTTGCAAAAGATTTCTTACCTTCTTGTCATGGCATTGCTTCAAATGTTGGTAGTCAGTACTCTTACGGTGTCTGCCTGGGCCGCTCAAGTCGCCACTCTAGAAAACGTTTCAGGAGATGTGCGTATTTACAGCGAAGGAAAAAATCGTGGCCGAAAAGGCATGGATGGGGCTTCTCTGCTTTCCAAGCACATTGTCAAGACGGAAGGAGATGATGCATTTGCAGACATTGTTTTTGCCGACGGCAGTCGGGTACGTGTTATGCCGAATTCAGCAGTGTATCTTTCAAAAGTTGAGATCAATGAAGGAGGATCCGAAATTGATATGAAACTTGCGGCGGGAAAAATTTTCAATGTGGTCAATAAACTTTCGAAGAATTCGCGTTATACC
Organism: Nitrospinae bacterium CG11_big_fil_rev_8_21_14_0_20_45_15; assembly: GCA_002787235.1. Classification (GTDB taxonomy): domain Bacteria; phylum Nitrospinota; class Nitrospinia; order Nitrospinales; family VA-1; genus Nitrohelix. The sequence continues at coordinate 203,817 of PCWG01000032.1, forward strand.
GTAAACACGCAGACCGCCATTGCAGGGGTTAAGGGCACGGTTTTTTCCGTAGAGGCGGTTTCTGACGATAAGGCCGTATTCATGGTTAAAGAAGGACGCGTTGAGGCCAGTAACTCGAATCAACCCGACAAAACCGTTGAGGTATCGGATCTTCATAAAACAACGGTCAATAAAGACAATCCTCCTGAAGAACCTGTTGAGATGACAGCAGAAGAGATTGCTATGTTCAATTTGCTGGACGATATTTTCAAAACAATCGGTAGCGATATTCAGGAAAAAATTCAGGACGATGTCATGCAACAATTGCGTGAGTCGGGCGGTGATTTTTTAAACTTGCAATAACACAAGTCCAAAAAAATGGCGAACCTCGTGCTGGAGGGCGAGGTTCGCCAAATTGTTTGTTTGTCCATGGGTTTTGCCAATGTCCTCTTTGAAGGTGCTTTCTACTCCCAAATATCTAAAGGCTTTTGAGTTTATTGAGTCCTTGAATTTTGCTATTGAAGTACTGCATTAATAATCATTAATATTAATGTTGAAATTTGGACTTATTTCGCCTAAAATCATTTAAATTGACAAAATTATGAGGGAGGATTGATGACCAAAGAGCAAGTGAGGCAAGCAATTTTGGATATTTTGACTGAGATTGCCCCCGATGAAGACATTCATTCCATCAGCGATGACGGAAATCTACGCGATCAGATTGATCTCGATTCGATGGATTTTCTTGATATCGTTATGGAATTGAGAAAACGGTTTAACATTGAAGTTCCCGAGAAAGACTATGAATTTCTGGCAACCATGTCCAGTTGCGTCAATTATCTTTTCCCTCTTCTCGGCGATCGTAAACTCGCAAGTTAGACATCCCCTGTCCGACAAAACAACCCAATTCAAACACAAAACAACCGCCCGCATTATTTTTTTATATTGTGGGCGGTTGTTCGCTCTGGTTCGGGGCTTGTGTCACGTATCAAACTAACGGGCCCATAAGCGATGGTTTACGATGCAATCATCATAGGTGCAGGATTATCCGGCTTGGCAGGCGGGATCCGCCTTGCGCTGTTTGATAAAAAAGTCCTGATCGTTGAAAAACACACCGTTATAGGCGGGCTGAACTCTTTTTACACCCGGAAAAATAGAATTTTTGATGTCGGTTTGCATGCCATGACCAATTATTCTCCGGCGGGACAGCGCAAAAGTCCATTGGGGAAATTGCTCAAACAACTCCGTTTTCGACACGAAGATTTTCGCCTTTGCCAGCAAGAAACCTCCGAAATACGTTTTCCTGAAAAATCGCTACATTTCACTAACGATTTTGAATATTTCAAACAGGAAATCGCGGAGCAATTTCCCACTCAAATGGATGGTTTTTTAAAATTACTGGAGAAAATCGAAAATTACGATGAACTTTCTCTTGTAAGCAATGCCCCCATCTCAGCCAAAGCCGTGTTGTCCGAATATCTATCCGACCCGTTGTTGATAGACATGCTCTTTTGTCCCTTGGCATATTATGGCAGTGCCCGCGAGCAGGACATGGAATTTTATCAGTTTGTCATCATGTTCAAAAGCGTATTTATAGAGGGTTTTTCCAAGCCCGAAGGGGGAATGCATTACATATTGAACCTGATGGTTGAAAAATACCGTGCACTGGGTGGCGAAATGTTGATGGGCAATGGCGCAAAAAGCATTCGTATCCAAAACGGCAGAGCGATCGCACTGGTTCTTGCGGATGGTACAGAACTTCAAGCAAAGAACATTCTTTCCTCCGCAGGTTATCTGGAAACACTTCGTTTGTGCGATCCGGCACCTGTAGAGCTTGAATCGGCCGAGCCGGGGCAGATGACCTTCATGGAATCCATCTTTGTGCTGGACAAGCTTCCCAAAGAACTGGGTTACGATCAGAGCATTGTTTTTTTTAGCCTCAATACCAAATTTGAATACCGATCTCCGCAAATACCGATCGATCCCGACAGTGGTGTTCTTTGTTGTCCTAATAATTTTCAATACCCTTCACCCCTGCCTGAAGGGATCCTGCGTTTGACCCATCAGGCCAATTATGAGTATTGGAACAATCTTTCACGGAGCGACTATCTGGCGGCTAAAAAAGAACAACGTGCGCAGGCATTAGAGAAATTATTCAAAATATTCCCCAACTTTTCTCAATCTGTGATATTTTTGGACTCCTTTACGCCCAAAACCATTGAGAAATATACCGGACATCTTAACGGTGCGGTTTATGGTGCCCCTGAAAAATCAAAAGATGGGCGCACTCCGTATGAGAATTTATTTATTTGTGGCACAGACCAGGGGTTTTTAGGTATCATTGGGGCGACATTGAGCGGCATTTCCATGGCCAATCTGCATATTTTGCAAAATTGAAGGTTGGCCAGTTTATCAAACATGAACTGAGTAACGCTTATGGCCCGGGATTGGCTCAAAGGCGCAAAACAAAATTACGATACCATCGTTATTGGTAGCGGTTTGGGCGGTATGACTTCAGCAAACCTCTTGGCAAAGCTGGGGCACAACGTCCTCCTGGCCGAGCACCATTACAACCTCGGTGGCATGGCGACCTGGTTCAAGCGCAAGGGCGGACATGTGCTGGACATATCTCTGCATGGTTTTCCCATCGGCATGATCAAGACCTTTCGGAAGTATTGGTCCAAAGACATGGCCGATCGCGTCATCCAGCTCAAAAATATCCGTTTCGACAACCCTCAGTTCAGCGTCAACACCACCTTTGATCGAGTCGATTTCACTGATCTTTTAGAAAATCACTTCGGCATCATGAAAGAAGTCATCGACGAATTTTTCAATACCGTTCGTGAGATGAATTTTTATGATGAAATCAAAATAAGCACGCGTGATCTGTTTGAAAGATTTTTCCCCGGTCGTAAAGATGTCTGGCGATTTTTGATGGAACCCATCACTTACGCCAATGGTTCCACCCTGGACGATCCCGCCTTGACCTACGGCATTGTTTTTTCCAATTTTATGAGCAAGGGAGTTTTCACCTATCAGGGCGGTACCGACCAGCTCATCAAGGAAATGAAACACGAGATGGAGTCCAACGGCGTTGACATTCGCACACATTGTCTGGTCGAAAAAATTTACGTTGAAGACGGTAAAGTCAAAGGCGTGCGCATCAATGGACGCGACATCGAGTGCAAGACGGTGCTTTCCAATGCCAACATCACGACAACGATCCAGCACCTTGTGGGCGAAGAGCATTTCAAACCCGAATTTGTGGATGAAGCCCAAAAGGTCCGGCTCAACACCTCCAGTTGTCAGGTGTATATGGGAATCAAGCGTGGAGAAAAAATAGATTACGATGGTGACTTATTATTCTCATCAGTCGCCGACGAGTACGACACCGATAAAATTCTTGCCAAAGATGTCACCAGCCGAACATTTTCTTTCTATCATCCCTTCATTCGTCCCGGCGGCAACCGGTATTCCATTGTTTCTTCGACCAACGCCCGTTATGAAGATTGGTCGAACTTGAGTGAAAGTGAATACCTTAGAGAAAAAGAGGATTTGATCCAAACCACTTTGGACGCTCTTGAGAAATACGTTCCCGATATAAGAAAAGTTGCCGATTATTTTGAAGCCGCAACCCCGGCCACCTTCAAGCGCTACACCTTGCACCCCAAAGGAACGTCTTTCGGGACTAAATTTGAGGGATTGAAAGTAAGCCGGGAATTACCCAATCAAATTCAGGGTTTGTTTCACACCGGTTCGGTTGGTATCATCATGTCCGGTTGGCTGGGTGCCGCCAATTACGGAGTCATCGTTTCCAACGAAGTTGACAAACTTCTTCGAAGCCTGAATACAGAAGCATCCATGGTTGTCACCTCCGCCTGACAAATTCGTCGAAAGAATCAGTACCTCTATGGAAGATTCAAACCTGAAATTTAACTTTGAAGGTCAAACCGCCATCGTCACCGGCGGTACCCGCGGGATAGGGCGCGGTGTTGCAATGGCCCTGCTGGCGGCGGGAGCACGCGTCATTGTGACCTATCGTTCCAACCAATCCTCTGCAGAAGATTTCATCACAGAAAATGAAGCCGATGCAGATCGTTTGAGCATTCACCGTTTCGACGTTTCCCAATACGACAAAACCGAAGAATTTTTCAAGACACTGGAAGACGCAGGAGAAAAGTTTCAGATTCTCGTGCACTGCGCCGGGATACGCGCCGACTCCATTGTCGGGCTGATGAAAGCGGAAGATTGGAATCGCGTGATCGAATCCAATCTGACGGGAACCTTTAATATGTGCAAGCTGGCGGTGCAAAAATTATCGCGCCAGAAATACGGACGACTGGTTGTTATCACCTCGCCCATTGGCCGAATTGGCTTTGCGGGTCAGGCAAACTATTCGGCATCCAAAGCCGGGCAGGAAGCTTTTGTCCGATCCTTGTCCAAAGAGACCGCAAGCAGAAAAATCACCGTCAATTGTGTTTCACCCGGATTCATCGACACCGATTTCATTGCCGATCTGCCCGAAGAGCAAAGACAGGCCTACATGGATATGATTCCCATGAAACGATTTGGAAGTGCCGAGGATGTTGCCAATTGCGTGCTGTTTCTCGCTTCGCGGGAAGCCTCATACATCACTGGAGCCGTGTTGGAAAGCACCGGCGGTCTTTGATTTTGAAAGCACCCATGGACGAATCCATTCACAAGCTCATTCCCCACCGTGAGCCCTTTCTTTTTGTAGATCAAATCATCGAGCAGGGCGACGATTGGATTCTCGCCAGTAAAAAAATTGAAGCAGAGAACGCATTTTTCAAGGGACACTTCCCCGGCAAACCCATCATGCCAGGAGTCCTCATTTGTGAAGCCATCTTTCAGACCGGGGCCTTGCTGATGCGTGCCATATCAGACGCGCCCGAAAATTTTATTCCGATCGTGACAAGAATCAATAATGTGAAATTGAAGCGAGCCGTTCGACCCGGCGATGTATTGCAGATGCACGCGCAATTGACAGACCGCGCCGGATCGGCCTGGTACCTGAAAGGAAAAGCAAGTGTCGCAGGCAAGACCGTACTCACACTCGATTTTTCAGCAATGCTCGTTGAAGATGCAGAGTGACAGGGAGGAACACTTGTGAGTTTTTTGGAACTTGAAGGCAAAACCATACTGGTAACCGGTGTCGCCAATAAAAAAAGCGTCGCTTATCATATCGGCAAGACGCTGGAAGCTGAAGGCGCGCGCGTTCTCTACAGTGTGCGTTCGGGAAAACGCAAGGAATCCTTGTCCCGGTTGATCGACCCCGAAGCGCTGTTCATTTGCGACGTTGAAAACGAATTGGAAATTCAAAACCTGCGCGAAGCCATCGCCAAGACCCATCCGGTCTTGCACGGTCTGGTGCATTCCATCGCCTTTGCAAACTATAGCGGTGGCATGAAACCTTTCCACGAAACCGGGAAAAGAGATTTTCTACAAGCCATCGACATCACCTGCTATTCCCTCATCTCTCTGGCAAATGCTTTCAAAGATCTGTTTGACCCACAGGCTTCCGTCGTCACCGTATCCATTTCCAGTACCCGAATGGCCGCAGAAAATTATGGCTACATGGCTCCCGCGAAAGCCGCACTGGATTCTTCCCTGTGTTTCCTTGCAAAATCTTTCAGCGCGTTTTCACAAGTCCGGTTCAACTCCGTCAATGCCGGATTACTGAAAACTTCGGCCTCCGCAGGGATTCCCAATTATATCGACTCCTACCTTTACGCCGAAAAACTGACCCTCAGGAAAAAAGCATTGCAGACACCGGAAGTGGCCAATACCGCCGTTTTCCTTTTGAGTCCACGCTCTTCAGGCATCAACGGACAAGGCATCGTTCTCGACGCGGGCATGTCCATCAATTATTTTGACAACGAAGTTGTTCATAAAGCCACCCGCCCCGAATAGTTAATTCAAATACCAAAACAGTAGTTTTCGTGAACCATCCCAAGCCGGGGATTGCGTATAATTGCCGACCTCAAACATCGCTCATATCCGCAAATGTAAGGCTAACTCTTTTTCTCTCAGTATGTTATACTATTCCCTTCCTGACTAAACCAAATACTTGCATTGCGATCCGATGGCCCAATTTTCTCTATTTCTGCTATTGATATGGATTCATTTTGGCGGTAGCAGACATCCACAATTGCCGTTCAGCTTCATTCAGATCACCGGTATCAGCGTCAGTCTGAGTCTGGTTTTTTTGGTATTCGCCTACCTTTCGTATCGGAAAGAGAAGGACAAACGCTTTCGATTTTCGTTTGCGGGGCCAACGGTTTGGCTGGTCCTGTTCTTCCTTTGGGGGGCCGGGAGCTATTTTTATTCCATCCGAATGGACAACTCCATTTTGTTGATCACCCGGTATCTGGGGGCCTGCGTATTTTTGGTCGGTCTGGCTCTGTACCTGAATTCGCACCAGAAGATCATCAACACCTTTTGGTTGGTCACTGTGAATTCCGGGGTCATGTCCCTGATAGGAATTTTACAACCCCTCAATCTTCCCTATATTCCGGGGGCGGGAGTCTGGTTTCCCCAAGCGACAGCCTTGTTCATCAACCCCAATTTTTTTGGCGGCTATATCGTCGTTCACGTGCCGATTGCCCTGTATCTTCTCCTTTCTTCCAAAACCATGCTGGCAAGGGTCATTGCGGGCAGTGTCAGCGCATTGTTGTTTTGCGGTTTGTATTACAGTCAATCCCGTGGCGGACAGATCGCCGTTTGTGTTGAATTGGGATTCTTTGCCACCTATTACGTTTCCCGCTTGCAGAATGGATTGAAGAAAAGGACAGTGTACGGATTTGGTGTTTTTGTCCTGATTTTTTTTCTTTTCGGGAGTGCGTTGCAAAGCAGAAATTTTGATCAATTTTACAAATTCAGTCAAAACCTGTTTCAGGCCACTCCGCAGATGGAGTTGAGTTATCGCCAGGATATTTCAAAAATAGATTCAGCAGAACTTGAAAATATAAAACATAAGGCCGAACTGGGACCCTTCCGCGACCGTGTCGGATTCTGGACGGGATTGGGCATCCGCCTCGTGGTGTGGCGAACGGCCTGGGATATATTTAAAGATCGCCCTCTGACCGGGAGTGGGGCCTGGACATTCAGGATTTTGTTTCCACAGTATTTGGAACGCTACGCCATTCAAAAAACCCCGCATCACATTCAATCGGAATTGGCACGTGTGGTTCATGCGCATAATATTTTTGTGCAAACTTTGATCGATTATGGAATCGCAGGATTTCTGCTATTTTTCATAGTGGTGCTGTTCATTGTCTGGCGATTTTTACTGCAAGTGAAAGACAAAATACCACCGCAAACATCCGAACTGGCAGTGGGACTATCGCTCATAGGATTCTTGACGCACAACCTCATTGAGTACAATTGGCCCGAGCCCGTTTTTATTTACTTTTTTGCGTTGGGAATATATTGTCTGGATTTTTTGAGCCGCAACAAAGCCGAAAAAAAAGAAGAGAAAAAAAGTTTTAATTTCTTCAAAAAAGTGTTCCCTGTTTTTTGCGGAGTTCTTACCCTGATCACATTTTGGATGTTGGTGAATTATTATTTTTACAACAAGGCTTTACAATTTGCCCTGGAAAAGAATGATCCTGTCACAGCGATTCGGGCCCTCGAACGGTCGCGAATTTTTTGTCGACCCTGCGATTTGCACTGGCTGTACATTGCGGGGATACGCATGGGCGAATACGATCAGAAACACGATAAAGCGATTCTTGTATCAGCCAAAAAGTATTTGGACCACGCTCAAAAACAAAGCGAGAGGAATGAATATTATTGGATGGGACTGGGGGACTGGGCCTTGCGCTATGGAGATAACAAGATGGCGCGTACAGCCTTTCGGCAAGCAGCAAAATATAAAACCACACACCAGCAAGCCCTTGTTGGGCTTGGTAAAATTCACTGAAACTTTTTCTCAGGATTGTTTGCAAGTCAGCAGGTATTTGCCACGGGTCGTGATGCGCAAACCTTTCGGGCTGTGATCGATGAGTCCTTGCTTGAGCAGTTCACTCAGCATGCGACCGCGTTTTCCAGAATCCATATCGAGTGTCTGCTCATTTTTTGGACCTTCTTTGAAAAGCTGTTTTAGAACACTGAGTTCGAGTGCGAACCAGTCGCTTTTAGAATCTTTCATATTTTCCATGAGAAGACGCAGAATACGTTCGCCACATTGTTGCAGAGGGCCGGCATCGGAGGAGGCGCATCTCAGGTTGACCCCTATCTTGTTTTCAGTGCCGGAATTTCGCACAAACAAGGCCGCGCGACGATGGGCACCTAGAGAAAATTCAAAATAAAGCATTTCAGTATCCTCGGGAAACTTCTTGATTTTGGCATCCCATCCCAGTGTTTTAGCAAGCTGGAGGACTTCCGCTTTGACCTTCCGCCAGAGGGGTGAATTCTGCGAAAATAATTCTTTTTTGATATGATAAGTGTAGAGAGTTTTTTTGAATCCGGGACGAAATTTCCAAGGGGCAATTCCCTCGCCTTCGCAGGCAAAAGTATTGAGCGCACTTTTCAATCCATTGCCGAAAAATACGGGAACGGCTGTGCCATTCTTTTTGACCAGAGTTCCCAATGTGATGTTGTGTCCCGTTTCCTCACTTCCCAAAGCCAGCGAAGGGGGAATGCAGACTTGCGTTCCCGGTTGCTCGAGTCGATCGAGACGATTTTCAAAAGCTTGCAGGCGATAGACATCGGGAAGTTCTTTGCCAGATCGCAGTCGTTTCCATTCCTTATCCAGAGTCGGTGAAAATATTTTTTTAGATTCTTGCTTCAATTTTAGTATTCGCTTTTCAATCAGAGACAGCGCGAATTTGTGTTGAATCCATTTGTCTCCCACTGCTGTCATTTGTGGGCACAGACCGCGCTTTTCTACCGCGGCACTCACGTTGAGATCGCTTTCCACTGTATTGAAAAAAAAGGGGAGCGTGTCCGCATGAGATTTGAATGCGAGTAATTTCCGGGATTGGATGAAAGCCGTGTCGTCGCCGCCCAATACATGCAGGCAATCCCTGTCGGCACAGTATTCCAATTTGTAAAAACGATCTGCATCGGCATCGAAAACCGCGCCCCAGAGGCGCAAAGTTCCTTTCAACAGACGCGCTTTGTGTTTGCGTCCCAATTCAAAAAGTTTGCGCACCGCTTTGTGACTGAAGAAGGGACCCGAACGTTTGGCCTGTTGCGAGGAAATCGTTTTCCAGCCTTCGAGATCGGCGACCCCGCCGCCACTGTTGACTTCGCCTTCGCCGCCGTTGAGTTCGTAGACGTTACTGAATCCTGCCGTGCGAAAAATTTCAGCGGCGAGACCTGAAAGCGAGCCGTTGGCGGGATCGACCACCAGCAGTGTATTTTTAAAGAAATTTTGTTGAACGGAGTCAGGAGCGATCCAGGAATTTTCAGGTGCCAGCGAGAAACGTCGGAATAATTCCAATGCGGATTTTCGATGGTCGAGCTTGCGTCCTGCAAGCGGAAGTTTTCGGATGATTTTATAATCGAGCTCAAGAATACGGCGTGATAATTCTTCGTCATTCAAGGGAAAGGGTTTCAATCCGCGATAGGCATTGAAAATTTTTATCCCGTTTTGATCGGGTGGATTGTGTGACGCGGTGACCATGAGCCCGCCCATCGCCTCGGCATAAACCATGTAGAGAGGAACCAGAGGCGTCGGGACGATACCCAGAATGCAGGCGGATGCACCCGCTCGGCGAATGCCTTGCACAACCGCTCGGGTGAAAATCTGAGACGGATCGCGCGGGTCCCAGCCCACGACGACACCCCTTCCAGGGGCGCAGTTATTTTTTTCAAGCCATAATGAAACCTGCGCATAGGCGTAGAGTTCCATAAACTCTTCGGTGAGGAATCCTTGTTCGAGAAAAGCCTCTTGTGGGCTCACCGCAGGGACAATCTCTTTAGAGTGCCGAATCTCGCGGCGAATGCCATCGGTACCTTGCAAGCGAATGGGGAATTTTATTTTTTTATTCATGAGCGGGGGTGCTGTTTTATTGGATTTTTGGACGGTCGGCGAGTACAATTTACGAATACAAACGCTGAGCATTTTTAAGAGGACAGAAATGGGTTATTATTCGCACCTTACAAAAGATCTGGTAAAAGTGGTGGTTCGCACCACCAATGAACGTATTGAAGGCCATCTTGCAAAGATGCCAGGCGGTCGTTTGTTGGATTTATTGAACACAAGCAATGAGACTTTTGTCGCGGTCACCGATGCTTCGGTACACGATGCGGCGACAGGAAAGCTTATGTCTGAGGTCAAATTCCTCGCGGTCAACAAACACCACATCGTTTTTATGTTTGATGAAACCGAGACGAAGGATACCGTCGCCTGATTTCACCTTCGGGTTACGGCTTGCCATCAAGTGACGAAGGCAGGTTTGGGTCTTATTCGATTCCCAGTACCACCAGCGTGTAGTCATCGTTGAAAGGTACGTCCTGGATATAATCTTTCACTGTTTTGATGATTTCCAATCCCAATGCGTCGGCGTTGCGGTTCGCTCCAAATTTCATCAGTGTTTCTACAAATCGTTTCCTTCCAAATTCTTCACCTGCCGCGTTTCTTGCTTCAATGATTCCATCCGTATACAAAACGAGCTTGCTGTTGTGCGCAATCTGTACTTTGGACTCATCCATGGGATTGTTGGGCAGGATCATCAAGGGAAAGCCCTTTTCACTTTTAAGTTCCCGAACTTCTCCGTTATCGTAATTGATAAGGTACGGTGGGCAGTGCCCTGCGGAAGAGTAGGTCATGACGCGGGTTGGCAGGTGGATGACACCGTAAAAGGCGGTGATAAAATGTCCGGTTTTTAAATTGTTGAATAGAATCTCATTCAGAGCTTCAAGTGTTTTGGAGGGCGACCTTTGCTGGGACAGAAAAGATCGCAAGAGGATGCGCTTCATGGCCATGATGATCGCGGCAGGTATCCCATGCCCGGAAACGTCTGCGGTGAGAACTCCCAGATGGTCTTTGTCGATTTGTATGAAATCGTAATAGTCCCCCCCTGCTTTAGAGGAAGGTTGATACTGGGCGTGAAACTGAAGCCCTGGAATTTCTGGTGGAGCGGACAAAAATTTGCGTTGAATATCCGCCAGGGTATCGCGCTCCCGATCAATCAACTCATAGGCTTTCATGAGTTGCAGATACAACTTTTTGGTGCGCAGAGCGGCATGAACGCGGATGCTCAACTCTTCGGGATTGTAGGGTTTGGAAAGAAAATCTTCGCCGCCTGAAAGAAATCCCTTCTTAACACTCGACATATCCCCCGCCTCGGAAACAAAGATGACGGGAACAAATCGACGACCACAAATTCCTTTGATTTTTTTACAGGTTTCGTATCCGTCCAATTTGGGTAGATCGACGGCCAATACAAGCAAATCAGGACGTTCTTGTTGATAAGTCTCCAGAACATCCAGACCATTTTCCGCTGTATATACGGCGTATTCCAGATCCAGGTTTGAACGGGTCTGCGACTGCAATTCGAGACTGGGGTCCGCCAGCAGTACTCTCCAGGGAGCACTTGTATAAGGATTGATGTCCATGGTCATATTTTGTTGCTTCTCTCTGGCAGGTTGCTCGATGTCTATTCTCAAGCTTGTATTTTCAAGACAGACGCATCGTCAAGAGCGATTGAAAAAATGCCTTAAAAAAAACAGGCGGGTTGCTTGAGTTGTTTTGCCTACATTATATAAATTCATTGGACGGGCTTGTCAATGCACATCCTTTGCCTGACATGTTCGCGGTATTTCATTGCAAGGGATTTGTCTCGTGAAATACAAATTCCATTATAAATCGGGATGCGAAATTATTTCTGTTTTTATTCCATCGGTGGACAGAGTGATGGCTCCATCGAGATCGGTCCGCCATTGCCGGACGCCTGATCTCTCGTAACGACGCAGGGTTTCGGGGTGAGGATGTCGGGTGCGGTTGAGATATCCACTGGAGAACAGAGCGGCTTTGGGTGCGACCTGGTCGATAAATTTGGACGAACTGGAATATCTACTGCCGTGGTGCGGAACTTTCAAGAAGTCTGCCTGCACAGGTGCCTTTATAGTTCTGAGATAGTCTTCCGCATCGCTTTCGATGTCTCCTGTCAGCAGGATGCTGAACTCACGATATTCCAGTTTCAGGACAATGGACAGGTTGTTGGCAATGTGTGAATCGGGCGAATTTCTCAACTGTTGCCGATAATCTGTATCAGGGTGCAGAGGAGTGATGCGGGCTTCACCTATTTGTATGGGGCGACCGATGTCCAGTGGCATTGAGCTTGCGCCGTTGTTAATTGCTTTTGCGACCCATTCACGCGCGCGACGTGTTTGCCTGAACTGGGGATCGACGACTGCGAGAACCTGGCCGACGGGGAACAGGTCAATCAACGATTCCAGACCGCTGATATGATCGTTGTCGGAATGGCTGGCGATCATATAATCGATTTTTGTTACATGATTATCCCATAGAAACGGAGCGATGATCCGCTTGCCGACGTCCAATGAATTTTTATAAAATCCGCCGCCGTCGATCATCATGGTTTGACCGTTGGGATATTGAATGAAAATCGATTCTCCCTGCCCGACATCCAGTAACGTTAAGGTGAGCTTGTCACTGGAAGGACTCCATGAAAACTTTGGCGACAGCAGTCCTGTGATGACAAGCAGGGCAGTGATACACCATGCGGTCAACAGTCCCCGGCGATTGAGCAATGATTTTTTTTCCGAGGCTTCTGTGTCAATGGGATGGCGGGTCATTAAAATTTTTATTCCTGCAAATAGAAGCCCGTACCACAACAGCGTCCACAGCGGGCCGGGAGAAGATACGTAAACAGCGGACCAGGGTTTTTCTGATATCAAAAGTGGAAGGGTCAAAAAGGGGAGGAGCATGATTTTGATCGGCCAGAAAAGCAGGAACGCGAGTGCTGGCAGAAGTGCAGAGATCAAGGTGACGGCAAGAGCCAGCGGGATCAACAAGGAGGCGAATGGGGTGATGATGGGATTCAACAGAAAACCCGACAGGCTGATGCGATGGAAGTGGAACAGGACGATCGGGAGCGTTCCTAGAATCGCGGCCAGTGAAATGAGGGTGCTGGCTGAAAAAAGACGGAAGGCCTGCATTGAAAATTTTTGCATTCTGGAATGATCTGGGTCGTCTGCCATGTGCAATCCCAACCAGCGATCCAGTCCCTTCGGCTCTCCCATGCGATCGATTGCATCGCGTTCGCGCTGGGAAATCTGTTGCAGGACGAATAAAATACAGACGACGGCCATGAAGGACATTTGAAATCCGGCATCGAGAATCACTTCAGGATTTTTGAGCAGGATCAGAAATGCGACCAGTAGAAGAGCATTGCCGGCACTTTTTTCGCGATCTGCCAACAATGCGAGCAAGACCGCAAGTACCATGAATCCGGCACGCAGGGCAGATGATTTGTCACCGGCCAAAAGCATGTAAAGGAATACGGGAACGATGGCCAGCAGGGCTGAAAGTTTGGGTGCCATTCCGTTCCGCGCTTGAACGGGAAACCACCGCCATAACAGGCTGAAGGCAATGGGTCGAAATAACAGCAAGCTGAATCCCGCGACAAATCCTATATGAAGACCCGATACGGCGGTGAGGTGTCCGATGCCTGTGCTGGCAAAAGCTTCTTTCAATTCTTCTGACAGACCGCTTTTATCACCAAATACCATGGCGCGGAGCAGGGCACTTTCTTGATTGGATAAATGAGTCTCGATTGATATATAAATTTTTTCCCGAATTTTTTCACGCAAGTTGATCCAGAACGGGAGAGGGGCGACGCCGATTTTTTCTATGGCATCGGGTTTCGAGAGTCCGGCAGTCACATCAATGCCATGCAGGCGAAGAAAACGTTGGTAGTTGAAGCGTCCCGGATTTTTAAAATTGCGGGGTTGCTTTAACTTTATTTTTTTGAATCGCAGAAGGTCGCCCGCTTTCCAGTGTGTTGGCGTTTTTGTATATAAGGATATCTGTGCGGTTCCTGTTACATTACGCCATTCACCGTCGTAGGCAACGCGTTGCAGATGAACGTTGAAAACGGTCCGGTTTTTTTCGTGAAAAGGATTTGCCCAGACAATCCCTTCGACTTGTGCATAGCTACCTTCTTGCATTTGCAGATGAATATGATTTTCGGGCAAGACCCTCTGAGCTTGAAAATAGCCGATGACTCCCAAGAGCAACACGCCACCGACGTACAGGTGTTTGCGCTGTCGTGATGAGATGAGTGCTAAATAGACACCACAGGAAAGAAGAAAAAGAGGAAAGATGCCCGGAGCGATGAGGTAATCACGAAATTCGGCGTAAGCCAGGCCGATGCCACTCAAAAATCCAAAGAAACAAGGGAGGAGGGGGAATTGCGATGGAAGCTGGCGAAGCCCGCTGTGAATAGAGTTTTTCAAAAGATCATCCCCGTTCAACCTTAGGGTTCTTTAATAGAAACTGAAATTCTTTTCCACCGAAATGTTTGAGGTGTTTCTGTAGATGGGTGTACGAATTGAATCGAAGGGGGAACAGGGTTCCCCCTTCCTCAAAAAATTGGATCTGTATTTACGAAATCAAGCCACTCAGGTTTAACGACGGGTGATCACACCCGCCGTCTGTTGCTGTTTATCTCAGTCCTGTGGTCACGAACCACCATGTGACAATGCTTGCAATGTAGCCGAGAGCAATGACAGGTGCCCATTTTAAATGCGACATGAATGTGTAATTTTTACGATCCACACCCATGACGGCGACTCCTGCGGCGGAGCCTACGGAAAGCAAACTGCCACCCACGCCAGCCGTCAAAGTGACCAAAAGCCACTGATCGAGTCCCATCGCGGGATCCATTTTCAATACGGCATACATGACGGGAATATTGTCAACGATTGCTGAGAGTATGCCGATCACGATGTTGGATGTGGTGGCACCTATGGATTCGTATAAGACGGAGCTCGCAAGTGCAAGATGACCCAGGTATTGCAAGGCACCGACCGCGGTGAGCACACCAAAAAAGAAGAGCAGAGTGTCAAACTCGACAGTTTCGACTTTTTTGAAAATATCCATGCGGGGATGAGCCTGGCGCATTTCATCGGATTCCATCGCATTGAGCCATCCTGTCTCGCCCCATTTCTTCAGGTAGTAAGAGTAAAACATGAGCAGGCCAAGCCCCATCATCATGCCCATAAAGGGGGGCAGGTGCAGGAACTGGTGAAAGGATACGGCTGTGGCGACTGTGAGGATTCCAAGCGCGATGATGACTTTTGCTCCAGGTTTCAGTGCTACTTCGGCTTTGGAAGGAGGTGGATATTCGTCGGGAATGAATTGATACATGATGAGAGCAGGAATTGCCCAATTCACAACCGAGGGAAGCAATAGATAGGCGAATTCCATTGTCTGGACTTTTCCAGAGGTCCATACCATCAGCGTGGTGATGTCTCCAAAAGGGCTCCATGCGCCGCCTGCGTTGGCCGCAATGACAATGTTCACAAATGCAGGAACAATGAATTTACCATTACCGGCACTACAGGCCAGAGCGACAGTGGACATCAACAAGGCACTGGTCAGGTTATCGGCAAGAGGTGAAAGAAGGAATGTGATACCCCCTGTCGCCCAAAATAATTTGCGAAAGCCAAAACCTTTTTTCAGTAAGTTGGCGCGAAGGACTTGAAAAACATTTCTGTCATCCAGAGTATTGATATAAGTCATTGCTACGAGAAGAAAAAAGAACAATTCTCCAATTTCAGCGATGAGTTCTTCGACAAATTCGTGGGCGTGTCCGCCACCGTGTCCTGCCTCATAGATCCCAATCAACATCCACATGAAACAACCTATCAGGACGACGGGTTTGGATTTTCTCAGGTGAAGTTTTTCTTCAAAAACGACCAAAGTATAAGCGAGAAGAAAGCAGATCAATGAGAATTGACCTACCCAGGAAGTAACAAGAGATTCGTGCATAAAAAGTCCTTTCTGACTTTAAGATATCTCTGTTTCAAGGGGCCCTGAAAACAAGAACAGGTAGACTCGAAGACGCAAAGTGATTTTTTAGAGATATCTTTTAACTGACGCGTAGCCTCATAGTTTCGATATTTTTTAGTGATTCAGGCTACCAAAAATACTAATAAAACGGTAGTAAATTCAATTCTTTCGAAGATTTTTTTTCGGTGGGTCGATTTTAATTTACAGTTGTGGTGTGCTGAAGAAATTTTTCGAGCTCAAGCCTCCAGATTAAATACAAGTGTAAATTAACTGGAATGATTCTATATCTGTATTTTTATGGAGGCAGAGTGTATTCCCTTATTCCCGCTAGTCGGTGATTCGAGTTAATAGATTTTTAAAATTATTTTTTAATGTGGGTCGATTTGTCATCCTGAATTTGGTCAAGAAGTTTATTGAAACTGGTGCTAAGGACACCCAATTCATTTTCTGCATGAGACGGCAAGCGTTTTTTCCTGTATTTGCCTTGTGCCAGCTGGCTTGCCAGCTCACCGATGTCTTTGATGGGTTGGCTGATCGAGCGAGTGATTTTAGCTCCCAAAAGTCCACTTATCAGTGCCGCCGCAAAAAATAATGCGATCAGAAGGGTGATTAAAAAATGGGTACGGCTGGAAATTTCGGCGACATCATTTTCCAAAAGTTGCTCTTGAAGCTTTGTCATTTCGTTGAGCATCGCTTTAACTTTGGATGCCGTGGGAGCCGCCTGGGTTTCCAGCCAATGATTGGCGAGGTTCCACTCATCGCCGGATCGGATGCGGATGATTTCTTCCAGCGAAGAACTCAATTTTTCGATGGATATCTCCAATGTTTTATAAAGTTTGGACTGTTGCTCAGTGAAAAGTGATTTATGTTTTTGTAACTCTTCCATCTGTGCTTTATTTTTCCGCCAGTTTTCTAATGATTCATTTTTAAATTCTTGTTTTCCCGACATCAGAAATTCTTCGGATCTTTCCAATGCGAGACTTGCCGTGGTTTCAACCGCGGCGAGTATTCCTATCACTTTGTTTCGTTCTGGCGAAATTTGAACATTCATTTCCATAGCCATCATTTTAGAAACGATGGAGACGATATTCTTTCCCATAGGTTCTGCGGTTTCAAAGAGAATTTTTCGCGCAGGAGAATTTTCCGGGGTTTGAGCAATGTCTTCAATCTTCTGCTGGAAATTTTTGATCGCATCCATCTCTTTTTCGATGGCCATCAGGCGAGTCTGATTTTCAGCTTCCGTCCAATGGGGTGCAAGTCGATGCATCTCTGCGAGTGAAGGATCAATTTGTTCTGTCCAGGCCTGGGCTCTTCCTTCTTTGTACTTGGGATCGCCTAAAAGTATCCAGGCACGCAGGGACGCGAGGGAATGGTTGATACCGTTCAGCATCATAAGACTGGCGTGTGCGGTGGGGGTTCTGAGATCAACGACCCGTTTGGTGATTTTTTCCATAGTTCTCACCTGTTGAATGGTCGATAACACCACCCCCATTAAAATGAATACGATGATCCCAAACCCTAAGCCAACTTTTTTCCCTATTTTCAAATCCTGAAACTTTAACATCTCCGCTCCTCTAGATTATTCGATTCAAAATCCGCTGGATTTACTCACCAATCAGCCACTCTACGGCACCGGAATCTAAATCATAAAACCCGCCGGCAATGATGATGGAGCCGTCTGTGGTTTTGGGTTGAAGTATTAGTGTTGATACTTTTAACATTTCTATCATATGCAAAACATTGTCTCTTCCTGCATCGCAGAAGGCCGATTGACTTCACAATCAAATCCATCAAGAAAATGCACAGGTTTGTCAAAGCCGATATTGAGGAATGAGCCGGTGCTTTTTATTAGCCTCATCCAATTCGTCAAAGAACATATGCATTTTATCGATTTTACGATCCAACAACTCTTCTTCCAGCCAAGCCATACAATCTGCAAATGATTTGAAGTGATACGGTTCGGGAATCAATCCTGGTATCAGATTGATTCGTTTCAGCATTCGCAAGGGTTGGTGTTGCAAACCCGTCATAAGAATAGCGATTCCCTTTGCTTCTAATGAGCGGATAACTTCTTCAAGGGAATACAAGCCGGTTTGATCCACATAAGGTACTTTTTCCATGCGAAAAATCACGACTCTGATATTGGGAAGCGTTTTCGTCACGTCTTGAAAGGCTGGAGCAAATCCAAAAAAAAGCGGGCCGTCAAGGTGTTTGACATAGATCTTGTCTATGATTTCCGTGGGGATGTGCTCATCCTGCCAGGGAAGTTCTTTTCGGTAAGTGCTCAAAGAGGAAATTTTCAGTTCCCGTGTGACCACATCGCTCATTTGTTTCATGAATAGAACGGATGCAAGAATCATCCCGGCGGCGACGGCTTGTATGAGATCGACAAAAACCGTCAAGACCAGTACGAGAATCATCACCACCGAGTCGGACATAGGCACGTGCTTGATATGACGGATGCCTTTATAGTCAATGATACCAACCCCGACAGTGATTAAGATCCCAGAAAGAACGGCCAGGGGAATTTGCGCGGCATAGACTCCCAATCCCATGAGGATGAGTAAAAGCACAAGGCCATGCACCACACCGGAAAGCGGTGTGCGACCGCCGGAATTGATGTTCACCAGCGTGCGCATGGTTGCTCCCGCACCGGGAAGCCCGCCGATGCAGGCCGCAAACATATTGCCGATTCCCTGTCCGATCAATTCCTTGTTGCTGTTATGTTTTGTTTTAGTGATGTTGTCCGCGATCATGGATGTCAGAAGCGAATCGATAGCTCCCAGCAACGCCAGCGTGAGGGCCAGTTTGATCAGAAGGCCCGGATCCATGCCGGAGAATGTCAGTTTTTGCAAATGAAATTCAGGCAATCCTTCGGGAATATGCCCTATCAAAGGCACGTTCAATCCTACCCAGGAGCTGATGCTCGATACCGCTAATAAAGCCACAAGGGGGCTTGGTATCAGTTTGGTGATTTTGGGAAAAGTATAAATGACGGCTATCGTCGCGCATGTCAGGATCAAGGCATCCAGATTCAGGCCCGCAAAGGCTGTAGGAAGTGCCGTGAATACGCCCATGATGCTCGATGGAGATTTCTGCCCCATCATCGGGAAGATTTGAAAAACGATGATGATGACCCCGATTCCGGTCATGAAACCGGACACCACAGGGTAGGGGATGTACTGAATGTAGGAGCCCAGCTTGAATAAACCGAAAATGACCAATAAGGCTCCCGCCAGTATGAAAATCGCGAGGACAAGTCCCAAACCCTTATCAAGACTGCCTGTACTTTCAATGGCGGTGAGGATGACCAGACTGGACACAACCGTCATCGGCCCTGTAGGACCGCTGATCTGTGTCTTCGTGCCACCAAAAACAGAGGCAAATATTCCGAGGCCGATGGCACCGTAAAGACCTGCAACGGCACCCATCCCCGATTGAACTCCAAAGGCCAAAGCCAGAGGCAAAGCAACAATGCCCGCTGTGATACCTCCGAAAAGGTCGCCTTTTAAATTTGACTTATTGTATTGGAACCATTTCATATATTAAAGGTCGTTTCATCAGTGAGATTTAAATGCGGTTCTCGTCTTATAAGCAAATAAAAAGCATGCTAACAAGATACCTATGCAGGTCTATAGAAAAATATCCCGATATCAATGAATTGTTACAAATAAAGTTGGAATGGAATCTTGGATTTGTTCGATTTTGATGTAGGTGTTTTTCCTGTAAGTCGCAGATATGCAGACAATCTATTGGCATCATTTTTCGATACAAGAGGGAAACACCTAGAATCTTCACATTTTGTATGCTTTTTCAGGATTCCTTTGGGTCTTAGGCAAATTATTGAGGGTTTATCCTGTCAAAGCAATGAAAATTTTTAGATGGACGGTATTTTTAACAAATTCATGCTAATAAAACGAATTTTTCCCGGCAGAAAACTTCCTGCCGGGAAAAATGGATATTGATTCACAGTTGATTCAATAACTCGTTGAAAGTAGAACTTGGGCGCATCGCCGCATCAACCTTTTTGGGGTCGGGGCGATAATAGCCGCCGATATCTTTGGATTGTCCTTTGGAAGCATTCATTTCATTAAAAACGGTGTCCAGTTTTTCTTCCAATGTTTTTGCAATTGGAGTGAAACGATTTTTGAGTTCTGCGTCCTTATTTTGCGCGGCCAGTTCTTGCGCCCAATAAAGCGTTTCAAAAACGTGAGTGCCCGCATTGTCCAGTTCACCCAGATCGCGACCGGGAGACTTTTTATTTTCCATCAGTTTTCCAGTCGCACTGTCCAGAGTTTCTGCCAGTACCAGAGCCTTTGGATTGTTGGTTGTTCGACCCAGGTGTGCGAGAGATTCTGAAAGTGCTAGAAACTCTCCCAAAGATTCCCATCGCAAATGTCCTTCCTTTACAAACTGCTGGACATGCTTGGGTGCGGAGCCGCCCGCTCCCGTTTCAAACAATCCTCCACCATTAATAAGAGGAACGATGGAGAGCATTTTGGCACTGGTTCCTAGTTCAAGAATCGGGAACAGGTCGGTCAGGTAATCCCGCAAAACGTTGCCGGTAGCAGATATGGTGTCCTGGCCTGCTTTGGCGCGTTTGAGAGAATGATTCATCGCATCCACAGGGGACATGATTTGAATATCCAGACCGGCAGTGTCGTGGTCTTTCAAATAAAGATTAACCTTCTCAATCAATTGCGCATCGTGCGCCCGATTTTTATCCAGCCAGAAAACAACTGGAGTCTCAGAAAGTCTCGCTCTGGAAACAGCCAGCTTGACCCAATCTT
The DNA here is from genome assembly GCA_002787235.1 of Nitrospinae bacterium CG11_big_fil_rev_8_21_14_0_20_45_15. Taxonomy (GTDB): domain Bacteria; phylum Nitrospinota; class Nitrospinia; order Nitrospinales; family VA-1; genus Nitrohelix. Next base: position 224,595 of record PCWG01000032.1, read on the forward strand.
TGATGGCAATGTCTTTGACTTGGCAAGCCCGGAAGATATCCCCGGATTCCACATTGTGTTCCATCAACGTATTGCCCGAGGCATCCACCACACGAATCGAACCTTTGGCAGTGGCTTCAAACGTTTTGTCATGCGAGCCGTACTCCTCTGCCTTCTCTGCCATCAGACCGACGTTGGGAACGGTTCCCATGGTGGTGGGATCAAATTCGCCGTTATCTCTGCAGAAATCTATAGCCGATTGATAAATCCCGGCGTAACTGCTGTCGGGAATCAAGGCCAGCGTGTCATGTTCCTTGCCATCTGGACCCCACATCTTCCCAGAGTTTCGAATCGCCGCGGCCATAGAAGCGTCAATGATGATATCGCTGGGAACGTGTAAATTGGTGATTCCCTTGTCCGAGTCTACCATCGCCATATCAGGGCCATTTGCAATGCAGGTTTTGATGTCCGCTTCGATTTCTGCCTGTTTATCCGCTGGCAAATCCTTGATCTTGGCATATACATCGCCGAGTCCATTGCCGGGATTGACGCCCAATTCGTTGAACAGTTTTTCATGCTTTTTAAACACGTCTTCAAAGAATACCGTGACGCCGTGACCAAATATGATGGGATCGGAAACTTTCATCATGGTGGCTTTCATGTGCAATGAAAACAAAACGCCGTCTTTTTTTGCGACTGCAATTTGCTCCTTGATGAAGTCACGTAAAGCCGAACAACTCATTTTTGTGGAATCCACAACATCGCCCGCTTCAAACATGATTTTATTTTTTAAAACGGTGATAGCCCCGTCGGTGCCGACAAATTCGATCCTTCCAGCACCGGCTGTTTTGTCAGTGATCGTTACAGATTTTTCATTGGAGCAAAAATCGCCACTTTTCATCGTGGCAACATTGGTTTTAGAGTCCTTGGACCACTTGCCCATTTTATGGGGATTGCTTTTGGCGTAATTTTTAACAGAAACCGACGCCCTGCGGTCTGAGTTCCCTTGTCGCAATACCGGGTTGACGGCACTGCCTTTGGTTTTATCGTATCTATTTTTAATGTCTTTCTCTTCATCATTTTTAGGATCTTCAGGGTAGTCAGGAAGGTTGTAGCCCTGGGCTTGCAATTCTGCAATTGCCGCTTTTATTTGAGGGACAGAAGCGCTGATATTTGGAAGCTTGATGATATTCGCATCGGGCTTGAGCACCATCTCACCTAACAATGAAAGATCGTCGTCTTGTCGCTGTTCCGGTTTGAGTCTTTCTGGAAATTGAGAAATAATTCTTCCTGCCAGTGAAATGTCCTTCTCGCCGACATGGATTCCCCCGGCTTTCGCAAAAGACTGGATGATTGGTAGAAAAGAACCGCTTGCAAGTTGAGGTGCTTCATCGACTTTTGTGTAAATTATATCCAACTGTTTAGACATCATTTTATCCTTCATAAAAAGAAATTTTTTAATTTTCCAGAAGTGCCTGGAGTTTGTTTCACAAAATTCAAGACTGTTAAAATTCTGTATTTTTTTAATTTCGGTAAAGCGGAGAGCTCTGACAATTGAGTTTGCTAATTAGAAGCGCGAGGCCTTCACCAAAAATCGAAGCACTCCGTTGCCACCCGCAGGGCTGTATCGCTTCAAGATGAAAGTATTTCCCTTTGTGGTAAAAAATCAAAACGCTCACATCCATCTATAAAAAAAGGAGGGGCTGGGGTGCATGGAGAAGGGAGTAGGAGTAGCACCCCAGCCGCATGAGAATTTGGTAAATATTCTCGACCTGTTGATTTTATATTTTCAAATACATGATCTAATGCTAGTCTAAAAATAAAATTATTAATATTCGATAATATATAGAAAATACTTCGATTTTTTCAATAGATAAGGTGTGCGTATGATTTGGCTGAATTATCATCATCTCTATCATTTTTGGGTCACCGCGAAAGAAGGCAGTATCAAGAATGCCTCAAAGAAGCTGAGGATCGGGCAACCGACGATCAGCACTCAGATCAAAAGTCTCGAAGAATCTTTGAATCAGGATTTGTTTAAAAGGCAAAGCCGCAGGCTCATGCTCACAGAGGCGGGCGAGCTGGTGCTGGACTATGCCAACCAGATTTTTACTCTGGGCAATGAGTTGATGGAGGTCATGAAGGATGGAACTTTTACGAGGCGGACGCACTTGCAACTGGGTGCGCTTGACAGCGTTCCCAAGAGTCTTGTGCAGGCACTCATCCATTCGGCTCAAGAGACCAGTCCCTGTACAATCACAGTCCTGGAGGGTGAGGGAGATTATCTGTTTCGAGAGTTGCAGGCGCATCGAATTGATTTGGTTCTTTCAAACTTTCCACCCGCGATCAGCAACGAAAATCTTTATTTTTCGCGTCTGTTGGTCAAAAATCCCATTTCAATTTTTGCCACAAAAAAATATAAACCATTAAGGAAAAAGTTCCCCAAGTCATTGCAAGTCCAGCCGTTTATCATGCCTTCGTTTCATAGCAAGCTGAGACATGATTTGAATCACTTTTTTAGAATCAATAATATTGCGGTCGATGTTGTTGTTGAAACTCAGGACACAAGTATCCAGAAACTGCTTGGAGCTGAGGGCATGGGTTTGATCCCCTTGCCGGAATTTGCCGGTAAAGAACTTGTAAAGGAAGGAAAGCTCATTAAAATCGGTCCTCTGGAAGGTGTGACAGAGGATTTTTGGTTGGTCTCCAGCCCTAGAAAAATTCCCAATCCTATTGCTTTTGCTTTGATGAAATCATTTCTATGGAAAACTTGAAGCCTGCCTTTGAAATATGGGATTGTGCTGCAAGCTGTATTTTTTCAAATCAATCGTTTGAAAAAGTATATCTAAAAATACCTTTGTGTATTATGCCGTTGTCAGTAAGTGCTGAGGTCTTTGGGAATGCCTGAAAAATGAATCCCTCGCAAGCAAGGCTTGAGGCAAACGGCAGAAGGAGGTCGTAAATCATTATAAAATCAGCGACTTTCTTTTTTTGTATTTGAGGGGAATATGGTTGACGATCCTGTATTTTATGGTAGTATTTCAGGGGTAATAGCTCTAGGCTTACGGTATTTTGGAATCCAGAAAATAATGGTTGCTTGCTTGTGTCGATAAAGGAATATTTTGCTGAAGGCAAAAGGGTTGTTGACCAGGCGATTGATGAATTATTGCCAGGGGAAAAAGAGTTTCCTGAGAGCATTCACCGCTCGATGCGCTACAGTGCCCTTGCTGGCGGGAAGCGCTTGCGACCAATCCTTTTGATGGCGGCGGCTGAGGCCGTTGGAGGAGATCGGCAGAAAGTCCTACCTTTTGCGGTTGCCGCCGAGTTGATTCACGCTTATACGCTTATTCACGACGATCTTCCAGCTCTGGACGACGACGATTTGCGCAGAGGGAAACCGACGAATCACAAAGTGTTTGGTGAGGCCATTGCCATCTTGGCTGGCGACGCATTGTTGACTAAGGCATTTCACCTGATGACTCATTCTGGATTGATGCATTCTGTTCCTGCAGATGTGGTTTTGAAAGCCGCGAACGAAATGGCTCATGCTGTTGGTTCGGCTGGCACCATCGGAGGGCAGGTTGTTGATATTGAGTCTGAGGGGAAAACGATTGATCCTGAAACGTTGGAATATATCCACGTTTATAAAACGGGTTTTTTGATACGAATTTGTGTTAGAACAGGTGCGATGCTTGGCGGGGCGAAACCCGAATCTCTGGCGGCATTGTCGCGATATGGGGCGCATATCGGGCTGGCTTTTCAAATTGTAGATGATATTTTGGATATTGTTGCTGACGAAAAAGAGTTGGGAAAAGACGTTGGTAGCGATCTTGAAAGAGGCAAGGCAACTTATCCAGCCTTGTATGGTTTGGAAGAGTCGCGAAAAAAAGCCCAGCTGTTGGTTGAAGAAAGTATTTCCTGTCTGGAAAGTTTTGATGAACGAGCCGATCCCTTGAGGGATATTGCTCAATTTTTTGTACAAAGAACTTATTGATTGGGTACCCCGTGAATAAGCTTTTCGATAATATAGATAGTCCCGAAGACCTCAAAAAGGTCAAACGTGAAGAACTTCCCATAGTAGCTCAGGAAATTCGGGCGATGTTGCTCGACACCATTTCCCAGACCGGGGGACATCTCTCCTCTAATCTTGGTGTGGTGGAGTTGACCCTGGCTCTGCATTATGTGTTCAGCAGTCCGGTGGATAAAATCATCTGGGATGTGGGGCATCAGTCCTATGTGCACAAGTTATTGACCGGCCGCAAGAGTCGATTTCATACCTTGCGCCAGTACAAAGGTTTGTGCGGCTTCACGCATCGCGATGAAAGTGAGCACGATCACTGGAATTGTGGTCATGGTGGTACGTCCATCACGGCGGCGAGCGCATTTGCTCAGGCGCGTGATCTGAATAAACAGGATAATTCCGTCATTGCTGTCATTGGAGATGGTTCCATGACATCTGGAATGGCCTTTGAAGGTCTGAACTACACAGGCCATGCGAAAAATGACATGATCGTTATCCTCAATGATAACGAAATGTCTATTTCGGAAAATGTCGGCGGCATGTCCGCGCATTTGAGCCAGATCATGACCGGTCAAGTGATGACAAAAATCAAGCGGGAAATCGATGATCTCCTGCTCGCCATTCCAGGGATTGGAAAAGATATCTCCCGCTATGCTCACCGTTTGGACGAGGCTATAAAAGGAGTGTTCATTCCCGGTCGCCTGTTCGAAGATCTGGGTTTCCGCTATGTCGGCCCTGTAGACGGGCACAATACCGATAGCTTGATCGACTGTTTCAACAGCATCAAGAGTTTGAAAGGCCCCACTCTCGTTCATGTTATTACTCGCAAGGGTAAAGGCTACAACGTGGCCGAAGAGAAATCCGATGTCTGGCATGGTGCAAAGCCTTTCAATATTGAAACGGGAAAATTTCTCGCAACAAAAAAAGCTCCGCCCACTTACACCTCTGTTTTCGCCAACGCTCTGATAGAGCTTGCAAAGGCAGACGAAAAAGTGATTGGCATAACGGCGGCGATGCCCGATGGTACAGGGATCAGCGAGTTTGGAAAGGTTTTTCCAGGGCGTACTTTTGATGTGGGTATGGCAGAACAGCAGGCCGTGTCTTTTGCGGGTGCTTTGTCGATCGAAGGATTGCGACCCGTTGCCGCTATCTACTCAACCTTTTTGCAACGTGCTTACGATCAGGTGGTTCACGATATTTGTCTGATGAATCTGTCGGTGACCTTTGCGCTCGATCGTGCTGGCATCGTGGGTGAAGATGGCGCAACACATCAGGGACTTTATGACATTGCCTATCTGAGAACCCTGCCCAACATGGTCATCATGGGGCCAAAGGACGAAAACGAATTGCGGCATATGTTGCATACGGCTGTTTATCATCAAGGTCCCGTCGCCTTGCGTTATCCCCGGGGTTCGGGGCTGGGCGTGAAAATGGATAAAGAAATGAAAGCCCTTGAAATAGGCAAGGGTGAGGTTCTGCGTGAAGGAACGGATCTCGCCATCTTTGCTTTTGGGCACATGGTTGAGCCTGCTATGAAAACAGCTGACCTGTTGGCTAAAAAGAATATTTCTGCCGCTGTCATCAACGCGCGTTTTGCGAAACCTGTGGACAAGGAACTTATTTTTAAATTTGCTGTTTCAACCGGACGAATCGCTACGATTGAAGAGCATTCGGTCATGGGTGGATTTGGCAGTGCCGTTCTGGAAGCCTTGCATGAAACCGATGCGGGTGGCAAAACCGAGGTCAAATGTATTGGCGTAAAAGATGCTGTCATTGAACATGGTGCGCCGTCGATCATTCGTAAAAATCTGAAACTGGATCCAGAAAGCATGTGCAACACCCTCGTTGAGTTTGTTGGCGTGTTGGAACCGAAGCAAAAATTGCAAGAAAAGAAAACCAAATTCAGTAACGAGAGCAGGAGTGTTGGCGACAATGGTTCCAAAGGATTCCAGCCTGCATCAAAAGCCGCAAACTGATACAGTCAGACCCCGATGAGCAGAACTTCTACAATTCAGAGAACCACAAAAGAAACTGAAATTCAGGTTCATCTGGATCTTGATGGTTCTGGAAAGCATACGATCGATACAGGCATTCCCTTTTTTGATCACATGCTTGCACAAATCGCACGCCATGGCTATTTCGATATGGAAGTCAAGGCTGTGGGAGATTTGCAAATAGATTTCCACCACACGGTAGAAGATGTCGGAATCGTTCTGGGTCAGGCTTTTGCTGAAGCTCTGGGCGATAAAAAAGGCATCCGACGGTTTGCAGACACACAGGTTCCGCTCAACGAAGCACTGGCGCAATGCGTTGTGGATATCAGTGGTCGCAGTTTCTTTGTGTTCAATCTGGACTTGCCGAAAACAAAAATCGGGGATTTTGATGTTGAATTGGCGGCCGAATTTTTTCAGGCCTTTTCAGCCAATGGCGATATCACCCTGCATTTCAATTCCCCCTACTGGTCCAATCTTCATCATATCGTGGAAGCTCTCTTCAAAGCCTTTGGCAGAGCTCTCGATACCGCCGCTTCTCCCGATCCTAGATCCAATGAGGTTCCCTCAACCAAGGGAAAGCTATAAGTGATCGCTGTCATTGATTATGGCATGGGCAATTTGCGGTCCGTTCAAAAGGCATTTGAGACGGTAGGAGCGCAAGTGGTTGTCACCAGCGATCCGAAGACGATTCTTGGTGCAAGCTCAGCGGTGTTGCCGGGAGTCGGTGCTTTTAAGGATTGCATGGACAATCTTCGGGAATACGGTTTGTTGGAGGTCGTTCCTCAATTTATAAAAACCGGGAAACCTTTTCTGGGAATCTGCCTGGGTTTGCAATTGCTTTTCAGCGAAAGTGAAGAATTTGGCAATGTTCCCGGTCTGGGAATCATTCCGGGGAAAACCCTCAGATTCAATTTTAATGACCGCGCCGGTGAAAAATTAAAAATCCCGCACATGGGATGGAATTCGGTGAATTTAAAAAACGAAAGTCCATTGTTCAAGGGCATTCCCGATGCGTCCTGGTTTTACTTTGTGCATTCTTATTACGTCGCACCCGAAGATGCCCGCACTGTTTGCGCAACGACGGATTATGGCTCTGAATTTGTTTGCGGAATCCACCGCGATAATGTGCATGCTTTTCAATTTCATCCTGAAAAGAGTCAGGCACTGGGTTTGAAGCTTCTCAAAAATTTTTCTCTCCTCCAATAGTTGTTTTGCATGGCCTTTATTCCAGAAGGCTGTCATGCATCTGCCGTCGATAAAGCACGGTCGGAAATTCCTATCTCCATAGCATACGACAAGTGAACCTTTCAAATTTTGGGACAGCCCAGTGGCGTGTAGGGGTTTTGATGGCCTGTACCACCGCTCTGCTTTGGGGGATTTTGCCCATTCTGCTCAAATTTGGACTGAAAGAATTTTCTATCGAAACCGTTGCCTGGTCCCGATTTGCATTTGCCTTTATTGTATTGGGTGTCTGGTTGCATATGCGGGGAAAGGTAGAAGTCGAACGCAAACTGCCTTGGCTGGGAGTTTTGGGCGGAGCGTTTTTGGCGACCAATTATTATTTTATGACGGCGGGAATTCACTTGAGTGGGCCTTCCAATGCCGCCGTCTTGATTCAACTGGCTCCCTTGTTGCTGGTTCTGGTAGGGGTATTTGCTTTTGGGGAAGGATTGACAAAACGTCAATTGCTGGGAATCGCGATCGCGGCGTTGGGTTTTCTGTTGTTCTACAAGGACAATTTACAGAGTTCTTCGGATGCGAATAATTACAGTTGGGCCGGGATCAACGTGGTTCTGGCGGCGGTGGCCTGGGTAGCCTTTATGATTTGTCAGAAAATTTTGATTCCGCATCATGCCCCGCAAGTACTGAATTTTATCGCTTATGGTGTTGCCGGTCTGGTATTGCTTCCTTTTGTGGAATGGGCAGGATTCAGTCAATTGAGCCTGGGAGGGTTTGCACTATTGATTTTACTGGGGCTCAATACCGTATTTGCGTATGGAGCTTTGGCGGAGGCGGTGCAGAGGATCCCTCTCACCTTGATCAGTGTCATCACGGCACTCAATCCATTGATCACGTTGATGGGAATGAAATTGCTGTCCACCTATTTCCCTGGCAATCTGGAACCGGGAGAACCGTCTGCGATGGGCTATTGGGGAGCTTTTCTTGCCGTTACAGGTGTTGTCACGGTGGTCACTCAAAAAGCGACTCGTAAGGAGAGTTAAAGTTTTTTGCAAACACACAACCTTTCTGCATTGCTGGTGTGTTTGAGCAGGAAACGAGGGGTCAGGAAGCCTGCAAGCTGGCTTGTTTCTGGCTTTCGACAAAAGTTTTCAATAACCCGACGTTTTGAGTGTGTCCCGACTTGTAGGCATGGATGTGGCCGCGAATGGGTTTGCCGAGCAAATAAAAATCGCCGATGATGTCGAGGATTTTGTGCCGGACAAACTCGTCGGGATAGCGTAGTTCTGTGTTCAAAACTTTTTTATCACCCAGCAAGATAAAATTATCCAGCTTGCCGCCACTGGCGAAACCCATCTTGGTGAGTTGAGCGACGTCTTCCATGAATCCGAAAGTACGTGCAGGGGCAATTTCTTTTTTAAAGTTATCGTGTCCGCTGAAAACAAAACTGTAATCCTGGATGCCAATGGGTTCGGGGTAATCCATGTGATAGCTGACAATAAAGCCATCGGCAGGTTCGATAGAAATAAAGGGTCCGCCGTTTTCTTTGGAGCCAAAGCTATAAGTTTTGTCGATGACGATTTCTTCGTTGAGTGCGTCTTGCTCCTCAAATTCTCCATCTTCAATCAATGAACAAAAATCCTTGGCTGACCCGTCCATCACCGGGGCTTCGTCACCGATTTTTATCAGGAGATTGCTGATTCTGTACATGTGCAGACTGGCCATAATGTGTTCGATGGTGGCGACGGAAAAACGGCCTTTTCTCAAACAAGTGGAATAGTCGGTTGACTGCACATTTTGAAGATGCGCGGGAATGGTTTGACCGCTTGAAATATCTCCAAAAATGATCCCGCTGTTGGGCGGCAAGGGTTGTAAAATGAGGCCGGTCTTGATGCCGGAATGCAACCCGCTACCGCAAAGCACCATACTGCGTTTTAAAGTGCGTTGCAGTAATTGACCGGTTGGTTGTTTCTGCGATGGAACGGGCAGGCGAATGCCGTGTTCGCGGAGTTTTTCGGCAAATTTCTTCTTGCCAGCCTTCAGCGATTTGCGTGTTTTTTCCGAATCCCAGCCATTGTTCCTCAACTGATGAATGATGAATTGTTTTTCCCATTCGGGTTCGTTGCTACTTTGCTCGTTGGAATCTTTGAATATTTTGGCATCCCATACCCGTGTCGATTGTCTTATTTCGGGCGGGAGATCTCTCAATACGATCGTTTCACGAGAGGTAGAGGCAATGATTATTTTATCCAGAATAGAGCGCAATTCTTTAACATTCCCCGGCCAATCGTAATTGCAGAGGGTAGAATATACTTTTTCGTCGATTTTGGGAACGTGAACTCCCATTTTCTGCGCGTAAGCCGCCAGAAATTCCTTCACCATAGAGGGGATGTTCATTGCGTAATCTCTTAGAGGAGGAACGCAAACGGAGGATTCTTTGAAACGCTCAAGAAGTGTTTTGTTGAAACTGCCCTCGTTGGCAAGCTCTTCCAAATTTTTGGAAGAAGCCGCATAAATCCGTGCGGCTATGGTCGTGGTATCTGCCGAGGCCAGTCTCTTTTGAATACCTGCTGACAACGCATCGATATTAGAAAGGAAAACGACTTTATTTTCGGAATTTACTGTCGTATCCAAAGTCTTGTCCGCGGTTACATTCTCATTCGATGAGCCAAATAAAATGGATTCGATGTTCTCCGATTTTCGAATTTTACAATTCAACTTGATAAACGGAAGACGGTTTTCCTGACTTTGCTGATGAATGATTTGCGCGATGAATTCTTTTCCCGTTCCCGGTTCGCCAAGGACGAGCACAGGTGCAGATTGCTCGGAAAGTTGTTTTGCTCGCTCCCGGATTTCTACCATGGCATCAAAACCCAGCGGCAAACTGGTGTTGCCAAAAAGATCACCGGCGACAGTGGCTTGTTTTTTTTGATGAAGGGCCGCTTTCACCGATTGAGTGATGTGTTCCAGTGAAAAGGGTTTTTCAATGAAATCAAAGGCCCCCAGCTTGGTAGCCTGCACTGCGGTGTCGATGGTGCCGTGCCCGGAAATGATCAAGACTTCGATTTCGGGATGAAATGTTTTGACCGATTTCAGAACTTCGATGCCATCCATGCCGGGTAGCCAGATATCCAGGATCAAAAGATCAGGCGGGTCCGATTGGATTTTTTCGAGCGCGTCGAGTCCGTCGCCTGTTGAGTCTACTTCGTAGCCCTCATCGGATAGAATATTTTTAAGGGACGCGGCGATATTGGTTTCGTCTTCAACGATCAGGATGCGTTCTTTTTGCATGGCAATATCCAAGTATTATTGATCCCCTTATTATAACAGGGGTTGAGCTTTATAAAAGTCCATGTAGAAGATTTTTTGCCCAAGTTTCAAAAAGTTCTTCTCATATTTGGTTTTAGGCAAATCGTTTCTTTCCGGCATAAAAGCACCCTCGGGTGCCGAATTGACCAAAGCAGGCTCTGCCGACAGGTACTCAAGCATTTCAACTGCATAGGGTTCGCAGTCGGTGGCAAGACGTAATCTGCCGTCCGCACACAATTTGCCCGACAGCATTTGGATAAATTCAGGTTTGATCAGTCGTCTTTTAGCGTGTCGTTTCTTTGGCCAGGGATCTGGAAAGTTGATATAAATTTCTGCAAGTTCTCCCTCACCAAAAATTCTGGGGATTCTTTCTCGTGCATCTCCGTAAGCAACTCGGGCATTCATCAGTTTCAAATTGCCCAGGCGCGTTACCGTTTTACGGATGCCCTTGTGGTAGAAGTCGAGTCCGATAAAATTAGTTTTCGCTTGAGATGCCGCCATTTCGATAAGAAAATTTCCACCACCAAAGCCAATTTCCAATTTGATGGGATAGTCTGACTTGAAAACATCGGGCCAGTCGGGGCGTTCTTCGACGTCAAAAAACAGGGGGCTGTTTTTTGCGATTTCTTCAAAAGAAATCAGATTTTTGAATGACATTATTCAGGAATTCCTACTCATTGTAATGATTTACCTTTGACAGGAAAAGTCGTTTATGTAAATTTTAGATGGTTCACAGTTGGGAAAGTTTTCAAATCAACGGCCCCAATTTATCGCAGACAAATCATTCGTCGGAAGCGGCTAAGTCATGAATGGTGACGATTTTTAGAATTTCATACTCTCTTTTGCCGTTCGGGAGTGTCATAACAATTTCATCGCCTTCCTGCTTGTTGATGAGCGACCGACCCACAGGTGAGGCACCTGAGATTTTCCCCTCATCAGGATTGACTTCTTCCGGGAAGACGAGATGGTAAGTCTTCTTTTCACCCGTATCGAGGTCTTCAAGGTGTAAGGTGCTTCCAAGGCCCGATCGATCTTTTGGAATCCGTTTCAAGTCGATGGACAATACATCGCTGATGCGCTTTTGTAATTGCGAAACTCTGGACTCAAGAAAGGATTGTCGTTCCTTGGCGGCCTTGAATTCTGCATTTTCACTGAGATCGCCATGATCCATGGCAATTTTTAAAGCTTTTGGGATATCGACATTCAATTCTTTTCTTGCATCCTCAAGATCTTTCTCAAGCTTTTCAAGAACTGGAAGTTTTTTCATATTAAATAGACTCCGGTTTTCACGCGATCCAAACGGGATTAAAATCAATAGCACGGAAACAGTGCTAAAAATTTGATTGTTCAGTCAGCTGGTAAACAGCATGACCTTATGACAAAAGTAACAACAACTGGCAGATTGCTGAAAAAGTTGAACGCGGATTTATAAAAATTTAATCCGACGCAGGGGGAGTTTTCATCATTGCAATTCGCACACGTGCGACGCGCCGAGGCAATCGTTGGCATGAAAACTTAGAAAGCCGGGAAAATTGCTACGCTACGTACCAAATGACAGAAAAATAGTTTTTCAGCACCCTGTCAGTGCATGTTCTTAGCGATAATGCCCTAATTATTGAGAACGTCAACCCGTTTTTTATGGGCGGTTTAATAAAATGCAATAGTATGAATGAATTGCTTATGTATATTTCAGTTCGCAGGGAAAGTGTAAAAATCCCTTATAATTCTATGATTTATTTAAGCTAGAGGTCAATAGGAAATCATGCTTCGAGGATGGAAAAGAGCCTTGATACAGTGGAGATGCAAAATTTAATGAAAAGTTAGTGCGGTATAAATTGACAGCATGATGCGATTGTGATAGTTTCCCATCTTTCGCTTTGATGCTCATGCATTTGCATCCCGTGCGGGAAGGTAGCTCAGTCGGTAGAGCAGAGGACTGAAAATCCTCGTGTCGGGGGTTCGATTCCCTCCCTTCCCACTTTTTCCCCATCACAGAGCTTGTTCGTCACACAGCTTCAAGACACCTCTGTTCCCATCGTCGCCCTATCGCTACAACAACCCATCGAGTTTCCTCTTTTTTCTGCCAGAATGAAATCAAAGTGGTCTTGAAACTGAAGGGCATCCTCAGGAATGAGCCATAAAAATCAGGTTGCCTCCAGAACGGTTTTAAGAAAACTTCGCGTGCGTTCTTTTTGGGGATGATTGAATATTTTCTCGGGTGATCCCTGTTCGACAATCTTGCCCTGTTCCATAAAAATAATCCGATCCGCAAATTCCTGTGCAAAATGCATTTGATGCGTCACCATCAGCATGGTTCGGTCTGTTTTGCGTGCCAGATTTTTTAATACCAGTAAAACTTCTGCGGCCAGTTCGGGGTCCAGAGCGGAAGTGATTTCATCGAACAGCATGATTTTGGGTTGCATGGCTAGAGCGCGGGCAATGGCGACGCGTTGTTTCTGGCCACCGGATAACTGAGCGGGATAAGCGTTGATTTTGTCTTGCAAGCCGACCAGATCCAAAAACTCCACAGCCTGTTGCTCGGCTTCTTCTCTTGAAAGTTTCAGGACATGGATGGGGGCTTCGGTGATGTTACGTAAAACGGACATGTGCGGAAACAGGTTGAAACTTTGAAACACCATGCCAACTTTGGCGCGGATTCTGGAAACCTGTTGTTTCGATACCGATGAGCCTGTGGAGTCCTCATGAATGTCATAGAGCGATTCTCCGTCAATGACTACCCGGCCGGAATCGATCGATTCCAAAGTCATGAGGATTCTCAGGATGGTTGATTTTCCCGATCCGCTGGGCCCAATCAGGGCGACTTTTTCGGAGCTTTCAATGTCGATATCCAAATTTTGCAGGACCGTCAATGCGCCATAACGTTTGCAGACTTTTTGCATTTGAATGATTCGATTGGATTGAGTTTCAATAGCCATAGCGTTTCTCCATAAATCGGATCATTCTTGCTGAAATCAAACTGAGGATTAAAAATAATATCCCGACCAGAGTCAGCGGCTCTGTGTACCGGAATGTTTCTGCGCCGATGATTTTTGCGGTTTGCAAGAGTTCCAGAACGGTGATGGCCGATAGCATGGGTGTGTCCTTAAACATGGCGATGAGATAATTGCCCAAAGCGGGTATGATGGGCGGCAGGGCCTGCGGGAGAATGATCGCCTTAAAGGTGTGTCCCTTGCTAAAATTAAGTGCCTCAGCGGCTTCCCATTGCGCCTTGGGAACACTTTCTATTCCCGCCCTGTAAACTTCTGCCAGGTACGCACTGTAGTGGATTCCAAGGGCCAGAACCCCGGTTTGAAACGGGGTCAATCGCAAACCCGCATCGGGTAAAACATAGAATAAAAAATAGACCTGTACCAACAGCGGCGTGCTACGAAAAAATTCCACTATCGTGGTTGCCATCCAATACATCACCGGCTGTTTGGATTTTTTCAACACCGCCCACAACAACCCGAGTAGCATCGCCAACGCCATGCCCATAACCGTGGCGGTGACAGTGATGATGAGAGCGTCCAGTAATTTGGGTAGCAGGCTGAGGGCAAATGCCCAGTCAAAAATATTTTCGTTCACGGTCAACCTTTCGCGTAAGAAACATAGCGTTCCAATTTCCGAACTGCTCCGGAAATGCATAGGGACAGGAGAAAATAAATGAGCAAGGTGATTGTAAAAATTTCTGTCGATTTCAAAGTCGATGCCCGAAGGATTTGCCCTTTGAAAGTCAATTCCGATAAGGTGATCATGGAAACCAGTGCGGTGCTTTTTAAGAGTTCGATCATTAAATTACCGGCGGGTGGAAGCATGGCCACAAAGGCCTGCGGCAAAATAATTCTTGTCATCGTTTGTTGTCTGGAAAAACTCAGAGCCTGCGCGGCTTCATATTGCTCTCTGGGGACCGCCTGCACCGCTCCGCGCACGACCTCTGCGCCATAAGCCCCGATGTTTAAGCCCAGAACGAGGACGCCGGCACTGAAGGCATCCAATTTCCATCCGAAATGAGGGAGTACGTAATAAAACCAGAACAGTTGAACCAGGGCGGAGGTCCCGCGAAAGATTTCAATGTAACAAGCGGAAGGGAGATAGAGGGAGGGATGACTCGAAAGCCGGGCCAGACCGAAGATCAATGCCATCGGACAGGCGATGAGGGCGGCTCCAACGGTTAATAACACCGTTGTTTTTACCCCGCTCAATAAAATGGGAAGCCAGCTGAAAATTTCAGTCAAACTCAATCTCTCAAATTATTTTCAATTTAATTTTGGATCGAACTTTTGGTTGGCCGCGCAAAGCTCCCCTGTGGTGACGTCTCCCGGCAAATCGTTTTGAGTGAATCCAAAAGGTTTCACCAATTCCAGATGCGTTGGCGTACCCAAAAATTCTGCCAGACCTTTGTTCAATGCATCTCGCAACTCACGATCTTCTTTTCTTAGGGCAAAGGCACCATACCCCATCACTTTTTTCCCATGGATGACGGGATCTTTGAAGGGTTTGGCACGTTCAATGTCTGAATCGTTTGCTCTGTGGATTAAATTTTGAATCGTCAAACGGGTGGCCGCAAAGGCGTCGATACGACCCGTTTGCACACCGGCCAAAGCCCCGAGTGGATCAGGAAATATGCGCAATCGGTTCTCGGGAATCCCCAGAGCTCTGGCATAACGGAGTTCTATGGTTCCCGCGACGATGCCCAGTCTGGCAGTGTCCGTGCGAGCTATGTCTTCATAGCTGTGCAAATTTTTGGGATTCTTTTTTTTCACGATCAGTCCTTCGCCAATTCCATAAGTCGGATTTGAGAAGGCCACCTCGTTGCAACGTTGAGGGGTGATGTACATTCCTGCCGCAATGACGTCGAATCGTTTGGCTTTCAATCCGGGGATCAAAGCACCAAATTCCGTCAGCACGCCTTCGATTTTTTCGATTCCCATTTTGTGAAACAGGTGGCGGGCGATTTCCGGTGCTTCCCCGGTCAGACGGCCCTGTTTCGGGTCTTGATAGGCGTAGGGAGCCTCATTGGCATAACCGACCCGGATCACTCCCCGGGATTTGGCTTGCGCTAAAGTGCTTGGATTTGAATTTGAAGTATCTGTAGTTTGAGAGTCCTGACAGCCTAGCAGGGTCACCAGAAGCAAACTGAATAGAAACCTTGGGCGTCGTCCCATGTTGGAATGACTAGGAAGGCTTCAGGGCTGAAAACTCCCGGCTGGCGATGTACTCCGGGCGTGGCTTCAAAGCGCAGAAAGGTTCGACGAGGGTGTTCTCCATGCTGTTGTACACAAAAAATACATTGCTTCGGGGCCAAGGGGAGATATTCCCATTGGAACCGTGCATGAGATTGCAATCGAAGAAAATGACGGAACCCGCCTTACCTGTGAATGAAACCATGCCATTTTGATCGGTGATATTTTGCAGAACTTCTGGGCTGGGAACACCGTATTCCTGTTTTTTGAGAGAATGCTTGAAGTGTTCTTCGGGTGTTTCGCCTATGCAGGAGAAATACTGCCGGTGTGATCCTGGAATCAAAAGCAAGGGGCCGTTGAATTCATTATTATCGGTCAGTGTGATGGAACAGCTGATCGCTCGCATGCTGGGCATGCCGTCTTCCATGTGCCAGGTTTCAAAATCTGAATGCCAGTAAAATTCTTTGCCGTTAAACCCGGGTTTGTAATTGATTCGGGATTGATGGATGTAAACGGGACTGTTTAATAACTGAGTGACAATTTTTAATAGAAGTTTTTCGCGTGAAAGCTTGCGAAATATCTCATTGGTCCGATGAACATTGAAAATGGATCGGACTTCCCGGCTTGCGGGTTCCAGAAAGTACTCGGGATTGTCTTCGATGGCCGTGCTGTTTCTCAACCGCTCCAGTTCTTCCTCGAATCGAGCGACTTCTTCTCGAAAGAAGAAGGACTCGAAAATAAGGTAGCCGTTTTTTTCATAAAAATTGAGCTGGTCTTCATTCAAAAAATCCTCGGAACGGGAAGGACGCGGGCCGTACACGACGGGGTCTTTGCGTTCGATGATCTGCGTTGTTTCCATCCGGGACGGATAGGCATCTACCAGGGTTGTTGGCTGACTCATAAAATAAAATCCTATTGTGAAATTTCCGATGCGTCTTGCAAGGGATAAGCACCTTCTTCATCGTGAACTTCATTGCCAATCAGGGGAGGATTAAAAACACAAATCATTCGCAAACCCGTTTGCGTTCTGAGAATGTGTTTTTCATTGCCATCGAGGGCATACAGAGTTCCAGCGGCAATGGGATATTTTCTGCCATCGGTCAAATCCTCCAGCTCGCCTTCTCCCTCAATGCAGTAAACCGATTCGACGTGATTTTTGTACCACATACAGGTTTCTGTGCCGGGGTGGATGCGCGTGTCGTGAAATGAAAAGCCCATGCCGTCTTTTTTTAATAAAAGCCGCCGACTCGACCAGTTTTCAGCAGAGATTTCGTTTTCGGTTCCTGTAATGTCTTCCAATTTTTTGACAATCATATTTCACCTGATTTGTGGTTTCTTAAAATTTTCAGACCATTACCTGATCTTGAATCACCGACATGCATTCTTCCAGAATATCCAATCCTTTGATCAAATCATCATCGCTGATGGTCAGGGGCGGCAACAATTTGACCACATCGCTGTTGGCACCGGAGGTTTCTACCAGTAAGTTATTTTCAAAACAGGCTGCGGAAACTAATGAGCCGTTCCCTTCGGTTTTTAAAGCGATTCCATAGAGGAAGCCACGTCCTCTGATTTCGCTGATTTCATCTGGAAACGAATCTTTCAAATTTTCCAGACGCTCTTTAATGATTTTCTCTTTGCGAAAAATCTCTTCAGAAAATTTGGAATTTTTCCAATAGTTCAAGGCTTCCGTTGCTGTCACAAAAGCCATGTTGTTGCCACGAAACGTTCCGTTGTGTTCGCCCGGCTCCCATATATCCAGAGGGGGTTTGATGAGGCAGAGAGCCATCGGAAGTCCATAGCCGCTGATAGATTTGGAAAGGCAGATCATGTCTGGGGATAAATCCATATTATCAAAACTGAAAAAAGTGCCTGTGCGTCCACAACCGGCTTGAATGTCATCAACGATGAACAGCATTTTATATTTTTTGCAAAGCCCCTGAAGTTTTTCCAGCCATTCCTTGCTGGCAGAATTGATACCGCCTTCTGCCTGTATCGTTTCGACGATGACGGCCGCAGGAAGGTCGATTCCACTGCCACTGCTCTCCAGCATACGGTCCATATATTCGATCGTGTCAACCTCGTCGCCAAAATATCCGTCGTACGGCATGCACGTCGTATTGGTCAGAGGCAAGCCAGCCCCTTCACGTTTGAACGAATTGCCAGAAACAGACAAGGAACCCAGTGTCATGCCATGAAAGGCCTGAGTAAAAAACAGGATTTTTTCACGTCCGGTGACTTTCCTGGCAAGTTTGAGAGCACTTTCCACGGCGTTCGTTCCCGTCGGCCCGGGGAACTGAATCTTGTAGCTCATGTTGCGTGGTTTCAAGATGACATCGTTAAACTTTTTCAGAAAATCAGACTTTGCTTCTGTGTACATGTCCAGACTGTGAGCGATTCCATTTTGATCAATGTATTCCAAAAGGCGGGCTTTCATTGAGGCAGGGTTGTGGCCGTAATTCAATGCTCCGGCACCGGAGAAGAAATCAAGGTACGGATTTTCTTCTCGATCAAAAATGTAAGAACCCTTCCCCTTATTAAAAACGGTGGGGAAAGTTCGGCAATAAGAACGAACTTCGGATTCAAGCTCTTCAAAAATATTCATAACGATGGTTACCTTTGTAAGTTATGGTTGAAAGGGCCTATCTGAAACAAATGTTCTGCTTCATGGCCCGTTTCAGAAAATAGTTCTTTATCAAAAAAAATCTGTTCTTTTAACTCACTGTCTAGTTCTTTAGCAAGATTCCTGAATAAAGTTTGAGAGGCCACATTTGAACGTGTGATTGTGGTTTCAAGGAATCGTATTTCAGGCTGAAACTCCCGCATGAGAAGATGATTGACCATTTTTCTGGCAATGCCCTGCTGGCGGTGGTACTGAGACACCGCAATCTGCCAGATGAACAGAATTTCAGAACGCTCAGGATCTCTAAATGCGGTTAAAAAACCGATCGGTTCTTCCATCTCAACAGCGACCACACAGGTGTCACTAAATTTTTGGCACATCAAGAGGTAATGGTAGGCAGAGTTCACATCAAGACTGCCTGCAGTTTGGGCAAGTTGAAATATTTTAGAGCCGTCTTGAGATGTAGGTTTTCGCAAATGAATCAATTTGGAAAATAGACCTCGTAGAAATGAGAGGAATAAAATATTGTTAAAATTTTTGATAAGCTATAATATCACCATTACATAAAACAAAATAATTGATTTAACTTTATATTAGAATCATAAAAACTGATTCATAATATTAAACCTTACTAAAGCGGATAAGAGATGTACGATCTTCCTAATTATCGCCATCTTTATTATTTCTGGATGATTGCGCGCGAGGGGTCGATAAAAAAGGCAGGGGATAAATTGAATCTGACTCCGTCAGGATTGAGCGATCAGTTGAGACTGCTTGAAGATTATTTTGGGAAGCAGTTGTTTGAAAGAAAAACAAGAAAGCTTGTCTTGAATGAGTCAGGCAAGATGTTGTTTGAAAACTGCACTAAAATATTTCATCAAACTGAAGAAATAACGCTGGCGATCAAACAGAAAGTTCCCAGCAAGCTGTCTCGTATAAGAGTTGGGGTGTTGCCTTCATTGTCCTCTTCGCATATTCACGAATTTGTCATGCCCTTGTTTAAGGACAAAAATGTTTCGGTTGTGGTCGTAGAAGGGGCTTTGAATGATTTGGTGTATCAATTAGATAATTATGAGTTGGAAATTGTTCTTAGCGATCGTGATGTGGAAAAAAAATACAAGAAGCTCCGAAGTTTTCGACTGATGCCTCGAAAAATTGTTGCGGTCGCTACTGAAAAGTTTTCTCATCTTAAAAAGAATTTCCCTTTTTCTTTATCTGAGATACCCATTCTTCAGTTAACGCGGCATAGCCAGATTCGCGAAGAGATCGACCGCTACCTTTTCAAACATCAAGTCATTCCCCAGATCATAGGAGAAGTGGATGATGTGACTCTGCTCCGTCTGGCGGCTGAAAAAGGAATATGTGTGTCGGTACTGCCTTTAAATACGGTCAATGAAGCACTGTCACAAGGGAAGTTGATAAAGATTGGAGAACTGAAGGGCGTGAACTCGGACATGTGGGCGATTGCCCGAGTAGATTCAGCCCGGATGGAGATCATCAATAAAACCATTAAGAAGTTTATTTCGATCAAGTGATTTTATATAAAAGCATGATGAGTCTCTCGGCTGGAACTTTCAGTAAATGTATTTCAGCTTTTAATTCGTTTGACAGCAGTCAATGAAGTTTGAATGAACCTGTGAAAGACAGGGTATTGTGGATGGTTCGAATGAATCTATTCTGATTTAATTTTTTTTTTAGCATGACTTCGGGAGAAATATGTTTAACGCTCTTTATTCTCTTTGGTTTTTATTTGCCGGAATTGCCCTGATCATGTTGGGCAATGGACTGCAAGGGACATTGCTGGGTGTCCGTGCATCCCTTGAAGGTTTTTTGACGATTGAAACCGGCATGATCATGTCGGCCTATTATTTTGGTTTCCTATTCGGGTCCACTCTTACCACGCGAATTGTCAAGAAAGTAGGGCATATTCGTGCTTTTGCGGCACTGGCATCGATTGCTTCGGCAATGGTCTTGGTGCATGCGGTATTTCCATATCCTCTGGCCTGGGTTTTTATACGAATCGGATCGGGATTTTGTTTTGCGGGTATTGCGGTGGTCACCGAAAGCTGGCTCAATCATTACTCGACCAACAGCATACGGGGTCGAGTGTTTTCCATTTATATGGTGATTCAACTGGCGGGCCTGGGAGCCGGACAGTTTCTTTTGAATGTGAGTGATCCGGCTGGATACAAATTATTTATTTTGATTTCCGTACTGGTTTCTCTGGCGGTGGTTCCCATACTATTGACATCCACTGCGGCTCCGTTGATGTCCGGATTTTCCAAAGTCGGCATCAGAAAATTATACGAGATTTCCCCGTTGGGTCTGGTAGGAACTTTCGGGGTGGGAATAGCGCATGGTTCATTTTTGGGGATGGGGGCTGTGTACGCCAAAATGGCAGGATTTTCTTTAGAGCAGGTTGCCGGTTTCATGGCGACTCTCATATTTGGTGGAGTGGTTTTGCAGTTTCCCATAGGACGTTTGTCAGACTATCTGGATCGACGGACTGTTCTCACAGGTGTTACCTTTTTGGCGGCAATATCGGCTCTGGTCTGCAATGGGTTGAGCGGGGTATCTATCAATGTGTTTTTCGTTTTTTCATTTTTGTTTGGCGGATTGTCTTTATCCCTGTATTCCCTTTGCGTGTCACACACGAATGACTACCTGGAGCCAGAGCAGATGGTGATGGCCAGTAGCAGTTTGACTTTTGTCGTGGGTGTGGGTGCCTGCCTGGGCCCATTATCCGTATCAACCATGATGAGATGGTTTGGGCCCTCTGGTTTTTTTCTTTACCTGGCTTGTATTCATGGAGCCATCGGAGTGTTTGCGCTGTATCGAGTCTACATCAGGAAACCCGTTCCGATGGAGGATCAGAATCCCTATGTCCCTATAACGCCAAGAGTCAGCCACGTGGCGGCGGCAATCATTCCAGAATCTTTGCGAGTCGAGGTGGAAAAAATATAAGGACGATTTTAAGCCTGTAACGGGTTTGACGGCTTGTAAAATCGGGGTGGAAGCAGGGGGTGTCCCGGGTAATGGGGGCAACCCCGCCGCCCGGAATTGTAAAATTTGATGTTCAGCGGGAGCGGGAGATGCGTATGGGGGTGACCATGGGGTCGGTTGTGTGCAATTTAAAAATTTCCGATATTTTTTGCGCGGACAATGCCTGATCGCATGAAGCGACTGTTTGACCGCTTCGGGTGCAGAGGTTTTCCGCGAGTATCATTTTAGGTCTGAGTTCGCTGATGGAAATTTCTTCGGATATGATCAGAAATTCGGGGTCAGTCAACAGTTCTTCCAATGCCTGAATCACACTGGGATCAAATTTTTCGCCTTCGTGCAAGCGAACGAGTTTGAGAGCTTCTTCTTCACGCCACAAGCCACTGGAATCGTTTTGACTCATTCGGATTCGTTCTTCGTCCCATGCGTTGGCAACAGCGATCAGTCTGGATTCGACAGGTATCTCTTCCTTCTGCAATCCATCGGGGAAACCACTGCCGTCCCAATTTTCGCATTGATGCAGTAAAGCCGCGCCCAATCCTCTCAGGTGGACATGGGGCTGTACCATTTGATGACTGTGAAAGGGGAAACTGTTGAAAAGGGCACGATCCTCTGTATTATTTTTTTTGACACGATAACCTCTTAGATGTTCGGGCAGGTTGAGTTTCCCAAAATCATGATACAGGCCGGCTAAATAACAAAGACGACTGTTAGAGATTTTCATCTTCCGTGAAAGCTTTTCTGCCAGATTGGCGACGCTTTTACTGTGCCCGACAAATTCGGGATCCTTGAATTCCAGCAAACTGATGGGGAATTTCAATGCATTGAATAATTCGGTATTTAAAATCTTGTTTTGGAGTGCGAGTTGCAATTTCTCGCGTTCTTCTTCGGATTGGAGTTTTTGTTTTTCCTTCTGTTTTTTTCGGTGATTCAAGGCATCGCGTGTTTCATCCAGCAATTTGTCAAGGTCTACGGGTTTGACGACGTAACCATAGGCTCCGCCTTGCATACAATTTTCTGCAAGGTTGATGTCATTCAGAGCTGTCACCATAATCACTTCCGTTTCGGGGGAACGGGTCTGGATGACTTTCAGAGTCTCAACTCCATCCATGATGGGCATTTTTATGTCGAGAAGTATCAGGTGGGGATGGAACGAGCTGAGTTTGTCCAATGCTTCTTTCCCATCGGAAGCGGTTTCCACCAAACATTGTTCGGTTTCGAAGACCTCTTGCAAAAGTTCGGTAATGGCCTTCTCATCGTCTACTATGAGAATTTTGGCGTACAATAATGTATCGGTCATCGATTTGCCATTCTTGATTGAGGAAGGGTTTTCTACCAAATTATGTGTGACAACAGTGTCCCACAAAACTATAAAATATTGCAAAAATCTTTTATCGGAACAGTAAAATATTCCTAGAACTCAAATATTTATGCCAAAAAAAGTGGGATTGCTTCTATAATGATATTGGGTTCTTTTGATTTTAAATCAAGTGTCTAAACTTAAATTTAGACCAATAACTCCTTCTTCTTATGTCTTTTTTATATTCCAAAATACTGATAGTTGATGACGAAGTTGAAGTTTGTGAAGCTTTGAAAGAGTTTTTTCTTGATAATGAGTTCATTGTCGAAACAGCCAATGATGGTGAGAACGCACTGCAGAAGGTCGATAAGTTCGAGCCGCACTGTATTTTGCTGGATATCAAAATGCCTTACCTCAACGGGATAGATGCTTTGGGTATGATCAAGTTGAGGAATAAGGACGTTGAGGTAATCATGGTGACCGCAGTTGCGGATATCAAAATTGCGGAAAATTGTATGCGGAAAGGGGCGTTTGGATTTGTTCCCAAACCGGTTGATCTGGATTATTTGCTCAAGGAAGTAAAAAGTGCCCTGGAGCATAGAAAAAATGTTCTGGAAGAACAGAAAAAGGAAAAGAAGGTTCTCGATCATTTGAAGGACGAGAGTACTCGCTTCCAGAAACAGAATAAAGCTCTCAATCGGGATTTGTATCTCGCTCTTAAATTTCCCTTCAAGTTGCTTGCCTATAACAATCCCGATTTTTATTGTCATTGTGACAATGTCGCCTGGCTGGCTAAAGAGATTGCGGAACGTATGCAATTGCAATATGTCTGGAAAACTGCGTTGAGTGCGTATTATCACGATGTTGGAAAACTCAGCTTGCCGAACGATATGTGGGAAGGTTATTCAGACAAATGGAGTGCGGACAAGAAAAAACTTTTCAGGTATATCCCGATACTGAGTCAGGATATCGTTCAATCTCAAGCAGAGCTGGGTTCGCTGGGAACCATCATCAGGCATCAATGCGAAAATATGGATGGGTCGGGCTATCCCGACCGTCTTGTGGGCGATAAAATTCCTATGGAATCGCGCATCATTGCGGTTGCGAATATTTTTGATGAAATAATGGCCATGGGAGGCCGACGAAATATTCAGCAGGATATGCTTGAGGGCGGCAAGGTTCTGGATGTGATCAATAAGGATGTTGGTAAAAAATACGATGCCTCAGTAGTGGAAGTGCTTGCATCGATCATTAAATCGTCGCGATACCAATCCTCCCGAGAAGTGGAAGTCGCTTTAAAAGATATTATCCCTGAAATGGTTCTTTCTCGTGATGTGATCACTCAAGGTGGAAAACTGATTTTGCCTCATAATACGGTTTTGAGTACGACGACGATCAATAAAATTATCCTGTTAAACAAAATTGATCCGGTGGTTTCAGGGTTCTATGTTTTTTCCTAGATAAAGCATTTTTTGATTTGTAATCAAACAGTCTGAGAACGGTTGAGTCTTTTTTTTGGCTGTAAAACCTCCATGGAAATAGCGTCATGGGTTCTGAAAATAAACAGAGACTGTACCTTGTTAGCCTGATGGCCCTGGTTGCTTTAGGGGTCGGTGCCTTATCGATTTGTACAATCTATAAAATTTCCTACGAACAAAAACAGAACGACTTGCTTTATATCGTAAAAAGTAGCGCGCGTTTTCTGGAATCGGTGGCCCGTTTTGATCTTGAGCAAAGCACCGATTACCCGGAAGGCCCTATCAACGCCACCTTGTCGCAATTCAGAGAAGCCCATAAGCGTTTTGGAGACTTTGGTAAAACCGGAGAATATGTTTTAGCCCGGTTGGAAGGCGATCGCATTGTGTGTCTGTTAGAGCGTCGTCACAGTTCGGACACTTCCCATCTTCCCGGTACGACTTCCTTAAATTCTGCTGAATCTGAAGAACCCATGAAGCGGGCACTGGCGGGTCAGTCCGGGGTCATGGTGGCCCGGGATTATCGAGGCCATGAAGTCCTGGCCGCGTATGAGCCAGTAGCTGTACACAATCTGGGCCTTGTCGCTAAAATTGATGTGTCTGAAATCCGAGAGCCTTTCATTACATCCGCGCTTTCAGCGGGTGCAGGTGGTCTGGTCATCATCGTATTCGGAGTTTTGGCTTTTTTTCGACTGAGCGATCCCTTGATTGCATCGATTCGTGAGCTTCAGGAAAGATACGAGCTGGCTGTGCGCGGTTCCAAAGATGGTTTGTGGGATTGGTCTGATATGGGTAAAGATGAAGTATGGTGGTCGGATGACTTGTATGGCTTATTGGGTTATGAGGTCGATGAAATTGAAGCGGGGCTTTCAACGTTCAAAAAATTACTGCACCCGGAAGAGCTTCCTGTAGTGGCGGAACGGTTGAAAGGTCCTTTTGAAGATGGAGCGGTCTTCGAGATGGAATATCGTTTGAAAATAAAAAATGGAGACTATCGCTGGTTTCATGCTCGTGGGGTTGTTAAACAGGGAGATCAGGGAAAGCCTGACCGAATGTCTGGTTCTATCTCAGATATCCACGATCAGAAAATGGATCGGGCTGAAATTGAAAAACTTTCTCAAATCATAGAACAAAGCCCCATATCGGTCTTGATAACAGACAGAGAGGGGAACATCGAATACGCTAATGAAGCCCTGCTCGAACATACAGGATACACCAGGGAAGAATTGTTGGGTAAAAACCCTAGAATATTCAAGTCTGGAAGGTTTGAGGCGAGTTACTATGACAGGATGTGGAAGCACCTTGCAGAGGGCAAGACTTGGCGGGGAGTCTTTCACAATAAAAAGAAAAATGGAGAATTGTATTGGGAGTCGGTGCTCATTTCCCCATTGAAAGATAGCTATGGAAATGTCACCAATTTCATCGGTCTTAAGGAGGACATCACAGATAAAAAACGGATGGAAAGCACTCTCATCGACCATGAAAGGCTGATTCGCTCGGTTGTAGATAGTATGAGGGATGGCTTGATCATTTTAAATGCCAATGGCAATATCCAATTGTTTAACAAAGGTGCTGAGGAAATATTGGGCTACAGCGCAGAAGAGATAATGGATGAGTCTGTGCAGATATTAATGGGTGAAGAGGATAAGGGGAAGCATTTGGCAGGATTTGAGAGGTACCTGGCCTCGAATAAATTGCAAAATAAACATTCTTTTGAAGTCCTGGCTCTAAAAAAAGACAGGGATTTTGTTCCCGTTGAACTCACTGTCAGCCAAATGGAACAACGGGGAGAGCGTTTGATTGTTGGTGTGCTTCGTGATATTTCCGAACGTAAAGAATCTGAAGAAAAAATTGAAATGGCCCAAAACCAGGTGATGCAGTCTCAAAAGCTGGCGGCGATTGGTGAACTGGCGGCAGGTGTCAGCCATGAAGTTTTGAATCCGGTGAATATCATTTCCGTGTCCACTCAGATGCTTCAAAGAAAGGCTTTGGATGATCCAAAGATTCAAGAATATTGCGACAAAGTGAAGCATGAGATCCAGCGCATCACAAAAATCATGAGTGCATTGCTGGCATTTTCTCGTGAGAGTGATTCGAGTTTTGAAAAAACAGTGCTGAGTGATGAAATAGACAAGGTATTGCTTTTGGTCGAAGAAGATTTGAAATTGAATAATATAAAAATCGTAAAAAATTACAGTGATACCTCCGTGAATGTCTTGTCAGACAAAGATAAAATCCGACAGGTTTTTTTGAATTTAATCGCTAACGCGAATCACGCGATGCCCAAGGGTGGCACTCTGACAATTTCATGTGCAAGGGAGAACAAGAAGAAGGCCGATAATTTCGTTGTAAAAGTAAGTGATACGGGTATTGGGATGAGCGAGGAGATTCGCTCAAAAATATTTGATCCGTTTTTTACAACCAAGCCCGAAGGAGAAGGCACGGGAATGGGGCTTTCTATCGTCCACGGCATCATCGAAGAGCATAAAGGAAAAATCCGTGTGGAAAGCACGCCGGGTGAAGGGACGACATTTATAATGACTTTCCCCATTTGCGATTGCGACAGTGAGAATTAGCTAAAAGATTTTTATGCAATCCGCTGGAACGAAAATTGATATCATTTGCCCCGATCCAGGCCCGTCAAAAGATAAGGTTACGACCGCACTGCATGCGGCCTGCTCAGTTAATCATTCATGTTGGCGGTAAAACGTCCCTCACCCGTAGCTGATTTATTGGTTCGCCATCGTTCAGCGATAGGGCATTTGATTGCCGTTGAGTTCTTGTTCGATTTTTTTCTCAAACAAGTTTTCTTCATTCACGAATGCTTCAAACTCGCGCGGACTTTTGAATTCGAATACCTTGGGCTCTTTCTGACCGCAGATTTCTTCATCTTGCTCAACGGTCAAGACGTTGTTCTCAACTTTACGGATGACGAACTTCTTTCGAGTTTTGAGTTTGCCAAACATTTCCTGATAAACGGGTTCTAAATTTAAGGCCATGTGATGATCCTGTTGTTTGGAGTTTGTATTCAGTTCACGCAACCCCATCACCCGTGATGTTAAAGATCGTGGGTTGCATTGTTTATGATTATAGATTTTCTTATTATAACGGGTAAAGACAGATTCGAGAACCAAATAAAATACATTTAAAAAAATTATAACAACGCAGGAAAATTTATGTTAATCTCTCTTCTAATTTGAAGAGGGTTGGTATTTTTTAACCAGACTCTTCCAGCCCATCCGCGTTCCCTGTCTTTATTTTCCAGCCTTCAACGCCATGGCCATGAATAAAAAACGCACCCTCAAAACCATAACCGACGAAGTGATCCGAGAGTCAGAGTCCTTGTGCAACGCAGAAGAGATTCTCACCGAAATCAAAACCCGCTGGCGTCGAAAAATCGCGCCCGCGACTCTGGATCGTCTGCGCCAGGGACTCGACCACCATCAATATTTGATCGGAGTCGATGAAAACGACTACCTGCCATATCCTGCGGTCATGGAGCGGCTGAGCCATA
This sequence comes from Nitrospinae bacterium CG11_big_fil_rev_8_21_14_0_20_45_15, assembly GCA_002787235.1. Classification (GTDB taxonomy): domain Bacteria; phylum Nitrospinota; class Nitrospinia; order Nitrospinales; family VA-1; genus Nitrohelix. The sequence goes on from PCWG01000032.1 coordinate 252,172, forward strand.
TTGCGTTGTGCATTCCGGTGGGGAAAATGGAATTGCAACGGAATCGGTTTTTTCCTGGACACCGACTGATTCCCTTCATTTCTCATGAGTTGAAAGAATCGCAAATCATTTTTAAAGATCCCGAAGGTCGGGATTTGCCGCGCTTGCGGGAAAGCTTTCTCATAGAAGAAGTCCTGCACTATTACCAGTATTCAGCAAGCCCGCATTTCCCAAACGATATTCATTTCAACGAAGGTGCGCCGGGGAAAAGTTCGCTCACGGTTCCCGTATGGGATTTTAGTGAATTTCTGGCGAATCATCCCTGCAAAACGGGTGACCTTTTATGGGTTCGATTGCTCGATTACGAACACGGTATTTTTGAAATTTCAGTTTGTCCGAAGGCCCAATGGTGTGAGGATCGATTGCGGAATCGAGCCCAGAACATTGCCCTGGAAAAAATACTGGAAGAAAATTGCGAAAATCCTCTGTTTGAAAAAGATGGCATGGAAAAACAGCTCTTGCGCGGTCTTCTGAGCCTGCAAATCAAATCAGAAGAAATCACCGCTGTTTTCAACTTTACAGAATTTATCGAATCCATCGAATCCCTGACCGTGCTGGGAGGCAAAGAAGAAGGCGTGCGACTTGCCCCCATGCGACACACGCTTCCCAACCAGTATCTTTGTGAAGAAGCGATCAGACAGCCTAAAGGGGAAATGGGATCGCTGAAAGCGATTTTTGATGACCTCGGTCTGGCGGTGAATGCAGATGAATTCAAAGCCATCTTGTACACGATAATGGGATCGGAAAACTATCAACTCGAATCGGTGTTCGATTTGATATTTGGAGGTGAAGGCAAACTGTTCTACGACAAGAAACAACACGCCGCATTTTATCAGCACCTGCGTGAGCTTCTGTTGGAAATTTGTGAAGACCTGAAAAAACCAGAGTCGCAAGTTGTAACCCAACTGCGCGATCAGGCGGTCGGTGCTAAATTACGACTCATTGCCCTGCTTCGTTATCTGGAGAAAAAAGATCTCGGCCTCAAAGATCTTCCTGTAGAGATTCTCGAACACATTGTTGATATCGATCATTTCTGTGGTCAGGCACTGGAGAGTTTTGCTGATCGCGATGCGATGCCGCAAATCAAAATCCTGCAGGACACACGTCTGGCCCTGAAAATAGTCGATCCTCACTTGTCCCGCCTCGAAGAAGACATTTATCATCGGCTGGATGTCTACTGACCCGCGCGCCTCATCAGTGGCTTGATTTGAGGCGATGTTGTTGTCTTTCCGTTTCCCGCCTGAGGCGAAAGCAACGCGTTCCCGTTTAAAACAGTAAAAAGAATGCGATTTTTTTCCTGTAGTATATAAAAAGTCAAGATTTGACCCCTATAAATCCATAAAGAAAATTACGCGAATTCATAGAATAAGTGCAATTCCTTTGGTAAGACTAGAGGTAAGATTGATTTGCCAAAAA
>PCWG01000017.1 GCA_002787235.1 Nitrospinae bacterium CG11_big_fil_rev_8_21_14_0_20_45_15
CTGCGCTCCCACTTTCTTACTCGTCAACGCCATAGCTGTCGCTACACCAGCGCTCACCTGCAAGAATTTCCTCCTGTTTAATCTCATGCAATTTCTCCTTTGATGAATAAACGTTGGATCAAAACAAGACTAATTTAACTACTTAACCTTAACTACTTCTACGATAATGCCGCGACGCCTAGGCGTCAAGAATATCACTTCACTATTTTTCACTCTACTGCACCCAGAGTGTCTACATCTAACTTCATTTTCCGCTGAATCAAATCTCAATGGCTTCAATCAAGGCCAAAAACCTTGGAAATGCCAATAAAACACTGGGTATGTCAGCAAAAGACCTCCCTCAGCGATAGGTACTTTACATCCTTCTACTAAGAGAATCTGGAATATTAGAAAAAAACAAGCCAAGAGTCAAGTCTGAAATGCTTTTTTTTACTCAAAATGGGGGTTAGCGAAAGAAACTCCTTATGATAAAAGGGTTTTATTCCTCTGTTGATTTTAATTATTTGGGGAATTTTGGGAGCTTTTTTTTGCAGAATGTAAAACCAGATACTTTCTATTGATAAATCGATGTTTAACATAGGATTCATTTAAAATAGAGCTCTGCAAATTGAAGGTTGTTCTGTCTCTAAATCTGTTTTCATTTTACAACAACAACTCTATTTATTTCAATGCACTTTTGGTTAATTTTTTATTCTGCTTTAATTTTTGCCGATTATTTCTTAAACGACTTTTGAATATCAGAATTTTTCCTGTTTTTCGTTGCCCTTTTCTTCTTTCAGGCTATAATTCTTCCTTTTGATCTTCTAACTGATGGTGATTTGAGATTATGAGTGAATTGAGAGTAGCCCTCTACCCTGGCACGTTCGATCCTTTAACGAATGGGCATTTGAGTATTATCCGACGCGCTTTGAAACTTTTTGACCGTCTTGTGGTCGGGGTGGCGTTGAATCCGGGCAAGAATCCTCTTTTTTCTATTGATAGGCGGGTTAATTTTATCGAGGAAGCTACTTCTGGCTTGAAGCGTGTCCAGATTCTTCCCTTTGATAATCTGTTGATTGATTTTGCGCGTGCGCACCAGGCCAATGTCATTATAAAGGGACTTCGGGCTGTGAGTGATTTTGAGCGTGAGTTGCAAATGGGTTTGATGAACCGGCGCCTGGATGAACGTTTGGAAACTTTATTTATGATTCCCAGCCAGGAATATTCCTTCCTCAGCTCTAGTTTTGTTAAGGAAATTGCAAGACATCATGGGGATGTTGAAAAGTTGGTGCCGGAATGTGTTCGACGGGGTCTTAATAACTTGGAGCTGAAATGAAATTTGCACAACGTATTCTGGCAGTCAATCCTTCTATGACGCTTGCTATTGATGCTACGGCCCGCGAACTGAAGGCCCGCGGTGAGGATGTCATTGGTTTTGGCGCAGGGGAACCGGATTTTGACACTCCAGACCATATCAAACAGGCCGCTATTGAGGCTCTCAATAAAAACGACACACATTACACTCCGGTGGGCGGCACGCCTGCATTAAAAAATGCGATCATTCACAAGCTGAAGTCGGAGCAGGGCCTGGAATACAGTCAGGATCAAATTCTGGTTTCGTGTGGGGCCAAGCACACGTTTTACAATCTGGCTCAGGTCTTATGGGAACCGGGTGATGAGGTCATTATTCCGGCTCCGTATTGGGTTTCTTTTCCTGAGATGGTGGGGCTTTCGGGTGCGAAGGCGGTTATTGTTCCGGGATTGGAGCCAAATGATTTCAAGATGACTCCCGATCAGTTGCGTTCTGCGATCACTCCCAAAACGCGCGCGGTCTTGATCAACAGTCCTTCCAATCCCACGGGCTCGGCTTATACCCGGTCGGAGTTGGAAGCTCTGGCAGAGTGCGCCCTCAAGCATCGCCTGCTGATTCTGTCGGATGAGATTTACGATAAAATTGTCTTTGATGGTTTCGAACATGTCAGTATCGCTTCCATAAGTAAAGAAGTGCAGGACAATTGCGTGGTGATCAACGGAGCCTCCAAAGGTTACGCGATGACGGGCTGGCGCATTGGTTACATGGCGGGCAATGCGGACATCATCAAACAGGCGACTAAATTTCAGGGTCAGAGCACATCCAATCCCTGTTCGATTTCTCAGGCGGCAACGATCGCGGCTCTGATGGGTCCTCAAGAACCAGTCCGCAGAATGGTAGAGGAATTTCAGCGTAGACGGGATTTTATTGTGCAGGGATTGTCGAATATTCCTGGAGTGACCTGCTACAAGCCTGTGGGTGCTTTCTATGCGTTCCCTAATTTTTCTGCGCTTTATGGGAAATCCTGGAGCGGGGGGAAGATACAGGGCTCTCTGGATTTTGCGGATTTCTTGCTGAAGGAGGCAAAGATCGCATTGGTGCCGGGCATTGCTTTTGGTGCGGACGAAAACGCGCGGATGTCATTTGCGGCAAGTGTAGAAACGATTCAGAAGGGTGTGGATCGAATTGCCAAGGCTGTCCATTCTCTAACGGACTGAGCGCGAACTGCGCTCTTGCGGTTCAACGCTGATCGATATACCTGATTGTCGGGTCAGACACCGGTGCGTAAACTTTCCTGATAGTCTTTGACCATCTTCTCAATTTTTTCGCGACAACGCTTGGCCTTGCAGTTGCCGGTACCTGTCCCAAGCTGTCTCCTCAAGGCTTCAAAAGACAGACAACCTTCGGACATGGCCTTATTGATTGTACGTACCGTGATTCCCCGGCAGATACAGATCTTCTTTATGTTATTGATCAATTCCTGCTGTGTGCTCAAAATATATGCCTCAACAAGTGCCTCTCGCGAGTCTTGTTAAATTCTTTTTCGTTTTTCATTTATAGATGCTGATACACCTCTATGTATTCTAAACCATAATCCTTAATTCTCCTAACCAATTGATCTCTCAACGCTATTCTACGTTCCTTTCTATTGTTAGCGGATTGATTCTGGTGACGCTTTTCCCGCGTCTTGACTGGAGCATTTTGGCCTGGGGTGCGTTGGTTCCCTTCTTTTTCGCAATTCAGGAAAAATCTTTAACAAATGTTTTTTGGCAGGGGATGGCTTTGGGGGTCGCTTTTTATTTCTTTGGCCTGCAATGGGTGACGAACACTCTCATCAATTTCGGTCATCTCCCGGTCGCTTTGAGTTATGGGGTGCTGGCTCTGCTGGCGGCTTACCTGAGCTTTTATCTGGCCTTGTTTGCCTGTGTCACCATTCGCCTGAGTCGAGGCAACGACTATTTATTTTTCCTGCTGGCTCCTTTTGTCTGGACAGCCCTTGAATACTTTCGTTCCACTTTCACCCCATTGAGTTTCTCCTGGCTCGGTCTGGGCTACTCGCAATACGACATGTCAGCGGTGATCCAGATTGCAGAATTTACCGGCGTTTACGGGGTGAGCTGGTTGATTGTTTACGTCAACGCGGCGATTTTTTACATCTTGCGCGAAAAACAAAAGAGTCACTCTGTCGTTAAATTTTCATGCACGGCGGCATTGATTCCTGCCGTGTGCCTCGTCTATGGATTCTTTGCATTGAATGCCCTGCACGATGAGGAAGCGGGGCAGGGGACGGAGCTTCGCATCGCCTTGGCGCAGGGAAACATTTCTCAGGATCGAAAATGGAATCCGACCTTCCGCCGGGAAATCATCAACACTTATCAAGACCTGACCCTTGAAATTGCTGAAAGCCAACCCGATCTGGTGGTTTGGCCCGAAGCGGCGACACCTTTTTATTTCGGATTCGATGAGGTAGAAACTCTCCGCATGCAAAAACTCGCGCGCAAAGCCAACGTAGCACTGGTTTTTGGCAGTCCCTACGGCGAAACAATCGACGGCAAATCGACCCTTTTCAACAGTGCCTATTTCATGTCAAGAGAAGGGGAAATTCTCGGTCGTTACGACAAGATGCATCTCGTCCCTTTTGGGGAATATGTACCGTTTCGAACTGTCCTGTTTTTTGTTGAGAAAATGGTGGAAACCATCGGTCACTTTGGGGAAGGCAAAGAAGCCAAAGTTTTTCATTTGAACAACCAGGGCTTTGGCATTTCGATTTGTTATGAAATCATTTTCCCGGATCTGATTCGTCAATTCGCAAACAACGGCGCGCATTTCTTGGTCAACATCACCAACGACGCCTGGTTCGGAAAAAGTTCAGCCCCCTTTCAGCACATGAGCATGGCTGTCCTGCGCGCGGTTGAAAATCGCATTCCCATCGTACGCTCTGCCAACACAGGAATTTCAGGTGCCATCGACCGCGATGGAAGAATTTTAAAAACGACCGCAATATTTGAAAAAAATATAATACTGACCACCATCCGTACCCATCAAAGACCCCCCACCTACTATACTTCCTACGGCGATGTTTTTAGCTGGATGTGCATCGCAATCGTTTTCGCATTGGGCTTTATGACACGAAATAAATATAAAACCGAGATTTGACCCCCAATATAATAAAGAATCATTCCAGCAGGGGAGGGATCATCTTCCGATGATTCAGGCTTTCTCTAATGGAGGCTAATGCCTTGCGTAGTTTCTTGAGGTGGCTTGGGATCTGTTTTGTAACCACAGGCATTCAACCCAAAACTCAGGATCGCAAGGACAGAGATCATCACTGTGATATTTCGAATACGCATTTTCAACTCTCGTGATTGAAATTCATTTTAAAAAATCAATAAACTATTTTCGCTAGCGCAAGAAATGCACTCATTTGCAATCTGCTCAATCCTCCGGTGCGATCACAACTGCATTCATTATTTGATTTTTGGATACGTTTTTAATTTCTTTTCCAGTCGTTTTATTTGCTTTTCGATCTGATTTTTTGCGGTCCCGCCGTAAACGTTTTTCCTGTCTGCAGAACCTTCCATTGAAATATGCGCGAACACATCTTTTTGAATTTTCGGGGAGAGGGCTTGCAGTTCTTCGAGTGTCACCGTCTCTAAGGTTTTATTGTTTTTTAAACAATAAGCCACCGTTTTACCAGTGATCTCATGCGCCTCACGGAAGGGTGTGCCATTCTGCGCCAGGTAGTCGGCCAAATCTGTCGCGGTGAGGAATCCGCGTGCGCTCAATTTTTCCTGTGGTATTTTTTTCCAGCGTGCGGTTTTCAACATTTCATTCATCAGCGCAACCGACTGAAACACCGTATCCACTGTATCGAACAGGGGTTCTTTATCTTCCTGCAAGTCACGATTGTACGCGAGCGGCAAAGACTTCATCATCGAAAGCAGGGATACCAGGTTGCCGTAAACGCGCCCGGTTTTACCCCGAATGAGTTCTGCTGAATCCGGATTTTTCTTCTGCGGCATGATACTGCTTCCCGTCGAGTAGGCGTCGGAAAGTTCCATGAAATCGAATTCGCTCGTGGACCACAGGATGATCTCTTCACAGAATCGGCTCAGGTGCATCATAATAATGGCACTCGTCGAACAAAATTCGATGAGAAAATCGCGGTCGCTCACCGCATCCATGCTGTTGTGGGTGATCTCGGGAAACTTTAAAAGTTTTGCCGTGTAGTTCCGGTCGATGGGAAAGTTGGTCCCCGCCAATGCCGCTGAGCCAAGGGGCATGATGTTGATGCGTTTGTACATGTCGCGCATTCTTTCGCGATCGCGCAAAATCATTTCCATGTACGCGAGCAGATGATGCGAAAACCGGATCGGCTGTGCACGTTGCATATGGGTGTAGCCGGGAACGATCCAGTCGATGTGCTTGCGCGCCAGTTTCAACAAGGTCTGGCAGAGGTTTCCCATTGCGCTTTCAATATCGCGGGTTTCTTCGCGCAAATAAAGACGAACATCCAGACAGACTTGATCGTTTCGACTTCTTGCTGTGTGCAGTTTTCCTGCGACCGGGCCGATCATTTGAGTCAAGCGCGACTCAATGTTCATGTGAATGTCTTCGAGCTTTTCGTCGCACTTGAATTCGCCACGTTCAAATTCTTTCAGTATTTTCTGTAATCCGGCTATGATTTTTTTGGATTCTGTAGATTTTATTATTTTGCATTTTTCGAGCATTTTACAATGCGCGATACTCCCCTCGATGTCATAGGGATACAAACGCTGATCGTATGAAATGGAGGCGGAAAATTGCTCCATCAAATGGTCGGTAGATTTGGTGAATCGTCCACCCCAGAGTTTTTTCATATTTCTTCTCTAAAAATTTAAATGTTTTTATAGGACATGAAAGAGGTAATTTAAAACTTCAGGACGATTACTAATTTTACGCACCCTCTTATCACTAATGATTTGTTCTGTTGCCGATCTGCTAATTTTTCCAGGAAAACAGACTGTTTTTCTTGTCGCTCAAAATTTTGCATATCCCATCAAATTTTGCACCTTCCTGAATGATGATGCTCGGTGCCGAAATTTTCCCTAACATTTGCGAACCTGTGTTCAGCAACACTTTTCCACTGGCCAGAATATTTCCCTCAATGGTTCCAGTGCAAATGAGGGAGGGTGCGCATAAATCTCCGATTGCCAAACCCGATTGCGCGACGATGATTTCATCGCGCGAACGCAAGTCACCGCGAAAAATTCCTTCAATTTTTACTTTTCCCTGGCGATCCCAGGGACCCTCCACTTCTTCCCCGGATGGAATCACGATCGAAAAAGTGGAATTCTTCCAGCGCTCAAAAATCTTTCGCTCGGGCTTGCTACCCGCGCGCGGGTTCTCACCCAATTTCCTGACGATTTCCTCCAGTTTCCAGCAATCGGAAGGACTGTGAAAACCACTCGGACTTGCATTGGAAATCAGTTGATATTCAGTTGCATTCAAAAGGGACAAATTCAACTCCGACATCCCATTCCCCCTTGGAACAAGGTTCAGCTATTTTGATTTTCGAGCGATCACCAAAGTGATTTCACCCTTCCAGTTCTTTTCGATCACAGCCAACTCCGAAAGCGGACCTCGAATTGTTTCCTCATGCATCTTTGTCAATTCTCGCGATATCGCCGCTTTCCTGTCCCCCATGTGCTCCGCCAGATCCTTCAATGTCTTTTGAATGCGGTGCGGGGATTCAAAAATAACGATGGCGCGAGGTTCCTCAGACAGTTCTTTCAATAATTTTTGACGACCTTTTTTTCTCGGCAAAAATCCTTCAAAAATGAAACGATCGACCGGCAGTGCCGAAACCACCAATGCCGCCAGAATGGAAGAGGCCCCAGGAATCGCCTGCACAACAATCGATTCATCCACCGCTGAACGCGCCAGATAAAATAACGGATCCGAAACTCCCGGTGTCCCCGCATCGGAAACCAGAGCCAGAGATTGACCCGATTGTATTTTCTTAATCAGTTCTGAAGTTTTCTTTTCTTGATTGAAGCTGTTGTAACTGGTCAGCGGGGTTGTAATTTCAAAATGGTTTAATAATTGCTTGGTCCGGCGGGTATCTTCTGCGGCGATCAAATTGACCTGCTTTAATATTTCCAACGCACGAAAACTCATGTCACCCAGATTGCCAATGGGCGTTGCAACAATATATAAAATGCCCGGCGTCGGGTTCTCCATATTTTAAATGCAACTGGAGGAGAAACAAAAATGCTTCAACCCGTCGCTTCCTCACTTTCAGTATTTTCAAATGAATTCATTGGAATGACCTTGGTCGACTCCACCCCCCCGGTCATATTGCAATTGCCGTCGAGCAAAGCCCCTTGCTCAATGGTCAAAGAGGGCGTCACAATATTGCCACTCACGCGACTGCTGGCCATTAGATGCACCTTTTCTTTCGCTCTAACCGTCCCTTCCACTTTTCCCATACAGATAAATGATCCCACCTCGACATCGGCTTTTATCTCACCCATCTCCCCAATAATGAGAGTATCGTCCGTTTCTACTCTTCCCTCAAATTTGCCATCGATCCGAACCGTACCCACAAAGCTCAAAGTACCCTTAAACACCGTCTCGTTGCTCATGTACGCTTTGATGCTTTTGTCGCCCATTTTTGGAATCATATTTTTCTCCTCGCTTGTAACAAAAGACCCGTAACTATTTGTATTTTCTCAATAAAACTTATCAATTTCAAGGCGAACATTGTAAGAGCCATGAGATCAATCCGTTATTTTCGGAATTTCAAGATCGCGCAATCGTTCCAAATCTTCCAGTGAGTAATAACTTATTATTAATTTCCCACCATTCTTCCCAGGCTTCAACTCCACTTTCGATCCCAGCTTGCCCGACATCTCGCGCTCAAATTCTTTCACGAAAATGTCCTTCTGCGCTACTTTCTTCACTTTCCCCTTGGCAGATCGGGCCGAATGATTGTTCACCCGTTCTTCAATCTGGCGAACGGTCAAACCCTCAACAAGGATTTGCTCCATCAATTTTTCCATTTCCTTCGCAGACTCCAGTCCCAGCAAAGCCCTGGCATGCCCCATGGAAATACTTCCTGCAATCATATTTTCCTTAATTCTGCGTGGCAGTTTCAGCAAGCGCAGGGTATTGGCAACCGCCGCCCGGCTTTTGCCCATCGCCTGAGCGATTTTATCCTGCGTGAGACCGTACTCCTCGGCCAGCCTGGAAAATGCCTCCGCTTCTTCTATGGGATTCAAATCCTGCCGATTCACGTTTTCGACAAGAGCCCATTTCAGAGATTCCGTATTCGTTGCATTGCGGACAATTGCGGGAATTTTTTTGAGTCCCGCTTTTTTACTTGCACGCCAGCGACGCTCACCCATTATCAGCTCGTAGCCGGTCTCCGTCTTCTGCACAATAACCGGTTGCAGAACCCCATTCTCCTGAATGGATCGCGTCAACTCCTCCAGTTTCTCATCATCAAAGTATTTTCTGGGTTGCAATGGATTGGGCGAGATTTCGTCAATCAGCAACTCCCCGCCCTCCGGCCTGCTTTGTTCTTCAGCCTCCAAATCAAAGTCAGGAATGAGGGCTCCGATTCCTTTTCCGAGTGCTTTTCTATTCATTATATATAGTCGCCATTATAAGGTTGGAGATAATTTGGATCGCGCGATGATTTCTCTTGCCAGCTCCACATAAGCATCGGCACCTTTGCTTCTGCCCGCATATAGAACGATGGGCTTGCCGTGACTGGGAGCTTCACTCAAACGAACATTTCGAGGGATAACCGTTTTCAACAGAAAATCTCCAAAATAAGTTGTGACCTGCTCCTTGACCTGCCCGGTCAGCAGGGTACGCGGATCGTACATGGTCAACAAAATACCTTCCACTTTCAAATTCGGATTCAACGCTCGCTTCACACCTTTCAAGGTTTTGAGTAAATGCGACAAACCCTGCAAGGAATAATATTCACACTGCATGGGAACAAGAACAGAATGCGCCAATGACAAAGCATTCAAAGTGAGCAATCCCAAAGAAGGCGGGCAGTCGATGATGATAAAATCAAACAAGGAATCCGATCTCTCCACAGCCTGCTTCAAACGAGTTTCTCTTTCAGGATAAGGAACCAGCTCAATTTCAGCACCCGCCAGACCCACCGTAGCCGGAACAACCTTGAGCGTTTCGATTTCGGTGGGATAAATAACCTCTTCCAAAGTAGCCTCGCCCAGCAATAACTCGTAGACTCCCTTTTGTCCCGCACCCACCGAGACACCCAGACCCGAAGAAGCATTCGATTGAGGATCCAGATCAATGAGGAGGACTTTTCTTCCCGACACAGCAATACACGCCGCCAGATTGATCGCCGTCGTCGTTTTTGCCACTCCACCTTTTTGATTAGCGATGCAAATTATTTTTTTCATTCACTCCGCTCTTAACTACATATGAAAACAAACTGTTACGTTGCAGAGAAATAAACCTCTCCTCTTGCGCAACTCCGTCACTCAAATTCTGCAAATCGGATTCATTATATAGCCACGAATGACTTTGGGCAATCAATTGTTTGCTTTTTATATGTTTCACGTGAAACATATCAGCTTATCGGCGGGATATTTGCGAAACCTTAACCAGCAAAAAGAGCTGAATGCCTGATTTTAATAGGAATGGTGTATAGAGTCATTGTTTCACGTGAAACAATGCTAAATCCTGTTTTTTAAAAGACAGGATGCAGGATTCTTTGGAATCAATGCCTGTAAAGGGGATGTCTTTATCAGCAATCCAACCGGAAGGGAGCGGGGTGACACCGGGCACGAATTCACCGCGGTCCTTTTGAACCACAACGATGCCGCCGGACTTGAGGTGGCGCTCACCGACAGATAAATTGGTGGCAAGTTCTGAGAATCCACGGAAAACAACCTGATCGCAACCGCTGGGGAAGGGCAAGGCGACTTCTTCGCCACGACCTTCAAGCACGGCGGTTTGTTCAAATTTCAACACGCGGGTGATGTGGCGTAAAAAATTTGCCCGCTTGCGTCGGCTCTCAATCAGCACCACTTGCAAGTCTGGATATAGAATTTTCAGAGGAATGCCAGGAAAGCCGCCGCCACTGCCGATATCTGTCAAAGAACCGGTAGGGTGGATCAATCGTCCAAACTGAAGGGAATCAAATAAATGAACATGAATCAGTCGTTCGGGGGCGGGATCGGCGGTCAAGCGAACTTTGTCGTTCCAATTCTGCAATTCTGTCAGGTAACGTAAAAAAAGAAGTTTCTGACTGGCTGTGATCCGGGGAAGGGGCTCAACGCCCTGTAATTGACTGGCAAGAGCATCTATCAGGTTATCCATGGAGGATTTTTTTGAACTCTGTGGTAAGAAGGGGAATGATTTCCAAAACATCGCCGACAATTCCATACTGAGCGATTGAAAATATCGGCGCGTGGGGGTCTTTGTTGATCGCAACAATGCATTTGGAACCGGACATGCCGGCAATGTGCTGTACAGCACCGGAAATTCCACAGGCAATATACAAATCCGGAGAAACAGTGCGTCCGGTTTGCCCGACTTGATTGGAATAGTCGCGCCAGCCATTGTCCACGACAGGGCGGCTCGCACCCACGGTGCCGCCCAGAACCTCAGCCAGTTCTTCCAAAAGGGGGAAATTTTCCGGACCCTGCATGCCCATGCCACCTGAAACCACAACGCGTGCCTCGGTCACATCTAATTTGCCTGTTCCTTTGACCACTTCACGTACTATCAGGGAAAGGGCTTTGGCATCGGGATTGGATACAACAAGCTCTGCATCGGGTAAAGTGCCTTTGGAACTGCGTTTACCGCGGAAAACATTGGCGCGCAGGGTGATGATATGCAGTCCCTTGCCTTCAAGGGCCAGACTCACGAAGGCTTTGCCGGAATAAATGGGACGTTTGACTTCAAAATCAATCGCATTCAAACATTCGACTTCGACACAATCACTCGCCAAGGGGGCATGTGTCAAACCGGAGAGGATGGCTCCAAGTTCCTTGCCGTGATTGCTGGCGGGCAGAAGAACCAGGCGAGGAGACGCCTCCTGCATCCAATGGAAGAAAGCATTGGAAACTGCTTCGCTGTTATAATTTTCCCATTGCGGACCGCTAAAAATCTTTATGGAATGAGGTGGAAAGTCGGAAAGAGGGGTCAAATCAGGCTTTTGTTCCCCACAGAACAAAACGGCGCAGACCTGTAGACCGTTCGTTTTCGACAATTGAAGCCCGCAATTCAGGGCCTCCAGAGAAACCGCTTTGATGCGGTTGCCCTTGCATTCAATCCATACAAAAATACTGCGATGATCGGTCATAACTCACTTTCGAAGCTCAAACCCATTATGAATAGAGCTTGTAAAAATATTCTTATTAAAATTAATAAACATGAGGGGGTCCAGATCCGGCGGGCATATTTCAAGAGCCGTTTTCATTCACACCACCTGTTGAGCAGAAAATCAGTATTTACCTGGAGATCGGAACAGTGGAAGATCTAAAATCCATTCAACATCCCAGATTTCTCCCACGGTGCCCAGTGCGAGTAAAAAAAGGTAAATACCCAGAGCCGCAATACCCAATTCGCCACGATTTTTATAAGCGAAATCTTTCAAAATTTGAAAACCACCCTTATCCGTTGGAGTGGGTGATTTTGTAGATGCTTCATCCATGCCGGGCTCCTGTTTGTTGATGAAAACGATTCCTGCGAAACTAAATGACTTTTTCTACTTCTCTAAGAACCTTGGCCAACTCACTCGCCATTGCGGGAGCTGAACCCTCCAGCATGATAGCGGATTTTCTTTTCGGGGGAAGGCTCAGTTCTATGATTCTCAACGTTGCTGAATTGTTTGAATCGGAAGCAACAGTGGTAAGCTCGGAACCAGCGATTTCCACCACTTCTTTTTTTCTAGCCGCCATGATGCCCTTGAGTGAGGGCAGGCGAGGGCTGTTGAGTCCCTTTTGACACGTCACCAGCAAGGGAAGCGGCGATTCGATTCGCTCCGATCCGCCTTCGATCTGACGGGTCGCGACGACTCGCTGGAAATCATCGGAGAAATCCAGTTGTGTCGCCACACTGATAACAGGGATACCCAGAAATACGGACAACGCGGGACCGACTTGAGCGCGGTCCTGATCGACCGCCTGCCTTCCGCATAGAATCAGATCAAATTCCGAGCGTTTGATGACCTCGGCAAGCTTGGAAGCGATGGCCAAACCGTCAGAATCATCGAGTTTGTTCTCATTTATATATATAGCTCTATCCGCACCCATCGCGAGACCTGTTTTCAGGATGTCTCGTGCGTTCTCTCCACCCAGCGTGATGAGGGTTATTTCAGTATCAGGTTTCCTTTCCTTGATACGCACCGCTTCCTCAACCGCAAACTCATCGTAAGGATTCATGATACGAGCCGCATTGGGAGCATGGATTGCCCCCTGCTTGATCTCGATCGTTGCATTTGTATCAAGGGTTTGTTTCACACAAACAATGATTTTCATTGATACTCAACGTTGAAAGGATTAAAAATACAGAGCCACCGGGTCTTCTCGCTGTTTTGCAGAGAAAACGTTTTATTATACCAGTGGCTGATAACGCACCGTAGCATATTTTTTGAGCAAAGTGCCATCACATGTATCGGTATTGCAATGAAACCATTCATTGAGACAGACGCAAGGCAAAAAGTCGGGTCGCTCTTTTCAAGCCGCGCCCTGTTCCTGCTCGTCCTTCTGCTCAGTGCCTTCAACCAATTTTCACTGGTGACTGCCGATCCCGATCTTTGGGGTCACGTCAAATTTGGTCAAGCCGCCTGGCAACAAGGCGCACTGCCCGCAACCGATTCCTATTCCTACACCGCAGAAGGCGCGCGCTGGATCAACCACGAATGGCTGACAGAAATTCTGTTCTACCAATTATACGATACTTTCGGCTCAAGAGGTATCCTGCTCTTCAAAATGATTGTCGGATGGAGCCTGATTCTGTTATTGGCCCACAAGGTTTTTAAAAGCGGACCCGATCCTCATTTCAGCAACCTCGGTCCTTTCTTGATCCTGCTTGTTTTGATTCCCATACTCGCACCGGGATTCATGCCGCGCCCGCAATTGATGACCTATCTGCTATGGACCTTGCTCCTGCTGGCCCTGCACAGCTATTTTGATAACAAATCGGAAGAAAAAACGAATGCGTTTGCAAGCAACGAACCGAACAGGAATCAGCACATCGCACTCGCATCGATCCCGCTGATCTTTCTGGTGTGGATCAATAGCCACGGCGGCGTACTTGCAGGGCTGGCAATTTTGGGAACCGCCACCTTGTACGAGCTCATCCAGTCCCGCAATTTCCGCTCACCACTTCTTCTCAGTGCCATCCTTTCAGGGCTGACAACCCTCATCAATCCTTACGGCTACGAGATGGGAAGTTTTTTCATCCACAGCCTGTCGCAGTCGCGCAATATCACCGAATGGAACGGCATCCCCCTGTGGCACCCGCACCTGTGGCCGTTCAAACTGTACACGTTGCTTTATGTGGTGATGTGGCTGAGCGCAAAAAAGAAATGGGATTGGCAGACCTTCATCATCCTGCCCTCCATTTACTTTGCCTACAAACACCAGCGTCACGTGCCGCTGGCGGCCATCGCCATGACCCCGTTCATGATGCAACAGGCCAGAAAATGGAACCTGCATTGGAGCGTAAGCAAGCGCATTCAAAGCCAATTGAACAGCATCTGCCGGCCCGCAATGGCCTGTCTGCTCGTGTTTGCAACATCCCAATTGGGAATCGGATATTTAAAGAACGCCGACAATCAGTTCAATCTATTGGTCGATCCGGGAGTCTACCCCATTTATGCCGCGCGTTTTATGGACGAGAACGAACTGGCAGGGAATATCTGGAATCCCTTCGACTGGGGCGAGTACCTCATCTGGAAATTACCAGAAAGCAATATATCCGTTGACGGAAGATTTCGCACGGTGTATCCAGAATCTGTATTGAGGGACAGTGCCAATTTCGCCGCCGGAAACCAGGGTTGGGCGGAGTTGCTGAAAAAATATCCAGCAACAGATTATGTGTTGACCCGAAAATCCGATGGAACCCATCTGCGGATGAACTCATTGCCAGGCTGGACCGCCATTTACGAAGACCTCATCTCCGTACTCTACATCAAATCCGACGATCCCGAAAATCCGAAATGGAAACAACTCAACAGCCGCAAACTCAAACAAAACCTGCAAACCCCCTCTTATTATTTCCCATGACCGATCACGCAACTATCTAAAAGTTTAAATTCCATTGATTTACGTGCGCGTGATTAAAATGCTAAAATAAGGCCGGGTAATGCTTCATCCCGCCCGCTGAAATGGCTGTGAACTCAAGACAAGCCGTTTTATTCCGATAAGTTCATGTGACCCCTAATAAACACACCGCGCACTCAATATGAAATCAAAACAACCGAACGTTCTTCTCATCACCCTCGATACGCTCAGAGCCGATGCGTTGGGCTGTTACGGATACTCTCAACCTACCAGCCCGTTCATAGATGGGATTGCCGGCGAAGGGGTTCGCTTTGAGAATGCAGTGGCGCAGGCTTCCTGGACCTTGCCTTCTCTGGCGTCGCTCATGACTTCGCAGTATCCACAAGAAATTGGGATGACGAATTTCAATTCCAAATTCACGGACAATGCCTTGCGAGCGGCTGAAATTTATCGCAATAATGGTTATCAAACGGCGGGATTCATCACTTGCGACTTTTTGGCTCAGAATCGCGGTTTTGCGGAGGGATTCGATGTTTACGAGGAACATTTGAACAATGCTTTGGCGGAGGACCTCAATCGAAGTGTCTTCAAATGGCTTGCTTCTCATGATCCTGAAATACCGTATTTTTTGTGGATTCATTATTTCGATATTCACGCGGATTATGATCCGCCCGCGCCCTTTGACAAATCTTTCGGGCGATCCTTCGACAAGAAAGAATTGGGCACCGCGTCCCATCTCCAGAATTTATTGAAAAACAGTCAGCAGATGTCTGAAGAGGATGCCAACGGCGTGCGCCTGCTGTACGATCAGGAAATCCATTATCTGGATTCGCAATTACAGGACTTATGGAATCATTTTAAAAAAGAAAATGCTTTACACGATACAGTGACGGTCATCGCTTCAGACCACGGTGAGGAATTTCGCGAGCATGGCGGAATGTTGCACACAACCTCTCTGTATGAAGAACTGGTCCATGTTCCGCTCATCATGCATTACCCCGGGCAAATCCCGTCTGGCAAAACGGTGCAGACTCCGGTGCAGAATATGGATGTGTTGCCGACTCTTTTAGAACTCTGCCAACTCACCCCGGACTGCAATCTGAAAGGCAAAAGTTTGCTTCCAAGTTTCGAGGCAGAACCGAAGGATTCGTTTTGCTTTTCTCATCTGCAAGTGTCTCAGGACGGGGGCAGTTACCTCGACTGGAAGCCTTCACTTTTCAGAACACTTTATATGGCACGCAAAGGTGCCGATAAGATGATTTACGATGCAAAAAACGATAGCTATGAGTTCTATGACTTGAAGCGGGACCCAGGTGAAACCTGCAATCGTTATGAGGTCAGCCATCCAAAGTGCATCGAACTGAAAGAAGCCTTGTCGCAATGGATCGAGTCTCAAAAAAAAGAAGATGCGGAATCCGTTGAAATGGAGCGCGAAGTTCTCGAACGACTCGAAGCTCTGGGCTACATAGAATAAAGGAACTTCCATTCTCAATAAACGAAACGAACGATCTGTTAACGAGAGATTGTAACGATTCATGCACAATCCACTCTCATTATTCCCAGTCCGTATAGATAAATTTATGAAACCCAACGTCGTATTGATAACCATAGACACTTTGCGAGCCGATCATCTGGGCTGTTATGGCTACAACCGCGCGACCAGCCCGAATATAGATGAATTAGCTAAAAATGGAACGGTGTTTGAAAACGCGATTGCGCAGGCTCCGTGGACCATTCCGTCACTCGCATCCATGCTCACTTCAAAATTTCCTCCCGAACTGGGGATGATCGAAAAATATTCTACCTTCGACGGACAACACAAGCTCATCTCTTCCTATCTTCAAGAAAACGGATACGAAACGGCGGGCTTTGTCTCTTGCGTGCTGGATTTTCTGACTCCCAAGCGCGGCTTCGCAGAGGGCTTCGATCATTACATCGGGCTGGAGATGATTCGTGCGGATGAGATCAATCAACATGCCTTTGAATGGCTGGACCAGCGAAGCGGGGATCGTCCGCATTTCATGTGGGTGCATTATTGTGATGTGCATTCAGACTATGACGCGCCCAAACCCTTCGAGAAATCCTTCACAGATAAAAAAATCGATACGCATCTGGGAAAGACTCGAACGCTGAAAGGCGTATTGAAGGGACAAACCGTTTTAAGTGCAAGGGAACTGGGAGAAGTCATCACCCTTTACGATCAGGAAATCCATTACACGGATCATCACATCGGACAGCTTCTAGCAAAATTAAAAGAGACCGGGCAATTTGACGATACTCTCATCATCATAGGGGCCGATCATGGTGAAGAATTTCTTGAGCATGGAGGCGTTTTGCATCAAACTTCACTCTACGATGAATTGCTTCGCGCGCCGTTGATATTTCACTATCCCAAACAATTTGCAAAAGACAAAAGGATTGAAACACAGGTGCAGAATATGGACATCGTGCCAACGCTGATGGAGTTCTGCGGTCTGCCCCTGCCGGAGGATTTCCGGGGAAAGAGTTTGTTGTCTGCCATTTTGGGAGAGCCCAAAAAAGAGGAAGATTACAGTTTCGCCCATCTCGATATTTCCAGTTTCAATCTGGGATGCGAAGAATGGAAGGAGTCCATCCTGAGAACGGTTTACATGGCTCGAACCAATGCAGAAAAATTGATCTACGAACCTCTCAAAGAATCGTTTGAGTATTACAATCTGCTCGAAGATCCCAAAGAACAAAAGAACCTGTTCACGCACGATGCTTTGAAAAATCGCGCCATCAAAAATGCCTTGTTGAACTGGTACGCACAAATGGAACGACGACCCGATGATTCCCAGAAAATGGATTTGGAACAGGAAACCCTCGACCGCCTCGAAGCCCTCGGTTACATCGATGGATAATCAATCATGACAATGCGACCTAAAAAACTGATGGTGATCGGACTCGATTGCGCCGCTCCCGAACTGGTGTTCGACCGCTGGCGCGACCGATTGCCCAATCTAAATCGGCTCATGAGCCAGGGCATTTACGGTCCGCTTGAAAGCTCCATGCCACCCATCACAGTCCCCGCATGGGCCTGCATGATGAGCGGGAAAGATCCCGGTTATCTCGGAGTGTATGGTTTTCGCAATCGAAAGGACCGCAGTTACGACAATCTCGGCATGGCCACATCACTGGCATTCAAGGAAGACATGGTTTGGGATCACCTCGGTCGCCGCGGGAAAAAATCAGTCGTTCTGAGTTTTCCACCCAGTTATCCCGTGAAACCCATTGTCGGCTGGTCGACCGCCTGCTTCCTCACTCCCAATTCGCAAAGTGCCTACACGCATCCACCCGAACTGAAAGAAGAGCTGGAGAAGGCAACCGGACCTTACATCCCCGATGTGATGAACTTTCGCACCGAAGACAAGGACAATCTCTTAGAGCAAATCCACGCCATGGCAAAGAACCATTTCGATCAGGCCGAATACATGGCGAAGGAGAAGGACTGGGATTTTTTCATGATGGTGGAAATGGGAGTCGATCGCATTCATCACGGACTCTGGAAATATTGCAGTCCCAGCCATCCTCGATTCGTACCCGGCAATCCTTACGAAAACAGCATTCGTGATTTCTATATCTACTCCGACCAACGCATCGGCAAACTGTTGGAACTCGCTGGACCCGAAACCGCCGTCCTCGTCGTCTCCGACCACGGTGCGCGCGATATGATCGGGGGAATCTGCATCAATGAATGGCTCATTCAGGAAGGCTACCTCAAACTGAACGGACCCGTCGAAGGTTTGCAAAATCCCAGCAAGGTTGGAATCGATTGGGAAAACACAAAAGTCTGGGCCGAAGGCGGCTATTACTCACGCATCTTTTTAAACGTTCGTGGACGCGAACCGCAAGGCTGTGTCGCGCCGGAAGACTATGAAAATTTACGCACCGAGCTGACGGAGAAACTGACCGCGCTCGGAGACGAAACGGGAAATCCGATCGGTACAATCATTTACAAGCCCGAAGACATTTACAAACAGATCAATGGAATCGCGCCCGATCTGCTCGCCCTGTTTGGCGATTTGAGTTGGCGCGCCGTTGGAACCGTCGGACATGGCTCGGTCCACACACGCGAAAATGATACCGGACCCGATGACGCCAATCACGCACGGGACGGACTCTATATCTATAGTTCCCCGCAAGGCGAAGTGCCTGCATCACCGCATCGTGCCGCGCTCTACGACATCGCACCCAGCATCTTGAAATTATACGGCATTGCTTCCCCGGAAAATGGGGCGGGTAAGACACTCGATTTTTTCTAGCCCAATATAAGGACACCCCGGTTTGAAAGAAACAATTCTACAGGCCATTCTTACCGACGATCTGAGCCGGGCCCGCGCACTGCTGGCAGACGATGCAAACGGACTCGAAACCGTGAGGCTCTTGCTCGATCAAGTCAAAGACAAGTCATCCAAACCCCTAGGTAACGTTCAAACCCCTTTGCCGCGTGTTGTCAGCACCTCAGTGTCCTATACCTGCGGAGTGGGTTGTAAAATGTGCAACGCGGGATTTGCAGAGAAGACCTATCTTTTCGAAGATTACAAATACCTCTCACCCGAGCAATTCGACGCTCTGGAACCCTGGCTGGAAAAATCCAGCCATGTTGTTTTTGTCGGACTCGGAGAAACCCTCGATTGCCCACACATCGAAACCTACCTGAACAAAGTACGGGACAAAATCAGCTTCCTCACAACCAGCGGCGTTCCACTCAACCGTGAGAAAGCTGAAATGCTGATTCGGTCGGGACTGAAATACATCAATTATTCTTTCGACGGCAATTCCACCATGGGGCATGGCGGAGGCTCTACTGCTTACGCAAAGAAATTTTGGAATAAAATTTCAATGATGGAGCAAATCAAACAAGAGTCCGGCTCATCATTGCCTGAGCAAATGCTCACCATAGCCCTCAACATCGAAAATCTGCATGAACTTCACAACATCATCGCAACAGGCGTTCAACACGGGATGAGTAAATTCATGTTGAGTCCGATGACACCGCCCGCAAAAGAATCCATTCCAGACACACTTCACGCCGACTACGATCGCTACAAAGAAAAAATCAATCGCGTCATGCAGTACTGGAATGCAAAAGAAAAGTTCGTGCGGTTTTTCGAGTTACCTCAAGCATACGACGAAAGCAATCTCTGTCATTTTCTCGATAAGCAGATCGTGTTTGAACTGAACAGGGACCGCCCAAAAGTGTGTTGTGGTCCTCTCGACGCGCCCTTGCGATTGACTGAGACTCTGCCAGCGGATTACTGGAATGCGTTTCCATTTCGATATTTGCGATATCATGAATTTTACAAACCGACCGCAACTCTCCCAGCCGCTTGCGAAGCCTGTTGGTTCAAAGCACCCAAGAAATTTGGCGAGTCCCTCCAAACCCGATTTTCAATGCCACCTCAGCAGGAAGAATTTCATCAGCTTTATCAAGCCACATCCAAGCTAAAGAAACTGGGGCGATATGAAGAAGCACAAACCATCTTCAGACACATTGCAAACAATGCGACCGAATTGTCTCTGAAAGGCAAGGCCTGGTTCCATATTGGCGAGATGCAATTGTTCGGTAAAAATTATGTCTCGGCACAAACCAGTTTCGAAAATTCCGTACATTACTGTTTCGATCACCAACTGGCGTTTGCTTATTTGTACCTGCTCTATGCCATCAACGAAGTGCCTTGCACTGAAAAACCATTGCGTCTCCCGAATCAGGAATTTTTAGATTATTTCAAAGAACTACCAAAAGATCGTTCCCTTAAAACGGATGCTTTCTAAGTGGACCCCGCTCCGATAGGCGAGTGCAGAAAAACAAAACTCTACACATTCGTCATTGCGGGGAGGCGTCAGCCGACGCGGCAATCCATTTTAAATGAATGGTTATAATGGATCGCCACGTCGCTTTCAGCGACTCGCAATGACTGCTTACCTCTTGATAGTTCAATTGCCACCGGCGGCTCGCCGCTAGCTTGTATTTTTATTTTAACTATGGTCAAATGCGGTGAGACAAAACTGGCACAGAGAACCCATAAAACGAAACCCACATCAACCCACAAATCGCCTTGAATACCCCGTCTTCCCTGCAATTCGAGCGTAGCCTCCGCGGACAAGACACGTCTTGCCCCCCATCCGGACTGGCCTTTACGAGCGACGGAAAAATCATCGTCGCCGACGATTTCAATCACCGCATCCAGATTTATAATCAGGACGGAACACTCTTGCAAAGCTTTGGAGAAAAAGGTTCCGCGCCCGGTCAGTTTTGTTACCCAAAGGGAATCGCTCTGGATGACGAAGGACAAATCTACGTCGCCGACTGCTGGAATCATCGAATTCAGGTTTTTAATGGCGAAGGAAAATTCATTCGCGCCTTTGGTTCCTGCGGCGATGAGCTGGGGGAAATGAATGAGCCTTATCATTTGTTGCTCGATTCAACGGGCAAATTGGTCGTCGTCGAGCGTTGCAATCACCGCCTGCAGTTTTTCACAAAAGAGGGAGTCTCACTGGGGCGCATGGGAAGCCGGGGAACCGAGTTGGAGGAGAAACTGGGGAAATTATTTCAAACCCCACCGCATCTTTTGCCACCCCCTTTGTTTGAATTCCCAACCTCGATCGCCGTGGACAGTGTCGGGAATCATTACATCTCAGACAGCGGCAACCATCGCATCGTAAAATTTGATTCAAAGTGGAACCGACTGGCGAGCTTTGGAGAGTATGGTTCCGGTCCCAGTCAATTCGAGTATGCCATGTGGCTGAGTATCGGCCCAAACGATCTTTTGTATGTCGCCGATCTGAACAACAACCGAATTCAGATATTATCATCCAGTGGAGTTTTTCTAGGCGAACAGACCACTTCAGGGAAGTCGAACTCACTCGAAGCACCCTGTTTGACAGGACTCGACACGAACGGACGTTTGTATATCGGGCTCAGTCTCGACCCCGCAGTCCATTGCTACACACTCTACCCTTCGACAGAAATACAAAGAGCCGAAGCGGCCTTGCAGAAAGAACCAGAGAACCTGCAAATCCTCGACTGGAATGCACAGATTTTAGAGAAACAAAACCAGCGTGAGCAGGCACTGAAGCATTATTACAAAATAGCTCAGACCCTGTGGTTGCAGGATGCAGAGACAGACATTCAGCAAGCTTCGCTGGACAGTCTGATACGAATGGCAGGTTTGATCCATGACGGAACAGCTCTACCTTCTGCCCGACCCGCGTTGATCAAAGGACTTGAAGTCATCATCAAAGCATTGCAGAAATCGCGTCAGAAATTGATGGATCACTTCATAGAATGGGACGAGGTATTCCCAAAGTTCATCCATCAACAAGTTGCAGAACATCATCTTATTTTGCAGGAACAGGAGGATGAGCAGACCTTCAATCAAAGCTTGTACGATTTGGAAAGTAGGGAACGCAATCTGTTCAGGCAATCCCGGATTTTGGCGTACAATTACCGTATCCACGCCATTCAGTGCGCAAATTATCTGTATCGCGCCATCCCCTTATTGGAAGACAGCGAACGAGATGGATGCTATCAATCCGTAAAAGAAAACATCCAGACCCTGTGTCAACAAATCAACAGCTACATGGATGCTAAAGAAAAGAATGAAGAAACGCTCTTGCAGGAATTCAGCAGTGCCGCCGAGAGTCAGGAAAAATGGGCATCCTTCCTCGAAAAATTAAATTACAGTCGAAGAACATTGATCGTCTCCGCCTACCTGTGCTGGGATCTTCAAGCGCAGATCAAGACAATCAAGGCAATCTACCTTCAGCAAAAGCAAGACGAACCCCTGGGAAAATTGATCGACACAATATTTTTGGAATCCCCGGGCGCAAACCAGATACCGCAATTGCTCATGGGATTTCAAGAAGACTGGAGCCTCGTTGCACAGTTGGGAATAGACCTGAATGATTTGATCGACTGCCGCTCCCATGAAAAAGTCTCCAGACTCGAACCGGCACCCCTTGAAGTACCGCCCGATTATTTTTGCCCTGTGCCTTACGACACAGAGAATATGAATATCGCAGACATTGCCAAATTCCAGATCGACGAATCTTTCCCTTTCAGCATGACAACAAATGGCATTGCCGTGGGCGCGGATCTCTATCCCTTCAGTCTCATTAACGATCCCAAAGCCTTTGCACAACGCCTGCAAGAGATGGTCGAGTTACTGCCGCTCTACGAAGAAAAGGACAAGGAATTACAACTTCAGCTGGAAGAACTGATCCGACAGGAAATTGACCTCAACGATCAACTGGCCCAGGTCAATGCGCTCGATAAAAAGTCACCCATCAGTTTGAGCAATAATATTGAAGTCGTGGCTTTTCAGGCCAGCCTGTTGCGACGGATGATTTTGACTCTGGAGATAAACCAGTTGAGCAATCTCTACCGGCTGACATTGGGAACCGCCTTGCTCGGTAAGAGCCAGAACTCAGAACTCGCAGAACCCATCCGTCAAATCCTGAAAACAAAATCGGATCAATTGAAGGAAGAACAGAGCCAACTTTTTGCGGAAAGAAAAGCACTCGCCAATCAGGAAAGTCAAGCCAACACACGATTAGAAAGTCAAACTTCCGTCGCAAGAGAAGGCCAGGCCCAGGAAATATTGAGCAATCAGAAACAGCGCGCCTATTTTCTAGCAAGCAAACCCCTGGTAGAGTTGCGTGTCTTTCAGGCTTGCAGAAAACAGAATCTTTACAGAAAACTAGAGACCCTGTTTTCCAAACCGAAGCCCAAAGTAGAGTTGCAAATTCACTGGAAACGATCCATCGGGCAGGCGGGAGACAACATCGATTGTGTCATGACACCGTTTTCATCCGCTATGTCAACCGATGGCAATCTATGGGTACCCGATCAGGAGAATCATTCCGTGGTGAAATTTTCCAGAACCGGAAAATATTTATCGCACTTTGGTGTGTGGGGAGAAAGTCCCGGGTGCCTGAAAAAACCGACCGATATTCAAATCGATGCAGAGGGTAACCTCATCGTCACCGATGTGAAAATGTGTCGAATTACAAAATTCTCATCCGACGGAACATTCCTGAAAATTTACGGACACGAAGAGCCAACAGAAAACCGCCCGGGTCAGGTGAATTCCATTTCACTCGACACCAACGGCAACCTTTGGGCCGCAGATCGACAAAACAACCGCCTGCTGGTCTATCATCCCGACGGAAGTTTGAAAGATGTGATTCATGCGCAAGGGAAATTGAATTTCCCGGTAGCGGTTCAATGCATGGAAAATGGAGATTGTATCGTCGGCGATAAATCCAGCCAACGTTTGAAACGATTCAACGCAAAAGGCGAGATGACGCACCATTTTTCCACTGAGGATTTTTCGTGCGAAGAAATTTACGTGATCGCCTACAGTCCAAAGCACGGCATCTTTGCATCCGACGTATGGAATCATCAGATACTGCATCTGACTGCCGAGTTGAAATTAATTTCGCGCATCAACCCTGCGGGCAGAAGGGCGGGGAATCTGGGACGAATCGCCGGGATGCTTGTGGATGGAGATGAACTTTTTGTGTCCGATATTGACAATCAAACGATTCAGGTCTTTGATCTCACGGTGTCCTGAGAGAACGATTCACCGCGCTCACAATTTTTTTTTATAAAATTAGTATAGAACGCCCAAGCAGGGATGAGCAAACCCGGAATTGAGATCCAGATAAAAGCCTTCATAAAAAATATAAATAGAACGGGCTCAAATCGAAATTCTACAATATGCTCTCCGCTGTTCACATGCACAGCCTTGAAATTGAAGTTCCCACGCATGACCTGGGCCGGTTCGCCATCGATCCAGGCCTTCCAGTGTTTTGAATACGAATCCGCGTAATAGAACAATCCCGCCTTGTTGTTATCCATTTTAAAACGAATGTGATTGGGGCCAAAATCCAGCACCTTGGTCGCTTCGTCGCGTCCATAGGGCGAATGATCGGGAGTCACTTTGTCATTCGAAAGCGTGGAAAAGTTAAAAGCTGAACGTGTGAGTGACGGATCTTCACCCAAACTCAACTCCCTTTCCATTTCATCTCGCCAATGTTTTTTGGAAATTACTAAGTTTCCGTCACGCACATAAAGGTGACAGAGTGATTTGCGCGAGTCTGAATCATTGACACGGTCTTTGCCGTAGAGAATTTCAGCACGCAGGTATTTGTTCGAATAACAAAAAGTTTGCTTCTCATCAATACCCATGATGACCGAATAAATTTTGTTGTGAAAATAAACCCGGTTGAGGTTAGAAATAACCAGATAATTATTTGTGATATGAAAAAAACCCAGATGATCCAAATCCCAGGGCCAGTCAGACTTGAAATATTTAGCGAATGAGGGCAAAACCAACTCATCCTGATTTTGAGTCTTCTGAAAATTAGACAAACCAAAATTAATTTGGAAGTCATAAAGTTCAGCAATTTTTTTGCCCAAAAAACCTTCAGGCTTAAAGTCACTCGTGATTTCCGGTCGAACAGGCAACGGAACAATTCCTCTGTCCTCCAGGATCAAAACACGTTGCAAGGTCTTTGCAGGAATGCTCTTCGCAAGTCGCAAAGCATCCATGGAATCCGTCGCCACAAGGTACTCATCAAAAAATCCGTAACGCTTGCTTGCAACGCCAGCCATCAAACCATAATTTTCAGCAGGGACATTACGAATCAAATCAAAAACACGTCGCCCCGTAATGAAATAATCGGTCGCAAATAAAGGTCCCGCAGTCGGTACGCGGTACATTGGGGCAAGATATGACCAGAAAGGACCTAGCCGGGGTACTCCGGGAACGCGAACTTCCTGATACTTGAAACTTCGCCGGTGATGAATCTCTGGAGCCTTGGCATAAACACTCGGTTGAACAATCAAAGGTTCAAAATGCATCACGAAGTCCGTGACCTGGAAGAATGTGAGTCCCCCCAAAAAACCAGCACAAATAATTCTTACGCTTCGAAATCTCACTAATAGGAATATAGCGATTGCTAAATAAGTGCTCCACAGGAACCACATGGATTGAAATAAATTTGCCTCAAACCATTCGATTTTGAGATCTACAGACTTATGACTCGCAGGAGCAATAAAATGCGTCAGGTAATAATAAAGAATTTCAGCATGCACAAAAGCCAATCCCAGAAGCCACAAAATAGACGGCGCATATTTTTTCTGATTTGCTTTTAGAAACTGTCCCATCCCGACCATGCAAATAGAAAGCAATCCTGCCCACACGGCATAAAAGAACCCAGAAAAGGCCAGCAATACCCGTGTGCTCGGATAGCCCGGCAGATATTTAAAGAACGTGTCAAACCAACCTTGCGGACAAACCATTAAAAAAAACAAAGCCGAAGTTAAGAACAGGAACAGTCTTTTATGAGGAGACCGAGAGCCTTTATAAAATAATAAACAAACAAGCAGAGGAGGAATACCAACGATGAAGTTTATTTCCCAGAGATCGGCCAGACCCATAAAATAACGAAGATCTGTAAAGGGCACCAATAATCGAATGAGGTAATGCGGAGAGGCATTGAAATGTTCCTTGGGAAGAAAAAGAGAATCATTTGCAATGTGCACCAGTTGATTGGAAACACCCAATGGTTCTACGCGAAGGTATCCAAAATTTTCTGATTGTTGCGGTAACATTTCAAAAAGGGAACAAAAAAATGGTGCCGCCAAAACACTCAATAACAGCAAACCAGACAAGCCGTGTTTCCAACCTATAAACTTTAAGATACGGAGGACATACGCTTGTTTAAAAAACCAGCCCAACATGAGCAGGATCAATAGGGGAATGATGAATAATTTTATTGATCCAGAAATTTCAAGTGAAACATAGCCGATAATGAATAGAAGCAGGATAAAGACCGCGGATTGAACCACTTTCTTTGCAACAAGTATCGGCTGTTCTATTAGAGTGAATTTTCGTAGCGGGCGGAATTGCAGTTGAACAAAAAAATAAATGGCCAGCAAACAGGTAAAAATAAATAGATAACTTGGAATGAAAAAATTGAAAGACAAGCCCGTCAAATAACAGACTGCAATGAAACAAAGCCGACGGTTTGTTTTAGAGATAGAGGGAGAAAATAATTGGAGTAAAAATAAAATAATCCACGGAATATAAAACAACAACAAACTGCCATTCTGGCGCAGAGAATTGGTTCCGGTAATAATGAAAACCAGACCCGCACTGCATAATGAAGGGATCGG
Organism: Nitrospinae bacterium CG11_big_fil_rev_8_21_14_0_20_45_15; assembly: GCA_002787235.1. Classification (GTDB taxonomy): domain Bacteria; phylum Nitrospinota; class Nitrospinia; order Nitrospinales; family VA-1; genus Nitrohelix. The sequence goes on from PCWG01000017.1 coordinate 26,762, forward strand.
TTTTTTGGAAAGATACAGACAAAGAAAATAAACTCCCCAATAATAAACAAGCAGTTTTATAAGATGATAGGTGTGATAGAGATCGAGAGCCGAAAAATCTCCAGAAACCGCAAAGGGGACCATCAACAATACCGTGGGGTCGAGCAGACCCATTGAATTGAAACTGGTGAAAAAAGTGGTTCCTGAAAAACTGAAAGGGTCCCACAACGGCAAATATCCTTCAGCAAGCGTCAGCAAAAAATAATTAAAAACGCCATACCACATGATGCTGTCATGAGTCATGACCGCTTCGCCTGTGATAAAGACATCCCCGAAGTAAAAAATGAAGAAAAAAGGAGGAAGTAATGTAGCCAGATGTGGAAAAATTTTCATGGCTGGTTTCTGTTTGTGGTCAGTGCCGCCCGTACTGGAAAAACCATTCCAGGAATAGAAACGAAAATAAATGCTATGAAAAATATTATAAAAAGACTGGGCTCAAAGCGAAATTCAACGATGTGCTCACCCTTATCAACATAGACGGCTTTGAAGTTGAAGTTGGCCCGCAGAATGGGAGCGTGTTCTCCATCCACCTGTGCCGTCCAGTGTTTGGAATATGTATCTGCGTAATAGAACAATCCCGCCTTGCTGTTATCAATTTTGAAACGAATATGATTGGGGCCAAAGTCCAGCACCTCGGTCGGTTCGTCACGAACATATGGGGAATGGTCGGGAGTAACTTTCACAGGGTCTAATGCCCATAGAGTCACTCCAGGATAGGCCGGTGCCAGAGCACTCCTGTTAAAGGTTCCCTTGTTCGTGACATTGGCCCAGTACGTTTCATTGATGACCAATGCGCCGTCACGAATCTTCATTGCGCAGTAATAGGGATATTGCTCAGCAAGCGAACGCCGGGGATCCCTGTCCTCAAACAATCCATTTTGCTGAAAAAGTGAAAAGCAAATCGAGCCTTTCCCATCCGCATTCAAACTGACAGGCATGAAGGTAGAAGTTCCCAGCACGCGATAATGAGGTGTTAAGTTCAAATGTCGAGTCATGACCAGAAAATAACCGAGATGAGCTTCATCCCATGGCCAGTTCAACAAAGGATGCTTTTCTGGTATCGCGATGTTTCTGTAAAGTTCATTGCCGTTGGGCGGATGCATGTTAAGGAAATCGATGTTCGTAAAATCGGTGTACAGAGTGACTAACGAACCTTCCGGGTTTGTTCCAGGCAAATTCACAGGTGGCAATTCCGACAATCTCACCGATCTCAGGCCATTAGAGGAATGAACAAACTCTCGTTCCTCCAAAACCAGTGTGTTTTTTAAGATTTCTTTCGGCAGTCCATTCACAAGCATCAAAGCCGAAACACTGCTTCGCGCCACAAAATATTGGTCAAAGAAACCATAACGTTGCGCACCGACAGCACTCACCAAAGCCAGATTTGACGGCAAAGTGAACCGCAAATAATCGTAATTGCGACGGCCTAGAATAAGAGAATCTGCTGTATACAATGGACCCGCGACAGGCAATCTGTACAAAGCCGGCAGATAAGAATAAAAGGTTCCCATTCGGGGGGCAACAGGAACCCGAATCGGTTTGTATGCAAATTTCTGGTTGTAATGAACGTCACCCTTATCGGAATACAATGCCGGTTGAATGGTGAAAAGCTTTAAGGCAACACAAAGTTCTACCACTTGAAAAACTGAAAGAGCGGCCAGAGAACAGGCGCATACAACACGAACACTTCGGAATCGACTTAAAACTAAAACCAACACCAATCCATAAATACCTGCAAACAACCAGGAATGCGAAAGCAAGTTCTCTTCCAGCCATTGAACATGCTTCAGATACGGCTTGTCGATCTGGGCGGGAGAAAATGTCGTCAGATAAAAATAGATCGCTTCTATATGAAAAAATCCGATGATGCCCAAACCAAGTGAAAGACGAACCGATCCTTTTTTAAATGTATCATCATCGAATAGACTCGCAAAACACATCGAGAAAAGTGAAACCCAAATCACATAAAAGAATCCCAGAAAATCAAAAACCACTCGTATCGTTCTTAGTGCCGGAAAATATATCAATAGCGAATCGTATAAACTATCGGGACCTGCCACGATCAGTCCCAATGCAACAACTAAAAATAAACAAAGCCCTTTATAGGGTGAAACAGCGCGGCGGAAGAACAATAGAATGATCAACAAAGGAACCAGACCCAATACCGGGTCCACCTCCTGCATGGCACGTCCCCCCATGAAATACCGGACATCTGGAAAAGGAAATAAAACTCCCATCAATGAATCCGGCCCAATCCGAAATGCATCATCGGGACGCAAGAGGGCATTGTTTTCCAGATGCGCCAATTCATTGAAACTCGCATCCGGATTAGCTCGCGCGTAACCAAAATTTTCAGCATCACCCGGAATGACCTGACTGAGGGAATAGAAAAAGGGGGCTGTCAAAATGGTAAATAAAGCAAAACCCGCCAGAACACTTTTCAATCCAATATCAGAAAATATTTTTCTCACAAGCGGGAGTTTCGCCGTTAGAAAAACAATGATGCCCAGCAACATAGGAACCGCAATCAATTTCACCAGAGACGAACCCTGCAAAACAGCGATCCCAATCAGGAAAAACGATCCAACAAAAATAAATGCCGAAGCCGCCCAGAACCAGGCCGAATTAAAATCATTGCGCGAAAAAAAACGACGACTCTTCCTCACCTGATAAGAAAGGCACAAATATAAAAAAGCCAAACTAAGAAATATAAAAATGTAACTCGGAATATAAATATTGAGGGACAAACCTATCAGATAACAGGAAGCGAGAAAGAAAACTTTCCTGTTTGCAGGAGAAGTACGCGGCGCAACCAATTGCAATAAAAAAAGCAGAATCCACGGACTGTAAACAGCCGAGCTCCAGATGCCATGCTGGCGAAATCCGTTGCCCCCAATCACAAACAATAATAAAGTCGCACCCAGCAAAGCCGCCCATTTATTCTTCGCCAGATGCAAGGCCAGTGTGTAGGCTCCCGCATAATAGATGAATAGCAGGGCACCATAGTGCCAGTGAAACAGATCGAGCGTAGAAAAATTTCCCAGCCAGATCAGAGGAACACACAGCAGAACCGTAGGGTCAAGCAGGGCTTGCCCGTTGTATTCCAGAAAAAAGGGCGTGCCGGAAAAACTGTAGGGGTCCCAAAGTGGCAGTTCCCATTGTGCGAGACAGCGAAGAAAATAATTGAAACTGCCGTACCAGAAAATGGAATCGTGAGTCATTATTGAAGAACGTGTGATGAACACATCCCAATAAAAACTCAAAAAAAACAGTGCGGGGAAAATTGGTAGAATTGCAGGATGGCAAAACACCCCCGGCCTGAGAAGCCAGGGGGTTACTGAGGTACTAAAACGGGATTGAGAATCCATGGCGCAAATGTATGCATTTGAAAGAGTCGGTCTTCGCCCATGGAACATGGGCGCGCCTGTTCGAATCGTCTATCTGCGGAAAAATGATCGGATGCTTTCAACAACAAATTCCTGCTGGTGCGGGCTGATTTCCTGAGAAATGGGAAGGGCCAGAACTTCCTTTGCCGCCTGCTCGGAATGGGGGAAGTCGCCTTCTTTGTAACCCAGATCCAGAAAACATTTCTGAAGATGCAAGGGAACGGGATAATAAATCTCCGAAGCAATTTTTCGCTCGCCAAGATATGTTCTCAATGCGTCTCGTTTCCCTGGAACGCGCACAACGTACTGGTTGTAACTGTGACCTTCTACAATTTCTTTCGGTGGAATGAAAACATCTTGCAGATCGGCTGATTGAAAAAGCCGATTGTAAAGAGCCGCATTGGCGCGCCTTTTTTCCAACCATCCATTCAAATGATTCATACGAGCGCTCACAATGCCCGCCTGCAAAGCGTCGATGCGGAAATTGCCGCCCACACAGCGATGGTAATACTTCGGTGCCGCACCGTGCATTCTGAGAATTTTTAATTTCTCAGCCAAAGCCTCTTCCTTCACCGTCACGAGTCCGCCATCACCAAAACCACCCAGATTTTTGGTTGGGAAAAATGAAAAACATCCATAATCCCCAAGCGAACCGGCCTGATGTCCTTTATACATAGAACCAATCGCCTGTGCCGCATCTTCCATCACAAATAAATTATTTTTTTGAGCGATCTCAAGAATAGGGTCCATGTCCGCGCATTGGCCGTAGAGGTGAACCGGCATAATCGCGCGAGTTTTTTCGGTAAGCACCTCGGCAATCTTTTTCGGATCAATGTTGAAACTCTCCGGCTCAATGTCTACAAATACCGGTCGCGCACCCAAACGTGAAATGGTTCCCACCGTTGCAAAAAACGTGAACGGTGTGGTGATGACTTCATCACCGGCTTTGATACCAGCCGCCATGAGGGCGATGAGCAAAGCATCGGTGCCTGAAGAAACGCCGACGGAATAGGGGACACCACAATATTTCGCAACCTTGTCTTCCAAACCTTCTACCTTGTCGCCAAGAATAAAACGTCCGGAACGAACCACTTCCGCGATTTCCTTTTCGACTTCTTCCAAAGTATCAGGATAAGACGCTTGCAAATGGAGCAGGGGAACGGCAGGCGCAGATTCCCTGGAATCAAAACATCCCGCCAGAATATCTTCAGGAGTAAAAACGGTGATGCCCTGTGCTGAAAAAGATTTGCCTTCGAGAGCGATCAAGCCATCGAGATTGAAGGCACGAACGGCAGAGACAGAAAGAGCGGTTTCAACATCAGATTCTTTCATCGCGTCACGCAATTCTTGCGCCGTATGATTGAGGATCGAAACATCACGAAGCAGTAAATCCACTTGCCCAGACGAAGAAACATTGCCTTCTTGCGGGCAAAGACGGTAAGTGTGCAAAGCCGAGGCCCAGACACGAATGTTTTGAGACTGCAGAGTTTTTAACAGGTTCTGAAAGAAGGGTAAATCCTTTACAGCGCGTGACAATAAGTCGGCATGAAGCAGAAATTGCATGGGAATATATATATAAGAAAGTTAAGGGATTCGTTGATTTAAGGGTTCAAGCCTTGATAATTTTATCAGATAGAATAGTACCACAAGCGTTCCTGGTATCCACAACGATATTGGATTGCTCCACGATCATGGGATAATCATAAACCGAATGATCGGTCAGAATAACCACCATATCAAAGTCATTCAAAAGATCCAGGGACACGCTTTTTTTGCCAAAAAATTGCGGATAATCGCGTTTTTGACCCACTGCAGGAATGAACGGATCGTTGAACTCCACCTGGGCCCCATCTTCCTGCAAAAGGTCCATGATACGGTAACTGACCGACTCGCGATCGTCATCCACATCCTTTTTGTAGGCCAGACCCAAAATAAAAATCTTGCTACCACGGATGCTTTTGCTGACACGGTTGAGCCCGGCCTGAATTTTTTGCATGACATAAGAGGGCATGCCCACATTGACTTCGCCCGCAAGTTCGATGAAGCGCGTGGCAATGCCATATTCCCTTGCCTTCCACGTGAGGTAGAATGGATCGATGGGGATACAATGACCGCCCAGACCCGGACCCGGACGGAAAGGCATGAAGCCAAACGGCTTGGTCGCCGCCGCATCCAAAGCGGACCAGACATCGATGCCCATTTTATCAAGAATGATTTTCATTTCGTTGACCAAAGCGATATTCACCGATCGAAAAATATTTTCCATCAATTTGGTGGCCTCCGCCGTCGCTGAATCGGCAACAGGAACCGTTTTATCGATCACCGTACCGTACAAGGTACAGGCCATGTGACGGGAAATTTGATCATCGGCCCCAACCACACGCGGGATGTTTTTGGCACTGAAATTTTTATTGGCAGGGTCTTCCCGTTCCGGCGAATAGGCGACAAAAAAATCTTGCCCCGCAGTCAAACCACATTGCCGTTCCAACTCCGGCGTAAGTACATCCCGCGTCACACCGGGATAAACCGTCGATTCCAAAACAACCAGCTGACCTGACTGGAGGCTCGGCCCGATTTGACGGGCCGTAGACACGATGTAACTGAGATCTGGCTCACGGTTTTTATTCAACGGAGTGGGGACGCAGATCAAAATACAATCCAGTTCGGCAACACGAGAAAAATCCGTCGTGACTTCCAACTGACCGCTGAGAATCAACGAATGTGGAAGTTCACCGGAAATATGCCGGATATAACTGATGCCCGCGGAAAGCTTGCGAATTTTTTCTGCATCAATATCCAGACCCATGATATGAAAACCGGCTTTGCCAAACTCAAGCAGAATGGGCAAGCCCACATATCCTAAACCGATCACCCCAATCCGTGCCGTCTTGTTTTCAATTTTTTTTATCGACATGATGGAAACCCGCGCATTGTGAATTAGAAAATGACAAAGAAAAAATAAGGTATTTAAAGCTCAAATTTCCAATTCGAGTCATTTGGCTTTTGGCCTGAATCACCCGCCTGCAAATGCAGGTAGGTTTCCCCGCAAGCGGGGCAATGAAAAGAAGCATCCAGTGTGACACCGCATTTACAGACCCATCCCTTAAGCTTTCCCGGATTGCCGCAAACCAGCGCATGATCTGGAACGTCCTTGAGAACCGTGGTACCCATACCGATGAACGCATATTGACCTATGGTTATGCCACAAAGAATACTGGCATTCGCACCGATGCTGGCACCTTGCCGCACGCGAGTGGTTTTAAACTCACTGCGCCTGGGAATCGCACTGCGCGGATTGATCACATTGGTGAAAACACAGGAAGGACCGCAAAAAACATTGTCCTCCAAAATAACACCTTCGTATAGAGAAACGTTATTTTGAATCTTGACGTTCGATCCGACATTCCCGTTGGGACCGATCATGACATTTTGTCCGATATTGCAACGCTCACCCACAACGGTTCCCGGTAACACATGCGAATAATGCCATATTTTTGTCCCGGCACCGATCTGGCAATTTTCATCCACCCGACTGGTTTCGTGAACAAAATAGTTTTCTTTCTTAGGGGTCAGATCTTTATTTACGGCAGATAAACTTTTCTGGGCACGTTCAAGCACTCTTAAAACACGCAAACCTTCCTCCCCATCCGTCGCATACTCTGCGCCATCAAGAGCAGAAAGAAAGGCGCGACATTCCGAAAGCAAAGGTTCTTCCCATCCTTCTGAAAGATCAATGCAACGGCCCTCCTTTTTTTCGGAAACCGGTGTGCTTCCCTGCCAGCGTATCTGGTGGGGATATACAGTCAATTTACTCTCACGAGGCAAGGTATCGTCAAACACCACCATTTGCCGGTCGCCTGTGACCACCAGCTTTTGTTCTTTGAAAGGGTTCAGCCAGGAAACAAAAATATGTGCCGATACGCCTGACGGAAAACGCAGATGCGTCAATGTGGAGTCTGCAATGTTTGGATGCAGAACATTGGAGCCCATCGCCTGCACCCCTTCCGGTTCTTCTTCCATCAAAGAAAGGATGATTGAAATATCATGCGGCGCAAAAGACCAGAGAATATTTTCTTCCCGACGGATTTTTCCCAGATTGAGGCGATTCGAATAGATGTATTGAATTTTTCCCAGTTCGCCACTGTGTATGAGATTTTTGAGCGCGCGGATGGCGGGATGATAATGCAGAATGTGTCCGACAAACAGAACCCGGTTTTTTTCGCGCGCGATGCGCACCAGCGTTTCACCTTCTTCGACCGATAATGCCAAAGGTTTCTCGACAAAAACGTGTTTGCCCGCAAGCAAGGCATCGCGTGCCATGGAAAAATGCATGACCGCAGGGGTTGCAATCGCTACGGCGGTGATTTCGGGCTGAGCCAGTAAATCGCTGAATGATTCGGTGACAACCAAATCGGCATTGCGTTTCCGTTGCTCGGCACGTACTTCTTCCGAAGGATCACAAACGCTATGCAGGACACCCAGTTCATCGAAATTACGCGCCAGATTTTTGCCCCAGTAACCGGCACCCACCAAAGCCAATTTAATAGAACGCTTCATAGGTTGGGTCTCGTGGGAAAAGGGGATTCGGAAATCAAAGGCAAATTTTCAATCTGTCGTTGCTCGTTCAGGCAAGCGGTCAAAGTGTCTTTCCAGTCAGCAAGTTTGACGGAAAACGTACGTTGAATTTTTTCATTGGAAAGTATCCAGTATTTGGGACGTTCGGCAGGGGTCGGGTACTCTGCACTGGGAATCGGACACCGCTCGGGATTCAATCCGGACAAACTAAAAATCGTATCCGCAAATTCAAACCAGTTGGTTTTACCCGCACAACTGAGATGATAGACACCGGACAACTTTTGCATGTTCGTCAGAAAATCATCCGGTGCATCCGCACTGAGTGTTCGGATGATGTCCGCAGTGGCATTTGCAATTTCACGACTCCAGGTCGGCGCACCCCATTGGTCGTTGACAATGCGCAGGGATTTTTTCTGGCGTGCAAGCTCCAGCATGGTCAGTAGAAAATTCTTCCCGCGTAATCCATAAACTCCGCACACTCGCAAAATCAAGTGACCCTCAGCATTGAGAGAAACGGCACGCTCCCCTTCCAGTTTGGACAGGCCATAAGCATTGACAGGACAGGGCGTGTCTTTTTCTGTGTAAGGCTGATTTTTTTTACCGTCGAATACGTAATCGGTTGAATAGTGGATCAACCCGGCACCGCATTGAGTCGCCGCAGAAGCCAATTGGCCGGGGGCTGTCGCATTGACAGTGTGAGCCAGATCTTGTTCACTTTCCGCTTTGTCCACCGCAGTGTACGCGGCGGCATTGACGATCAGATCGGGTCGCAGTGCGACCACCCGATCAACGATGCCAGCAGGCCGGCTCAAATCAAGCTCATTCCTTCCCCACACGGTGAGACGTCCGAGATTCTTGAGGGAACCTATCAACTCGTGACCGATTTGTCCTGATTTCCCAATCAGAAGGATATGCATGGCAAGAATGATTTCTTTTAACGGTAGATGGCTGTCATTGCCTGAAACCCGATTTCCGTTGCGTCAATTCCAAAAGGTATTCGCCGTAACGATTCTTCTTGAGCTCTTCTGCCAATTGCAAAAGTTTGGCCGTTGAAATCCAGCCTTTTTCAAACGCTATCTCTTCCGGACAGCATACCTTGAGGCCCTGCCGTTTTTCGATGGTCTCAACAAAATTCGCCGCGTCCAATAACGAATCATGCGAACCCGTGTCCAGCCAGGCATATCCTTGCCCCAGACATTGCACGCTCAATTCACCTCGCTCCAGATACACACGATTCAAATCCGTGATTTCCAATTCGCCTCGGTCCGATGGTTTCAACTGCTCTGCAAATTCAACCACCTTATAATCGTAAAAATACAAACCCGTAATCGCGTAATTCGACTGCGGGTCTTTCGGCTTTTCACGAATGCGGATCACGTTGCCCTCATCGTCAAATTCTGCCACGCCATACAGTTCGGGGTCACGCACCCAATAGCCAAATACCGTGGCTCCCGATTCCTGTCGCCGCGCTTTCTCTAAATTTTCAACCAGACCGGCTCCGTAAAACACGTTGTCGCCCAATATCAAGGCAACGCCCTCTCCGTCGATGAATTCTTTGCCGATGATGAACGCCTGCGCCAAGCCTTCGGGCTTGGGTTGCGGAGCATAGGAAATCTTGATTCCCCACTGGCTTCCATCGCCGAGCAGAAGCTCGAACTGACTCTGGGATTCGGGGGTGGTGATGACCAGAATATCTGCAATGCCCGCCTGCATCAGCACACTGAGCGGATAGTAGATCATCGGCTTGTCGTAAAGCGGCATGAGCTGTTTGCTGACCGCGCGGGTGATGGGATAAAGCCGAGTACCACTGCCACCGGCGAGTATGATTCCTTTATTTATCATGAAGAACCCTCGTTCATTTTCGATTCAAGACCCAGTCGTTCACCGCGATAGGCACCGGATAAAGCGCGTTCCACCCATTCGGAATGGCTCAGATACCACTGCACCGTTTTGCTCAAACCACTGGCAAAATTCTCTTGCGGCGTCCAACCGAGTTCGTTTTTGATTTTGCTGGCGTCAATGGCATAGCGGCGGTCGTGACCGGGACGGTCTGCCACAAACTGAATCAACGACTCATGCGGTGCGTTGGCAGGAAACTCCTGGTCCATGATGGCGCACAAAGTCTTGACCGTATCCAGATTGGTTTTTTCATTGTGACCTCCGATGTTATAAACCTGACCGGGACGGCCCCGCTCCAGAACCTGCAAAACAGCCCGGCAATGATCTTCCACATAAAGCCAGTCGCGCACCTGAAGTCCGTCACCATAAACCGGAAGCGGTTTGCCCTTGATGCAATTGTGAATCATGAGAGGAAGCAGTTTTTCCGGAAACTGACGCGGCCCGTAATTATTAGAGCAATTGGTCGTCAACACAGGGAGCTTGAATGTTTTGAAATAGGATCGCACCAGATGATCGGACGATGCCTTCGATGCGGCGTAGGGGGAGTTGGGTTTGTAGGGTGTCTCTTCCGTGAAAAATCCGGTCTCGCCCAAAGCTCCATAAACTTCATCCGTTGAAATATGCAAGAAACGAAAATTTTCACGCTCAACACCTTCAAGCGGTTGCCAGTAGGCACGGGCCGCTTCCAGCATCTCAAAAGTCCCCAATACATTCGTGTGAATGAATTCTCCGGGCGAGTCAATGGATCGATCGACATGGGATTCCGCCGCGAAATTGATGATCGCGTCCGGTCGATGCTCGTTGAGCAAGGCCTGCACCGTTGGGCGGTCACAGATATCCCCGTGATGAAAAAGATACCGTGAATCGTTTTCTATCGACTTGAGATTATCGAGATTCCCAGCGTAAGTGAGCTTGTCCAAATTGACAACTCGACAGTCGGCTTGTGCAAGTGCTTCTAAAATGAACGAGCTTCCAATAAAGCCGGCACCGCCGGTAACCAGATATGTTTTCATGAAATTGATAGAAATGATTTTCTTTGGACCCAAAGCGGGAACGCTATAAAATATTGAAAAATTATAGGTCTTTGGTTGTATGATTGCAAGCTTGAGGACCAAACATCCAACTAATCAACGAACCTGTTCGGTCGGAGAGCGATTCCTTGGAAGAAGAAAAAACAGCCGTCATTGTTGTGAACTGGAACGCAGGCAAAAACCTTGTTCGCTGTCTGCACTCTCTGGCGAAACAAACCCACCCCCCACATCGCACGATTCTGGTGGATAACGCCAGCACCGACTCTTCTCTGGACGGCATTGCCGAGCTGTTCCCCACTGTAGAAATTCTGCTTCAAACTGAAAACAAGGGCTTTGCAGAAGGCAATAATATCGCCGTTCAGCATGCAAAAGACTGCGAGTGGATTGCGTTTTTGAATCCCGATGCCTTTGCCGAACCCGACTGGCTGGAACAATTGTTCGTCGCGGTCAAAAGCCAACCCGAATATTCATTTTTTGGCAGTCGTATGGAGAAGGACAGTCAGCCCGAAATTCTTGACGGCACGGGCGATTGTTATCATGTCAGCGGGCTGGCCTGGCGTCGCGATCATGGCGAGGAAGCGATAAAAACACAGCGTGCAACGAGTGAAATCTTCGCTCCCTGCGCCGCATCGGCGATGATTCGACGCAAAGATTTTCTCGATCTGGGCGGATTCGACCGCCGATTTTTCTGCTATTTTGAAGATGTCGATCTGGCCTTTCGCCTGCGCCTGCGAGGCGGGCGTTGTCTCTTTGTAAACTCCGCAAAAGTACGGCATGTCGGTTCCGGTACGACTGAAGGCAACAGCTCGTTTTCGGTGTATCACGGCAACCGCAATCTGGTCTGGTGTTATATAAAAAACATGCCGGGCCATCTGTTCTGGATTTATCTGCCACAACACCTTCTGGCCAATATCGCAGGCCTCGTCTGGTATTCCCTGCGCGGTCAATCTGCGGCAATTTTCAAGGCGAAATGGGATGCGTTCAAGGGCATTCCGAGAGCGTGGCGGGAGAGGAAAGACATTCAGGCTCATTCAAACATTCGGCCGTCGGACTTGCGACGCGTTCTGCTCAAGGGAATTTTTCTGCCTTATTCTAAAAACAAGCGGCGGGCGGGCTGAACCTTGCCTTGCTGGAGCTGGACGTGGTTTACATGGAAAATGTTTGCGGGAGCAGTCCTGCTCCCGCAACACACAACCATTTTAAAGATGCGAACAAATATCTGAAGCGTGGGTTTTCGTGTTCACTTCCGCAATCGCAGAAGTTATTTTTCCTGTCTCGTCTATCACGTAGGTGATCCGTTTGGCGTATTCGTCATGTGCCGATTCGACCGCATGGTAGGCCAATGAAAGTGTGCGTTTTTCATCGCACAGCAGGGGATAGGGAAATGAAAATTTTTCCGCGAATGCCTTATTGTCTGCTTCGTTATCGACGCTGACACCAAGAACGGCTGTATTTTTCCCCTTGAATTTTTCGTAGTCATCGCGAAAACCTTTGCCTTCAATGGTGCAACCGGGGGTATCGGCTTTCGGGTAAAACCATAAGGTCAATTTTTTTCCTTTGAAATCCTTCAAACTCACCAGATTTCCGTTGTGGTCATTGACGGAAAAATCGGGGGCCTGTGTACCTACTTCTAACATAATCATCTCCTGGTTGGACGGATTGAACTTTGCACTTATACATTAGATGCTGAAAATTCAAAAGAGAATCAAGATGCGATCCGATCTCGTTTTATTAAGGCTCTGGACATAGATCAAAAGATAAAAAAAGAAACCCGTAACGAATTACGGGTTTCTCTGAAAACAAAAAGATTGTACTCAATCGCCTTATGCAGATGCCAGGGCAACTCGTCTTACAATTTCAAACGCATGCCTGCAAAGAAGCGGCGTCCATCGCCAGCGTAAAAAAGGCTGGAAGCAGAGGTAGCCGTGACTGCAGTAGAAAAGTTTGCAACATACTCCTCATTCAACAGGTTTTTCCCAGTAAAGAACAAGCTCAGTTTGTCATTGACGTCGTAACCTGTCTCGAAACCGAAAATGGAGTAACCCGGAGCTGAAAAAGTGTTGTTATAATCGACCATTGCAGAACTGACCACATCCATTTTAAGTGCGACATGCCAATCTTCACGGTGGTCGTATCGCACCTCTGTCCTGTAAAAATGGGGAGGCATACCGGCGATGGTATTGTTGCCAAATTGCGCGTCGCCTGCAAAACGGAAATCGCTATAGGTGTAGGAGTTGTTCCAGGCGAAGCTGTCTCCTCCTGCAAATACATCATTGGCGAGTTGAACGTTCAATCCAAGCTCAAGGCCTTGATGAATCGTTTCATCGGCGTTGAAGGTGGTCGATGGGATACTGCCACCTGTAGTGAACTGTGCGAATTCATTATTCATCCAGGCACGATACACGCTCACATCCCAGCCAAATCGACCGCTCTGCCCGCGTCCTCCAAGCTCCAATGTCCATGCTTCCTGTGCCTCCAGTCGAACAAATTTAGCGACTCCACCCTGCGTCAAGTTACTAAAATCTGGTGCCTCGTAACTTTTAGTCGCATTCGCAAAGAACTGAACATTTTTATCGTACTGGTACATCGCGCCCACTCGGGGGTTGAAGGACTCATAGGTATCGCTATCCGATTCCGTCGGAGTGATCCGGTCAAAAACATCACGCAGTGACCAGACATATTGCCCGCCCAAAATAAATGTCAGTTCAGGAGTCAGTTTTAAATGGTTTTCTCCATAAACGATGACGTTGGCGGCAAACTGGTCGCTGTCGCCGGTCAATGCACCGCGGTTACCGCCAATATTTTTGTATACTTTGGCATCTGTATATCCCGCATAAGTGGTGATTCCTGCGCGATACTCATTCTTAAATCCACCCAAGGTATAAGAGCCATTGCCATTGGCAAATACGCCATAGTTGTTGCTGTCCTGATCTATGACGCCGACAAAAGAAGTGATGGGATGAAACAAGGATTTGTCAGTAACAAAGCCACCAAAATTCAAGAAACGTCCGTCGCCAAGATCCAAGGTCGTCTTGTTAGATAAGCGATACGAATTGATATCGCGTTGTTGATTGTCGGTGACTGCGGCAGTCTGAGCGGCTCTGGGAGTGCTCAAGGCTGTGCCCAGTGTTACTGTGCCGGGCAATTGAAGATTGATGTGATTGGCTGTGAAGTAAAAACGGGTCTCGGCAGAACCGGATAATTGTTTGCCATAGTTGGTGTTGAGTTTTATATTGTATTGATCTGCATGTCTTCGATAATCATCACTCATGGATCCCGTCAAACTGAAAAATGAATCGGAATCATCGTACTTCATTCCCGATTGATAATTGGTTCGATACGTATCATCCGAACCGACGTCCAAACGAATCCGATGACCCGGATCACTTTGTCCCGTTTTGGAAATCATATCAATCGCACCCCCCAACATCGTGCCACCGTATTGCATGGCATTGCCACCTTTATAAACTTCCATGCGTTGCAAGGTGAGATTGTCAACTTCCTGAAAATCACCGCTACCATCGCCCGCATTGAAGGGAACGCCATCCTGCAATGCCCACAATCCCTTCTGATGAAAGGAACGTTCCAGACCCGAACCGCGGATAGAGATTCGAACTTCCTCACCGAATCGCTTGGTCGCAAAGACACCCGGAACAAGAGTCAAGGTGTCTTCAAAATTGATGGCAAACTTGTCTTCAAATGCTTTGGCATCAACCACATTGACTCCACCGGGCGTGCGCTGAATGATTTCTGCGGCTTCCAGATTACTGGGTACGGTAAGCGTTCCCTTGGTGGCTTCAAATTTTCCAAGTGCGGTTTGAGTCTTTTGTATCAACTGAGCTTTCTCAGCCTCAACGAGAAGTTCAGGAACTTCAAATTTCCTGTCTTCTCCCTCGGCAAAAGCAGTTTGGGGACTGATGGGATTCATCAGAACACAAACAGCAACAAAAATACCAAATACGTAATGCATCGAACCTCCTGTATGAATCGAAAATATATTGAGTGTTCTAAAAATCTGGTAGCAAACCCTGGAGCCGGGAAACAGCTCTTCTGCAAAACGAATGCGTATAGAAAGCGCACGTTTGACGAAAAGAAGGCGGAGCTCTGACTTCAGAATCGGAAAACTACTGTATTTTTAGATTTGAGTTATTCGAGAAAATCAAACAGACAACTTTGGAGGGGGGTCCAGATCGGAGGAACTGAAGGGCTCATAGAGCGAAACGTTCTGGGTTACTTTTTCTGTTTTATCTGCAATCATGACAAATTCAAGCTTGCCCAAAAACAGGTTTTTCAAATAATCAACGGATGAAGGCACTCCCGTTGTATGTCCCTTTGCGCAATGCGGCGCAATCAGACAGATTATCTTTTTATCCCGGCCTTGCTTGTGGGGACAGGGCAAACCATCCTCATGAAGTTTCATCTTGCAAATAGGCAGGCTATCGCTTGAAGAAGCAATCATCGTCCCATGTTCGTGTGAATGAAATGGGGATGCCTCACTCTTTGTCACTCCAAGAAAGAGCAACAAAAAGCCGCATAGAAAACTTAGGGATCTTAATGACATGCGGCGAAGTGTATCGGAAAAGGAAAAAACAAACAAGAAATATTTCACGGAAAATCACTTGATTCGCTTTAAACAGAATCACTTATAAAAAACTGCTCTGTGTCTTGTGGCTATCGGTGAGCGGTCTATTCGGTTTGATCAGCTGAATGCTTCAGAATGGCTTGTCCTAAAATCAAATCTTCAGGATGAGTGATTTTGAGATTGAAGGCAGAGCCGGGAACGATGCTGATCTTTATTCCGAGTCGTTCGACAAGTGAGGCTTCATCGGTCCCATAAAAACCCTCTGCGATGGCTTTTTTGTAGGCTTCAACAAAAATTTCACGGCGAAAAGCTTGTGGGGTCTGCACGCGCCACAATTTGTCTCTTGGAATCGTCTCCGTTACCTTTCCTTCGGAATCTGCGCGTTTGAGTGTGTCGCTCAACGGGATGGCTACGATCGCCGCACCATCGGTCTGTGCGGAGTGAACGACCGCTCGGATCATTGCAGAATCGACAAACGGACGAACGGCATCGTGGACGATCACCAGTTCGATTGTTGGATCGAGGGCAAGAAAGCCATTGTAGACAGAATCCTGACGCTCTCTGCCTCCTGCTGTCACGCGGTGTATTTTCGGGAAATCATTTTGATATTGTCCTTGAATATCGGCAACATCATTTTCCGGGACCGCTAACACGATCGAATCGATAACGGAACAGTCCTGGAACACTTTCAGGGTATGATGCAAAATGGGGTGACCGTGGAGTTCCAGATACTGTTTGGGGCGGTCGTTTCCCATGCGCTTGCCCTGGCCGCCGGCGGGAATGATCAATCCGACTTTCATTTCGCTGACCCTTCATTTGCAGTCATGTCGTTTGGCTTATGAATCGAACAAAACATCGAATGCGCCTTCCAGCGTTTTCACTTGAATGACTTCCAAATCTTTCAGACTTTTAGATTTTACAAATTTAGCAGAATAGGGAACCACACAACGTTTGAAGCCCAGCTTCAAAGCCTCGGTCAGACGGGTTTCGAGTTGATTCACAGAACGTACTTCTCCTGTGAGTCCGACTTCTCCCATCACAGCGGTGTCTGAGGTGATCGGTCGATTTTTGAAACTGCCTGCCACTGCCGCACAAATACCGAGGTCGCCTGCAGGCTCGGACATACGGAATCCACCGACGACGTTCACAAAAATATCGTCCCCCTGCAAGGCCAGTCCCAACTTCTTTTCCATGATCGCTATGAGTAAAGCCAGGCGGTTTTGATCGAATCCGGTTGCCATTCGACGGGCCATACCGATTGAGTTTGAAGAAACCGCAAGGGCTTGCACTTCAACCAAAAGCGGACGACTGCCTTCCAGACTGGGAACGATGACCGATCCGGTCGCATCACCTTCGTGCCGGGTCAAAAAAATCTCCGACGGATTTTCCACCGGAACCAGTCCGCCGTCTATCATTTCAAACACGCCCAATTCAGGGGTCGGACCGAAACGATTTTTCACCGCGCGAAGAACGCGATAACCCGCACCGGGATCGCCTTCAAAATAAATCACGGTGTCCACAATGTGTTCGAGGGATTTGGGA
>PCWG01000039.1 GCA_002787235.1 Nitrospinae bacterium CG11_big_fil_rev_8_21_14_0_20_45_15
CAAATGCGGTCATCCGCCGATATTTTGACCCTCACGGCGACGCCAATTCCCAGAACACTGCATTTTTCTCTCATGGGAGTGCGTGATTTGAGCGTTATAGAAACACCGCCAAGAGATCGAATGGCGATCAAAACCTATATCCGCAAATTTGATGAACAGGTCATTCAGGAAGCCATCCAGCGCGAACTGGATCGGCAAGGGCAGATTTTTTTCGTACACAACAAGGTTCATAGCATTCATTCCGTTGCAGAGATGATCCGCAGGATTGTTCCCCGTGCGCGTATTGGCATCGGTCATGGTCAGATGCCGGAAAAGCAATTGGAAAATGTGATGCGCATGTTCATCGAAAAAGAGATCGATGTTCTGATTTGCACTACCATTGTTGAGTCGGGTCTGGATATACCTGCAGCGAATACGATCATCATCAATCGAGCGGATCAGTTTGGCTTGGCCCAACTGTATCAGTTGCGAGGCCGAGTGGGTCGATACAAGCATCAGGCTTACGCGTATTTATTGATACCGGGGGCCATGGCAATTTCTACAGAAGCCCGACAGAGAATCACCGCGATACAGGAACTGAATGAACTGGGCGCAGGGTTTCAGCTGGCCGCGCGTGATATGGAAATCCGTGGTGTCGGCAATATGTTGGGACACAAACAGTCGGGACATATTTCCTCCATCGGTTTCGATATGTATTGCAAGCTGATGGATGAAACGGTGAAAGAGATTCATGGCCAGAAAGTGGATACCGCATTTGAACCGGAAGTGAATTTGATGATCAAAGGGTTCATCCCCAAAGACTATATTCCCGATTTGAATCAACGCCTTGAAATTTATCGTCGGATTCAATTGATGGGTGAGGCCAAAGAATGTGAATACATGGAAACGGAATTGGCGGATCGTTATGGTCCTGTCCCGTCAGATGTGAAAAAACTTTTGGGTGTGATTGCGGTCAAAGCAATTTGCAGGAAAATAAAGGTTTCAAAGATCGAGTTGAAAGGCCCCAAAGCGATTTTGCATTTTCTGGACGATGTCGAAATAGAGACTGGGAAATTGACTCAAAATATTGACAGTCGTCTCTCCTTCCTGTCCGAGTTTAAAATGGGAGTCTTGCTCGATCGCATCACCTGGCAGGACGATCTGGACACGGTGCAGCGATGCTTGAGGCAATTGGCAGGTGTGATAAATGCAAAATAAATGGAACAGAAAAATTTCAGGCTTCGATGCGGGTTGGATGCTCAGCATTTTATTGTTGGTTTTTCTGATGGCCTGCGAAAGTAATGCCGTTGAAGATGTAACGATCAGCGACTCATCTCCAGTGGTCAAAATCAATAGCAAGGTGATAACAGTCGGAGATTTTAAAAAACAGATTAAAGAGTTACGAAAGAAGTTTCATCTGCATAATAAAGAAACTTCTTTAGAGGAAAAGTATGTTTTGAAGTTGCAAGCCATGAATGAGCTCGTAAAAAACGAATTGTTCAGCCGTGAAATTGCAAATGCGGGCCTTTCTGTGACTTCAGACGAGTTGAAACAGGAAATCCATGAAGCCATAAACGGTTTCAGCGAAAAGGCATTTGCGGATTATATGGAATTGACTGGCCGTTCTCTTAAAGAATGGGAAAACAATTTTAAATTCAACTTGTTGACAAATAAATTGATTCTGTTAAGGGTCAATAGTAAAGTAATGGTAGATGATGAGCAGTTGCATTCATACTTTGAGTCACATGCCGATGAGTTTGCCACGAAAGAGCAGGTGCGTGCGCTTCATATCATGGTTAAAACTGAAAAAGAAGCTCGGGAAATTCAAGATAAGCTAAAATCTAAAAAGAATAAATTTGCGGATTTGGTACGTGATTATTCTGTAGCACCCGAAGGGGCTTATGGCGGAGATCTGGGATATTTTTCAGTCGGGCAAATGCTCGAAGAGTTTGACTCTGTTTTTAAATTAAAAGAGGGTCAGACGAGCGAAATCATCAAAACTCCATACGGTTATCATCTCTTTAAAGTTGTGGATAAAAAAGAAGGTAGAAAAATGACCTTCGAGGAATCCAGAACGATGATCTCTAATCGACTCTTGCAAGAAAAACAAGACGCCGCTTTCAACAAATGGTTGAACGAGTTGAAAGGGCAGGCGAAAATTCAAATCATCCATGAAACTTTTGCACAAATTTCCTGACCGCCTTTCAGCGGTCTTATACCTGTTGGTTGCAAATTTGCTGTTTGCCAACCCCTCCGTCGCCATGGTTTATGACAGAGTGGTTGCCAAGGTCAACAGTGAAATTATAACCATGAGTGCTGTTTACGAAAGAGAACATCCTTTTCGTCAAATGATGAGCCGTACAGGTGAGAAAATTCCTCCGAGGGATGAACTGCTGAAGCAAATTCTGGATATTATTATTGAAGAAAAATTGCAAATACAACATGGTAAAAAACTGGGAATCCAGGTAGAAGAGGACCGTGTTGAAGCCGCGTTGAATGATGTGAAAGAAGATAATGGCATCAACGAAGAGCAAATGAAGATGATGCTTGAAAAGGAAGGAAGAACGATAGAGCAATACAAAGACCAGATTCGTAACCAGCTGATTATGGGACAAGTGGCAAGGTATCAGTTTGGACGTAACCTGGTCGTTAAAGATTCGCTCATTGAAAAGTACTACGAGCGTACAAAGAAGGATTATTGGGTCGCTGGGAAAATTTCGGTCCGGCACATTCTATTTATTTTGGATGATGCACTCACGGATCAGGAAATTGAAGTTAAAAGAAAACGTGCTGAAATGGTTTTAGCAGAAATCCGATCTGGAAAATCTTTTGAGGAAATGGCGCGTCTTTATTCGGAAGATGTTTCCGCTTCATCGGGGGGAGAAATCGGTACGCTTCAAAAGGGCCGCATGGTTCCAGAATTTGACAAGGCGGCGTTTGCTTTGAAAGAGGGTGGCGTGAGCGATATTGTAAAAACCCAGTTTGGTTTTCATATTATAAAAGTGGATAAGGTTTTCCCCGGGCACACAAAGCCGCTTGACGATAAGCTGAGAGAAAAGTTGAAGAATTTAATTCTTAAAAAGGCGACCGAAGAAAAATACAAAGAATGGGTTCAAAAACTTAAAAAAGATGCTTTCATTGAGATCACCTGGAATGAGGATCCGAAAAACAAAGCTAAATCCTCTGTAGCAACAGAGAAAGTTGAAAACAAATCTGTAAGTAAGGCAGCTTCTAATTCCAAATCAGCAAAAGAGGGCAAGCCTCCAAAATGGAAAGCTGAAAGCATCGAAACTTCACAGTCGGCTTCAAGTAAAAGTGCTGTTAAAGAGGGTGGTTTAGGAACCCTTGAGAAAAAGCTTCGATACTATAAGAAATTACGAGACAGTAAAAAAATATCTGAAGCCACTTACCAAAAGAAGAAACAAGAATTGTTGAATCAGCTTTAATTTTTGTAATCCCCCCTTTCCACGCATAATAAATTCTGGCGATCATGATCGTCATTTGCTTGCCTCTACACTCATGTCTTTGCATCCTATGGGCACTCTGATTCAAAAAACGCGGAAAATGTTGGCCGGTTTTATTCGCCCTGAGCACAAGGTTTTGATTGCTGTTTCGGGTGGGATTGATTCCAGCGTTTTATTGGATGTGATGTTGCGATTGTCGGACGAACTTCATTTTAAAATTGCAGTGGCCCATTTCAATCATCAGGCGAGAGGGGAAGAATCGATTGCTGACGAGGATTTTGTATCTCAATATGCCGATTCACTTGGTTTAGAGTTTGTCACTGAAAAAGGGGATGTGTACAGCGAGGCAAAAAAGATCAAGAAGTCTTTTCAAGAGACGGCCCGAATATTGCGCGGAGAATTTTTGCGGCGATCTCTATTAACCACACATGCCCATTTCATCGCGCTCGGTCACAATGATGACGATCAAGCCGAAACCGTTTTGATCAATTTGCTAAGAGGAAGCGGGATGAAAGGATTGAGTGGAATGTCAGAACGCAGTGATCCCTTCATTCGCCCCTTGCTGAACTGTGATCGTAAAGAAATACAAGAGTACGCCCGAGACCAGAAAATCGCTTTCCGAGAGGATTCTTCCAACAGGAAAACAGATTACTTGCGAAACAGGATCCGTATGCAGTTGATACCTATGCTGGAGGACTACAATCCAAAAATTAAAAAAACTTTGACGCAAACGGCGCAAATTCTTCGCGACGAAGAAAAATTATTGAGTTTGCAGGACTGCGAGCAACTCAAAAAAATCATCCTCAACGAAAATGAAGAACAAATTTTTATGGATTTGAATCCTTTCTGGGCTCTATCCAATGAAGGACAGCAAAGATTGTGCTGGAGTTTGCTTAGAAAAATTTACGGAGGCGCAAGCCGGTTTTCCTTTCGGCACGTCAGTTATATCAGGCGTATCATGCAGAAACGAACATCGGCAGGCCCGGCGTTGTTGCCAGAAGGCTGGTATCTTGAAACGCAGGGCAATACCGGACATATCAAAAAAGGTACTTATTTTAGAGCAAGCAGTACAGATGCTGAAACTTTTAAAAATAGCGATGCCGTTCCCATAAAAATCCCAGGCACAACCTCATGGGAAACCGCAGGCATTGAAATCCGGGCCGAGTTATTAAGCACATATGATGCGTCTCAGAATAATAGTGCGGAAGAGGCATTCCTCGATTTTGGCATGACAGGGGGGGGGATCACAGGGAGGTTTAATGAACCGGGAGACCGATTTGTACCTTTGGGGATGAGTGGCAGTCAAAAACTCAAAAAGTTTTTTATAGATCGTAAAGTAGATCGGGAGCATCGAAAGTCTATTCCCGTCTTGACAAACGCTCTAGGCGATATTATTTGGATCATTGGGATGAGGATATCAAATTTGTACCGTATTACGGATCGAACGCAACAAGTATTGCATCTAACTCAATACAAGTGTGGCGGAAAGTGACATGGGTGACTGCTCATGGGGAACTTTCCTGATTGAAGCCTTTGTCTTATAGATTAATTTAAAAATTTATTGCTGGACTTTGGCATTTAAAAATATGTTACTATATGGAATATACTTGGAGCATTGAGAACATGTTAAACCATTCTTTTTCAGGAGGAAATCTTGAACCAGTTTTATAAAAATCTTGCACTCTGGTTAGTCATACTTCTGATATTTGTCGCTTTATTTAATGCCTTTAATAAACCGTTGACTGCCCAGTCTGAGGTTGTATTCAGCGACTTTTTACTACAGGTCGATGAGGGTCAGGTTAAAGAGGTGATGATACAAGGCGATTATATAACGGGGAAATATCTCGATGGTCGCGAGTTTCAAACGATTACACCCCCTAAAGATCCCGATCTGATTCGTATATTACGCGAAAAGAAAGTTCGCATGGTCGTTGTTCCGCCAGAGCAAACCAGTTGGTACATGAGTTTGTTGATTTCCTGGTTGCCGATGATCTTTTTACTTGGGATTTGGATTTTCTTCATGCGCCAGATGCAGGGCGGTGGCGGGAAAGCATTGTCTTTTGGTAAAAGCAAAGCCAAACTTCTGAATGAAGAAAAGAACAAGACGACCTTTAAGGATGTAGCGGGTGTTGATGAAGCGAAGGAAGAGCTTCATGAAATCATTGAATTTTTAAGAGAACCCCAAAAGTTCAGTAAATTGGGCGGTAAGATTCCTAAAGGCGTCTTACTGGTAGGCCCTCCCGGTACGGGTAAAACCTTGTTGGCGCGCGCGATTTCAGGTGAGGCCAATGTGCCTTTCTTTAGCATCAGTGGTTCTGATTTTGTGGAAATGTTTGTTGGGGTGGGTGCATCGCGAGTGCGTGACTTGTTTGAACAAGGCAAGAAGAACAGCCCCTGTATCATTTTCATTGACGAGATAGATGCTGTGGGTCGTCATCGAGGCGCAGGCCTTGGCGGTGGTCACGATGAACGTGAGCAAACACTCAATCAGTTACTGGTTGAGATGGATGGTTTTGAAAATAACGAAGGCGTCATCTTGATTGCGGCGACCAACCGCCCGGATGTTTTGGACCCTGCATTATTGCGTCCAGGCAGGTTTGACCGTGAAGTGACGGTGGGTCTGGCCGATGTTAAAGGCAGGGAAGCTATCCTGAAGGTTCACACCAGCACGGTTCCTATTGAAGATAATGTTGAACTTAGAACGATCGCACGTGGCACACCGGGTTTCACCGGAGCAGATTTGGCGAACCTTGTCAATGAAGCCGCTCTGTTAGCCGCACGCAAAGACAGTAAGAGTGTAGGCATGCAGGATTTTGAGGATGCCAAGGATAAAGTCCTCATGGGTGTTGAACGTCGAAGCATGTTCATAAGCGAAGACGAAAAGAGAACCACCGCTTATCATGAAGCAGGACATGCATTGGTTGCTGTTAAATTGCCGGGCACCGATCCGGTTCATAAGGTCACTATTATCCCGCGTGGTCGAGCTCTGGGACTTACCTTGCAATTACCAGTCGATGATCAACATACCTATCACAGAACCTATTTGTACAACCGTTTGGCTATCATGATGGGTGGTCGCGTTGCTGAAGAAATTTTTCTGGGGCAAATGACTACGGGTGCCGGGAATGATATTGAACGGGCGACAGAGATGGCCCGCAAGATGGTATGCGAATGGGGTATGAGTGAAGAGATGGGACCCCTGACATACGGAACAAAAGAAGAGCAGGTTTTTCTGGGTCGTGATTTTTCATCGCAGAAAAATTTTAGTGATCAGACCGCCAAACTCATTGACCAGGAAGTCAAAGCTCTGGTCATGGGTGGATACAATATGGCGGTTGATATCCTCAAGAATAATCGGGAGATTCTCGAAAACATGGCTCAGGCCTTGCTGGATCAAGAGACTCTGAATGCTGATGAAATCGCCAGAATCTGTGCCGGCAAGCCTTTGCGAGAGGATGACACCTCCAGCAAAGATGATTCTCCGCCACCGCATACGGAAGAAGATAAAAAACGAGGATCATTTGGCGAAGGCTTAATGGGTGGAGGCGGTCTACCCGACCCCACTCCCGCTTAAATGTTTTGCGGTTTCAGAATGTGCCGCGATACGATAGATGTAAGGTTTATTTGAAAGGCTTCACTTCTTCTTTTTCAGGAGAAGTGGAGCCTTTCTGTTTTAGATCAACACTGCCCGTGTTATAAATAAGGTTGTTCCAATGAACAATGCGAATGGATTTCAGGATGAGAGCACGGTTGAGATTATGGCAATCATCAACCTTTCTCCAGACTCTTTCTATGAACCCAGTCATTGCAGTGGGGTGGACTCGGTACTCAGGCAAGCCCTGAAATTCAGAGAAGAGGGTGCAAATTATCTGGATATTGGGGCGGAAAGTAGCCGCCCCGGGGCAAAACCTATTCCCGTCAATTGTGAAATTGAAAGATTGCTACCGGTGGTGTCCCGGTTGAGCAAAGAAATACCCGATCTTCAGATATCGGTGGATACCTACAAACCAGAAGTGGCGCGAGCTGTTTTGGGAGAGGGTGCACATATTATAAATGATATCACTGGCGGCTCAGCCGAAATGCTGAAGGTCATTGCCCAGAATCATGCGAGAGTGATTTTGATGCACATGCAGGGCAAACCCGAGACGATGCAAATCGCCCCTCATTACGACAACCTGATAACCGAAATCACAGATTTTTTGAGTCAACGTGTGACCGATGCCGAAGAGGCCGGTGTCGATAAAGACAAGATATGGATTGATCCGGGGATAGGATTTGGCAAGACAGTCGATCAAAATATAAAATTGATCGCTCAATTGGACCAACTCAAGGTTTTAAAGAAGCCGATTTTGTTGGGAGCGTCACGAAAATCATTCATTGGGAAAATTTTGGATCAAGAAGTTGCTGATCGTTTGGAAGGCTCTCTTGCCGTTGCTATCATGGGGTATTTGAAAGGGGCGAATATTCTTAGAGTGCATGACGTTGGCGCAACGCAAAGTGCTTTAACAATGTTTTCCGCCCTTTGGAAAAGTACATTATCAGGGGAAGTATGATTCGATTGTATGTCAACGTAGACCATGTGGCGACACTGCGCGAAGCGCGTAAAGGCAAAGAACCCGATCCTTTGCTGGCGGCTTTGATTGCCGAGAAGGCTGGTGCTTATGGGATAACCGTTCACTTGAGAGAAGACCGCCGGCATATCCAGGACGACGATGTGCGACGTATACGTCAACAAATCCGAACGCCCCTCAATTTGGAGATGGCACCTGTAGAGGAGATGGTTATTTTTGCAGAACAGGTTTGCCCGCATCAAGTGTCTTTGGTCCCGGAAAAGCGTCAGGAAATAACCACAGAGGGGGGGCTGGACGTTTGCGGTAACGAGCAGGAATTATTGAAGATCAGAGAGCGCTTGCACCCCTCAGCCATAAAATTCAGTTTGTTTGTCGATCCTGTTATAGAACAGATCGAAGCCGCCAAACGGATTGGAGCTGATAGCATCGAATTGAATACCGGCGCGTATTCAGAATTGGGGCCGGGAGAAGAACGCGAGTGTCGGCTTTTAGAATTGAGACAAGCGTCCGCTCATGCCCGTAAAATTGGATTGACGGTGTTTGCAGGGCATGGTTTGACACCTGAAAACGTGGTTGCTATTGCCGCGATTCCTGAAATTGAAGAACTAAATATCGGGCATAATCTGATCGCACAGTCGATTTATCATGGGCTGGAAAATGCCATAAATACAATGATGATTGCTATCAAGCAAGGGGTTGCTCAAAGGTAGAATTTTTTTTAAGGGTTCCTGACTTTTTCATTTTTAAAATTGGTATAATATTTGCTTTTATTCCTGTGAATCAATTGTAGACAACTATTTGACGGTAAATCTAAATGGAAATTGAAAATAGAAGTTCCAACATTGGACAGGAAAACAAAATTGCGGGTGATAAGGCTACGGCATTGCTCAAGGAGTTTGAGTTTCTTGGGAAAACCTTCAAAAAGTCTCTGTCTTTCAAAGAAAAAATTCGATCATCGCTTGATGAGCAATTGGCCGATTTCAAAATTCAGAAAAAAGACAATGACCATCGCTTGGAAACTCTGGAAAGCAACATTAGAATATACGAAGAAAATCTGGGAAAGATATCCCTCAACGTAGATGAGTTGAACCAAAAAGAATCTCTTATTAAGAAACGTTATGAGAGTTTGCTTAAAGGGAGTCTTGAGAAAGATCTTGAGGTTGGCTGTGAGGATTCTGCTGAGAAATCTGGAGCATTACCAGATTCTTCCACACTGGAAAGCCTCATCGAGAAAAGACGGAATTTTCTGGATAATCTGAATGAAAATTTCAAGCGACTGGATTCCGAACTGATGACGATTGCAAAATTACGTAAGGAAATCCTGACCGCGCGCGAAGGTATTCTGGATAAAAAGGAATCAGCACTTCAGAAGAAACTGAAGATCGAAGAGCACGGAAACAAAATAAGAGAAGGTCTGCAAAGAGTATCTTCCGAATTAGAGAAAACGATTCAGGAGGAAAAGGTTATAACAGATGGACTCATCGGATTACTGACACGTATTGAAAAATGCATGGAACTGTCTGCGGAGACAGATCGCGCTTTATTTTCTGCTTTAACCGTTGCAGAGTCCCAGTCTTGTTGTGAAACTGCTGACAGAGCGTTGACCGTTGAAAATGCTTCTTGATATTATGGATTTCA
Organism: Nitrospinae bacterium CG11_big_fil_rev_8_21_14_0_20_45_15; assembly: GCA_002787235.1. Taxonomy (GTDB): domain Bacteria; phylum Nitrospinota; class Nitrospinia; order Nitrospinales; family VA-1; genus Nitrohelix. The sequence goes on from PCWG01000039.1 coordinate 9,653, forward strand.
ATCAATATTTTTGTAACTTTTGGACATTTCGTGTTGCCAACCGGCTTGATTTCTATTGACTTAAAAATCTAATTTTTGCATAATTCGCCTGAAGAGGGGCTGGAAAACTTTTTCAGTCCCTTTTTTATATTTTATTTTCCCGCAATCATTTGATCTGTCGGAGGGTGTTTCCTTTATTGACAGGTCTTATCCGCGCTTTTTGTTTCTTCGGAAAAAATAATTTTAAATAAAAAAGGTTCCCTATTGGAGCTTGTTACGTTGGAGGTTTGTCGGTAATGGGTTTGAAAATTGCAATCAATGGCTTTGGTCGTATTGGAAGGAATGTATTGAGAAGCCTTCTAAAAGATGAAGCCTGTGGTGATGTGGAAGTTTTGGCTATCAACGATTTGACTGACGCCGCCACGCTTGCCCATTTACTCAAATACGATTCGGTGCAGGGCATTCTCGATTTGCCGGTGAGTTTCGAAGGGTCTTGTTTGATTGTCAACGGTAAACGCATTCAAGTATTGTCTGAACGTGATCCTGCGAATTTGCCATGGAAAGAAAAAGGTGTCGATATCGTTATAGAGTCCACCGGATTCTTCACCAAACGAGAGGGTGCATCAAAACATATTACAGCAGGAGCGAAAAAAGTTATTATCTCTGCACCTGCCAGTGACCCAGACATAACCATTGTCTTGGGGGTAAATCAGGGCAGTTATGATCCAGAGAAACATCACATCGTGTCTAACGCATCCTGCACCACAAATTGTCTGGCACCTGTAGCAAAAATACTGCATGACAAGTTTGGTATAGAGCGGGGAATGATGACAACCGTACATTCCTATACAAATGATCAAAGCATACTCGATTTGCCTCATAAAGATTTGAGACGGGCGAGGGCGGCGGCTGTTTCGATGATTCCCACGACAACGGGAGCCGCTAAGGCCGTTTCTCTGGTGCTCCCCGAATTGAGTGGCAAGCTTGATGGAATGGCAATTCGAGTCCCGACTCCCAATGTTTCACTCATAGATTTGGTTGTGGAGTTGAAAAATTCAACCACGGCAGAGAAAGTCAATGAAGAGTTTCAGTCTGCTTCTGAGAATTCATACAAAGGGATTTTAAGGCTAGAAAATGCGCCCCTTGTGTCCTCCGACTTTAATGGAGATGCGACATCGTCAATCGTCGATGGCTTGTCAACCAAAGTCATGGGCGGAAATATGCTCAAAGTTTTATCCTGGTATGATAATGAATGGGGTTATTCCAGTCGGGTCAAAGATTTGATTAAATTCATTGCAGAAAAAGGAATCTGATTTTTATGCGGAATCCCGTCATAGCGGGAAATTGGAAGATGAATATGACGGTTTCAGAGGCCAGTGAATTTGTTTGTGAATTCCTGAAGTGTCTTAAAGATTTCCCAGACCGAGTAGAAGTGATGCTGTTTCCGCCTTTCACTGCTTTGAGTGTTTTGAGCACGGCATTGCGTTCCAGTTCCGTTAAAGTAGGCGGCCAAAATATGCACTGGGCATCAGATGGAGCATATACAGGTGAAATTTCTGGAAAAATGCTTAAAGATAGTGGTTGTGAATGTGTTATTATCGGTCACTCTGAACGCAGAGAACAAGAAGATAATTTAACGATAAATAAAAAGTTAGGTACCGCGTTCAGTGAAAATTTGAGACCCATGTTGTGTGTGGGAGAAACTTTGGAAGAAAGAGAGTCTGGGTCAACATTAACTGTGATACAAACTCAACTCAGTGAATGTTTACAGGGCTTCGATAGACAGCAAATAGCAAAGCTTCTCATTGCATACGAACCCGTTTGGGCTATTGGAACGGGGAAGACCGCATTGCCCGATTCAGCTCAGGAAGTTCATAAACAAATACGTAACTGGGTGCAAAGTAAGTTTGGGATTGAAGCTGGTCAGAATATTTCGATTTTGTATGGTGGGAGTGTTAAGCCTGAAAATGCCAGCGATTTACTGAGCCAGGAAGATATTGACGGCGCATTAGTGGGAGGTGCGAGCCTTAAAGTTCATCCCTTTTGTGATATTATTAATGCTGTAAAAAACATTTGACATAAGACGACCATGGAAACTTTACTCAACGTATTGCATATTTTTGGAACCCTTTTTTTAATCCTTGTAATTTTATTACAAACGGGTAAAGGTGCCGCCATGGGGTCTGGCTTGGGTGCAGGAAGTAGCCAGACGATGTTCGGAAGCGCAGGAGCTGGAAATTTTTTAAGCAAACTGACCGCAGGGGTTGCCATCCTTTTTTTAGTGACTTCCTTGTCATTGGCTATTCTTTCCTCGAAAAAAGATTCTAAGTCTGTTATTGGTGATATCAGCACGACTACTGAAACGAGTCCGCAAGAGAAAAAAGATCCTTCGCCTAAATAAAAAAAAAGAATTAAATTGCCGACGTGGTGGAATTGGTAGACACGTGCGCTTGAGGGGCGTATGGAGAGATCCGTGGGAGTTCGAGTCTCCCCGTCGGCACCACCCACTCCCGTGGGAGGGATAGTTTGCTAATTCTGGTAGAAACTTTTTGCTTCGGTTCGATATTTTCCGTCTTTCGGTCCCATTTATTTTATTAAGTTTGCCAGTTCTTTAGGGTTTAGTCTTTGGAAATCTTTCCTGGAAAAGTAAATAATGGCAAAGTCACCTGAAGAAAAAAACACCTCATTCCCCTCCGCATTCACAATTCGCCTCGCACGTATTCTCCATGCCTTTATAGAAGGTGTGATGGAATTATTGGAAGGCGAAGATGCACTGTTCCCAAAACTGAAAAATTTATCTGAGGTCATAAAAAAATCGATAAGGGTCAAACCTCTGGACGGTTTGGCCTTGGATGTTGCGGCCTACTTTGAACATGTGAAGATGGCAAAAGAAATTGCTAAAGCCGAAAAGGATGATATCAAGGCAATATTTATTGAACTTGCCAATTCATTAAAAGGCGTGGCGGGGGTGTCTGGAAATTTTTCTGAAAACATCGGTGGGTATATACATCAAATTGAAACGGCTTCAACCCTGTCCGACATTATTGAATGTAAAAATGTGATAGTCGAAAATATGGATGAAATGCGTAGCGAATGTCAGAAAATGAAAAGTGAATTGGAGCTCTTGCAGAATGAAGTAGGAGGCTTATCCAAACGACTGCATGAGTCTGAGTCCAAAGTCCATATCGACGCTCTTACAAATGCCTACAATCGAAGTGCGTATGAGATAAAGATTTCTCAAGCCATCAGGAATTTCAGGCAGTTTCAATACAGCGCGGCACTGTTTGTGATTGATATCGATTATTTCAAAAAAATAAACGATGCCTATGGTCACAAAGCAGGTGATGAGGTCTTGCGCTCTATATCTGATACGCTGAAGTCCAATATACGCGAAAGTGATTTTCTATTCCGCTATGGCGGCGAGGAATTTGTTATTATTATGCAAAAAGTTGAGCAGGCAAATGCCATAAAACTTGCGGAAAAACTAAGAGTTGCTGTCGAAAAAGATTACCTTGTTTATAAAGAGAAGAAGTTGGCTGTGACCATCAGCATCGGTGTTTCATTTCTAAAGGAAGGGGATGAAGAAGCAAACTTTTTTGAAAATGCGGATAAAGCCCTGTATCGTGCCAAGACCACAGGACGTAACCGAGTGGTGATTGCTGAGTAATTCAGCATTTTCTTTTACTTTCTCAAACCAGTTTCTCCCCATGCATGCGACAACGCTATCGGCATTGTTTGCTCACCCCAGTTTTCAGCTCCTTTTCCTGTCAATTTTAGTCACTCTGGCGAATGTGATGGTTGGCGTCAGTATTTTTGCCAAGGACAATCGAAAAAAAGGCTATCGTACCCACCGTTTGATTTACTGGTTGGTTATCGTTTGCATTAGCCTCTATTTACTGTCCAATTATCTTCTCCTCGAAAATTCTATTTTTGATTATTTCGTATTATTGTATTTTCTTTTTATCATTCCACTGAGTCGTAAAATGGATGTAACGCTCCATGCGGTTCTCTCTTCAATAGGTTTGGTTTTACTTCTTGGCGTAGCCGCTTTTGGTGTTTTTTAGAAACAAATGAGTGTCCTAAATGTTTCGTCTTACATTGATGAAAGACGAAACATTTTGATTGGTAATCAAATTCTCTGGAAATTATTTCAGCTAAAAATACGATGAAAAAAGTAAATGTTGTTGTTATTGGGGGGGGTAACGCGGGTATGTCGGCGGTTCAGCATATTGCTGAAGCAGGTGCCACGGTGTGCCTTGTGGAAAGAAATTCATCTTTGGGTGGACGCTCCTTAAAGACCGGTTTCTATGCTCGAAGTATTTTGGAAGAGACTTTGAGCCTGGCATTGTCACCTCAACTTGCATTCCCTGAAATTTTTGATCAATGCAAAAATAGAATAAAAGAATTATCAGCTGAGTGGGAATCGCAGTTGAAATCCATAGGTGTCCAAATTGTTTTTGGTGAGGGCAAACCCTTGGGTTCCCGTGCGGTTCAAGTACAGAACTCAGAAGGCAGTGAAACCATTGAAACCGAAAAAATTATCATAGCTACAGGGTCACGTCCAAATGCGTCGGTTCACCTTCCTCTGGATGGTAAAATCATTTTGAGTCCGCAGGATTTCTGGGATTTAGAGATTGATCAGGCTCCTGAAAGCGTCATGGTTACAGGAAACGAGGAGTCTTCGTATGAAACCGCTCGGTTTTTTAAAGCATTGGGCAGTAAAGTGTTCTGGGTCAGTGGATCGGCCAGATTACTTCCCGATGCACACGTTTCCTTATCCGAACAGCTCGAAGAAATCGCTAAGAAAGAAAAAATCAAACTTCTACCAGGAAAAAAACTGGAATCTCACCTGAAAAATGAAAAAAACGTGGACGTAACCCTTGAGGGCGGTGTCAAGTTTACGACTGAAAAAATATTCATTGTTGAAGATCGCATGCCTGAATCCAGTGTTCTAGAGTTGGAAGCTATGGGAATGCGTATGGGTATTTCGGGAGAGATTTTGACTGAGGAAAATCTTGAAACTTCGGTCTCCGGTATTTTTGCCGCCGGTAGTGTACTGGGTCGCGAATCGCATTATGGTCTTGCTGAAGAAGAGGGGCGTGTTGCCGCCGAAAATGCCTTGGGACAAGCGCGTAACTTGAGTCTTGATATGACGCCACGTATTGTACATTCCAGCCCTGAATTGGCTTGGGTTGGCATATTGGCCGACACAGCACATCATCATGGATTGAGAGCCATTGAAGGGAAGGTTGAGAGCATTGGGACAGGGCTCTTCAATCGGGGCAGTGGTTTTTGCAAGCTTGTTTGTGACAAGGAGACGCAAAGAATCATTGGCGCACAGTTGGCTTGCGATCGGGCCGGTGATTTGATCCATCTCGTTTCACTTTGTATACGCAAGGGGATGAAACCACAGAATTTAGCCAAAATGAATTGCTTCCGTTCCTCCTCCGCGAACGGTCTTCGTATTGCCGCCCTCGAATGTGTGCGTAAGTTGAAAAACACGAAGCAATTGAGTTGATTTCATACTTAATACAGGTTCAGCAACGTGTGAGTCAGTCATTTTCGGGAAGAATGGTCTTTTGCATGTGTTTGAAAACCGTTTCAAACATTGCATGATTTCGAGGCAATTCCGCGTATATATATTGAGTGTGTGTGGATGCTTTCACATCGTTCATTAATTTTACGTTTACAAGTATGGTTTCCCATTCAGACGGTTCATCAATCCACTGACATTCCTGAGCATATTTCAAAGCCTCATTACCACCAGATATAGTTTTTTCCTGTTCTTTCGCATAGGCGCAGATAGTTTTGATTGTGAGTTCAAAGGTAAAGCTCAACCTCTGCAAAGCGGCGTTCTGATAATACTCTGTCGCAGGGCGTTTCAAAGCATCAGCCAAATGATGGATGGACCATTCGAGATGTCCCATTAGAATTTGTGAAGGAGAGAGTTTTTTCATTTCATTTTTAGTAGGGTTCGTAGAATCAATATGCAATTTTGAGCAGAGCAGGGAGTATAACAAAGGCATCGATTATTAGTTATTTAATTTACTTGCAATTTATTCAACTGATTGTTATAAATAGGAAGTTTATTGAAATAAAAGGTTTTACATTCCCCCTCTGGCCCCGCCCTCTCAAGGAAATTTTCTGTGGTTAATTTTTTCTGGAATCTTTTTTCTAATGATCTAGCAATTGATTTAGGAACTGCCAATACTTTGGTGAGTGTGAAGGGCCAAGGTGTTGTTTTGCGTGAGCCCTCCGTGGTTGCAATCAACAAAACCACTGATGAAGTGGTCGCTGTTGGTGCTGAAGCCAAGCAAATGCTGGGGCGCGCACCGGGAAATATTGAAGCGATTCGTCCGATGAAGGATGGCGTGATCGCTAATTTTGGGGTGACTGAAAAAATGATCAGACACTTTATCAATAAAGTACACAATGATCGTAAAACCCTTGTCCGTCCCAGAGTTGTCGTCGCAGTCCCTTCAGGGATCACTCAGGTGGAGAAGCGGGCAGTGCGAGATTCTACCCTTTCTGCTGGCGCACGCGAAGTATTTTTGATCGAGGAACCCATGGCGGCCGCAGTGGGTGTCGGCTTACCTGTGCAAGAGCCCTGGGGCAATATGATCATTGATATTGGTGGTGGGACAACGGAAGTTGCAATCATTTCCATGTCGGGTATTGTTTACAGTAAATCTATTCGCATTGCTGGAGACGAAATGGATGAAGCGATCGTTAATTACGTCAAGAAAAAATACAATCTGTTGATAGGCAGTCGCACTGCAGAAGAAGTTAAAATCAATATCGGGTCTGCTTACCCGCTTGAAAAACGATTGACGATGGAAGTCAAAGGTCGTGACTTGGTTGTAGGCATTCCCAAGACGCTGGTCATTTCTGATGAAGAAGTACGAGAGGCCCTGTCCGAGACATTCAGTTCCATCATAGAAGCTGTTAAAATCGCTTTAGAAAGAACACCCCCTGAGTTAGCTTCAGATATCGTTGATAAAGGGATTGTTGTTGCGGGAGGTGGGTCCATGATCAAAGGAGTTGATATTCTCCTGCGCCAGGAAACAGGTCTGCCCATCACTCTCGCGGACGATCCTTTGTCAGCAGTCGCATTGGGAGCAGGGATTGTTCTTGCTGATCCCAAGCTTTTGAGTAAAGTTACCATTTAGATTAGAGAATATTTTTAAACCTATTGGGACAAGAGTGTTCCTGATATCTTTAAGGTTGGACAATATTTTCATTTATTAGATTAACTCACTCATCCCGTATTCTTTGCCATACATCTAAAGGTCTGCGGGTTGTCCTTTAGAAAAATATACAAAGGGTTTTATAAAAATGTTTCCAGAGAGGGGAACCAAGAGTAAAAGAAAATCCCTTTTTCTTTTAGCCTTTATCTTAATATTTTCCTTCACTTTAATGACGGTGAGTGCCAAGCATGACAAAATGCCGTTGTTCCCCGAATTTCTTGCCTTAGCAGTATTAGAACCTATCCAGACAAAGACGACAGACGCATTAAAGTTTGTCAGCGATGGCATTGATCATTATTTTAATTTAGTCGATGTCTCCAAAGAAAACGAAATCCTTAAAAAAGAGATTGCTTCTCTTCATAACGAGAACAATCAGCTACGAGAAGAAATAAAAAGTTCAGTTCGTCTGGACGGATTGCAGAAGTTCTCCAAAGGTAAAGAGTATTCCGTATTACCCGCTACGGTCATTGGTCGTGATGCTACTCAGTGGTCTAAAATGATCTTTCTTGATAAGGGGACGAACGATGGTGTCAAAGAAAGTTTTGCCGTAGTGAGTCCTTTGGGTGTGGTCGGTCAAATTGTTCAGGCCGGTCCCAATTCCTCAAAAGTTCTTTTGATCACAGACAGCAGGAGTGCCGTCGATGCTATCTTTCAAGAGTCACGTACGCGTGGTGTCGTTGTTGGCAATGGCAGTCTTAATTGCGACATGAAGTTTGTTGCGTTGACTGAGGAGGTGAACGAAGGGGATGTCGCTATTTCATCTGGATTGGGAGGTATCTATCCTAAAGGATTGGTTGTAGGTCGTGTGATCAGTGCCGTTAAAAAACAACAAAGTCTTTTTCAAACACTTTCTGTGGTTCCTGGAGCGGATCTTTCGCATTTGGAAGAAGCACTTATCGTGTTGCCAAAGACTTGAGCCCAGCCTATGTGGATTATCTTCATCGTATTTTTACTTCTCTTATTGATTTCTATTCAAACCACATTTTTGTCCTTGTTTGCCATTTCCGGCATTGTTCCTGATCTTGTATTAATTTTTGCGGTATATTGTGGTATCAAACTAAAAGACAGTAGAGGTGCTTACGCTGGATTGATCTCGGGTTTTATACAGGATTGTTTCTCTGGCGGTGTATTGGGATTCAATACACTTTCAAAATCATTGATTGCTTATGTTTTTTCTCACTTAAAAGACAAAATAATGGTTGAAGGGATCGTACCGATTTGTTTTTTTCTGTTTATATCTTCGGTATTTGACAGCACCTTATTTTTTTGTATTCAGTTTTTGTTATTCAAGAACGAGTGGGGAGAAGCACTTGTTCCTGCCATCTTGGGATTTTCCCTGTACAATGCAGTCATAGGCCCCCTCAGTTTTTGGGCGTTTGAAGAATGTAAACGCTGGTTTTTACAAAAAACCTCAACAGAAATTATGTGATGTCCAGTTTTCATCGTTTCAATATAGAGTCTCTTGACTCACTCAAGGGAAAGATCCGAATTTATGCGATCCTCGCCGTCATATCCTTCTTATGCTTGTGGATGCGAATCTGGTATCTGCAAATTCTAAAGGGTGACAGCTTTGAAGAACTTGCAAAAAATAATCGCATGCGCATGGTTTCACTGGCTCCTTTCAGAGGTGAATTGAAAGATAGGAATGAAGAAACTTTGGTGGGCGTACGCCCTTCCTTTAATTTATATATCACCCCTGAAGATGTCGAAAATATTTCTGAAACCCTTGATTTTCTCGCCGAGACAATCACATTCGACCGAAAATTATTGAATAAGGCGATCAAACACACTCGATCGTTTAAAAATATTTTGATCAAAGCCGATGTTTCTAGGGAAGATGTGGCGTTTGTTGAAGAGAATAAAATGCGTTTGCCGGGGATACAAATACAGGCCGAACCTTTGCGAAGTTACAAATATGGCAACATGGCGGCGCATGTGTTCGGGTATCTTGGAGAAATATCAAAAAATAGGTTACTTGAAGAAGAAGGCGATTTTTATCGTTCTGGAGATTTGGTAGGAAAAGACGGGATTGAAAAAATATTTGAATCTACGTTAAAAGGTCAAAAAGGTCTCAAGGAAGTTGAGGTGGATGTTTCTGGTAGAGAATTGGCTGTATTGCGCAGACTGCCTCCTGTGGGTGGAAATGTTGTTACCTTGACTTTGGATAGCATTCTACAACAAACAGCAGAAAAGGCACTTTCAGGAGTACCGGGCGAACCGTTCAGCGGCGCATTGGTTCTAATGAAAGTCAAAACAGGTGAAATTTTGGCCGCAGTGAGCAAACCATCGTTCGATCCAAATTTGTTTGCAGGTGGAATTTCGCGAAGAAATTGGAGAGGATTATTATTTGATGAAATGCATCCTCTCCAAAACAGAGTTGTACAAGGTCAATACCCTCCCGGTTCGATTCATAAAATCGTAGTGGCCCTTGCAGGTCTCGAAGAAGGAATTGTTGACGAGAAAACGACATTTTATTGTCCAGGTTATTACAATTTGGGTAGAGGAAAATATCGTTGCTGGAAACGGGGAGGCCATGGAAAAGTAGATATCCATAAAGCCCTCAAAGAATCTTGCGACGTTTATTTTTACAATTTGGGTAATAAATTAGGTGTTGATACGATTGCTCGTTATGCCAATCAGTTTGGGTTGGGTCGATTGACGGGGATACCTTTGTTCGGTGAAAAGCCGGGTTTAGCACCCACTGAAAAATGGAAGTTGAAATCAAAAGGCGAAAATTGGTATCCAGGAGAAACGATATCAGCTTCAATCGGGCAAGGCTTTAATTTGGTCACACCCATACAGCAGGCTGTTTTGCTGGCAGGTGTTGCAAATAATGGAACCATAGTGAAACCATTTTTAGTGAAAAAAATCGAGTCTTTAAAAGGACAGTTGATCCAGGAGTTCTCCCCTGAAATAAAAATTAAGGGAAATATTTCCGAGAAATCGTTGGAAATTGTACGCGACGGTTTACGTGCTGTTGTTAATGAAGACGGTGGCACGGGACGTCGATCGCGCTTGCCAGATATTATTGTGTCAGGCAAAACGGGAACAGCACAAGTTGTGCGAATGAAGAGTGGTGATGTTCCTGAAGAAGAGGATACGCCTTTTCTTTTCAGAGATCATGCCTGGTTTGCCGCGTTTGCGCCTTATGATGATCCTGAAATTGCGATTTCAGTATTGGTAGAGCATGGCGGTCATGGTGGTTCTGCAGCGGCTCCCATTGCCCGAAAGGTTTTAAAGAAATATTTTGAGCTCTACCCACCTGCTTCCAAGATACAAGCAGAGTTTTCCTCTACAGTCAACTGATTGGATTTTGTTGCGCAAACGGATTTTTAAGTTTTAAAATACTTGAAATCTTTTTTCCCTTCCCGTATTTTTACTTATTCTAAATTTCAAGTAGTATAAAGCTCCTTGTTGAAATTTAATAATTTTATCCTTTGTCTGTAATATGCTTGAACCATTACCACTTGAAAACGGGCGAAAAATCATCGCGCATATTCGTGGAGAAAGTTACGATGTTTGTGTGAGAGGTTGGGCGGAGCACCAATTTATTTTGATTGATATGCCTCGTGTGAGCGGAGAATTGGTACGTGTTGCCCCGCAAACGGGATGCACTGTGAATTTCATGCGTGATGGCAAAATGGTGAGTTTCAAGTCCAGTGTGATTTTTTGTTTTAATCAGGCATTGGTCATGCTGATCGAATATCCGAAAAGGTATGACATGTTTAATCTTCGTAAAAGCATCCGGTTCAAGACAAATTTTCAGATGAACTATTCATACAAGGTGTTAGACACTACGATTGTTGAACGTGCTACCATTCGTGATACCAGTATGGGAGGATTTTTGATCACTCATGTCAAACCGCTGACCAAAAAAAGCATCGTGAGTGTTGAAACTACTTTGCCGTCCGGTACGATAGAAGGGGTGAGTGCCAGGGTTTGTAGCGTGCGAAAGAATCCGAAAGAAGTCGCAGAACCCTTTGTTACAGGTCTGCAATTGATTGATCCAGGTTCTGAAGTCATCCATGTGATGAAAAATTTTCTTGATACCCGATTGCGATCTGAAAGAAGAGAAAAAGCCCGAATCTCTTTTTGAGTATTTATTCTGGAATTTTCAAATCTCGCATTTTTAATTTTTGTATTTTATCTCTCAGTTCTGCGGCCTTTTCAAACTCCAGAGCCTTTGCCGCAGTGAGCATTTCTTTTTCCATTCGTTTTATGACGGATATCAAATTCTTTCCAACCAGATATTCCTCCTCGTCTTCTTCCACAAGCAATGCAGGCTCATCGTATTCTTTTTTCAGAAGAGACTCTTCCACCGTTCTTTTAATCGATCGGGGTTCCACATTATGAAGCAGGTTGTATTCCTTTTGGATATTACGTCTGCGAGTCATTTCATCAAGAGCTTTTTGCATGGATTTCGTGATTTCGTCGGCGTACATGATTACAGATCCTGATAGATGGCGCGCCGCCCGGCCCGATGTTTGTATCAGTGAAGTGGTTGACCTTAAAAATCCTTCTTTATCAGCATCCAGTATCGCAACCAGGGATACTTCGGGAATGTCCAGACCTTCGCGCAGAAGGTTGATCCCTATGAGAGCATCAAATTCTCCCAATCGCAATTCGCGGATGATTTGGGTGCGGTCGAGGGTGGTGATGTCGGAGTGCAGGTACTTCACCCGTATGCCGGCTTCGGTGAAATGTTCGGTCAAATCTTCCGCGAAGCGTTTGGTCAATGTTGTGACGAGAGTGCGCTCATTATTTTGCGCACGTAAAAGAATTTCATTTTGCAGGTCATCGACCTGTCCAGATATGGGACGAATTTCTACAGGAGGATCTATGAGGCCCGTAGGTCTCGCAATCAGCTCGGAGACGTTTCCATTTGAGGTTTCAATTTCATATTCAGAAGGAGTGGCGGATGCGTATATGACATGACGGACATGATCTTCAAATTCCTTGAACTTGAGTGGGCGGTTGTCCAAAGCGGAGGGCAAGCGAAAACCATGTTGTATCAAACTTTCTTTACGAGACCGATCTCCCAGATACATGCCTCGGAGTTGAGGCAGTGTCACATGGCTTTCGTCGATGATGAACAGCGCATCTTTGGGGAAATAGTCAAGCAGGGTGGGGCCGGGTTCCCCCGGCGAGCGAGCGGTCAAATGACGTGAATAATTTTCAATCCCCTGGCAGTAACCCACTTCTTTGATCATTTCCAGATCGAATAGAGTGCGCTGGTCGATTCTTTGCGCTTCAATCAATTTATTTTCACTTTCAAAATATTGAACCCGATCAATGAGTTCTTCTCGAATAGCATGGATGGCTCTTTTTAAAGGCTCCTCAGGTGTAACGTAATGACTGGCAGGGTAAATGGCAACCCGGTCAAGTTGCCCGATGGTTTTTTGAGTCAGTGGGTCGAATCGAGTCAAGGACTCTACTTCGTCGCCAAAGAATTCAATGCGAATGGCTTCGTTTCTTTCATAGACAGGTAATACATCGACCACATCGCCGCGGGCTCTGAAAGTGCCGCGTTGAAAATCGATGTCGTTGCGTTTGTATTGGATGGATACCAGTTTTTCCAATACAAATTCTCTGGAAACTGTCATCCCCGGTTCCAGAAATAACAGCATTCCGTGATAGGCCTCAGGTGACCCCAGTCCATAAATACATGAAACACTAGCGACGATGATGACATCCGTTCTTTCAAACAAACTGTGCGTTGCGGCATGCCGCATTTTATCGATTTCGTCGTTTATGGAAGCGTCTTTTTCAATGTACGTGTCGGTTGTGGGCAAATACGCTTCGGGTTGATAATAATCATAATAGCTGACAAAATATCCGACGGCATTTTCAGGAAAAAAACTTTTGAATTCGCTATATAATTGAGCCGCAAGAGTTTTGTTGTGCGCTAAAACCAATGTGGGTTTTTGAATATTCTGAATGATATTGGCCAGAGTGTATGTCTTGCCCGATCCCGTAACGCCCAGTAATGTTTGCGCACGAATTCCTGCTTCGAGTCGGGCGGTTATTTCTCGAATGGCTTTGGGTTGATCGCCTGCAGGGCTGTATTCTGACTTCAGTATAAAAGGTTGCATGTGTTTTGAATTTTACTGTGGGTTGTTGGGGAACTTAACGAAACCATTATGATATGATGAAAAACCACTCTCCCTTTAATTATTAATGGATTGAGGGCAAGATTCAATGATGATTGTTGAATGCACAGGATGGTTTATTTGTTTATGGCTTAATAAGAAGTTTGATAAATAACAGGGCGAGGAGTTTTTGTGCTTGATGATTGTTCGGTAATAAAAAATATTCGATTTGGTAATTCTGATATCACACTGGTGGGCACCGCGCATGTTTCCCAGAAAAGTGTTGAGCTAGTAGAGGAACAAATCCTGACGGGTGATTATGACTGCGTTGCTATTGAACTTTGTGAACCACGTCATGAAAAAATAACCAATAAGTCGGCATGGAAAGAATTGGATATCTTCCAGATATTCAAACAGCAAAAGGCGGCTTTATTGCTGGTAAATCTTGCTATGGCGGCTTATCAAAAACGTCTTGCTGAAAAACTGGGTGTCGAACCGGGACAGGAAATGATTCGAGCCATTGAACTGGCAACGGAAAAAAATATTCGTCTGGAATTGATTGATCGGGACATCAGTACTACCTTGCGCAGGCTTCTCCATAAAGTTTCTTTTTGGCAGAAGATGAAAATTTTTGTAGGACTGGTCGCCGGAGTTTTTGTCGGAGAGGAAATCGATGAAGAACAAATCGAAAATCTGAAAAAAGGGGATATGCTCCAATCGGTCGTAGAAGAGTTCAGCGAAGAATTGCCGCAGGTGAAACAAGTCTTGATCGACGAACGTGACCGGTTCATGACTGGAAATCTGATAAAAATCGCCCAGTCTGAAGACGCTCCCAAAAAAATACTCGCCGTTGTTGGTGCGGGCCATTTGATGGGCATGATTCCAGCTTTTGATTCTCCACCTACCGAAGCAGAGATAAAGGAAATTGAAATAAAACCGCCGCCTGGTAAAGTGGGGCCGATCATTGGCTGGGCCATTGGTATTATTATTTTGTGTTTCTTTTATATTGGCTATCAAAAATCTCCCGAACTGGGATGGCAAATCATCAGCACATGGGTTCTTGTCAACGGGGGCTTGAGTGCATTGGGTGCGGCAATTGCTATGGCGCATCCGCTTTCAGTGATCACCGCTTTCATTGCGGCTCCCATCACTTCACTCAATCCCACGATCGGCGCGGGAATGGTGGTGGGCTTGGTGGAGTCCTGGTTGCGTAAACCGAAAGTAGAAGATTTTGAAAGTTTGCGTGAAGATCTCGCGCATTTTACGCTCTGGCGCAAGAATGGGGTTTTGCGCGTTCTGCTGATTTTCTTTGGCGCGAACCTTGGTTCGGCTGTTGGGACTTATGTCGCGGGTGCTTCAATCATCTCTCAAATTTGGGGATGATTGTGTCCGTTACGAACAGACAACCGTTGATTGCGGTCACTCCGCCCGTATTTTCCCGCTCTGCGATTTTACGGGAGGAATTACTGCAATCTTTTCCCAACGCAATATTTAATCCGAAAGATCAGTATATGCAGGGAGCGGAATTGATTGAATTTCTTTCTCAGGCCGAAGGGGCCATTGTAGGAAGAGATCATATTAATGCAGAAACGCTGGCTCGATTGCCTCGACTGAAAGTCATTGCTAAATATGGTGTGGGTATGGACACCATCGATTCAACAGCTTTTGACCATTCTCAGGTTGCATTGAGAGTGACTCCGGGTGTTAACAAAAATTCGGTCGCTGAATTGACGATTTGTTTCATCATCGGTCTTTTGCACAATGTGTTTTCTGTCGGCTTCGATTTGAAACGAGGTGTCTGGCGGAAAGAGGGAGGCGTGCAGTTGCTGGGCAAGACCGTTGGTATTGTCGGGTGTGGTCATATCGGCGAGAGACTCATCGAAATTCTGATTCCCTTTTCTTGTAATGTATTGGTTCATGATATCGTTTCCAAGGCAGAGGTTTGTGAGAAATATGGGGCCAGAGAAGTGAATTTGGATACTTTATGTCGTGAGGCCGATATCTTGACGTTTCATGTCCCATTGACCGCAGAAACGCATCGCATGGTGGATGAAAATTTTCTTTATCAAATGAAACCCTCTGCCTGTCTTGTCAATACCAGCCGAGGTGCGGTGATTGATTTTCCCGCATTGAAGGAGGCTTTGATAACAGGACGGATTGCTGGTGCGGCAGTGGATGTGTTTGATCCCGAGCCACCTGAGGACGATGAATTGCTGGCACTACACAATTTCATGGGCACCCCTCACATTGGAGGAAATACGTTGGAGGCCACACTGGCGATGGGGCGAGCTCCGATGCGACAATTGATTGATTTTTTTCAGATGGAGTCATAAATGGCAGGGTACGAACAAAAAGATTGGCAGGGGCATTACGATGCGGACGATCTCAGATGGGATTTGGGTGAAGCCTCGCCGCCGATAAAAAAATTATGGGAAGATAAAGAAATTTTACCGGGAAATACAATCATCCCCGGTTGCGGGCGTGGACATGAAGCCTTGTTTTTGATGGAAAAAGGTTTTCGGGTTGCAGGGGTGGACTACAGCCCCGGAGCAATTGATTATCTGTCTAGGGAAATCAGCAATAGAAATTTGCAGGGATGCGCTTTACTGGAAAATTTTTTCCAGCTCAACGACGATCACAACGCACAATATGATTTGATGATCGAGCAAACTTTCTTTTGCGCGATCTCGCCACAGCATCGACCTCTTTATGTTGAAACGGCTTACAGACTTCTGAAAGACAATGGAATTCTGGCAGGCGTTTTTTATGAAACAGGGGTAGAGGACGGTCCTCCTTTCAACACAACTCGCGAGGATATCATGCAGAATTTTGAGCCGTTTTTCAAGATCAAGAGATTGGAAAAAACCTCGCATTCTGCAGAAAGCAGAAAAGGAAAAGAATGGTTGGGGATATTGGAAAAACGGTCAAGAATCTGAAGCTGGATTAAAATAAAGTTTCCTGAACGGGCGGGAGGTCTTCGGACTGCAGGCATTCAGGAGTGTTATTCTTTGCAGAATTGACCTTTCTGGATATCGTACGTATGGACATTAGTTCGTCGGGGTAGGGTGTCAATAGAGAATGCAAAGACAGAGGATTCGATTCGCTGGATAACCAGCGGTCATAATCGTCGGACTTCAGTATGGCGGGCATTCTGTGGTGGATGGATTGTAATAAGGTGTTGGCCTCTGTGGTGATAATGCAGAAAGCCTGAAAAGAATTTTCTTTGCATTGGAATTCGGACCATAGCCCCGCGAATGAAAAAATTTCATCAGACTTCAAGGCCATATGATGAGGGTATTTAGTACCATGAATACTTTTCCACTCGATGAATCCATCTGCGGGAATCAGGCACCTTCGGTGACGAAAGGAATTTTTGAAACTGCTTTTTTGCATCAGCGTTTCAGCACGCCCGTTGATAACTCGACGGCTCAATGAAGGAGAGCCGGACCATGGGAATCCCCACTCCATCATACGTAATTCATTTTGCTTTTCTGTTTGAATCACGACAAGATTGTTTTGAGCCGGTGCAATGTTGTAGCGTGGTTTGAAGGAGTCAGGACAAGAGGGCAGGGAGTAATGCTCGGCAACGGCTTTTTTTGTTTTGGCTAATGTGTAACGTCCGCACATTTTATTAGACTTATATTCGACTCGGTTGCATGTCAGGAGATTCAAGCATTGCATCATAACATGTGCCGATGAGATTAACTTTTTGAAAGTGATTTGATTATGCCAGTCGAAAGAAAAATATATTCAGGAATTTTTCGTGATGGAGGTGCAGGCTCCTTTGCCAAACGTCGTTATCGCAAGAGGCGCGAAGAATTGATGAAAAAGGAAAATTGTTTGATGGTGATTGCCGGTGTTCCTTATGGTCCGGGTGGGGAGACGGTCTGGTCTTACGCTCATTGTGCCAGCTATCAGGAACCGGGATTCATGTATCTGACGGGTATCAACCAATTCAACGTGATCTTGATTTTAGATCCGGGTTCAAAAGAATCCGACGAAATTCTTTTTGTCAGTTCCAAAGACCCTAAAAAGGAATTTTGGGATGGGGTACGTTTTGGCACAGGGGATCCTGCAAGTGAAGCCGAAGTGCGTCGCGTTACGGGGATAAAAGACGTGAGAAATATTGACTCATTTCAGAAAGTTTTGAAAGAACGTTTCCTGAAGCGTCGAAAAAAAACGCTGGGTGCCTTGTGGATGGAGTCCCTAAGAAATGGAAAGACAGTTGTTGTCAAAGGCGATCACAACTGGGTGTTGAAACAGAAACTGTCTCGTTGGGTCAAGTCCTGGGGAAAAGGCAAGCTTGTCAATATCATGGACAATCATTTTGATTTGCGCCTTCCTTTAGACAAATACGATATTCAGAATACCCTTCAAGCTCAGGAAATCACGGGATTGGCATTCAAAGAAACCTTGCGCCATTTTAAAAATTTCAAAAGCGAATACGAACTGCAAGGTTTCCTTGAGGGACAGATGTTGATGAAGTCACCCTACGGCCTCAGTTTCCCTTCCATAATCGCAGGTGGGGCCAATGCGGCGACCCTGCATTACATGAAAAATGATGACGAGTTTGCCAGAGAAGAAATGGTTTTGATGGATTTTGGTGTTCGCTGGATGACAATGCACGCGGATATTTCCCGAACGGTGCCCGCTTCTGGCCGATTCAATCCCTTGCAAAAAATGTTGTATGAAATTGTCTTGAACGCTCAGATACAAGTGGAAAAAATGGCTTGCGCAGGGGTGACGATCAATCACTTGAATGAAGCTTGCTGGATTGCTGTCAATGAAGGGCTCGCTAAAAAATTCACTAAAGAGGGTGGAATCTTCAAGTTGGATTACACGGATCGTCCACATGGAGTCAGTCATTTGATGGGCGAGCAGGAACACGACGGTGACCCCTTCCGTATTTATTTGGGCAAGCCCATGCAAGCAGGTTGGATGATAAGCAATGAACCGGGACTTTATGGAGACTTCAAAATTAAATTAGATGGGAAGGTTTATGATGAACGGATTGGTATTCGTATTGAGGACAATCTATTGATCCAGAAAAAAGGTTGTCTGAATCTTTCTCAGTGTGTGCCCAAGAAGGTGAGAGACATAGAAAAATTGATGTTGGGCGCAAGAGATAAGAAGAATGCTTTGATGAAGAAGGGGTAAAAATGATATCTGTTGTTTTACAGATAAACTAGAGTTCGGACAAAGCTTCGCGAACGGCGTCTACATGGCCTTTCACTCTTACTTTAGGGAAGACCTTGTGGAGTATGCCTTTTTTATCGATGATGAAAGTGGTTCGAACTACTCCCATTGATTTTTTCCCGTAGAGAGTTTTTTCCTGCCAGACACCGTATTGATTTAAAATTTTCTTCTCTTCGTCAGCAATCAAGTCAAAGGGTAACGTGTACTTTTCAATGAATTTTTGATGTTTCTCTTGAGTATCCGCACTCACTCCGATGACAACGGTGTCTTTTAAGGACTGGAATTGATCCCTGAAATCACAGGCTTCTGTCGTGCAACCCGGAGTCATGTCTCGTGGGTAAAAATAAAGGACAACGTTACTCTTTCCTTTAAATGAGGAGAGTTTAACGGTTTTACCGTGCTGATTTTTACCAGAAAAATCAGGTGCTTTGCTCCCTTGTGCAGGGAGCAAAGCCAAACTGTTTGGTGCTTTATTAGAAGCCATTTTTTTGTATCAACGCGTCAATGCTTGTATTCAATACTTTGATACTTTCCAGAATTTTTGCCGTCGGAGTTCGATCGGGGCTGGAATTGGTCACAGAACGGGCTTCGGAAATAATATTTTCAATTGATTTAAATAGCTCCATGCTCGGAATCTTCTTTTCTTCGCACATCGTTTCAAAACCAACGATAAGTCTTTGGAGTTTACCGTCAATTTGCATACCAATGACCGAGTGATCGTTCAGCCCATTTCTTTCCATATAGGACCAAATACCCCCGTGACCTTGGACGATATTATTATCTCCCTGAAGGCTCTTTGTACCTTTTTTGCACATGTCGTTTGCAAAAGCGGGAGCTTCTATAGATAAGCACAGCACAAAAAATGCGGCTAAATAAAATTTTCTTGTAAGGCCGTGTGTCGTCATACGCATGCAGAATCTCCTCTTTCTCATAGTAAAGGGCTTTTGACAATCTAAGAAAGAGTCATATTTGATTCTTTCAGTAGTCGATTTAGTATACATATTTATTCTAAAATATTAAGCACTAGTTTTGAATTCCTGAAAATTTAAGGATATTCTTTTTTGAAGGTTTCATTATCTTTGATTTTTTGGTAATCAGGGTCGGTATCGATCAGCGACTTGATTGCCGGGTTCAGTTTGATGGCTTCCTTTATATTCGCCAGTCCTTTGCTGGTGTTGCCAGAATCAAAATACCCCTTGGCCAGCAACAAACGATGCAAGGACATGTAGGGATGATTGGGGTGTGAAACCAGCATGCCTTCAAGGATGGAAATGGATTTATTTGTTTGTCCATTTTTCTGGTACGCCGTCGCGGTGTTGAGCATGCTGAACAAGTGGCCTGGGGTAAATCTTATTGCTAATGCATAGTTTGCAAGAGCTCTCTGAAACATTCCGTAATACGCAAATACCTCACCTTTTCGATTCAAGGCTTCAGTGGGGTCAATAAAAGTTTCATTGGCCACTGGGTTTGGAAAAGTAGGGATATTTTCTTTGGGAAATTCTTTCAAGCTTACTTTTGCAATGCCTTGTGGATCTGTCAATTTGCTTGCCTGAAAGTATAAATTTCTAGCTGAATCAAGATTTCCTCGAAGTACCTGGATATCGGCCAACTCCAGATAACTTTGGGATTTGATTGCGTTATTGTCTGGATTGAGTTCTAGCAAACGCTGGATGGCTTCTTCTGTTTCTGTCAGGCGCAGCAACAGGGTATTCACACCAATCAGGATTTGTAGAATTTTGGTGTCTTTGGGTTGTAACCGTGCCGCCGTCTCTATTTCTATGAGTGCGAGACCGTATTTCTTGGCTTCATATAACGAGCGGGAACGACTGGTGTGATACTGAGCTGGTTTAATGGTTTGAGGAAGACGCGCAGTTTCACCTTTATCAATATAATCCCTTAAATTCAGAGCGGATTCTTTTTGAGAGAATTCTTTGTTGGATTGCAACATCCTGGCGATCAATTCTTTTGCTTCTTTATTTTTCCCATTGACCGCATACATATAGGCCAATTGATACATTGACTCGACATGATTTTCATCAATTTCTAAAGCGTGCTGGAATTTTTTTTCTGCCTCTTCAGGCTGATTAAGATAGGAAAGGTTCATGCCTTGACGGAACGCGTACAACGGATTTCTGGGATCGAGTTCTTCCGCTTTTTGAAGTTGTTTGTTCGCTTCTGGCATTTCACCCATGGCTTCAAGAATGACAGAATATTCGTAAAAGGTTTGCGGAGAACTGCTGTGCTGTTGTGTTGCGATAAGGCAGGATCGTTTGGCAGTTTCGGCCTGTCCCATTTCTCGGTTGAGAAGGCAAAATAAATATTGGGTGATGGGGTGAAATTGTTCCATCTTGTAGGCTTTGCTCACCAGATCCGCTGTTTCCCGATATTGCCCCATTTCAAACAAAACCATTGCTTTGAGATAAACAGGAGTGGCTTCCCTGGGGAGATGTTTGATTTTTGTGTCTAACAGATCCAGAGCGGCTTTATATTCACCTTGACTCACGAGTTGCCTGACTTCTGCGTAATCAGGATCGCCAATCTCCCTTATTTTTTCAGTGTTCCACTGTGAAATTTCAGCGGAAGGAAAGGAAGACGCTTGTGATGCTTCGACAAGTGTGGTCAGTAAAATAAATATCGAAAGTGAAAGATAAAAGACTTTTTTCATTGCGACTGTGGCTTCCTGGTCTTGAGATTAATTGGATGCAGTGCGAACGGGGCGAATACCTTTGCGCGCCTTGTCTGTTCGTTTGCTGTTAAACATTCTTCCGCTATTGTAAACGATGCCAACTGCGTTGTAGACACCGTTGCTGTTGGTGGACCAAATAGAGCCGGCACCTTCTGGCGCAAAAATGGGATCTATGTGGATCGCCATTTCATGCCCGACTTGTTTGCTATTGAATTTATCTCCCTCAAAAAGTGTTCCCAGTTCTTCCAGTGTGGGCATTCTCCAGTCAATGTAACCAGCAAAAGCTTCCTGATTCATTTTCTTCACATAGACAATGCAATCCATCCAGTTGAGCCAGTGACCGATATGAAGGTAAGAATCTTTCTTCATCCACATCAATCCTGTTTTTGAGTCAGTGATGGTTTCATCCCCATTGTCAATAAAACGTTTGTCGGCTGAAAAAGTCTTATTTGTATCAGCCCAAAGACTTTGTGGAGAATGTGCAAGTGATATAGGAAGCAGAAACGCAAATACGAAAATAAAACGGATGATTGTATTCAAAATAATTTCGGGTATAGGGTTAGGTTAGTTTTTCTTTTATAATTTTATTGACGAGTTCAGGATTAGCCTGTCCTTTACTAGCTTTCATGACTTGCCCGACAAAGAAGCCCATGAGCTTGTCTTTGCCATTGCGAAATTCTTCGGCTTGACCCGGGTTGGCATCAATGACTTCCTGAACCAGTTTTTCAAGAGCACCGGTGTCTGAAATTTGAACGAGGCCTTTTTCCTGAATGATTTGTTCCGCAGGTTTGCCAGTGGAGTACATGTCTTCAAAAACAGTTTTAGCTATTTTCCCACTGATGGTCTGCTTGTCGATCAATTTAAACAATTCAGCCATTGCAATCGCGGGGATAGGGCAATTCGAAATACCCAGACCTTCTTTATTGAGTCGGCCCAATAAATCTCCCATGATCCAATTGCTGGCGGTCTTTGGGATGGCTCCCTCGGAAACACAATTCTCAAAATAATGCGCCAGATCCTGCTCGGCGGTCAACACACCCGCGTCGTATTCTGGAATTTTAAATTCAGCCACATAGCGTTGACGTTTTTCTTCAGGCAATTCGGGAATCGTCGATCGCGTTCTTTCAATCCACTCAGAATTAACTACGATGGGCGGTAGGTCGGGCTCTGGAAAATAGCGGTAGTCATGTGCTTCTTCCTTGCTACGCATTGAAAAAGTAATGCCTTTATCGGAATCGTAAAGACGCGTCTCCTGAATTACTTTTTCTCCCTGATTCAGTATTTTTGCCTGACGATCGGTTTCGTATTCGATAGCTTTTTGTATGAACCGGAAGGAGTTGAGATTTTTTAATTCCGTTCGAGTCCCAAATTCTTCCTGCCCCCAGGGTCTTAATGAAACGTTGGCATCGCAACGGAAACTGCCTTCTTCCATATTACAATCACTGACGTCTGCGTATTGCAAGATGGATCGCAGTTCTATCAAATAAGCCTTGGCTTCTTCAGCGGAGCGTAACTCGGGTTCGCTCACAATTTCGATCAAAGGAACACCCGTGCGATTGAAGTCGATGTAACTTTTTCCTGAAACTCCCAGATTTTCACCATGAATTAATTTCCCGGCATCCTCTTCCATATGGATTCGAGTGATGCCAATGCGTTTTTGCACGCCGTCGACTTGAATGTCGAGGTGACCGCGAAGACCGATGGGAAGCGCGAATTGAGAGATTTGATAGCCTTTGGGCAGGTCGGGGTAAAAATAGTTTTTCCGGTCGAATTGACTGATTTCCTGAACCTCACTATGGGTTGCCAAACAGGCTCGAATGGCATATTCCAACGCCTGTTTGTTGAGAACCGGGAGTACACCGGGCAAGCCCAGGCAAACAGGGCAGGTATTTTCGTTGGGAGATCGACCAAACGCGGTGGAACAGGAACAGAATATTTTTGTTTTTGTTTTCATTTGGGTGTGGACTTCTAACCCAATGACTAATTCATAATCCATTGAACAAAATTCCTTAAACTCTTTTGAGACAACTCATACTAGAGGTGAGTTGCCATGGTTTTATTCACTTTAAAATCGCACACGTATTCTGATGAAGTGTCCAATGAAGAAAAGCACGATTGTAGACGCAGGTGATTTCTTCGTCAAGCCGCCATTGATTATTTTAATGTGCGGTAAATCCGCCATCCACAGGGAGAACGACTCCTGTGACAAATGCAGACTCATCACTGGCGAGGTAGAGACAGGCGTTGGCGACATCTTCTGCTTTGCCAAATCGTCCTATGGGGTAATCCTTGGCCCAGATTGCCATCAATTCCTTATCCGCCATCAGGTCTGCGGTCATTTCAGTTTCGATCAATCCCGGACAAATCGCATTGGAACGAATCCCCAAAGCTCCATATTCCATAGCAATAGACCGACTGAATTGAATGAGAGCACCTTTTGACGCATTGTAAGCAGCGACTTGTGGCACTGCAATCATTCCTAAAATCGAGCTTATATGTAGAAAATTTCCGCTTTTTTGAGCGATCATTGGTTTCAAAGCGCGTTGGGTCAGTCGAAAAACCGATGAAATGTTGAGGTCCATCGTATCATTCCACTGGGCCTCTTCCATTTCATGGAGGGGGGCTCCTGAAAATGCCCCCGCATTATTGACTACAATATCGATACGTCCGTGTGTATCCATAGCGGTTTTTATCAAACGATCGAGATCTTCATTGCGGGTCATATCGCCTGTAACTGCCTGCGCTTGGGGGCCCAGCTCCTGAACCGCACTTTGAAGTCGGTCCGTTCTTCTTCCAAAAAGCAGTGTTTTAGCACCCTCCCTACAGAAGGCTCTTGCGGTAGCCAAACCGATACCAGATCCACCACCCGTTATCAGAGCAATTTTTCCTTCAAGGCGCATGATTTTCCTTCGATTTTTTTCTTTTAAAAATTAGAAAAGAATGCACGTTCAATTTGTTTCTATTCTCAGTATCTGTGTATAATGATTCTCTCAAGCTGAAGGTTGATGTAATATTATCAGCTGGAATCTTTTTAAGGATACAGGACTTGTTTTTGAGAATACAATGAAATTTGTCTATTATGGATTTGGTGGATTTATAGGTGGTGTTTGCGGGGTTGTCATTAATATGGTGTTTTACTGGCTGGAAAAGTCTGGAAATCCATTGTTGACAAATCTTGGCAGGGAGTATGGTGTCTTGGGTCGCTTTGTAGGAGAGCTTGTCAACACTTTACCATTGATTGGTGTTGTTCTGGGAGTCGTTCTGGTTCGAACTATTTTTAAAACTGAACTTGAGAAAATGGATTAGTACCACACTGAAATAAATTAGAAATGGATGCAAGTACTGGTAAATCATGTCTAAAAAATTCAATGAAAATTTATTAAAAGCTTTAGAAGCTTCTATTGAGGCCGCTGGTATTTGTAAACAGGCCATGGTAGATGCTAATGATGAAAGTTGTCGTGCTATGTATTCTGCGATTTCAAAGGACTGTGAAAAACATATCGAAATGTTGCGCGGAGAAATCGAACTGCATAAACAGCAGGAGAAGTGGGACGTTTGAATGCGTATTCTAGTCGTTGAAGACGAAAAAAAAGTAGCGGGTTTCATCAAAAAGGGATTGGAAGAGGAAACCTACGCGGTAGATATTGCGCACGATGGCAGTGAAGGCTTCTATCTTGGAAAAGAAAATCAATACGATTTGATTATTCTGGATTGGATGTTGCCAGAGATGGATGGTCTGGAAGTTCTTCAGAAATTACGGCAATCCGGTATAGATACACCGATTCTGCTTTTGACCGCTAAAGATTCTGTGGAAGACAAGGTCGCGGGGCTCAATAAGGGAGCAGACGATTATCTGACGAAACCTTTTGCGTTTTCCGAATTGTTGGCACGCGTTCGTGTTCTCTTGCGCAGAGGTCAGAAGGAAACTAAAACGACGCTCACTCTGGGTGACTTGACTTTGGATCTAGTGAGTCACAAGGTGAAAAGAGGCGATGAAGATATTGAACTGACCAGTAAAGAATACAGTCTGTTGGAATATTTCATGCGCAATCCGGGAAAAGTATTGACTCGAACGATGATTGCCGAACATGTCTGGGATTATAACTTTGATACATTCACCAATGTTATCGATGTATACATCAATCATCTGCGTAAAAAGATTGATAAAAATTTTTCCAAAAAACTTTTGCATACAATGCGAGGGGTCGGTTATGTCATGAAAGAGTGATTCTTAAGCCATGCCCTTCACCTCTATCCGCTCCAAACTAACCGCCTGGTACGTTTCCCTCTTGGGAATCGTTTTAATTTTGTTCAGCTTGTTCCTTTTTTTCTTCCTTTCCAAGCGCTTGTATGAAAGCGTTGACCATTCGCTAAAAGTTTCAGCCGCAGTTGTAGCCAAATCCGCGACTATGAAGATCACACAGTATCCCTTTTCCGGTTTAGAAAATTTTTTCGATCAGATCATTGGTCGAGGTCAATTGAATAAGTTTTATAGAATCTATGATGGTTCCGGTAACGTGGGTTCGCGCTCGCGGAATTTGACAGCGTCACAGTTTCCGCTTTCTCAAACGGCCTATTCAAATGCGACCAAAGGGGAGACGACTTATGAAACGGCGATCATTGAAGGCGATCATCCCATTCGTATTATCACGATGCCTCTCGTGGAAGATGGTAAATTAGTCAATCTTGTGCAAGTGGGAACGTCTTTGAAAGCCGTTCAGGATACGCTTAATAATTTGCGGATTTTTCTTTGGACCGCAGTGCCTTCGGTGCTGTTGTTGACAACTGTTATTGGCCGATTTCTTGCCCGCAGGGCACTCAATCCGGTCGCTAAAATCACTCAAACAGCAAGGGAAATTGCGATGGGTGCCGACCTGGGAAGTCGTATTCCCGTGCCGACGGTTAAAGACGAAATAGGGCAGTTGGCATTGACCTTCAACAGCATGATGGATCGATTGGAAAGAACGTTCATACTAATGCGGCAATTTTCCAGCGATGCTTCACATGAGTTGCGAACGCCTCTCACGGTATTGAAAGGACAAAGCGAACTGATTTTAAGTAAAGAAAGGAAACCGGAGGAATATCAGGACGTACTTTCCAGTAATCTTGAAGAAATCACATACATGTCAAAAGTATTGGAAGATTTGTTTCTGTTATCCAAGTCTGACGAACAGCAGGCTCCCTTAAAATCCGAAGAACTGGATTTGAAGAATTTACTGGAGGAGGTTTGCAAACATGCGGAAATTTTTGCTGAGGCAAAAAATATCAAAATCACGATTGCGTACATTGAACCGGTGAATATTTTGGGTGATCCGGTTCGACTGCGACAAATGTTCTGGAACATCATTTACAATGGCATCAAGTACACACCTGAAGGAGGCGAAGTCAAGGTTTCCCTGCAGGAGCGGGAGGAGAAGGCCTTTGTAAGAGTACAAGACAATGGAATTGGTATTCCTGCGAAAGATCTTCCTTTTATCTTTGATCGCTTCTACAGGGTAGACAAAGCCCGCTCCCGGAATGAAGGTGGAAGCGGGCTGGGTTTGAGCATTTGCAAATTCATCGCTGAAGCACATCAAGGTAATATTACCGTTGAAAGTGAAACGGGCAATGGAACAAAGTTCAACATTTGTTTGCCCAAATCACATTCTGGAGATTCCGGTAAGGGGAAATACATTTCAAAGCCAAAGGAAATGAAGAAAGAAACCAAAACGCATTAAATCAGTGAATCTGTATGATGACGTTTTTCACCTGTGTGTACATTTCCAGAGCGTGAAGGCTCATTTCCCGACCGTATCCACTTTTTTTATAGCCCCCAAACGGTGCGTTCGCATCAAAAATATTGTGACAATTGACCCAAACCGTACCTGCTTTTAAACCTTTGGCAACTTTGTGCGCTTTGTTAATGTCTCGCGTCCAGACACTTGCGGCCAGTCCAAATTCTGTGTCGTTGCCTTTTGCAATGGCTTCTTCAAGATCTTCGAATGGAGATGCGGCGAGTACGGGACCGAATATTTCTTCCTGAACGATTTGCATTCCCTGAGTCACCCTGTTGAAAACGGTTGGAGATATGTAACAGCCCGCGTCAAGTCCTTTGGGTATGCCACCCCCTGCCAATGCTTCTGCTCCATTGCTCAGTCCTGAGTTGATATACTTTAAGACACGCTCCTGTTGTTCCCGTGATACCAATGGCCCCATATCGGTATCGGACGCCATACCCGGCCCCAATTTGATTTTTTTAGCCGTGTCGGCAACTCGTTCGACCAGTTCTTCATAGACCTTGCTGTGGACCATCAGACGCGATCCTGCGCAACAGCATTGGCCGTGATTGAAAAAAATCGCATTGGCTACGCCTTGAGCGGCGAGTTCGAGATCGGCGTCGGCGAATACAATGCTGGGAGATTTCCCGCCCAGTTCCAGAGACACGCGTTTCAGGTTGCCAGCGGATGCCTGAACAATTTTATGTCCCACTTCGGTGCTTCCGGTGAAAGCCACTTTATCAACGTCATTGTGTTCGGCAAGGGCCGCTCCGGTATCACCAAAACCTGTCACAATGTTGACCACACCCGCAGGAAAACCGGCTTCAACAAAAAGATCGCCGAGCTTCAAGGCGGAAAGCGGAGTTTGTTCGGCGGGTTTGAGGACAACACAATTACCGGCCGCAAGTGCGACTCCCAATTTCCAGGTTGCCATCAGCAAGGGGAAATTCCACGGAATAATCTGGCCCACTACACCTATAGGCTCCCGCAAAGTGAAATCAAAGAATTCTGCACCCGGTGCATAGGGAACACTGATGTCCAATGTTTCGCCGTGGATCTTGGTTGCAAGACCGGCATAATAACGAAAGTGATCAATCGTTAATGGAACGTCGGCGGCGCGGGCTATGGCCAGAGGTTTTCCGTTATCAAGAGATTCAAGCTGAGCAAAAATTTCCAGATCGCGTTCGATCAAGTCGGCCAGTTTCCAAAGTAATTTCCCACGCTCGGAAACGGTCAATTTTCTCCAGGGTCCTGTTTCGAAAGCATTTCTGGCGGCTCGGACAGCACGGTCAATGTCTTCAGATCCCCCTTTGGGAACACGTGTCAAAACCGAATTATTTGAGGGATCCAGTACCTCAAAAGTTTCACCACTGGCGGATGATACACGCTGTCCATTGATTAATAATTTTAGGTCGGAATTTAAAAAAGCCTTAACATCTTTGCAGGGCTCTAGCAGGGTTGCCTCAGTCATGAAAGCTCTCCATCAAAATAATTTTCAATAAACGCCATCCTGAAATGGTTTTGTTTTAAGTGAGTACATGGTAATGATTTTTTTACAAAAATACACGGTGAATTTATTTTTTCTGAGAGTTTAAAATTTGTAAGGATACGGTTTTCTATGTTATCTACATTCAATCAATGTAAAAGATCAGGATAATGTGCTCAGATTTAAGAATTGGGCAAGGTGTAGCTTTAGCTGAAATATAAAATTGTTTTTATTGAAGGTCGGAGTATCGGGTATCATGAATTTTGGCTTGAGTAATTGGAGGCTGAGCGATTTCTTGGAAATTTTTCGCCTCTATTCACTCATTCCGTTGCTGTCTCTACTTCTTTTATCTTGTCTTGTGGAAGTGTCCTTGGCGCAAACGATACCTAATTCAGCAAATGCAGGTCTGATAGACAAGGCCTTGCGTCAATCCCAACCTCAATCCCTCCCGCCAAGACAAGACGAAATTCCTGAAGTCGTCATCTCTAAAGAAACAAGCAAGATCGATCCCAGTGCAGGGCCTGAATTTGAAGTCAAAGAAATCGTAGTGGAGGGCGCAACGGTAATCACAGAACAGGCCATCGCAAATATTGTGCAATTGAAAGAAGCTACTTTAATGACCTTGGGCGCATTGCAGTTGATCGCTCAACGGATCACTGCGCTGTATGCTGAAAAGGGTTATTTTCTTTCCAGAGCCTACATCCCTGCACAAAAATTGTCAGGGGGCCGTGTTGTGATAAAGGTGCTCGAAGGACGAATTGGTACCGTCAGTGTTTCCGGCAATGAGTCTATTCTTTCTGAACAGTTAAAGAATTATTTTGATTCAGTGATGGATGAAAAGGTTCTCAATGAATCGACTTTGGAGGAAGCTCTGCTGGAGGTCAACGATTTGATGGGCGTTAGAGTTCGGTCGGTATTAAAGCCCAATGATGTCCCTGGAACGTCTCAACTTGGGCTGGAAGTTAAGGAGAGCTCTGACCTTTCGTTTTCCATAGATGGTGATAATTTTGGTTCCCGGTTTACAGGACGACAGCGGGTGGGAGTGAGTCTGATCAAAGGCAATCTGCTTGTATTGGGAGATCAGTTTTCTTTTCGCGGCATTCGCTCTGATCTGGATCAAAAATTTGGGGCGGCTTCTTATCGCATTCCCTTGAGCAACAAAGGGACTGAGTTACGTCTGGCGTACGCATTTTCAAATAATAAGCTGGGTGATACGCTGAATAATTTGAATGCCGGGGGTAATTCCAGCATCATGGATCTTGAAATCAATCAACTGTTATTCCGAAATCGACAATCGCGTTTTTGGATGACCGCGGGTTTTCATCGGCGTAATTTTGAAAACTTTACTCAAGGGCTGACCAGTAGTGATGACAAAATCAGGGCATTCAGTCTCAGCCTGGGGGGAAGGATGCAGGACTCTTTTTACGGACAGACCTTTGGACAAATTCGTTTGAATAAAGGACTTGGATTGAAAAACAAGAATCGACCACTTACTTCCCGAGTGGGTGGAAGAGGTGATGCATTACGGCTGGAAGGAAATTTTACCCGTTACCAGAATTTGGGTATCGCCAACAGTTATGTCATTATTAGAGGACTTGGGCAGGTATCAGCAATCAGAGTGTTGTCTCCAGATCAATTTTCAATAGGGGGTATGGGGACGGTGCGCGGTTTTCCTTTGTCCGAGTTTTCTGGCGATCATGGTTACGCAGGATCGCTAGAATTTGTCACGCCATTTCCCTTCAAATGGAAATCCGGTTTGGGTCCTTTGACTTTAGACAGGATTATTTCTTTAAGTGCTTTTCTGGATCACGGCAAGGTATTTACCGAAGACAGATTGCCCGGAGAGCAAGATCAGGCCATCACGGGCGCGGGTTACAGTGTCCGTCTCACTATTCCCAAAGAAAAAGAAGATGGACCGTCGTTGAATTTTACGGCTTCTTATGGCATCCCATTACCGGGGCCCCGACCGACGGATCAAAGCAATGGCATCGTTTATCTCAGCGGTTCATTAAACTATTGAAACCATTATTTTTTTTGATTAGCGTGTAATTTTATGGCAGGAGACCGTATTTTACCCCATACCCTACATATATCGCCTGATTGGCGAGACTTGATTTCTTGTCCCCACTGCGCTTGTCATGAGAAGGGTTTTGTGATTTTCAAAGAAGAATCAAATCTTGTTGAATGCGGTTCTTGTGGTACGTGTTTTGCGGTCAATCAGGGATTGATCAATTTCGGAGTTTCCGATTCGTTTTACGATGCCCATGGTTTCACGAGTGCGGGTAGAAATTTTTCGGAGAATGGGTTGGATCGGTTGGCACTGTATTATGCGAGAGGACATCATCTTTTTGAGATCTCTCAATGCGTATCCGCTGGAAGCAGGGTGATTGAATTGGGATGCGGTGGGGGCTCTTCATTTCTGGCCAGTCGATATTCAATGCTTGGGGTCGAAATTTCCACCTCCTCAGTCCGCTCGGCCTCATTAACATACGATTCTGTCGTGCAAGCCACCATTTCCAGTTTGCCCGTTGCCTCAGCTTCTGCTGATGCCATCATTTCAAGTTTTGTTCTGGAACATTTAGCTGATTCTGAGGTTGAGACATGCTTGAACGAAATGGCGAGGGTTTTAAAACCAGAGGGAAAGATGATTCATTATTTTGATCTTGATAGCGACGGTCCTTTTTTCTCCTGGGCTCGGAAAAGAAGTTGGTATCGGGAAATTTTTGTCGATTCAAAAGGGCATCATGGATTGAGAAAATTTGATTGTTGGATGAAATTATTTCAAACAGCTGGTTTTGATATCTTACGCAAACGGTTTTCCGGTAAAACCTGGTTGCAGGATTTTTCCATCTGGTCAGCATTGGATCACCCCTCTGTGAAAGGGTTTCCCAGAGTGTTGGGAAGTTGGGCTTCCAGAGGTGGAAGAAAAGCCGGTATCGCTGGTGCCGTTGCGGTTACCGTTGCAGATGATTTGGTGCGCCCCTTTTTACCGGATAACTGGGGCTCAAAAGTCATTGTCTGTTTGAAGAAGCAGAGATGAATAAGCGTCTATTTGAAATCCAAAATCCTGAAGATAGAAGCATTGGAAACAATGTGTTTTTTGTTCGCGGATGTCACCCAAACATCTTTAAAATAAGCATGTGATTGTTTTAGTATTATTTTCCCCACCGTTTTCTTCAGCAAAATCAATTAAATTTTTTTCTTTTTTCTTTAATTTCCCTCCCTATTATATTAAAGTGTAAGTCTATAGATTCCATGTAAATCTTATGGAATCCCTTGCGCTTCCTTTAGCAGGCCGATGTTCTCTGTAAAATGCAGTAAAATAAGGTGTATCTGGTTTTTATTGTGACGATACTGTGACAATTTAAAGGGCATCTTGTGACATTTAAATAGTATGATTATGCCGTTAAGTATATTGAATATAAAAGTACTTTTCGCTGTGTCCATTCAAGTTTTTGCATCTTGACGAACCGGTAAATAATTCCTCTGGTTTTCTTAATGGTTTTTACGCCACTTATATGAACAAGATTAATTCAAAATCCCCTTCCTTTTTTAGCCGCCTCACGATAGCGTTCATGATCT
The DNA here is from genome assembly GCA_002787235.1 of Nitrospinae bacterium CG11_big_fil_rev_8_21_14_0_20_45_15. GTDB lineage: Bacteria > Nitrospinota > Nitrospinia > Nitrospinales > VA-1 > Nitrohelix. The sequence continues at coordinate 41,674 of PCWG01000039.1, forward strand.
ATCTGATAGGAGGATTTCCTACGTTGTTATTTGCTCTGCCGCAAGGCGGTCAAGTGGCCGAAGGTGTGGGTGTGATCAATCAACCTTCCTCCAGCGCACTTGTGGTCAACCAATCTACGAACAGTATGGTCACAAACTGGCAGAGCTTCAGTATTGGGACGGGCGAATCGGTGCAATTTGTGCAACCGGGTGCCGACTCTATCGCGCTCAACCGAGTCCTTGGTGGTGACCCGAGCGTAATTTTGGGAAGTCTGACTGCTAATGGGCAAGTATTTATATCCAATGGTTCGGGAATTCTATTTGGAAAGGATGCCAATGTGAATGTGGGTGGATTGTTGGCCACCACGCTGAATATCACGGATCAGGACTTCATGGCAGGAAACTACCGCTTCACACAAGATCCAGCGAAGGCGGGTGGATTTATTTTAAATCAAGGCACAATCAGCGCGACCCAATACGTTGGTTTGCTTGCGGCTGGTGTTGAGAACGCCGGTAGTATTATTGCAAATCTGGGCTCGGTATCATTAGCGAGCGGAGAATCGGCGACATTGGATTTTATTGGTGACGGCTTGATCAACTTCGCCATCACGGAAGCAGTCAAAGACAATGTATTGAATGCAGACGGTGATTCTGCAGGTGCCCTGGTGGCCAACTCCGGAAACATTCAAGCGAATGGCGGCAGAGTCGTTCTTTCTGCGCAAGATGCAGGATCTGTTATTCGTGATGTTGTTAATAATACAGGGGTCATTGAAGCTCATTCTGTGACCGAAAAGAATGGCGAAATTTTTCTGCTAGGTGGCGATCAAGGAATTGTCAATGTTTCTGGTATTTTGGATGCTTCTGGAAAACATGAAGGCGAGTCGGGTGGAACGGTTCAGGTTCTGGGTGAAAAAGTAGGACTTTTTGATTCTGCCAAGGTGGATGTCTCTGGCGAATCTGGGGGTGGTACGGCTTTAATAGGTGGAGACGTACAAGGCGGCGGTTCTGTGTCCACTTCTGAATTCACTTTTGTGGATAGCGGTGTTGAAATCAATGCCAATGCAACCGGAAAGGGTGATGGCGGCAAGGTCGTGGTCTGGGCACAAGATACGACACGTGTATTGGGAGACGTTTCTGCTAAAGGTGGAGAACTTTCTGGTAAGGGTGGATTTGTTGAAACATCAGGCAAAAAATTCCTGGAGGTTCTCAGTGCGCCGGATGTGACTGCTAAAAACGGCGACGGCGGCCAGTGGCTGATCGATCCCAATAATCTTGAAATTGTTGCAGGGTCTGGTTCGGTCAATACGAATGTGACCAGTCCTTTCCTTTCTTCGGGTGACTCTTCGCAATTGGGAGTGGATTTGATCACGTCGGCTCTTACTGGTGGAGCTAGTGTAACGATCACAACGGGAACAGGGGGTGGGAATTCTCAGGATGGCGATATCACTTTGAGTACGGCTCTGGATTTTAACGGGACCGGGTCAAATACTCTGACTCTTAGCGCACACAACGATATCATTATCAACAATGTCATTTCTGATGCGGTTGCGGGTGGTGATACTCTGAATTTATTTCTCATCGCCGACAACGATTTGAGCGGCTTGGGTAATCTTGTGATCGGTGCATCGGGTTCGGTGAATACTGGAAATGGCCTGATTGATATCACCGCGCACGATATTGATATTCAAGGATTTCTTAATAGTGGTACGGCAACAACAACCATCGCCTCATCACATCCGACTTCTATTTTCAACCGCATTGGAATCGGTAGCACCAGCTCGAATTGCGGATCGGGTGGTTGCACAATGGTTTTAGATGGGACCGAACTTCAAAATATCACAGCCTCACAACTGGTCGTGAACAACACCGGCAACGGTATTTATGTAGACAACGTCACCGCTGTGAACAGTGCGGGCATTGGTAGTGCTACCTTCAACTCTGACCGGTTGGTGCAGATAGAAGGTGGAGCGGTTACTTTCCATGCGATGACGGCGAATGCGAAAGATCGCGTGGACGTGCGCACCGCATTGACGACCACAGTGGGCGATCTGGTACTCAA
>PCWG01000011.1 GCA_002787235.1 Nitrospinae bacterium CG11_big_fil_rev_8_21_14_0_20_45_15
CAATCCCTTTGTTTCCATCAACTTGGCATGATCTCCACTCTCCACTATCCGCCCCCCATCCAACACCAATATCTGGTCCGCCTTATGAATCGTCGATAATCTGTGGGCCATATAGGGAAAATTTGTTAGCTGGGAGGGGGCCTTTCTCGGGGTTGGGCAAAAACTTTTTCTGTAGGCGGCAGAAAAAGGAAAAGGAGCGGAACTCCCGAGTCATTGCCGGACTGAAATTTGCCCGCAGGCACGTCAAGGCCTGCTGGATTCCTGTCTGACACCCTCCTCCCAGCTTTGGAGGATCGGTCTTGCGCCACTGGCGGGTTTCTGAAAAAATACATTTTGGGCGTCTTCCTGATTTTTTGATGACGTTTCCAAAACTATTTCCAGCACACTTCCAGTTGCGAACAATCAGGCTATTTGGGGAGGGGGATTGGGTGGTTCTATCAGGATAAAATATAAGGGAAAGCCTGGAATCAGGCTGGCACTGCTTTCCTTGGGTGAGCCGTCTAAAATACTTATTCTCTGGGTCTCTCCTGTAAAGGATGCCGAAAAGCCGGAGGATGCCCCTTTGTGCTTGCTCCCTTGATGACAGTCTGAGGTGAGCATTGCTTTGTTTTGAATTTTCCTGGACGCTTTGTGAGGACAATTCGGACTCAACAAATGATGCCCTCTGGCTTCACAATGGGGCTTGATGTGGGTCGAATGTTGTACGAGCCCTTCTTTATCGTGTGTATGGAAAATATCAGGCTGATGCTGATGATGTGATACCGACGCTGTGGAGTGCGCGGGACTTGCGGTGATGAACATCAGGACTGCAGACAGTATGGCTGTCAGCAGGCCTGTCTTGACCACGCGTTTGTTTGTCTGATCGGTATTCATCTTCGCTGTGACCTTCAATTCACCTGAATCGGGTCCAATGTCAAAATATAGGATTGAATCAATATTCCGTTGCGTTTCAATTTCTGATCAATCTTTCTAACCAACCAATATTCTTTGTCTTTTACAAAGCTGAAGTGGGTGTTTTCTTCAAAATCATAACCTTCGTAGTTGAACTGAGCCCGGCTTTCTTCTATTCGCCATTTTCCTTTGTGGGTCGTATAAGCAAATTCAATGTTGATGGGCGATGGTCCGTCGCTCTGCGCGATTTTCATTTTCTGAATTCTGCGCTTCGTTGAATCGACCCACAGATTGTATTCTGTGATATGCGAGCTTGAATTTCTTGCTGTGAATTTTGCGTAAACTGTGCCTGCCGAATCTTTCTCAATGGTACCTTGATAAGTCTCCAATTGTCTTTCGAGTGTCGAAGGAAAAATCATTTGTTTGAAATTTTCAACCACATTCAATGCGTATTCGGCGGCTTCTCCTGAGATTTCTGAATCGCTCAATGCAAAATGAATCTTCTGATCTTCGGCAGACCACTCAACGCGAACTACGGGTAAATTAAAATAGCTCTGCGTCGAAGGATTCAACTGCTCTACTTTCATGCCTGCTGTCATAGACCGAAGGCCTTCTAGATCTGGGTAATAATACGCTCGGTCCAGATCGGTCAGTATGGGATCGGCTGAATATGCGGACTCTGCATATCCCACTACCCACAGTAAGCAGAGACAGGAAAATCCTGCTTTGATTTTATTTGCAAGTTTCACGGACTCCTTTAATTTGCTCTGGCTGAAATCATTGAGAATAATTGCTCGGAGTCTTTTATCGCCCACGTGCGCGCTCCAGACACGAATCCACGCAGTTGCCCTTCGGTGTCGATCAAATAGCTGGTCGGTAATCCTCGGATAAAATACTGTTTGCGAACTGTTTGCTCGGGGTCCAGCAGGTTTAAAAACGTTAACTTGTATTTATCGATGTATTCTAAGACTTTGGCGGGATCGCCCCGATCAATATTGACAGCCACTATCTCAAATTGATCTCCACCCATCTTCTCGTACAGTCTTTGCAGTGCGGGCAATTCCTCCTGGCACGGGGCGCACCAGGTCGCCCAAAAATGCAATAGCACTGGTTTCCCACGAAAATTTTTTAGTGCCTTCGTCTTCCCATGAGTGTCTATCAGAGAAAACGAAGGTGCTTCCTTTATTGTTCGTGAAGGGACCACACCCAATTTTTCAAAAAGGGCGTGATTTGCCCAAACATCTGCAGTAGCTGTCAGACTGAGAATCATGCTCAAAACTATTAAAATACGTTGCATCATTTTCTCACCTATTTGGAGGCGTTACGTTGTAAATAATCCAATACGATTTCTTTTTCTTCTGATGAAAAGGCAATCCCTTTCGTTTTCATATGGGTCTCCATCAGAGCTATGTAATGCCCCCATTCTGGGGCTGTGTGGCGCGTGGGATGGGGCTGTCCGTGACACACGGTGCATTTTTCACGAACCAGTTGCGCCCCGGGAGAATCTCCCTCCGGCAGATGATTGATTCCTGCACAGGCACCTAGCACCAGCAAAACTGCGGCAATGATTGTTTTCAACATAAATGCGCCTTCCCTTTAGAATCCTAACTCACTGGGAGCCTTGAGCCCTGTATAACGTCTGCTTTTCTTGGTTGGAACTTCCCAATACCAGGTGGCTTGAATTTTCCAGTCATCTGCCAATTGCGGACCATTCAAATTCATATAAATCGGCCAGGAAACCATCAGCTCAACCACTTGCAGATTCCAGGGCTGAAACTGGAAGCCACCTGAAGCCCATACTTTCCATCCGCCGTAATTAGCGGGGTCGAACAGCGGGCTGATGAAGTTGTTTTTAGAGTTGAAACCGGCATGTCCTTCGCCTTTCACCCTTTGATCGTATGGTTCGTCGCTGTATTTGTCTTCGTAAGTCGCTTTCAACTGAACCTGCCCAAGTGCTTTGGGATGAAACTGCAACATGCCATAAAGATCGAGTGCAACTTCCTGCCCGCGGTGATAGCCCTGGCTGTTGTCGTACCAGCGACCGGTATATTGAAGGTTGGCTCCGTACCAGTAAGGATCTTTGGACCCTTGAAAGGTCAAACCCATAATAGGATCGAATGTACCGGTACTGGTCTGCATGCGATAAGGCAAGATGGTTCCCTGAAACACTGCGCTCGGGTGGTTTTGAAAACCAATGTCTATCCGCCCTGTGGGTGCAGAGACACCGAGAATCGCTGAGACTTGTTTGCTGGGTGCCAGATGATCGTCGGTAAACAGACGGTACTTTCCAATAACTTTGGTATCCCCCAGACCTTCTGACTGCATAACAAATCCACCCAGTGCTCCGTTGAGCAACATCGGCATATCGTTCCGCACATAACTGGTCATCATCATCAATGCAAAATCATCGGTGAATGAGTAGGCACCGCTGACCATGGTCATGAACATTTCCATCTCGGCGGGAACAGCCGCAAAGGTCGTCCCATTATTCGCGCCAAGCAGTGTGGAGGGATCGACGTTTTTCGTCCCATCTTTATAGGGACTCATTCGCATCCAGCTCTGGCTGATTTTGAAACGAAATTCATTGGTTTCGGGAACTCCGCCACCCAAAATATTCAGCGGCATATTTCCTCCACAATGGGCACAACAAAGCCCGACATAGGCAACTGCACTCACAGGTGCCATTACAACCAAGGAGGAAATAAACAAAAATACGGCGACACTACGTTTGAACATTGATCCACTCCATCACAAATATTGATCCGATTTATGATCCTCAAATACCCAAAGATATTCCGGTATTGATATAAGTAATTTTAAAAAAATCTGGAGGTAACTTTTAAGAGAATTGCGCGCGCACATTTGGGCCAAATAAAAAGCACACTGAGGGCCGCGACAAATCGGGTACCCACTTAAAAGTAAATGAAATGTATTAGTAAATCTTGGGAGGGGGTTCTGGCGAGCCAGAGGTACACGGGGGAAGTAAGGGCAAGCTCGTATCAACAGAGTCACCGGCCAACGGCAGGTCCTGCGAACCTTGCTCCGATTCAGTGAGTAGACTTGTCAGGCTTCCAGGCAAAACCAAAGTTCGTCCTGCAGGAAGACCGCCACAGTCTCTGGCAATGCCTCTGTCCGGGTGACGCATTTGACTTTTGTGCGGACAGAATATTTTTCCAGAGTGATCCATCAAATTGCAATGATCGGTCGAGTGCTTGTGGTTTCCCATTTTCATCGTATCTTGCATACCTTCATGCAGATGAGGTGACCCCGGGTGCGCAAAAGCAGGGACAGAGAAACCGCCCAGAAGCACCAACAGGATTATGAAAACCAAACGTTTGAACATTTTTTTCTCAGGAATAATTTTAAATTCTATAACTGATGCTAGCAGAATAAAATTCATCGCGTCAATATAAAATATAAAATTTATACGGAGTTCCCTTACCTACGTTTTCTTCTTACTCGAATTGACGTTGAACTTATTGTGTTTAAGAGATGATTTGATTGTTAATAAAGATGACATTATCCTGCGACATCAATGATCGATTTCATTTTTTTGGCCCGATGAGGATGTATCTTTTGAAATTATGTTATATTGCGGCGCAAAATGATGGAACTTTAAACCATAAGAATCACTTTTAAATTTAAGAGGAATTTTTCCGATGCTCAAACTGGTCTTGCTTCGACACGGACAAAGCCAATGGAACCTTGAAAACCGATTCACCGGGTGGAAGGATGTTGATCTCACTCAGCAGGGTCAAGAGGAAGCAAAAAACGCCGCAGCATCATTGATAGGAGGCGGTTATCAATTCGACGAGACGCACACTTCTCTACTGAAACGCGCAATCCGAACTCTCTGGACCGTTCTGGATGAAATGGATTTGATGTGGTTGCCTGTACACCGTTCCTGGCGGCTCAACGAACGACACTATGGGGCTTTGCAAGGTCTGGACAAGTCCGAAACGGCTGAAAAGCATGGTGAAGATCAGGTCAAAATTTGGCGTCGCAGCTATTCGATCAAACCCCCGGCTCTGGACGATGGCGACCCCCGACTCCCTGAGAACGATCCGCGCTACGCGAATGTAGAAAATCCACCGCGTTCGGAAGCATTGAGCGATACCGTCGATCGTTTCCTGCCTTATTGGAACGATTCCATCGTGCCATCGTTAAAAGCTGGGAAACGCGTTCTCATCTGCGCTCACGGCAACAGCCTGCGCGCGCTCATCAAACACCTTGACGGGGTGAGCGAGGACGAAATTTCGGAGTTGAATATTCCTACGGGGATTCCTCTTGTCTATGAACTCAACGACGACTTGACTCCGATTCGACATTATTATCTGGGCGATGCCGAGGCCATTGCGAAAGCGGCGGCTGAAGTTGCCAAACAGGGCCAGGCCAAGCCATCCCACTGAGAATAATATTTTCAAGCGATCCATTTTCTGTGTGCCGGCCCCACAAGGGCTGGCACAGACCCGATGACATCAGAGCAGGTTGACGGGATCGACATCCACTGAAAACCTTGTTGATGTCTTCAATAAATTCTGAAAGTCTTCACTCTTGCGCGCCAAGCGCAACAGCGCACTCAGTGTCTGGGAATTGGGAGCGCGTAGCAACAACCGCCAACGATATTTGTTTTCTATTTTACTCAAGACCGCTGGTGCCGGTCCCAACATATCGGTACCGGGAAATTGGGGAATGAGTCTGGCGAAAATGGCCCCCAGTCTCCGCGCTGATTTCTGCACTCTCGCCTCGTCATCACTTTCAATTTCCCAACCCACCGCACGCACAAACGGCGGATAACGCAACTGGCTTCGCAAGGACAATTCTTTTTCTGCGTAAGCCTCATAATCATGATTGCGCGCGCATTCGAAAATATAATGATCGGGCCGATTGGCCTGCGCGATCACCCAGCCCGGCGTCTCCCCTCGTCCGGCGCGCCCCGCCGCCTGTGTCAGCAGTTGATAGGCACGTTCGCCGGAGCGGAAATCTGGAATGTTCAGAGGCAAGTCTGCCAGCATCGCTCCAACCAGGGTAACGTTGGGGAAATCGTGCCCCTTCGCGATCATTTGCGTGCCGATGAGGATGTCTATTTCCTGTGCGTTCAAACGGTCGCGCATGGTTTCAAAAACCTGTCTGTTTTTTGCGGTGTCTCGATCCAAGCGAAACACCCGCGCCTGCGGGAACAGTTTGATGGTTTCCTCTTCCAGCTTTTGTGTGCCATAGCCTTTGAAGCGAAGGGCTTCACCCCCACAATCGGAGCATTCGGTCGGGATTCTGGATTTCTGATTGCAATAGTGACAAAGCATGATGTTGCTCAAACCATGCCAGGTCAATGTCACGCTACATTGTTTGCACTCAAACGCGAATCCGCAATCCTTGCACTGAATGTAATTGGCGGTGCCTCTGCGATTGAGGAACAGAAAAACCTGCTCGGAACGTTCCAGTCGATCACTGATCGCCTGTTTCAACGCGAAGGAGAAAATACCGAAATTTTTTCTCTCTTCACGTTCCTTGTTCATGTCAACGATTTGCATCCAGGGAAGCGGGCGATCGTTGACCCGGCGCGTCAGTTTGAGCAATCGGTATTTTCCTGATTGAGCGTTTTTCCAGGATTCCAGTGACGGCGTAGCGGTGCCAAGTATGACGGTCGCATTTTGTTCGCGTGCGCGCATTAAAGCGGCGTCGCGGGCATGATATCGCGGTGTCGATTCCTGCTTATAGGAAGAATCGTGTTCTTCATCCACAATGATCACGCCGATGTTTTTCATCGGCGCAAAAATAGAAGAACGTGCGCCCAGGGCAATGGTCACCTCACCCGCAAGAATTTTTCGCCATTCTTCGTAACGTTCCGTGCGTGTCAGACCACTGTGCAGTACGGCAATGCGATTGCCGAATCGTTTGCGAAAACGATCTGCCGTCTGCGGTGTCAGAGAAATTTCAGGCACCAGCAGAATCGCCGATTTCCCCATATCCAGAACACGCTGGATGCATCGCAGATAAACCTCGGTCTTGCCACTCCCCGTCACACCGAACAATAAAAAAGTTTGAAATTTTTCCGCCTCGATCGACTCGATCAAAGCCGTGCAGACGGTTTTCTGCTCAGGCATCAACTCCGGCAAAGCCTCTGGCTTTGAAGCATCCGCCTGAAAATCCCAGGGTGATTTTCGGCGCACGCGTGCCGTACGTGATTCAACCAGATCTTTGGTCTTCAACTGCCCCAGAGCCGGACCGTAACGCGGATCACGCAACTTCAGATCGCTGATGGAAATCTCGCCCTCCATCAAAATGCGATACAAGGCTTGTTGCCGTGGACTCCGCGCCAGCACTGTCAGCATCTCTTCGGCTCCTTCGGCACCTGCGCGCAAACGCACAAAGGTTTCGGTGCGCACATCCACCGCGTTGCGCGTTATTTTCAGGGAAGATTCCAGGCTTCCTTCAAATTTGAGTTTGGACAACAGCACCCCGTTGAATTTTCGTTTCAAGGCCGTTTGCAATTGCTTGCGCGACAAAGTCCCCTTCTCACGCAAAAGCTCAAAAAAACTCAAGCTTGCCCCTTTGACTTCGCCCTTCTCTAAAATACTTTTGCCCTGCTCGGTGAGAGAATACAATTCCTCGCTACGCTCATCCAGTCCCGACGGCAAGGCCGAAGCAATCGCTTCGCCCCAGGAACATTGATAGTATTCCGCCATCCAGCGCGTGAACTTCAGCGTTTCCGCAGAAAGGACCGGCGGTTCGTCGAAAGCATCTTCGAGCGATTTAATCGTTATCCCAGGATCGCAGGTCTTCGCCCAGCCCACAAGATAACCTGTGAGCCGACGTGGACCAAAAGACGCAAAAACGCGCGCACCGATTTCCAGACGGCCCTTCAAATGTTCGGGAACCGCATAGCTGAAAGGACCGTCCAGAGGCAGATTGAACACCACTTCCGCAAAAGGTCCGATGGGATTCTCTTTCTGCGTCGTTTTTTTTGATGATTCGTTCATTTAAAAATCGTGCGGGTGGGGAGAAGATTGAGACCGGATAAAATACTCGTTATATTACTCGTTATATAATGTGTAGGGATACTATCCTGTTCGCATTATTATCGCCAATTTTACATGGACTCTCGAACGAAAAATTTTTCAGGAAAGCGTTGTATAATGCAGAAAACATTTGCCTGCAAATACAATCACCCGGACGAGAGAAAAATCCCTTGCAGACCCTCATCACAATCTTTTTGGGAATCGGTTCCATCTTCTGGATCATGATCGGCACACTGGAGGGCACGCTGGCCGCAAGTGCCATCAAAGTAGGCATCGCCTGGGGCATTTATCTGGCGATCTTCATCATCAAAGATTTTATTTCCCGACGTAAAAAAAGAGAATAGATGAATTCTATCGCACCCTGCCTGCCCTATTTTTCAACCATGGGCTTGCCGTAACCCACCAGTTCCACATACCCTTTGCCTTGGATGTTGGCCCCGGCGGCGGTTCCCGTGGTCGAAACGCTTCCTTCCCAATATGACGCGTTGATGGAACGCAGTTGCGACAATTCCTGATCTTCCATATCCGGCTGAATTGTCAAGCTGATTTTCCGATCGGGAAGCTCAATCGTCCAGCCTGCCGGGTAAACAATTCCCGTTGTTTCACTGGTCCAGCTTTGCGTGGGAGTGACTTTGAATTCGGTCAATTTCAAATGCTCTGCCCTGCCCGCTTCATCTATATAAGTCCCGCTGGAAAAAGCATCGACCCCGCCGCCCTTCTTGCGCAATTGATAAAGCATCAGCTCCGTTCCGTTGTTCAGTTTGAGAGAGAACCAGTCCCAGCCTTCCAGTCCCGGATTCAATTGATTGCTGGAAAACTCGCGATCCATCCAGCTCGTGCCCTGCACCTCGAACGAGCGTCCGCGTACTTTCAACACGCCTTCTGTCGCCATGCGTGTGAATGAATAATAATGCGATGCATTGCCCTCACTCTTGCCTTTTCGGCTGATGCCATCCTTGCCATGCACAACCATCGGCTTGACAGGCTCCAAGCGCAGTTCCAGACCGGTGTCTTCCAGATACGCTTTGAGCAATTGCGTTTCGCCCACTCCTTTCAAGGTCCAGTCTTCGTTCCACACCTCAAATTTTTCCGAATCGGCTCCGGCGAGACCCAATCCCTTGCGATTGATGCGTTCAAAAAAATAAAATTTTTCATTCTCCAGATCGGAGATCGTCAAATGAGAAAAATAAACTTGCCGAGCTGTCCAGCGCGAAGGATTTGCAATTTTCCCTTCAGGGTCGAGGGCCACTCGGAAAAACGTCAGTTGATAACCGAACTCTCTTTGGGAATCTTTCTCCTGCAAATTTCCAGTGTAGTACCACCATTCTATCCGGAAATCGTCGTGCGACGCAAAGTCTCTGGGGAACTGATAAACGTAACCGGGCCGGACTTCGCGAAAGTCCGATTTTTCAGTATCTGCAAAAACCGGGTACGCCAATGCCAAAGTTATGAGAATATGGAAAAGAAATTGGACGATCATCATCAAATCGGGAACCTTTGCTCAAGCAATCTCGTGAAAATACCGTCAACTATTTTATGAGTGTCTCTATCAATACGCAAACTTCTATCGTCTCCCATCGCCGCATCGGCCTGACCGGTGCGAACGGCTTCATTGGAGGTCATTTGCTCAAGGCCTTGCAGGGTATTAGCACACATCGCGTGAAGGTGTTCAAGCGGAAAAACAAACGCGGGGTCCCTGCTCGGAGTGAGTTCCTTTCTTTTGTGAAAGACTCGGACATCATCTATCATCTGGGCGGTGTCAATCGCGGCACACCGACAGAAGTACTTCGCGGGAATATCCTGACCATGCAGAATCTGATTCAGGCGGTACAATCCCTGAAAGGCGATTGGCCGCATGTAATTTTCACATCTTCCTCTCAGGTTTACCAATTGAAGAGTGACAACGCCACTCTGCGTGAAAGCGATCCTGTAGAACCGCAAAGTATTTACGGTATCGCAAAAAAAACGGCTGAAGAATTGTTGACTCTATCCAAAATTCCGCACACTCTTTTACGTTTCAGCAATGTGTACGGCCCGGCATGCAGACCGCATTACAATTCGGTGGTCGCGACATTGTGCGATCAAGCCTTGCAGGGGAAAACTTTGACTCTGAATGGGGATGGCGAAAAGGGTCGGGATTTTTTGTTCATCAACGATGCGATCCATGCGCTGATTGCAGTTGGGATATCCTCATTAAAAGAAACGCGGGGACTGTACAATGTTTCCAGTGGCAAAATCACGACACTTAATCAAATCGCGCAACAGATCCGCCAACAAATTTCCGAGACATGCATTCAGCATCGACTGTCGGCTCCATCGGGAGATCCTTCTTATCGTTGCGACTCCCATCGTTTTCGTCGTCGTTTCAAATGGAAACCTGAAACATCGATTCAGGAAGGCATCCCCTTAACCTTGCAATGGTATAAAAAGAGACTCTCGCAATGAAAGACATTCTTATCAAAGAACTGGACAAAAAATCTGACGAACGTGGCTGGCTCATCGAAGCTCTTGGAGCCAACGACATGGAGGCTCCTGCTGAATTTGGGCAGATTCACGTTTCCGTCGCGTACCCGGGAAAAGTGCGAGGAAACCATTATCATAAAAGAAAGCTGGAGTGGTTTTGCGTCCCAACCGGACTCGGCAAGCTCATTTTGAAAGATCTGGAAAGCGGCGAGGAAAAAGAATTGCTCATGGGTGAAGATCATTTATTCACTGTAAAAATAACGCCAAACGTCGTTCATGCCATAAAAAATATCGGAGAAAAGGACATGGCCCTCATAGTCTATTCCAGTGAAACGTTCGATCCCGACGATCCCGACACCTATTATCAGGAAATCCTCAAATAACTTTCTGAGCCTCTCGCCTCATTTTTTTTGATTCGGCACAGTCTTTTAGTTAATAATGGGTCTGAATTTAAAGAATTCCCTCGAATATCCTTTATTGACGATGCGTATCGTACAGACCTTGATTCCATTAGAAAAACTCAATGCCCTGCTCCCTACTCTAAAAGCGGAGTATGCGAACGCTTTGCCTTTCCCCCATACCGCTTTGGATGATTTTCTCGATAGGGAAATCGCAGAAGCTATTTTAGAGGAATTTCCCGGAGAAAATGATATCCGATGGAAAAATTACTACGACCAAAATCAGAAAAAGCAGGCCAACGAAAATGAAGAGTTCATGGGGCCGCTCACGCGCAAGCTTCTACATGCTCTCAACTCCGCAGAGTTTTTAAAATTTCTCGAAGAACTGACGGGCATTCAAAACCTGATTGCCGATCCGGGATTCCGGGGTGGCGGACTGCATAACATCTATCGTGGTGGCAAGCTCGGCATTCATGCCGATTTCAACAAACACGAAAGTCTCAATCTCGACCGACGACTCAACTTGCTTCTGTACTTGAACAAAAACTGGAAAGATGAATACGGAGGCCATATCGAGTTGTGGGATAAAGACATGAAGCATTGTGTGAAAAAACACGCGCCTCTGTTCAACCGTGCGGTTGTATTCACCACCACCGATACATCCTATCACGGGCATCCCGACCCGCTCAATTGCCCAGCCGACATGAGCCGGAAATCTCTGGCATTGTATTATTACACCGACGGTCGTCCCGGCGAAGAAGTGGGACAATTTCATTCCACCCTTTTTAAAGACCGTCCCAATGAGCCCAAAGAAAATTCTTTGATGATCAAAATCGGGAAATATCTGCGCAAGCTAAAAAGCCGTTAACCAAGAAGCTTCACCCAAACCAGCCAATCGCTTTCATGAAAATCACCTTCATGGTCAACCAATACGCCAGAATCAGCGGCGGCAATCGTGCACTTTTTGAATACGCCAATCGTTTGTTGGAAAAAGATTGCGAGGTCCGATGGTTTGTCATGCCTCCACGCGTTAAATGGACCCGCCCTTTGCAAAAACTGCGTACTTTTTTTGATGAACCGACAATCGAACCCGCTGGAAAGGTGGATTGGCTGGCCAACAAAATTCCCATAGAAATATTGCCGCGAAAATCTGAGAAGTGGATTCCCCCGGCAGACATCTTCATCGCCACCGCCTGGCAAACCGCTGAATTCGCAAAAAATCTGGCCCCTGAAAAAGGACGTAAATTTTATTTCGTGCAACATCACGAAAGTCTCTGGGGTCGCTATAAAAATCAAGCGGCTCAAACTTACCGTCTGCCTTTCAAAAAAATTGTCATTTCCACCTGGCTGAAGGAGGAGATGAAAACACATTACGGACAATCGGCGGACGTTCTCGTCACTCCCGTCAACCGGGAGGTTTTTCAAGGCACGACCGCACGCAACAACGATACACCACGTGTTTTGATGCTCCACCACGATTACGACTGGAAGGGATTCGCCGATGGGATTGCCGCCTTTCGACAAACTCAATCTGAAAAACCTTCCGCGAAATTGGTCGTGTTCGGAGAAAAATTGAAAGATCCCACACCCCTGTTCCGTGATGCCGGTTTTGAATTCGAATACCACTATCGGCCCACGCAATCGGATTTAAGAGATCTCTACTCTTCCGCAGATATTTATCTTTGCCCAAGCTGGCATGAGGGTCTCGGCATGCCTCCTATGGAAGCAATGTCCTGTGGTTCTGCACTTGTAACGACAGATACGGGTGGAAGTTGGGATTACGCCATTCATAACGAAACCGCTTTGGTGTCCCCCCCCAAAGACCCCGAGAGTCTGGGCAACAATTTGAAAACTCTGTTGCACGATGAGGGTTTGAGAAAACGGCTGGCTGAAAACGGCAAAAAGAAAATCGAGGAACTCGACTGGGACGCCAACTGCGACCGGCTTCTCAATATTTTCAAAGAAAATTCCTGACAACCGTTGCCTATCTAACGATGCCTTCGACAAAAAAAATTTCAGCGGTCGTTGTCAATTGGAACGATAAAGAAACTCTCCGGCTCTGCCTGACCTCACTCCACAAACAGGATCACCCCAATCTCGAAATCATTGTGAGCGACAACGGCTCGACGGACGGATCACAGGAAATGACGCGGCAGGAATTCCCCGACGTTCTCTTGATAGAGAATAACGCCAATCTGGGATTCGGAACCGCTGTCAACCGGGGATTCGAGCGGGCGAGCGGAGATTATTTGACCTTCCTGAACAACGATCTTGAATTTGCACCTGAAAGCTTCCGCGCATTGCTCAAACAACTGGAAGAAAATCCCGGACTCGGCGGAGTCGTTCCCAAAATCCTATACTCGCAGAAACCGGAAATCATCAACTCCTACGGCGTCAACATCCATTACACCGGCATTGCCTGCCCGTATCTCGTTGACCAGCCCGATCGAGATGATCTTCAGCCTCACGAAACCGCTTGCGGGGGGATTTTTCTTTTGTCGCGTGAAATGTATGAAGATATTGGTGGCTTCGATGAAGGGCTGTTCCTCTATCATGAAGATCACGATTTGTCCTGGCGCGGTCGGTTGGCGGGATGGCATTTGGCAACCTGCCCTTCAGCCATTTTTTATCATCGCTACCATTTCAACAAAGGCACGATGAAGTACTACCACTCTGAGAAAAATCGGCTGTACCTTCTCCTGAAAAATCTTGAGTTGAAAACCTTGTTGCTCCTGCTACCCGCTCTAATAATCACCGAACTCGCACAATGGGCACATTCCCTGCTCCATGGCTGGTTTCTTCTCAAAGCAAAAAGTTATAGCGACCTGATTGAAAAACTTCCCGAAATTCTGGTCAAACGCAGAGCCATTCAATCCAGCAGGAGGGTGCCCGACCGGGAAATTGCGCGCCTCTTTCAGGCCGATCTTGCTGTCAGCGGTGTGCAGAGTTTCATTCTCAAACGATTGCTCAATCCCTTTTATATTGCCTACTGGAAGTGCATATCCTACTGGATATAAAACCGAAAACTTTACAATGACTTGGGTCGACGATTATAATAGAATATCCGCCGGTTGACAGAACCCCCCATTCACACATCGCAGGAAAAACAATTGAACAACCTTGATCAATTCATTGAATACTTTAGCGAACACTGCCAAGTCTATTTCCCCGCAATAGAACGAACCCGGGCGCATCATAAGGATTCTTTCGATGCCCTTGGAGGACGTTTGCTGGGTTGGGCCGTCGATTACCTTGGGGATGGATGGGAAAAAACTCTTGCCGAGGGTTATATGCATTTCCTGATGGATGTCAACCGTTCGCAAATGGAATACGAACGACGCGGGCATTATCGCAATAAGTCCTACGACGAAGTGTACACCAGTGTTTACTCCGATCCCGAAGTCATGAACCGATACCACTGGGGCGTATACGTTACAACCTTCGCATGGGAACACCATCTGGAAATTTACGATTTTTTTCAACGCGAATTCATAGCCCGACTGAATCCCGAATCAGGAAGCTTGCTCGACCTCGGCTCCGGTTCTGGCGTCTGGAGCTTTCTGACTCTCCATGCATTATCAAACTGGTCGTCCACAGGCATCGATATCAGCCGCCGTTCTGTCGAACTCGCACAACAAATGGCACCCCAGGCGGAAGCCGAAGGCCGCGTCAACTTTCTGGAAGCCGATGCACTGCAATTTCGCAAATCAGAACCCTGTCAGGCAGGCGTTTCCTGCTTCCTGCTGGAGCACCTCGAACAACCTCAACAACTCCTGGAAAATTTATCTCAGAATCTTGAACCCGGTGCCTTCGCGTTTGTGACAGGGGCTTTGACCGCCGCAGAAGTCGATCACATCTCTGAATTTCGTAAAGAATCGGAAATTGTCAATATGGTTGAAAATGCAGGGTTCCGCACGCTTTCCATGCTTTCTGCCGCTCCACCATCGCACCCGCGCTCGCAAAAATTTCTCCCTCGTTCGCTGGCTCTGGTTTTACAAAAGCGCACGAACGATATCTGGTAACAATATGCTCAACGATTTTTTACGAGAACTTTTCACTGGCCAATTCAGCAAAGCACTGGCTCTTCTTGAAAGTGTTGCCAAAGAAACGCCAACGCCCGAAACACTCGCCATGTTGCGACTGGCTATTTTGCGGCCCGGACACACATTTCTCACTTATCAGCGATTGCTCAATATCTGGTCCTCCTGGGGCAAACCCGCGTTGAAACCCAACGCAGTCCTTAAAAAAGTCGCCATTGTTGCCGACTTCACCGCCGACCATTTCGCACCGATGATTTCACTGTTCGCAGGTGCTCAGGGAGTTCAGATCGAAACGCATTTGCCCGGTTACGATTCCGTCGAACAAACGATTCTCGACCCCCATTCGCCCTTGTATGCGAGCCAGCCCGACATCGTGATTCTTTTCTTTTCCGAACGCTGGTTGAAACGTTATGCGGGGAACTCCGCTCTCTGCAAAACAGAAGATTTGCAACGCGGACAGGAAAGCCTCAGCGGTTTGATTCAAGCTTTGGAAGCACACAGTCACGCCGATATATTGATCGGCAATCTGCCTCTTTCCGCCTGGCCTCTGGCCGGAGGCATCATCACCAAAGACGGGCTGGCGGGTTGGAACCAGACCGTCTCGCGCTGGAACGAATGGCTCACAACGTTGACATCCCGGAATCTGCGCATTGTGGATCTGGCCGGGGCTATTTTCAACGCCGGAGGCAGTGCCGTCCTCGGCCGCACCAATTATCTGCGTGCGCGGATGGCTTATGAAATGCCAGGAACGCTCGCGGTTGCACGCGAACTGGCGGGAGGTCTTGCCCATATTTGCGGACGAACGCATCGCGCCTTTGTCTCCGACTGGGACAACACTTTATGGGGAGGCGAGGTTGCCGAGCTGGGAAGTCACGGTGTGCTTTGCGGACAGGACTCCCCCGATGCACTGGGATATTTTTTGATTCAGGAATACATCAAATCTCTGACTTGCCTTGGAGTTTTGCTCGCGGGTGTCAGCCGAAACGATCCAGAGATCCAGAAAATATTTGATGAGAATCACGACCTGCCGCTCAATCTGGGTGATTTTTCGTCCTTGCAGGTGAGCTGGACACCGAAAAGTGATGCCATTGGACGCATTTCAAAAGAGCTGGGATTTGGTCCTGAATTCATGGTCTTCATGGATGACAGTCTGTACGAAATCGCACAGGTCTTGTCCGTTCATCCTTACATCGATGTCCTATGGGCCGGTCCCGATCCACAGGGTACGCTGGATCGAATCGCACAATCCCGATTTTTCAATGCGCTTTCACTTTCGGAAGAAGATTTGCAACGCGGGTCGCATGCCGCTCTTCTCAAAGAACAGCGGGAGTTCAAATCGTCCTTCGCCAATATCGAAGAGTTTCTGCAAGCCATACAGGTGAAATTGACATTCGCCCCACTTGCCGAAAATAATATGGATCGCGTCATTCAGCTGTTCCAGAAGACCAATCAATTCAACTTGACGACACGCCGCCATCGCGAAGACGATCTGAAAAATTTCTCAACTCAGGGCGGCTCTGTTTTTGCCATCTCTTACGAAGATTCTTTCGGGTCGCAGGGAATTATTTCTGTCATCGCATTGCAAGCAAACGCGAACACGCTTAATATAGAAAGCTGGTTGATGAGTTGTCGGGTACTCAACCGTAGCGTCGAGCAAGCCGTATTTTCTTTTATACGGGAAAAAGCTGAAGGCAAACCCATCACGGGAGAATATATTCCAACTGAAAAAAACGGGTTGGTTCGCTCCCTGTTTCCCGATCTGGGATTTGCATTGGAAACCACCGACCCGGGAACCGGTAAGCAAATTTGGCAATGGACAAATAACAATCAAGAACCACCCAAACATTTCGTGGAAATAAAAAAACTATGACCGATGCCTCACTGAACAACGATGCTCTGGAAAAACTGACAGGTATATTTCGTATTCTGTTTAATGCACCCGACCTTGAGTTGAACGATGATTTGACCGCCAAGGATGTGCCCGGATGGGACTCTTTCAATCATGTCAATCTTATCATCAATATTGAAGAAGAGTTTGGCGTACGTTTCTCGAATGACGAAGTCGGCAAATTGCAAAACGTCGGCAATTTAAAATCCCTGCTTGCCGGAAAACTGACCGCCTAACAATTCGGTCCGTCCGCGCAAAAACTCCCATACCCGCCCGTGACTTTCATCAATCCTACGTTTTGGATCGTTGCTGTCGTCGTCTACATTCTTTTATCGATTGAGACTTCGCACAAGGCAAGCCTGCGTTTTGGGTTCATCAATCTTTTTGCTCTGAATCTTTTATTGGGATGGCAAATCGCTCTCGGTGCCCTTCTCGGAGTCACTCTGTTTTGGGGAATGGTCTCTCTCGGCCTGCAATATGGTGCGCAGAAAAATCAAAACAAGTCCCTTGTCGGGTTTTCAATTCTGGCTGGTGTGACGGTTGTCTTTATTTTTCACAAATTGAATCTGCAACACTCTCCCTGGATCGAAACTCTGCAGGCCCTTGCGCCATGGATGCGGAGTGACTTTTTCCTCACCTTTCTGGCGGGACTCTCTTTCTCTTATATTTTTGTCCGTTGTGCCGATGCCCTGCACTGTGTGTTCTGGAAAAATTGCCCTTTGATGGGTCCACTCTCACTCTTTGGCTATCTTTTGCCCTTTCACATGCTCCTTTCTGGCCCCGTCAACGCCTACGAAGAGCATCTGGAGATGGATCGTGATGCGGAACCGGAATCGGTCCCTTCACTCGACCGTGTTCTGTTGATCCTCAACGCCATCACGACGGGCTTGTTGTACAAATTTGTCGTTGCAGAGAGCTTGCGTACTTATTTTTACGGAGCAAATGGAGAGATGACCGTTTCCAATTGGGGCGATTCTGCTATTCTGGCACTCTATGTTTTTTTCGACTTCGCCGGATATTCCCGCGTCGCTCGTGGACTCGGCTTATTGTATCGCGTGCCCACACCTGAAAATTTTTCAGCCCCCTTTTTGTCGGTATCCGTCACCGACTTCTGGACCCGGTGGCATATGTCGATGGGACAATTTGTGCGCAGGAATTTGTTCACCCCCATCCAATTGAATCTTGTACGTGCGGTAGGTATTAAAAATGCCGGATGGGTGAGCCTTGTCACCATGGTCGTTTCTTTCGGATTTGTGGGCCTTTGGCATCGCATCAGTTGGACCTGGATACTTTGGGGTGTGGCAATGGGACTGCTCATGGCATTGGAAAAACATGTACAAACTTTTGCCATGCGCAAAGGCTGGAACCGATCGCCCTGGATCGGGCACGCCCTGCCCTGGCTCGGCCCTGTTTATACCAACACAGTCTTGATAATCAGCGTCCGCTTTGTCGCTGAGGAGATTTTCTAATGAATGAAGAACGCTTTTTTTACATCAAACTCAAGACCCCGCTTTCTATCTGGCAAATCACCGGACTTCTAAGCTGGATTCTGATCAAATTGACCTTGATCGCCTCCATGATCCATCAATCCGCAGGAGAATTTATCTATGCCGGATTCTAAACCCGAATCAGGAAGCAAGATTGTCAACATCACCATCGTCCTGAGTATCGCCATTGCCTATGCGGTGATCGCTTATGCGGTCGATAAATTTTCCGGTTCAGCGGGGCCCGGACAATGGTTGAATCAAAATAAAATCATGCAAGAACACCGCGTCGAACTGCGCGAAAAAGTCGAGCGCGACCCACATTTCAAAAATGTCGATCGTGAAGCGTACATTCGGGAGATGGAACAAATCATCACCATGAAACAAAAACGCAATCTCGGCAACTGGGTTTCGTACAAATCTTTCACACCCAATGTTAGGGGCCAATACGTTCACACCAATGATTTTGGGATGCGTTCCGGTCTCAGCCTGCGTGAGATGGCTGAGAAAGCCCGCGCCAATAATCAAAAAGGAATCCGCAACGTCCTTCTGCTGGGTGGCTCGGTCGCGTTTGGTTATGGATCGACGGACGATCAACAAACCATTTCAGGATTCATGAATGAACTCTTGAAGGGGGAAAAATTTGAGGTCTTCAATCTCGCACAAGGCGGCTTCAACAGCTATATGGATTTATTCAGCCTGAGTGCGATTGGCTGGCAATTGGAACCCGATATCATCATTGCCATGGAAGGTTACGCCGATGTGTATCATCTGGCCTACGAATCGAAAGGTGGCAACCTCGCCTGGGGATTGTGGAGCGGGATAGAGCAAGAAAAAAAACCGGAATTCGCTTTGGATTTTCAGTACCACAATCTGGAAGCCATCTGCAAATTGGGAACCGGGCCGGAACGGCAGGTCATTTTAGCGTTGCAACCCTTGAGCGGTTTCGAAAATGACAGTAAAGTCGAAAATGAAAAGATCAATAAAATGTGGGGTTATTATCCGAAAATCAGGACCTTGTTTGAGACGGTATCGAAAAATAACAACGCACATTTTGTCGATCTATCCCCTCTGTTCAAAGATGAAAGTCGAGCAGACATCAACTTTTTCGACAAGGCTCATCTCACTGTCACCGGACAGAAAAAAGTCGCTCAGGCTCTGGCAACGGCGGTTATTGAGGCAGGGAGTCGTAACGAATCTTCCGAAACTGCATTCACTCAGCGGCAAAAAATAATCGCCGATATCCTGCAATGAAAGACGGCTACTTCTCGCAGATGAAGGATGCGACTTTCTCCCATACTTCTTCGACGCTGATGGGATCAAAGTAATTCATATCCGCCGGTTGGATATCGCATAAGGGCACCCCCTCCCGCATGGCACGCAGGACGACACATAGTGAGGGATCGATTTCAAACGGACCGGACTCTCCGGGACGGGTGGGGCCAAACAAGGCGACCATAGGTGTTTGCAAGGCCAGCCCTATATGCATGGGTCCGGTATCGGTCGTCACCATGAGTCCTGCTTTTTCGATGAGTGCCGAGTTGGAACGCAAACTTCGATCGTACACCGCGCAAACCCGTTCCGGGAAATGAGCGCGAACCTCTTCTATAATTCCACCTTCCCCCGGCCCTCCACCCAGCACAACCGCATGATGGCTTTCCGTCAGTATCCTGCGAGTCAATTCAATAAATCGTTGGGAAGGCCAACGTTTGTGCACCAGAGATGCTCCCATATTGACGTAAACATAGGGTGTTGTTTCTCCGATTCCTTTTTGTCTGAGGAAACTCTGTGCGTTCTTTCGATCGTCTTCATTGAGAAAAATTTCCATTGCGCTGCCATCTTCTGGAACTCCAATTTGACGCAACAATCCCAATCGGCGATGAATACCGTGTGCCTCTCCTGTAAAGCTGAGTATTTTTTCAGGATCGATCCATGAAAATCCCTGCTGCGCCCAGAATGTCGGGCAACGCAGAAGTGGGATCATACGCCTGAAATCCTTATTGACATGAAACAGCAGTCCGCAATCATAAACTCGACGCGCAAGGCTAAATGCCAACACCAACTGATGGTACCAGCGGGGTTCATAGGGATAAACATTTTCGAGATGAGGATTGCCATCGAACAGGGTCTTCCACGCAGACTGGACCAGGAGGTCAATCCCCGCTGTGGGATAGGCTTTTTTTAATGCTCGGATGGCAGGGGTTCCCCAAAGGGCATCGCCCATTCCAGTGGTGCAAACAACCAGAATTCTTTTCATGAAGTGCTGTTTCTTTGTGAACGTTGCGTCAGGGAGTGTAGTATCCATTGGCCTTGCAAATATGGCAAATGGTCTTTACGTCGTTCTCTTGGCCCAATAATTCTTTGCGTGCTGAAATGTATTTGGGACCGTTCCAGATATCGTCAAACTCTTGCTCAAACACGTTCCCCATTCGATACTGTTCTTCTGTCACCACACAACCACAAGGGAAAACATCTCCATTCCAGTTGACAAAAGTTTCCATCCAGGGCCGCTTGCAGAAAGTGATTGGATTTTTCTGGGTCTTCTTTTCGAGATCGTAAGGATTGAACTCTGGCGTTTCCGGAATCCATTGTGCGTCTTTTTCAATATTGTCGGAGGTCTTTCCCAGAATATCGTCTTTCAAATTGGTACGCATGACGCTGAAAGTGATATCGACACCTATTTCTTTGGCGATTTGTTTGGCCAATTCCATTTGATGTTCATTTTGCTTCATCACCAAAAAATTCCAAACCAGCCGGAGTGAGGTTCCCTGCCGCTTCACCTCTGCCACAATTTTCCGCATATTATTGAACACCGCATCAATGTTGCCACCCACCCGATATTTTTCGTAAACCTCCTGCGTGGCACCATCGACCGAGACGATGAGTTTATCGAGTCCCGATCCTGCAAGCGCGACGGCCTGTTCATCGGTAACATTGTTCAAATGAGAGCTGGTGATCGTGCGTATTTTATTTTCATTTGCGGTATAAGCCGCCATTTCGGGAAGGGCCTTATTGAGCAAAGGTTCGCCCCAGCTGTAGAGATTGACCGACTGCAACCATTTGGACATCTTGTCCACTACCAGCTTGAACTGATCGAGCCGCATGGTTCCTCGGTCAACGGATTGATCGCCGAGTCCCGTTGGGCAAAGCGGACATTTCAGATTGCAATGGTTGGTTGGATCGAGGGCCAGCATCTTGGGCATGGATGACAATCTGGAAAAGCCCAGGCGATAAGCTAATTTTATTTTAATGCGATTGATTCTACGACGAAGATCTAGCATGAGTTATATATGTCCCTGAACTTTTTCAAAAACTTCTTCAACAGAAATATTCTCCGGCGAGGCAAACGGTTCGCCAGAAACAATCTCTGCATAAGGGGATAAAGGACCACAACATTCAACAGGATAGCCAATATGAATGGCAACCATTTTAACATCAAAACCGGCCGCAATATGCGTCAATCCATTGTCCAGGCCAATATATAAATCAGCCCGACGAATGATGTCGGCAGAAGGTCGCAATGGAAACCCTCCTGCGTCGATTGTATCATTGAATGTGTGCGGATTGTCTTTCGATACAAAATTCACTATTTTCACATCCCGATGGGCGCGTATTTTTTTAATCAAGGCATTGAATCGATCGGCCGGCCATTCCTTCATATCTTTTTTTGACCGCGATTCAGGTGAAAGAACGATCAGAAAATCGTCATCCGTCACGCCATGTTCGTGCAAAAATTTTTCTGCCGCAAGGCTGTCCTCAAAGTCCAGAGAAATAAGAGGACGCCGCCGGGTCAGGGTGACACCGCATTTTTCTTCATAGATTTCCATGAGATGTTTGCCCTGCTTCCACCAATCTCGATCCGGGTTGTCTAATAAAAGAACCCAGTCGTGATCTTTCAACCTCTCCCGCTCAATTTTTTTACGCTGACGTGGTTTCCAGACATTGTAAAAAAAAGGGGTCTCGTAGGAATCCACGGAAGGATGACTGCGAATGACATCATAAAAAATCCCACCGCCCACTCCAAAACGAATCGTCGCGGAGGGAAATTTTTCTTTGAGGGCCACAACCGAGGGTGCGGCAAGTACAAGGTCGCCCACACCTCCAATCAAACCAATGAAGATCGAACGTGGGATTTCAGGACGAACATTGCGCGCAAAAATGCGGTTCCACAGATTTATCATATCGTTTGTAGAATCAAGAAGGGAGATATTTCAAGATGCGGTTGGGCCAATCGGCATCTACCCATTGAAAGCGCAGTTATTCTATCATTTCCAGACATTTTTGAAAAACTTCTTCCGGCTCAAAATCCATGCAGATTCTATTGGAGCAAGAGGTCAAACCGCATTCCCGACAATCCACATCTTTATAAAAAACATATTGTTTGTCGAGCTTCTCATCATGTGGACGAAAAATTTCACGCACGGCCTGACTGAACAAAACAACGGAGGGAATGCCAAAAGCGGCCGCAACATGACTCGGTGAGGAATCGTTATCGACTACCAAATGCGCCTCGTGAACAATAGCCATCATCTGCCGAACCGTCGTTTTATGGATGATCTGTAATTTTGGGGAATACTCCAGCAAAACGCTCGCCTTGGGATACTCGGCAGGCGAGCAAATGACGGCGACTTGCACGCCTTCCCGTTGTTCTAACTTCTTGATCAAATTGCCAAACTTCTCGATTTCCCAGGCACGGATATCGACGGCGGCGGTGGGATGAACCACGACCAGTTTCTTTTGGGGATCAAAACCCCGGTCCGCCAATTCCCGCCGCGCCCAATCCAACTCCTCCCGGCTGAGAAAAATTTCGAACTCGTTTGCTTCGGGCTCGATGCCAAGGGCACGCAAACAATCCAGATCGCGCTGGGTGGAAGAACGATAATGTTCAAACTGCGGCACCAGCACATTGTAATTTTTATTGCGGCCGATGTAATGATTATTGAGTTTGTGGGGAGCGTTCAACTTTTTAAGAATACGTGTCGAAAGAGCCCCGCTGTGTGTGTTGATGACCAGATCGAATTTTTCCAGATTCAGATGTCGAATCAATGCTCTCTCATCGGCTGAAGTCGGATTCTTTGGCAGACCGTATATTTCATCTATGTAGGGGCTTTTTTCAAAAACGGGTTTGGAATAATCGTAAGTCAGGGCAGAAACTTTGGCTTGCGGGACCGCCTTTTTCAAGTTCGGGAAAATCGGCAAAAGCAAAACATTGTCACCAATGTCTCTCATTTTGATGACCAGGATTTTCTGGAAGGACTCCAAATCTTCTTTGATCCATTGCCCGTGGCGCAGGTATTTTTCATGGTATTGCAAATAACCGCCAAAAACAGCAGACAGTTCGGCAACCGTCCACACGGCACCTTCAAAACCTTCCTTGAAGGCTTTTTGTTTTATCAGGGCATCGAGCAAAGTGATTGTCAAATCGGGTAACAATTTTAAAAGCATGCCCAGCGTCGATTTGTTTTTTAGAGACGGTGCCAAACGCTCGGTATTTTCCTTTGCTTTGCGATTCCAGTCTGCCCAGGCGTCCGCCAGGGTCTTTGCTCCGTAGTGAATCAGCTCGCCTTCAAAGTTCCCTTTCTCTACAACGAGATGACGCAAACCTGCTTTGCTGTGGGGCTGATACACCAGAGCGGATCGGGGATCTTTGCGTGGTTCCAATGCCCGTTTCAATCGTTTTTGCAAATAAATGGTCGTTCGCGGCAAAGAATATTGAACCGGGTGGATCGGTATGGTTTGGGTTGTTTGCAAAATAGTCTTCCGCAACAGACCGGTCACGATTTCGTTGGAGCGGACCAAAACAACCCAGGGGCTTTTCGCACATCGCAGACCGGCTTCCCAGAGAGAAACTGTGTCAGTGCCATGCGCTTCCTCTGCAACTAAAAAATGGGCTCCATGACTTTCAACCTCTTCTCTGAGGATGGAATGATTCGATCCTGATATTACTATAATAGAAGGAAACCATCGCAAGGTTTGCAAACATTGCCTGAGTTGTCTGCCATCGTCAACCAGAGCGACCAGAGCAGTCAGGGTAACATTTGGAGCAGTCATGGCTCCTCCGGAGAAGCGGTTTTTTTTGCGAGAATCAACCGGTTGAATCCGTAACCCGAAAAATTCAGCAATGGATTCACACAGGTAATAGGATTAAAGAAATTTTTCAAATCCCTTTTCAGGGCAAATCCTATCCGCCCACCCAACGATTCGGATTTGTCCCGCTTTTCAAACGTCAATGAATCCTGGCGCGCCAGAACTTCATATTCGGGAAGCAGATCAATGCCGTGCGTGTTCCATCCCCGTTCCATGGCGCATTTCACAAAAAATCCAGCACGGCAACCGACGTCCAGTAAATTCCCCTTCGTGGAAAGGATGCGTTCGATCAAATCCAATAGACTGGAATAAATTTTTTCATAAGAGCCGGCCCGACGTTTGCGTTCCTCAAAATATTCCCGGTAATAAGGGGTCCCTTTTTGAGTCCCGGTCATTTCCTCTCCATGTACCAGATGAATCGTTTCCTCATCCAGCAGGGGATGAACAAACTGAAGTCCACAATTTTCACAGACGACAACGGACGAATTTTTCCGTTCGCAAATCTTTGCGAACATTATAGCACCACAAGATTCGCAGGAGTCTGTTCTGTCTATAACAGGAGTGCTGGACATGGCTTAAGTTGATGTCTGGATACTGAAAAATAACGGTGCCATCGGATGGCAAAGGCGGCTAGTGACTCTATTACACGGATATGCTAGATTAATTTTCGTTTGCAATCAACCATCATTCCCCCGAACGAGAATTTTATTTTGTCTCATTTACATATATTACATTGCGAATCAGCCACCGGTTGGGGTGGGCAGGAAATCCGGGTATTTCAAGAGACCGGTCTGCTTCTCGAACGGGGCCATTCCGTCGATATCGTCTGTCAGCCCAACACCCCTCTTTCTCAACACTGCGAGACCCTGAAACATCCCAATTTTCGTTTTTTTAGCCGGGAAATGAAAAGTTCATTTCATCCCGCATCCCTTGCCGGGGTCTATCGCTTGCTCAAAAAGTTGCGCCCTCACATCGTTCACACCCACAGTTCCGTGGATAGCTGGCAATTCACTTTAATGAGCAAACTGTTGGGAATCCCTGTCGTGCGCAGTCGTCATGTATCGCTCCCCATTCGAGGTTATTTTCCTAATTCCTGGCTGTATTTCGCTCCAGAACGCATCATCACAAGCGGGCAGGCCATTTCGGACATCGTCACTCAAGTGCGCGGCGTAAAAAGCGAGCATGTGACTTCCGTTTCTGCGGGTGTTGACTTGAGACGATTCGACTGCAACATTTCCGGTGCTGAAATTCGCAAATCATTGGGCCTGATTGAGGGTCAACCTCTCATAGGTAAGATAGGGGTGATTCGCGGCTTCAAGGGCCACAATCAATTTCTGGACGCGATTCCCGTCGTTTTGGAGAAAATGCCCTCTGCCCGTTTTGTGATTGTTGGCGACGGTCCCGGCTTTGAAGAAATCAAAGGCAAGGTCAAAGCTAAGGGACTTAATGATTCAACGACTCTATTGGGCCATCGCAGTGATGTTCCCGAGATAATGTCCGCCTGCGACGTGCTGACTCTGGCTTCAACTTCGGGTGAAGGCACCCCGCAAGTGATCCCGCAGGCCTTTGCGATGAAAACTCCCATGGTCGCCACCCGGATCGGTTCGACACCCGACCTGCTGGACCAGGGCCAACGTGGGGTTCTGGTAGAGCCGGGTAGCGGAACCGCTTTGGCGCAGGGCATCCTGCAACAATTAGCCGATCCCGCCCTTGCATTGGAAAAAGCAGAACGCGCCTACCAATATTGCAGAGAGGCATTGACCGATGAGCTCATGATTCTGCAAACAATCAAAGTGTACGACTCTATATTAAGTTCGCGCTCACCCCACTCAAACGGTCAAAAATGAAGATCGCGGTGATCCGGCAAAAATACGTCAATTACGGCGGTGCAGAAAGTTTTGTCGCCAATTATGCCGAAGCGATGGCCGAAGAGGGCCACGAAATCCATATATTCGCAAATAAATGGACCGCATCCAAACACGCGAACATTCACATTCATCCCGTTCCCGCAATCAAGATCAACTCTTTCATTCGTTCCTTGTCCTTTGCCTGGTTTGCAGGCAGAGCCGTGCGCCGGGGTTCCTTCGATATCATCCAAAGCCACGAACGAATATTTTCACAAGACGTTTTTCGAGCGGGTGATGGTTGTCACAAGCAATGGCTGGAGTTGAGAAAAAAAAATCTTTCTCCGCTCAAACAACTGACACTGGCGTTGAGTCCTTTCCATTGGCTGATATTGCAGTTAGAGAAATCCATCTTTGAAACGTCTGCCTGCAAAAAAGTAATCGCCATTTCGGAAATGGTAAAAAATGACATCCAACGCCATTATCGAATACCCGACGAAAAAATTGTCGTCATATACAATGGGGTATCCCTGCAACGCTTTCACCCGGACAAAAAGAAATCCCAAGGGGAAGCGGTACGCCGAACATTGGGGGTCCGTCCTGAGGAAACGCTCATTCTCCATGTGGGTTCGGGATTTGAACGCAAGGGAACAGCAACACTGCTTAGGGCATTGCAAGAGCTTCCCGATTTGCCCTGGCGTCTCGCCCTGCTCGGAAAAGCAAACTGGGCTCAAAAACTACAAGGCCTGCCGCAAGCCATTCAAAACAAGATCATTCCACTCGCTCCGGTTGACGATGTTGAAAATTACTACGCTTCCGCTGACTTATTTGTCCTTCCTTCAATCTACGAACCGTTTGGCAACGCCGTACTCGAAGCTTTGGCAACAGGTTTGCCCGTCATCGTCAGCCGCACCTGTGGATCGGCCGAGATCCTGACACCTGATGAAGAGGGTATGATTCTGGAAAATCCCGAAGACTTCCACGAACTGGCTGATAAAATCAGTCGGCTCTGCGATGCAAATCTAAGAGAACTAATGGGGAGGAAGGCAAGAACTCTGGCCGAGCAGTTCACAGGAAAGCGCAACGCGCAGGAGATGCTGGCGGTTTACAAAACAATTCTGGAAGAAAAAAAATCAACAAAATAACGCCCAGGTAAGAAGAAAAAATATTCTTACCTGGGCTGGAGCGATACAGGAGGAAACTAAATTTTAAGATTCAACTGCAACGGGAAACTCAGCATCCAAACGTTCTTTTACCCACCGTGGCGTTTGCGTCTTGCCATTGGAGACCAATGTAATGCTATTCTCTGAATTATAAAATTCATCCCAAAACTTTTTACTGAGCTCTTCGCTTTCAATGGTTTTTTCCAGTTCGCCGTCCGACTTGAAAATTCTTACCTGATAAAACATGGTGCACCTCCGATTTTTTTAGACTACTGAATCTGCATCGAATAGGGAGTTTTCTACCACTTTATGAAACCTGACTATCTAATACCTATCTCTATGGTTTAGATTGTACGAAAACCTTGTTCCATATAAGCGAAGATCAAGTTACAATTTCGTCACAAAAAAAATCCGAATTCCATTCTTTTCGGTTGCAAAGAAATTCACAGGGCTGGGAAATTGAGCAGAGAAAATCAGCTGGAAAGATTTAAACTAGATGGACGGGGGGACTTGGCCATCAAAACCCTTATCAGGTCATGATGGCCAATGAAAACTTACAATAAAAAAGTAACGGCAGAATTATTTTTTCGAATGTGTGCCATCACAAAAAGGTGAGTTTGAAGTGCGCCCACAGTCACAAATCACAACCCGTTTGGCCTCGGTGATTTCTTGCGTTTTGGGTGTTTTACCAGTATTCATACGGGAGTGGGCACCATCACAATAGGGTTTGTTAGCAGACTCACCACAGGTGCAATACGTTTTCATGCCGGGGGTTTCATCTACAAACTGGGGAACATTTTCATAGGGCATAACAGAAACTCTCCTCAAAAATTTTAAAACGGATGTTTTCTTAGTCACCTCAATTGGCCTGTTTAAAATCACGAAAAACCGCTTTTTTGTCAAGTTTAAATCGTCCTTTTGCAATCGACATTGTTTTGCTATCACGTCAAGCAGGAGCTTTCGAGTGAAAGTTTTATTAACAGGTGGCACGGGGTTGGTTGGATTGGCACTGGTCAGACGCCTTGTTCACCTGGGCCACTCCGTCAACATTCTTTCCCGCCAACCCGCCAAAGCCATTGAAAAACTACCGCCCGCCTGTCGCGTCCAATTCTGGAATCCGAACGACTCTCAATACCATTTAGAAATTGAAGAAGGTACGCAAGCGATCATCCATCTCGCGGGAGAACCTGTCATTGGCGGACGCTGGACCTATGCCTTTAAAAATAAAATCAGCACATCCAGGATACTTTCGACGCGTCTACTGGTCGATGCCATCGGAAGAATGCGGACACCGCCGAAGGTATTTATTTGTGCGGGGGCCATCGGCATTTATGGAGATCGTCAGGAAGAAGAGCTGAATGAGTCTTCCTCTCCTGGTGAGGATTTTCTTGCCGGGGTCTGCAAAGATTGGGAAGCTGAAGCCGCTCGCGCGCATTCATTTGGCCCGCGCTGGGTCTCTCTAAGAATCGGACTGGTCCTTGATTTTGAAGCAACCATCATGGAACGTATGCTTCCTGCTTTTCGGCTGGGACTGGGTGCGCTTCTAGGATCAGGCAAGCAGTGGATGAGCTGGATACATCTTCAAGACCTGATCGATATCTTTCTGCACGTTCTTCAGAAAGAGGATCTCAATGGACCTGTCAATGCGGTCGCACCCGAACCGGTTCGCAACGAATCGTTTTCGAAAACTTTTGGAAACCTGCTGAATCGACCGGTTTTTTTTCGAGTTCCCGTGTGGGGACTAAGATTCCTTTTAGGTCAAAGTGCGGGACTGCTACTCGCAAGCCAAAAAGTTTCCGCACAGAAAATTTTAAGTCATGACTTCAAGTTTTCATTCCCCAACATCAAAATGGCTTTGGATGAAATTTGCGGACACCGCGAACATGTCTTGATAAGAGAACAATGGTTCGATCAAAATTTGGAAACCTGCTTTGAGTTTCTTTCCAGCATAGAAAATATAGAACGACTGGCACCGCCATCTTTCAAATTTCGCATTGTCAAAACATCCCATTCCAAACTGGACAAAGGGGTCACGCTGGACTATCGTTTGCAAGCGATGGGTCTTCCCATGCGCTGGCGTTCCGAGATCACCGAATTCAATCCTCCCTCCTTTTTTTCGGACCGGCAGGTGATTGGACCTTATGCTCTGTGGGAACACACGCATGAATTTTTTGAAATCGATGGAGGAACCTTGGCACGTGATACGGTAAAATACATTCTCCCCTTCGGGGCTATCGGCACGGCCTTGGGTCTTTTTCTGGTGCAGAAAGATCTGGATGGAATTTTTTCTTACCGTCGTGAAAAACTCGTGGAATTATTAGGTGGCCCACAACCGCACCGCCAACAAAATTAGACATTATGGGGTTCAATTCTTACGCTTTTATCTTTTTATTCCTGCCCTTTGTTTGGACGCTTTTCTATCTGATCGCCCGAACGAAGGGGCCTGCTGTGCTGTGGCTGGTCGGTGCATCGTTTGTCTTTTACGCATGGAATGATCCCCTGCTGATTTCTGTGATGGGCGTATCCTTGCTGGTGAATTACGCTTTTGCTTTGAAAATGAAGCCGGAGTCTACAGAACTTTCCAC
The DNA here is from genome assembly GCA_002787235.1 of Nitrospinae bacterium CG11_big_fil_rev_8_21_14_0_20_45_15. Lineage (GTDB taxonomy): Bacteria > Nitrospinota > Nitrospinia > Nitrospinales > VA-1 > Nitrohelix. The sequence continues at coordinate 29,863 of PCWG01000011.1, forward strand.
AAGCGGAAAACGTTTTTTCCTTCTGGGAGTGACTCTCAATCTCGCGCTGTTGTCGTTTTTCAAATTAGCCGCTTCTTATGGAGGGCATTATCAAATCGCCTTTGAGTCGAGTCTCCAGGTAGGCTTTCCTCTGGCTCTCTCCTTTTTAACTTTTCAGCAGATACTTTTTCTATCGGAACTGAAAAATGGAAACACAGAGAAACCACGATTTTTGAATTACTGCCTATACATGATTTTTTTCCCACAACTGCTGGCGGGCCCCCTTGTCAAACCTCAACATTTTTTTCAGCAGTTCGCCGATGATAAATTTTTCAAAATTCGATGGGATTTTATCCCTGCAGGCTTGACTCTGATCGCACTGGGTCTTTTTAAAAAAGTATCTCTTGCCGATCCCATCGCCCGTTTTGCTGACTCGGCTTTCAATGCCGCACAAGCAGGCGCAGTCCTCACAACGGGTGAAGCCTGGAGCGGCGCACTGTCTTTCAGCTTTCAAATTTACTTTGATCTCTCAGGCTACGCCGATATGGCAATGGGAATCGCGCTTCTTTTCGGCCTGCGCCTGCCATGGAATTTCAATTCTCCCTACAAAGCCGACAGTCTCATTGAGTTCTGGCGGCGTTGGCATATCACCCTGTCTCAATTTGCTCGTGATTTTATATACATCCCGCTGGGCGGCTCTAAAAACAGTTTTTTAATGCAGGGGATTTGCCTGTTAAGCGTGATGACTTTAACCGGACTTTGGCACGGTGCGGGAATCACTTTCATTGCATGGGGGATTCTGCACGGATTCTTCTTGATCGTGAATCATGCCTGGAGACGTATCTCTCCGGAAAAAGTTTCAGCAGATCAAGCCGTCTGGGTGCTATGGACAAAGCGTTTCGCAACATTTATCAGTCTTGCTCTGCTTTGGGTCGTATTTCGCGCCGAGAATATCGACACCGCTCTTTCTATGTGGAAGTCTATGGCGGGGATGCAAACTAATGTCGTAACGGGAATTAATAACATTAAAATCGGTGAAGACCGTTTGTGGTTTCTTGCCGTTCTGGTATGGTTGGCCCCGAACTCTCGTGAATGGATGGTTCGTTTTTTTTCATCCATTGACCCGACACACAGTTCCAAGGCAGAGAAATCAATATCCAGCGCAAAGTATGTCTGGCGTTGCAATGAATACTGGGCCGCATTTCTGGCAATGCTTTTTATCGTCGCGTTACTGCAACTACCCGAAAGTCGGGAATTTATTTATATCCAATTTTAGGCAATCAAGACTCTTTTAAAAACGATGAAAGACGCGACCAAATTTATTTTCGTTTTCACGCTATGTGTCCTGCAGGTATTGATTGTTATTGGCGCGTTGAACTGGTTTGTGGACCCCTACTCCATTCATCGTTCGCCGCCAGAAAATCCGCGTCAACCGGTGTGGATGTCGAAGCAATTGCGCATAGCCAAAGCTCTTTATGTGCGCAAACTCGCCCCCAAAGGAATCGTTCTAGGGGCCTCAACCGCACAGCTCGCTATCGATCCCAGCCATCCCGGCTGGGACAACGAAATCCAACCACGTTACAATCTGGCACTGCCGGGAGCGAATATGTATGAGAACCTCCGGTACTATCAGCATGCCCGTGCCAACGCCCCTTTACAGAAAGTCCTTCTGGGACTGGATTTTGTTGCCTTCAATCATTTCACCCCCTTGAGCGACGATTTCAAAGAAGGCTTGATCGCTTCTGATAAAGAAGGAAACATAAAATCATCTTTCCTTATGAAAACCGCGATGCCTCTGCTTTCGCTCAATGCCGTGACCGCCAGCCAAAAGAAATTTTTTGCACGAAGAAAAGAAACGCATTGGGCAAATGGGCTGGAAATTCCTGAAGAAACCGGCAAGCGTGATTGGCGCGAGGCTATGTTGGGATCGGCTGATGGTTATGTCACACGTCTTCTCTTGCCGCCGCCCAGCCATCGTTTTTGTCTGGAGGATTCCAGTACGCCGGGTTCTGCACTGGGACGATTAGAAACCCTCTTGCGTACAGCGGCAACTGATGGAACCGATATTCGCCTGTTCATCCAACCGTCGCACGCATTTTTGATGGAAGCTTTGCAAGCGACCGGATACTGGGACGATTACGAAATCTGGGAAAGAAAACTCGTGGCATTGATCGAAAAAATCAACACAGAAGTCTTACCAGAGAAAAAAATCCTGTTGTGGGATTTCAGTGGATACAACACCTTCACGGCCGAAGCACTGGCCAAAGACAGCACAACGGCTATGAAATGGTACTGGGACACGGGTCATTATAAAAAAGATTTGGGCGACCGGGTACAAGATCGCATCTTCGGTTTAAACCCTCCTGACAGAGAAGGGTCAGAGGATTTTGGAGTCTTGATCGATGCGAACAACATCGACTCACACCTGAAAAGCATTGCAGAAAAGCGGAGTGCCTATTTGGAAACACAGCGCGAAGACATTCAGGAATTGAAGACACGGATCAGCAACTCGACCAAGAATATCCCGTCTTACGATTGCGCCCGGCTCAGGGAAAGCCGATTTTAACTCGTTACGGAGTTGGCAATCTCTGGTTCAGAATCAGCGAACGAATCATCCCAGATAGGTAAAATCCGATTCGGGGTTGAGAGCTGACAAAGCCAGAATGATCAGTGTCAGAACAACGAGCATGATGAGGGGAATCAAAACTACTTTTTTATTTTCTTTGATGAATTCAGCAACCTTGTCAAACATAACTGCAAGCCATCCTTTCCTTTAAATTTTCTTTTGCCCGTAAAAAAAAATAGTAGCGTTTCGTCTTAAGATTCACAAGAGCACAACACCTGTCTTTTTATTTTCGTGACAGTAGCGTTTCCACGGCAGACAAAACATCATCCACCTCAATCCTGCGTTTGCATTCGGCATCGCCGTCAAAACATTCCGGCTTGCGTGTTTTTGAATTGCAGGGACTGCATTCAATTTCTTTATAAATAACGATATCCCGATCTCCAAGCGGTTTCCAGACACGGGGATTCACAACACCAAACAAAGCAATTACCGGAATTCGCAAGGCCGATGCCAGATGCATATAACCCCCGTTATGACAAACAGCAAACTGCGCGGAACGTGTGATCCAGCCCAGCTCTTGAAGCGGTGCGGTCAGAAAAACAGGAGCTGTTCCCTGTATATGCTTCAATACCTCCTGCGCCTGATCGTCTTCTCCCGGCCCACAAGTCAAAAGAGTTTTGATCCCAAAACGAGCGGGAAGTGCTTCCGCCAACTCGGCAAATTTCTTGAACTGCCATTGGTCGTATTTCCTTCGCGTTCCGCAATGAACGATTCCGTATGCCTCGCCTTTTTCGATTCCCTGATTCCGCAATAGTTGTTCGGCATTCAAACGACTGACATCATCGAAATGAATGTCTGGCATGGGCGTATCGAATTCGGCACCCATTTTTTTTATCAGGGCCACCTGGTAATCGATGGGATAGCGCGGCTTGAGGTCTGAAAAATCTATTTTTTCATTGTAGAGAAACGACCGTTTGGCATATTTGTTGCCAACGCGATATTTTGCCTGACTGACAAAACACATGACCGCTCCACGCGTTCCTTCGTGCATATCGATGGCAACATCATAGCGTCTGCAAAATAAATCCAGATAAAATTTTGCCTCTTTTAGAAAGCCGCCTTTTTCAAAACACAGTGCCTCGTTCACATCGGGATGACTTCTTACAATATCCAGAGATGCAGGCTCTACCAAAACCGTCAAATGCGAATCGGGGAAACGCTTCTTCAACGAAGCGTAAACCGATGTGTTGTAGATGACATCGCCTATGGATCTCAGTTTGATTAAAAGAATACGCGCCTTGGGCGGTATCCTTTCGGCCAGAGGTGTGTTCAATGCTTCCTCCCTGTCTTCACCGTCTCAAACATTTTCAACAAACCAGCCTCCAATATTTTAATATCGTAAAATTCCTGACAGCGTTGACGTGCCGACGCGCCTTTTCTTTGCGCCTCCTCTGGGTTGTCCAGAATGCTGTTAATCGCCGAGGCCAACTGTTTCGGGCTATCGGGATCGACCAGATAGCCACAATCGTCCAACACTTCGGAAATATCTGAGACGCGTGTTGCAACGATGGGTTTGGCCATGCTCATGGCATCGAATATTTTTGCGGGCATTTGCCCCGCCGTATCACTGGTTGCGCGTTGTGGAATGGCAATGATATCCGCCGAAGAAAGGTAACTCGGCAGTTGATCGAAAGGCACTTTGGGGAAAATTTTGATGCGTTCCCTGAATTTTTCATGACGTTTGACCCTATCATCCAATTCTTTTCCCGCCCCGATCACAACTACACAAACCAAAGGATCAGGAATATCCTCAAGCGCATCAAATAAGTCCTCAATGCCTTTATGCGCACGCGGTGTACCCAAAAACATAACAATTTTTTTAGATTCCAATCCCAGCTTTTTCTTCATTGCCAGAGCATCAAATTTTTCCGGATTGAGCGTTTGGGTGTCCCTGCAGTGATAAAACAGGGTCCCCGAAAATCGATTTTGCAAAAAACGATTGCTCACAATAATGGAATCGGCCCGCCCAACCCACTGCTCCATCAACCAGGTGTAAGGCAATCCATTGGGATTGGATAAATTAAAAGACCGACCCACCGTTCCCCAAAATCCTGAGTGGAGATAAAACCCCAGCTCCCAATCATCGATATCAACGATGAGCGGTTTTTTTTTGGAGACTATATTTTTTATCGCTCCGATTCCAAAACTGGTCGGGCGCAGTTTGCAGGCAACCACGATATCGCCGTCGATCGCCTTTATCATCTTGCCCAACGTGGGTAGAAATGCAGGGTACCGTTTCCAGGGGAAGGATTTGATGGGCAATTTTATATCCTTCATTGGCTCCCACAAACCACTCGGTTTGATGGGGCCAATCAATTCGACATCATGAACCCGGGAAACTGCTTGAGCCAATAACGCCGCCCGGCCCAACGAATTGTCAGACAGATCGAAGCATAAGAAACTGATTTTCAATGATTGCTCTCCTCCAACCGCGGTGTGAACCTTTTGTGATGTCGGTTTAATTGCTTCTCTATTTCCGTGTATAATACAGACCTGCAGTTTACCTTTTCTGGACTACGATTCGCATCTATGAGCACCAACAATTTTGTACCTTCCCTGATACTGAGAACTCCGTTATGGATATTCTTGTGGGCGACACTGTGCTTCGCGGCATTCAGCTTTCATATCGAAGCAATCCCGCCTTACCATACCGACGAAAATTTTTACGTCGAATCGGTTCGCAACATGGTCGAGACCGGAGATTATATCACGCCGGTCTATCAGGATAAAAAACGCTTTGCCAAACCCCCGCTTTACTACTGGGCCGTCGCGCTCAACTATAAAGTGTTGGGACCGGGGCATGTCTCTGCCAGGCTGGTCTCTGCCTTCATGGGTGCTCTTTGCATTGCGCTGACTTTTTTTCTGACACGCCGATTATTCGACGAGCCTACCGCCTGGCTGAGTGCTTTCATCTTACCGGGGCTCTATCTGCATTTCCAGATTTCGCGTTGGGCGATTACCGATATGATGATGGCTTTCTTCGTTCTTTCGGCGTTTTACTGTAGCCTTCGGAGCGTTGAAAATACCAGAGTTCGCATAGGCTGGCTCTATTTATTTTACTTTTCCATCAGCCTTGGTTTTCTGACTAAAGGTCCACCTGCGGTGCTGATACCCGCATCTTCTCTGATTCTCTATCGCTTCTTCCAAAAAGAGAAAATCCCGTTGCGCGAGTTTAGAATTTTGTCGGGTCTTGTCCTGATACTGGCCATGAATCTGCCATGGTTTTTAACGATGTGGCTATTGCATGGCGATGAATTCAAAAATCACATTCTCGGTGCGGAGATCAAAAATCGCGTCATCCACGACCTGCCCTTTTCATTTTATTATTTCGGCGTTCTCATTCGTTACAATCTGCCGTGGTCCCTGTTTTTCATTTCCGCATTGCTTTACTGGTCAGGGTGGAAACAAAAGGAGGGCTTTAAAAATTTAAAATTATCCCCGTGGAAAAAAATACGATTCGTCGCGGGCTCTCTTCGCGAGAATCCATCCCTGCTTTTTTGTCTGACCTGGGTATTCGCACCTATCATCGTGTTCACCCTGTTCCGGATAGAACACAGCCGCTATCTTCTACCCGTTGCACCCGCCATGGCGGCTTTGCTGGCTCACTTTTTTATCGAACTCAACGCCAACCCCAACGGATTGAAGTCGATCTTATTCAAAATCCCTTTTTACACAACGCTGGGAATTTATGGGCTAATCGCAATTGCGTCTGCTCTCGCTCTTTGCCTTGTGTACCCATTGTCACCGGTGCCTTTGTCCGTACTTCTATTGCCCATCCTGTTATTGCCGGGCACGACCCTGCTGTTTTATGGGTACCGTGCAGGGAAATCATTGCGTGTGATTATTGCGACCGGAATCTTACAAGTCCTGCTTTTAACTCTTGTCAGTGGCTCGGTTCAGACCTATTTCAACCGTTCTCCAATGCAAGTATTCGCTGATAAAATTTTGGAAGTAGGATCAGGAAAAGAAGAGTTGGCTCTTTTTCAAGGCTCCAGTCATCGCGCTCGTCTGGGAATCATGACGGCCCAAAGTGCTTATAATTTTGAGGAGATAAAGGAACTCATCCATTTCATCCAAACACCCGGTCAGAAATTTATTGTCATGAAAGAAAAGGACTGGCAAACAAATTTCCAGAATTTGCCATTGCGAAAGATTGCAGAAGATCAACTTTGGCAAAGCAAAAAACAGGACAAAGGTTTGATCGGCAAAATATTAAGCGACGGTATCCTCCAGCATAGGGACGATCTGCTGGAAACTCATGTTCTTTTTTCCACTTTCTAACCCGCAAGTACAACGAAATCCGGTTTACATTGATTCAGACTCTGCCCTTATCTCACGGGCGGGAAATCACCTTCTGAAAAATCGTACCGAACATTTTTTCTATTTTCAGCCGAGGTGAAATAGGCATAAGTTTTTTCGGCCTGAATCAAATAGAATTTTCCGGGGAAAAGCTCTTCCATTTTTCGCCATTGAAACGTTGCTGTAAGCCAGGTGGATCTAGGATCTTTTTCAATGGCCTCAAACAATTGTTCCGGCTCCTGAAGGGGATAGTCCAGATTTCTCCCGGAATAAAAAATAACCGACTGCTTCGGATTCCACTTCGAAAGTTTATAAGAGCCCACCTTTCCATCCGGGGGAACGTTCAAATTGATGATGGAAGCCAGCTTGCGGACTTCAACACTGCTGGGTTTCAACGAAACTTTAACTTCCAGCGGTGTCGCATTGATAACAATGGCGGTCACCATGATCGTTCCAATGCTTACATACAATAACTTTTGCCTGAATTTTTCACTCGTCCAGTCAGAAATCGACTTGGCTGTGACAATCGCGAGGGCGGGGAAAATCATAAACAGATATCGCAGGGTTTGATTGGCACTGTAGCTCATGATGCAGATAACCACCGTCGGCCATAAAAACAGAAACAAGGTGGCTGAATCTTTTTCTTTGAACGCTCGACGGCCAAAAACAACCATGGCCACCGCTGTGAAAGGTACCCAGGGCCAATAGTTTCTCCCAAAATCGCGGAAATATCCCAGGAAATATAAAGGGTCGCTCTCTGTGGCATTTTGACTGACACCAAATAAAGTCATATGCGCACGCAGAAAATGTCCTTCTATAAAATCATTTCCAAATTTTAAATAGTTCACCAGAAACCAAAGCGAACCCAGAATCACCGCCAGCAACCATCCTGCCCAATAACGCCGATTGAACAGGCCTCTCCAACCATCCCGGGCCAAGATAAAGAAAAAGCCTATCACCAACGGGAAAAAGCCTAAAATACTTTTCGTCCAGACTCCAAAGGCTGTGAACACAGCATAAAGGATATAAAACCTGCCGTCTTTTTGCGCTTTCCAGAAACAGTACATGGCCGCTGTTACGCAAAAGGCCAATGGAACGTCTAACATGGCTCGACGGGCACCATCGATATACATTCCGGGAAAGATCAATATGAATGCGGCAAAAAAAGCAATCCAATCGTCTTTATAAATTTCTTTGGCCAATGAACGGGTCATCAGAACGGTAGCCATTCCCATGAGTGCCGGGAAAAATGTTGCGGCATAGGTCGAAACACCAAATACCTTGTACGCCAAACCCGTGAGCCAAAATACGAAGGGTGGATTTTCAAATGAGGGGCCATCCATGTAAGTAACAACCCATAAGCTGTTGGAATCAAATATTTGCTTGGCCTTCAAAGCATAATAAGCATCGTCAAAATTGGAGAGACCTCCGTCCAATTGACGCCCAAAAAAAATCAAAATCATTGAGTAAACTAAAAAAACCAATTGAAATTTTCTATCGTTCAGCATTTGTTTCCTTTGCGAGCACACTTATTCTTGATTTGATATTTTCAAAACACCTTCGGCCTACTGAGAAGTTATTGAGTCGGGTATCTCGTTGTAAAGTCCTCGCCAGTCATTCAGACGAATTTTGAGCAATCCCAGGAACATATAAGCCGGATCGATCCAGATACGGACCCGGGAGGCCTCGACATGGTGCCATTCTACCGGGATTTCCCTGATCGTCATTCCATATTTTTGCGCGATGAATAACAGTTCGACATCAAAACTGAATCGTTCAATCGTCATCTTTGAAAAAATTGATTGAAACTTTTCGCGTTCAAAACATTTAAACCCACATTGTGTGTCAATGAGCCCTTTTACAGTCAAAAACTGAACCAATGTATTGAAGAAACGCCCCATGCCCTGACGATACCATTTTTGCCTGACAACAACGTTTGATTCAGCAAGTGAACGTGAGCCAATCGCTATATCCGCACCCTGTTCCAATGCATCGAACAATTTCTCAATTTCTTTCAGTGGAGTGGAAAGGTCGGCATCCGAAATTAAAACCCGGTTTCCCTGTGCCGATGCAACCCCTGTTCTCACCGCATAACCTTTTCCGCGATTTGATTTCAGACGAATGACCCGGCATTCCGAATCGTCGAAATATTTCCCAGGAACATCCGCAGTGCCGTCGATACTGCCATCATCTACAATCAACAATTCCCATGAGTAGTTTTGTAGCTTCAAAAATTCTCTCAAAACCGGCAGGGTTTTTTGGAAACGGATGGCTTCATTGTAGGCAGGAACCACAAGGGAAAGAAAGGGAGCCACGGTCATAAGCAGGGAGCGTCAAATTGATGTGTGAAAGGGTCAATGACTGATGCGAAAGGAACAGCAGGGGTTCCGTTCTCTATAGGATACGAATCCAATTCTTATAACAATCGGTTGAGCTCTTGCCTTTCCTCCTGCGAACGTTCTGACGGAAACAAGATACCAAATGTTTCCAAACGCCAGACCAACAGGTCCAATCCTTTTAATAGATAAAACCAGTGGAAAGCGGCATAGATCAAACTTTTTCTTCTGATCCCGCTACGACATAGAACAAAGTCACTCAGTTCGCGTCGCGAGCGTCTGATCAACGGCCAATTCGCGCGTTCTCTGAAAATACCGATCAGTCGAAAGAAATTTAACACTCGTATCTGCATAAAAAACAATGAAAAATTTAAAGGTATGACCTGGCATTAAAACGAACATTTAATTTTTATAAAATCGCCTATATACTATAGCAACGACTCATGTAAGTAAAGATACCCGTTTGCCGATAAAGCACGTAATTCTATCTCACCACAAACAACTAAATAATGACGCATAAGAAATTAGATCAGGATGCACGTCATCTGATTGAACCCGATGACAAATTTGTTGCATGGCATTTTGCTTATCTCGCCAAAATGGTGGCAGTCGATAGCCGAAGCTTTGGCGTTGCCGAGTTTGAGGGAGACCGCAAAGTTCCTAGCGATATGAAAGAAATCCTCGCTCTGGCAGAGGATTATTTACGACAGATTGGCTTTACCTCGATAAAAATCAATCAAAATACATCGGGATCGGCGCATCCCTTTCCCCTTTTGTTGGCGCAAGGTCCTTTGGACCCCGAAAAACCCACCATCCTTTTTTACGCGCATCTGGACAAACAACCCTATATGGATGATGGAAATTTCCTGAAATGGGATGGAGTCCCCCCCACTGAGTTGACTTGGAACGCCGATCGAACCCGTGCCTACGGGCGCGGTGCCGCGGATGATCTGAGTGGTGTCATCTCTATTGGCATGAGCGTTCACGCTCTGTTGAAAACTCTCGAGGCCGAGGGGAACGAAGATCCGTTTTCAAAAATGCCCTGCAATATAAAAATAATGTACGAAACCGAGGAGGAATGCGGATCACACTCCCTCTCCCTTCAAATCAAACAAAACCCCGATTTTTTCAAAGAAATAGACTGCGTCATCATCACCGACGTGGTCAATCCTGCCACCGGTGTCCCTGGTCTCACCGCTTCGTTGCGCGGCATCCTCCAATCCGAAATCGAATTGGAAAAGGTAGATCCTTCAAACCCAGAGGATCCTCAAACGGTACTCTACAAAATACTGGCAAGCCTTATTCATGAGAACCATTCCCTTGCCGTCGACGCAATTGCCCAAGCCGACATCCCTCTGACCGACGAGGAAAGAGACGGGTTGCGTCAGGTACCCATGACCGTCAACGACTTGCGAGACATGGCCGGCATCTTGCCAGCAATTGCAATGACCGTTCCCGACGACAAGGAATCGGTTCTCGCCGCTCAATTACGCAAATCATTCGCAAACGTTCGTCCCGGACATCGCGTCACAGGAAGCGTTGTTTTGGGTCAGGCAGGCGTTCGCATCAAATTCAAAGGCTCTCCGATTGAACAAAATCTGGAGCAGGGTCTGAGAAGTTTGATCGAAGAAAAGAATACATTCCACTTGCAGGTCCAGTTTGAAAAAATTTCGCAAAATACAGGGCAGGCCGAATTCGATCTCATCATGACCGCATCCAGCAAAGACCCCCATTCAGGAGTCACCGGCGGCCCTTTTCCCATTGCCGAATTGCAAATCGCCAAAATGGTCGAAAGCATCGCAAACCATTACGGCTCACTGAACATTGAAACGCGCTCATTAAATCTTTCGCAAAAGGATCAAGGCCGGTTGTTCGACTCATCCATTGCTAAAGCAATTGTGGAAATTCGGATCGCCGCAGGGAACCTTCATGAAGAAGCACAAGATCATTTAAAAAAGCATTTACTCGCACATGCGCCCGAAGGATTTCAACTCAGAATCAAAAGCGATAAAGGGGCAAACCCCTGGCGAACAGAAATATCAGACCCGATTTTCCAACAGATTCTGAAATCTCTCGAAGTTGGTTATCACACAAAGCCATGTCTATATGGGTGTGGAGGGAGCATTCCCTTTGTTCCCAAGCTCATGGAAGCACTCGGCCCCATACCCCCTCTGTGTCTGGGGGCTTACGATACCGAATCTCGGATGCATGAGCCGGGTGAAAGCTTATCCATTCCAGATCTTTTAGGGTGTACCCGCACCATTATAAATTTCATAACTGAACTGGACAAAATAGATAAGTGATATAAAATGGTTACACAAGAACTGAACCTGAATTTTGACCGATTATGAGCAATGAAATAGAAAATCAATACCGCCCCATCGACCTTGAGTTTTTGAGAAATGGTGGGGAGGATTTTGACATATTCACCAAAACAAAAGAGTTTGGCACGACGAAATTCATCCGCTTCGCCAGTTCTGCCCCAGAACATCAAGACCGCATCAGACGGATGGTAGAGTCGGGTGATCACGAAATAAGCTTCTACATCAAAGAAGAGGATTTATTCAAATACTATCGCCATGCAACTCATTCCTTGCGTGACTTTGTCTCAGATGCATCTGTTCCTGTCGAAAAAAAAGCTGAAAAGGTGTACGAAGTATCCAAGGGAGTGATGAAGGAATTCTTCGACTACAATGCATCAGGAAAAATTCTGGAATCCTCTGAAGAAGTCATGGGAATGATGGAAGAGTGCATGTCCACAACCAATTTTGGCTTTAAGGGCATCGCAACTTTGACAAGCAAGGATTATTACACTCACACTCATAGTGTAAACGTTGGACTCTATTGCATGACTCTCGGAGTAAAAATAAAAATGCCGCGAGAAGAAATCAAAGCCCTCGGGCTGGGAGGGATGTTACACGATGTCGGCAAGAGCCAAATTGACAGTGAGCTCATTAACAAAAATGGCAAATTGAGCGATGCAGAATTTGAGGCAATGAAGTCCCACGCACCCATAGGCGAAAAAATTCTTGCAGATATGCAATGCTATGGCAGTAAAGTGGTTTGCATGGCGGGACAACATCACGAAAAATTCGCCGGCGGCGGCTATCCGCTCGGTCTTCGAGGAGAAGAGATTTCTGTGTACGCCCGAATCTGTAAAATAATGGACGTTTACGATGCACTTACCACACGACGCTCCTACAAACTTGCAATGCGTCCGTTCGATACACTGGCACTCATGACCAAACAGATGGCCGGCGATTTTGATCCCAAACTCATGCATCTGTTCATCAAACATATGGGGCCTGAACTTTAACTGATTTTAGAACCCTGGAACCTCTTCATCCCCTCACAAAAGCCTCTTCAATCGACTGCAATCATAGAATAAAAGACTTGAATTTTAGTAGGCTGAAAACTATTGATCTCGTGTAATATATAAAATGAAGATTTGACCCCTTATAATTCTTCTGAT
>PCWG01000029.1 GCA_002787235.1 Nitrospinae bacterium CG11_big_fil_rev_8_21_14_0_20_45_15
TCCTGTCGCGGGAAACCGGCATCTTCACCGGTATGTCAATTTCACTGAGTCCCTGGTTGAGACAGTGTAGCCATCGTTACGCCATTCGTGCGGGTCGGAACTTACCCGACAAGGAATTTCGCTACCTTAGGACCGTTATAGTTACGGCCGCCGTTTACCGGGGCTTCAATTCGGAGCTTCGCTCGAAAGCTAACCCCTCCTTTTAACCTTCCGGCACCGGGCAGGCGTCAGACCCTATACATCGTCTTGCGACTTCGCAGAGTCCTGTGTTTTTAATAAACAGTCGCGGCTACCGGGTCACTGCAACCTCCTTGGGCTCCAGGAGCAAGTCCCTTCACCTACCGGAGGCGCTCCTTATCCCGAAGTTACGGAGCCAATTTGCCGAGTTCCTTAACCAGAGTTCTCTCAAGCGCCTTAGTATTCTCTACCTATCTACCTGAGTTGGTTTGTAGTACGGTCACCTAAACAGCTCACTAGAGGTTTTTCTAGGTAGCATGGGATCATCTAGTTCGCTTTTCCCGAAAGAGAAGCTCCCCATCACGTCTCGGGGTTGAATGACAGTCCGGATTTGCCTAAACTGTCCCCCTACTTGCTTGGACCGGGACTTCCAACACCCGGATAGATTACCCTTCTACGTCACCCCATCGCTAATAACGCGGTTTTGGTGGTACGGGAATATTAACCCGTTTCCCATCGGCTACGCTTTTCAGCCTCGCCTTAGGGGCCGACTTACCCTGAGAGGATTACCCTTCCTCAGGAAACCTTAGATTTTCGGCGAACAGGTTTCTCACCTGTTTTATCGTTACTTATGCCGCCATACTCACTTCCATGCGGTCCACCCGTCCTTACGATCGAGCTTCAACCCTGCATGGAACGCTCCCCTACCAGAGGAAACGATCGAAACCGTTTCCAATCCGCAGCTTCGGTAATAGACTTAAGCCCCGTTATATTTTCGGCGCAGGTGCACTTGATCAGTGAGCTATTACGCTTTCTTTAAAGGATTGCTGCTTCTAAGCCAACCTCCTGATTGTCTGTGTATTCCCACAGCCTTTCCCACTTAGTCTATTTTAGGGACCTTAGCTGGCGATCTGGGCTCTTTCCCTTTTGACCATGGACCTTATCACCCATAGTCTGACTCCTGTATTACCATCAACGGAATTCGAAGATTGGTTGGGTTTGGTAACCTGGTGAGGCCCCTAGCCCATCCAGCGCCCTACCTCCGTTGACTATCTTATACAAGGCTAGTCCTAAAACTATTTCGGGGAGAACCAGCTATTGCCGAGTTTGATTAGCCTTTCACCCCTACCCACAGCTCATCCAAAGTCTTTTCAACGACTACTGGTTCGGACCTTCACGAAGTGTTACCTTCGCTTCATCCTGGCCATGGGTAGATCACCCGGCTTCGGGTCTACTCCATTCAACTATACGCTCTATTAAAACTCGCTTTCGCTACGGCTACGCCTATCGGCTTAACCTTGCTGAATAGAGTAACTCGGCGGCTCATTATGCAAAAGGTACGCGGTCACACCTGTCTTTGGCGAACCAAAGATATAGTGCTCCCACTGATTGTAGGCTTATGGTTTCATATACTATTTCACTCCCCTCAACGGGGTACTTTTCACCTTTCCCTCACGGTACTTGTTCACTATCGGTCGTTGACTGGTATTTAGCCTTAGGAGGTGGTCCTCCCAGATTCCTGCAAGATTTCTCGTGTCCCGCAGTACTCGGGTATCCAATCAAGAATGAATATGACTTTTCGCTCACCGGGCTATCACCGTCTATGGCTGAGCTTTCCAGCTCCTTAAACTAAATCATATTTTTTTTACATTCCGGCAGATTCGTAGCTCCGCCTGACTGGACCCCACAACCCCATACACACAACGCCCACGAGCTATCACGTATGTACGGTTTAGGCTCTTCCCCGTTCGCTCGCCGCTACTAGGGGAATCACTTTTGTTTTCTTTTCCTCGGGGTACTGAGATGTTTCAATTCCCCCGGTTGTCTTCTATAACCTATGGATTCAGTTATAGATTGCACAGCATTCCCTGTGCAGGGTTGCCCCATTCGGGTATCTCCGGATCAACGCCTGTTAGCGGCTCCCCGAAGCTTTTCGCAGCTTGCCACGCCCTTCATCGGCCGTCAACGCCAAGGAATCCACCATAAGCCCTTTTACGCTTGACCAAAATTTGTTTCTCAGCTACTTCAAACGATATTCAATTGTCAAAGAACGTTCGTCTGAGATAAATCTCAGACTTTTATACTTTTATACTTTTTTTTCTTAATCTGTATCTGTCTAAATTCTGTCTGCTAAATTCGGTTTGCTGTCTCACGAGACACTAAAAGTGGAGGTGAACGGGCTCGAACCGATGACCTCCTGCGTGCAAGGCAGGCGCTCTCCCAGCTGAGCTACACCCCCATAGTTTCTCGTTTCCTCATCTTCTCCCTCATCTTATCAAGAAGAAAAATGGTGGGCCTAGATAGATTCGAACTATCGACCTCACGCTTATCAGGCGTGCGCTCTAACCAACTGAGCTATAGGCCCGATTTTGCGATGGCTCCAGGCTCAACATCCTCTGGAATCTCTAATGACTCTTATCTTCAAATAAGCAATCCTAAATTAAGATCACTGAATAAGGCGGTCTACCAAAGATGCCCCTGAGGGGGACTAGGTATTTTTTAAATACGAATAGGCGTTAACGAAGTTGCGAGTATTGATCTAGGATAGATAGAAGGTAAACCTTCAATTTCCTTAGAAAGGAGGTGATCCAGCCGCAGGTTCCCCTACGGCTACCTTGTTACGACTTCACCCCGATCACCAACCATACCTTAGGCAGTAGCCCCCCGAAGGTTAGCATCGTGACTTCTGGTACAATCGGCTTTCATGGTGTGACGGGCGGTGTGTACAAGGCCCGGGAACGTATTCACCGTGGCGTTCTGATCCACGATTACTAGCGATTCCAACTTCATGGAGTCGAGTTGCAGACTCCAATCCGAACTGGGACCGGTTTTTTGAGATTAGCTCCACCTCGCGGTATTGCAACTCTTTGTACCGGCCATTGTAGCACGTGTGTAGCCCTAGATATAAAGGCCATGAGGACTTGACGTCATCCCCACCTTCCTCCGGTTTATCACCGGCAGTCCCTCTAGAGTTCCCGACATGACTCGCTGGCAACTAAAGGTAGGGGTTGCGCTCGTTGCGGGACTTAACCCAACATCTCACGACACGAGCTGACGACAGCCATGCAGCACCTGCATACGGCCTCCGAAGAGACACCGTCTTTCAACGGCTTTTCCGTACATGTCAAACCTAGGTAAGGTTCTTCGCGTTGCGTCGAATTAAACCACATGCTCCACCGCTTGTGCGGGCCCCCGTCAATTCCTTTGAGTTTCAGCC
>PCWG01000015.1:0-216392 GCA_002787235.1 Nitrospinae bacterium CG11_big_fil_rev_8_21_14_0_20_45_15
ACCGCATTTGTTTGAGCTTTTCCTTGTGTTTGACGCCGAAACGTTGTTCTTCATCAATGATGACCAATCCAAGATCAGCAAACTGAACATCTTTTGACAGGATGCGATGGGTGCCTATGAGGATATCCACTTCTCCATGCTTCAAGCCTTTCAAAACCTGTTTCTGCTCTTTAGGAGATACAAAGCGGGACAGGCAGGCGATATTCAAGGCAACGTTTTTGAAGCGTTCGAGAAAAGTTTTATAATGTTGTTGTGCGAGCAATGTGGTGGGGACAAGAACCGCAACCTGTTTCTTCTCGAATGCCACCTTAAAAGCCGCACGCATCGCTACTTCGGTTTTTCCGTAACCCACATCTCCACAAACGAGCCGATCCATGGGTTTGTCTTTTTCCAGATCCTCCTCGATTTCTTCAATCGCTTTCAACTGATCGTCTGTTTCGACGTATTCAAAGGAGTCGGCAAATTCCTGCATTGGAATGGGATTGGGTCGATAGGCGTGCCCTTCTGCCAACTCTCGAACCGCATAGAGTTTTAACAAATCTCCCGCCATTTCCTGCAAGGCCTTTTTCACCTTGCCCGTTTGTCGTTTCCAGGCAACACTGCCCAACTTGCTCAACGGCGGTGTCCCCTCCCCCGCGCCGACATACTTTTGGAGCAAACCCAAACCTTCCATGGGCACGTAGAGACGTTCTTTATCGGCAAATAATAATTCCAGAAATTCACCGCCACTGAAATCCGTTGTCAGTTCACGGGTTCCCATATAGAGCCCGATGCCGTAATCGACATGGACCAGATAATCCCCCGATTTTAAATCTTTAAACCCTCTCTGAAAACTTTGTGATTTGGGTTTTCTTCGTGCCGGTGCTTTATAACCTCGACCAAAAATTTCGTGTTCGGCGACGAAAACCGTATCGAATTCTGGGAACTCAAATCCCATACTCAACACGCCTTGATCGACGTCGTAATGCAAACGGTATTCGTCCTGCAATTCCTGAAGTCTTTTCGCTTGCCCCTTCGTGGGGGCTACCGTGATGATTTTACGATCCTCACCTTCCCAACTGAGTGCCTGCTCCGCCAGATTTTCAAATTGTCCGCGAAACGGTGGATTGAGGGACACGTTGAAATGAAAGGTTGCGGGCTCACTGCTCATTTTCAATGCATTGAGGAATAAAATCTTACTATCCTTCAAACGAGAGAAAAACTCGTCCCGCTTCATGAAAAAATCTTCAACCGGCGGCAAGGCATCGCCACGTTCCACTCCAGACGCGAATTCTTCCTCCGCAATATTGATGAAGGCATCCATTTTTTCAAGCACGGCATCTTCTTCATCGATGACCAGCAAAGTGCCTTCGGGCAGATAATCCATTAAAAAAGATCTCTGCTCATAATAAAAAGGCAGATACCGCTCCATCCCGGAGAACATTCTCAACTGCATGATCTGCTCGACCGTTTCTTTGACATGACGGTCATCGGCCTTTTGACTCTGAGCCCTTGCAAGTAATTTCTCCACCGCGCGTTTTGCCTGTCCTTCTGAGGGGCAAATTTCCTTTACGGGAAACAGAGAAACACTTTCCAATTCATTTGTCGATACTTGTGTGACACCATCAAACTGGCGGATGGCTTCGATTTCATCACCAAAAAATTCGATCCGGTGTGGCGCATGTTCAGAGGGCATATAAAAATCAACAATATCTCCGCGCACACTGTAATCACCCTTCACTTCAACAATCGATACCCGGTTGTAGCCATTTTCCGCCAAACAGGTTTCCAGGAATTCGCGTTCGAGACTGTCGCCTTTTGCCAATGGAAATCTTTGAGAGACCAATTCTTTAGGAGGAACTACCGCTTGCAGAAACGCCGTCAGGGGTGTGACAAGAAATACATCCTTGTCTTCCAGACAATGTGACAGGACCGAAAGTCTTTCGCCTTCGGTTTCTTTGAGTGGAGAAATATTTTCATAGGGCAAAATTTCCCATGATGGGAAGAATCCAGGAGTCGTTCCAGATTTCACAACCCGCTCAAAATACTTCAAATCGCCAAACAGGGTTTCAGCGGAATTGAATTCCGAAGACAGCACGCAAATGGGACCGGAATATTTTTTTTTGATTTGCGCCAGCAAGTACGCTTTAGAGGAACCCGGCAAACCCTCTGCCCGGGCGATACCACTCTCATTGCTTTTCAACCAGTCCCACAAGAGACCCACTGCAGTCTCGGTTGAGGCATTGCTTTCAATCGAAATATTCATTCACTACCAGAAATTGGGAAAACGTTGGGGGAAGGTATCCAGGAATAGAGACAAGAAATAACGACAACTCGCTACGGATTATTACGTGCTGCTTGAGCCGGTGGGGATTTTAACAGATGCTCCCACTTGGGTTCCCCCTTGGGTTTGAAATTGACGCAAACGATAAATGACGGTCCTTCAAAAAAATTCAATTTAAAATTCCCGCCGCCAAAACGATCTTTCAAGTACTCTTCAGGTCGGTCTCGAAATTGATTGAACTCTTCCAAAGTGAATTGGGCGATTTCGTGAAAGGAGATGACAACGCCTTCATAGATACCCACCAAAAGAACGCAATTCACATTCGCGTATATTTCTTCAAAACGACGGTCCATCTCTTCAGGAGAGGGATCACGCTTGAGTTCTCGTCTCAACTTGGGCTTATAATAGTCCCGGAAAGCTTTTTTAACCCACACATTGGCCTCGATTTATAGAGCGTTTTCTTATTCAAGAGAAAAGGAAACAGAGAAAGCCCCGCAAGTTAAAAATCCTTGAAGGGCGTAACAGAACTTTTATTTAACTGTAGGGAAAAACAAAAAATCATTAAAGGTACATCATTACGGAATACAGGTTCATCTCAAGCTCCCTTTATATTTTCTAGCATAAATCAGTAAATGAAACAATGAATTAAACCTGGCTAAAGCAACGGGTATCATTTTCTCAATTGTGAAATCCTCTCACTTTCCTTATACTTTCATCATTTTTCAGGCTCTGCCCTGAATGTGTTTTAAATTAATTCCTTACTTCAAAATTATATCTTATGTCTTCTCCAAATACCGTTCGGCTGGGGCTGATCCAATCGGTCTGCGTTACCGACACAGAAACAAATCTGCAAACGGCTTTGGATTCAGCCGCTACGGCTGTTGAGCGCGGTGCGCAAATCGTCTGCCTGCCGGAAATGTATCGTTCGCGCTACTTCTGCCAGACGGAAGATCATTCTCTCTTCGACCTCGCGGAGACCATTCCAGGTCCATCAACAAATGCGTTTCAAGCTTTTGCCTTGAAGCATCAGGTGGTGATGGTGGTCCCGATTTTTGAAAAAAGAGCGCAGGGCCTCTATCACAATTCTGCGGTGGTGATCGATGCCGATGGTTCTATCGCGGGCATGTACAGGAAGATGCACATCCCTGACGATCCCTGTTTTTACGAAAAATTTTATTTCACTCCCGGCGATCTTGGTTTCCGCAGTTTTGATACCAGATACGGACGCATCGGGGTTCTCATCTGCTGGGACCAATGGTTCCCGGAAGCGGCGCGTTTGACCGCTCTCACCGGGGCTCAAATCCTGTTCTATCCAACCGCTATCGGATTTCAGGATTGCGATGCTCAATATGCAACCCGGCAAAGGGAGGCCTGGCAAACGGTGCAACGCGGGCACGCCATAAGCAATGGGGTTTTTGTAGCATCAGTGAACCGTTTTGGCCGAGAGGATGCCCTGCAATTCTGGGGCAATTCTTTTGTATCCGATCCTTTTGGAGCAATCATCGCGCAGGGCCCTAATGATCGGGCGGAAATTCTGCTGGCGGATTGCGATTTGAACCTCATTGAGGAGACTCGAAGAAACTGGCCTTTTCTGCGCGACCGCCGTGTCGACGCCTATTCAAATATTTTAAAGCTCTATGACGATGAAAAATAATCCCGCTTCTCTTGGCTACCGCATGCCTGCGGAATGGGAACCGCAGTCTGGCATTTGGCTTGCTTGGCCGCACAATCCCGATACCTGGCCAGGTAAAAATCTGGCAGACATTGAATCCGTTTATATCGACATTGCCCAAGCTCTCTGCAACGAGGAAACGGTCCATATTCTGGTCAATGATTTTGCCGGACGCGATAAGGCAAAAATGCTTTTAGCGGAAAGGAAACTTTCCTCTGAGCAAATCAAACTGCACATCATTGCGCACAATGATTCCTGGATACGTGACTACGGTCCTAATTTTATCATTCGTGAATTTGAGGGCCAAAAACAACTGGCATTCAATAATTGGGGATTCAATTCCTGGGGCGGAAAGTATCCCTGGAATCTGGACAACAAAGTGAATGACCATATCGCATCGGCTTTGTCTATCGATCAATTCAAACCGGGAATCGTTCTTGAAGGTGGTGCCATTGAAGTCAACGGTCAAGGCCTTTGTTTGACGACCGGATCCTGCCTTCTCAACGAAAGCCGAAATGGCAAGGTCACCCAAGAGGCAATGGAACGCTATCTACAGGATCATTTGGGGATATCGAAGACGATTTGGCTGGAAGGTGGTTTTCTGGATGGAGACGATACCGATGGACACATCGATAATCTGGCCCGGTTTGTTTCCCCTTCTACGGTTGTCTGTGTCGTAGAGGAGAACCCTGCGGACCCCAATTACGAGGGGCTTGCCAAAAACCGCAAAACACTGGAACAGGCAACCGATCTGGAAGGGAATCCTTTAACCGTCATCCCTCTTCCTATGCCCGATCCGGTCATGGATCAAGGTATTCGTCTGCCGGCAAGCTATGCTAATTTTTATATTGGGAATCGAACGGTTTTATTACCAGCCTACGGGGGGGAGAAGGATAAACTCGTAGAAAAACTACTGCGACCTCTATTTCCAAATCGTGAAATAGTACCCATTCACTCTACAGATTTGATCGCGGGCCTGGGAGGAATTCACTGCATCAGCCAGCAAATGCCCTCCACTTAAAATTAAAATCGACTGACTGCGTTCGTCTTCTCAGTTGGCTACTTTTTCGGGACTCTTAGCGACTGCAATATTTGCGGGAGGAGAAGTTTTCAAATGAGCTACTTCTTTTTCCAGAGACCGAACGGTCCTGTTAAGACACATATTAGCTCCCGACAATTTCACTTTTTCTAATTTTCCAAATAACCATGCAATGAAAAAACCAACTGCGAATGCAGTCAGAATTCCGTTGATCACTGTAATGTGAAAGGAATGCACCTGAAGTTGGAAATCATAATAGTGGATCTCCATAGAACCAAGATTTTCCAAGGCCAAAGCAGAGACAATGATAAGAAATAGAAGTGTCAGTATGATTTTAATAGCAGGCATTATTTGTCTTATACTAGAGGGGTTATAAACGGATACAATCCCCCTCAATAATTGAGGGGGACTTGCCATTATACGCTAATTTAGTTAAGCCTCCACACCCATATAGCGACTTCGACTAAAGGTCTTCATCTTCCTTTTCATCTTCGTCGTCATCTTCAGCGTCACCTTCTGGCTCTTCTGCAGGAGCTTCACTGGCGTGCTCTTCAGCAGGGGCGTCACTGGCATGCTCTTCAGCAGGGGCGTCACTGGCATGCTCTTCAGCAGGAGCTTCACTGGCATGCTCTTCTGCAGGAGCTTCACTGGCATGCTCTTCAGCAGGAGCAGCTTCGCTCGCATGAGTTTCCTCCGCAGGGGCTTCACTGTCGTGTCCTTCAGAAGTTTCACCATCCTCGCCATCTTCGCCATCTTCAGCTTCGCCGTCCTCAGCCTCACCTTCTGGCTCTTCACTACCGCTGGCGTGCTCTTCTACAGCCTCACTGGCATGCTTTTCAGGAGCTTCGCTCACGTGCTCTTCTGCATGAGCCGGGCTTTTAGAGTGTGAAGTATCCAGATCGCTCTCGTCTTCTCGAACTTCAACGGTGCCAGTGGACGAACCGGAGGAGACACCAAAATCATTCAGTAACGCTTCGATACTTTTGGCAATGTTGCCGGACTTGGCTTTGACTTCTGCAGAATCACCCATAGAAAGATCGGTGACAGTAACCAGAGCGCGTTTGAGCTCCATAATAGCCATGGATCGTTCGTAGTTCCCTACCTTAGACTTCAACTTATCTACGTTTGTATTGACTGTTTCAAATTTATCATCAATCTCTTTTCGCAGTGGATCAAACTTATCATTCAACTCAGCAACCGTTGCGCCCACCTCGTCAACCTTGGTCCCCATACCTTTTACGGAGTCTTCAACAGCTGTTACGCTGGCACCAAATGTTTTGATGCTGGCATCCACTTCGTTGACTTTAGAGTCAGCTTTGACCAGGCGGTCATCCAGATCGCGGATGAAAAACAGGACAAACAGAATACCAATACCAAGAAGTCCAAAACCTAAAAAGGCAATTGCCTTAAACATGCTCAGATCTTCCACTTCCTTATTTACGTCTGGAAGGGGCTTGTCATATTCAGCTTCGAGGTTATCTTCCTCACTGTCTCCTTGAGCATAATAAGAGCTGGCGTCTTCATTTTCTTCCTTTTTAATCTCTTCAAGCCGATCCTCGGAAGTTTCCTCCGCTTTGCTCTCTTCGTTCTCTTTTCCGTCTTTACTGTCGGTCATACTTTCCTCCCAATCAACCTTTGTAAATTATATTTTGATTTACCTTTATTTAAATACTATAAACCCGAACACCAAGCTCGAGAATTTTCCAAATCAAAAACGCAAAATCTTCCCCAGTTTGTACTATAATAAACGTATGATATTTGCAACTTGATCTGACTCAATACGACTATTATTTTTGGACAATGACGGGGAATTCGCTCTCCCTTGGGTTCACCTAAGAATAAGTGTCTGATAGTCCCAATAATGCCAAGCCCTGAACGAATAACAGGCAGGCATTTAATCCTATACTAAAACAGGACTCTAAGCGAAAATGAAGGTTGATCTTACTAGTGGCTTCGCATATTTGTCAAGAAAAAACAAATTTTTAAGTATCCCCATTCTGGGTCTCATTTGTATCACATTTTACTTCAATAGTTTCGCAATCGCAGAAGGTTTGGATCGTGGTTTTATATACTCAAAACAGCTGTCTGAACTCTCCACAGACAGACGCGTTATCATTGATACTCGCTCTGCCTGGAAATATTTTATCGGGCACATTCCTGATTCCGTTAATCTTTCCGATTGGCGAGATTTTACTGAAAAAGAAGGCGTTCCAGGCATCCTGATTAAAAATAAAACCGAAATTGCTAAAAAGCTGAGTGCTTTGGGCATTGACAAGTCTAAGGAGATCATCATTTACGGCGATCCTCTTGATCCCTGGCGTATCGATGGAAGGATTTACTGGATGCTGGAGTTTTACGGTTTCTCCAATCTGTATTTATTGGATGGGGGGGTCGATCAGTGGAGCCAATCTGGCGGGGCAATATCTCGGGGTAAACAATTTGATACGGTGACAACTTCTTTGCAAGCTGAAGATATCCTCTTCAATTGGAATATCAGTGCGGATAAAAACTGGATAAAGCAACGATTGGGCTCTGCGAACCTCGCGATCATTGATAATCGGATCGAAAAAGAGTATAAGGGCTCGACGCCATATGGCTCACCACGTGGAGGTCATATTCCTGGTGCGAAGCACATTGACTGGCGTGATTTTTTTAATCAACAGGGGCAACTAAAAAGTAAGCCTGAACTTTTATCCATTCTGAACAAAAACGGCATACAGGATGGAATGGAAGTTGTCGTTTACTGCACCGGTGGGGTGCGTTCGGCAATGGCCTATTTCGTTTTCAAATACCTTGGATTTCCCGTAAGAAATTATGACGGCTCCTGGTGGGATTGGAGCCAAGACCTTGATATGCCAATAGAAAATTCCTAATGAGTGAAGACTACTTTATGGCGGGGAATTCCATCCCCGTTGGGCAACGACTACGCATCGAAAAAGACGGGCAGAGGATCAGCGTTTTTAATATAGATGGAAATTATCACGCCATTGTCGATGCTTGCCCGCACAAACTGACAGCACCTTTATTTCGCGGCACTCTGGAGGGTGAAACCATTCAATGCCCGAATCATGGTTTCTGCTTCGACTTGAATACCGGCGAGTGCAACAAAGGACCTCACCTCAAAGCCGTTGTTTTTCATGTGCGTGAAGAAAATGGGAAAATCTTCATTGGTCCTCCCAAAAACGAATCATAAAAAACACCTCCAACTCCAACTCGATCTACACTTTTTGCAATGGCTTGACTGAGAATATTTTTAACAAATTCATTTCCCCTGTAAAGTCAAGATTCAACTCGTGCTTTTCAAATCGGCCCGCCCGTCTTTAGCCCATACGAATTTTTCAAACCGATCTCTTAGTGATGTGATCCTTCCTCGGGACCCGGAGCGGGAGGTGCATAACCACCAGAACCTTCTTCCTGGCTACCTTCATGACCGTGCTCGTGTTGTGATCCTTCCTCCATCATCTCATTTCTCATCGGGCGACCCAGTGCTTCCGAGGCATGCTTCAATGCTTCGCTGTAATGTGTCAATGCTTCCTTTGCATGATTCACCGCCGTTTGACCATGTTGCTTCAGTTCGGGACTGGCATCATCCATTTGCAATGCAAATTCCAGATGTTTGACCATTTCTTCCAAATGTAAAAAACCTTCTTCACCATGGCCCAAGGCAACGCTGGCATGCCCCATGGCCTGCCCGTAACTATTTCCAGTCAAAAACAAAAGCATCGTTAAAGATAAAAATAATTTATGCAAAACATTAAACCGCATCGCTGTATCTCCTTAAAATTTATAATCCCGTGTCCCTATCCGTCAAGATAACTTGTTTTTGTATTCTAAGTGTTTTGGACACAAGAAAAAACAAAAAAGCCTCAAAAAACTTTAAGTGATTCAGCTTCATGTCAATCATAGAGTGATATTCACTTTTTGTATTAAAAAAAAATTATAAAAAATACGGAATAAATCTCTTAGAGAAACTATCTTAGTTGTCTGTAAATTACAGCTACTGTATTGATAATTATATCCGTACTGTTGAACCCTCTGTGCCAATATGAGTGAGACACTTTACCCCTCTTAAATTACTGTAGGGCGGTGAGGTGAAATATCATGAATAAGACAATGAAATCCATCCCGGTAATGGAAGGAGCCTTCAAGGCGACTGGAGTGAACGGGAGGGATGATAACCCGAATCAAATTTCTCCGCCCTTGGAGTCTGCCGTGAAACCGCCCAACCCGGAAGTCTCGCAAATTGCAAAACGGCGACGCTTCTCCGCCGACTACAAGTTGAATATTCTGCGCCAGGTGGACGCCTGCTCGGAGGTTGGGGAAATCTCCGCGCTTCTTCGTCGCGAAGGGCTTTACGCTTCTCACTTGAGTGTCTGGCGTCGTCAACGCGACGCCGGTTCTTTGCAAGCTCTCAAACCGAAAACGAGGGGACGCAAGCCCGCACAGAAAAATCCTCTCGCTGATGAAAATGCACGCCAGCAGAGGGAAATCAAACGTCTTCAATTGCGCCTCAAGAAGGCCGAGATCATTATCGACGTCCAAAAAAAAGTCTCGGAGATGTTGGGGATCACGCTCGCCTCCCCGGAAGGGAGCGAGAACGAATCATGACCCACACTCAAACTCTATCAAATAATATCGGCGTCTGGCCTGCTTGCAAGGCCCTCGGCGTCTCACGCGCCGGGTATTACCGAGCCTGCAAACCATCGCTATTTCCTGAGAAGAAATCAGTGCGTCCTGCTTCACCAAGGGCTTTGCGGTCAGCCGAAAAACAAACCGTGCTCGATCTCCTGCATTCGGAGCGTTTTGTTGATACGGCACCGCAGGAAATCTACGCAACCCTTCTCGATGAAGGGAAATACCATTGCTCTGCCCGAACGATGTACCGCATTTTGCACGAGAACAAAGAGGTTCGGGAGCGGCGCGATCAACTCAGGCATCCCAAGTACAAGAAACCGGAGTTACTGGCAACATCGCCCAATCGGGTTTGGTCATGGGACATAACCAAACTGCTCGGGCCACGCAAGTGGAGCTATTTTTATCTCTACGTCATCCTCGATATTTTCAGTCGTTACGTGGTCGGGTGGATGGTTGCGGATCGAGAATCGGCAAAGCTTGCAACCAGACTCATTCAGGAAACCTGCGAGAAGCAAGGCATTCAGCAAGGCCAGTTGACGCTTCATGCCGACCGCGGATCGTCTATGAGATCCAAAGCCGTGGCCTTCCTGCTGGCTGATCTTGGCGTTACGAAGACTCACAGTCGGCCTTATACCAGTGACGATAACCCGTTCTCCGAATCGCAATTTAAGACTTTAAAATACCGACCCGGGTTCCCGGATCGTTTCGGTTGCATTCAGGATGCGAGAGCTTACAGTCAAAGTTTTTTTGATTGGTACAACAAGGAGCATCGGCATTCCGGGATTGGATTGTTCACGCCAGAGGCTGTTCATTATGGACAAGCGGAGGAAATACGGAAGCAGAGAGAAAATGTTTTGCTTGAGGCATACGAGGCGCATCCCGAGCGATTCGTGAAAAAGATTCCAGAACCCGCGCCCTTGCCGACGGCAGTTTGGATCAATCTGCCAAAACTGGAGAAGAGCTTGGAAAAGTACACTAATTAATCACTTTCAGTGTCTCAAAGTCATTGACACGTTCCGGAATTTAAATGCTAAGCGGAAAATTCCTAAGCATACGTTGTGAATATTAATTTTAAGGACAACATAATGGAATCGCTCTCTCCTAAAAATTCACAGGAAAATTTAACGACTACTGATATCTCCATATCATCATTTGATATGGTGGCCTCCTTATCCACCGCACTGGATTTGATCGATCCTAAACTTATTAACCACCATAAACGTGTTTGTTATATCGCCACAAGCCTTGCATCTTTCATGGGATTCGCTCACGATGAACTACAAAAAATTTATCTGGCATCTATCCTGCACGATATAGGAGCTATAGCTTTTGAAGACCGACTCAATAGTGTTGAATTTGAGTACGGTGGTGGTGAAACCCACGGTATTTTAGGTGCGAAATTATTGTTAGAGTTCTCTCCATTCGCCAATCTGGCACCGCTGGTCATGTATCACCACACCTGGTGGGATCATGGCAAAGGAAAACTTTCCTTAGATCAAAAGGTACCCTACACCAGCCACCTGATTCATCTTGCGGATAGAATTGCGATTTTAGTCAACGATCAGCAACCCATTCTTTCCCAAATCTCTGAAATAGAAAAAGATATCATTGGGCAATCAGACAAGATGTTCTCCTCTGAATTTGTCAGTGTATTCCTAAAAATCTCAAAGAAAAATACTTTCTGGCTGGATCTGGCATCACCCAACATAGGATGGATTCTGGGTAGAAAATTTAGTTTTCTGCAAACCATGCTGGGATTGGACGATTTGAGTGACTGGTCTCGTTTTTTTGCGGTCATCATAGACACACGATCCCGGTTCACAGCGACTCATTCCAGTGGTGTCGCCGCCACCGCGCAGAAACTCGCCAGCCTATTTAATTTTTCAGCTCTTGATTGCAAAAAAATGGAAATAGCAGGTCACCTGCACGATATCGGAAAGCTGGCGGTACCTAATTCGATTTTGGAAAAATCGGGTCAGTTAAACACCAAGGAATGGCGAGTTGTGCATGCTCATTCCTATTACACCCACTCTATTTTGGATCAGATCACAGGCTTTGAAGAAATCACTCGTTGGGCTTCTAATCACCACGAGACCCTTGATGGAAGAGGATACCCTTTTGGACACAGTGGTGAAGAATTATGCATAGGCTCCAGAATCATGATGGTGGCAGATATTTTTACCGCCTTGGCAGAAGACCGTCCCTATCGAAAAGGACTGAATGAACAAAAAATCCAGAACGTGTTTTTTGAATGTATTCAAAAAAACAAACTCGATCCTCTAGTGACAGAAGCTCTACTCGATAATTATGAAATCATGAATTGCATTCGAATTGGCGCACAGGTCAAGGAAGCCCAAAGATTACAGAAATTTTGGGAAACTGCGACTTCTCATAATTAAATCTAAAGATATAAATGGGATTTTAAATTCACCAATTGACTTAATTTATTTCGCAAATGCAGTTATTTAATTTTGGAGAATCTAAAAATGGGCGCACTTTATGGAAATACTCAATTGACCGGAAAAGAACGGTTTTTTGAAGACATTATCGTCTCGAAAACTGATCTACAGGGAAAAATCACTTATGCAAACCGTACTTTTCTGGAAATTGCGGGTTTCCCAAATGAAAAGTCATGCCTGGGTCAACCTCATAACACCATCAGACATCCAGATATGCCCCGGGCCGTATTTTACCTACTGTGGGAAACAATAAAAAAAGATCAGGAAATTTTCGCTTATGTTTTAAACCGCTCTCTCAACGGAGATCACTACTGGGTGCTCGCGCACGTAACCCCCAGCCATGACATAAATAACAATATCATCGGATATCATTCCAATCGACGTATCCCGAATAGAAAGGTGCTGGAAGAAAATATTATTCCTCTGTACAAAAATTTATTGAGCATAGAAAAATCATGTTCCAGTCCTCAAACGGGAATGGAAAAGGCTTTTCAAACAGTTCTCAATCTTTTAAGCGATGCCAAGTTGGGATACAACGAATTCATATTTTCTCTGGGGGTATAAATCAATGAACATACCAATAAAAAAAGAGTTCAATCATTTTTCTGTGAGCACTCCTTCGGATGAAAGCGTCAACGTTGCAGAAATTGAAACAGCACTGGTTACGATCAAACAAATATGTGCTGGCAACTTTGAAGTACGTATCACTGACATTAAATCCACGGGACCATTAGGAGAACTGCTCAATACTGTAAACGATCTAGTGGATCGTTGCGACGCTTACATCCGTGAATCAAAAGCCTGTATGGAACATGTCAATAACAACCAATATTTCCGAAAGATCATTGAAACCAATATGGAAGGTTCATTTCTCATTGCCAGCAAGACGATCAATGGGGCTCTTCTGGCCATGAAGAATAAATCTCAACAATTCAAACAACTAACGGATCACTTTGAAGATTCAGTGGAAGCTTCTATGGGAATGATTGTCAATTCCTCATTTGAATTGAACCAATCTTCCAAAACAATGGAAGACGTGGCAAGCAAAACCAGCTCACAGGCCATGCTTTTAACCGAACACGCCGCAGAATCATCGGCCAATGTTCAAACAGTTGCCGCCGCATCAGAACAGCTCTCTGCATCCATCAATGAAATCAGCCAGCAAATTATATTAACAAACAAACTTGTTGGGGAAACCACCCTTGTAACGACGGATACAACACAAAAAGTCAATGAATTGCAAACGGCGGGAAAACAAATTCGCAATGCGATAGATATTATTCAAAAAATTGCAAAACAAACCAATCTCCTCGCATTGAATGCCACCATTGAAGCCTCTCGTGCAGGCGAAGCCGGTAGAGGATTTGCGGTTGTTGCGAATGAGGTAAAAAATCTGGCCAAGCAAACGGCCGAAGCAACAGAGGAAATTCGTGGTTACGTAACGAATATCGAATTTGCAATCGATGGAACCAAATCCAGCATTGAAAAAATCTCGGATCAAGTGGAAGAAATAAGCGCGTCAAACACTTCCGTTTCTGCGGCTGTAGAAGAACAAGGTGCTGCAACAAATGAAATAGCCCGCAATATAGAACAGACTTCCGCACGAATAAAGGAAATGACTTCAAATATCGTCGAAGTCTCCAACTCAGCAGAAAACGTAGGCAATATAGCCGCTGAAGTCAATACTGCCGCGACCAACCTTTCTACTCAATCCGATGCGCTGCAAACGGCTGTTGAAGCCTATTTGAAGGAAGCAAGAGCGGCTATTTAAAACAAGAGTGATCGCAGATAAGTACAAACCCTAGCCCTACCTCTAAAGTTTTCCACGAATGCAGGAGAAAAAAAAGCCCCCGGATATTTCCGGGGGCTGTAGACTTTATCAAGCTGATTCTCTCTATACCTGCATTCGCATGACTTCTTGATAGGCTTCGACAATTTTGTTGCGAACCTGCATGGTCAGACGGAAAGCCAGATCGGCCTTTCCAACAGCAATCATGGTCTCATGAATATTGCCTGTTTTACCTGCCGCAAAATCTTCAATTGCCGTATCGGCCTGCTTCTGCAGATCATTTACTTTCTGTAAGGACTCTGAAAGAGTGTCTGCAAAACTCACTCCTCCATCAGCACCATCAGCAGGTTTGGATTGGGCCGGCTTGGGAGCCCCTACACCCTGCAATCCCTTCAAACTGGACTGTAATGTGATGTCGTTCATTTTATGCAACCATCGATCATTATTTCTAACTATATTTAAAAACTCACACCAACCTGAAAACCTGTTTCTTATGTTTTCAAGCGGATAAATTCAAATCCTAAAACCTACCACTACTTCTTTATAATTTAAAATCTTCTTGCAATATTGTCAATGCTTAAAAACCGTTATTGAGCCTGTTCTGTGATTGCCGCTCGTACAGTAGAGGCACGTTTCATCATCAATGCAATCGTGGCGTTGTACTGAATCTGGTTTTCTGCCAGTTTCGCCATTTCTTTGTCCACATTAACATTGTTGCCATTCGACTTTGCCGCATCGACTTCTTCAAAAACATCGGCCTCCAGATTTTTGATCCCTTCATTCGAAGGCCCCATGTGTTTTGAATTGGTTGAACTCATGCTCACTTTGCCATCCATATTCAAAACACTTCGCAATTGAGCTCCAAAATCCAGATCCTGTGCTTTAAAATCGGGTGTCTCTGCATTGGACAAATTACTTGATATCAGCATATGACGCTGAGAATTGAAATCCAGGCTCTTTTTCATCATCGCCGGAACATTGTCCGAAAATAAAATTTTATCTATAAGCATAGGCCATCTCCTTTAGCACTTGATAAAGCAAGTTATGTGCCATCGCAGAATGACTCATGCCTATGCATGATTTTTCGGGATAAACCATTTAAAACATTAGCTTTATATATTTCTTAAAAAGAGATTTTCTCCCTCTATTTTTTGTCAGAAGGAAATTATTACCTCCTCAAATGTGGAAATTTTGACGCAACTCCAATTTTTTACGACAAACGAACATACCTACCCAGTTTTATGTAAGTTTGTTATAATTTTTACTAAAATAAATACAAGCACCCATTTCAAACGTCTGGCCATGCCCATTGAATTAGAAAAATTGAATCAAACGCTCCAGGGTTTTGGCAAAGAAAATTTGTCGGACATCTTGCATTACACCGCAACAGGTCTGCAGAATATTTACAATTGTCAGTTCCTTCGGATTTACCTGGAAGATTTGTATGAGGGGATGCTGATCTGCCAATATGTTGCAGGCGACAATCCTTCTGAAGGAGAACCTGTGACGCAGTTCATAGCTCCTCAAAAATCTCTGATGTTTCATTCTTTTTTTGAGAATGAACTGATATTGTCCTGGGATCCCAAGCGCAGGGCAAACAACAACGAAGACCCGTTTGATAAAATATCGGGTGTGAAAAGTTCCGCCATTTTCCCCATCGCCCATCAACTGCGCCCTATTGGCACTTTGAGTCTGGACTGGCTGGAGGAAGGCGTTTTTCTGAGTCCGGATCAAATTCAAGAAATACAGCAGTTCTTGTCAGAAAACAGTTCGGTCATCGACCGCGCCAAACGTTTCCATCAACAGATTTCATTTTCCAATCATCTGGATCTGGCGCGAAAAAAAGAAGCCGCCTGGCGGATGGTGAGATCGGCTGTCAAATTGATCGACAGTCTTTCTCTGGCTTCGGTGCTGGTCCCCTCTTCCACTCAAAACCCGATCAGAAGTTCTCAGACTCCCACCGATTGGCTGGAGGTCATGGCGGTTTTCTCAAAGGATAAAAATGACGCACTGGTATACGGAAACAAGGATCAAATCAGCATCGTCAATAACGATAACCTGATCAACCGAATTGTAAAGCATGATCCCGAACGCGGCCTGATCGCACGGGAACCGGGTAGAGATTCTATTTTGATCGAAAATATTGGCGACGAAGATTTTGCCAGAAAAGAGATCACCCGCAAAATAAATCTTGTTTCGCTCTATCAGTTTCCCCGCTTCCATCCCGAAACAAACCAATTCATCTGCGCGGTCAATTATTACACCAACACTCCGCATGAATTCACCGAATTTGAGAAACGTCTGCTCAGCGATCATGCCTCAATGATAGAACAGATGATCGTGGAAAAAACTCCTGAGCGTGTTGAAATTCAAATTCTATCTGAAATTGAAGAACTGCTCTCTGATGACCGCGATACCTTGCAGGATTTCCTGCATAAAATTCTGGATAAGGTCTCCGAACTCATTGGAGCCGCCTGTGGTTCGGTCTCCATTTTACAAGTTCGTGACGGCAAGCGATGGCTGGTCTTCGAAACCAACGACGGGAAATTGATTGGTGCCAAATCCCGTGGCTGGATCAAGAAAAAAAAGATCCCTCCTCTCCTCGTAGGAGGCGAAGAATTGCCCATGGATCAGCGTTCCCTGAACGGGTACTGCGCTCATACCGCACGCTCTGTTCTGGCCAACGACGTTTTTGATCTGGAACAAACGAAGGGATTTTACAAAAGCATTTCACCCATCATCCGTTCCGAGCTAGCGGTTCCCATCATTTACGGCAACCATGTCATCGGTGTCATCACACAGGATGGTTATCGCAAAAACTCGTTCACGGAAGAGCATAAGCGGATACTCCAGATCATCGCCAGCTTGATCAGTCAAAAAGTTTACACTCGGATACAAATCGAGGATTTGAAATTGGAGACCGTTCAAGTCAGACGCGATATTGAATATCGCGATCCTAAAGTATCCTCCTATCATTTCGGCAACGTGATCGGTAAAAGCGAAAAAATCCATCGTCTCGTTCGACAAATCGACATCGTTGTGGAATCCACTTGCCGACGCATGTTGAACTGGAGCGCAGGCAAAAATGAAGAATCCATCATGGGTCTGCCCTGCCTGTTGATTCAAGGCCCCACAGGGACGGGCAAGGAATTTTTCTTCAACAATATCTATTCGCGTATTTCTGAAATTTTTCAGGCAGAAAAGGGAGCTCATTTTAAAACACCCTTACGTAAAACCAATATTGCCGCGTATAGCGGGGAATTGACTTATTCTGAATTGTTTGGACACGCCAAAGGCGCGTTCACCGGGGCAGAATTCCAGCGCAGAGGTATTTTAGAAGAAGCCGATGGCGGCGTCGTTTTCCTCGACGAAATCGGGGACGCCGATCCAAAAACCCAGGTCCAGTTATTGCGTTTTCTCGACACCGGGGTTTTCATGCGGCTGGGAGAAAATCAGGCTCGCTACTCGCGTATCTTCCTCATCGCCGCGACCAACAAGAACCTGAGAGAGGAAATCGAAATGGGAAATTTCCGCGAAGATTTGTTCCAGCGACTCAACGCCCTTGGATTCCATATCCCCAGTCTCAACGACCGCCGGGAAGACATTCAGGACCTTGCCACGCATTTTCTGGGAATACTCGACCAAACCTACCGCAATAGTGACTCGCAGAACGCCTTAAAAATAGAACAAAGTGCGATCGAATACCTCAGCACTTATTCCTACAGGGGAAACGTTCGCGAACTGAAGAACATTTTGCTCCGGGCCACACTCTTTTGCCAGAACGATATGATAACGCTTGACGACGTGATCGCCTCCTGCGAGGTCGATCCCCATTCACAAACAAGCATCGGGCTCACCACAACAACACCGGAAGCGGCCATACTCAGTCGGCTCGAATCTGGCGCAGGAGACTTCTGGAGCGAAATTCACCAACCCTTCAAGCAAAATAAAATCACACGGGAAACCGTCTTATCCATCTACAATACTGCTAAAAATCGTTACCGGGCCAACCTGCCTGGATTGGCCCTGAAACTTCGCGCTATATCTCATGAGGTTGAAGGCAATCCTGTCGAACAAAAAAAATTTTTAAGCTTCAAAAACTTCCTCTACAAAACCATACGTATCACGCAGGATTCAATTTCTGGCTGAGATTGTTCAAAACTTAAATAAGAACTTTCGGCTTTAATAAAAGTTAAGAGGCCTCCCTCAAGGATCTGCAAAAAATCAGCTACATATTACCGAGCTTCGAAACCGTCACGACTTTTGAACCAAAAACTCCAGAGTGACCGTTGTCCCTTTACCCAGCTCGCTGTCAATCAAAACAGTCCCATGGTTATTTTCAACAAAAGACAGGCACACAGGCAAACCCATCCCCACGCCATAAATATCCTTTTTGGTAGAAAAAAATGGATCAAATAATTTGTCCTGATCTTCTTTTGAAATACCGCAACCTGAATCTGAAAAAATGATCTTCAAGCAGTCAAGGTCTTTTGTATGCAACAAACTTGTTTTTATTTCAATCCACCCGGGGCCCTGTATGGCTTCTACAGCATTCCTTAGGATGGATAAAAAAGCCTCTTTCATTTCGTGGGCATCCCAATCCATATTAGGAACATTGGGGTCAAAAAATTTTCTTATCTCAATCGATCGTGCTTTGATGTCGGGATCCAGCTTGACTAGAATATCCTCAAGCAAAAGATGAGGAGAAATATTCTTGATAGTCACACTCTCCTTTTCCGAATAAAAGGACAAGGCACTGACAATGTTTCCAATTCGTTTGATTTCATTCTTGATTTTCAACAGAGGTTTCTTCTCCATTTCCTGATCGGTCTTTTTCAAAAGCATTTGCACGTGCATGGAAATGATGTTCAAAGGATTCAATACTTCATGAGCAACCCCGTCAGCCAATCGACCGATGCCTGCCAGTTTTTCAACCTGTCGAACTTGTTGCTCCGCCAGCTTCAATTGATTTTCTTTCTCTAGCCGTTCAGCAATATCTTTAAACAACACAACCGCACCTTTGATCGTATTGTTCTCCTTTATGGGATGGACCAAATACTCAATCGGGATGGGCTTTTGATCTTTTGTCCAGAAAAATTCATTTGAGGCCGAAAATATTTCCCCACTATGCATGATTTTGTTAACAGGGCATTGGTCCCAAGGGTACTCATCCCCATCCATTTTTTTGTGATGTACTATTGAGTGCAGGTGTTTCCCCGTCAGTTCCTCACTCGTATACCCCAGCATCTTAGCCCCTGCCAGGTTGATGAATGTTGTGTTGCCTTCTAAATCCAATCCATAAATACCTTCTCCTGCGGAGTTCAATATCAATTGGTATTGCAAAGAAAGCTCATGATACTGCAATGCGACCTGCTTTCGTTGGATGATTTCAGCATCCAAACTCTCATACAGGCTGTGCAAATCCGTTTCCAAACTTTTTACATATCGACAGTAGAAAAGGAACATAAGACCACCAATAAAAACAAGGATGAGCAACACTCCAGCTTTCAACTGTTTGACCAAATCTACTTCAAGGGAAACATTTCTGAAAATAAAGACATTTCCGACCTGCTGGTTTCCCGCATCCATCAAAGCCGTTGTGCCAGCTTGCCATTGGCTTCCATCCCGTTCATCCTCAAACAAATACAAGGATTGCTTGCCCTGCGTGTTTGAAACAACGTCACGAAGTCTTTCTAAAAATCTAGGGGAGGACTGACTCGTCACCACAAATGAGTCGAACTCATCCCAATTGGCTTCAGTACCCATCATACGAAGCCCTTCGTCCCAGGACTGCTTATTCAGGTGACTTTTAAAGATTGTAAAAACCAGCCCTACATCCAGTAAACCAGACAATTCAGAAGTCAAGTATTCGATTTCTTTACCCAACTCAATGTAGCCAACGATCTTCCCATCGATTCGCCATGGTTGAACCATACGCAAAGTGAAGGTACCCAATACGCCCAGTTCTATACCATAGGCAGGTTTCCCGGTCGCCACGGCTTGCTTCAAGGTAAACCGTTCGATGGTATCTCCAAATCGCGGGGGATTGTGCGCCCGAAGAAAGCAGGTTTGATCTTCACCGATAAAATAAAAATGGGTGATATTGTAATCGGTCTTTATTTTTTCAAAGATCTCTTTTGAATGTTCAATCAATTCATTGCGATTCTGAGCCAGGAAAGCTTTTTGTAATCCACTTTTTTCGCCGAAAAAGTGCAGCAATCCACCCAACAATTCTGCGTCCAAAGATAAGAATTTCTGAAAGTCTTTTTTAAACCTCTCAATATACGAAAAGGTTTCCTTCGCCATATGCTTTTCTAATTCAAGAGCAGAGTAACTTGCCAATGAAAAAAACAGCACCGTGACCAATAAAAAGGCGGGAACAATAACAGGCAAGCGAATTTTTTTTACGGAGTGATTTTTGTAGGAGGAAGGATTCATTTTGATTTTTACCCAAGACTTCCTTTTTGCAAACTATTTATAGTTGCATAATCGTTTATCCCTTACAAAAGGTTATCACTAAACTAAAAATTTTGTGTAGTGAAAATTTTTGCTTCAAACTAGAATATAAAACAATTCTTTGCCAGCCCCATTGACAAATGATCCAGCAGACCCCAACTTTACTATAGTAGCTGTGTAGAGTATCAATAGCAGGGAGGGCAGCCTCCCAAACGTGCCAGAGTGTACCGTGGAATGGTGCAAACACCTCTAGGTCTCCTCCATGAAGTAAAAATCCATTCCCTCCGGACACTCTGGTGTTTTATGTACTCCCTATTTATTGCAACTTGGCCCATTCTTGTGGGCTTTTTTTTTTTGCAACAACACCTCTCACGTTTCCTGTCTTAATCTGCAAAAATAACCCAACCGGAATTTTATGTCATCTATTGGCAAGTGGCTTTTTGCACCCCTCTTGACATGTTAATATCTGTGGTTATAATTACTCTGAAAAGTAGTTTACCCAGTCAACCTGCGAGTTCAATAGAAAAGGAGGAAACCAATGGAAAATAGAAAATCAAGTGATAGAAGAGGAAGGGACCGACGCAAGGGCTTACCCTATTTTGGCGTAGACACACGTAAAAAAAGTCGAAGAGAAACAAGTGATCGTAGAAACCAGTAACCCTGCAAAAGAGATCCACCAGCTAGAAACACGCTATATCAGCTCCTTTATTCTGAAAAAACAACAAGTCCGGTCCCCTGAGATAGATATTCTGAAGGCAACCTAAAACGTGCCCATTTTACTGTGGAATGAGAAACCTGTTCGCCCTGAAGTAGAAATCCATTTCTCACAAACACTTTGGTGTTTTATGGCACCTTTCGCAACACCCCCCAACATCGCCCCTAATCTTTGAAAAAGAGACGCTCCAAATATAGAAGAATACGGTGAGTCTCATCCATACACACCAAACCGGTAGCATACATTCACTCGTAAAAGGGGCTAGTCATGCAAGAAGAAGTCAAAA
The DNA here is from genome assembly GCA_002787235.1 of Nitrospinae bacterium CG11_big_fil_rev_8_21_14_0_20_45_15. GTDB lineage: Bacteria > Nitrospinota > Nitrospinia > Nitrospinales > VA-1 > Nitrohelix. The sequence goes on from PCWG01000015.1 coordinate 21,315, forward strand.
ACAGGCGGTCCACAAAAAGGGTTCTCTATTGATTGAAAAAATGGGGAGTATGTGGGGATTGTTACTGAAGGAGATATATCACGAAGAGTCATTGCTCAAATCAAACAGCCCATTGACGTTCAAGTTGAAGCCATTGTGTCAAAACCCATCATCACCATAGAATCGAATCAGTTGATGGTCACAGCATTTTTAACTATGGAACAATATGGGATACGCCATATCGCAGTCAGCGAAAACAAAAAAATCATTGGTATGCTTTCTATCAGGGATTTCTCCAAATATTATATCAGGAAGTTCAGCAAGCGTACAAAATAAGCCGTTGAATACAATAGATTCCTTCGAAGCACGAGAGATATCAGTTCGATTTGATCGCATGCGCTATCGGTATTTCGTCAATGCGTGTTGTGTAGGCCGGCGTTTTTCTTTCGGCTTTGGGTTGCCATTTCTTTTGCAATCCCTCGCCCGTGAATTTGATCGTCCCCGCTCCCATCATGCCGTTGATCCTGTCGATGGCCTGCATGAGCAATGCGGAATGAACCTGTAGTTCTACGTCTTCAAACAATTCCTTTTGTTGTGTGCCTGCAGGCGACAACTCATTGAGCATGACACCTGCTTTTTTGTAGGCAAATCCCGGTCGATAAATTCGTTTTAATCCTGCGAGTGCGGCTCCTGTCAACAAGCGCGTGTCACTGCTGGGCTGGGATAATGGCACCAACAGTCCGCTATTGTACTGCGGTTCTCTTTCCTTGAATCGATTGGTCTCGATGAAAACATAAACCAATGCCGCGACTGATTTTTGATGACGTAACTTTTCAGCCGCCCGGGTGCTGTAAGTGATGACCGCCTGACTGAGATCGCTCAATGAGAATATCGGCGCACCAAAAGACCGTGAGCACATCAACTGTTCTTTCGGCGGCGCAATTTCTTCCAGAGAGATACAAGACTCCCCGTTCAATTCTCTAACGGTTCGTTCCATGACCACTGAGAATTGTTTGCGTAAAACTTTAGGTGAGGATTTTTTAAGATCGAAGACCGTGTGGATGCCCCATTCCGCAAGTCGCTTTTCGGTTCGACTTCCCACACCCCACACCTCGCCCACCGCTATTTCTGAAAACAATCTGTCCAAAACCTCTGGTGGCATCACATTCAAATCGCACACACCCTCAAAAGCCAGTCGTTTTTTTGCCAAATGATTGGCAAGCTTCGCCAGTGTCTTGGAAGCCCCAATGCCCACGCAAACCGGTAACCCGACAAACTGTTTGATCGTCGCCCGCATACGCTGGCCATAATCGCTGAGGTTCAAATGCTGAAAACCGGTGAGTTCCAGAAAGCATTCGTCGATTGAGTAGACTTCCTGGTTGGGACTGAAATGGGAGAGGATCTTCATCACCCGATTCGACATATCTGCATAGAGCGTGTAATTGCTGGAAAGGGCGATGAGGTTGTGGCGTTTGGCCCATTCCTGAATTTTAAACCAGGGGACTCCCATTTTGATGCCGAGGTCTTTCACCTCTTGCGAGCGTGCGATGACACAACCATCGTTATTGGAAAGCACCGCAACCGGTTTTCCCTGTAACGCCGGATTGAAAACCCGCTCGCAGGAGACATAAAAATTATTACAGTCCACCAGTGCAATGCTACGTCGGGTCATGGCCACAGCTTATGAATTGCCCAGCGCACCACTCCCCAGATTTCCAGATCGCCTTCGGGATCGATGAGAATATCGTTGTAGGCCGGATTACCCGCCTTCAAAACCGGATGCCCCTCACAAAAAGCGAACTGTTTGACCGTAAATTCGCCGTCAATCGCCGCAATCACGATATTGCCAACCACAACCGGCAAAGAGCGGTCGACAACCAGTAAATCACCGTCAAGAATTCCACATTGAACCATAGAATCGCCTCGAACCCTTAAAAAGAAGGTCGCCTCTTTGTGTTGAATGAGGTGTTCGTTCAAGTCGATCCGGCTCTCAATGTAATCATCTGCAGGAGAGGGGAAACCCGCTGAAACGCGGGCCCCAAATACGGGAAACAAGGTTTGTTGAACATCAGACATAGGCACTCTTTTCATTGTTCAGAATAGACTGATTGTCATCGATTTCTCGAGCAGAGTCAACAAATTTTCGCTTTTTATTCGCTATTATTTACCGAATGATCTTGCAGGTTTTGCTGAGGGGGGATTCGAAGCGGTTTCTCTCGGTCAAACAGGGTCAATCGTTACTATAGAAACCGTTTCCAGTATTTTGGTGATGGCTTCCATATCGTACTTGTTCGCAAAATACCTCAGACATTTAACAAATTCCTTTGGCATCCCATCCGTTAAATCCATCTCCGCGATACATTTTTCGAGTTCCGTAATATTGTATAGCTCGGCAGAGTTTTTCAATTTCAAGTACAGATCTTCCCGTATCGAAACCTCAGAAAAGTTCATTTCACCTACAGGGTCTGATTCATCAGCAATGTTCTCTACCTCATAAACGAATTCAACATCGAGCAGATCGTTGAGACAACGAAATATGTCTTCGTCCTTGAAAGGTTTGGAAATATACTCGTCACAACCCAATTCCAAATAATGCTCACGTCGGCGATCAAAGGCCGATGCGGTGATCGCTACAATTTTAATCCGTTCATTCCCAAATTTTTCCCGGATTGATTTGATCGCCTCTTTGCCATCCATGACGGGCATTCGCATGTCCATGAAAACAATATCGGGTTGATGTTCGATAGTTTTTTCCACGCCCTCTTTTCCATTGTCTGCAGTGATGACTTGAACGCAGATATCAACCAGTAATTTCGATAGCACATCACGGTTTTCTTTGACATCATCCACCACCAACGCTTTGACTGCGTAGCCCGGTGCCAAATGAAGAACTTTTTCAGTTTTCTGACTTTGATTTTTTATCCCCTCTTTTGCCGGAGGCAGGCTAAGAATAAAATGAAAATGCGCTCCCTCATTAGCACCCGATTCTAAAAACAAATCAGAACCCATGAGCTCAAGGAATTTTTTGGAAATAGCCAGTCCCAACCCCGTCCCCCCTTTCCTTGCGCCCTCCTCTTCCTGTTGAAAAGCATCAAACACCTTCTGGTGGGATTCAATGGGAATACCAGGCCCGGAATCCTTAATATCAAATCGATATTGATCATTTCCAAGAAAGACGACTGAAAATGAAATCTCCCCGGAATCCGTGAACTTGATCGCATTTCCAAGAAGATTGACTAAAACCTGATGAATTTTTGTTTCATCTCCCCGCACCAGAACCGGATCGGAGAATCCTTTCACAAGCCAGCGCAATTGCTTTTGTTGACAACGCAGGTCGAACAAAGCAGAAAGGTTCGAAATCAATTCATTGAGATCAAAATCGCAGGCATGGAGTTCCATTTTTCCGGCTTCGATTTTGGAAATGTCCAAAATTTCGTTGATCATTTTCAGGAGATTCTTGCCACTGGAATCGATGGTTCGTATGGCTTCTCGAGTATCCTCATCCAAATTCTTTTTCCGGAGCAATATCTGCGAATAACCCAGGACAGCGTTCATAGGCGTACGGATCTCATGACTCATATTCGCAAGAAATACAGATTTAGCCCTGTTGGCTTTTTCAGCCTCTTCTTTAGCCACTTCCAGCTCTTTGGTACGCTCAAGCATATCCTGAACAGCTTGCCTTCTCGTAGTAAACGCACCGTTAACGACAGCAAAACATAAAAAACTGAATATCCCACCCAATGCCAGAATATAGGTTGGCTGATGCTCATCCATTGATACTTCAAAGTCAGAGAGAGAATTAAAATCAAGCGTCCACAAATGACCGTAAAGGTTCACCCCTCTCGCTTCCGTAAACATAGGCACATTGCCCAAACCATTCCCCTCGGTGCCTTTGAATAAAACACGATAGGAATCATACATCATGGTAGATTCATTCATTTTTTCCCCATCGTACAAATAAAAACCAATGTCTGACGTTTTGGGACCAAGAATTCCAGACATGAGATCATTGACGCGAAAAGGGCTGTACACAAAGCCTTCAAGAGCCTTGCGTCTCTGCGCGACAGTTTCTATCGGCATATTTTTTTTATACAGAGGGAGGTAAACGAGAAATCCACTTTGCACATCGTCATCAATTTCCTGCACAAGAATAACTTTTCCCGAAATGGTTGTGTCCCCCGTGTCTCTCGCCTCTTCCATTGCTTGCCGGCGCGTGCTTTCCGAAAACATGTCGTATCCAAAAGCCTGTCGGTTACGAGGAGTAAACGGTTCCAGATAAAGAACAGGAGTATATTCTTCTCGATCGCCCTCTGGTTTGATTTGATAGTCTGAAAAACCTTCGGCTTGAATTTGTCGGATATGTGCCTCTTTATTTTCAGGAGTTACCCTGAGGGCAAATCCAATTCCTTGAATTCCGGGAAATCTTTCATCAATTTGTAAATTTTCAACATAAGTTTTCCACTCAACTCGACTCACCTGGGTCGAAGCTTTGAACAAACCGATGCCCCCGCGCAACACCTGCTCATAAGTTTTCATCCTCTCATTCAGAGCCGAAGTGATCTCCTCCACTCTGAATGAAAATCGTGCCTGAGCATCCCTGTAGACCGCATTCCGGGTAGAATTCCAAAAGAAAATTGTAAGGAGAAGGTTGAAAATCAGTATGAACCATGCAAATTTTTCACGATGCATTTGCCATAAAGAAACCTGTCTGCCTATGATTTTTTCTTTAAGAAATTCTTCCATAATCGATTCAGATCAAAATTTAAATTTCATCCCTCAAGCCAATACTTCAAAAATTTTTGAATTAAGGGCCGTCGACCTCAAAGCCTTTGTCGCGCTAATTCCAAGGGCCAGTATACCGTATTGTTAGATATCCAATAGATGAGATAGAAAATATTTTTGAAATTTAATAGCAAACACGAATGAAAGTAAGACAATTATTTTTTTTTAAATGATAAAATAAGACAGGGATACTTGGGCAAATGGCAAACAAAAACCAATACTACCTAAATGGAGGCTCTATGTTTATCAAGTCCTACGACGACGAGTGGACCACTTTCGTAAACCTGAATAACTGTACCGGAATTATTGTGATGGAAAAAATAGATGGGATGCCTGGGAAATGGCTTGTCCGCTTCCAAACCACGGGAGGAACCAACTACGACTCAACGGTATTTGGATCAAGAGAAGATGCTCAAAAATGGCTCAACGAAATTCTAAAGCAGTCTGGCGGGTGATACCAGCCCAGAAAATCATGCGCTGACCCGGTGCAACACAAGCAACCTGGCTGGCGTTCTCCCTGACCTATTCTACAAAATTATTCTTTAGAAAGAACGGTGCTAAGGGCAAAACCTGCTTCCCACAAAAAGCCCACTTCCCATTACACGGGGCAAGTGGGTTCTTTTGCGTTAGGCGATGATGAAGTTTGTGAGCCAAGTGTCCAGTCCGAAGTCTACCCCCTCACAAACCACGGTAGCAGAATCAGGAGTGTCCCGATCAGGGCCATTAGATAGGGATCGGACACGAGATAAGGGAAAGCGCACAGGCCGATGCCTGCAAATCCAGCAATGGCATTTTGCTGTTTCTTGCCGTAGATGAAGTACCCCACACCTATGGAACCAAAGAAGACCGAAAATAAAAATTCCGTCATAGTATCCAATCGTAAAGGGAATATTTTTACAACTTTGGAAACACGTTAGGCCTGTTCGGCAGGACAATCAACTCTTTTGTGAGAAGTCAAAACACAAGAATTCTCGCAATCCCATTTAAGCCCGGAAACCACAGGAAACGGAGGCCGGTTTTTGCGCCCGATTGACAATATCCGAGAACTGAAATACTATAGCAGTAATTCCTAAAATATTTCAGAGGCTTCCCATGAAAAAACTGGCCCTGTTCATTTTGATACTTTGTATCTTCCCTGCCGTTGCCTTTGCTCATAGTGGAGGCCTCGACTCAAACGGGGGCCATTTCAACAGGCGTACGGGAACGTATCATTGCCATAGGGCAAAATGCGTCATGCCGGAATCAAGCAACACCTCTACCGATGCTCCCCAAGAGTACGAAGAACCCCAAAATAATACAACGGTCATGGAATTCAGCCGCAAGAATCGGAAGCATTCGATCGACACCGACCGCAACTGTCAAAAGACACGCAATGAAACATTGATTCATGATTCTAAAACACCTGTAAAGAAAACAGAGAAGGACTGCAAAGTTGAATCTGAGGAATAGATTGACTCCTTTACAGGCAAACACTCAACCCGTTCTGGAGAAATGGACATCGACCACATTGTTCCTTTTGGTCATGCGTTTGAGGTTGGAGCGGTAACTTGGATCAAGAAACAAAAAACGGTATCACTCTCAAGATGACAGAGATCGGGCCGGAGAAATATAAAGGTCTGTGTCTCAATCCAAAAGATATTCCACCGGATGACCTAGACGACGAGATACTTGCCCAGATGATTTACGAAGCTGGAATATTTTATGAAATGGAGAAAAATAGGAGATAGTTATGAAAATATTACTTTTTTTGCTGGCTATTTTGGCATTTATTACGGGATTAGAAATTTTATATTCTGCAAAAAGTGCAATTCACGAGATTGAAGCATTTGTTTTGTTTATTGTTAGTTCCGTACTTTTTTCTGGTGCCGCTATTGTTGAGTCAGTAAATAAGATGACTAAAGAGTTAAAGTCCTTATCCTGATCAAACATAGTATCTCGCATTTGCGGAACATCATCGGTATGTGTGAAGCTGATCTTGCCTCGAAATAGTGGGTATGAATGGACGGAAAGAAATAAATTGAAGGCATGATTATTCACAATAATAAAATCTGGTATATGGGCAAGAAAAAATATGTCATTAAAAAAATGTTATGACTGCGGTCAACAAGTCAGCACAAAAGCTAAAGCATGCCCAAATTGCGGAGCTCCCGTCAAAGTTAGCGGTTACTTACCTCTATTGGTTTTTGTCGGCATACTTTTTCCTCTATTTTATTATGTGCTTTCAAAGGATAATCAAAAGTCCATAAAACAATTTATTAGTTTCCCGGGTGAAAGTGCCCCAAAAGAAGAAAGTCCTTCAGACGAATCTTACGAACCAGAATGGAACACAGAGTTTAATGTTGGAATCAGTAAGACTCTAGCAAGTCATCGCTTACCAAATTGTGGCGAATACACATGGAAAGAAACTACCAACCGCGGGGAATACTTAGTTAAATGTTCGCGTGATGGGAAAAACTGGGTTTCATATTTGTTTCTCCTTGGAACAATGAGGTAACACCAAAATGAGAACTAAAACCGCAACACCGGCTCATCAGAGGGCCGGTTTTTGTATCTTCATTTAGAGGTATGGCATGGATAAGGCATTGGATGAAATACGGGAGAAGTGGCTTACATTGCAGGGCTTGAAGAAAATTGGGTTCTCTATTTTGGCACTATGGTTTCTCTATGGATTAATCGTTTTCTTACCTTTCTGGAATATGGAAAGTAAGGGCCAATTCGGCGACATGTATGGAGCTCTCAATTCTCTATTTTCAGGGCTGGCCTTTGCCGGAGTTATCATTACCATCCTACTCCAAAGCAAGGAACTGGGACTTCAAAGAGAAGAATTAAAGGCACAAAGGGAAGAAATGAAAAGGTTTGCCGACGCTCAAGAGAAATCTGAAATGGCTCTCACAAAGCAGGCGCAATCCATGGAAGTTGCGGCAAAGCTGAATGTGCTTAGTGCTCAAATACAGGTTCAATCCGCCAAGGCACATAACGGACGCTATGGACCGGGGACGGCAGTCGAAATAAATAGATTAGTGGAGGAAGCTAAGAGACTCACTCTGCCAGACACAAAAGACAACTGAAGTTACTGGCGTCTAGGAATTTACAGGAAAGCCTGACTCCCTCAAGGCTCACTTGCCAATATTCCGGTGGCAGGTGGGCTTTTTTGTGCCTTGAGATACGCAGAACAGAACGGAGAGGCGTTTGATTGGGATGGCTGAGGGCCTGATTTAGAAAGCCGCTCAAACGGTAAACAATTTGGTAAACATTAACAAAAAAGGGTTACGGCCTAAACCGTAACCCATTGATATGAGTGGTCGGGATGAGAGGATTTGAACCTCCGGCCCCTTCGTCCCGAACGAAGTGCGCTACCAGGCTGCGCTACATCCCGTTTGTTCTTTTTTACCGGATGAAAGGGAGAGTCATTCTAGCAAAAAGCAAAAAAAAACCAAGCCTTTTCTATCGCTCTCTTGAAGATGGATTTTTATCTTCGAGGATCGGTCTGTAACAAGGAATTTCCCTTGTCAGCCCGATGCGAAACCTCGCGCCACCGTCTTCCTGCACGGCACTCGTCTAGTTTTTCTTGTAGAACAGAGGTTTCAGAAATTTCCAGATGACGATGGAGCCGATCTGGTTGCCCACGGACTTCCACCAAGTGCTTCCGCCCAGACATTTCTGACAATAGGGATGCTTCACCTTAAAGTTCTTGAACCCTTCAATGGCATCAATGATGGGCTCGGAATTGAGGATGTCGACAATCGGTGTCTCAAACACGTTTCCAGCCGTGGTCTTGCCGTCGAAATCTTTGCAACAATAGGACAGGTTGCCGTTGCACTGGATCGCGAAATGGTCGGTGAGCGCGCTACAGTATCCAATCGTTGACGGCACGACTTTTTCTCCGCCGACAAATGCGTTGCCCCAGGTATCGAGTAGATAGGTTTCAAAAAAAACGTTGGGGAGTACTTCCACGACGTTCCATTTGAAAGCGGATAATTTACCAATTTTTGCAAAAATCTCCGCACGAGCGGTCTCGCTTTTGGGTGGATAAATTTTGTGCAGTTCCTCGGCCCAGTAGGCAAAGGTTTTTCTCAGCTCATTTGTGTTATTGATGACTTTCATCGTTCCCAGACTCCAGTCTTCGCCGGGTACGTCGGACTGAATGGTGGTGTTGAGAAAATGCATCTTGATCTTCGGCGGTTCTGCCTGTTTGAGACAAGCTCCCATGAACTCCAGAATCTTGCGTTTGTACTCATCAAACTCCATACGCCGTGCTTTACGGGTTTTGAAAGATTCCTCATCCGGCGTTTGCAGGGAGATGTTCATCTGCGACACGGTGACTTTTTCGAGTTTTGCCGCTATTTCTTCATTCAGATAGGTTCCGTTGGTGGTGACACCGGTCTTGACTCCGCGCTGAGCGGAATAGTCCAGAATGTCAAAAAATCGCGGATGCATGAAGGGTTCGCCCATGATATGGAAAGTGATTTTTTCTGCCATATTGTAATCAGCGATTTCATCGATGATCCGGCACACGTTGTCGAATTCCATGTACTCATACTTCCGAGTCATTTCCTGTTTCGGGCAAAACGTGCAATCAAAATTACAAACATTGGTGATTTCTATATGAATGCGTTGCAGGGGGAATTGGACCAATTGTCCGATTCGCCCGGGAACTTTTTTAGGAGCCTGTGTTTTTAGTAAGGTCGTCATAGGGGGATAGTTTTCAAATCTCAGAGGAATGAGTGGGCAAACTTATTTTTGACCCGCCTTCAATCTGTTTTCCAAACGTAGCGGTTGATGCTCTCACTGGTAAAGGAAGTGTTGGTAACGTTGCGTGATACCTTGGTCGAGCCGCATTCAGAGCAAACCACTTTCTTTTTATCGAGTTCAGAGATTTTCATCTCCACCACAAAATCCTTTTTACATTTTTCACAGGTGTAATCGTAATGAGGCATAGTATGGTTTTTCCTTTACTTGCAAAATTTGGCTGAGGACAGCATTTCTAAACGCCGTTTAAAACGATACAACATAAATTATTTCAACGCAATGAGACCGGCAAAATTATTCCATTTGAAAAAAATTTCTGTTCTGGAAAATCCAGCCTCGTGCAGTAAATCGATGTTTTCCGTCAGGGTGCGCGCTATGAGAACTTCTTCAAGAGCGTCTCTTTTTCTGGAAATTTCCAGTTCCGAGTATCCCATCCTGCGTTTGAATTCATGATAAAAATCGATGAATACGGCGTCGCTCTCCGGGTGCTCGCCTTTGATCTTTTCTATGAGAATCAACCGACCTTGCTCCAGTAATCCCGAATGAATTTTTTGGAGCAGTGCGAGTCGTGAAGATGGCGGAACAAATTGCAGGGTGTAGTTCAAAATCACAACGCTGGCCGATTTCACTTCAAAGCACTCATCAGCCAGATCGGCTTCTTCCAACCGCACCGACCGCCCTTTGAGGCGTTTACGCGCCCGTTCCAGCATGGGTACCGAGTTGTCCACACCAATGATTTCTGCTGGAAATGCAGCTCCGAGCCGATCCGTCAAATGCTCCAGAAAGCTCCCGGCCGAACATCCCAAATCATAAATCCGGGATTGTGGCTGGGCGTAGCGCATACAAAACTGGATCGCCAGATCGCGGCATTCCCTGTAAAGCGGAATGCTACGCTCCAGCATATCATCGAATACTTTAGCGACTTCTGCGTTGAACTGAAATTTCTCGCAGGGGGCCTCTTTGGCAAAAAATTCGTCTTTCATGGATGAAAACGACCGGCAATCAGGACCCGTCAGGGTCCCGGTATTTCGCCTTGTGAGGATTGGGACAACTGGTCTTTCAAAATCAGTTTGTTGACCGCATTGACATAGGCTTGCGCACTGGCATCCAGAGTATTGACACCAATCCCCTTGCCCAGAACTTTCATGTTCTTGTAGGATGTTTGAATGGAAACCTCACCCAGAGCATCGGTGCCTTTGGTTTTGGACAGCACCTGATAGTCGAGCAGTTTGCAGGAAAGCCCGGTGATCTTGTCAATCGCGTCGCAGATCGCATCGACAGGCCCATCTCCTGAACCTTTCGCGGAACGCTCCACACCGTCTTTGCCAACCAGGGTAATTTCCGCTGAGGGTGTTGTTCCCGTTGAAACGGAGGCTTCCAGTTTTTTCAATTTCCAGACATTCTGATTTTCCTCAGACACCACTACTTTTTGCACGAGGGTCAAAATATCTTCTTCAAAAACATCTTTCTTTTCGTCAGCAAGGATTTTGAACTCATCAAAAACCCGGTCCAGTTCCTCAGTGCTCAATTCATGTCCCAATTCCTTGATACGGAACTGCAGGGCATTGCGTCCTGAATGCTTGCCCATCACCAATTCGGACTCTTCCCCCCCTATTTCACTGGGATTCATGATCTCGAAGGTGTCCTTCTTTTTGAGGAATCCATGTTGATGGATACCCGACTCGTGGGCAAAGGCATTTTTCCCGACGATGGCTTTGTTCCTTTGCACAAAGAATCCCGTGAAACTGCTCACCATCTTGGAACAAGCCATGATGTGTTGCGTATCAATGTTCGTGTGCTTATTAAAAAAATCTTTGCGCGTTTTGAGGGCCATGACAATCTCTTCCATCGAAGCATTGCCCGCGCGCTCACCGATGCCATTCACAGTACATTCGACCTGCCGCACTCCTGCCTGAATTGCGGCAAGTGAGTTGGCAACCGCAAGGCCCAGATCGTTGTGACAATGCACACTCAAAATCGCCTTGTCAATGTTCGGAACATTGGCTTGAAGATAACGAATCAGTCCCGCAAATTCATCGGGAATCGCATAACCGACGGTATCGGGAATATTGACGGTCGTTGCACCCGCATCAATCGCCGCAGTCACCACTTCCGCAAGAAATTCCGGTTCCGTTCGCGATGCGTCCATGGGAGAGAATTCCAGATTAGAACAGAATTTTCCGGCAAATTTGAGTGAAGAAATCGCCATCTCGACAATCTCGGCCTTGGCTTTATGCACCATATGAACGCGATGCGATTTAGAGGTCGATAGAAAAACATGGATGCGAGGGTTCTCCGCAGGTTCCAAAGCGCGAGCCGCCGCCTCGATGTCCTTTTCCAAAGCGCGAGCCAAACCCGCAATGGAGGCCGTTCGCACTTCTTGTGCGATTTGGCGCACGGCCTCAAAATCGCCCGGAGAAGCGATCGGGAACCCCGCTTCAATCACGTCAACCTTTAGTTGAGCCAATTGCCGCGCGACTTCCATCTTCTCTTTGATATTCATACTTGCGCCGGGGCACTGTTCCCCATCGCGTAATGTCGTGTCGAAAATTATAATTCTGTCTTTATCCATGATTTCACTCTAAATTTGAAAACTCTAAAAATAAGGCACCGCTTTGTCAAAAAAGCTTTTTGCTACATTATGGCACAAATGGAATAATCTTTTAAATAAGGAAGATTACTGAATTGCAAAAAAAATCACCTGCCGCTTTATTCTGCGTAGTTTTGGCGGGGAAATAACTCACTTCTTCGGCAAACCAGACGGTCTAGGAAGAGACGGCCGTCCAGATGGTCGATTTCGTGCTGGGCCACTCGTGCTTCGAAGCCTTTCATCTCATAACTCTGTGGATTGCCCTCTTCGTCATAAGCGGACAGGGTGATATTCTTGGCTCGGACGATATTACCTGTGTAATCGGGGACGGACAGGCAACCCTCGCGCCCTATTTTCTCCCCGCTGGACTCGACGATAACAGGATTTATCAACACCAGCTTGCCATGATTGGGATTTTTGGGCTTTGAAGTGAGGTCAACAATCACGATGCGCTCAAAATGACCCACTTGAGGGGCCGCAATGCCGACACAGCCGGGTCCTGCAAGCATCGTGTCGTTCAAATCCCGAATGAAATCTTGCAGAGCGGAATCAAATTTTGTGACCGGACTCGAAATCTGCTTCAAGCGCGGATCGGGATAGACCAGAACATCTCGTATTGCCATGACTCATCCAATCAAAGTATCAATGGGACTGAGCCGGGTTTCCAGATTTTTCTCACGCGCCAGATTGTCCAGAACCTTTTGCAAGGCATCGATGCCCTGACTTGCGGTGCCCTCTATGATCAGGATGTAAATAGCTCCCCCTACATCGGTTTCCAGATTGAGGATATTGAGTCCCGCTTCAGCGAGTGCCGTGGTCACCTCGGCAACGATACCCGCCCGATCGGCTCCGTACACGGTGATACGCACATCGGGAATGCTGGCCTGATGCCGGGGTTCCAAAACAGGATCAACATGGAGGCGCAGATCGAAATCTTTCGCAACGGGAAGGATGGCTTTGCTGAGCTCATCGGTCGTCCCTTCGTATTGCGCCAAAACCATGATCGTGAAATTTCCGCCCAGTTGCACCATGGATGCTTCGCCAAGATTTGCACCTTCTTTATACAAAGCACTGGTCACTCCGGCGACGATTCCGGGGCGGTCTTTCCCAACAAGGGTGAGTAAATACCAAGGATTCACGAGGTTATCGCTCCTATTTGAATTAGATTCTGAATTCATGCTATTTCAGCCAACTGTTTTTGTCAATTGCCGTGCTATAATCTCCCCAAAAAATCCTTCCACCGTGCTAAACATTCATCATGGCAAAAAATCAAACGCTATATCTCATAGATGGTTCTTCATACATATTCCGAGCCTATTTTGGCATCCGCCACAACCTGTCCACCTCCAATGGTTTGCCAACCAATGCGCTTTACGGATACGTGAACATGCTCAATCGGGTCGTGCGCGAAGAACAGCCGGACTATCTTGCCGTCGCTTTTGATTGTAAGGAAAAAACATTCCGTCATGAAATCTTTCCCGAATACAAATCCAACAGGGAAACGCCGCCGGAAGATCTGCAAGCCCAGTTTCCCTATTTTCAACCTTTGACCGATGCCTACAATATTACGACCCTCAAACAACCCGGATTTGAAGCCGATGATTTGATAGGCACGCTCGCCCGGCGCGGTGCGGAGGCGGGACTCGATGTCGTGATCGTCAGCGGCGACAAGGACATGATGCAATTGATAACGGATCGCATCTGTATGCTCGACACGATGAAAAACAAATGGATTCGTGCGCCTGAAGTTTTGGAGAAATTCAATGTTACGCCCGACAAGGTCATCGAGGTCATGGGCCTCATGGGAGACTCAAGCGACCATATTCCGGGAGTCAAGGGTGTGGGTCCCAAAACCGCCGGGGATTTGATCGGCAAATACGGCTCCATCTCCAATGTCTACGAGCACATCGACGAGATCACTCAAAAAAAAGTGAAGGAAAATCTGGAACGCGACAAGGACCAGGCTTTCCTCAGCAGAAAATTGGTGACGATCGAGACGCACATGCCTCTGGACATCAACATGGATCAGTTAAAACGTCGATCCACGAATATTGATGATCTGAGAAAATGGTTCACTCAATTTGAGTTCAAATCACTCTTGAACGATCTGGGTACGGAATACAGTGCTGAAATTGCAGACGAGTCAGAATCGCCCGCACCTGCAACTGCACCTGAAAGACATTATCGGACAATTCTTGAAAAGGAAGATTTTCTGGCTCTTGTTCAAGAATTGAAAGAAACAAAAATATTCGCTTTTGATCTGGAAACAACGAGCAAACACCCGGTACAGGCCCGTGCGGTAGGAATCTCATTTTCTTGGAAAGAAGGCCATGCTTGTTACATTCCACTGGACCATCGTTACCTGGGCGTCCCCGATCAATTGGACAAACAATGGGTATTTGAAACACTCAAACCTTTATTTGAAGATCCCAAGCTTTACAAAATCGGGCAGAACCTGAAATACGACTTGATTGTTTTACGCAATGAAGGCATTGCCTTGAAGGGAATCTCTTTCGACACCATGCTGGCACATTATATCCTCGACCCTGCCAGCCGAGGACATGGCCTGGACGACCTTGCGCAAAAATATCTCGGCATAAAAACCATCACCTACAAAGACGTCACGGGAGCAGGAAAAAATCAGTTGTCTTTCGATGAAGTGGAAATCGAACAAGCCTCCGAATACGCCGCAGAGGATTCTGATATTTCCTGGCAATTGTATAAAAAGTTTGATACCCAGATCGTCGATGACGACCGAAAATTGTTGCTGGAAATGGAAATTCCATTGATAGATGTGCTCGCAAATATGGAAACCGCTGGCATCTTGCTGGATGTTCCTCACCTCGAAAAACTTTCCAAAGAAATAGAAAAAAAACTGGCGGAATACGAAATACAGATTCATGCAGAGGCGGGCGAGGTTTTCAATATCAATTCCCCAAAACAACTGGCGGTCATTCTATTTGAAAAACTGGGATTGCCTGCAGTGAAGAAAACGAAAAGCGGATATTCGACAGATGTTTCGGTTCTGGAAGAATTGGCTGACAAACACCGCTTGCCAGAATTGATGCTGAACTACCGACAATTGGCAAAGCTGAATTCTACTTATGTATCGTCACTACCAAAGGACATCTATTCTAAAACAGGTCGAGTGCACACTTCCTACAATCAAACCGTCGCGGCTACCGGTCGGTTGAGCAGCAGCGATCCCAACTTGCAGAACATCCCGATCCGCGCTGAAATGGGACGCGAAATCCGAAAAGCGTTCATTGCTCAAGCGGGAAGTTTTTTGCTGGCGGCAGATTATTCGCAAATTGAATTGCGGCTTCTCGCTCATTTGTCAGGCGACCCTGCCCTCCGCTCTGCGTTTGAAAACGGAGAGGACATTCACGCACGCACAGCCGCCGAAATTTTTGGTCAACCCCTCAATGCGGTGAATCCCGAATACCGACGCATGGCGAAAGCCGTCAATTTCGGCATCGTTTATGGGCTCAGCCCTTTCGGTCTTTCCCGACAATTGAAAATCTCACAAAGCGAGTCCAAGGCATTCATCGATCAATACTTCGCCCTTTACAGTTCTGTGAAAACATTTATGGATGAAACCATAGAGACCGCACGTAAGCGGGGATACACCTTGACGCTGTTCAATCGAAAACGCTATTTACCCGATTTGAACAGTAGCAATCGGCAGACACGTCAATCGGCTGAACGAGTGGCGATCAACTCACCCGTGCAAGGTGGGGCCGCTGATTTGATCAAGCTTGCAATGATCCGACTCAATCGAAGTCTGCAAGAGAATGGAATGAAATCGCGGATGATACTTCAAGTTCACGACGAACTCGTATTAGAATGCCCCGAAAATGAGAAGGATCGAATCACAAACATGGTCAAAGAAAAAATGGAATCAGCCGTAAAACTCTCCGTCCCTTTAGTCGTTGACATCGGCTGGGGGAAAAACTGGAACGATGCACATTGAGTTAAAAGTATTCCCCCAACAAGGAGATGTGAATGTTTTCCAGTTGTTACCCGCCCTATTCCCAACATCTGTCACGAAAATTTCTTCTCGATCGAAATCATTAAGGAATTGTCATTATGAGACACTTTTAAAGACTCTGCTTTGACAGGCGCAGGAAGCGTCAAATAGCGTTCAAAATGCTGAGACTGACGACTTTCAAAAAATTTATCATTTTTATTGGATTCATTTTTTTGTTCCAAATCTCCTGTCACTTTCAGCGATTGACCTTCCACACTGACATCCAAATTTGTACGATTCAAATTCGGAATTTTTAATTCGAAGATGAATTTCCCATCCTCGTCCTTCATACCCATAGTGTTTGAAAGCGAACTGTCGAATGGAAAGTTCTTCAAACCTGGCAGGGCGTTGTCAAGGGCTGGAAAATCTTTATCAAAGAAATGATCCATCTGTTCCTGCATTTTGCGAAAATCTGCAAAAGGATCCCAGGGCCGAATGGAATTTTCAGAAGAAAAATCATCATTCCTTTGCTCGCCTGAAATATCACTTTTGAATGGATTCGCAGAGTCGGACTTTTGAGAAAGAAGATACGTTTGAAAACCAGTCACACAAAGAAGAACGAGAATAACTGCTAAAAAATATTTGTTAGGATTTTTAGTGAAAGAGTTCATAGCACACCTCATTGGAGACGACAGGGGCAACGGAGACAAGCACCCATTGCCCCTCTGAAAATCACTATTACACTCTATTTAAAAGTTTCATTCGCAATTGATTTTTATCTTTTTTGTTTCCTTTTGCGCTTCAGCAGTTTTTGGCAATGTTACCTTGAGAACACCATTCTTAAGTTTTGCATCCACTTTGTCTCTGTCAACGGCTGTAGAAATTGGGATCGATCTGTGAAAAGAACCATAAGACCTTTCCGTAAAACAATAGTCTTCTTTCTTTTCTTCTTTTTCAGACTTTTTCTCACCCTTGATGACCAGCATGTCACCGGCAAAATTAACATTGATGTCTTTTTCTTCCATGCCGGGTAATTCAACGGTGACCTTGATTTCCTTCTCGGTTTCAACCACATCAATCTTAGGAGAAATCAATTGAGTCAAACCCATGTCATTTTGCATTGCAGGAAAATCAAAAAATGATTTAGAAAAGTTTTCGAACATTCGGTTCATTTCTTTTTGCAACGTAACAATAGGATGATTAGAATCTGATTTAAAAACTCCATTTTCCTTGTCACGGTTCCAAGGAATCAATTCTCTTACATTCATGACAAGCCTCCTTTCAAACCCATAGCTAAAGTCTTTATATCATCAAAAAACGCCTTGTTATTATTCCGCCTTGACAGCAACTCGTTTTGGCCCGAGATCTTCCCTCTTCGGTAAAGTAATACAAAGAACACCATTTTTCATTTTCGCCTGTATGTCTTCACAGTTGAACTCCTGACTGAGCTTGAAAGTTCTTCTATAATTTCCCACAGGGTACTCACTGATCTTCAGAGCATAACCTTCTGGTTGCAAAGACATCGGCAGTTGACCTTCAAGTGTCAACACGTTCTTATCCAAAATAATGTTGACCGAGTTACTGTCCAGACCCGGCATTTCTGCCCAAATTTTAACCTCCACATCCGAATCAACAATATCTGTCCTTGGTAAATAGGTGCTCATCGGTACTTCAGTATTTGCATGCTCTCGGTGAACAGATTTCTGTTCGGATTGATTTTCTATTTTTTCAAGAGTAGTCATTATCATTCTCCATCTCGTTTAATTATTAGTAACCTGAATATTTTTGGGTTTTTCTGCATCCGGTCGATGCAATGTGATGCTCAGTATGCCATTTCGAAGTTTCGCTTCCACCCTGTCAGCGTCAATACGATAAGGTAGCTTTACAGAACGGGAAAAACTCCCATACGTCAACTCTTTCTTCAGATAGGAATCCTTTTCACCCAACTCGAAAACTTTTTTATTTCCCTTAACAGTGAGGGTGTCGTTGGTAGCAACGATATCCAAATCCTCTGGCTCAACTCCCGGCAGTTCGGTTGTCATCAAGAGACCGTTCGGGTCTTCCCACACATTGAACTGTGGATAATCCTTTTGACCGCGATCTTCCTGTAAAGTTGAAAAAAAATGACCCATCTCACCAAAGGGATCCAAAGAATCCCAATTTCCCACGCGATTGATCAACATAATTTCCTCCTTTATAATTTTTATTAGTAAATTATTACTCCAACACCTTCTCTGCAAAATATATAAAATTGCATTTTTATTGCGTCAAGTTTCTTAAAAAAATTTTTAATATTTTTTTATTTTCGGAGAGGAAAAATACAAAAGCAAAAAGTTATTGGGGTAGGGAGAAAAGAAGAGATAATCAATTGACTTGGTTATGAAATGAGTAAAGCACAATGAGCCGGAAAAACTATCGGTATCCTGATTTTTTACCCATGAGCTAAGAAAGTAACTGAAAATATTTTTAGAATCTTTACACTGCCATTAGTTTACCGGGGTCATTTTATATCTTCAAATCGACGTCTCACTTCTTCGATCTTGGCCCGATAGCCTTCTGCATCACCGTAGTCAAAGAAGTTTTTATATCGACTGTGAAAAGATTTAATTTTTCGGGCATGCTTAATCGGGCACCAATACTGCTCGGTTCGGCCTGCTATTTCTCTAGAATAAGCAATCACTCCATTAAAATAGCTACAATACACACAATTCAATCTTTCGATAAGATTCAGATAACTGAGATGCTGTCGGTCAATAACGACATAGTCGCTACGACGGACCTTGGGGATACCGTACACGGGAAAACATACGTTCTGGAATACGGTCATGACTAAATCCATCATCAGGGCGGGTATCAAACAAGCCCAAATGAAGGGTGCTGTCAGGATATTTTTGATCGAAGCGTCGCGTAAGTAATGGCGGATTTTTTTGATCAGAATTTTATGCGCTTTTTTGGTCTCACTTTCAAAAAGGACCTTTTTCTTGTGAATTTCATAAGCAAACTGTTGTTCTTTTTTGTCGATCTCTTGCAAAATATCATTTTCAAGAGATTGTAATTTTTCCAGCAAACTTATGAGTCGATCATTCATATTTTTTCCTTTAAATTAATTATGAGAACGCTGACCAACTTGTAACAACTGCATGCATTTGAAATTTAGAATCGTATTTAAAATTTTAGAATTTACATTCCGTCATGTATGGATTTAACTTTTTCAATCAGATAGTCGATGTCGTTCACGTCGTGAGCCGCTGATATCTGAAAGCGGATACGCGCCTCTCCGTTGGGCACGACGGGAAAACTGAATCCCACAACGTAGATACCTTCTTGTAACAAACGATCGGCCATTTCGTGGGCTTGTTTGGCGTCACCAATCATAAATGGGACGATCGGATGCACTCCCGATTTCACATCGAGTCCTGATTCTTTGAGGCTGTTTCTGAAATAAGCGGTATTCGATTGAAGCTTCTGAATCAGTTGTGGTGACTCTTCGATCAAATCAATGGCACGGCAAGTAACCCCTGCAACAACGGGAGAGAGTGCGTTTGAAAACAGATAAGGCCGTGATCGCTGGCGCAATAGATCAATCACTTCATTCCGTCCTGAAGTAAATCCACCCGATGCGCCACCGAGTGCTTTTCCAAAAGTGGACGTTACCAGATCAACGCGGCCCATCACATCCTGATATTCAATACTCCCTCTACCAGTCGGACCAAAGAATCCAGTCGCGTGCGAGTCGTCCACCATCACCATCGCACCATAACGGTCCGCCAAATCACAGATTTCTTTCAATCGAGCAACGTCCCCGTCCATACTGAACACGCCGTCTGTAGCTATGACACGCAACCGATACTTTTTAGCCCTCTGCAATTGTGTTTCCAGATGATCCATATCTGCATGATTGAATCGGAACCGCATGGCTTTGCAAAGTCGAGTCCCATCTATAATGCTGGCATGATTAAGACGGTCACTGATGATCGCATCTTTTTCATTGAACAGAGTTTCGAACAAACCCGTATTGGCATCGAAACAGGAAGAATACAAAATAGTGTCTTCCATTCTCAAAAACTTTGAAACCCTGTCTTCCAGTCGTTTGTGAATTTCATTTGTTCCGCAGATGAATCTTACCGAGGCCATGCCAAGACCGTAGCGGTCCAATGCCTCTTTCCCTGCCTGAATCAATTCAGGATGATTCGCCAGTCCCAAATAATTATTCGCACAAAAATTTAAAACCTCTCCCTGTGCGGTTTTGATATGGGCCTGTTGAGGAGACAGCAATACACGTTCTGCCTTATAGAGACCTGCAGATTGAATTTCATCCAATTCTGTGCGAAAAATTTTAAGGGATTCGTTTTCCATATTTTCCACCAGAGTTTCAGTTGAGAAAACAGATAATTTAATATTTAAAAATTACTTTGGGATATTTTTGAATGGTTTTTTCAAAGGTGCTACGTTCAAAGGAATGGAAGGGAATGATCGTTCCTTCCCCTTTATTTAAAATAATTTCAAAAATCTTTTCCTGAAGAGGATGACTTTTGGATTTGAGAAGATTGCTAAGGATGTACCAGGTTTGGAAAACGCGCCGACCCACTACACTGTGTAAGGATTTTCCATACATGATGATTTCCTGAAAATTTGACAACGTATAATCCCCTGCAGACAGACCGAATAAAATGATATCCCCGCCTGCTCGTGTGCTGGCAATGGCCGTATTCAGGGCCTGATTGCTCCCAGCCATTTCCATCGCGACATCAACCCCTTCGCCATAACATTTGTCTTTGATCCTCTGAACAATGCTCATGTCAGGATCGTAGGGTCTTTCCGAATCATTGGAAGCACTCACTTGTATAGAAACATCCACGCCCAAAGATTCCGCAAGTTTTAAATTTTGAGGATTGGGGTCTACGCCAATGATGACGGCGGCCCCCATGGAGCGTGCAACAAGTATGGAGAGCAATCCGATGGTTCCACAACCAAATATCGCCAGAGTTTTTCCACGTAAATCAACACGACTGCAGGCATGAACCGCATTGCCCAGAGGTTCCTGAATAGCGGCAACTTCCGGTCGTATCAAATCAATGTCTGTCTTCCACAATTCTCTTGCGGGCAACTTCACCAACTCCGCAAAACAACCGTCTGTTGAAATACCTATGATTTTATGATCGGAACAAACATGCGCGTCACCAATCTTGCATTGATGGCATCGACCGCAAAAAATATGCGACTCTGTAGAAACAATGTCTCCGGGTTTGTAACCGTAATAACTTTTGGCATAAGAACCCACATCAAGAATTTCGCCCAATAACTCGTGGCCACAAATCCGGTAGGATTGATTTTCAGATTGGAGCGAATCAAAGATCAGGTCTTTAAATGCGTGGCGAAACCAGATGCCTTTATCCGATCCGCAAAAACCGGTGTAGCGAGGTTTGATGATGACTTTGCTGGCGTCTTCGGGACGTTTGCTTTCATTGAGGTCGGGTGAATCAACATCAGAAAATATCAAGCCTCTGGTATGTTCCCATTCTTCCCTTTGAATATTCAGGATCAAGGCTTTCATGACACTTCCTTTCATCAATCAGTGAACTATAAAGACCTTTGATAAAGACAATCTTAAGCATGAGAATCTCTTTTAAATATAGTCTTATGCATGACAATAATGTATTAAATTAATTTAATAAAAAGATTGCAAATCAATCACTTTTTCGATTTCTTTTTGTTCCACCACCATTTATGTAATTCCATCCAAACTAAAATAGTGGATGACATTCCTATGATTAAAAACCATGTTTCGCTATCAACCGGATGAGTTTTCAAAATCATTTGACCAGAGGGCAAATACATCGCCAGGAGATGGATTAAAAACGCCCCCAACACTCCAAAAAGTAAAAATGGGTTTTGCAAAAAAGGGACTTTAAACGCGGACTTCGTTTCAGACCGGCAGTTGAACATATGCACGTTTTCAAACAAGACCATGAATAGAAGCAGTTGATTTCGGGCAGTTTCTTCCGGGACACCAGAATCCAGCATTACTTTAAAATAATAAAATCCCAATCCTCCCATCCAAAGTGCAACAATCAAGGAACGTTCAATCATTAAAGGATTGAATATGGGCTCGTTGACATCGCGTGGTTTACGCTTCAACTCATCACCCTCACCGGGTTCAAAAGCCATCGACACGTCTTGAATGCCTTGTGTGACCAGATTCAACCACAGCAGTTGCACCGCCGTCAGAGGCAATGGGAGTCCCGCTACAACGGACAAGATGACCAGAACAACTTCTGCCGCCCCTGTTGACACCAGCATGAAGATAACCTTGCGAATATTATCGTAAGCGATACGTCCTTTTTCCACGCCTTTAACGATGGTCGCAAAATTATCGTCACTGATGACCAATTCGGCGGCTTCGCGTGCGACATCGGTGCCCGACCGTCCCATTGCCGCTCCTATATTCGCCGTTCGAAGAGCGGGTGCATCATTGACTCCATCCCCTGTAACCGCTACAAAATGTCCGTTCGCCTTCATCGCGTTGACCAGGTCTAACTTTTGATGCGGGGCAACACGAGCGAAAACACGCGCCATTTTTGCAATTTTTTGAATTTCATCGGGCGACTTATCTTTCAATTCGGCTCCGGTGACGACATGCCCTTCATTCAAATTCAAACCCAGGCTTCTAGCAATAGTCAATGCCGTTAAAGGATGATCCCCCGTAATGATTGCCACTTCAATTCCTGCATCTTGACAGGAATGAATGGCCTCCAGAACCCCCTCCCTCAGCGGGTCCACCATCCCGGTAAAACCAAGAAATTCCAGTTCGGTCAACTCAGAAATCATATTGCCATCACCCATCGGCTTGGGAACGATGCCCTGAGCAAAAGCCAAAACCCGATATCCCTCTGCCGCCATTTCATCAGCAGCCTGCATCACCCTTTGGCTGAATTCTTCATTCTCCCTTCCCCTGCACATTGCAAGGACACGCTCGGGAGAACCTTTGACATGAACACCGACTTTACCACTGGGCAATTCATGGTACGAGGCTGAAAACTGGATTTCAGGTTCAAAAGGTATCAGGTCGATCTGAGGGTAAGTTTCCAACAATGCTTTTCGTTCCACACCCAGTTTTATTCCCAGGCTCAAAAGTGCAATGTCGGTGGGATCGCCTCTTTGAATCCAAGCCCCATTCTCTGCTTGCAAATCTCCTTCATTACACAGAACTGCAGACTTTACCAGAGACTCCAATCCACCCCATTCGTTAAAAGAAGAAATTTTTCTACCCTCAATCAACGCTTCTCCGATGGGTGCAAAACCTTGACCTGTGATTTCAAAATTGTCTTCGTTTACAGTACGGACCTCTTTTACAGTCAGTTCATTGCAAGTCAAAGTTCCTGTCTTATCACTGGCAATCAAGGTGCAACTGCCCAAACCTTCTACAGCCGCCAGACGTCTCACAATAACGCCACGCTCCGCCATCCGTGAAGTAGCAATCGCCAAGGCAATCGTTAAGGCCACAGGAAGTCCTTCGGGAATAACCGCTACCGCAAGCGCAACACCAAACATGAACATCTCCAGAACACCGTAGCCCTGAATCAGCACTCCTAAAATCCCCACCAGAAAAATCACTGCCATCACTATCCAGGCCAGAGTCTGACTGAATCGTTCCATACGGACAAGCAAAGGAGGCTTGCCCGGTCCGGTGTCCATCATGACTTTTGCCAGATGACCGATTTCAGTATTCATGCCAGTACCCACAACAACACCCCTACCCCGTCCTCGAATAACAATGGAGCCTGCATACGCCATATTCAGTCGGTCTGCTACGGGAGTAGAGCTTTCTCCACTCCATTTCGCATCCTTAGAGACCGCCAAGGATTCTCCCGTGAGTAAAGATTCATCAATTTCAAGGCTCTGGCTTTGGATCAATCGAAGATCGGCAGGCACTCGATTGCCCGATTCAAGCCAGATGATATCTCCCGGCACTACCTCTTCGGCACCAATCTCCGTAACTTTTCCTTCGCGTTCTACCGTCGCTCGAATTTGCAAAAGTTTTTGCAATGCTTTGGCATTTTGCTCTGCTCTGAATTCCTGACCCCCCCCTATCAGAGCATTCAAACAAAGCACTCCAAAAATAAAACCCGCATCAATTAGCTCGCCAATGGCAAGCGATACGACCGCCGCTACAGCTAAAATATAAACGAAAGGGCTTTGAAATTGGCGGATGCCAATTTCCCACCAGGAAGGAGGCTTCGATTGAGGAAGCCGGTTTGCGCCGTGTGTTTTTATCCGCGCAGTAGCATCTTGTTTTGATAATCCTTTAAAGCCTGTCTCAAGTTTATCAAACAGCTCTTTTTCGGTTTGCGTGTGCCAAATTTCGTGAGAAGAACTTTGTGAATCTTTGGAGTCAGATGAATGAATCATTATTCGTAAGTTAGTGTGCTATATGTCAATGTTCATAACGTATTGATGAATTCCCTGTGCCGCCTTTTTTCCGGCACCCATGGCAGAAATGACCGTGGCGGCTCCGGTAACGATATCCCCTCCGGCAAATACACCGGGACGTGAGGTCAGGTTGATGTCTGAATCGGCCAACTCGATATGCCCATGTGTGTCTGTTTTTAAATCAGACGAGTTTTTGGCGATCAAAGGATTCACACCACTGCCCAGAGCAATGATGACCGCATCCACTTCCAAAGAAAGTGTGCTGTCTTTAACCGGATAAGGTTGTTTGCGTCCCGTAGCATCGGGCTCGCCCAATTCCATTTTTTGACAGACAATTTCAGAAACCCATCCCTTGTCACCTTTAATTTCCAGCGGGCTCACTAAAAAGTGAAACTCGATTCCCTCCGCTTCCGCATGTTCAATTTCCTCTAACCTTGCAGGCAATTCATCTCGCGACCGTCGATAAAGTAACATGACCTTGTGGGTACTGGGTAAGCGCAGAGCTGTTCGGGCCGCATCCAAAGCCGTGTTACCACCCCCTATAACCGCAAATGTTTTGTGTTGATGCACAGGCGTATCAAACAATGGGAATTCCCAGGCGTGCATTAAATTGATCCGAGTCAGAAATTCATTCGCAGAATACACACCGTTCAAATTTTCACCGGGTATATCCAGAAAATAAGGCAGGCCCGCACCGGTTCCAATGAACACCGCATTGAACCCATCTTCCTGCATCAGTTCGTCCAGCGTTTTAATTTTTCCGATAACATAATTGACTTTGATTTCGATTCCCAAACGTTTCAGATAGTCAATTTCGGCTTCAAGGATTTCTTTGGGCAGACGAAACTCCGGGATACCATAAAACAAGACCCCTCCCGGCTTGTGCAAGGCTTCAAAAATGACCACTTCATGACCCAGTTTTGCAAGATCACCTGCAGCCGCCAGGCCTGCAGGGCCGGCACCTATGACCGCTATTTTCTTTCCGGTAGGAGGTGCTTTTTCTGTTGGTTCCAGCAGCTCATTGTGTGTGCGCTCATAATCGGCAACGAAACGCTCCAACTTCCCGATCGCAAGGGGTTCGCCCTTGATGCCCACCACGCAATGTTTTTCGCATTGGTCTTCTTGCGGACAGACACGCCCGGTGACGGCGGGTAACGGATTGGAATTCTTAATGGTTTTTGCGGCCCCCAGAAAATCTCCTACCGCAACTTGTTTGAGAAATTCAGGAATCGCTACGTGTACCGGGCATCCCATCACGCATTTTGGTTTTTTACATTGAACACAACGCGACGCCTCTAACTGAGCCATTGCCGGTGTGTAGCCCAGACTGACTTCCTGAAAGTTTTTTCTTCTTTCTTCAGGGCTTTGCTCTGGAGCTTTTGTTCTTGGGATTTTATTTCCCATGAGCTTTCTGACCTTTTTTAAAAAATATTGCGAGATTAAAATTTAATCCATTTTTAAAGGTTCCAGCAAACGGCAGGGATCCTCTGCTTCATGCATGTATCTTTCTTTCGCTGAATTTTCTTCCAAAGTATAGGATTTCAGTCGGTTGAGCAGACCTTCAAAGTCAACAGCATGCCCATCAAATTCTGGCCCATCCACACAAGCGAATTTCATCGTTCCATCCACCGTGACGCGACATGCACCGCACATACCCGTCCCATCAATCATAATGGGATTCAAGCTGACCAGCGTTTTTATTTTATGAGGGCGCGTCAAATCTGAGATCGCTTTCATCATCACCAAGGGACCGATGGCAATGACGCGATCTATCGTTTCATGCTCATCAATCATTGTCTGAAGCAGATCCGTGACCAAGCCCTTGGAACCATAGCTTCCATCATTTGTGACCACACGAACTTCTGAGGAAACTTTCAGCATCTCATCCTCCAAAATGACACGTTCTTTGGTCTGCACACCTAAAATCGAGATGGTTTTGTTGCCAACCAGGGTCAGGGCTCGGGCGATGGGATGAATCGCGGCTATGCCAAACCCTCCTCCCACAAGCACAACGGTTCCATATAAATCTATCTCACTGGGATTACCGAGAGGACCCACAACGTCCAATATCGAATCACCAACATTCAACAGACTCATTTCCATTGAAGTTTTCCCTATTGCCTGAACGTACAATGTGAGGGTCCCTCTATCTGGATCGGCATCGGCTATCGTGATTGGAATCCGCTCTCCCGTTTCATTCAGTCGTATGATAATAAAATGTCCTGGAAGTGCTTTTCTTGATATATCGAGCGCATCCAATACATAAAAAAACACTTGCGAGGCTAATTGTTTTTTTTCAAGAATTTTGAACATTTTACAATTTCACAATCCGTATCGTTTAAAGTCACCGAGATGGATTTAGTGGTTGTGGGTTTAGTGAAATGCAATATCTCCTCTTATTGTAACATTCTACGTAGAAATGATTTGAGGTAAAAATATTTCACTTGTTTCGAATATCTCATATAATAAATTTTTCAGGAATCAGAACGTTCCAATAGTTAACCTTAAATATAAATCATTATGGAACCTATCCTCAACATCGCCAAAAAGCTGGGTCTGCAAGAATCTGATCTGATTCCCTATGGTGCTGATAAAGCCAAACTACGATTAGAGATATTGGACAAGTTTCCAAAAAGAGGAAAGTTGATTTTAGTCTCGGCCATCACTCCTACCTCGGCAGGCGAAGGAAAAACCACTACAACCATAGGACTCGGGCAAGCATTGTCTCAACTTGGTCAGTCCGTGTGTCTTGCTTTGCGAGAACCTTCGTTGGGCCCTTGTCTTGGATTGAAAGGGGGTGCCACTGGCGGCGGGAAAAGTCAGGTGATTCCCTTCGAGGATATCAATTTGCATTTCACAGGTGATTTTCATGCCATCACCTCGGCACATAATTTATTAGCCGCAATGCTGGACAACAGCATTCATCACAAAGGTCTGTCTGATATCGATCCACGCCGCATCTTATGGAGACGCGTCATAGATATGAACGACCGGGCACTGCGAAACATCATCATTGGTTTGGGCGGAGTTTTGCAGGGCGTGCCAAGAGAATCGGGATTCGATATCACAGCGGCTTCAGAGATCATGGCCATTTTATGTCTTGCGGAAAGTTATGCCGACCTCAAAACACGGCTGGAAAAAATTTTAGTTGCCTTCACCTATCAAGGTGAACCCATCACAGCAAAGTCATTGAATACCGTTGGAGCGATGATGGCACTTTTGAAAGATGCTTTACTACCCAATCTGGTGCAAACGACGGAAGGTGTTCCTGCATTGATCCACGGAGGTCCTTTTGCCAATATCGCGCATGGATGCAATTCCGTCCTTGCAACAAAAATGGCATTGTCACTATCTGACTGGAGCATCACCGAAGCTGGTTTTGGCTTCGATCTCGGTGCAGAAAAATTTTTTGACATCAAATGTCGCGGTGCAGGATTAGATACCGCCGCTGTGGTTCTCGTCGCAACCTGCCGGGCATTGAAGACACATGGAGGCGTTTTAAAAACCGATCTGGAAAAAATAGATCTACAGGCCATTCAAAAGGGATTGCCCAACCTGGACCGACATGTGGAGAACATCAAACAATTTTGCGAACCACCGATTGTCTGCCTCAATCGATTTAAGGGTGATCATCCTGAAGAAATTTCATTGGTAAGAGAGCATTGTGAAAAAGTTCTCAAGGTTCCTTTTGCATTGAGCAATGTGTTTGAAGAAGGTGGCAAAGGTGGCATTGAACTGGCAGAAAAAGTAATGCTCCATGCAGAAAAAAATTCCCAGCCATTCCGCCCCCTATATGATTGGGATGAAGATATAAAAACTAAAATATGGAAGGTTGCCAATAAAATGTATGGGGCTGAAACGATCCGATACAGCCCAAAAGCTGAAAGAGACAGGCTCTCTATAGAAAAATTGGGTTATCAAAACCTTCCCGTGTGCATTGCAAAAACCCCGGCTTCATTGACAGACGACCCCAAACGTCTCGGACGACCCGAACATTTCACTGTCACTGTACGAGAAATTTTGATATCTGCCGGAGCGGGATTTCTCATTCCCCTCACGGGAGATATATTAAGAATGCCGGGTTTGCCCAAGAACCCTCAAGCTGAGCAAATTGATTTGATTGGTAACCAGATAACTGGATTGAGATGAAAGGTTGACGGCTCTATGAGTGAAAGGATGGAAACGCTTAGACTGCTTTATCTAGCCATTGGGCCGGGCATTGCAATTGCCGTTTTCATATTTTACTCAAACAAATTGGACCGAGGACCCGGTACCCTTGCAATCAAAAGTTTTTTTCTTGGCGGCTTGGCGGTTTTCCCAAGTCATTATTTTGAAGGCGTCGTTGAAGGTGTCTTGGGAATGCAAGAACTGCAAAGCATCGATGCCCCCCTATACTGGCCAAAGACCCTCTTTTACGCTTTTTTTGGAGTCGCGCTGGCTGAAGAATTCTGTAAATTTTTATTTTTAAAAGCTTTCATCTGCGATGACAGAGAGTTCGACGAGCCTTTTGATGGCATCATCTACGGTGCCATGGTCGGGTGCGGATTTGCGACGATAGAAAACATCATGTACGTCCTTCCCCAGGGACAAGAAGTCGGAATAATAAGAATGCTCACTGCCGTTCCAGGGCACGCATTTTTTGGTGTCATACTGGGTTATTTCATTGGCAGGGCAAAATTCAGTATCAATGGAGCCAGACATTCTTTCAACGGACTGGCCCTGGTCATTGCCCTTCACGGACTCTATGACACCGCAGCCTTTAGCAATACCATCGGGTCTTATTACCTGATGTTCGCAATCGTTTTTTTAGGAATTTATCTTGGATTAAAAGCAAAGAGAGAACTGGAAAAACTCGCGACAGTGATTCAGTTTTCAGCAAAACAATTTTTCCCGTTAAAAGGACCTGAAAAAAAAGTTCCTCTACATTTGAAAGATATCAGATGCCTTTTATCGAAAGGGAAATTGATTCCCGAAGACAATCTGATCGATAAAAAGAGTGGGAAAATTAAATCCATCCGCGAAATATTTTCCACAAAAATGATATCGCAGTACCGTTCTCTGCCAAGAATTCCTTTCTCTGGCTTTCCTGTCAAACTCTTCCTGATATTTTACCAGCTTACTTTTGGACTCTACCTGTATTTCTGGTACCTCGGGAATTACAGGGATTTTGCAAGTTACAAAAAATTAAAGATAAATCCAGAACTGCGCGCATTGAGCCTGTTTATCCTCACAATTCTGCCTTATTTTTTTTACAGAATTGCGCCCAATGCATTAGGAATGCAACGCGCAAGCCCGGAAATGGATATTTTTTTCAACCTGGCAATGGCTGGCATTGAAACTGTGTTTCTCTATTTTCAATTTAAAATGTTTGCCCGGTTCTTAAAAAATAAATTGGAAAAGCCTTTTTCCATTACATTGATTATCTGTCTTTTCTTCATTCTCAGTGCATTAAAAAAAACACTACCGCAAACGGTTCCATACTATTTAATATGGGAAATATTATTAATTTTTCTTCAAGGAGGGGTATTAGCCATTGTCCAGAATGACTTGAACCTGTACTGGAAAGCTGAAGATAAAACAACACCTGCAAATCATCAGGATAAACTGGCACCACTAAAAGTTTGATGTTAATTTCACAATAAGTCTTGGGCTGAATCTATAAAAACCCTAAAGAGACTCTTTCTATGAAACAAAATTTTTTCTGTACAAAATGGTCTGTTTCATTTTTTTATGAACGAATATTTTTATTGTTAATAGTTATGATCGTCTTCCCTGTAAATCCTTCTTATGCCGACGATAGATTCCAGTGCGCACCACCGAAAGCTCCGTATGAAGCTCCACCCTACGTCGAGCCTCTAAAAGAACCCGAAATTTCTAAGTTACACCTGATTGACAATTGTGACGGAACCATCACAGATCCCGACTCTGGCTTGATGTGGACACAAAAAGACAGCTACGCTGATTTGGGAAAATGCCTGACTTGGAATGAATCTGTAGAATACGTCAAGAAGTTGGATACTCGAGGTTTTAAAGATTGGAGAATACCCACGATTAAAGAAGTTTCTACTCTGTACGATCCAACAAAAGAGAATAACATGGCATGGGATCACGATCCTGATTTTCTGCTCAGGCTAGATGAAAAGTTTGCAGACGGTTCCGCTTACTGGTACTGGGCTAGTGACAACATCCTTGAAGATCAAAAAAATGATTTCGCAAAAACATTTTATTTTGTTAAGGGTTTGATACATTATCGCAGTATAGATCAATGCAATAATGGTGGAGTTCGTGCGGTAAGAAGTGCGAGGTAGTAACCAGATGTATCCGGATATGTAAAATTCTATCAGCATCGAATTTTTTTTATTTTATGAATAAAACAAAAATCATTGCTCTATTTATTGCAATTATAGGAACGATGCTGTTTCTTAAGAGCTATTTAAAAGAAGCTGAAAGCTGGGACAATCTTAACCAAAAAGGGGTTTCAGCTTTTAAGGAATCGCGCTATACCGAAGCAGAAAAATATTTCGTGCGAGCCGTCGATGTGGCTGAAAATTTTTCTCAAGACGATCTCAGAATTAACTTCAGCCTCAATCAACTCGCTGAAATTTACAGAATTCAATCCAAATATATTGAAGCAGAGCAAGTACTCAAACAACTTCTAGAAATCTATAAAAAACAATCAGGTCCCGAACATATCAATGTGGCACTGACACTCAATAACCTGGCTGTAAATCTAAGAATGCAAGAGAAGTACGAAGAAGCCGAAACTTCATTAAAGGAAGCTATTGAAATTCTTGAAAAATCTTTGGGACATGATCATTCTCTTGTCTCAGGTCTGCTTGCACATTATGCTTATTTGCTTGATAAAATGGGAAGAAAAACGGAAGCAGAGTCTGTTACAAAACGTATGAACCAAATAGATTCTAAATCTAAAACTGGGAAAGTTAAATCTACCACCACAAATTAACCGTCGTTGATTTTATTATTATATGGAATATTTTATATTGATCATGGACCCTGTAGATAGACAGGTTAAAAATTTTAACTATTCGATAAGCTTCATTTAAAATTACCAATCTACAGAATATTCAGAGGCTTTGATGATGGCAATAAAACGAAAACGAGTTCTAATCATGGGGGCCGCAGGGAGGGATTTTCATACATTCAACACCACCTTCAGAAACGACTCTTCTTGCGAGGTCGTCGCATTCACCGCGACCCAGATTCCTGGAATTGAAAAAAAGATTTACCCCGCCGCTTTATCCGGCAATCTCTATCCCAATGGAATTCCCATACATCCTGAAAGTGAATTAGACGATCTCATTCGAAATGAGAAAGTCGACGTGGTTGTATTTGCCTACAGTGATGTCTCTCACGAATACATCATGCACAAAGCATCCAGCGTGATCGCAGCGGGAGCAGATTTTTGGTTGCTCGGCACGGCCGCTTCCATGATCCCTTCCAGCAAAAAAATAATTTCCATTTGTGCGGTACGAACCGGGTGTGGGAAATCTCAAACATCGCGAAAAGTCGCTCAAATTTTAAAAAACTGGGACAAAAATATCGTTGCTGTGCGTCACGCCATGCCTTACGGAAATCTGGAAAAACAAAAAGTTCAACGCTATGCAACCCTCGACGATCTTACCAAACACGACTGCACGATTGAAGAAATGGAAGAATACGAGCCCTATATTGACATAGGCATCCCCATTTATGCGGGAGTCGATTATGAAGCCATTTTGAGGGAAGCAGAAAAAGAGGCCGACATCATTATCTGGGACGGAGGCAACAATGATTTTTCATTTTTTCTACCCGATCTCGAAATTGTTGTGATGGATCCTCATCGCCCCGGTGACGAGCTGTCTTATTTCCCTGGGGAAGTGAACCTTCTACGTGCAGATGTGCTTATAATCAACAAAGTGGATACTGCAGATTACGGCAATGTTCTAAAAATCAGAAATAATATAAGCCATAACAATCCAACCGCCACGATCATTGAAGCCGCTTCACCTATTTACGTAGAGCAACCGCAACAAATATCAGGCCAACGTGTTCTGGTCGTCGAAGACGGCCCTACTTTGACCCACGGAGGAATGAAATACGGAGCCGGAACCTTGGCGGCGCAACGTTATGGAGCCAAAGAAATTGTTGATCCCAGACCCTGGCTGGTCGGAACTCTTATAGAAACTTTTGAAAAATATCCTGATATCGGTCATCTCCTTCCAGCCATGGGTTATGGTAAGGATCAAATGAATGATTTGCAGGCAACGATCAATTCCGCAGACTGCGATTTAGTCATCATTGGCACCCCCATTGACCTGACGCGCATTATAAAAATCAACAAACCCTCTGTCAGAGTGACTTATGAACTACAGGAAATCGGTTATCCGACTCTGGAGTCCACGTTAAAAGATTTTCTTAATAAAGCTTGAACGATATGAGCTGTGGACTGTTATCACTCACATTGACCCAATGACTCGAAAGCCAGTTCTGTTAATATCATTTGGTGGAAATGCACTCACTCCTGCAGACACAATTCATCCGCATCAAAGGGAAGAATTTGACATCGCATACAAAAGCATGTCTGCGGTTGTGGACTTAGTGGAAAAGGGTTTTGACAAGATTATACTGACACACGGTAACGGACCTCAAGTCGGACAAATTTTTTTGCAACAGGAACTCACCAAACATGAATTTCCACGGCAAGTCACACTGGATGTATGCGTTGCCGATAGCCAGGGTCGAATAGGATACATACTGCAAAATGTCTTCGATAATATCTGTCAGGAAAGAAAAATAGATAAAAAATCGTTCGCAGTAATCACACAGGTCATCGTCGATTCAAAGGATCCTGCATTTAACAGACCCACAAAACCTATTGGCCTGTTTTATTCAAAAATCGATGCCGACAAACTCATCAAGGAACGTGGCTGGGAATTTATGGAAGACGCGGGACGTGGTTATCGACGCGTCGTTGCCTCCCCTATTCCGCTGGAAATTGTCGAGTCAGAAATTTTCCATGAACTTCTCGAACGTGGCTTTATTGCCATAGGTGGTGGCGGTGGCGGAATCCCGGTGATCAGAAAATCTAATGGGGCCTTGGTTGGCGTCGAGGCCGTCATTGATAAAGATCGGACCAGTGCGCTTTTAGCAAATGCGTTGAAAGTGGATCAATTGATCATTTTGACCAGCGTCGACGGTGCCTGTCTGAATTTCAACTCCGCTAACCCTCAGCTCATAAAAGAGGTTACAATAAGTCAAATGGAAGCTTATATCGAGCAGGGGGAATTTTCCGAAGGAAGCATGAAACCCAAAGCCGAAGCGGTTGTACAATTTATAAAAAATGGTGGGGAAAAAGCAATCATCGCAAACTTGAACGCCCTGATTCCTGCGATTGAAGGTAAAGCCGGTACACATGTCACGGCATAAAACCCAACACATAGAAATGTCTGGTTCTAGAATCAATGACTGAAAAAAAAATCATAGACCGTGAAGGGTTGAATCAACTCATCAAGGTATTGCTGGATATGGGATTCCAGGTGGCTGGCCCCACCCTTCGAGATGAAGCCATTGTCTATGAGAACATCCAATCGATCAAAGATCTTCCTGAAGGATGGACCGATGAACAAGATGGCGGCATCTATCGATTGAAAAAACGTTCGGATAAAGCTTTGTTTGGCTATGTGGTCGGCCCACACTCTTGGAAAAAATTCCTGCATCCTCCCGAAAGACGTTTATGGAAAGCCACGTTGAATGAATCGGACTTTGAAATCATTCCAGAAGAATCCGATCCACGCAAATTTGCTTTTTTGGGAGTCCGCTCATGCGAACTACACGCAATTGCTATTCAAGACAAAGTTTTTTTAGAGGGCAACCACAAAGACCCCTCTTATCAGCTTCGCAGGGAGAACGCTTTTTTCATCGCAGTTCATTGCGGACAAGCGGGAGGAACCTGTTTTTGCGTCTCCATGAACACGGGGCCTCGGGCGGAATCCGGTTTTGACCTGGCTCTAACGGAAGTTATCCATGACAACGATCACTACTTTGTCGTTGAAACGGGAAGCGATCGGGGAATGGACGTCATAAAGAAAATCCCAAACAGAAAAGCCGAAGCCAGGGAAGTCGAGCATGCCGATTCAAAAATTGCTGAAGCTACAGCGCAAATGGGACGCGTTTTAGATACAACAAATATCAAAGAATTGCTTTATCAGAATCTGGAGCACCCTCAGTGGGATGACATCGCGAACCGTTGTCTGTCTTGCGCAAATTGCACAATGGTTTGTCCCACTTGCTTTTGTTCGACGGTAGAGGATGTAACCGACATTACGGGAGATCATGCTGAAAGATGGCAAAAATGGGATTCCTGTTTCACGATGGACTTCTCACATTTGCATGGTGGCGAAGTACGGACATCCACCAAATCCCGCTACCGACAGTGGATGACGCACAAACTCGCCAGTTGGCAGGATCAGTTTGGTTCCTCTGGTTGTGTGGGTTGCGGTCGATGCATCACATGGTGCCCGGTCGCAATTGATTTCACGGAAGAGGTTCCAAAAATTTGTGGTTCTGAAAATTCAAACACCGCGGTTACTAAAGAAAATGAGGCACCTCATGAAAACTCTTGAGTCCATACTTTCAGTGCATCCCTTTTTTGTAAATCTGGAGTCGAAATACATGGCTCTGATAACAGGTTGTGCCTCTAATGTCAGATTTGAAGCGGGTGAATTCATTCATCGACAAGGTGAGGAAGCAAACAGCTTTTGTATTATACGGCAAGGTAAGGTGGCGTTACAGGTATGTCCGCCACACAAGAATCCAGTTACCGTTCAAACCGTGAGCGATGGAGAAATCCTGGGATGGGCCTGGCTGGTTCCACCCTACCATTGGCAGTTCGATGCACAAGCCGTCGAATTGACACGAGCAATTGTTCTCGATGGCAAGTGTCTTCGAAATAAATGCAATGAAGATCACACTCTGGGTTATGAACTTCTCAGTCGCTTGCTTCCCATTGTCGGGCAAACCATGGAAGCAACACGGATACAACTTTTGGATCTTTACGGAGCCCGGAGCTGAGTACTGCAACAATGAATCCTATCTCGACATCTCCAATGACTCCATCGCTCTATACGGTCAAGAAAAAGATTGCCGAATCGCACGATACCTTCAGTCTGGATCTGGCCCCAAGAGATGGCTCTCCGCTCATTACTTTTCAACCCGGTCAATTCAATATGCTTTATGCATTTGGAGTGGGAGAAGTCCCCATTTCTATAAGTGGACCGGCACCGGGCACCTCGGGTTTGATACACACCATTCGAGAGGTAGGGAACGTGACCCGGGCTCTGCATCAATTAAAAAAAGGTGCTACGCTGGGTCTTCGTGGACCTTTTGGCAGTTCCTGGCCAATAGAAGAAGCCCGAGGAAAAGATGTCGTCATCATCGCCGGAGGCATCGGCCTGGCACCTTTGCGACCGGTCATCTATAAATTACTGGAACAACGAAATCAGTTCGGAAACATTGCACTCCTCTACGGGACACGCGAGCCCAATGACTTGCTCTTTACAAAAGAGTTTGAAATCTGGCGCGGGAAATACGGAATTCAGGTAAAAATAACGGTGGATACGGCGGATAGTAACTGGCGTGGAAACGTGGGAGTCGTGACCACCTCCATCGCAAGGGTCTCATTCGAACCCGCCCATACCATTGCCATGATATGTGGGCCAGAGATCATGATGCGTTATGCGGTCCTCGAAATGAAACGTCGCGGAGTGAGTGAAGACCATATCTATATGACAATGGAGCGCAACATGAAATGCGCCATTGGTTTTTGTGGACACTGTCAATTCGGACCTGCATTTATATGTAAAGACGGCCCTGTATTCAGATACGACAAGGTCAAACATTTTTTTGGAATTCGCGAAATCTAACAATGACACAAAGCGTAAAAAAACCTAAAGTTGCGGTCTGGAAATTTGCATCCTGTGATGGCTGTCAACTCAGTCTCCTGGATTGCGAAGACGAGCTTCTTGCCGTCACCGAACAAATTGAAATCGCAAATTTTCCTGAAGCCTCTCGAGCTGTGATCAAAGGACCGTACGATCTCTCTCTGGTTGAAGGCTCTATCACAACACCGCACGATGCAGAACGCATTCAAATGGTTCGCAGTGTCTCAAAATTCGTCATTACCATTGGCGCATGCGCCACAGCAGGTGGGATACAGGCCCTGCGAAATTTTAAGGATGTGAATGAATTCATTTCCGTTGTGTATGCAAGCCCGGATTATATAAGTACTCTGGACAAATCCACTCCTATCTCCGAACATATCAAAGTTGACTTCGAATTGCGCGGGTGCCCGATTGACAAAATGCAACTGGTAGAAGTGATCAGTGCGTTTCTCAAAGGCAGAAAACCCAACACCCCAGCACACAGCACCTGTATTGATTGCAAACGTCGCGGCACCGTTTGTGTGATGGTTTCACAAGGGAAAATGTGTATGGGACCCGTCACACACTCTGGTTGTGGAGCCCTCTGCCCCAGCTACAACCGTGGATGTTACGGATGTTTCGGCCCCAAAGAAACGGCCAATACCAGTTCCTTGAGTTCCTGGCATAAAAAACAGGGTTCAGATAATGATGAAATTCTAAGGGCTTTTCGGGGATTCAACGCCTACTCTGAACCCTTTCGCAAAGAAAGCGAATTGCATGAAAAAGAAAACACGAACGATTAAAGTCGATTACCTGGCTCGGGTAGAAGGTGAAGGCGGTCTTCATATCAAAGTCAAAAACGACGAAGTCGTTGATGTGAAATTAAAAATATTTGAACCTCCTCGATTTTTTGAAGCCTTTCTGAGAGGACGTGATTATAAAGAGGCTCCCGATATCACCGCACGTATTTGCGGCATCTGCCCCGTGGCCTATCAAATGAGCACCGTCCACGCCATGGAGAATGCGTTTGGCGTTCAACTGGACCGACCCTTGCGCGATTTGCGCCGATTGCTTTATTGTGGAGAATGGATCGAAAGCCACACGCTACATATCTATATGCTTCATGCTCCCGATTTTCTGGGTTATCCAGATGCCATCCAAATGGCTAAGGATCATAGGGAAATCGTTGAACGGGGCCTGAAGTTGAAAAAGGCCGGCAACGCAATTGTTTCCATGCTTGGAGGTCGAGAGATTCACCCTATCAATGTTCGCGTCGGTGGATTTTACAAATTATTTTCCCGACAGGAATTCGAACCTCTGATCGAAACCTTAAAGTGGGCGCGTGACGCCGCGTTGGAAACGGTCCGATGGACTTCTCAACTCACGTTCCCGGAATTTGAGCAGGATTACGAGTTTGTAGCGTTGCGACATCCTGATGAGTATCCTTTCAATGAGGGCAACATTGTTTCAAACAAAGGACTGGACATCAACTGCTCTGAATATGAAGATCATTTTGAAGAACAGCATGTAGAACATTCCAATGCATTGCATTCGATATTAAAAAAGCGCGGAGCGTATTTTGTCGGCCCCATGGCCCGCTACAATTTAAACTTCGACCGACTGTCCCCACTGGCTCAAGAATCAGCTCTTCAATCCGGTTTGGGAAAAGAATGCAGAAATCCGTTTAAAAGCATCAGCATTCGAAGCATTGAAGTGCTGTATGCCTGTGATGAGGCCTTGAGAATTCTTGAGGCTTATGAAAAGCCGGAGCAACCTTTTGTGACAGTAGAACCTCGGGAAGGTATCGGCTATTCTTGCACAGAAGCACCGCGAGGCATTTTATATCACCATTACCGTCTGGATGAAAAAGGAATCATTTTAGAAGCCAAGATCGTTCCACCAACCTCTCAAAATCAAAAAACCATTGAGAATGACTTGAAAGAATTTGTCCCCAAATATATCAATCTGTCAAAAGAAGAATTGACCTGGCAATGCGAACAAGCCGTTCGCAACTACGATCCATGCATCTCATGCGCAACCCATTTTCTTAAATTAGACATTGTACACTCCTGAGAATACAACCCTGATCTTGGGCGTCGGTAATTTATATCGATGCGACGACGCCATAGGAATTTTAATCGCCCGAAATTTAAAAAATAAAAATTGCGGGAATATGATTGTCCGCGAACAAAGTGGTGAAGGAACGTCTCTCATGGAAGCCTGGCAACACTTCAACAGGGTTATCCTCGTAGATGCGGTGTCATCCGGGGCATCGCCGGGAACCCTGCATTGTCTGGATGCTTCAACAGATTCTATTCCCTCTAGATTTTTCTCCTGCTCATCGCATAATTTTAGTGTTGCAGAGGCCATTGAACTCGCACGGACCCTGAATCAACTGCCCCAATCCCTGAAATTGTATGGAATTGAAGGAAAGAATTTTCAGCATGGAGAAACCGTGACTCCCGAACTGGAGGCAATGATCGAACCCGTTACCAATCAAATTATTCAATTTGTTTCTTCACCCCATTAAAGAGGTCACATGCACGAACAATCATTGATGGTCGATTTGATGCGCAAAATAAACGCAATTGGCACGGAACAAAAAGCTAAAAATATCGTCCGTATCAAAGTCAAACTCGGTGCCCTTTCACATATTTCGGCCGATCATTTCAAAGAGCATTTTGTTATAGCGGCGAAAGGCAGTTGTGCCGAAGACGCTCAATTGGATGTCGAAGTTCTCACCGATTTGAACGATCCACAAGCTCAGGAAATTTTATTGGACAGCATCGAAATTGAAGAATAGTTCCATGCGTCCGCCCCTACTCCTCAGTCGTTTGCACTTGTCTATTCAAGGATTGTTGCAAGGCATCGGCTTCCGCCCTTTTATTTACAATCTCGCTCATGCAATGGGCCTGACCGGCTGGATTCAGAATTCACCGCAAGGCGTATCGATTGAAGTGGAAGGCGAACGCGAAAAACTTGATGATTTTTTACAGCGTGTATTGACGGAAAGCCCTCCGAACGCATTCATTCATCATTACGAAACTTCTTATCTTGCAGCTACAGGTTATGAACATTTTGAAATAAGAGAGAGCAAGAGCACAGGCGAACAATCGACTCTCATTTCACCGGACATTGCAACCTGCTCCGATTGTCTGCAGGAATTATTTGATCCTGCAAATTCCCGATATTTGTACCCCTTCACAAACTGTTCTCACTGCGGTCCTCGTTTCAGCATCATCGAATCGTTGCCTTACGATCGTCAGAACACCGCAATGAAAATATTTGAGATGTGCGCTGTCTGCCAAAACGAATACAACAATCCACGAGATCGAAGATTTCATGCCCAACCCACTGCCTGCCCTGATTGTGGACCGTATTTGGAGTTCTGGGATTCCAAATGCCTGTCCAAAAGAAAAGAAGCTCTAGACGCTACTGTAACCGCTTTAAGGGATGGGGCCATCGTTGCTGTTAAAGGTTTGGCTGGTTTTCATTTGATGGTCAGTGCTTGCGACGATGACGCCGTCCGCCGACTGCGCCTGCGCAAACAGAGAGAAGCAAAACCCTTTGCCTTAATGTTTCCCGATTTGCAAAGTGTAAAAAAACTGTGCGAATGCTCTTTACTGGAAGAACAACTGTTGCTATCGCAAGAAGCACCGATCGTTTTATTACAACGCCGACTCGACGCAATCCAAAATGAATGTTTTGCCATCTCTCGTGAGGTGGCACCATCGACCCCTTGCCTTGGTGTGATGTTCCCCTCCAATCCCCTGCATCACATTCTAATGAGACAGTTGAATGCTCCTGTAATTGCGACCAGTGGCAATGTATCGGATGAAACTATTTGCACGCAGGATGAAGAAGCTTTT
The DNA here is from genome assembly GCA_002787235.1 of Nitrospinae bacterium CG11_big_fil_rev_8_21_14_0_20_45_15. Classification (GTDB taxonomy): domain Bacteria; phylum Nitrospinota; class Nitrospinia; order Nitrospinales; family VA-1; genus Nitrohelix. The sequence continues at coordinate 61,602 of PCWG01000015.1, forward strand.
TCGCGCCTGCACGGCATCGCCGATTTTTTTCTCATTCACAATCGACCGATTGTACGTGCTGTCGACGATTCTATCGTGCGTGAAATTTTGGGTTCCCCTCAGGTGTTACGACGATCCCGAGGATATGCCCCCTCCCCCATCACCTGTAAAAATTCGGATCGGGATTACATCAGTGTGGGAGCTTATCTGAAAAACACGATCGCTCTCGCAAAACACAGTCATATTATTTTAAGCCAGCACATTGGTGATCTGGGAAATTTGCAGACCACAGAGGCTTTTGAAAGTACCATCCAATCGTTTACAAAACTTTATGACATTCAACCCGACGCTGTCGCTTGTGATTTTCATCCCGATTACGCCTCTACCGAATGGGCGGATAAAAATCACGAAAATCTCATTCCAGTTCAGCACCATGTCGCGCACCTTTTTTCCTGCATGGCCGAGCATGATTTGGAAGGTCCGTTATTGGGCGTCACCTGGGATGGTTCGGGATATGGATTGGATGGAACCTTATGGGGAGGAGAATTTTTTCACGTCAAAAAAGAATCCATTCATCGAGTCGCTTGCTGGAAACCTTTCCCTTTACCGGGTGCAGAGGCCGCAATGAAAGAACCTCGACGCAGTGCTCTGGGTCTTCTCTATTCTGTTTTAGACGAATCTATTTTTGATCGCCCCGAACTGATGAAGTTTTTCAATTCAGAAGAAACGGTCGTTCTGAAAACCATGCTGGATAAAAAACTCAACTGCCCGGTAACATCGAGTTGCGGAAGGTTGTTCGATGCCGTCGCTTCAATGACAGGCATTCGGCAGGTGAATTCATTTGAAGCGCAAGCCGCCATCGAACTCGAATTTTTCAGACAAGGTTCATTTTCTGAAAGTTACTATCCTGTGGATTTGGTCAAAAACTCAAAACCGCTTCCAATTTTTAAAAACAACAAAATCATACCCGCCTGTTATGATTTGAATTTAAAATATCATTTGGATCAAACTTCGCTCGTCCGAGAGTTGTTGCAGGACATTGTCGGGAAATGCAGTCTTAACCTCATCCTGACCAAATTCCACAATGCTCTTGCAGAGTCGATCGTGTCTGTCGCAAAACAAATCGGTGAAGAGCGCGTGCTTTTATCTGGTGGTTGTTTCCAAAATAAATTTCTGACCGAACGAACGGTTCAACGATTGCTCCGGGAAGGTTTTCATCCCTACTGGCACCAGCGCATTCCCCCGAATGATGGGGGGCTGGCTCTGGGCCAAATCTTTGCCGCTTCATGGAGTGAAAGAAAAAAGGAAGGTTTCTCATGTGCTTAGCGATACCGGGTAAAATAATCCAGATATCAGGAGATGATCCCTTGATCAGAACGGGCCATGTCAGCTTTGGCGGCATCATCAAAGAGATCAATCTGGCTTATACTCCAGAAGCAACTCTGGATGATTATGTGATCGTCCATGTTGGATTTGCCATCAGCATCCTTGATGAAAAGGAAGCGCAAAGAGTTTTTGACACCCTGAATCAGCTCGATTCATTTGGAAATTCAGAGGAACGCCTCCAATGAAATATGTAGATGAATACAGAAATTCCAAAGAAGCAAAAATGTTTGCCGAAGCCATTGCCCGCACCGTCACGCGCACATGGACCGTGATGGAGATTTGCGGAGGTCAAACACATTCCATAGCAAAATACAGTTTGCAGGATTTATTGCCGCCTGAGCTTTCCCTGTTACATGGCCCCGGATGCCCCGTATGCGTCACGCCAGTAGAGCTGATCGACAAGGCCATTCATATCGCGGCAATGCCCAATGTGATTTTCTGCTCATTCGGAGACATGTTGCGAGTTCCCGGTTCCAGTGCCGATCTGTTCAAGGTCAAATCCAAAGGCGGCGACATACGCATCGTTTATTCGCCCATGGATGCCCTGAACATTGCCCGGGACAATCCTCAAAAAGAAGTGGTATTTTTCGCAATCGGATTCGAAACTACGGCTCCAGCCAACGCCATGGCTATTTATCAAACAAAATCAGAAAATATTAAAAATTTATCTTTTCTGGTTTCACAAGTGATCGTTCCCCCTGCCATTTGTTCGATTTTGGAATCACCTCAAAACCGCGTGCAGGGATTTTTAGCGGCGGGTCACGTTTGCACGATCATGGGCTACAGTGAGTATGAGCCCATCGCAAAGGACTACAAAATCCCTATCGTTGTAACAGGATTCGAGCCTCTGGATATCCTTCAGGGAATTTTCATGTGTGTCAAACAACTGGAAGAAGGACGCTTTGAAGTGGAAAACCAATATTCCCGCTCGGTCCGCAAAGAAGGAAATTTAGCGGCTCAAAAAATAATCCAGGAAGTCTTTCAAATAATTCCCCGTCAATGGCGCGGCATTGGAGAAATCAAACAAAGTGGGCTGGGACTGAAACCGGCATACTCTCAGTACGATGCGGAAGTTAGATTTCCTTGTGAATTTCATTATCAGGAAAACGCAACCGAATGTATCAGCGGCCTTGTTTTGCAGGGTCTTAAAAAACCCAATGAATGCCCGGCTTTTGGGAAATCCTGCACACCGGAGTCTCCTCTGGGAGCGACCATGGTTTCGACGGAAGGTGCATGCGCCGCTTATTATCGTTACCAAACGGTGCAATCATGAATCTAGAGAATGAAATCAATTTTTCTATGGACGCTTTGAATTGTCCCCTTCCGATAGATGCCTCTTCATTTATTACGCTCGCTCATGGAGGAGGAGGAAAACTCACACAGCAATTGATTGAGAAAGTTTTTCAACCCGCGTTCAACAATCCGGAACTAGAAACCCGGCATGACGGTGCAGTCATTGATTTCCCAAAAGGAAAACTAGCCTTCACAACCGATAGTTATGTTGTCAATCCTCTTATATTTCCGGGCGGAAACATTGGTAGCCTGGCAATCAATGGAACGGTCAACGATCTGGCCATGTGTGGAGCCCGACCTCTTTATCTCACAGTCGGATTTATTATCGAAGAGGGTCTCTCCATGGAAGTGCTTTGGACCATTGTACGGACCATGAAAATAGCGGCCGAAGAAGCGGGAGTTAAAATAATTACCGGAGACACCAAGGTCGTTGATAAAGGCAAAGGCGACGGAATTTTTATCAATACTTCAGGGATTGGCATCATAGAGCATGATCTCACGATTCATCCCCAAAGCGTTCAACCGGGAGATGCCGTTCTTCTCAGCGGCGATATCGGAAAACATGGAATCGCCATCATGTCCGCTCGCGAAGGTTTGGGATTTCAAAGTGAAATCAAAAGTGACTGCGCCGGAGTTTCACATCGAGTGCAAAAATTGTTCGATGCCTCAATCGAAATTCATTGCATGCGAGATCTAACAAGAGGTGGACTGGCAACCGCTTTGATTGAAATCGCAAAAACCTCTCAACTGTCCGTAACAATTGAAGAAATGGAAATTCCTGTACGCGAAGATGTCAAAGGAGCTTGTGAAATTTTAGGGTTGGATCCTCTTTACGTCGCGAACGAAGGACAATTTGTAGTTTTTGTCAAAGCAGATCAAGCACAGCAGGCATTGCAAATCATGCAACAAGATCCACTCGGGGGCTCCGCCAAATGCATTGGAACCGTTGCGGATTCACCTGAAGGAACAGTCATCTTAAAGACAAAAATAGGAACCTCACGTCTGCTGGACATGCTAAGTGGAGAGCAATTGCCCAGAATTTGTTGAATATGAAATGCAGAAGGGTTTGAAAAACGAAAGGCAGAGCCAGGAGAAAAACGTTCTTTCTCTCCGCGCATAAAAAATCACATAAAAAACAGAGTCTACGCTCTGCCAATCAAGCGAAAAAACGCACGAAAAAACGGAAGCTAAGTTGTAAGGGATCATGGAGCTGATGTTCAGCTCCATGACTTTTCACCTCTAGCGAAAAGAGAAAGGTAAGCCCCCCTCCCCCAAATGCACTTGCGTCGTTTTCCTTAATGATCTTCAAATTGGATTATAAGATTATAGCGAAAGTTGCAGAATTGTCAAACCAAAAAACATCAGAGAGTGTAATTAATCAATTATTTAGCCTGTGGATTACTTTTTTCCAGCTTTGTTGAAAAAAATCGTGTCCGATCCATCTTTTCCAGGACGATTTGTTCCTTAACGCGAGACAATCCTATATGTGATTGATTATTAAGGGGCTCCATTTCGATGGATAGGGCAAAGGTCGCTCTCGCTTCTAACAAACGATTTAAGTTGAATAACGCCCAGCCCAAGCCATCCAATGCTTCCGGGAGGTTAGGAGACACTTGCAGGACCTTGCGAAACTGATTGAGTGCTTCTTGATTTCTATTTTGAGCGATATAAATTCTTCCCAACTTTGTACGCACAGTGGTCTGCATTTTGACCACACCTATCGCATTAGACACCGTTTCCCAAACAAATTTTGGCGTTGGATTCAATATCAGAGTCTGTTGGAGCAATTCTGCGGATTGATCCAGATTGCCCATCTCAAAATAATTATACGCCAGTCCCATTCTCGCCTCAGACCGATTCGGTTGCCTTGCCAACGCAATATTGAACATTTGCATGGATTGTGGGAGCATTTTCTTCTGAAAATAAGCCCAGCCCATTTGATTATAAACCTGCCAACCAAATCGTTCCGCTTGCAATAATTGTTCAAATTCAGAATTGACCGCAACATTGGGATCCAAAGAGATCGCCTTTGCAAAATACTCAACCGCCAAAGCAGGATCGCCCTGTTGATGGATAAGCCAGCCCATCTCCATGTAAATAGAAGCACGCAGTGGAAACTTTTTAATCTCAGTTCTGAAATAATGCAAGGCTTGCGCACCGGGCAAACCCTTGCGGACACTTTGATCGTGCAAATAAGCAACCTCTTTCACTTCAGGATTCGCCTCGTACACTGTGTTCAGATAGCCTTCTGCCTTGATGAAATCACCCGCATTAAAGGCAGACATACCCGCACCCTTTATCGAATCCAACTCGAAATCCGAATATTTTTTCGCAATCTCAAATTTTTGTTCCGCAAGATCGTATTGTTTTTTGCGAAATTGCCCCCAACCCAGTTGGTTGTAGGCCACCGCCAAAAAAGGATCCGAAGGATTTTTTTCATGATCTTCAATATAATCAAAATAGATATGCGAAGCTTTTTTATAGTCTCCACTTTCCATCAAAACCTGTGCCTTATACAACTTAGGTCTCAACTCCCGCAAAGTCATTTTTAATCCATCCTGAACTTCAGGGCTGTCGGGATCGATTTTCCGGGCTTTTTGAAATAAATCCCAAGCCGCTTGCCATTCCTTCATACGCAATTTTATTTTTCCCAACTGAATGACCGGGTGACTCCAATCGGGAAATTTTGTAGAAAGTTCGAGATACTCCTTTTCCGCTATTTGATCCTTGCCGCGATCAAAATAAAATTGCGGGACACTCGCCTTTTCCGTTTTGGCCTTATGGACTTCAATTTTTCCTTTAAGTGCACCTGAAAAAAGCGGCAAGTACTTAAGAATATCGTCAAAAACGGCCTCCGCATCGCTGATTCGATTGGCACCCAAATAACTCCATGCCAGTCCATTGCGAGCATCTACATTGTCATTGCCCTTTGCGATTTCTTTCTGAAACGCATCGATTGCCCAATCAAAAAAACTTTTATGATACAAACGCCAGGGTTCATCCAAAGCTGTGGAGGGCTCTTCAGCAAAACCTACTAATGCGGATAGATGACGCGGAAATTCAGTTGGCAGAGTGAATAATGAAAACTTGCCCGGCTGAAATGAAAAGATATCGGGTGTCGGTGAAGGTGATTTTGCAAACCATTGGTTGCTTTCATCAATCAAATCAGCGGTATCTTTTTCTGAGTAGATTTTCAAGAATTCCTGCCGAGCATCATCCTGTCGATTCATCAATAAAAAACAAAAACCAAGTGCCTTTGTGATTTGTCGTCGATCCTCTGTAAACTCTTCGGCTTTCTGGAAAACAGAAATGGCTTCCTCATACCTTTTCAGAGCAAATAACGTCCATCCCTTACCGATCAAAGGGTCTATAGATTTTGGGGAAAACGTTTCGCCCCTGCGAAAGGAATTGAGAGCTTTAACGTAATCTTTCTGATAAAAGTAAGTCCAGGACAATTCCCGCAGTGCATCGGGATCTTGTGGGTTTGTCAGCAAAACCTTTGAGAAGTAATATTCCGCGACCTCAAAATTACCGAGCCGAAAATTCTTCTGGGCAAAATCCAAATCGGGACGATTTTTTTCACTCAACTTGGAATTCTGGGGAGGGGCTAAATTTGTAGCAGGAACAACATTCTCCTTAAAGGCTATCTTCTCCATAACTATTTCTTTAAAAGATTGCCCTAAATCTGGTATTTTTTTGCCAATGCTTCCACAACCTGCGCTGAATAAACTTAGCATCACGCAAAGTAACCCCATAACAGGTGGAATTAAAGCCTGTTTCTTTACTCGATAGATTGTGGGTAATATGAACATCAACAATTTTAATTCCTTGGGAAACAGGTTTCAATCTTTATATAGTAAGCGCATAACGCTTCATAATTTCATTCGAACAAGGCTAAATCCCTGTTTTTTTAACTTTATCGGCAGATTGGATTCATAGTTTGAGTAAAAAATGGGGTATATGCAAATTAAAACTTGGAACTTGCAGACAGCACACTCACAGAGTTTTTGAACGATCCATCAGGAGGTATTGCAGATGAAACCGACACGAGCCCTCGTAAAAGCTTTCGTAATAGCTCCCTTGAATATCATGCTGACTGTTCCCGCCCTCATTCTTTGGATTTCAGGTAACGGGGATTTTTTTCCTGAGCAAGTTTCACTCCTGCGCACCATTGCAGGGGCCACCTGCTTGTTCACTGGAATTTACATTATATTTCGCTCCCTTTCAGACTTGACTGACCGAGGTAAAGACGGCACACCCGCCCCTTGGGACCCACCCAAAAATCTGGTAGTAAATGGCATCTATAACAAGGTTCGCAATCCAATGATTTCTGGAATCGGTTTTGTTCTATTGTCCGAAGCAATGATTGTGGGTTCCTCAACTCTCCTGCTTTGGTTCATCCTATGGATTGCAGGCAATCTCATCTACACGCCTCTGATTGAGGAACCCGAATTGGAAAAACGTTTTGGAGTCAATTACCTTAAATACAAGGAAAACGTGCCACGCTGGGTACCTTTATTCTACCGCCAGGAGAAAACCAAAGAGTAAAATACTTTTGAATCCTTCTCATGAACGTATGGTAAAATCATAGCGTTTCAATGAATCTTGCTACTTGGGCTCGTGGACCCTACGCTTTAAGGTTGTAAAATAAACACAAAATGATAGGATTAGCCTTTTTGAAAAAACTTGGAATCATGATGAAAATTCTTTCAGTCGCGACAATTATATTTCTCCTCTCTCTCGCAGCCTGTACCGAGGATAAGACTTCCACGCCTGTCGTAGAGGAAGGGGTCAATCCTGCTCTTTCCCAACTGGAGATTGAACCCAATGAACCAGAAACGGATGAATCCACAAATCGAGTGGTTCCCATTGTATTGGCTCCAGAAGATCAGGCTAAAGCCAGCAAGGCCCCTCCCGGTATGGTCTTTATCAAGGGCAATTGCTTTGAAATGGGGAATAATTTTGCTCAGGAAGATGAACGGCCTCAACATGAAGTCTGCGTTGACGATTTCTTCATAGACAAATACGAAGTCACACAGGCTCGTTGGACAAAGGTTATGGGAGGGAATCCTTCTAAATTTACTGGGGATGATTTGCCCGTAGAGCAAGTAAACTTCGACGACGTCATGCGATTTGCCCAAAAATCCAATGGACTTTGCCGTCTGCCGACTGAAGCCGAATGGGAATATGCCGCTTCAGGCGGAGCCAAGACTCGATACTATTGGGGCAATATGATGGACGAGGAGTATGCCTGGTTCAATGACAATTCAGGGGCCAAAACTCATCCCGTAGGACAGAAAGCCCCGAACCAGTTTGGTCTGCATGACATGCTGGGCAACGTGTGGGAATGGACAAGCAATTGGTGGGAAGCCCCCTACTCTCTGGGTGCCGATAAAAACAACCCCAAGGGACCCGAAACTGGAAAATATAAAACCATTCGAGGGGGAGCCTTCGATTCCTATGCCGGTGCATTACGCATCACCAATCGAACCTGGTTGCACCCTAAAAATCGTGTTTTTCCTAAGGTTACTCTTTATGGACAAACCGTAAACGAAATCTTCAACTACATCGGATTTCGTTGTGTCAAATCTGCGACTTGAACAGCCAGATAACACCGTAGATCATTCCCCCGATCTTTTTTTTAACTGACTAGAAAACCACGCTCAGGTATGTCCACGAGCGTGTAAGTCACAGACCTTGTCTGCGATCAGCAAAGACCCAAGTGCCCAATGTTGGGCACCGCTCTTTACACATCGATTCAATCATTAATTCGCTTCATTAGCCGAAAGCGCACAACGAAAACCCACGCTGTTGTTCTGCAATTTGGGGATCGTAGCGTTGCGATAAGTCAAGCGGATATCTTCGGCATTATTCCTCCAGCTACCACCCCGTAAAACCTTATACTGTCCTTTATCCAAACCCTGCGGGTTCTTTTTTGGGGAAAATATATAGTATTCAGGATAATGCCAGTCGTTGACCCATTCCGATACGTTGCCAGACAAATCAAATACGCCATAATCTGATTTTCCAGCAGGATAACTGCCAACCGGTGCCGTTTTTCCGAGGTGGTTGTCAAAGTTGGCTTTGGTATCATCCGGGATATCATTGCCCCAGGGGAATTTAACAGGTCTTTTCCCACGTGCGGCTTTTTCCCATTCTGCTTCGGTCGGCAGTCTTTTACCTCTCCATTCACAATACTTTTTGGCGTCTTTCCAAGTCGTTCCCACGACCGGTTGTTGCGGCCCATTGAAACGTTCATTATCCGCATAAGAAGACGCTTTATGCCCTGTTGCTTTTACATACTCCTCGTATTGCGCATTGGTAGTTTCATACATATCAATGTAAAACGAATCGATATCGACTTCATGTGCAGGATCTTCCGGTCCTAAAGTATGTCTGTCCGTATTGAAAATATCGGTAGGATTCAGCTCCATTAATGATTTTCGACTGCCCATTTCATAAACTCCTCCGGGAATCAAAATCATCCCCTCCTTCTCAGCCGCAGTTGCAAATGATGGAATGGCAAGCAAAAATAGAAGGAATAGTGTCGATACAAATTTCATGAAAATCTCTCCAAAACGGTTTGTTGAAAAACTTCAGATTATAAGGTCTAAGGTAAAGGAACTCAAGCTGGAATATCATCCAACCTTCATCTAACCCATTTGAAATATTGACACTTTTTTTAATTACTATTACAATCGTCTACTTATAGAATGTAACAACTTGAAGTGGATGGTGGCAGGCGCACCACAATTTTTATGCAATTGTCAGTAGTCCATTGATTTTTGAAGGGTACAATGCTCGTAAGTGCTTTGCATATTTTTTTGATTTGCTCTACGAACAGGAAGAACGTTTGTTATGATGGATGATCACAAAAATGAACCTGTATTCTTGAATGGCGATACTGAAGCCAAGTTATGCTTGCAGTGCGGGTTTCCTAACCGCAATACCGATTCAGCTTGCATGTACTGCCGAAACAGCCTGATTGCCGCGACAGGACTGATCTCCTGGTTCAGGCAAACTTGTCTCGTACTCAAATGGCGTTGGGAACTGAAGCAAAAAAAACACGGCCTTACCCCGAGCGCACGCAGATCTGTTTTTTCAATCCTGTGTTATTTTGTTGCCGGTTTCTTACTCACAGCTGGCGGTGTGCTTTTATTAGTCGGTGCAGTTTCAAATCATTCCTTCAGCGATGGGTTGATCTCCGTTTTATTTCTGCTTTACGGCGGAAATGTACTCAAAACGATTCTATTCCCTTCTCGGTAGCATACAAGGACTTTAGCCCTGCCCGTTTAGTGATCAAGCTTGACAATTTATTCTCCCAATTTGTATAACACTCCTCAGCAAGCTGAAGGAGCTCCAAATTCATTCCCATTATTTTAAACGAAAGCGTTTACCTACATGAAAATGCAAGTCAAAAAAATTGTATTGGCTTACTCGGGCGGACTCGATACTTCCGTCATCATCAAATGGTTGAAAGAGCAATATGATTGCGAAATCATTGCTTTTGCGGCCGATCTTGGGCAGGGAGCAGAATTAGATCCTGTAAGAGAAAAAGCTTTGGCCACTGGGGCCTCCAAGGTATATATCGAAGACTTGAGGGAAGAATTTGTCAGCGACTTTGTATTCCCCATGTTGCGAGCCGGTGCATTTTATGAAAATGATTATTTATTGGGAACCTCCATCGCCCGACCCCTTATAGCTAAAGAACAAATTCGCATTGCACGCAAAGAAGATGCTGACGGTGTGTCTCACGGAGCCACGGGCAAAGGCAACGATCAAGTCCGGTTCGAGCTTGCCTATCAGACATTGAATCCCGAAATCAAGGTCATCGCTCCCTGGAGAATCTGGGACTTGAATTCCAGAACGGCATTGATCGATTATGCGAAAAAACATGGCATCCCGGTTCCCGTAAGTCAGGCCAAACCCTACAGCATGGACCGAAACCTCTTTCACGTCAGTTATGAAGGCGGTATTCTGGAAGACCCTTGGAACAAGCCCGATGATGATATGTTCGTCATGAGTGTTTCTCCTCAACAGGCACCCGATAAAGTCACCACCTTGGAAATCGAATACGAACAAGGAAATCCTGTAGCCGTTAATGGCGAAAGAATGAGCCCGGCCGTTCTGTTAGCTACTTTGAACCAATACGGTGGCGACAATGGGATCGGCAGAATCGATATTGTAGAAAATCGTTTTGTCGGAATGAAATCGCGTGGCGTTTACGAAACCCCTGGCGGCACCATTCTCCATGCGGCTCACTCGGCTGTTGAATCGATCACAGTAGACAGGGAATCTCTGTTTATAAGAGACTCACTGATCCCATCTTATGCAAAAATGATCTATAATGGGTTCTGGTATTCACCCGAGCGGACACTCCTGCAAAAAATGATCGACCATACGCAACAGCATGTTAATGGAACCGCTCGTGTAGATCTTTACAAGGGAAATTGCACAGTAACCGGGCGCAAAGCCGTGAAATCCCTGTACTGTCAAAATGTGGCAACGTTTGAAGAAGATGATCAATACAGACAAGACGATGCCGAGGGCTTCATTCGCCTCAACGCGCTTCGTCTCAAACTTTATTCGAAAACCTTTCCTGACGTTTTTTAGAGCTCAATCAATAACAGCAATTGGCACCCAGGCAGTTACATAAATAACCGGGACAATTTCAAATGAGTTCAATCCTTGTAGTCGATGATGAAAGAAGCCTGCGTGAATTTTTGACCATCATGCTTGAGGAACAAGGCTACGAGGTAGAGACAGCGGCTGATGGTGATTCGGCAATACGTTTGATTAAGGAAAAATCATTCGATCTGGCTTTAACAGACATTCGAATGCGAAAATCAAACGGACTTGATGTATTGACAGCAGTTAAACAATGGCAACCCAATACACCGGTGGTGATGATGACCGCATACGCCACTGCCGAAACCGCCGTCGAGGCAATGAAAAAAGGAGCTTACGATTACCTGTCCAAACCCTTTCAGGTCGAAGACCTGCAAATCATCATCAAAAATGCGATCGAAAAAAAGAAACTGGCGGATGAGAACGACTATTTAAAAACCGCACTGGGAGAAAGATATCATTTTTCCAATATGGTTGGCAAAAGCAGTGCGATGCAGAAAATTTTTGGTTTGATCCAAAAAGTATCGGCCAGTGTCGCAACTGTTTTGATCACAGGTGAAAGTGGTACCGGCAAAGAATTGGCCGCAAAGGCAATTCATTTCAGCGGAGAACGAAGAAACTGTCCATTCATTTCCATCAACTGCGGAGCTCTGCCAGAATCTTTGCTGGAAGGAGAACTTTTCGGTTTTGAAAAAGGTGCCTTCACCGGAGCCGATTATTCGAAACCCGGGCTGATTGAATCCGCGAATCTGGGAACATTTTTTCTCGATGAAATTGGCGAGGCGTCCCCCTCCACTCAGGTCAAATTACTTCGTGTCTTGCAAGAAAAAGAAGTCATGCGGCTCGGCAGTTCGCAACCCATCAAAGTAGATGTCCGTTTTATGGCGGCAACGAATTGCGATTTATCACGAGCTGTTCAAAAAAAAGAATTCCGGGAAGATCTGTTCTATCGACTGAATGTGGTTCCTATTCATATCCCCCCATTGAGAGATAGAAAAGAGGATTTGCCCTTCCTGATAGAACATTTTCTGAATATTTTTACCAAGGAGCATAAATCTGATCGTCCCATTCAAGGCGTTTCGCATCCTGCATTGGCCCGCATGGAAGCCTATCATTGGCCTGGAAATATTCGCGAACTGAGCAACGCGATCGAACGTGCTGTCGTTCTCGAAGCAGAAGATAAAATCCAACTGGAAAGTCTTCCCGACGAAATCATTCATGGGCATTCTGCGGTCAATGAATGGATTCCGCCTCTGGATCAGGAAGGCCACATCCAATTGGAAGCAACGTTGGATCAGATCGAACGCCGACTACTCCAAAGTGCTCTGGACAAAACTGGCGGAATGATCAACAAAGCCGCCGACATGCTGGACCTGAGTTTTCGCTCCATGCGCTATCGAATACAAAAACACAAACTCAAAGGGAAATACCGCAATCCATAGAATACTTCTTTTTGCCAAGCCATGACCTTTCCCTTCCAATTGAATGCAATGATTCGTCTGTTAATCCTGTTTCTCTCTATTGCCTGCACGCTTGCAACAAAACCGGTATGCGCCGAAGAACCCGTTATTCCCGTTGTAGATCAAGCAGAGGCACCTCCTTTGGACAAACTGAACGTTCTGAGTCAGGCGGAAATATTTTTCCACTCAGGTAAATTCATTGATGCAAAACTTGCATATGAAAAATTTCTCGACCTTGAACATTTTGGTGAAAACAATCTACTCGCCTATTATCGGTTGGGACAGATCGAACAAGAGAGCGGTGCATTTCAATCGGCACTCATGTTTTATCAGAACCTGTCCCGGAAATTTCCGAACAATACCTATGCTCAGGAAATCAGCTTCCATATTGCACAGTGCTATTTTGAAATCGGTCAATATCAACAAGCTGAAGAACTTTTCCGTCGAATCCTGTTAAAACATCCCGACCGACAAAAACGCTGGCATTCCCTGTTGTACCTTGCCCAGCTCGACCAGCGTCGCGTTGACTACGAAGCTTCGATCGATAAACTAAAACAAGTCCACCTCCAAAGCGACTCTGCATCCATCCGAGAAAAAGCCAACGAATTGATCGAAACCATCATCAACCAGCACCTGACTGTTGGTTTTCTGGTGTCAATGCTGGACACCTATCAATCATCGTATCCCGGGGCCACGATCCTGTTGAAATTGATCTCAACCTACCGCCTGCAACGAAACACTCCAGCGTATCGTAATGCGCTCGAACGCTTTCTGGTGTTATTTCCCGATCATCCCTTGAAGGTGAACATAGAAAATCAATTGCGAGCGGTACAGCAAACAACGATTGTAAAAGTCAAGCTGGCGGCGATACTTCCGCTATCAGGGAAATTGGCACTGACCGGACAAAAAACCCTTCAGGGAATTCAACTGGCAATGAATCGTTTGAGTCCAGAACTTCGCAGTGAAATACAACTGATCGTCAAGGACTCCAAATCCGGTCAATCCATTAGCGAAATAATTCAGGAACTTGGCAACGATCCCGATGTTGTCGCTGTCATCGGCCCTATTTTAAGCCCTAATTTACGCCAGGCCGCGTCAGATGCTGAGGCCTTGCATCTGCCTTTGTTTTCACCAACCGCATCGGGAGAAGGACTTCCCGAATTGAGCCATTTTATATTCCGCAATTCGCTGACACGCGATAATCAGGGACGTTTTATAGCTGAACATGCTGTGAACAAACTCGGCTTGCGCCGTTTCATGATTCTCTACCCTAATGAAGAATATGGAGTGCGATTAAAAGAAGTATTTGAATTGGAAGCACAAGCCCTCGGAGCCGAAGTACTCACCTCCATCCCCTACGAACGATCGCAAAATGATTTCAAAGAACAAATCCTTCAGATGGGAGGAATCAGCGATGATCTCCTGGAGAAAATAGGGAAAAAACAATTGTTGGATGGGGAGGAACCCGCAGACTTCAGTCAAACGGGAGTTTTTTCCCGTCCACTGTACGAGATGGGGAACTGGTCATCGGAAAACAATATCGAGGATTTAAAAGTAGATCTGGAACTGGGCTATGATGCGATCTTCATACCAGGATTTTATGACAAGGTAGGGCTCATCGTGCCGCAACTTGTTTTTTATAATATAGACACCGCTACATTACTGGGTGCCTCTGGATGGAACTCCCCCGAACTCATCGAACACGCCGGGAAATATTTAAAGAAAAGTTTTTTTGTGGATGGCTTTTTTTCTGAGTCCAGAGAACCCAGAGTGGAAGACTTTGTCAATCGATTCAAGAAAGTATTTGGTCAGGTACCTTCGATCTTATCTGCACAATCGTACGATGCCACAGCGATACTTTTAGATCTTCTGAGTGATAAGTTGATAACTCGAGATAAAATCAAGGAAGGACTCTTGAAAATCAAAAATTATCCCGGTGTGTCAGGGCTGACCTCCATAACAGACCAGGGCGAATCCGACAAACAACTTTTCACCCTGACTATAAAAGATAAAAAATTTACAGAGGCGGATTGATACTTTTCACTGTCAACCGTTCAGAAACATATACATCCAGTGAATCAACAGCAACCACTTGTCTTTACTGCGGACAAGCAAGACTCAATGCAAATCCCTTGAAACCGATCCAATGCAAACATTGCGGGAAATCCATAGGCCGTAGCGATCGGATTTGCTCGGGTTGCGGGGCACAAGTCCCCGGTGCGCTTGCATCCCTGATTGCGATTTCTATTTCCATGCTGGCTTTGGGCTACTGGATTTATTTTATTTTCAGCACCCCCTCATCGCCCTAGGCATACTAAATGTCTGGTTTTAAGAGGAAACTTTAAAGCAGATTACAAACAGGTTTGTAATGCAGGCTCCAAAATCATCATAAAAATACGCTGACCGCATCAGCAAATTTGTCGACAACCTCTTGCCTGACATCGGAAAGAATTTCCTTGTCTAATTCCAATAGGGATAAAACATTTTCATCCAATTCTGGCGCAAATGGCTGGCCACTGTCACCCAAACCGAGTTCATAAGCCAAGCAATCCGCCAAATGAATGGTTGCGGACTCCAAAGGATTGCGCTCGGACACCGTCGGATTGTGATGGAAACCCACCGCATCGAGCAAACGAACGGGAAGGTTCCATGCCTTGAGAAGTGATACGCCTACCTCTACATGACTGAAACCCATTATTTTTCGCTCCGCTTCGTGCAACGAAATCTGATCCGATCTGCAAAGCGCAAGTGCCCGCACCATTTTTTCTGGTGCTTTTTTGCAAATTGCCAAAACACCGATATCATGCAACATCCCGGCAATATAAAATCTCTCTACATTGTTTTCTTTTCTATGGGTCGCTATGATTTGCGCCGCGATACCCACAGCAAGGCTATGCTCCCAAAAGTCGCTCAGCTTCAACATATCCTGAGGGATTCCCTGAAACTCTTTCATCACCGTGGTAGCCAACACCAATTCGCTCAATTGAGTCAAACCCACAATGGTCATTGCGTGTTCAACCGTTTCTACCCCGGCAGTCAATCCATAATAGGGGCTGTTAACAATTTTCAATAGACGGGCAAGCAAGCCGGGATCGCCACTCAAAATTGCCGAGAACTCCGAGAATGAGCTGTCAGGATTTTCAATCGCTTCTTTAAATTTAAAATAAACTGCCGGAGGCGTGGCAACCCAATCTGCGGTGATTTTCTTTATTTCTTGTACAGACATGAATAAAAATCCTTTTTGGGAGAAGGCATAAGTATTTCATCCAAATACATCGTTCAGTCGTCGTTGCTTTGCATCCAGTAATAATGATAATCTGAACACAAGTGCTTTCCGTTGCACTTGTGGAATCCAAAGGTTTCTACCGACCCCGGATTTCGTTCAAATTTTTCAAAAGCCTATTATCTCAAGCTAAAGCAGATTTAGCAATTACTGTTAATGGAAAAAAAATCATACAAGCTCGGTATTTTGGTTTCTGGACGAGGCTCTAATCTTTCTTCGATCATGGACTCCATTGATCGGAAAGAACTCCATGCCGAAATCGCCCTCGTTCTTTCAAACAAAAAAGAAGCTCCTGCTCTAAAAAAATGTCAGGACCGCGGCGTTCCGTCTCTTTTTTTGGATCCTAAAAGCTATGCAGGAAAATCTCAATACGATTTGGCACTTGTAAAAGAACTGCAAGCCCGATCGGTCGATCTCATTTGCCTAGCGGGATACATGAAACTATTGAGCAGTGAATTCATCTCTGCTTTTCGGGGGAAGATTATCAATATACACCCTTCCCTGCTTCCCTCATTTCCCGGGTTGAATGCCCAGAAACAGGCCCTGGACTATGGTGTGAAATTTTCCGGGTGCACGGTACACTATGTCGATGAAGGCGTTGATACCGGACCCGTTATCATGCAAAGCGTCGTTCCTATTTACGATGCCGACAATGAAGAGGAATTGAGCCGTCGCATACTGGAGCAAGAGCACATCCTATACTCCAAAGCCCTGCAAGCGATCATCGAAGGTAGAATCCGTCTTGCAGGACGTCGAACCGTACAAAAACAGGAGAGTTTGTGAAATTCAGGCATCTTATCTTTCTGATTGCACTCATCAGTTTTCCCAAATTATCTCTGGCCAATGAGCTCAATGAAACGCTTTTGGCAATACAAAAGCATTATGAATCCGTTGAAACATTTTCGGCAAAATTCACTCAAAAGGCTTATGTGAAAATGCTTGGCAAATCACAAACGTCTGAGGGGACGGTTCTCATTAAAAAACCGGGGAAAATGCGTTGGGTTTACAAAAATCCCGATCCTCAACTGATCGTGAGCAATAATAAGATGTTGTGGTTTTATGCACCTGAAGAAGGCCAGGTTTCTCAAATACCGATGGATGATGTCTATTCCTCAAATGCACCGGCTCTTTTTCTTTCAGGTAAAGGAAAAATCGCAGAATCGTTTTCCGCCACAAAAATTGATGAGAAAAATGACGAAATCATTCTGACGTTGGTACCGCTCGAAGTAGATCATTCACTGACCCAACTCCTGTTGTACGCCAACAACAAATCATTTCAAATTACGGGTGCAAGCGTGTATGATAAATTGGGGAATCGGACAGAGATTCGATTTAAAGACATCCAGATCAATCTGGAAATTCCTGAAAAAACATTCCAGTTTATAAAACCCCCGGAAGCAGAGTGGCTTGATTTTACAACCACCCCTTAACAACCCAGTCATTCTAAAATAATGTTTGAATTTTTCAATTTACCCGTAGACGGGCTATTTGGTTTTTCCGCAAAAATGGTCATATTTTTGATCGGTTTGGCGGCTCTTATATTTGTTCATGAACTCGGACATTTCCTTGCCGCCCGTTGGGTGGGGGTGATCGTCGAAAAATTCTCCATCGGATTCGGGCCTAAAATCTTCGGCTACAAATCTGGAGAGACCGAATACATGCTCGCAGCGATTCCGCTGGGCGGCTAT
The DNA here is from genome assembly GCA_002787235.1 of Nitrospinae bacterium CG11_big_fil_rev_8_21_14_0_20_45_15. Taxonomy (GTDB): domain Bacteria; phylum Nitrospinota; class Nitrospinia; order Nitrospinales; family VA-1; genus Nitrohelix. The sequence goes on from PCWG01000015.1 coordinate 79,319, forward strand.
GTCAAAATGAAGGGCGAAGAACTCGAAGACAGTTTTGATAAGGAAGCAGGCTCGTTTTCAGCCGCACCTCCGAAACACCGTCTGCTGATCGCTTTTGCCGGTCCTCTATTCAATATCCTGTTTTCGATTGGTATCTATTTTTTCGTCTATCTCACCGGGTCTCCCAATCTCGCTCCGGTTGTAGGCTCAATCAAAGACGGTTCTCCTGCACAGGTGGCCCAGTTGCAGGCAGGGGATAAAATTGTCTCTATAGATGGGAAGGAAATCCGCTTCTGGGAAAATCTACAAGATGTGGTGCATCGTGCTCCTGGTAAAACTCTTAACTTTGGCATCGAGAGAGGTACGCTCAAACTGGACATCCCTGTAACACCTGTGTCCGAAGAAATCACCGACATGTTTGGAGATAAGGAACAGGTTGGTTTGATTGGCATCAGTCCTTTGGTGCGCGATATCACTTACGTTAAAAAGGGCTCTTCCGCAGATAAAGCGGGAATTCAGGTAGGCGATAAAGTTCTAGCCGTGGACGATGTACCCATAAAAGGTTGGGGAGATTTAAAACCTGCGGCGGTAGACAAACCGGGTCAGGAAGTAACTTTTCGCATTCAGCGCGGTACTGCCGAGCTTTTATTAAAAGTGACGCCGGAACTAAAATCCGTTCCCGACCCAGAAAATGAAGACAAAAAAATAGAAATTGGCGAAATAGGAATCGCCATGAGTGGGACGATTGAGGAAGAAATCTATGGGCCTGTGGGAGCCTTTCAACGCTCTCTTAAAGAAACTTGGAAGATGATCGCCTTGATTGGAATCAGCCTGCAAAAGATGATATTTGGCTCTATATCAGCGGATTCGATTGGCGGGCCGATAATGATCTTTCAAATATACGGTGAACAGGCCGAACAAGGTTTCAGTGAGCTGATTCGATTGACCTCTCTTTTGAGTATCAATCTGGGACTGCTCAACTTGTTGCCCATCCCCGTACTGGATGGTGGGCATATTCTTTTCTTTCTGATCGAAATCCTGAAAGGCCGTCCTGTGAGCGAGAAAAATCAGGAACGCGCCCAGCAAGTCGGTATCTTCATGCTCATCAGTCTGATGGTCTTTGCCTTCTACAATGACATCATAAGACTCATCAGCTGATCCACACTGGAGAGGCATTGAGCCTCTCCAAATAGAAAGAAAAGACTATACAAGACAGAATTTCCTAAATTTTACATATGTTCTGCGAGGTAATTTTGGATGCCGATGTCTTTAATACGGCTGAATTGGGTTTCCAGCCAATCGCAACTTTCCTCACTGTCCGTAAGGATTTCATCCAGTAATTCCTTGGTTCCAAAATCCTTCTTCTGTATGCACTCGTGAATCAGGTTTTGCAAACTGGCGACATGTTTTGTCTCAAGTGCGTACTGATTTTTCAATTGCTCCTGACAATTGTCTCCAACTTGGATTTCATCATAACGCGCCATGTTGGGAACACCATCCAGATACAGGATACGCTCAATCAATTTATCCGCATGTTTCATTTCGCCCATTGATTCGCTTCGGGCATGACTGGCCAGTTTATCAAAGCCCCAATTTTCCTGCATTTTGTAATGAATGTAATACACATTGATCGCCGTTAATTCCCCGGTCAATATTTCATTAAGCCCATCAATAATTCCTGGTTCTGCTTTCATAACTACCTCTTAAAATATTTACAATGATTGAGTGTGAATTCTTTTAAGTGCCTGCCTGCAACAACTTTTTACGCACTCCCTATTCCTAAAAATGAGGATGGCAGAATAAAAATAAATCGTCAACCCTTTTATTTACAACAATTTATACATGATATCTATAATGATAACCTATATCATTGGCAAGAATTCAAATCACATTTATCTTCATGATTTAAGGAATCAACCCTATAGATTTCATAACTTTATCTCAAACCAACCGGGTCAGGAATTAGTTATTTCTGAGAAACGGTATCAATAATGCAAACATACAATTTTCTACTAAAATGGAGTTTTCCCGTCGATGCGTGTGAGAACTTCGTAGCCTGTTTCCGTAACGAGGATGGTATGCTCAAACTGAACGGAGAGGGAGCCATCTTTTGTCACCGCAGTCCATTTGTCGGGCAATACCCTCAATCCCGGTTCTCCTTCGTTTACCATCGGTTCAATGGTAAATACCATGTTCTTCTTCATTTCCACGCCCTTGCCAAAATTTCCGTAGTGCAAGACTTGCGGTTCTTCATGGAAGTTCACCCCGATGCCATGCCCACAAAATTCCCTGACAACGGAATACCCAAAACCCTCAACGTATTGCTGAATCGTCGCACCAATATCGCCCAAACGCCCACCGGGTCGGACCTGTTTGATGCCGAGGTCAAGAGATTCCCTGCAAACATCCACCAAACGCATCTGACTCTTTCTTGGTGATCCAACAAAGAAGGTTCTGCTGGTATCCCCATGAAACCCATCTAAATAAGTGGTGATGTCCAGATTAACCACATCCCCATTTCTCAATTTGCGGTCTTTTGGAATCCCATGACAAATTTCGTCGTTGACAGAGGAACAAATGCTCTTGGGAAAACCTCTATAATTCAAGGGCGAAGGAATCGCTCCGTTAGAAATAATGAAATCGTGGCAAATATCATTCAGCCGATCGGTTGTCACGCCCGGTTTCACATATGGCTCGATCATGAGCAATACCTCTGCCGCAAGCGTACAGGTTTTACGCATTCGTTCGACTTCTTCGTCTGTCTTAATGTGGATCATGAGTGTATCCTAACTCCTGAAGATCAATGGAGCTCTGACTCCATCCATTTTTTACTTTAACAAAAAGCTTCAAGTAAACACTGCAACCAAAGCGTTTCTCAATTTCTTTGCGCGCCAGTTGCCCAATTTGTTTTATCAACCTGCCTTTTTCTCCAACAACGATCATTTTCTGAGTGCGTTTTTCGACATAAATCGTGGAGTCGATGACCAATACCCCCGGCTTGCTTTCTTTGATTCTATCAGTCAATACGGCCGATGAATATGGAATTTCCAGTTGTGTCAACTTCATGATTTTTTCCCGCACGATTTCACTGACCCAAAATTCATCGGGACAGTCGGTGATCATATCATCAGGAAAGTACTGCGGTCCTTCTGAAAAATATTTCAATACCGTTTGTTCAAGGACATCCACACCATCATTTTTCAATGCAGAAATTGGAATGATTTCGGCAAAATTTCTTTTGGTCAAAGAATTTCCCATCAGTTCCAATAATTGTGGTTTTGGAATTCGGTCAATTTTATTAACAATCAGAAATACCGGAGCCGAAATTTTTTCCAACAGAGCAAGTGCATAATCATCGTCTTCAGAAAACCCCTCGGTTCCATCGATCAAAAATAAAATCAAATCGACATCGGAAAAAGTTCTCAATGCCGTTTGCACCATCATCTTATTCAGCTTCGAATGTGCTTTATGAATGCCGGGTGTATCTAATATAATGATTTGGCCGCCTTCCAGATGGGCAATGCCTGTTATCTTGGTACGTGTCGTTTGCGGTTTGCTGGTAATCGCCGCCAGTTTTGCATCCACCAGCTGGTTCAACAACGTGGATTTACCTACATTGGGCTTGCCAATGAGGCTAATATAACCTGACTTGAATTTATCCTCTTTATTCAAAGGGTTACCGTCGTTCTGAAAATCCCAATCATAGTATCTCCGTTTTATCTATCGATTTACAGGCTCTTGTATTAACATCAATCTTTCATTGCATCGCTTACAGATTAAAATGCAAATCATATGTACATCGTATAAAAAGACAATAATCATATCATGAATTCTCTAGGAATTTATATCCACATTCCATACTGTTTGCACAAATGCGGCTATTGCGATTTCAATTCCCACGTTGCAAGGGAAAAGGAAATGCCTGACTACGTTTCCGCATTGTTGAAGGAAATGGAAATTGCGTCGAATGAAATGGATATCGACTCTGAAATCGTATCCATTTTTCTTGGCGGCGGAACGCCAACAACGCTTCCTCTCGAATTGCTCGAAAAGATATTGATCCGATCCCGGCAAATCTTTCCTTTGGTTCCTGATTGTGAGATCACGTTCGAAGCCAATCCTGCATCGGCCAGTCTGGAGAAATTATCCGGACTTCGTCGCATCGGATACAATCGAATCAGCATCGGAGTGCAATCTTTTCAGGCCAATGAACTCGTAACACTGGATCGCATTCATTCGCCTGATGAGGCCGTCACTGCCATCAACTGGGCCCGGCAAGCGGGATTCGATAATCTGTCCATCGACCTGATGTTTGCTTTGACCGATCAGACTCCCGAAACCTGGAACAATACCCTGAATAAGGCGTTGGCTCTGGCCCCCGAACACCTGTCAACTTATAATCTGATGATCGAACCGGGAACGGCATTTTATGGGCTTCAAAAAAATGGTAAATTAAAACTTCCGGAAGATGAGCAACAGCTTTACTATTTTCAGGAAAGCATTCGCCAACTCACTCAGGCGGGATATCAGCATTACGAAATTTCAAATTTTGCGAAGCCTGGCAGAGAGTGTCGTCATAACAAAATATACTGGAACAATGGAAACACTTTTGGCTTTGGTGCGGGTGCCGCAAGATATTTGAACGGGCAACGCAGTAAGAATATTAATTTACCGTCAGACTACATTCGCCAAATAATGCAAAATGGGGATGCTACCGAATCGACCGAATGCCTGCAAACCCTCGACGCCATGGGCGAAACGCTGATGCTGGGTTTGCGCATGCTAGAAGGCGTCAACATTCCTCAGTTCGAGAATAGATTCAAGGTATCCTTCCATTCTCATTATCAGGAAGTTCTAAAAAAATTATCTCGGGAAAATTTTATCAAACTCACAGAAGACCGACTTGCTCTAACCACAAAAGGTTTGTATCTGGCGGATTCGGTCATTATGGAATTCATGAACTAAACATTGGGATGCTATGACACTACCTGGAAAAGAATTTCAGAAACTCGCGGAAATCGTCGATGTATTGATGAGTGAAAAGGGTTGCCCCTGGGACCGTGTGCAGACGCGCGAAACCCTCAAACCTTACCTGGTAGAAGAATGCTACGAAACGCTGGAAGCTCTCGATGAAAATGATCCTGAAAAGATCAAGGACGAGCTGGGCGATCTGATGTATCAAATTTTGTTTCATTCAAAAATTTCAGAACAGAATGATGAATTTGGCATTGCAGATGTTGTGAGAACTATCAGTGAAAAAATGGTTCGAAGGCACCCTCATGTATTCGATCAAGCCAGTGCCGAGACTCCCGATGAGGTGGTCGATCAATGGGAAAAAATCAAAAAGACAGAGAAAGCCAGCAGTCAACGTGACTCTGTATTGTCGGGTATCCCGGTTCACTTGCCGGCTCTGGCACGTTCTCAGAAGCTTCAAAAAAAAGCCGCAAAGTGCGGGTTCGACTGGAAGAAAATTGATGATGTCTTCCTCAAACTCGATGAAGAAGTCGAAGAATTCAAACAGGCTCTGCGAACGGGGGATGAAGAATCTGCCTCAGAGGAACTGGGCGACATTTTATTTGTGCTTGTCAATATTGCAAAATTCAAAAAAATCGACGCTGAAGAATCTCTCCGTCAAACCAATCAAAAATTCATTCGCCGATTCCAATACATTGAGGAACAAGCCTCAAGGCAGAAGCGCAACTTGAAAGATCTGAGCCTCGATGAAATGGAAGCTCACTGGCAGGATGCAAAAAAAATAAAATTGTGATATGCCAGGAACCTCTTAAGGGACCTGTCTGGCCCTGAGTGCCCACTGCATCAATTGCTCAGAATCCTCCAGAACTTCTGCAGGCACTTCATAATAATTTTTCAACGTTTGTTTTTCAGTCGGACGAAAGGCTTGCATCCCTTGCTCTAGATAAGGTGCCCGAGTCACAATGTCCGTTTTGAAATAAACTCTCCCCTGATAGAGAATCGCAAAAAATTTTCCATCCAGATAGAAACCGTACCCGCCAAACAAACGTCGATTCGTCAGGCCACTCAGCCTATCCAGTTGTTCCAGAAAATAGTCCCTGAACGAGTCATCAATTGGAATTTTCGTAGTCAATGCTTCGACTTTCTTCTAAATCTTTAGTGATCGCTTCATTGATTTCATCCAGAATAACTTTGATCTCAATATTGTGCATACTCGCTGTTTCCTGAACTTGCTCAAAGGATTGACCGGGACAGGAAAAACAACCTTCTCCATAATGTTTTTCAAATACGGCTTTAGTTGTTGGATAGGTTTTTATCAAACTTCCCACCAATACATCGGGCTTGCACTCTTCTCCACGATGGATCTCTCGTCCAGATGGCTCTTTTTTGGGCTCAACTTCTTCTGTACTTGTCGTTTCCGCTGAAGTTGTTTCGTGTATGACACTGTTGAGTTTTTCGATGAAGGCCACACTATCGACACCATGCTTTGAACAGGCAGTTTCGACTGACACCACTTTGGCAAAAGTAGCACGTGCATTGGGGTTGGCTAAAGCACTGAAACCGTTATCGAGGAAAACGTTCAAGGTTTGCGGGAATTGCCCCAGAACGCGTGCCACTGTCATCTTACCCGTAATTTTGCTCACCAGTGGCTTGGGATCAGTTAATACAAAATAAAGGTTGTAACACATGATGAGCAATCCAACCCCGGTGATCAAAGAAAACAATCCAAACAAAATACCTATGAGACCACCGGTCATGCCGCCCAAAAGATAGGTGAGCAACATGCCCATGAGACCCACATTATGCAAAATAAAATGATACTTCACGCCCTCGGGCCATGGCACCGCGCGAGCACTGAAACGTGGAAGAACGTGATACGAGACACCCGCAATCATCATCGTCATGAATCCCAAAAGATTGAGATGAATGTGTACAAAACGAATGGACCCTCCAGGAACAAACGCCATTTTGACACCCAATACGATTCCAAGTACAAAATAAATCAATCCAGCCTTAATAAATAATCGAGGATAATTTTCCATAAATCTCTTTCTTAGATTATTGTTGATACACCCTTCCACGCCATTCAGACCGTTTCAAAATCACGACCTGAAACATGGAGTCCAACATGATAGCAACCATCATAATGGCTCCCAGTGGAAAAATAAGGGTATACAATGGATTCAATTTCAGTTCAATTGCAAGTCCAATACTCGTAGCAAGAACCAGTAAGAGAGAGCAAAAGGACAGCACCAGCGTCCATTCTCCCCCAAGATAAATATTCGCACCCATCAAAAAATAAGGAGCAGGAACAAACATCAGGATCATAAAAATATAATAAATATTCCAAAAAACAGATTTTCTTAACGCAATAAAAATATTCTTTCGCCAACCCTGCCAGATTTCTTTGAGCGAATGATACATGCGAATTGAAAAAATTTCCTTGCCATCAGCAACGACCAAATTCAATCCGCTTCTTTTCACCCTCTTTGCAAGCATCACATCTTCCAGAATTTCATCTCGAACCGATTCATGACCACCAATGGAATCATAGGCCTCCCGCTTGAACATAAGAAACGCCCCAAATCCCATCGCATTGTGCTTGTCTTTATCTAAAATTTTTTCAAACCGAGTCAATGATGCAATGAAACCAAAAATCACCGGTTGGATACAACGCTCCCAAAACGATCCAAAAATTGTAGCAGGCATCAGTGTCGTCAAATCAGCATTTCTCTCCTGCGCCAACTGAACGGCAGATGCCAGAGCCAGAGGCTCAAATACCAGATCGGCATCAGTGAATAATAAAAACTCCCCTTTCGCCACACTCTGAGCTTGATGCAGAGCAAACGGTTTTCCAAGCCATCCTTTTGCTAACGGTTGGCCCTGAATAAACCTGAGCCGATCATTGATATCTGCCAATGATTGAATGATCTCTCCCGTTCGGTCTGAAGAATGATCGTCCACAGCAATGATCTCAAAATTCGGATAATTCTGCGCAAGAAGAGATTCCAGACAAGCCCCGATGTCTCTTTCCTCATTGCGCGCGGGCACACAAATCGATACCAATGGCGCGTCTGAAGTAATAGCGGACTTCTTCGAAATGCGAATCAATCCTTTCATGTTTATCGATAAAAAAATGACCACAAAGATCATCAAAAAAAAGTGAGCGATGACAAAATAGGTCACGTCTTTACCCCAGCAATGTTTTGCAAAACAATAGCGATCATGAATTGATGATCCACCCTTATGAGAACTCTCCGAGTGAAAAATCACCTTGAAATCAAAAAGCTTTAGCCTTTAACTTACTGAATTTATTTGCTATAATAGTTTTCCCATGAGTAAATAAATTTAATTTTTCACTCCTGTCTCACATACAGTTTATGATTCAAAAATTTGCCATCGCGATGTTTGTCCTCACCCTCTTCCAATGGTCGCTGGAAACGAATGCCAATGCAATATGCGTAGATAATTACAGAGCCAATCTAAGAAAAGGACCCGGCGTACAATATCAGAAGCTTTGGGAAGTTTACAAATACATGCCATTTAAGATGCTAAGAAGAAAAGGTGATTGGCTACATGTACAAGATATGGATGGAGATAGATATTGGATTCACAAAAAACTCATCTCTTCTGCATACAAATGCGCGGTGATTAAAAAAGATGACACCAATATGCGTGAAGGCCCCGGCACAACGTATCCTGTCACTTCCTGGAGCCCTGTAAAAAAGTTTTTTTCATTTAAAATTCTGGACACAAAAGGTGATTGGGCATATACGGTTGACGAAACGGGCGATAAAGCCTGGGTTCATCTTTCTTTAATATGGATTCAATAACGTTTCCAATTCTAATGAAAAAAACAAATCATAAATAGTTACTACCTATTTTTACAATTCAATATCTATGTGTCAGACTTCCTCAGTTGGTGCCTGCGTCATAGCGGGTAATTTTCACACGTTCTTCTGTTACCATTCCACCATTCATCACATCTTCCAATTTTAGTTTTACTTTCGCAATATTTTCAGGCTTATCGACCGCTTCAACGACAATCGGTAAATTCGAAGACAAGCGTAAAATTGAAGTCGTGTGGATTTCACTGTGGTTGCCATAACCTGCAATTCCCCTTAGAACGGTCACCCCTGCGATTTCTTCTTTTTTGAAAAATTCGACGAGGAATTGGTAAAGGGGCTGACCTTCGTATTCGTCCGACTCACCAATAAATATTCGCAACAAAACAGCTTCATACTCATTTTTCATAATTCATTCCTACCACATAGCACCGAGGATTTTCCCAAGATAAACTGCAAATAATGTCAAAAATAACGTTGCAAGTACATTTGCAGTAAATAACAGAATTTGATTCTGCTCCAAAAGTTTTAATGATTCATAACTGAATGTTGACATCGTCGTGAATGACCCCAAAACGCCTATAGCCAGAAACATACGTGCCTGTTCAGAAAAAATCCCTTTGAACTCACTGAGGTACAGAATGAACCCCAGGAAGAAACTTCCAATCGTATTGACACCCAGTGTGCCGAAGGGAAAAGTGATGATCCCCATTTGAATCCAGGCACTGACCCAGTATCTCAATAACGCACCAATAAAACCACCTGCTCCGATATACAACCACAATGGCATTTTGATTTTGGTTTCCTGTGAGCTAGCTATTAGAAGATTTTCCAGTGTCGCAACAAGGGAACGTTTGCAAATAATTGTGATTCATAACGCAGTTTTGTATATATTCCAAGGTAATTATAGTCAATTTGCTGTTCAAAATACATAGACCTGAGAAATATCATCGGGCCACCTTAAATCAGATTCAAAATTTTGCAATGATAAATATTTGTCACATCAGCGGTACCACCTCACTAGGAGGCGGCCCCGAGCATCTGTTCCAATTATTGAAGCATTGTAATAAGAATCATTTTTCATCCATCATTTGTACGCGCCAGGATGGGCCTTACTGGGAAAAATTCCAACAACTCGATATTCCCTTGCATCCCTTTACCTTGAGAGAATTATCGGTTTCTTCTTTTGTCAGCCTGTATCGATTCCTAAAAAAAGAACGTCCGCAACTCATCCACACTCACGGAAAAGGCCCCGGCCTCTATGGCAGAATCATTGGGAAAATACTGGGCATCCCCACAATCCATACATTTCATGGTTTTCACTATGATGACATTCAACCTATCAAAAGGTGCCTGCACTTATTCATCGAAAACATACTGTGTCGCCTGACCGACCATCATATATTTGTCGGCGAAACTGAAAAAAAAAGAGCGCAGATAATATCTGGTTTGAATGAAATGAATTCCAGTGTCATTCCTAATGGAGTCGATTCTGTAAGTATCCAATCCTTACGAGTCGATAAAACGAAACTGCTGCGTGATACCGGATTGGAACATTTTAACAATAAAAGAATTCTCGGTGTCATTTCAAGAATCTCTCCTGAAAAAGGGATTTCGCAACTGTTAGAACGTTTTGCTGAAACTCGTGAACAACAACCCGAATGGAAATTAATGATCGTCGGCGGCTTTCCTGAAGAGCATCAGCCCTACAAAGAGAAAATTCTAAAACTTGTCCGCGAGCTCAAACTAGAACCCGATATCGCACTCCCCGGATTTCGTGAAGATGCCATGCAATTTCTGAAATGCTTTGATCTTTTTATATCCCCCTCATTGAGCGAAGGATTGCCTTTGGCACTATTGGAAGCCATTTCTGTGGGGACACTCGTCATCGCGTCCAACATCCCCGGCAATCGCGAAGTGTTGGGCGACCCGCCCTGCGGACTAATCTTCTCCCCAGAAACGCCACATTCCCTATCTACCGCATTGAACGAATATGACAAATTAAGCAAAAATGATATTGACCGATTAAAAAATAGGGCTTTACTCAGGGTCAGAACAGAATTTTCAGCTCTTGAAATGGCCAAAAAAACCTACGCCCTTTACCAAAAGGTCATCAACGACAAATAGCAATGTTGTCATGCACTTTTCAAACAAACGTGCAAACACTAGGGCCCCGTTTTCAGTATCTCCGTGGCTTTTTTCAGCGGAGCATGCCGTCCAAACATAATCAGCATATCGCCTTCAACAAATTTAAAATCTTCAACAGGATTAGCAGTGACCTCGCCACTGCGCACAACGGCAATCAGTTCCGCTCCGCATCTGTTTTTAATATCTGCGTTCTTCAATGTTTGACCGTTCGCCCAGGAATCTTCAACAACTTGGAAAGATTCCGTCAAACTAGCGGTAAGATAAGTTGAAAATTTCCTCAAACTTTCTGAGTTGAGGGAAAAACCACGCAACATCCCGTAGCCCTCCATTCGTACTAGTTCGATTTGTTGCTCGATGACATTATTGGGCATTCGAAACTCTCTCAAGACCCTGCTGAAAATTTCTATAGAAGTTTCAAATTCTTCCTGAATGACTTGATCGGCCCCCAAAGCCATCAAAGAATCCACCTCACTGCTATGACGAGCGCAAGCGATGATATGAATACCCGGATTGATTTTTCTCGACAATTTGATCCCCTGTTCCGCCGCCCGGTGATCCTTTGTTGAAAAAACAATCGCTCGTGCGTTTGCGATACCGGCTCTTTTCAAAGTCCCCCTTCGAGCCGAATCACCATACATAACGTTCATTTTTTCTTTGAGAGCTCTTTTGACTCTTTCACCATCAATATCGATGATCTGAAAAGGAATTTGCACTTCTTTCAATACCCGAGACAAATTTTGTCCCACCATTCCATAACCCACAATAACCACATGATCAGTTAAAGAACTCACTCCAAGTTTAACCGCCTCTACTTTCTCACCCCTGCCAGAAAAGAAATAGAAAGACAATTTTGAAGATGCCTGAATCATCAGTGGAGCCGTCAACATACTTAGAGCCGAAACAAAAATGAAGGTCTGATATTGGAGATCTGTCAAAATTCCTTTGTCAGCACCAATTTTAGAAAGTGCCAATGAAAATTCACCTATTTGTGCCAAACGCATTCCCGCAATGAATGCGATACGAGGAGGATGGCCTGAAAATAAGGTAGCCAAAAAAGCCGCCAGACTTTTCAAAATAATGACGACCAATAACAAACCTAAAATTTGCAAACCGCCCTCAGCAAACAAAGTCAAATCCAGCATCATTCCTATCGAGATAAAAAAGATGGCACTGAAATAATCCCGCAAAGGCAGAATATCGAGAATGATTTGATGACTGTATTCCGAATCAGAAAGAATCATCCCTGCAATGAACGCACCCATGGCCAAAGACAAGCCCAAACTCTGGGATGCCCAGGCCGTACCAAGAATGATGAGTATGACCGTCAACGTCAGATGCTCTTGGCTTCCCTTACGGGCGACATATTCCAAAGCCTTGGGAGCAATCAATCGAGACACAACAACAATCAGGATCACCGCTAGAATAGAAAGGAAGAAAGCCCCGGCCACACCGGCCGATTCGACATCCCCTGAAATTGTAAGCAATGGCATGATCAACAAAATGGGAACCACTGCCAAATCTTGAATCAATAAAATACCCACACAAATCTGGCCATGCGAAGTTTCAAGTTCTGCCGCTTCAGCAATCATTTTCATAACGATTGCGGTACTGCTCAAAGTTGCCAGTAAGGCAATTAAAATTGCCGCATTATCTGCAACACCCCAAAATCTTAAAATCCCGAAAGCTCCCAGAGAACCCAACAGAATTTGCAATCCCCCCGCCTTCAAAATTTTTGCCAGATGCTCCAGCAAACGCCCCAAAGAAAACTCAAGACCGACAACAAATAAAAGCAAAACAACACCGATTTCGGCCAGTTTTTCTACAGACTCAAGATCCCCCACTAATTTCAGACCGTAAGGACCAATGACCAATCCCGCCGCTATAAAACCCATCACAGAGGGCAAACGAAATCGATGAAATATTATATTGATCGGTAACGAAACGACCAACAGAAGAACCAAATCATGAATCAAATCTTCCATAATTGAATCTAAAAGTAAGGAGAAGTTAAAAGAATAATTTATAATGGGAACGAACAAACAAAACACCTGCTCGCAAAATAACAAAAACAGTTCCTACTTACTACAGTATATAAAAATCAGGTTTTACAGCATTTGACAAACTTTCAATTTTTCAACATCTGGCCATAAAAATGTAAGAAGAATCAGAAATCAAAAAAATAGAAGTAGGAGGCCAAAATGCTTAAAAAAGTCACGACTTCAATACAAGCTATTCTCTTAGTAATTTTTCTCACCACCGTCTATCCAACTCTCAGTCAGGCTCAATCCGCAAATATTTCTGATGGCATGTCCCCACTTCTCGCGGCAAAATACATTCACTCCGTCATAGAAGCCAATCGAACCATTTATTCAGAATTGATCGTAGAACGTCTTGGAGCCACCATTGGTTTACCCGCGACAGAAAACTGGGAAAAAGAAAAAGCCTTGCCCCTGCCCGCCCAATTTCTCCTCAAAACGGCAGAGGACTCCAACGCAAAAGGCATTGGCATGCATTACCGTCTGATTAGCTTGTGGCCCATCAATAAAAAAAATGGACCGCAATCATCCTTTGAAACCAAAGGTCTCGAACATAATTTACAAAATCCAACGGAACCTTTTTCACAACTGATATCTGTCAATGGAAAACCATTTTTTCGAGCAATATTTCCAGACAAAGCTGTTTCAAAATCATGCGTGCAATGTCACAACAAACACCTTCAGAGTCCCAAGCGGGACTTTAAACTGGGCGATATAATGGGGGGTATAATAATCGACCTGCCCGTGGAAAAAACAGCATCGGCAAACAACAGCCCGTTGATTGCACCGGAAGTCGTTGCCGATTATATTCACTCCATTATCGAATCCAATCGAACCGTTTATTCAGAAACCATTGTCGATCGATTGCATAAAATGAAAATCGCCTATGCATCGGAAAACTGGTGGGAGGACAATACTTTATTGCTTCCAGCACAATTTTTGCTCGACGCGTCGGATTTGATCGCCCAAAAAAACGTTGCGCTGGATTTCAAGTTGATCAGTCTATGGCCAATCAATCCACAAAACGGATCGGCCAATGAATTTGAAAGGAATGGACTGCAATACGTCCTGCAACATCAAACGAGACCTTATTTCAAAAAAACAACCCTCTCCAGAAAAAAGTTTTTCGAAGCAATCTATCCTGACTACGCGGTAACACCAGCCTGCGTCGAATGCCACAACCAACATCCGAAAAGTCCTAAAAAGGATTTTAAACTAGGAGATGTGATGGGAGGAATTTCTCTGTTCTTTACAATCAAATAAAAAGCAATCAAAGACTTTGTGGAGTCAATATCTCCTAGGCATCCTCAAAATAGGAAGCACCTGAATGCTCGAATTCTTTGATTTCCACTCTTCTGATTTGAGCATTGCCATTATTGACATGCGGCTTTAATGCTTCAAAAAGCCACTGTGCGATATTTTCAGCAGAAGGATTCATCTTGTCAAAAGGAGGAACTTCGTTCAAATTTTTATAGTCCAGAACCGAAAGAATTTCATCTGTCAATTCTCTTAACTTTACAAAATCGATTCCCAAACCAATTGCATCCAGCTCTTTCGCGGATGCCGTAACCACGGCGATCCAATTGTGGCCATGCAAATTTTCATATTTGCCGTCGTAAAATTTGAGCTGATGTGCGGCCGAAAATGTCGTGCGAATCGTTACTTCAAACATGGTCTCCCCTCATTTTTCCATTACTGTTAAAATACTTTTGTGTGCAACCTCTACCAAAAAATCTATCTCAGCCGTTGAAATGGATAAAGGAGGCATAAAATAAATGACACTCCCCAAGGGACGCATAAACACTCCCCTCTTCAATCCTTCCAAATAGATTTGATATCCCACTCTTTCTTCAAACGCAAATGCGGAGCCGTCTTTCTTTTGCAGTTCCACAGCCCCGATCAAACCCGTCTGACGGTATTCGCCACAGTACTCCATCTTCTTCAACACGGCACATGAGACATTCAGTGCGGTGATTTTTTCATTCAATTCATTAAAAAAATTGGGCTCTGCAAATATATTCATGGTTTCATTGGCAACAGCGCAAGCCAACGGATTAGCGGTATAACTGTGACTGTGAACAAACCAGTCAAGGTTTTCAAATGTGCCATAAAAAGCAGAATAAATTTTTTCACTGGTCAAAGTGACGGAAAGTGGAAGATAGCCTGACGTAATGCCCTTTGAAAGACAAAGGAAGTCGGGTTGCAATCCATGCGATTCACAAACAAAAAGTGATCCGGTTCGCCCAAAACCAACTGCAATTTCATCGAAGATGGTATGGACATCCATCGACCTGCATGCGTCCTCCAATTTTTTCAAATAAATGGGTGGATACATTTTCATTCCAGCCGCCCCTTGCACCAGAGGTTCCACCAATACACCTGCTATGGCTGAATTCTGATCCGTCAGCACCTTCTCCATCGATTCAAAACATTCGGCATGACAGGACTCACGGTTCAAACTAAAAGGACAATGAAAGCAATCCGGCCCCTCAACTTCGATATTACCAGCCAAAACATCTTCAAATTTTTTCCGAAATAAATCGATACCGCAAACAGACAAGGCTCCTAAAGTTTCACCATGGTAGCCGCCTTTTAAATACACAAAACGATTTTTCTTTTCTTTACCCGTCTGCTTCCAGAACTGCAAACTCATTTTCAGGGCCACTTCAATGGAGGTGGAACCATTGTCCGAAAAAAACACGCGCTGTAAGTTCTCTGGAGTTCGCTCGATTAATTTCTTTGCGAGTTCAATGGCGGGACGATGCGTTACTCCTGCAAACATCACATGAGCCATCTTTTCGAGCTGATTTTTTAAAGCCGCATTCAGGCGTGGATTATTGTGACCAAAAAGGTTGACCCACCAGGAAGATATCGCGTCGAGATAACTATTACCTTCCGCATCGTAAAGATACACTCCGCTTGCCCTTTCAATCAACAAGGGTGCGACCGATTCAATATCTGTCAACGGCGTGCAAGGATGCCAGACGTATCTGGAATCTGCGGAGAGATCAGGATTTAAAAAAATATCAGTCATGAATTTAATTTAAAAATATTATAACTTGTAGCGGGAAGGTGAAAATTCAGAAATTTCTTTGACACCCGATTCTAAAATCAACCCTGCCATATAATCCGCCTGATTCGGTGTCTGAAGAATTCCATTCCTGAAATGCCCTGAGGAAATAAACAGATTTTTATAACGACCGCTTTTCCCCATGATCGGCGATAAATCTTCAGGGGCAGGACGGAATCCCGTCCAGGTTTCCAGTAGCGGTGCCGATTTGATGCAGGGAACAATTTCTGCGGCCTTGTCGATCAAAGCTTGAATGGTTTCCTCTTCGATCGCTGGATCAAAGCCCCTGTCTTCCATCGTTGATCCTATGACATATCCCAATCCTTCACGCCAGGGAGCGATGTAGGTCAACATCCCGTGTACTGTATATTTCAAACAATTATCTTCAACAGCGACACGGCACATCTGCCCTTTGATGGGCTTGATCGGCAGGGAAATATTCAATATCTTTCCCAACTGCGCCGACCAACTACCTGCGGACAACACATAAATTCCACCTTGCACCTCACCCGCATCGGTCAACGTTGCAGTGATCGCATTGTCTGTGAGACGAAATCCTGTCACACTTTCATTCATCACAGAAACACCCATAGATCGCGATGCTTTTGAGAGTGCCGAATGCATTTGTCGATTATTGACTTGTGCTTCTGGAACCCATAAAACTTTCCCGCAAGTTGTTGACAGTGCCGGAGCCTTTGTTCTGACTTCAGCAGGCTCCCATATTTCGTAAGGGATTTTTTGCGAATCAAAGAAACTGATTTGCTTGTCCCAACGCCCTTCAAAATACGCAGAAGGAATCAACGATCCTGCCTGTGAAAAATAAACCGACTCACCTGCCCTGTCCTCAAGCTCGCTTATGAACTTCGGATATTTTCCCAGAGACTCCCGACAAAATTCAAAAAATCGATCCGCTTTCTCACACTCTCCATACGGAGCCAGCATTCCCGCCGCCGCTCGTGATGCCATCAACGAGTTTACAGGATCACCCAATACAGCTACAGATAAATTGGGTTTCAAGCATTTCAAACGAAAAGCGATGCTGAAACCGATCACCCCTGCTCCAATAATCACTACATCGTACTTACGTTCCATTTTTCAAAAACTTTCAGACCCGTTGATTAATAGATCAATCTCTTGCAATAACTTTTCCAAAACAAAGTCACCGCATTGGAGATTTGAACACCTCAAGTTATTGACTCCTGCATACAATAACTCGTGTGCTTCAAGTTGTGACAACCCTGTTGAATTTATTCAAAAGACCGGGAAGCATTCCATTCAACCATAACATCAAAGTTCCCGTGTCTTTACCATCGCGTTTTTCATTCACTGGGATTCTCGGCAAACGTTCCATACTATTTTTGTGTTCGCAAAAAATATTTCCAATGCGTGTGGTGGTAACCGTTTTAAAGCCACAAAGTTTCGCCATCTCAAATTCCCTATCCCCAGCTTCTGCACGAGAGCCGAAGGGATATGAGAAATGCTCCACATTTTTCTCGATTTTATTTTCCAGCCTCTTTTTAGATTCTGTTATCTCCCACTCCACTTCGGCGTCAGGCAATTTACTGAGCGCATAGTGGTTGACCGTATGCGCCCCGATCGTGACCAAAGGGTCTGCACTCAATTCTCTGATTTGTTCCCAGCTCAAAGCAAGCTCGTCGGTCTTCAAATGCAAGTCATCGACATAATTTTTGAACACCGCTTTGATACGATTTAAAGGAACTTTGCCTTCTTCTTGTGCTATGAATTTATGAATGCTTTTATACGATGATTCTTTTTCCGAACGATTTGAGCAAGCATAATGAATTGTCTGTCCTTCCCATTCAAACGTCAGCTCCTGATGATTCAAAACCAAATCTTCAAGCAGATACCACCATAGGATGGCACTTCTTTCTGGAAAACTCGTGGTCACATAAATCGTGAATGGAACTTTGTATTTTTTTAAAACAGGATAGGCAAAATTAAAATTATCTGCGTATCCATCATCAAAAGTAAATGCCACGAATTTCCGCTTCGCTTTACCTTCGTTTAAAATATCTGCAACACGATCCAGAGAAACCAGATCATAATCGTTCGCCAGCAAAAATTGAATGGACTGTTCCAGATATTCCGGCGTTACTTCCAGACCTGAAGCACCACCCATTCGGGCTCGATTCTCATCAGGACAAACACGATGGAACATTAGAATACTACCCATCCCTGCATACCAGGGCCGAGTGATCCTATGTATCCCGGATGCCGCCAACAGCGGGAATACGGTCTTGATGACACTGCGCTGTAATCCTTTGATGTTCAAAAATTCACCTATATATTTAAGATCGGTAACTCTGAATATAAAGAATCAATATCTTTTGCCGACAGAGTCGTCGATTTAAACACCCGTGGATGAGGAAGCGGCCATGACAGTGATACAATTGGGGCACGCCCTGCAAGCCAACGACGATCCATCAGCACCGAAACGGCTTTGAGACTCAAGCACAGGCTGGCGGAAATGCGACCGGCAAATTCTATAAACACACTGATATTGTTTGTATGATGAACTTGAATGAATGGAAGATTTTTACGAATGATTCGAGTTGCCAGAATCAGACAATCCCCCTTTGAGGTATGGATGTTAATTTTTAAAAGACCGAATCTTTCATGATCTCTCCAAAGCCTTTGCGACTCCCCTGTTAAAGTTCCGGATTGAGTGTCGTTATTGATTTCAATTTTACATTTTTTTATCAACGCTCCGATGCCGGGAACGGGGGGAATGATTTGTATATGTGTTTCAAGATCCGTGAATCCCAACTTGCATGCGACCTTATAAGTTTCCAGCGAACAAGTGAGGATGGTGATCGTGTAGTCCTTCAATTTCAAAACAGGTGTGAGAAGAAACAAACTCTGATTTCGGTATCGATCTTCAACAACCCAACTCGACACATTGCAAAACTTTTCTTCCTTACCGTTCATCGTGCGCTTGCTGAACAGGAGAGCAATGAATCCTCCTATATGCTCACCATCGACCAGTACGTATCCTATATAGCCCTCACCACTGTTCCAGTTGTCCTGAAAAAGAGTCTGCCAGTTATCTCTGGATAAATTTCCATTATTGAATTTTTCAAACAGAGGCAAAGCCTTTGCAAAATCTTCTGGAATCGCTTTTCTAATGACGGCCATGCAAATCTCTTAAAATGAGCAGGGAGCGTTAGCCTGCTGTCAGGATCAAATCAACACACTCAGGCAACGGGTACGGCTTACTGACATCGAAGATAAATTTTCCGCCCTCCTCCACCGTGGAAAAACCCGATCGTTGCAGGAACCGCAGACAGGGTTTATTTTTATCAGTCTGAATATAATCAATATGTATTTTTTCCAGATGAATAGAACGCGCATATTCTATTGCAACGTAAAATAAAGACTCTTCAACGCAACGTCCCATCACACGACAACTGAGGAGGAAATCTACTAACCTCCCAACTTTTCCCTGATGTTCCATACTGATAATGCCAGTCAGACCGGAGTCTCCAAACTTATCCTGAACACGAACCAGCCATAAGTGATGGTTTTCATCGCGCTCCCAGTCTGCCAATTCGCTTTCAGTCAAACGCCGAGTGCGAAGATTCATCTGATTTGTTTTATTCAACAATTGCGTCGCACGTTGCCGATTGCCCTCACCAAGAGATTCCACCGTCACTTTGATGCCCAACGTCCGGAGCCATTCATCCAGAGTTCCCACGGATTGTCGCAGGTGCTTGCGCTGGTTTTCTTCCCGATACATTCGCAAGCGTTGAGCATCCTCTTCGCTGATTTGTGGACTATTGAAACAGGTCAGCTCTGACAGAGTTGTGGCGTACATCATTTTATCCTGTGGCCACTCCGGGACGAGAACCTCGGGCAATGCGTTTCTCACCCGCTCTCGTTCAATGGGATTGTCATCAATAAAAACAGCTGACTGCAATCCCAGATTCAACTCTTCAAGAATTTCAATGATGTTCTGGGCCTTGTCCTCCCAGTTGATTCTCCAGGCAGAAAAATCTTCTTTTTTCAGAAGCATCTCAGGATGATTCTGAATGGCTTCCCAGCAGACCCCTTCCTCATTTTTACTGACGATTGCGAGAAGAATTCCCCGGCGCGTCAATGATTTAAGAACTCTCTGAAAATCTGCAAAAGCTTCTCCTGTCGGATCGTGTCCACCGAGTCGCAAATTTTTCCAACCCTCGTCCCCGACGATTCCCCCCCATAGCGTATCATCGAGGTCGACAAGAATAATTTTTCGCGCGGACCCTGAGATTCCCGCCAGAGTTGATTTGACTTCAGCCACCGCAGATTTGAATACTTCATTGCCAAATGCGATTTTCCCCATGTACCAAAGTTTGGGGTTGCAAGCCTCTTTACCCGCCATCTGCATCCAGCGTCCTGCATTCAAAACATACACACCGGGAATTTTTTCCAGATTTTCCGCAAGCCGCAAATTCATACGACACAACAAATCCGTGAGTCCCGTTCCTTTCTTCATTTCCAGCATCCCATAGCCGCCAATGGATGCAGGCAAAGTCCACGAGGGAACCATGAGCACAGACACTTTTTGCGTGAGTTTAGACAGAGCCTCCGTATACGCGTCCACTTCAGCTAAAACGGTCTCGATCTCAAAGGGGTAGAAATCCAGTGCCCTTCGAAATGAATCTATCACCCCTTCCGGGCGTGTCCATACAAATGCCGAAGAATAGGATTCATTCCAGCATTCCGAGTTCTCATCCAGCAAAGTATGAATCACCTGTCCGTAAGGAGCCTGGACGGGAAGGATGCTCAAAGCATTCTTTAAATAACCCGCAAAACCACCCAGATTGAAATCGGATAGCAGGAGGATTTTTTCAGACTCCCGACTCATGCGCCATCACCGTTTACGCGAGCAACAATAAAGTCGGCCAGACGCCCGACACTCTTCAGAGGTTCCTGAGGATTTTCAAGTTCCTCGATCAAATTGATCGTCAAACCAAAATCAGTACTCATCCGGCCCTCCAGAGCGACCATAAAGTTTATCAAACCCAATGAATCCAGCTCACCCGCATCACCGAAAAGCAAAGTAAGTTCAGAGTTTTTAAGACGTTCCTCTTCCGCAAGCATCTCATTGACTTCTTCAATCGCTCCAAAGATGGACTTCAATGCACGTTCCCTTAGTTCCGACATTTTATAAATTATTCTCCGTTTAAAATGAAACCTAAAAGGAAACTATCAAATTATTGAAGATTCTCATAAAATAATTTCCAAGACCCCGCTGTCCGGTTAGAATAAACGCATATCTGGGCTGTCCGTCACACCCCGTTTCTTAAGTTTTAAAATGATGTTCGAACTCAGGGCTTTAACTCTTAAAGTTTCCAAAAAAAAACACTCTGACTTTCGTCGACTCAACAGGAAAGAAAATTGACAGAACATAAATTCAACCTTGCAGACCAACAACGATTTGCCCGGTTATCCGGTGATTACAATCCGGCTCATATCGATCCCGTCAAAGCCCGCAGGCTCATTTTTGGACGCCCGGTTGTTCACGGTATCCACGCTTTGTTATGGAGCCTGGAAGATACGCTAAAGGAAAAAACAGGTCCACTGCAACTCTTGAAGTTGAAAGTCTCCTTCAAACGAGCGATCGGCATCGAAGAAAACGTTTCCATTCTAAAAAAGAAAGAAACACCGGGTCAGATCGAATGGCAATTGGCAACCGATGTGGCACCCTCCGCTCATGTCATTGTCTCATACGCAGTCATGCATAAAACAGATCAAAACAACTTCCTTATCGAAGGTCTGCCTCCGAAAACTGATTGCAAAGATCTTGACGCCAAACAAATCGAACGAGCCAAAGGCCACTTGGAGTTGTATTTCGCTAAAAAAGAAATGCAGAAGCAATTTCCTAATTTGACACAATTATTACCGCCTTGCCAATTGGCACAATTACTGTCTTTAACACGACTCGTAGGCATGAAGTGTCCCGGCCTGCATTCTATTTTTTCAGATTTGAATCTACAATTCTCGGACAGGTTTCAAGCTTCTCCGCACTTGCAATTCAACGTGACCCGCTACGAGCCACGGATCTCACTCGCGGACATAACGGTTTCTTCTTCGGGTATGGAGGGCAACCTGCAGGCTTTCTTACGCCCTGCCCTGCAAGTTCAAGAATCTTATGCCCAATTGAGCCAAAAAATTCAAGCTTTGGAATTTTCCCAACAGAATGCGCTGGTCGTTGGTGGTTCCAGAGGTTTGGGAGAAGTCACAGCAAAACTGCTCGCCGCCGGAGGAGCTAAAACAACTATCACTTACAATCAAGGGGCCGAGGAAGCGCAAGCCATTGTGGATGAAGTCACTCTTGCAGGCGGAAAAATCCAATCTGTCCATTTTGACATTCTGAGTCCCAAAACCATTGGAGAAAATATAACCCATCTCTACTATTTTCCCACACCCTATATCCACGCAGGAGCCCATCGTTCCTTTTCTTACCGATTGTTCTCAGAATTTTGTGATTATTATGTGGGCGGATTCCTCAATACGGTACGCAAGGTACAGGAAAACAGCCGGAGCCCATTGAAATGTTTTTATCCATCATCCATCGCTGTTGACGAGTTACCGCCCAATATGGGGGAGTACTCTGCCGCTAAAATAGCAGGTGAAACGCTATGCACCTGGTTGATGAAAACGGACCCGCAGTTGAGTATCTTTCAGACCCGGCTTCCAAGAACTCAAACCGACCAGACGGCGAGCCTGTTGCCCGCAGATAAAGATCATCCGACCTCACTCATGCTGAAACACCTGCGCCGCTTTCAGGACGAAAAATTCAAGACTCCCTAAAGGCCCGTTAATCGCAAAAGGCAGTTCTCATAGATTCAGAAAAAATCATATTGATCTGGGAAATTATTGAGTAACCTGATACAATCCATGGGCAAGTCGCAGTTTGGTCCCACCTGATTGATTTTAAAAATTGCTTCTGCAATTTTCGTTCATGCAGGGCATTTAAATATACTGAATCCGTGCGTTTCATTCACACAACCCATAAATTTCAAACAACATACAGTCTCACTAAAAGGAGAAAATAATGAGCTCAACCCTCGCTACACAAGATTATAAGGTCAAGGACATTTCTCTGGCCGAATGGGGCCGAGAAGAAATCATTCTTGCCGAAAAGGAAATGCCGGGCCTCATGGCTTTGCGTGAAAAATACAGCGAGAGCAAACCGCTCAAGGGAGCACGAATAGCCGGTTCCTTGCACATGACAATCCAAACTGCCGTACTGATGGAAACCCTCGTCGCATTGGGTGCCGAGGTGCGATGGGCATCTTGCAATATTTTCTCCACTCAAGATCATGCCGCCGCCGCAATGGCAAAGGCTGGCATTCCTGTATTTGCATGGAAAGGGGAAACGGAAGAAGAATATTGGGACTGTACCGCGCAAACCCTTTTGTTCAAAGACGGCCCCAATATGATTCTGGATGATGGCGGTGACTTGACCGGCTACGTACATAAAAACCATCCTGAATTACTGGATAACATTCGTGGCGTAACAGAGGAAACCACTACAGGGGTTCATCATCTCTACAAGATGCTCAAAGAGGGTTCTCTCAAATTACCCGCAATGAATGTCAATGATTCTGTCACGAAATCGAAATTCGACAATTTATATGGTTGTCGAGAGTCTTTGGCAGATGGAATCAAACGTGCGACGGACATCATGATTGCGGGGAAAATTGTCGTGGTCGCGGGTTATGGCGATGTCGGCAAAGGATGCGCTGATGCAATGAAAAGCCTGGGAGCTCGAGTCCTTGTCACTGAAATTGACCCCATCTGCGCCTTACAAGCCGCAATGGAAGGTTATCAGGTAACCACTATGGAAGAAACCCTTGCTGAAGGCGACATTTTCGTTACCACGACCGGTTGCAAGGATATCATCCTGATCGACCATATGGAGAAAATGAAAGACTCTGCCATCGTCTGCAACATCGGACACTTTGACATAGAGATTCAAGTCGATGCCTTGAACAAATTTCCGGGCATCATAAAAAAAGAAATCAAACCACAAGTGGATAAATATACATTTCCAGACGGTCACTCTATCATTCTTTTGGCGGAAGGACGTTTGGTCAACCTTGGATGCGCCACCGGTCATCCCTCTTTCGTAATGTCCAATTCATTCACCAATCAGGTTCTGGCTCAAATCGAACTGTATACGAAAAAATATGAGGTAGGGGTTTATACCTTGCCCAAGCTTCTGGACGAAGAAGTGGCTCGTTTGCATCTGCAAAAACTGGGTGTGAAACTCACCAAGCTTTCAGCAGAGCAAGCAGACTATCTGAACCTGGATGTGAACGGTCCTTTCAAACCCGAGCATTACCGCTATTGATCCGGGAGATATTTCAACCAGTGCCCCTTTGGGGGCACTGGACTTGAAGCAACACACTATCAAGTAGATAAAAGGTATACTCCTCTAACCCCAGAAAGATTTTGCCTGTTTGTTGCTAAGCAGACAATTCAGGACTCGCCGCCAGATGTATCCAGCCCTTTTTCTTTCCATTCCGCCAAGTGATACGTAGCCACTCGCCTTTCCTTTTGATGATCTGAACACGACTGCCGGCAGGCAAACGATTACAGCATTCCCCCTGTGGTTTCAGGAAAATGGAGTGTGCTTTTTCAAGAATTAGAGACGTTTCCATAAAAGTGGGAGCGGGCTTGCCAATCAGCAATCAAAACCCTGAATCACATTCTTAAAGAAAGTTGAGTACTATCGGGTCTTTTAGCGCGGACGATTGGGAGATGCCGGCATTACATCTTCGGCAGGAATTTGCGAAATCTCGGGAATTTCAGGCATGGATGCCGGCTTTCTCTTCGAAGCGGTCGTATCCGGTTCATTCTTCATGCTGACAATTTGGAGCCCTGGATAAACCCCTTTGCGGATGATTTTAATCAATTCGCCGGGTTTCAGAGGATCGTCCATCTTCATCCCATTGAGTACCGCGATTTCCAAATCCATCTGCGGGTCTTTCAACTCACGCTCGGCAATTTTCGTGTAGGTATCTCCTGCCTGAACTTCATAAATATCAATATATTTTTCATCAAAATAGCGTTGATCATTGGCGTGGCGCTTGCCATTATAAGGCAGACCTTTGATGATCCTCAAATAGTCTTCTCGCTTGTCTTTTAAATCATGTGAGCGACGCACCAGCGAACTGGAAAACTGATCTGCCTGAATGATCCGGTCTTTGGTATCGGGATGGGTTGCCTGAAAGCCATGATAGGCTTGCCCTGTCATGATTTCATTCTGGCGCAGGTTTTTCAAAAAATGGACCATGCGTTCGGGGTTGTAGCCTGCCTCCATGGCGTTGTACATCCCCTGTTGATCCGATTCCAACTCAGCTTCTCTACCGTAGCCCAAGTTGATCTGGTTGAACATGGCCGAGCTGACCATCAACCATTGTCCTGCATTTTTGGGGCTAGCTATGGCACCACCCAGACTGAGTATCTGCGCGCCAATGCTTCGCAACATCAATTTTGCACCATGATGGAATATGACATGACCGATTTCATGTCCCAGAACCCCTGCAAGCTCAGCTTCACTGTTGAGGGTCGCTAAAATGCCTGTGGTTATGTAGATGTACCCTCCAGGAAGGGCAAATGCATTGATGTCAGAACTGTTGACTACCCTGAAGAAATACTTTTGAAAAACCTTATCCGATAACTGCGACACCAGCTTCTGCCCCACATCATTGACATAGAGCTGGAGCTTCTTGTCCTGATACAAACCATACTGCTGAATAATTTGCGGATCAGCCTCTCGCCCCATTGTCAACTCGGTTTCCTCGGAAATAAATGGAACCGCCCCGACAATTTCAACGGTGCATAAATTTACTGCAAATCCCCAAAAAGCAAGCACCGTAAAAATAATAAATTTTCCAAAAATTTTCATACACTTTAACTCGTGTCTATCTATCCTGCGGTTTTTTCCAACTCCTGAATACGTTGGTCTACTCGACTCAATTGCTCACGTCCCTGAAATTTATTTTGCATTTGCCGTAAAACCATCAACGCACCCTGGGTATCTCCATCCAGCTGATAGCAACGCGCCAGACTGAAATAAACTTCCATAAATGCCGCTGACTCAGGATCATCCACCAAAGAACGGTAGATTTCGATTGCCTTTTTATATTCCTTTTTTCCTTCAAGAGATGAAGCAACACCCACTTTAGCGACTTGATACGGAGTATCGCCCTGTTTGGTTTCAGCTAAAATAGAACGGTATAGTTTTTCCGCTTCAGCGTATTTCTTTTCATCAAATAAAGCATCTGCCAGAATGAGTCCCGCTCTGTGTTTGTAAACACCGCTATCAATCTGGTTGTAAATTTTCTCCAATTCATCAATCGATGCCTTGGTCGAGTCTTTTTTATCCGAGGTGCGTGACTCGCTCATCTTCAGGAGCAGTGTTTCCTGAGCCTCCGCATTTGAATTCTGCATTGCTTCCAGCCCCACTACTGCGAATACGACCAACATCAATCCAACGCCAATAGCGATCAAAGTGGGTTGTCGGTCCGCCCAATAATGCACGACCCTTTCCGTGTAAGTAAGAAATTGATCTGGGGTTTTGAGTATTTCTTTACGCGTAACTCTGTGTTCTTTAGACATGGATCGTTTGATTTATGGTTGATGTGTTATGGAATAAAAACAAATTTCAAGTGCGGGATGTGATATTTGCTGTTAATTAATTAGATCATAAAGAATTTATGCGAACAAGTGAATTCTCCCTGCAATTTGAACTGTGGCGTAAAGCCCCTGTATTCGCTATAATCTTTCGACTATTAACACTTCGCTCAATTCTTGATCATGCAAACACAGGACATTTCAGTCATCGGAGCAGGTAGCTGGGGAACAGCACTGGCTCTTAACTTATCAAAAAATTACAAGCATGTCGATTTATGGGTTTTTGAGGATGAACTTTGCAGTATCATCCAGAAAACGCATCAAAATGAATGGTTCCTCCCGGATATTGATCTGCCATCAAACATTCAGGCAACTTCCGATCTGGAAATAGCTGTAAGAAATCGACCGGTTCTTATCCTTGCCGTTCCCACGCATTTTGTTTCCCAGATCGCGCAAAAGCTTAGACCTTTTCTGGTTCCAAATTGCTTGATCATCAATGCGGGTAAGGGTATCGAAAACGACACCTTAAGAACGATTCATCAAATTCTTGAGCACGAATTGCCACCTTCAATAGATACGGCAACCATTTCCGGCCCCACATTTGCGCTTGAAATTGCCAAAGGAGCACCTTCTGCTTTGGTTGCAGCCGCAAATACCATGGAAACGGCTGAGCGGGTCCAAAAAATCATGTCGGGACCTCGCCTGAAAGTCTTTGCCAGTTCAGATCTGATGGGCGTCGAAACAGGTGGCGCGTTGAAAAATGTAATCGCCATTGCGGCAGGTATCTCCGACGGACTCCAACTGGGTCACAACGCCCGTGCCGCTCTCATCACTCGTGGGCTTGTCGAAATTTCCCGCATTGGAACAGCTTTGGGCGCACGCCCGGAAACTTTTTCGGGTCTCTCCGGGATGGGTGATCTGGTACTCACCTGCACAGGTGATTTGAGCAGAAATCGTACCGTGGGATTAAAATTGGGTCAAGGTCAGTCGCTAAAAGAGATCATGTCTAATATGAAAATGGTGGCGGAGGGAGTCAAAACAGTTAAATCTGCGCATGATTTAAAGAAAAAATTCAACCTTCAAGCCTCGGTCATAGAAGAAACCTACCAAATTTTGTATGAAGATAAATCTCCATCTGAAGCACTGAAAGATTTAATGAAAGTCAATATCACTTCAGAATTTTCCGGCGTACGAGGACTGTCATGAGCCCTGACAATTTAAAAGAAATTTTACAGGGCATTCAAGCTGGAAAAATTTCCCCAGATGAGGCCTTGGAAAAACTCAAAACTCTGCCTTTCGAAAATTTGGGATTTGCACACCTGGATCACCATCGCCAATTACGCACGGGAATTCCCGAGGTTATTTATTGCGAGGGCAAAAGCAAAGAGCAGTTGCACACAATCATTCATAAAATGAGTCAAGCCGGTGCTACGGTTCTTGGCACAAGACTTTCACCTGAAAGTTATCAAGCAATTTCCGATTCTCTTCCTGAAAACGCTGTTTACGATGATTTATCCCGCACACTCGTTATCAATAAAAATCCTGAAAGCTCCTATCAGGGGAAGATATGTATATTGACGGCCGGGACTTCAGATATTGGAGTTGCGGAGGAAGCCGCAATCACAGCAGAAATTTATGGCAGTCGGGTCCAACGCATTTTCGATGTCGGAGTCGCTGGTATCCATAGATTATTCAACCATATTGACGAAATTCGCACGGCACGTGTGTTGATTGTCGCAGCGGGTATGGATGGTGCACTTGCAAGTGTTGTGGGTGGGCTGGTGAGTTGTCCCGTTATTGCCCTGCCTACGAGCGTGGGTTACGGCACTTCCTTTGGGGGGCTTTCTGCATTGCTCGCAATGCTCAATTCATGCGCGCCCGGTATTGGTGTTGTCAATATAGACAATGGATTTGGAGCGGCTTGTCTGGCTCATCGAATCAACATTGCAGATCCAATTACAAAAAGCCAGAAATGACCCTGCAAAAAAATTCAGCATTCGGTCCATGAAAGACCAACGATCGGGCCTGTTAATGCACCCGCCTGTATTTTAAAATAAAAAACTCGCTCTCTCGTAATTTAAAGCTACAAGAGAGCGAGAAATAGAAATACCCTATATTTTTTTAGAACATCTGACAGACATTCCGGAATCGCATATCTCGTCGTATCAGATTGATGGTTTGCCTTGTAACCTACCCTGCCGCCACCCTTATTAAAACTTACCCTTATTTGTCGCTATCTTTTCCTTTGTCGTCGTCTTTATCTTTATCTTTTCCGCCATCTGCATCTTTATCTTTGTGCTTGTCACCATCTTTATCTTTTCCATCATCCCCATGCCCATCATCATGTTTGTCCTTATTTGCAAAAGCAGGACTTGTCAAAACGGGATGATCTAAAATAATTCCGGCTCCCATTTGAGCAAATATGAACAAAAAGGCGAAGCTCACAGCGACCAGCGATTGTTTAAAATTGCGTTTCATTCGATTTAATTCTCCAATAGTATTTTTTTAAACACGACCACCAACAAGCCTGAACGGAAATGCGATCCAATTATGAAATTAAGAGTTTCCTAATCAAAAAGCAAGAGAAAAGAATAGCTCAATATGATCTATTTTAGGTTCAATTAATAGGGTTTTGACTTAAAATTTGGATATAAAAAGTCGGTTAATATTTGTGCTAAGATAAGCCCTAATTGAGATATTATCGTTCCGTTGAAAATATGTCTCGACGTTAACAACTTTGAATCTAATCTCATGTCCACTATAAAAAGCAATAAACTTCAACCCGGGATGATTCTTGCCTCCGATGTGGTTGCATTTAATGGTAGAACATTGATTTCCCGTGGAGTCATTATTCAGGAAAAACATTTGAGTATATTAAAAAAATGGGGCATCGCCGAATTGGATATCTATGATTCTGACGAAACGGATACTAAAAAATCCATCAACATTGAAAATGAAAGGGAACTGTTTTCTATCCCCGAATATGTTCCTGACACAATACTTTCAAGTACCGTAGAAAAATGTAGTCAGTCATTTAAATTGAATAATCTTAGTGATCCCTTGACAAGAGAGTTTTTTCGATTAGCGGTGGGATACTCTCTTAAAAATCATCCGGATGTGAAACCATTCGATGTCGTTTGACCTAAAAGAATTAATCAACGACGAAAGTCGTTTTTTTACTCTCCCAGAATTGGCGATGAAAATCAATGCAATCGTCAACGATCCTGAAGGAACGTTCGAAGATCTGGCAGAAGTAATCAGCAGTGATGTGGGGTTATCGGTCCACCTTCTTAAAATTGTCAACAGTGGACTGTATAATTTCCACGAACCGATCGAAACCATTACTCACGCAATCTCAATCGTTGGGATGTCGCAATTACGCGATTTGGCTTTAGGCTCTATTATCATCAATAAATTTAAAGGATTGCCTGAGGAAAGCATCTCCATGAAATCTTTTTGGGAGCACAGCATTGCGACGGGTATCGCTTCTCAAACATTGGCTATATACAAGCAGGAAATTAATCCAGAACGTTTCTATATGGCGGGTTTACTGCATGAAATCGGTCGCATTGTACTGTGCTTCAAATTTCATACCGAGATTGAAAAAATAATACAACGATGTGCCAGTGAAACAAAATCTACTCACAATATCGAAAGAGAGATTCTGGGGTTCGATCACTGCCTCGTAGGTGAAGCTCTTCTTGAATCGTGGAAACTTCCAAAATCCCAGCAGGAGGTCGTTCTTTATCACCACGCCCCTCTGGAATCAAAAGAGTATAGGGTGGAAGCAAGCATTGTACATTTTGGAGATATTTTTGCGCATATACTTTGCCTGGGCAATAGCGGGGAGCACTATACCCCTCCGATTTCAATTCATGCATGGAACAAATTGGGCATTCCCATTGCGATGATACCCACCATACTTGGCAGAGTGGAGGAACGATACAATGACCTTATTTCCAACTACTTCTATTAAATTATAATGAAACAGACCGAAGATGATTCCGGGAAAAAATCTCGACTGGAACACTTGGAAGAAACCTGCAAATCCCAGTTTTTTGCACTCGATCTCGCCGCATCTCTGGGAGCCTTTCACGGGGATTCCAACGAGAATAGAAACCCTGAACTCATTTTAGAAAAAACCTTTCAATTTCTTGTAAAAATCTTGCCTTTTGAAATGGCTGGTTTTTATATTGTTCGAGAAGAGGATTACGACTTCATTCTGAAATATGCTTTTCCAGAAAATAAACACCTTGAATTGGACGATGAAGTCCAAAAATCTATTGATAGCGGAAAATTTGCATGGGCTCTGAATCAAAACCAAGCCGTTGTTTCAAAATCTTCTTTGAATGATCGCTCACTGGTTTTGCATGTTTTGGCAACCCAAACCCGGATCATTGGTATGTTTACGGGCTTGCTCACCACTAAGGACTTGCCTTCGTTCAAACAAAAGTTGAAGTTGATTTCTATCGTCATTCAATATGCGGCTAACTCTCTTGAAAGTGCAGAGCTGTTTAATCTGTTAAAGGAGAGTCGGGATAACCTGCAAATTGAAGTCGATTTAAAAACGGCTGAACTGATTGAGCAAAGGAACAAGGCTCAGCAAGCCAATCAGGAGAAATCCAATTTCCTGGCGAAAATGAGCCACGAACTCCGCACGCCTATGAACGCAATACTTGGCTTTTCTCAACTTTTGACAATGGATATCAACAACACTTTGACTGAAATCCAGAAAAAAAATATCGGGATGATATCTACTGCGGGAGAACACCTTTTAAAACTTATCAATCAAGTGCTGGATTTATCAAAAGTCGAATCTGGGAAACTCGACCTGACTATACAAACAATTGATATCAATCCACTGTTGGAAAATGTCCTTTCCATCTCAAAATCATTGTTAAAAACAAACAATATCTCTCTTGAGTACCATAGAGTTTCTAATGACCGTTGTTTTATTAACGCCGATCCTCTCCGTATGAATCAAATTCTATTGAATTTGATTTCCAATGCAATCAAATACAACAAACCCAATGGATCGGTGATTCTTTCTGTTGAAAATCTCGAAAATGGAAGGATTCGCTTTGGAATAAGAGATACGGGTCACGGCATCCCGGATAACAAAAAAGACAAAATATTCCAACCCTTTGAGCGTTTTGATGTCGATGCGGAAAAAATTGAAGGTACGGGCATAGGACTCACAATCACCAAACAACTTGTCGCATTGATGGGAGGACAGATCGATTTTGAAAGTGTTTATGAGCAAGGAAGCTTTTTTTACATCGATTTCCCTGCTGTTGACTCAATCCAGGCTCCATTTGAAGTGAAAGCGACACCCCATTCCAATGAACTTCCCATTTCATCCAGTAACGACGAAGTCAAAATTCTATACATAGAAGATATATCCGTCAACGTGGAGTTGGTCAAACAATTGCTAGAGGAACTGCCTCGCATCAAACTCTTATCGGCGTCCAACGCTTTGGATGGTATTGAATTGGCAAAGAACGAACTCCCCAACCTGATACTGATGGACATTAATATGCCCGGAATGAATGGCCTCACTGCATTTCAAAAACTTCAAGAAATCAAAGAAACCGCGCAAATTCCAGTGATTGCATTGAGTGCCAATGCCATGAACGACGACATACAGGAAGCTCTGGATATGGGATTTAAAGACTATCTCACCAAACCGATCAATGTTCCCAAGTTTTTGGGCACTATTAATTCCTTTTTAACCTGAATTTTCTATCTGAACACTTCGGCATTCAGACTGTTTATGCCAAAAAAGTTGGGATTCACGTTCGGGCATTCCCTCCTCTTTTAGCTCGATAGAATGACTCCATAAAATAACATTGTTCTTATTGCAGATTATTGATTCCATGCTAACATGCCCGCACGGTATATAAATGCCCTCCTGAATGATTCCTGAGAATTTCTTTAAAAATAAAACCCTTTCTAATACGAAATTAAAATATGAATCCTTGGCACGATGTGGAACTTGGCGACAAGATTCCTGATCTTTTTCCCGCTATTATCGAGGTCCCCAAAGGATCTAAAGTAAAATATGAGTTAGACAAAACAACCGGATTGATCCGTGTGGACCGAATTCTATACAGCTCCGTACAGTATCCGGCAAATTACGGATTCATCCCACGTACTTATTGTGACGATAACGATCCGCTGGATGTACTGGTATTGGGTCAAGAACCGGTGTATCCATTATCAATCGTAATGGCAAGGCCGATTGGCGTGATGGAAATGATCGATGAAGGGGAGACCGATGATAAAATCATCGCCGTCCACGCTCATGATCCAGAATACGCTCACTATGAAGCCATTGAGGAACTCCCTCCCCATCGCATGATAGAGATAAAACGGTTCTTTGAAGACTATAAGTCTCTGGAGAAAAAGGTTGTGATCGTCGAGAATTTTCTGGGGCGCAAGGAAGCGATAACGATCCTGCAGAATGCGATGGAACTCTATCAGAAAAAAATGGAAAACAGTGAAACTACTTTGGATAATAGACTCCTCGATAGGATATTATGAAATATAGTTTTATTTCTTCATCAATGATAAATCCTATCGTCGTAAATTAGTTTTATACCCAACTACTATCACTACAAATATTTACGTTCTTTTTTTCTAAATGAAAATGGCAAACTCTCAAAACAAATTTCTACTTATTTGTAAACAGAATGCCTTTTTTTATTTCTTCCTATGTCTGATCCTGGCTAGCTTCGGAATCAGGATGCTTCAATTTGGAGATACCTATTCAG
Source organism: Nitrospinae bacterium CG11_big_fil_rev_8_21_14_0_20_45_15 (assembly GCA_002787235.1). Taxonomy (GTDB): domain Bacteria; phylum Nitrospinota; class Nitrospinia; order Nitrospinales; family VA-1; genus Nitrohelix. Next base: position 112,794 of record PCWG01000015.1, read on the forward strand.
GGTACCATTTAGTCCGGCAGATGGATAATCTTGCGTCGATAGAGGACTACTACTTTGAAGGCATCAATTTTCTAAAGAGAAAAGTTTTAGGGGGCGGTGGAGTCAACGGGTATGCCCTGTTGGAGTTACCGGTGTATCAAACATTGGTTGTCTGGTTATCTCCTTCATACGAAGCCCTCCAACCCACAGCCAGATACCTCAATTTGGTATTTTCCCTATTGAGTGTCATTTTAGTTTTTAAAATATCAAACTCATGGTTTGGTCGTACAACAGCTTTATACTCATCTCTTTTTTTTGCGTTCGCCCCACTGAATTTAAGTTATCAGAGAGCGTTCATGATGGATATTTCTACCGTGTGCTTTTGTTTATTTTCCACATGGTTTTTAATAAAAATTTTAGAAACGCCTGGTAGAATCTGGAACTATTTATTTTTTATTTTATTTGGGGCCGCTTGCGTCGTTACAAAACCATTGTATTTTCTTCCCGTGGTAATGCTTTTTCTCACCAATTTTTTTCTCAATTCCAATCCACTAACATATTCAAATATCTTTGAATATGTAAAAAGTCACTTTCGACTGGTGGTTGCATTCTTTTTTATCACAGCTTCCTTAATTGGCTGGTTGCTTGTTGTAAAAACGGTGAATGGTGAAGGCCAGGGAATGATGGGATTCATACAGTGGGAATTTCTATTGTCTCCCAAATTCTATTTTTTGATGGTTTTTCGATTTGTCACGCTGATTTTAAATCCTTTTACGACCCTCATGTTTATCATTGGGGTGGCTCTCATTTGGAAGCAAAGGAGAAAAAAGGATGAGGTCTCACTCATATTTACAATCCCTCTATACTATGCCTTATTTGGGCAGATAAATTTTCCGCATGAATACTACTCTCTGATAATGGTTCCCTATTGCTCTATAATTGCCGGGCATGGAACACAATGGCTTGAAGAGCAATTAACGAGCCATGAATTGGTTAAATTCCAACAAGTTTGGAAAGGAATCATTTGCCTGGTTGTTTCTCTCACATCCATCATTATATTTTTGCTGAATTTTATTATAGGCTCACCCGGTTTGAATCAAACAACTCTCCAGATTGAGAGAGAAATGGCAACGGTCCTTACCCCAAGAACGAATTCCTATGTATTTATGAACAAAACAGGATTTCCAATCACAGACTTTTTAAAGCACAATCGGGCTTTGTTTGTACTTGCCAAGGTCAAACCTTTGACCGAAATAGAAGTCCGCGATAGAGGTACCCCCATAAGCTCTCAAGAAGTGTTGTTTGCCTTGAGACAATATGGCCAGGTTCAGATAACGGAAGATAAAGTTCCAGATTTCGACTCGGCAGAATTGCAAAAAATGTTTCGTGGAAATTTACACTACACACTATTTTACAAGTACAATTCATCTCAAAGGTCTGCCATAAAAACGCAAATGAGTAACCACACGCTTACCTATAGTTCTGCTGATTGGCTGGTCTTTGAATTGAAAGATCATTTACCATTGAACAAATAACATGCGTGATATAATCGTGAAGAGATATATTAATTTATTATGTATTTAAAATACCAAGAGACCTGTCCCAATGACACCTTTAGAAAATAAAAATAAATACACTTTATTGAAATTGAGAATTGTCCTTTCAATATTATTGAAAGGAAAAATATCGTTTAAGAAAGTATATAATTTTGCTTACGCTTGGCTTGCACATAAAATGAAACTCAAGCGAACCGCACCGTTTCCTTTTATGATAAATTTTGAATTATGGAACGAGTGCAATGCTCAATGTACTTTTTGCAGGACCTCAGATGGAGTCATTTATAATCAGAATCCAAATGAGTCGTCAGGTTCAAGTATACCCAAAGGTCAGATGCCACTTGAATTGTTTGAAGATGTGATTGAACAGGTCAAGGATCATATCCTGATCGCGGTGTTGTATGTGAATGGCGAGCCTCTCATGTACAAAAATCTGATCCCTGCGGTAAAATACGCATCCGAACGAAAGATAGCTACAATCATTGCCAGCAATGGTGAATTGCTTTTTGAAAAGAAGATTAATGAATTATTAGATGCCGGATTGGACTGTATCAAAATCGCTATCAGTGGATTCAATCAGGATACTTACACGGTTCAACATAGAAATGGAAATATTGAAACCGTCAAAAAAAATCTAAGAGATCTTGCGCGCTTGAAAAAGGAAAAAAATTCTTCAATCGTTATCATGCTCGACTACATCCTTTACGATTATAACGAACACGAAAGAGATCTGGCACAACAATTGAGCAATGAATTAGGATTCATTTTCAGTTGCCGCAGGGGAAATCTTTCCTATCTGGAAGAAGAACGTCCCGATATCTTATCCACTGAAACCGTTTCTCCCAGTCCCGAGTTCCCCATCCAAGATCTTTGCGAATGGCCTTGGAAAGTCATGACAATTGATTGGAACGGAGATATGTTTCCTTGCTGTGATTACACCGTTTGGAACGATGTTGAACCCTACGACACGATAAAGGTAGGACAAACCCGCATTGCTGAGGTTTGGAATGGACTTACGGCCCGAAAAAATCGCGAAACGCACTTGAATGAAGGGCGTGGAGGAATTGATATTTGTTCTAAATGCCCGAGAGTCGGAACAGCTTTCAAATATTAACAGATCACAAACGGCTTTAGTGCCCACATTTTTTATTTTTAACAAACCCCAATCCCCTCTGAGTTTTAAAGGATGCTTTTTCAAATCCAAATAAAAAAACAGAGGCTGTATAGTTTTATTTCCATGTTCACCATTTTTTTGATGGATAATCAATGATCGTCAATATTGAGCCCAACGACACACAACCCACTGCGTCCCTTCCCCTTATTTCAGTAATCTTTTCTTTTAAGAATGAAGAAGAAAACATTCCCGAATTGATTCGACGGACCAAAGATGTGTTGGAAGGACAGATTGAAGCTCAAATAGTTAGAGACTATGAGCTTATTTTTGTAAACGATGCATCCACTGACAGGTCTCTAGAGATGCTTCTAAATTTTTCGCTGACCAACAATCGAATAAAAATAATTAACATGTCACGAAATTTTGGGGTCTTTCCATGCACCTTCGCTGGACTGAGATTTTCCAAAGGTGATCTCGTAGTGTATATGGATGCAGACCTTCAGGATCCCCCAGAAATCATACCTAAACTACTTGAAAAATGGAAAAGTGATAAAGACATCGATGTGGTACACACGATAAGAACTGATCGCGCTGGAGAATCTCGTTTCAAGCTGTGGATAACGAAAATGGGTTATCTGCTATTGAATAAAATTTCAAACATTGAGTTACCGGTAGAAGCTGGAGATTTTAAATTACTCTCACGTCGCGTGGTCGATCATTTGCTTCAGTTCAAAGAGAAATTACCCTATACAAAAGGACTCGTATGCTGGGTGGGTTATAAGCAGGAGAAAGTTTTTTATAGTAGAGAGCGGCGTTTTGCAGGAGAGACAAAATTCCCGACACTCGGATTGGGAGCCATTGCCAATTTCACAAACTCAGCACTCATATCCTTTTCCTCTGCACCTCTTCAAATAGCTTCTCTAGTGGGGATTTCAGGTTGCCTTGTGAGCGGCTTAATGATTTTTCATGTTCTGTTTGAAAAATTTTCGGGCCATAGTATTCCTGGCTGGACAGCAATAATGACCGCTATTCTATTTTTGGGAAGTGTCCAGCTACTGACCATCGGCATTCTGGGAGTGTACATTCATTCAATTTTTATTGAAGTGAAAGAGCGTCCCAATTACATCATTGAAAGTATTCATGGGTTTGATAAACCTTTGTCAATGGATGCAATGTTAAAAAACAAAAACCCACATGAGCAGACCTGATAATATCTGTGAACTCAAATTATTTCGTTGCTAGAAATTTATTGAAATAATTGATGAGGCGGACAAAGCCTTCATCGGGTGTGACGATGGGACTGTATCCCAAATCATTTCGAGCTCCACGGATATCGTAATAATGATCGGTCGCCAATTGTCCAGCAACAAACCGGGTGATGGGCGGCTCGTTTTTTAATTTAAAAAATCCATAAACTCCCTCGGCGACGAGTCCCAAAACATAGGCGGTCCGAAAGGAGATGCTCTTTTCAACAGTCGGTAAATGCAGAGCATTCAATAAATCGTTGATCCATGTCCACAGCTCAACAGGTCGGTCATCACTGACAAAATACGCCTTCCCTCCGACTTTATCTGGATCGCTACGCAGAACTCTTTCTGCAAGCACATGACACTCGACGGCATTGTCGATATAAACCATATCCACTTTATTTTTTCCATCCCCCACTTGCACCAACTTACCCGACTGCGCCTTTTCTATCAATCGAGGGACCAAATGCGGGTCGCCAGGTCCCCAAATCAAATGGGGTCTGATGGAGATCGTACGCAAGCCATTCCTTCCATCCGTAGATGAAACGAGCTGTTCGGCCATCGCTTTAGTTTTTGGATAATGGCAAAGATAATCGTTCGGGAATGCAACCGATTCATCAACGCACGATTGATCCTCCATGTCGTAAATCACACTGGGGGAACTGGTGAAAATCAATCGCGGAATATGATGGGCCAGACAAGCATCTATGATGTTTTGAGTTCCCTCAACATTGGTTTTGTAATATTCGGAGTAAGGTCCCCATATACCGGGCACTGCGGCGGAATGGAAAACGGCATCCATTCCTTGCAGAGCGTCAAAAATAGCGGATCTGTCCTTCAGGTCGGCGCGCACCTGCCGGATTGCAGAGCTGAGTGCTGGATAATTCCGCCGTCCCAAAACTGTGACCTGATAACCATCGGCAAGCAAACGCTCTGCAAGAGAGGCCCCAAGAAATCCGCCGCCGCCTGTCACCAGACAATTCATGCTTTTGCTTTCCCTGTAAGATCCTTGAAAACTTTACTGACATTATCCCTCAAGTTTGCAAGATCACCGTCATTCTCGATGATAAAATCCACGTGAAGTAATTTCTCCTCAACGCTCATCTGGGAATTCAAACGTTCGATCACCTGTTCCCTGCTCCAGCCATTGCGTTTGACGACCCGTTCGACCTGATCTTCCATCCGACTGCGAACAACAATGACCTTGTCCATATTTTTGTGATTTCCCGACTCAATCAACATCGCGGCATCAACAATTACCACGGCATCAGGATCTCCTTCGAGAACACGCTGATAGCGTCGGCGTTCTTCTTCAAAAACTTTTGGATGAAGGATGGATTCCAGTGTTAGTTTTTTAGCAGGATCACTAAAGATAAGAGAGGAAATTTTTTTTCGATCCAGACGTTCATCATCCTGAAGAATATCGGAACCGAATTTTTCGACAATCTCTTTCCATGCCGGGCGATTTGGAAGAACCAGTTCCCGGCAAAGTATGTCGGCATCAATCACACGAGCACCCAAATCGCGAAACAGAGATGCCGCTAAAGATTTTCCCGATCCTATTCCACCTGTCAGTCCAATCAACACGGGGCGTTAGTAGTTAAAATTGGAGTTTGAATGCCGGATCGTATGGAATTTCAGATTCCAATACATCTCCGTACAATCTCATCATTTTTTGCGATAGAGGGCCCGGGCGACCCTCCCCTACGATTTTATTATCTATCCGCGTTACAGGCATGACGCGCTTGATCGTCCCAGTGATAAAAACTTCATCGGCTGAAATCAGGGCTTCAACAGGCAGAGAACCTTCTTCAACAGAAATCCCATTTTCCTGTGCCAACTGCATGACCATACTCCGGGTGATTCCAGCAAGAATTCCACAACCCAATGCGGGGGTGAACAACGTTCCATTGTGCGCAAAGAAAAGATTGCTGGTCGTGCTTTCTGCCAGATCACCATTTGCATTGAGCATAACCGCATCATGGGCTCCCATGCGGTTTGCCTCCACAACAGCAAGAATATTATTCAAATAATTGCCGGTTTTAATGCCAGGATTCAAAGCATCTCTTGCGTTCCGCTTGACCGAGACCACAGCCAAATTTACACCGCTCATATACAATTCGGCGGGATACTTTTTTTCAGCACTGACATAAATAATGACATTTGGCTGGGTGCAGGATGAGGGATCAATATCAACGGCACCCTCCCCCCGAGTCACTATAATGCGGATATAGGATTCTGGATTGCCCGCTTCCTGCAAAGTCCGCTGGAGCTCTTCGGCAAATCGATCAGTGGACCAGGGAATATTGAGTGAAATACCATCTGCCGAATTATGCAATCGTTGCAAATGGGGATAGAGAAAACAGGGGCGGTTCTTGTGCGTCGCAACCACTTCATACACACTGTCACCAAAAAGAAAACCATGATCATAAAATGATATGGATAAATTTTCGGAAATCACTCCGTTAAAATTTATTTTAGTTGTCATATTCCAATCCAAGTGGCAGGAACGATAAATAATCTGGACAATTATAAAAACCCAAATTCATCTGCAATCCAAATTATTCATATTTATCGACTGATTTGAGGAGTTTGTCCAATTTTTCAACATCATCCTTCGTGTACTCTTCCTGAGGCTTTCCCAAAAATTCAGAGGCTTTTTTAATTTCATCGCTGAGTTGCGAGATTCTTTCAAGGTTTAGATTTGTAGTTGCACTACTCTGCTGTTTATCACCTTTTTGAGACAACTTGGTGATGTCCTCCAAGCTCTTTAATTTTTCCTTGAGGCCTTTCAACGTGTCACCGTCCATACCCGGTATATTTCCGATAAATTCCTGAGAAGCTCCCAAAGCTTCGGTTACCCAGCCAGAGACAGACTGCAAATACGGGGCGGATATAGAGCCCTCCGTTGCCTTTTTATAAAAGTCCGGAAAGTAGCCCAGAGGAACCAGTAAAATAACAAGAATGACTAAACCTTTTGCCAAACCGACCATCGCACCCAAAAATCGGTCCATTCCAGAAAGACCTGCGGCTTCTTGAAAAAACTTCCGAATGATGTTCCCCAGAATTTTTACTGCGATCATCGTCGCGACATAAATAATCACAAAAGCCGCCACCTTCGCAACCGTCTCGTTACTTATGGTACTACTGAGAGATTTTGCCAAATCACCATGATATTTGACGGCCACGGCATATCCACCAACATAAGCCAATAACGAAAAAATTTCTCGAATGAATCCTTTGAACAAAGAATAAAGAAAACTGAGGGTGAGAACAATGAGGACGCAAACATCAAATGGTGTCATGTGGAGAAAACCGTGTATTTATGTGTAAATAATTAAATTCAAAGGAACTCAAAAAGGAATTTGCAATTTTTATCAAAAATGATAATCCCAACCACTCTTAAAGGATTATTCTTGAATCGAAGGGTTGTGTCAATAGTAAGGGAAATTCATTCATCGGCAGTACTGCCAACATGGCTCCAGAGAGTCAAAAAAGTTGGGGTGAATTGGGTTTTATCCTGCTCGATCGCAACAGTTATTTCCTGGGGTGACCAAAATCGTCCTTCGCTGATTTCATCACGATTGATACGTATTTTTTTTTCAGAAACACAACGATAACTCCAAACATGTTCCCAAAAAGTTTCTGGCCCTGCTTTCAATTTCATAATGAATGACAAAGGCTCGCAGATATTCAACTCTTCCATGAGCTCACGATTCGCCGCTGTCATGTAGTCTTCTCCAGAATCAACGTGCCCGGAAGATGAAGTATCCCAAAGTCCAGGGCTTTCGTCCTTTATTTCAGCTCGTTTCTGCAGAAACAAATGTCCTGAAGAATTGAAAACGAAGATATGAACCGACCGATGCATTAATTTCTTTTGATGAACCTCTTGCCTTGATGCTCTACCAATCACGCAGTCGTCATCATCGACAAAATCAAAGAACTCTATGGCATCGATGTTCATACTCAATACAGGGTGGAAGGAATATCAAGTTATCATCAGGCGTTCGACCTGAGGTAATTCAATTCTGGAGGAATGGGTTTTTCTTCGCAATAATTATTCTTTGCCAAAATTTCAAGATCATTTATTACGCGCTGGTCGCTTTCAAATTGAACCGATTGTATGCCCTTATCGGCAATAACACCACCCGCCTGAAGCATGCTCATCACCGATCGAGCGTTGTATTTTTCGTTGTCAATCACCAGAAAAAGATCACAATCGTATTTACGGGCAATCAGGGACAAGTAAGTAGAGGGACGGGCATGAAATCCCAGCGGTGTTGGAATGGGTAAGATAATTCTTTTGAATTTTATCAGCTGTGGTAACACTTCTTCAGCCAAACACGCTCCCTGCTGAATAAAGTACAATGCGTAATAAAATGCAAAATTAACAATTTGATTCAGCAAATCATTTTTATCTGCCATCATCGAAATTTTTCTTTTGCATTCACCCGGCCGTATTCCTTCTTCATGCCGCTCATACATATGAGAAAGCCATAACGCGGATTCGAGTAGATGAAGTGGCATGGAAATATACCCGCGTATGTATTTCAATTCTGAATAAATCTGTTCTGTCTTTGTGTTTTTAACGTAAGTATCAAACTCGGATTGGACATTATGGATTTGAATCAGAAATTCTCTCAAAACCTTTTCATCCAGCCGGGAGGGAACGATTTGTTGCAATTCATCAGGATCATAGGTCTGAGGAATTGACAAAGCCAACATGGATTTACTCACATTCCGAATTTTTTCACATAAATCTACAATTCGCTCTTCTTCGTCCTTAACGTCTTCTTCACTTATATTTCTTGGTAACTTTTTATTAGCGGAAGTTTCAGCATATTCGGCCATTCCTGTTTCATTTGGAGGAAACTCAAGACCATTGTTTTTAGCCGTAACAATCGCTTCTTTGAACAAGTTGTAAATAGAGCTATTTAAAAATCTTAACGTCGCTTCTGCACTCGTTTTGAACTTGCGATCCATCTCCGGGGTTTCACGGAGTTTATAATAAGGGTAGCGATCCAAAATATGCCGGATATAAAATGCGGCAATCGAAAGATTTCTTATCGATGCAACATACTCTGAAAAAAATGCCCAGGATTTATTCTCTCTTGCCCCATGTTCATCCAAAAAACTTTCAAAGGAATCCGTTTCATATTTCAATGTAGAATAGAATTTTTTGGAGATTACCTTTCCGCTGGCAATTTTTCTTTCCAATGAAATATAGATTTTAATAAAGCCATTATAAGACTCTTGTATCAAACATAAAAACTCCTCTTCACTGACTATTTCAACAAGGGATTGGGGTTCCATATTCAAAACTCTATCATTCCGGTTAAGATGATTTTTAGGAGTTTAACGTGCCGGCATTGAGTTCACAAAGCCTCACTTTAAAAGAGGGTCGCAAGTATTGACCTAACGGCATAAAATTTTCTTCGGCAGATACTTCTGCCAAATTTTTAAATGAGTCGAAGATCCAGTAGGTACAGAAAAATGAAAATAGGGATATTGCGGCTGGACGGGAGGTCTCAACAGTTGCATATTGGCTTCCACAAGCGTCTTACTGCCTTTTCTCAAATTGCAGGGTTTGCACGCCACAACAACATTTTCCCATTGTTCCTTCCCCCCTTTAGATTTTGGAAAAATATGGTCGACTGTCATGGACTGATATTTCTCACCACAATACTGGCAGGTGGATTCATCCCTGCGGAGTATATTTTTTTTACTGAATGCAATTTTATTATTCCGGTTTTTTCGGACCAGCTTTAAAGTCCTTATCACAGCGGGTAAAGGGAAAGCTGTTGTCGGTGAGCGCACAATATAACCATCGCTTTCAACTTCCTCTGCCCTGCCTGAGAGTACCATGACAATGGCATGTTTAGCGCTACAAAATTGCAAAGGCTCATAGGAATAATTCAACACCAGACTTTTTAATGATTCCAGCATATCAATTCATCCATTAAGATCTATTATCAATCTCATAATCTGATAAAAGTTTATTGAACCCTATCAAGACTGTCAAGCAAGTGTCCGAAAAGACTCACTTAAAGAATCTGTGCAGTGCCTTAAAAAATATTCTATCTCAAAGCATATTTCCTTGTCCCAATAAGCCTTTTGAGTCAAAAACGGATTTTATGATCTTCATATCCTCAAGACCTTGTTCACCAGCCATTTGGTGAAAATACTGTTTTTTAAGTTTCCCGATACCATGCTCGGCAGAAATTGTGCCACCCCAGGCAAGGACCTGATTCACCATACCTTGATATAAAGCCGCTATTTTTTCCTTTGTATCCTCTTCCGGGAAAAAATTGATATGCAAATGGTTATCTCCAATATGACCAAAAACAACATATTTCACATTGCTTGCCGACAATTCCCGTTTGTAAAATCGCATCAGATCTTCAAAATATTCAAAAGGAGCCGCCATATCGGTTCCCACTTTAACAGAGTTGTTTCTGCTGAGTTCCTCATTGACCAAAGATGGGAGCGCATGACGAAAGTCATGGAATTTTGCAACATCTCTTTCATTTTGCGAGATCCAGGAATCGTCCAGGTTCACATCTTTCGATTCGAGAAAATCAAACCATCGTTCCACAATATTATCGTAAACATCATCCCCATAAATATCCTGTTCAAAAAACAATGCCGCTCTGGCGCGACCGGGAATCGTTCCAAATCGAGACCGCAACATTTCCAAAGAATAGAAATCAAAATATTCCAAAGAACATGGTGATATTCCCTCTATGTCTGATTCTTTAAATTTACGGACGAGCATCCATAAGGGTTCATCCTCATCAAAAAAAAGTATCCCGCTCAAGAAATGACTCGGCTTGGGCACCGTCTTTAATTTTATTTCTGTGACAATTCCCAAAGTTCCACCAGAACCAATGAACAAATCCAGCCAATCCATATTTGGACGTACAAAAAATCCGGTCGCATTTTTACATTGTGGACTCAAATAACTCACTTGTGGAAAGTCAATTGTGGAGCCATCTTCCAACTTCAAAGGAGAGCAGATTTTATCACCCCTGCTAACCACGCACTTACGCCCATCCGACAAAAAGATATCGGCTTTTTGCACATAATCGCGTGTCACACCAAATTTGTAACTACGAGAACCCGAGGCATTGGTCGCAAAATTTCCACCCAGAGAAGCCAAATTTTCAGTGGGATTGGGAGGATAAAACCAGGAGGTATTCTGTAAGTGATTCTGTAAATCTTTGAGTGCGACGCCTGCACCCACTTCAACACAAGCATCCTCTCGAATTTGCAAATTCAAGAAACGCTCCATCGATACGATGACACCGCCCTGTGGTGTTCGTCCCGCAGTCAAGCCCGTTCCCGCACCAGATATGGTTATCGCATCTGTATTTTCTAATAAAAATTGCCTCAATTCCGTTTCATTTTCAGGAATGACAACAGCAGAAGCGAAACCATCGGGGTTATTTGAAGCGTCTTTCAGGTAAGGGGCGATCTCTAATGGATCGGTTTTTCGCAACATAGACAAGTATTAGTAAGAGCAAACACTCTATTTGTCTTACGCAAAGGAGAGATTAGATTCTGGGAAAGCGGACAATACAAAACGTACCTTTAAATTTTTTCTCCATATGTATTTTGCTGACAACATTATTTTGTAAATTCCATATTCCAAAGCAATCAATCGTCAAAGGTCTGGTTTTAGAGTCAACCGCTTTATCATCTGCTTTGGTTTTAACAAAAAATCGAGCCACCAATCCTCTGGTTGCCCTATCTCCAAATCGCCTTGTATTTATACAGGACCTGAGCTCAGGATGTGCTTCAATATCGACCAACTCTTCGATTGTTTTCCCTATGAGTTCATCTTCCTTGAATCCCAATTCTCCGCAAAGCTTTGAATTGATCGATGAAACTTTTCCATGTTCATCAAGGTAAAAGACCCCATCCGAAACCGTTTCGACCATGAATTGATACTGGTTCCGACTCTCAATGATCTCTTCCGTTTGTGCCAGAAGTTTTTTATTGGATGTATTCAAATCGCGAATCAATTTTTGTATATTTAAATGCGCTCCAATACGGCTAAAAATTTCGACATCTTTAAATGGTTTCGCAATGTAATCCGAGCATCCCACACGATATCCTTTTACAATGCTCTCCTCATCAATTTTCCCCGTTAAAAAAATGACAGGGATGTCCTTGGTCTTTTCATTAGCCTTCAATCTTTTGCAAGTTTCGTAACCGTCAATTCCCGGCATCATTACATCGAGCAAAATCAGGTCGGCTTCGAATTTATCCAACACCTGCAATGCTTTTTCTCCACTGCTTACAACAGAAAGATCAAAGTTCTTCTTTAAAATATAACTCAAAATATCAAGGTTTTCCGGGACATCATCCACAATGAGAATTTTCATCCCGCTCAATTCTTCCGCAAAATAACTCATCTTACTCGGACTTCTCATAATTACCAGGACCTCTCGAATAGAGATAAAAACATTTTTTAAAGTTATTGATAAGAAAGAACTAACAACCTGTTATTCATTTTCCTTTTGATCTTTGTCTTCTTTTTCATTTTCGTCGCTAATTTCTTGAATATTCTTGGGATAGTGATTGATAAAACTTGCGTATTTAATCAATGAATACCCCATGAACAACATAAAACCAACAGAAAGCACTAAAATAAGAGTATCAAGAAAATCTTCCAAAATTCACCTCGTCATTTTTCAAAATCATCTAAACCCAAACAATGATGTTTAGAGTAAACGTTTATATTTTAACAGATTAAATCGTTTAAGGTATAGTAAAGAAATTGATGGGAAGAACTAACTCTTGAGCTCTTTGCGGATACGATCGAGCAGAATATCGGCAATTTCGCGTTTATCTGCACGTGGCAGTCGCTCCACACTGCCATTGGAGTACACAAGTGAAACCTGATTCATGTTGGATTGAAAGCCTATCCCCGGAGCACTGATATCATTCGCGACAATCATATCAACCCCTTTGGAAATCAATTTTTCCTTCGCACTTTCGATCAAGTTCTCAGTCTCAGCCGCAAATCCTGCAATGAATTGCGTCGTTCTCTTTTGAGCAACCGATTTCAGAATATCTACCGTGGCCTGCAACTCCAGATTCAAGGACTGCCGTCCCTGCTTCTTCATTTTTTCTTTCTGAATGGTTCTTGGTGCAAAATCCCCCACCGCCGCAGTCATCACCAAAATATCACAATGAGGAAAACGACGATGAACACAATCATGCATTTCATTTGCCGTCACACAATTGAAGATTTCGACACCTGAAGGTTTTTCCAAACGCACGGGACCACTGATCAAGTCCACTTGCGCTCCCCTGTCGCGAAAAGCTTCCGCAATGGCATATCCCATCTTTCCAGAAGATGGATTGCTGATATATCGAACCGGATCTATGAATTCTCTCGTCGGTCCCGCCGTCACCAAAACCCGCACACCCGAAAAATCCAGATTTTTCTTTAATATAGCGTGCGTTGCGCTCAAAATATCATCCAGATCAGCCAATCGCCCCGGCCCCACAGCACCACAAGCCAACTCGCCGCTTGCAGGCTCCACAATCTTCGCACCTCGCTCCTGCAACAAAGCAATATTTGCCTTCACAGCAGGATGTGAGAACATCACCGAATTCATCGCTGGCGCAATGACAACCGGACCCTCATAGGCCAGAAAAAGATTCGACAATGCAGAATCGGCCAGTCCATGAGCCATTTTAGCAATCGTATTGGCTGTCGCTGGAGCGACGATAAGTAACTCTGCCTTTTGGGAAAAAGCGATATGCTCCATCGCATTCTCAGTACCAGACTCAAAAATACGATGATAAACCGGTCGCCCCGTCAATGCCTGAAACGTGAGCGGTGTCACAAATTTGTCCGCATTGCCACTCATGACCACCGAGACTTCGGCACCTTCTTTCATCAACAGGCGTAAAAGTTCTACCGATTTGTAACAGGCAATCCCACCGCAGACACCAAGCAGGATCGATTTACCAGATAAGGATTGAGACATTATATTTTAAGTACTCCCAAACAAACTATATTACCATTGAGTTTTTAAATTATAGGCCCTAATAAAAGCAGGATCAATGACTTTCCCACCCTTCCCATAGCAAGACTATAAACTCAAGCAAAGGCGGTAACCTGTTCCACTTCAATATTTAGAATTAAAAAATTGAAAATCATGCCCCATTGTTATACAAATTGGCTTTGAATCCACACACAACGGGTGAGAATGAAAAAACTAATCGTATTGATTTCAACCAATCCAACAATAACGGGCCCTGCCAGTGAGCACCTGCATTCCTACAAACTATCCGCTGTGACTCCAGAAGAGGCTTGCAACTTTGTGAAGGGCTGTTCCCCTTCTGCCATTATCTGGGACCGTGATACAGAAAATAATGAAGCGATTGAATCGTTTCGGTCAACACTGGGTTCTTACACTCCGATCATCCTGTTGACTGAGGATGGCCCCTGCAAAATGGACTTCAAAACCTGGGCAGAGGATTATATCGTCGTCCAAAAAGGTAATTGGCGGGATCTTTCGCTTGCCCTGAAACAAATGCACCCAGCCCGGGGTTAAAATAAATGTCAATGATTGAGCCACGATTCATAGCTGTAGAGGGGGCCATCGGCGCAGGAAAAACATCTCTTGTCAAATTACTGGGGTCCCAGTTAGACGCAAGAATCATTCTGGAACAGGATGAGGAAAATCCTTTTCTGGAGAAATTTTATCAAGATCGGCAAAGTCACGCCTTGCAAACCCAGCTCTTCTTCTTGATGAGCCGCTACAAGCAATACCTCAGCCTGGCACAAAGGGATTTATTCGACTCAGTAGTGATCACCGACTATTTGTTTGCGCGTGACCGAATCTTCGCCCAATTGAATCTTCAAGAACACGAGTTCCAGCTCTATGAGCAAATATACGATCTGGTGAGACAGAAACTGCCCAAACCCGATCTGGTGGTCTTTTTGCAGACCAACCTGGATGTCTTGCGAAAACGTGTCGAAAAAAGAGACCGGGACTACGAAGCCTATATGGATAATGAATATCTGGAGGATGTGAATAAAGCCTTCAATAATTTCTTTTTTTATTATTCAGACACCCCTCTTTTGGTGGTCAATACCAACGAAATCGACTTTGTTGAAAAAAAAGTAGACCTTGAAGAGTTGATAAATAAAATAAATCAGCATAGAATAGGTAGAGAATATTACAATCCGCTTGGATCCTGAAAGGGACCGGGACGGAAAAACAATTCAGTACAAAGCAGACGCAGTCCAAAGAAACTTTCACAATCTTTTTCGATTGTGAATTAAAGGAGACCCCCAAAAGGCTCCAAACCCGTCTATGGACCCGTCGTTAAGGATTGTCTTCCCCAGTAAATGTTTTGGGTGGTGCTACGCATCTTCATTCCACTCATTGATATTTGCTTCCCGCCTTTCTGCCTTCCGGCAAAATTCAGTATTGAGCACGCATAGGGGGCCGCATACCATGAAAACCAAACGCGCAACCGCACCATCTATAATTGCGAGAAAAAACACCGGGAAAAAAATCGTTGCCCTGACCGCTTACGATTATTCATTTTCCCGCATTTTAGATACTACCGGGATAGATATTCTTCTGGTTGGAGATTCTCTGGGCATGGTTTGTCTTGGCTATGAGAACACGCTCCCCGTAACAATGGAAGACATGATTGCCCATACTCGCTCGGTCAAGCGTGGGAATACACAGGCACTTCTGGTCAGCGACCTCCCCTTCATGTCCTATCAAATATCCGTTGAGCAAGCTGTGAGCAATGCCGGCCGCTTGATGCAAGAAGGACTTGCCGACGCCGTAAAACTGGAAGGTGGAACCTCTGAAGCTGAGAAAGTATCGGCCATTGTCCGTGCCGGAATTCCTGTCATGGGGCACATCGGTCTCACCCCTCAATCTGTGCATCAAATGGGGGGCTATTCTGTACAAGGGAAACATTACTCTGCGGCAAGAAAAATCAAAGAGGACGCAAAAGCATTACAAAAAGCGGGTGCCTTTTCCATCGTACTCGAAGGCATACCCGGATCCCTCGCTGAAGAGATCACAAAAGAAATAAAAATACCGACGATAGGAATCGGTGCGGGACCTCACTGCGATGGGCAAATTCTCGTTCTCCATGACTTGCTCGGGATGAATCTTGATTTCCGCCCCAAATTCGTCAAGCAATACGCCAATCTTGGAGAGCAAATCCAGTCCGCTGTACACGACTACATCTCAGAAGTACAATCTGGAGCATTCCCGGACACTGAGCACACCTATAATCAAAAAGAAACCGCTATACGCAAAATGGAAGAAGCTGTCTGAGTCAAATGCAAATCATCACCACAATCAATGAAATGAAGGCCTGGTCTGCCAAAGCCCGGAGAGAATCCAAAACACTGGGTTTTGTTCCAACCATGGGCTACTTGCATGAGGGGCATATGAGCCTTGTCCATAAAAGTTTGGCAGAGTGTGATGTAACCATTGTCAGTTCCTACGTCAACCCAGCACAATTTGGCCCGAACGAAGATTTGGACACTTATCCTTCGGCCCCTGAAAAAGATCGTGATCTGTTGCTCTCTGCCGGAGTCGATGTACTCTTTCGTCCAGCCGCAGGAGAAATCTATCCCAAAGGATACAAGACCTATGTTTCCGTCGAAGGAATCACCGCAAAATTATGCGGCATCAGTCGTCCCGATTTCTTTCGCGGCGTGACGACTGTCGTGTTGAAATTATTTAATATTGTTGCGCCCGACAAAGCCTATTTTGGAGAAAAAGACTGGCAACAACTTGCCGTCATCGAAACCATGGTGCGAGATCTGAACATGGATGTAGAAATCAGACGCATGCCTCTCCTGCGCGAAAGCGATGGCTTGGCGATGAGTTCCAGGAATCGCTACCTTGATTCAAGTGAACGAAACTCGGCCTTACTTCTGTCCCGCGCCCTGAAAATGGCACAGGAAAAAACAAAAAACGGAGAACGTTCGGCAAACAAGATTCGCGATGAAATCCGTCAAATAATCAATGAAAGTTCACAGGCCAAAATCGACTACATCACCCTGTGCGATCCTTATAATTTTGAAGAAGTAACAAACCTTAATGGTAAAACCCTGGCGGCATTGGCTGTAAAAATAGGTTCTGCACGCCTGATAGACAATTGTATTCTGGAGAGTGTTTAATGCAACGAACTGTTTTAAAATCTAAACTGCACCGGGCGACGGTTACCGACGCCAACCTTGACTACGAAGGAAGCATAGAAATCGACGAAGCTCTGATGGAACGCGTCGATATCATCCCTTACGAACAAGTTCATGTTTTCAATATCAATACGGGAGGCAGGTTTGTTACCTACGCCATAGTCGGGAAAAGGAACAGCGGGAGAATTTCAATCAATGGAGCGGCGGCTCGTCTCGCAGAGATAAATGATCGCATCATTATTGCCGCTTATGGTATGATTGATGATAGTCAAACAGATTTTAAACCTAAAGAAGCTTTGCTCGACGAAAGCAACGCTATAATAATTAAATAATCGCTTTTGTCACCGGAGTTGTAGGATGGATATTTCTCTAATTGGAATCATCGTCATTGCCTTTTCAGGGTGGATGTGCCTGGACTGCCTGCAAAGAAAAGAACACATCGTTTGGGTAATCATTATCATCGCGTTGATCCCCCCTATCGGAGCATTGATCTATTTTTTTGCAGTCAAAGCCCAAAGGGCCGGTGGTTCAACCTCGCCCACAAATATGTTTAATAGCTCCACCAGAAATGCATCAAAAGATATTGATACAGAGGAAACCCTGCAACTCAAGGAATTGATCAATCAATTTCACAAGGCTTACCATTACGAGAAGCTAGGGCAAGTCTATATGGAGAAAAAGAGATTTGAGCTGGCCGTTCCTCAATTTCGTGCCGCGATAGAAAAAGACCCGGAATTGGAAGAGGCTCATTACGGACTTGGCAAGTCCTTGCACGCAATGGGGAATTTTGAAGAAGCCGCAGAAGCTCTTGAAGTGCTTGTTGCGCTGAATAGAAAATACGATTATGGCAATGCCATATTTGGTCTTGCGGAGTGTTACCGTCTTGCCGGAAACGATGAAAAGGCTATCGAAACCTACGAAGAAGTCATTAAAACATTCCATTTCTTCAAGGCTCAATACCACTACGCGCGTCTCCTCGATAAAAAAGGGGACAAACAGGGAGCTATCGGTTCCATGAAAAGCATCATCGGTTTGTCCAAAGACTTACCCGATTACAAACTTGAAAAAGAGCGTCACTGGATTGATGAAGCCTATAAATTTTTGAGGAAAAATGGTGTAGAACTGGCTTGACCCTTATTAAAATAAAAGGGTCATTTTAAGAAACCGCAACAGAACAGGGCATTCACAATGACCCTTCTTTCGGAAAACTTAAGAGCAATCAGGAAATACCACCAATGCACCCAAAAAGCCATGGCGCAAGTTCTGGGCATAGGCTTTCGCAGTTACGTCCGCTATGAAGCGGGCGAACGAGATGCCCCGCCATCTGCTTTGATCCAGATCGCCCATTTAGGTTCTGTCTCGCTCGATCGGCTATTGACAACTCACCTAAACGCCAAAGACCTAGACTTCCCCGATTCAAAAACTCCACCTGAAATTCTTAAGAAACCTCAAATAATCAATGGAAGCCTCTCTGCAGGAAGACTGAGTTTGAAAGGATTGCGTGCGGATATCTACCTTTGCCGCAATGACAAAGAATCCGAAGTATTAAACAAATTCCGTGGACTCAGCCCCAGCGAAAAAGAGAAAACTTTTCAAGATGGCGAATGGTTGATAAAAAACCGAAACAAACTGCAAAAGCAGTCCAACCCTCAATCACGCAAAATCCTAAAAGCCGAAAGGCTGAATCAATTAAAAGAAATTGTCCGACCTCTTCAATCCAAATACTTATTTAAGTAAAAGCAAGCAGGGCTTTCAGCATCCAGAAACTATCAGCAACTCTGAAGAACCGATTTTAAGGCTCACAAGGAAAACTATTGCGCCAGCTCTCAAATCCCCCCGCCATGCTATAGACTTCCTTAAATCCTTCAGACAATAAAAACGAGGCGGCAGATTTACTATTATTGCCATGATAGCAATAAACAATAACAGGTATCTCCTTGTCTGCAGAGTCAATGAACTCCTTAGAATTTTCCTTATTCAAATGAATGGACTCAGGAATATGACTCGCATCAAAAGAGTCTGCATCACGAATATCAATGATGACGACCTCTTCGGTTTCCAGTTTTTCAAAAGTTTGTCCCGCGCTGATTTCTTTCCAATTCGTCATAGAAGTCTATCCATCTCCATAAATGTTCTGACTGATAGGGCTTGCATTTAAATTCGCCAATTTTCTTTCCGCTAATAACTTTAAAAACAGATACTGAAAGAATCTCATAAATATGTTTTCAAGGCTGTAAAAATAGATGAAATAAATCACACTCAAAAGTATCTTACTTTATAGAATATGGAACTGCTATAGTGTTGACTATTGAAAATGTTTTTGTTAGGTTCCAGTTGAAAACTGAGTGGACTTAAGTATCTCCTCATAGCTGTATTCATCGCGTTACAGCATCCATTTTATTTTCAGATTGATTGAAAGGTTTTGTATGCTAAAGGTCTTGCTCAACGTATTTTTACTTGTGCTTTTTTCATTCCTGCTCCCCACAGAAAGTCCTGCATTCAAACAGATTGACTGGGCCTCAATCAACCCTTCCTTGAAAAGTGCAATCCCTGTAAACGACACCACTGAGTGTTTGGATTGCCACGACGACTATATTGAATCCTTTGAAAAAACAAAACATGCGAAAGCCTATCGAGCGATTTTCGGCTGGAGCACACCTGCGTCTTGCGAAGCCTGCCATGGCCCACTCAGCAATCATCTGAAAGAAAAAGACCTGGATAAAAAACTGGACTCCGTGGTCTCTTTTAAAAATATTTCCCCAGAAGCAAAAAATTCTATCTGCATGCAATGCCATGAAAAAGGCCAATCCAGAAACTGGATGGGGAGCACTCATGAATCAGCGGGTGTGTCTTGCACCAACTGTCATTATGTGATGACAAAAAGGAGTAAAAGCAAGCTTTTTATAAAAGGGGACTCAATAAAAGTTTGTTTCCAATGTCACCGTGACAAACGGGCCAAGATGGAACGCGCCTCTCATATGCCTTTGAGGGAAGGGAAAATGTCCTGCACAGGTTGTCACAACCCGCATGGAAGTTTTGGCCCCAATTTACTCCAAAAAGCGACAGTGAATGAGACCTGCAGTGACTGCCATCAGGACAAACGCGGCCCCATGTTGTGGGAACACGCTCCGGTAAGAGAAAATTGCTCCACCTGCCATGACCCGCATGGTTCTAATTTTCAATCCATGCTCAAGCGCAAACCCCCTTACCTGTGTCAACAATGCCATATGGATTCATTCCATCCTAGTAGCGTTTACGATGGAACACAGATCAACGCAAGGGAAGCCGAAATTGTAGGAAAGTCATGCATCAATTGTCACAGTATGATTCACGGTTCGAACCATCCTTCTGGAGCAAGGTTTCAACGATGAGTGGACTTCACATCAATTTACAAGGATTTAAGAATGTATCTTTCCTCAAGGAATGCCTTCGTGGTAAGGAAGGGTTTTTAAATGATAGATAAAAGCTGGGTGATCAAATCAATGCTGATTTGCTTGCTGGCTCTTCCTGTGTGCGCTTATGCCGACGAGCCAACCCCTGCCCCTGACAATACAAAAAATGAAGACAGTGTGGACGGTCAAATTACCATTGGTGGAAGTGGGGTTCACCTCAACACCCGGTCTTCCAAATTTGGGGAATACAACGGACTATTAGACAGCACTGGTTTTTTTGTAGGCGATGCAGATCTTCTGATTCACAGCGACTCCAAATATTTCAGTCTGCTGGCTGAAGATATTGGCCTTGAAAATAGAACCATCAACATGGAATTGGGAGAATATGGCGATTACAAATTCTTCGCCGAGTTGGATCAACAACCCCATTACTTGTCCACCACCAGCAAATCTTATTTTGATGGAATTGGCGGAACCGTTCTCACCAATCCCACGGGTTTTGCGACTGGAGCAAACGCCGCAGGTGTCACATTCGGCAAAATTAATGATGTTGACTTAAAGCTTGACAGTGTCAATGGCACCCTGGGTTTCGCAAGAACGTTTGGCGAAGACAAGGAAAAAGAATTCAAATTTACTTTTCATCGAAACGAACGAAACGGAATTCAATCCTTGGGTGGAACCTTTGGAACCACCGGTGGCAACACACGATCTGTCGTTATCCCTGAACTCGTGGATCAGGTGACCAACGAAATCAGAACTTCTTTGGCCTTCAACGGTCAAGACAAACAATTTCAGCTAGATTACTTTTTCTCTTCCTACAACAATAAAGTAAAGTCCATCACTTTTGACAGCCCTTATACACCCGTTGCAGGAACGATTGCCGCCAAGGGATTGATCTCCAGAGCACCTGACAATCAATATCACAAACTGAGTTTGTCGAGCGGCTGGAAACTCAGCCCCACTACACGACTTTCCAGTATCGTTGAGTATGGGGTTTCAAAACAGGATACAAATCTATTAGCATTTTCATTGGATGCGGCAGGAAGCGATCGAAGCCTGTTACCCAGACAAACCGCAGGTGCAGAAATTCAAACCGTCCACGTCAATCTCAACTTAACAGCCAAGCCTTTTAAAAAACTGGGTGTCAATCTGAAATACCGGCATTACGAAACCATAAACGAAACCGAGCAATCTGAATTTTTATACTTCAGAAACGATACCAATGCCGCCGTTGGTGCCGCAACGAACAGAGCTCTCACCAATCTGCCTTACGATTACAAACAAGATCAGGCGACACTTGATTTGAATTACAGTCTCTTCAAGGGGACCCAACTCAAGCTGGGGTTTGAGAGCGAACTTTATCAGAGAGATTTCAGAGAAGTCGAAGCTACTGTTGAAAACACTGTCCAGACGCGATTGAAATCGAGTTACTTTTCGTTCGTGGACATGAGCTTTTGGGGTTCGTATGCCAATCGTGTGGCTGATTCGTATGATCCCACCCGTCCCTTCACAGCGCGGCATTCGGATGCCTGTTTGCTTGGTGCCTGTGCAGGCTCTTTTGACAGCAATCCGGACCTGAGACGAGTGGATGTCGCCAACAGACATCGAAGCAAATTTGGATCGGCCTTTACTTTTTTTCCAACAGACAAACTCATAGTGGGAATGAATTATAATTTTTTAGAAGACGACTTCGTCAACTCCACAAGAGGCGTCCAGTTTGACAAAAATCAGGATGTAACGCTGGATCTGAGCTACACCCCGACACAAACAACTTCTTATACCGCCTATTACACATTCAACCGACGACAAGCCCAACAGGACAATCGCTCATTCTCCAACGCGGCACAAGCCCAGGATACAAGCAGAGACTGGAGAGCCGACCACGATGATTTGTCCAATACAGTCGGCTTTGAAGTCAAACGCAAGGCCATGGATAAAAAACTGGATCTAACAGCGAACTATGTTTATACCAAAAGTCTGACGCACATTACCTTTGCTACAGGTTCCGCATTGGCGGCAGGGGTGGATGCCCCTGATCTATTAACCGAAAGACATCGTTTGGGTCTGACAGGAAAATACACAGTGAACCCAAACCTTACGATTGGGCTCAATTACCTGTACGAAAATTACCGTACAAAGGATTTTTCCACCATTGGAATCAGTGCCTCCTCAGGAGAAGTTGCACAGTCTATTTTATTGAGCGCGATTGATAGAAATTATGAAGCGCAAGTTGGTATGTTATTCGCTGTGTACACGTTCAATACTCCTCAATAAGATCGAACGAGTTCATTGTAATACACCCACTTGAACGCCCCTTTCCCATTCCCGTAATTTTCTGCATTTGTTTCCTGCCGTCCCTAAATCCACCTGTTTTTTAGCCCCCCATTCAAACATGATTGCGAAGCATGAGTTCCTGCGGATGAGGGTTCAAGTACATCTGATCGCGCAAGTATTCCACATCGTATTTTTTAACATAATGCTGAATCAACGTAACGGGGACGATGAGCGGTACGAGCTCCTTGCGGTAGTCTTCTATGATTTCAAGAATATTTCTTTTATCTTCAGCAGGAAGTAGTTTTTTTAAAAATCCAATCATGTGCAATAGAACATCGGTGTTTTTTTTTGCAGTGGATTTGAGCGTCAAGGCCTCCATAAAGGTAGAGGTATAAGATTCAAGAGCTCTTTGCCAAGAGTTTCTTTGTCCACAGGCCACGATGTTTCCAAGAAAGGTATAATGTTTCCTGCTGTGCGCAAGAAGCAAAAATTTATGTTGCGTGTGAAACTTTACTAATGTTCCATGATTGGCTTTATGATCCAACAACGTATTTTTTAAACGGTAAAAACTAAAAATTCGTACGATAAAATTTTCTCTAATTCCCGGATCGTTCAATCTTCCTTCCTCTTCAACAGGTATCAGTGGAAAAGTTTTTACAAAAGCATTTGCAAATATTCCAGAACCTTGATGGACCTTGCCGCCCTGATTATCCGAGTGAACGGGAATCTTCCTCAATCCACAAGAAGGCGATTTATTTTTAAATATATATCCAGAAAGATTATCTTTGTTCAGCGTGCTGATACGTGCTTTAACATAACGATTCATTTCCCGCGTCCAGTCAGTACCGCTGGATTCAGCAATCACCCTCGGTTTCTCAAGAGAACCGTAAAGGGCTACTGTCTCTCGCGGGACCCCCATTCCCATCTCAACCTCAGGGCAAACAGAAATATATTGAAAATATTTCCCTAGAATATCTTTAACAAATCGATCCTGTTTATGCTCGCCATTCCATCGAACCTTTTCACCCAGAAGGCAACTGCTCACACCGATTTTAATTTTTTCTTCCATGATTCCTTTCCTGAATTCAAAAAATAAAACCTGTGAAATTTAAAAACAAAGAATTTCACCTTCATGACATTGTAAGATTCATTTCAGATGTTTGAAAGCACAAGCTGTCTCATTCATTCAAAAATAGTACAAAATTTTGTGAACCAAAAGAGTGGGAAAGAAATGTGAGAGGTTTAATTAAGGTTGAATTGAAAGATATCGTATTGCTAAACTGACAGCGAAAGAACATATATACTTTATTTTTCCATATACTTGGCAATCTATGCGCTCATTTAAATTTCTATTTGTTATAACCTATCTGTTGGTAGCAAGCAGCTCGTTCGCTGAAACTCTTTATGTAAAAAAATCGGGGACTGCTCTCAACGCTGAGCCCTCTGGGAAGTCCGCCACAGTTGCTTTGTTGGATAAAGGTACCGCCGTCGAGTCCATAAACACTTCGGGGAATTTCATCGAAGTTAAAAGTGGCTCACTCAAGGGTTGGATTTTTAAATTCAAATTAACCAACCAAACCCCCAAAAATGGTGATGGCTCAGGCGATTTCCTTACGGGTCTGCTTGGCAAACAAGAAGTTTCGGCTCAAGAAGCTTCCTCTTCATCCAGTATACGAGGCTTGAGCCCCATTTCGGAAAAATACGCGAGAGATACTGGGGTTTCAGAAAGCGACATTCTTGCCGTCAAGGAAATGGAAGGTGTTAAAGCAACCCCAACAGAAGTTGCGCAATTTCTAAAAGAAAGAAAACTTGGAGAATACTCCAATTGATTCCAATATCAGGAAAAAGTCATGAATCTCTCTAAATACTTTTCAGTTTTTACACTATGTATTCTCTGCTCTGGCTGTCTTGCAGTAGCACCCGCAATGGAAGCTTATCAGGGCTACAACGTAGGGAAAGGTGGCGTTCAAGCTGCCAAAGCCATGCAACCCATCGGATTTGAAGAAGAAAAAGCCATTGGGGGTTCGTTGGCCACGCAGGTCTTCACCCGCTTTGGAGGCTTGCATACCGACCGTGAACTGCAAAAATACATTGCGACCCTCGGACGCGCACTGGCCGATGTTTCTGACCGGCCCGATATCGAATATTATTTTGCGGTTGTTAATTCAGATCAACCCAATGCCCTTGCCACACCTGGAGGTTATGTCTTTCTCAGTGTCGGTTTACTGAGATTGATAGAAAATGAAGCGCAACTTGCAGGCGTTCTCGGTCATGAAATCGCCCATATTTCCAAACGACATGCCCTTCATACGCTGGAACGAAGCAAAAAAGTTGCAGGTTTCGGTTCTTTAAGCATTTCCTTATTGGGGCAAGATCCAAATTTATTTGGGAAAATACTCGACCAGGCGGGTGAAATTATTTTCACACACGGCCTTGATAAAAACCTTGAATATGAGGCTGACCAATACGGTCTTGAATTGGCACATCGATTGGGATACCAACCGAATGGTCTCGCGGAAGTTTTAAAAATTCTTGAGGGTAATATTAAAAAAGACAACTCGGTATTCTTTAGCACACATCCCAGCCCCACAGATCGTCTGAGCCATTTATCCGGTACGCTGAAGGATTATCCCAATAACTCGGACCTTCCCATTTTGGCTATGGAATTTCAATCTGCCGTTAAAGGCAAACTTTAACTTGAACAATGCCAATAGAACATGAGCTCCATAATCGTCATCACGGGAACAGACCTACGCCATCAATATTTCATTGATCGGTTGGCCGAATGCTTCCAACTTTCCGCGATTTTTTGCGAGAGCCCCCATTACCCGACACCCGAATTTGCAAACGATAAAGACCGGGAAATTTGGGACTGGTTTTTTAAAAGAAGAGAAGAATACGAACTTAAAACTTTTGAATCCCACAAAAACAAGTCTCAAAAAAGCACTCCTCCAAGCACAATCCTCCAACAGGGAGAGATTCATTCCGAAAAATTTATTGACCAACTCAAGCAACTCAAACCCGATTTCGTAGCCATTTTTGGAACCAGTATTTTAAAATCACTCTATCTCGAGAATTTTTCATCAATCACTTTCAATCTCCATCTAGGACTACCGAAATATTACAGAGGTTCCTCTTGCAATTTTTGGCCAATCCATGATTTGCAGTTAAATCATCTCGGTGCAACGGTACATCAAATCAATTCAGGTATTGATACAGGGATGATCGCAGGTCAAAAACAGACACCTTTAGAGACTGGCGATGACGAACAAACTTTGGCAGGGAAAACCATCTTGATTGGTGTTCAACTGATGATCGATGTCATCCATCGCTGGCAGAACGGCACGCTTGAGCTTACACCGTCAAATATGGCAGGCCCCCTTTATAAGATAAAAGACTTTGACACCAAGTCAATTGCGCAGGTCAAAGAATTTGTTCAAACGGGGCAACTTAAAAATCAAATCAACCTGTTGCATTCTAATGAGAGGCCGATATGATTTTTTCTGGCACGAGAAGCAACAACGATCCTCTTCTGGAGATTCACAATTTACAACTTTTCAAAACCTATATTTTCAAAACCCTAATCAGCTTGTCAATGCTTTCAGTTTTATTTTTGTTCTGCGATCATGCGGTTGCCCAGCAAGCGGCTGATCCGCAAAAAGGGGACGAGGAAGAATTTCTCAACCAAGGCTTGATCTCCACTTCGAAGACCTACAAAATCACCCTCCAATCACAATACATTGTCTTCAAAATTCAAAATAATGCAGGAAAAACCATCAACAATATTTACCCCTGGATATACAAATTCTTTAAGGACCCCAAAGATGGGATAGATAAATATCTATTGGTAAATAACGTACACCGCGGTGGAATCATGCTCAATGGAATTCCACATCGACCCGGTACCCGAGTCGATTGGAGGTTTTCTTTGGTTCGGGGAAATAAGCCCAACGGTCCTGAAGCTAAAAATTACATCCTGCTCACGCATCCCAAGTCAATCTACTTTAACAACATTGAACCCCCTCCTGATCCACTGCAGAAATAACGATTTGATTTCCAGAGTGACACACTGAATCAAACAGGAAAAATTATTCAGGTGTGTCTACCAAGTGATTCGAACGTTTGAGCAGTTGATCTATTGTTGCCAGCAATTCATTTTTTGTGTACGTTCCTTTTTGCAAAACTCCATTCACTTTATTTTGCAGGTTTCTTTTTTCTGCAACTGTAAGTTCTTTACCAGACAATACCAATGCTGGAATTTGTTCCAATCCTTCTTGAGAACGCACTTTGTTGATCAAATCAAAACCGTCCATGTCTGGAAGTACCAGATCAAGAAGTATCAAACTGGGTTTCATTTGATCTATGATCTCCAAAGCATTCAAGCTATTACTAGCCTCCAGAACATCCCACCCTTCCCTATTCAAGATTCGCCTTAAATTTTCCCGACTGGCCTTATCATCTTCCACCACAAGAATCTGCGTTTTTTTGTCCAGAGACCGATAAGATCTTAAAAAAAGAAACAAGTCGTCCCAATTGACAGGCTTTTTAAAAAAACCATCCGCACCCATTTTTTTTGCCTGATCGATGTCATCCAGTTCCGAGATAATAATTATGGGTATCTGACTCAGGTGATGAGCGTCTTTCAAGCTTTCTAAAATTTTCCAGCCATTCATTTTTTTCCCGTGCAACTCCAGCGTGATGGCAATCGGGTTCAGACTGTTTATAAAACCTATTCCAGTTTCGAAATCTTCGGCAATTTCAACATGCAGTCCTTCGCGATCCATCAAACGACGCATCAAATCCTGAGCAATGGGATCGTCCTCAAATACCACAATCACGTCACGACAATCATGATTAAGGATCTTATTTTCTTCCCCTGCGAGTTCTCTGCTTACTTCATCATAAATGAAACTAAACTCGGACTTACCTTTCCTAAAATCTTCTTCAGCAGAATTTTCAATTGGCAAAGTAAAAGTGAAAACAGAACCTTTACCCAATTCGCTGATCACATTGATTTCGCCTCCCAACAATTCGCACAAACGTTTCGATATAGGAAGTCCCAGTCCCGTCCCACCGTATTTACGGGTCGTAGAGGAGTCGGCCTGTACAAATTCTTTAAATAAAGAGTTGATTTTGGCAGGCAGAATACCAATCCCATTGTCCAATATTTCAAATGATAAGAAGGGCTTCATCATCACTTCAATTTGCGAAACCTTGATTTCTACTTTTCCCTCATGTGTGAATTTGCACGCATTCGCAACAAGGTTGATTAAAATTTGTTTTGCGCGAACCAGATCCGTCAAAATCATTTCTGGCAACGGTTCTCCAAAAGTAGCCTTGAGTTCGTTTCTATTTTTTTCAGCCTGAAATCTTACTGTTTCCAAAGCACCCTGAACCAATTCACGAACCGAAACTTCCTCAATGTGAAGTTCCATCTTATCGGCCTGGATTCTTGAGATATCCAAAATATCATTGATCAAACTGAGCAAGTGTCTTCCGGCCGATTCTATGGAGCTGAGATCTTTTATCAAATCTTCCCGGTTGATCTTGTTGCATTCATATTGCAATATTTCACCAAACCCCAGGATGGCATTGAGGGGAGTCCTGATTTCATGGCTCATATTTGCGAGAAACTCACTTTTCGCACGAGCCGCGGCTTCCGCCTGATCTCTGGCAATGATCAGAGATTCTTCTGCCAATTTGCGATTAACAATTTCATCGCGCAAAATGATTGTTTTCAATTCCAAATCCTGAGTACGCAAGCGCACCGTATCCTCAAGATTCATATTCTGATCATAAATGAGTTCATACAACGCGGCTCCTTCCAAAGAGTGCGCTGTATTTTGCAAAATGACCGATAGTACAGACAAACTGGTTTCTTCAATATCCTTACGCGGTTGGTCAATCAGAGCCGCAAACATTCCCCGCACTCTGGATTTGGAAGTCAAGACATGAAGAATAAGGGATTCAGAGGGATTTCCTGCTGTAACGACAAGGGGCTTGTTTAGATTCAATGCCCAGGCAAAAGTACCGTTTTCGATTTGCGCGTTGATTTCTTCCTGTATCATCGAACGAGCTTCTTCGGGTTCTGAGTTTTGAAGAACAAATTCAGAATCGGCTTCATCCACCATAAAGACACCCATCGCCTTAAAGTCCATCCAGCGCTTCAAATGACTCAGGCCAATGGCGATGATTTTTCCCTGATCACGCGCCATGCTCGCATCTAATTGCAATTCACCAATTGAATTGAGCAGTTCCAATCCAAACAAGTTTCGGCGTGCTGACTTTTCCAGAAAGTCTATGCGCAACTGCATCTTTTCAGTTGTGATTTTATCTTTCATCGTTATGCTGACCGAAACATTTGAACTGCATCATCGTATTGACGATCCACCTGAGTGATGATCGATGCCATGAGATTGACCGGTAAATCAATACTGGGAAATATTTTTTCATCCAACGGGAGAACATGTGGCTCGCCACTGCCACCCAGTTGCAGCGCGTGTGCAATGACATCTGCTAAGTGAACAATCCCAGCAGACAAAAGATATTCATCCTTCATTGAAGGAGAATGGTGATAACGCACCGAATTCCCCAGATCGGGATGCAGTCCCCATTTTTCAGCCAAGGCACAGCCAACTTCAGCATGGTCGAATCCCAATACATCCATTTCAACCTCGTGAAGTAACCCTCCTTTGACCCTCAATTCCAGAATTTTCTTCATCTGCTCTGGAGCATTAAGAAACAAAACCAGACGTCCCACATCATGCAAGATTCCTTTTACATAATAGCGTTCCGCGTTGGGTTCCCTTCTGTAGATTGCAATGATTTTTGCCGCCAGACCACAAGCAATGGAATGCCCCCAAAAAGCTTCCATATCCACAACATTTTTCGGGACACCTGCAAACTGGCTGATTACTTTTGTCGCTAATACCAGTTCTCTCAACTGAGCCAGGCCAACGATGGTGATTGCGTGGGTGACGGTTTCCACCTTCGTTTCAAAACTGTAAAAAGAACTGTTAACGATTTTCAACAACCGAGCTGAAAGAGCCGCGTCACCACTAATGATATTGCCAATTCGTGAAAAAGAAGCTTCCGGGTCTTCAATCGCATCATTGATTTCATAAAAAATAGAAGGCAGAGTCCCTATCTTTGTAGAATCGTTGACTAAAGTTTGAACATCAAGAGCCACCAGCCCCTCCTTCTTTCTTTTGATTCAACTTTCGTTTCACACACAATCTAAAAAGCTCCCTCACCATCTCGCTTTTGGGATTTGAATAACGAAACAATTGAGACATTTCCTCTTTCAAAGCTTCGGGCAGATCATTTTTTTTCTCTTTTATTGGATCTACACTGCCTCCAACGTCACAGACTTCGACAGCAGTGATTCCCCAGGACTTAAAGGTTTTAATGTGTCTAAAGGTGAGAACACTGTTCGCTTCAAGGATCACCCTTCCACGAGGGTCTCGAACCTCGCCCTTAACAACCATACCTTCCTGCAAATCTTCTATATGTATGCTAGACACTTAGAAACCTCTCCCACTCGTATTATAATGACGAAACTTGCATCAAAGGACTTGACAAAAATTCTCAAAATATAAGCACACTTCGAACGGTATGCTTGAACCTATTTACTCGGTAACTCATAGTATTTATTATAAAAGCAAAAAGCACCAATAAGGCAAAAGAATTCTCACTTGTTAAAAATTCAACTCATAAACAGGAAGTCAAAATCCTGCAATTCAGCAACAATCCATTCACTAAAAATGAATATCTGTAACAATTTTTAATTTGCCTTTGCAGGTGATTTAGTTCAAATTTCTCATAAGAAAACCTGATTTAGGTCGAAATTGTTTGGCATGGTTGATGAAAATCCTGTTAAATTCATCTTTATACAACTACAGGCATTACTTCCGTGATCCCCGTAGTCACTTTTATATTGAAGGAAGACCTTATAATGACAAACAAAATAGATAGTTTAAACAATAGCGGGGATGTTCTATTCTTGACCTTGGGTGCCATAATGGTTTTCGCAATGCACGGTGGTTTCGCCTTTCTTGAAGTCGGTACCGTCCGCAAAAAAAATCAAGTCAATGCACTGGTAAAAATTCTTGTGGATTTTGCAATCTCCACATTGATTTACTTTATAGTAGGATTTTCTATTGCCTATGGAGTTAATTTTTTTGGTTCAGCAGAAGATCTTTTGGCCGGTAACCAAGGTTACGAGTTGGTCCATTTCTTCTTCCTTTTGACCTTTGCCGCCGCGGTCCCCGCAATTATTTCCGGTGGAATTGCAGAACGAGCTAAATTCTGGCCTCAGGTTTTAGCCGCCGCAATTTTTGTAGGCTTGGTCTATCCTCTGTTTGAAGGCATGGTATGGGGGCAAATCACCTTTCTAGGGCAAGAAGGCTCCTGGTTGGCAAACCTTACGGGAGGTCTGGCATTTCATGACTACGCGGGTTCTGTCGTCGTACATTCCGTTGGCGGATGGATTGCTTTAACAGCCGTCATGATTTTAGGTCCTCGAAAAGGGCGCTGGGATTCACTCGGCAGAAGTCGCCCTATTCCGATCAGCAACATCCCTTTTCTTGCGTTGGGAAGCTGGATGCTCTGCGTAGGCTGGTTTGGATTCAACGTCATGTCCGCAGGAAGTCTGTCAGGAATCTCAGGTTTGGTCGCCATCAATTCACTGATGTCCATGGTAGGAGGAATTCTGGTCGCCCTCGTATTGTCCAAAAATGATCCCGGTTTTGTCCACAATGGCGCACTCGCCGGGCTCGTCGCCATTTGCGCAGGCTCCGATAAGGTTCATCCATTGGGAGCATTGGTCATTGGCGGAATTGCCGCATTCATTTTCGTACAAGGTTTTATGTGGGAACAAGAAAAACTTAAAATTGACGACGTTTTAGGCGTATGGCCCCTCCATGGCATTTCGGGAACGTGGGGCGGCATCGCCTGTGGAATTTTTGGGCAGAAAACCTTTGGCGGCCTGGGAGGTGTGAGTTTTGTCGCCCAATTCATAGGCTCTATGATGGCTGTTATTATCGCTGTTGGTTTTGGGTTCGCCGTCTACAAGATACTCGATCTAATGTTCGGACTCAGATTATCCGTAGAGGAAGAGATGGCCGGTTCAGATTTATCTGTTCATAAACTGCAATCGACCCCTGAAGATACGTTGTCCCATTACCAATGAGAAATTTTAGCCCAACTAAAAGGTATGATACTCAAACCTATAGCCCTGTTCACCATCGTACTTTTAACGATTTTAACTCTGCCCGCAAAGAGCCTGGCCTTTG
The DNA here is from genome assembly GCA_002787235.1 of Nitrospinae bacterium CG11_big_fil_rev_8_21_14_0_20_45_15. GTDB lineage: Bacteria > Nitrospinota > Nitrospinia > Nitrospinales > VA-1 > Nitrohelix. Next base: position 144,850 of record PCWG01000015.1, read on the forward strand.
TCGAAAAAATAGATGACTATAAAAAAGCAATCGAATCCGATCCCAAAGATTATGCGCCTCATTTTGGATTGGGACGTGCCTATCAGTCTATGGGGCTTTATCAAGCCGCGATTGTAGAGTTCAAAGAAGCCCTGAAACTAGAACCCCTCTATACAGCCGCCTGGGTAGGAATTGGTGGAAGTTATGGCGAAATGTTTCAGTATAAAGAGTCTGCAGAAGCCTACCTCACAGCGGTCCAAATGGACCCCAATTATCCCGAAGGACAATATGGGCGTGGCTGGGCTTTGGCCAAATTAGGCCGATATCAGGATTCCCTGGTACCCTTACAACTGGCTCTGGAAATCCAACCGCAAATGACAGCGGCTCATTTCTCACTCGGAGAAAGTCTCGCCGCTCTTGGAAAGCATGAATCCGCGATCAAAGAATACGAAATCACTCTCCATTTGAATCCTCTCTTCCCTGAAGCTTTTTATGCAAAAGGGCTTAGCCTGCTGAACATGAAGAAATATCAGGAGGCCATCAATGCATTTGAAAGCACCATTGACCTGAATCCCAATTTCTTTGAAGCCTTCACACAAATTGGTCACGCGCTCATCGAAACTCACAACAATGAAAACGCCGTAGAGCAGTTGCTAAACGCAATTCGAATCAATCCTCAATACATCACCGCTCTGGATCTGCTGGGACAGGCCTATGACAATCTGGGACAACACGAAAAATCTGCCGATGCCTACGCCCGGCTGACTCAGGAAGTTTTTCACGACCCCATGGCTCATTACAAACTGGGAAGACAAAACTTTTTATTGCATAAAGATGAAGAAGCCCTGCAAAACTTCAAAGAAGCATTGAGGAAAAATCCTGACTATGCGGAAGCCTATTTTTTAAGTGCCCTGATTTATGAGCGAACCCAAAATCCACAAGAAGCCTTAAAAAATTACAAAGAAGTGGTTCGCGTCGACTCCCAAAGTCTTGAAAGTCATTTCAATATGGCTCTGATCTATGAAGAAATGGGAGAAATCGGACCTGCCGTAGAAGAGTACAAGAAGGTGCTTGCCATTGATCCCAATGACTATTCCAGCCACAACCGACTCGGATGGGTCTACGCTCAATCGGATCAATTTGAGAAAGCCGCTCAGGAATTTCAAATCAGTCTCAACCTGGCCCCTAATATTGCCCAAACCTATTTTCGACTGGCACTCACTTACCAGCGCATGGGCCGTTATGCGGATTCTATCCAACCTCTTCAAAAAACTATTCTATTAGATCCTCAAAATGCAGATGCTTTTTTTGAGCTGGGAATTTCACTTTCCCAAACAGGAGATCATCAATCTTCAATCGATCCCTTTAAAAATGCAATTCGTCTGGGTTACAATCACGAGCAGACTGAATATCAGTTGGGACTGGCTTACGCCAAATTAAAACAGTACGATCTGGCCATTCCCTATTTACAAAAATCCATTCAGACCGATCCATCAAATTACGCATCACAATACTACACCGGTTTGAGTTTGAAAAAACTTGGCAGAACCAAAGATGCGGTAGCACCACTGGAAACCGCCGTCAAAATCAATCCCAAGCGACACGAAGCCTGGGAGAGTTTAGGCGAGGTTTACATGCAACTAGGAAACTTTGCTTCCGCTATCAATGCATTGAAAAAAAATATCGAGTTGAATCCGTATTCCACGATGGGGTACAAAGATCTGGGTGAATTACAGGCATTATTGGGAGAAAACCGCTCGGCCGTCCAATCTTTCCAAAAATTATTAAAACTCAGCCCAAACGATGTCGAAACACGCTTCAATCTAGGCCTTTTGCACGAAGTGATGGGCAATATTCCCTCTGCAATCGAACAATACAAACAAATAACTCAAATTCAACCATTACACTGGAAAGCCTGGCACAACCTGGGATTGGTTTATAACGATCAAAAACAGTATCCTGATGCCATCATTGCTTTAAAAAAATCTATTGCGATAAACCCACAAAATGCAGATTCCCATTTCAACCTGGGAAATATATATTCCGCTCAAAAAAACAACCAGCTCGCCAGTGAACATTTCAAACAAACCCTGGCCTTAAGTCCAGAGCATATTCAAGCACATTTTCAACTAAAACAATCACTAACAAGTATTGCCTCAAATACAAATCAGGAAACACCTGTAAACACCATCAAACTCTCTCCAGGTGAAATACTCATCCCCTGATCAAATAGAAATATTCTAGGCCAAATTCAAACCACTCCCCGAACTTGCCTGCAAAGTCAAAACCTCTCCAAAAACCACAATTTCAACACATCCAGCAGTTCCTCATAAGACTTCGATACCAACCAGCAACCAGTCACGCCAATAGCGTTCAAAACCGCTATTAATAAATAGATTGACAGAAAAACTAACTACCTTATATACTCCCTTGAAACTAAAAATCGGTTGGAAATGAGGCCTTGCCAACGAGCCTTGTTTGCACCGATTGAGCAAGGGCAAAAGCCGCCCTTTGAACGCTCCACCCTAAATTTAAATCCTGGCGAAGGGAATGTTCATGGCCGATACAGACCAAGTAGTAGAGGAAGAAATTGATTTAGCCCCAACGCAGAAGATTCTTGATGCTTTGCCTGAAAAAAGCCGCCGGTACTTGATACCTGCGTTGCAAAAAATTCAGGGAGTCTATCGCTATCTTCCAGAACCTGCTATGGAGCTAGTGATGATGGATATTGGAATTTCAAAGGCTCAGTTATACGGAGTCATATCATTTTTCCCCAAATTCCTCATAGAAGAACCCGGTAAGTACATAATCAACTTGTGCTACGGAACCGCATGCTTTGTGAAAGGTGCTGAAATAATCGTCAATAAAATTCACGAATGTTATAAAATAAAACCGGGGCAGACCGATGCCAGCAAGCTGTTCACTCTGCAGACGGCATCCTGTCTGGGTAACTGTGGCGCGGCACCTATGGCAATCATTGGCGAGGACACGCATGGCACCATTGATCCTGAAAAATCACTGGAATTACTTGCGAGTTACAAACTATAAAATGTTCTGTCTCCAGTGAGACTGTTGCAAACATATATTATTGCCTCTAATTAATTGATTGAATCTCCCTTATAAATTACAAAAGCAAAGGGGAATTCCCCTGGGAAAGCGATTTTTATAAATGAGCGTTACAGTTAGAGAAACCATAAACTTTACTATCGACGGCAAGCCTGCCACCGCACCCGAAGGAACCATCATCCTGGAAGTGGCTCAAAAATACGGCTTCGAAGTCACCAATCTTTGTTACAACAAGAAGCTCAAACCTTTTGCCGCTTGCAGAACATGCATGGTAGAAGTCCGGCACAATGGCAAAAAAGAGTTGGTCTACTCCTGTACCCATCCTGTTGCAGAAGGCATGGAAGTCATCATTCATACCGAGGAGACCGACAGATACAACAGTGCGAACATTGAAATGTTACTGGTAGAACACCCTCTTGACTGTCCAATATGCGATAAATCAGGTGTCTGCCCTCTTCAAGACAACACCGAATTACTGGAACTGCAAAAACCCCGTTTTGAGATTCAGCGCAGAAACGAACCCAGCATAAAAACCAATCCATTGATTGAGTTTTATCTGAATCGTTGCATTGTATGCGGACTCTGCGTGCGTGCCTGCGACGAGATTCAAGGTGTTCAAGCCCTGGATTTTCACCAAAGAGGTATGAAAGCCTCTATTGGAACGGCCAACGACGAACCATTGGATTGTGAGTTCTGCGGTCAATGCATCACCGTGTGCCCCACTGGCGCGCTCATGGATATGTCTTCCGACGCACGTGGCCTTGCCGCTCTGTTTAAGAATACCAACACCACCTGCAGTTACTGTTCGTGGGGTTGCACCGTTCAGTTGGAAACCAAAAAGAATAAACTCGTTCGAATCACCGCCGATGAAACACCAGGTGTCGGCATCAACGAAGGCAACCTCTGCGCCAAGGGTCGTTTTGGACATGGCATCGTCCATAATGATGAGCGAATTCAAAGCCCGCTCATCAATCAGGGTGGAACCTTTCAGGAAATCGGCTGGGACGAGGCGATCGAAATGATTGCGGAAAGAGCAAAAACAACGATCAATCGAAATGGAGCAGAAAGCCTTGCAGGCCTCGCTTCTGAAAAATTGACAAACGAAGAGAATTATCTTTTCCAAAAATTATTCAGAAACAACTACGGTTCAAATCAAATCAATAATCTGCAGAATCTACAAGCACCTTACGTCAATGACTTCATGCTCAACTGTTTTGAAAACGGCATTGAGTCAAAGCCAGTAACCGAACTGGATCAGGCCGATGTCGTATTGATCTTCAACTCCGATCTGCCATCAGAATATCCCGTAGGTGGCAACTCCATACGTAAGGGAGCTATTTTCACCGGAACTCGCGTCATTTTTGCGAATCCCAGGAACATGCGATTCGATCACGAAAGCAGGATCGACATTCGCCTGATTTATAATCAAGATGCTGACTTCATGTTGGCCAATAGACTGTGCAGGATCTTGATCGACGAAAACCTGGTCGATACCGCCAAGGTTCAGGAACAAATTCCAAATTTCAACGACCTCGTTGCTTCTCTGGCACCCTACACCGCCGATGCCACAAAAAAAGCAACGGGTCTTACCAACGAACAGCTCAAACGCACCGCCACACAATTGGCGGAAAAAGCCGATCGTGCTCTCATTATTGGCAATGACGTGCTAAATACAGGCAAAGGAAAAGAAACTCTCAATGCCTTGTTGAACCTCGCGATACTGCTCAATGCCGGTGGAGAGGGAAGCGTCAGCATTTACCCTCCACGCGAACACTGTAATTCACAAGGTGTCAATGATATGGGGGCAACTCCGCAATATCTGCCCGGCTATCGTCCTGTCAATGATGCGTTTGAACATGAAAATTTAGCAGATGAGCTTTTTGAAAATTGCGCCAATGGAAAAATTAAATTTTTGCACATTGCCGGGGAAGATCCAATGACCTCTTACAAAAGTCGATCAATTGTCGAGCAGGCACTGGATACCGTCCCTTTTCTTGTCGTTCAGGACATTTATATGAGCGAAACGGCAAGAAAGGCCAACCTCATCTTGCCGACCGCAACTTTTGCTGAGAAAGAAGGAACCGTTACCAACATGACCCGTCATGTTCAAAAGGTAGTTCCTGCTATTCCTGTTCAGGGAAAAGCCAAGTCTGACCTGGAAATATTCCATAATCTCGCAGATGCTCTTGGTTCACCATTCAAATCTAAATCTTCTTCCGATGTTCTGGAAGAAATTCGTCAAACCATTCCCGCTTACAAAGATGTCGATCCCGCTCGACATGAGCAATGGAAGCCCTCTGGAGTAACAGCTAAACCAGCCTTCCAAATCTGTGCATTCGAAGAATTGAAAGCCTCCAAACGAGATTTCTCGATGAAACTTTTGACCAATAATCACATGTTTCATATTGGAAGCTACACACATTTTTCAAAAGCTCTAACAGATATTGGGCCGGATTGTTTCGCGGAAATCAATCCCAAGGATGCAAAAAAATCTGAATTGGTGAATGGTGATACCTTGCTTGTTGAATCCTCTCAAGCCAATTTAAAAGTGCAAATGAAAATCAATCCCGCTGTACCCGCTGGGATGGTTTACATTCCAAAAAACTGGCCGGAAGTTCCAGTCAATGCCCTCAGAAACGGCGAAGATGGAACCGTCCACGTTAAAATATCCAAATCCGAATAAATCAGAAAAAAATCACGTATCGCACACCATAGTCAAAGGCGTTTGAAAACATGACCGATCTGAAAGAAAATTTACATACGGAGCACATGCTCCTCAACATGGGCCCGTCGCATCCTGCAACGCATGGTACCGTCAAATTCTTACTCACTCTGGACGGCGAAAGCGTCGTAAATATGGATATAGACATCGGCTATCTCCATCGCGGCTTCGAAAAAATGTGTGAAAGCGTGACCTGGACCAATGTTTTCCCTTATACCGACCGCCTCAATTACTGCTCGGCTATAATGAACAACATTGGCTACGCATTGGCCGTCGAAAAACTTTGTGACATTGAAGTCAGTGACCGTTGCAAATACATACGTGTTGTCACTAACGAATTGTCCCGTATTTCAGATCACTACACCAATATTGCGGCGGCCGCTCTCGAACTAGGAGCCTTAACTGCCTTCATTTATTTTGTTGAGGCCAGGGAAATTGTATGGGATCTGCTCGAAAAAGTTTGTGGTGCTCGCTTGACCTCCAACTACATCCGTATCGGTGGTCTCATGTGCGATTTGCCTCCAGGTTTTGACGAAGACCTGAAAGCCGCTTACCCGAAACTCGATGCTCTTTTCGATGACGTGGACAAACTGCTAACCAAAAACAGAATTTTTCTTGACCGCATGCGCGATACGGGTGGCATCTCTGCAGAACGTGCGATCAACTGGGGATTCACAGGGCCTTGCCTACGAGCCTGTGGTGTCGATTACGACGTCCGTAAAACACACCCTTATCTGGTCTACGATCGAATCGATTTTGACATCCCAATCGGAACCGTCGGTGACAACTTTGATCGTTATTTGGTGCGCATGGAAGAAATCAAGCAGAGCATGAAAATTATCAAACAAGCTATGAAAGATATGCCCGAAGGCCCCATCAATGTGAACAATCCATACATGAGAATTCCATCAAAGCAGGATGTTTACTCTAAAATGGAGGAAATGATCGCTCACTTCAAAATGGTGATAGATGGACTGAAGCCACCTGTTGGGGAAGTTTACTTTCCTACGGAGGCCGCCAATGGAGAATTGGGATTTTATCTGGTAAGCGATGGAACCGGAAAACCCTACAAATGCAGAGTACGTCCACCCAGCTTCACCATGACAGCGGCTATGTCTGAAATATGCAAGGGTGGGATGCTGGCAGACATCATACCAACGTTCGACATGATCAATATGATCGGTGGTGAATGCGACCGTTAAAGTTCTCCCACTGTGTCGATTACAATGAGCCTTGAGGTTTCAGCCACGAGACCGACAGCCCATGAGCTTGCTAACCTCTTAAAGCGATCTCATGACTAAAGCAATCAAGTTAATTTTCCTTCTTATCGGAGTTGCCCTGTTTGTGTGGGCAGTACAAACTGTTGGCCTTGACGAACTCCTGCAGTTACTCTCGAAATTAGGGATTGGTTTTATATATATTCTATTCATATACGCCGTTGTCACCTTCCTGGATTGCATTTCCTGGAAATACAATTTCACCCAATCCTGCGCACAACGTTTCAATCTTTTCCAAATTTGGAGGATTCGACAAATAGGTGAAGCTTATAATGTGATCACCCCCTTGGGAACACTGGGCGGGGAACCTGCTAAGGCACAGTTGTTAAAAGACTACCATGATATCCCCCGACGTCAGGGTCTCGCATCCCAGATTGTCTCTCGCACGACTTTCCTCGCGGCATTGATTCTTTTTTTTATTCCGGGAATCTTTCTAACATTCGAAGCAAAAAACATTTCCAGCCAGTTTCAAAACACCGCACTTGCTGGCATGATCATATTTTCAACCGCTATATTTTTTTTCTTCCTATTCCAAATCACCGGAACACTGGGACGACTTGCTCGATGGGCCGAAAAGATTTCATGGATCAAACAGAGTTCATCCTTTAGCGAAAATGTCGACGCATTGTCAGGTCATATTTCCGCATTTTACAGGGAAAACCCGAAGCGAGTCGCTATCAGCATCGCTTTTGCATTTGCAGGTTGGGTCGTTGGGCTTGCAGAACTTTACGTTGCCATGTATTTTCTGGGAGTCGATCTGAGCTTGGCCGAATTATGGATCATCGAAGCTTTGGCCCAATTGATAAAAGTTGGAAGTTTTTTGATTCCATTGAGCATCGGTGCTCAAGAGGGAGGGTTTATTATCGTCTTTACAGCGATGGGACTGCCTCCAGGAATTGGACTCACCCTATCATTTGTACGTAGAATCAGAGAATTGTTTTGGATAGGACTGGGACTTCTAATGGCAGGACAAATGGAATTCAAGCCCGTTATTGATGTGTTGGATGAGTCCGAATAAGACCGGATCGCTCTAATCTGTTTAAATGTTAGAGACAATAGGTTTCAGTGCGAGGCAAGCCTGAACAAAAATAAACGAACGTACGGCATCTTCCTACCCAAAGTGCCCCCTATTTTCCGCGCCAATCCACTTCTATTGAAGATCATACTCAAAATTCTGATTCTTCTCAGCTCCATAAGAAAATCATTACGTTCAACAACCTCTAGTTCAAAACCAGCTTCTTTAGCTTTAGCAATGATTTCTTCATCTGTCCTTCTAAAACCATGATGCTTGGATACCAAGCTGTTGGGTTTCCCTAATAAAGATAGAACCATTTTCTTCAGGCAGGTTTGATATTTTAGAAAAACTTCATCAAGAAGAAGAGTGCTTTCATTATCTGCGGCACCACTGGGATCAATGAGCAAAGCCCCTCCTCTATTCAAAGAGTTTGCAACATTTTTAAAAAACAGTTTCAATTCATCATCATCAAAAAGATAAATCAGGCTAAAGGCTGTGATGACATCATAACTTTGTCTCAGTTCGAGGTTTAGTGTATTCAATAGCAAAAAACGGAATTCAGGAAACAACTGTTTTGCATCGCGATGAATATTTAATTCCCTTAAATCCGAACAGACAATATTGTAACCTTGATCCAGTAAGTAAAGTTCACCCGCACAGCGCCCGCTGGCCAATGATAGTATTTTATTTTTTTTATCTACGTACTTTTGAACAAATTCACTGTAGGTCTTTATTCGGCTACGATCCTGATGGTGATACCATTTTTTAAAAAAACTTTCTTTATTGTCATAAGACACATCGGAATGATACCCATCCATGTCCTTAGCATGTTCCTCAGCCGTTCTTGATTTGTCTTTAAAAACAACACCCTCTTCACGACTGTTATCAATGGTATATTTAACCCACTTCCTCATGGTTTGAAATCCTTGCAATCAAAATATTTTTTATTATTCAAATGACTGAATAATAAAAGAGAATTAAAAATGTAATTGAAAGCACCTCTTTGAATCATATCCAATATTCAAAAAAACCCGTGTCAATCATAGAAGGATTGGAATATTTCTTCTTCAATTTGCTTGATTGTTTTTTGAACTTTTCGAGTATTGTGAAAACTGGCAATATGATACAAGGCATCGCCGCCATTCACTAGAGGGAGTTTTAATTCACCGACAATGATTCCTTCATAGGGAGAGATGATGTCGCCGAGTGATTTTCCAAATTGATCGGTGATCTGCCCCAGTTTTTCCCCTTCTTTTATATGAGCACCCACTTCCTTTAATTTACGAAAAAGTCCACTGACGGGTGAACGTAACCAGTGACTCGACCAGGCTATAAAGACTTCTCGTCGCTCTGCAAGTTTTTTTTTGGACAGCATTCCGATAGATCGCATCACTGAAAGACAGCCCTGAAGACCGATTTGGATGACCTTTTCGTCGAAGCGCAAAGCTTCGCCCCCTTCGAAAAGCAACATGGGTATATTTTTTCTACGCGCCGCCTCCCTTAATGATCCGTCCCGAATACTGGAATTCAAAACCACAGGCACACCAAATTCAAATGCCAGTTGTTTGGTCTCCGTATGGCTCATGTCGGCCCGAATTTGCGGAAGGTTATTTCTATGAACTGCTCCCGTGTGAAGGTCGATCCCGTGGGTGCAATTTTTGACAATTTCCTTCATGAAAATTTGAGCCACCCTCGAAGCAAGAGAACCATTTTCTGTACCGGGAAAGGAACGGTTCAAATCCCTGCGGTCAGGCAAGTATCGAGACAACATATTAAAACCAAATACATTGACTACGGGAACCGCAATCAAAGTACCTTTCATCCGTTTGAGGGATCTTTGCTTCAGAATTCGACTGATGATTTCTGTTCCGTTTATTTCGTCGCCGTGAATCGCCCCTGAAATGAATAAAATGGGTCCGTCTTCTTTTCCTCGGATGACTTCGACAGGAATAGAAAGATCCGTACCGTCATACAAGTTGGATACGGAAAGCTGAATTTTCTTTCGCTCCCCTTTCTTTATGGGAATTCCGCCTATTTTTAAGACAGCTGCCATCAGCCTCTTCCGACCGTCTTGGTATTCCAGAGTCGTGTGTCCTTTTCCATAAACTGAATAATTTTATCAGCTACGTCAATCCCGGTTGCGACTTCTATGCCTTCAAGACCTGGGGATGAATTGACTTCCATTACTACGGGGCCATGATTGGAGCGCAACAAATCCACACCGGCAACATTTAATCCCATCGCTTTAGCAGATCGAACAGCGGCACTTCTTTCTTCGGGAGAAATTTTGATCACCTTTGCCGTGCCACCGCGGTGAAGGTTGGAACGAAATTCTCCTTCTTTGCCTTGTCGTATCATCGAAGCGACAACTTTGTCTTCAATGACAAAACATCGGACGTCGGCACCGCCCGCTTCCTTGATAAATTCCTGGACCATGAAATGAGCATCCAATTCCATAAACGCGCCGATGACGCTTTCAGCAGCCTTGTCCGTCTCAGCCAAAACTACGCCCTTCCCCTGTGTTCCTTCAAGAAGTTTTACGACGAGAGGTGCTCCTCCAACCAAATTGATTATGTCCTCCGTGTGTTTCGTAGAGTGAGCAAAACCGGTTACAGGCAAACCAACGCCTTTTTTTGCGAGGATTTGCAGGGAGCGAAGTTTATCGCGCGAACGGGAAATAGCTACAGATTCATTCAGAGGGGTGACACCCATCATCTCGAATTGCCGTAAAATAGCCGTTCCGAAAAATGTATTTGACGCTCCAATACGAGGAATGACCGCATCAAATTCATTCAATACCCGATCCTTGTAATGAACCGATGGTTTGTGAGAAGTGATATTCACATAACATTTTAAATAGTCTATGACCTCCGCAGTATGGCCTCTTTTCCTTGCGGCCTCGACCAATCTTTTAGTCGAATACAATTTGGGTCCTCTGGATAAAACTCCAATATTCATTTGCCTACCTTTCTTTATTTTTTTATTTATCAAGTAAAAATGATTGACCTGGGTTGACAAGATAGTGATTTTTGACAGCACTTCTTCCCAAAAGCAATCGGAAGCCCATCACGTCTCTATTCACCAGGGTAAGTTCGATATCGTAAATCTGCGTGCCAATTTCAAGTTTAGTTTTTATCACAGGCCGAATGCTTGATTCACCATTCGAGCTTTTTATAGGCCGTTCATCCACCATCAACGCCGTTGCCTTGACCACGGGATAGTGTTGTCTTTGCGCGGGATGAATAGTAAAACTGACCTTGTTGCTTTGTCTGTTAATTTTAATATTAGAAACATGAAGGGCAGAAGTTCTGGCCCCTGTATCAATCTTTGCTTTAATAGTTTGTATATCCAATTCAGGAAAAGAAACCCACTCTCTCCAGCCAACACAATCCAACTGTCTTTTTTTTTTCTTTTTCAGCATTGAAAAAAAATTTCGGAATGATTATTGATAAATAAATCGCCCGTCTTCACTCTTTATTTTGAGCCATCCAGCTTTGAGCTTCAATGAACACCCGTTTTATCTCGGGAAACTTTTTTTTAATATTGGCTTCCAATTCTGAAATTGTAGACTCAACATTTCCCGATGACATGGCATCTTTAAAGTCTACACTGATATTCAGTAAGATATCATGTGGCCCCAGGTGCATTGTCAGGATTTCATTGATATGTAAAACATCTGATTCACTGTCGACGATATTTCTGATGCCTGTAACAATATGATCGCTGGCGGCCTCTCCGGTTAACAATCCTTTGCACTCAAACGCAAGGCATGAAGCCGTAATGGCTAAAATAAGACCGATAATCACGGATGCAACGCCATCCAATATGGGCATATTAAAAGTCTCGCCTAGGTATATTGCCGATCCGGCAACTATCAAACCTATCAATGCCGCAAAGTCTTCAAACAACACTGTAAAAATAGCCGGGTCTTTACTCATCCGGATCGCTTTTATCAGACCCTGTGATCCTCTGGTTTTTCCCAGCTCTCTGTATGCGACTGAAAATGCCATGGCTTCAAAAAAGACCGCAAAACCAATCACAATATAATTTACCATTGGGTCTGTTAACGGATGCGGATTCTTGATTTTACTTATCCCTTCGTAAATGGATATACCTGAGCCCAGGCCAAAAAGTAATATGGCCACCACGAAACTCCAAAAGTAAATTTCCATTCCATATCCAAACGGGTGAGTTTTATCCGCAGGCTGTTGTGAACGCTTGATGCCATAAAGCAATAGAATTTGATTGCCTGTGTCGACGACAGAATGGATAGCTTCGCTGAACATGGCGGAGCTACCTGTATAAGCAGCAGCAAAAAACTTGGTCACAGAAATGAGTGTATTCCCCAAAAGAGCCGCATAAATGGACACTTTTGATGACTTTAACGACATAATTTTCCTTAATTAAATTTTTCAAACTAACTGATATAACAGGTGCTGTGGGCACCTGTCACAACAAATATGATAACATCGTGGCTATCCCCAAAAATGAGAAAAATCCAGCCACGTCTGTAACTGTCGTCAAAACGATGGAGGATGCAGTTGCCGGATCTTGTCCCAACCGAGTCAATATGATGGGAACAGAGGCACCTGCAAGCCCTGCCAGAACCATAGAAATTACCATAGAGATTCCTATGACCATCGACAATCCCCATGAACGACTCCAAAAATAAACACCCAAAGCGGTGGTCAAGGCAACAGCCACTCCATTTAAAAACCCTACCCACATTTCTTTGAAGACCACCGCTTTCCATTGACGGACACTGATCTCCTTCAGAGCCAATCCACGCATGGTAACGGCAAGGGCTTGAGCCCCTGTATTTCCCGATTGACCAGCAACAACCGGCAACAAAACAGCCAATGCGGTGAACTTGGCTATGGTTGCCTCAAATAAACCGACAACACTCGCCGCTAAAAATGCAGTCAATAAATTGATTTCCAACCAGGGCAATCGCTTTTTCACCGCAAACATAGGTTTGGACAGTGCTCTTTCATCTTTGCCCACACCGAACATGGTTTGGATATCGACCGAAGCTCCTTCTTCAGCGGCTTTTACAAAAGCATCATGGCGGATTACCCCAATCAAACCGCCATGAATATCTACAACGGGTAAACTGGAAAGTTTATAAATTTCCATTTTTTCAACCACTTCTTCTTTCGGATCTGTTGGATTTACGAAAGCTTTGATAGGCTTGGCCAGTTCGCTGAGTGCTTGTAAAGGTTCGGCAAGTGCAAAATCCTGCATTTCGACTCGGGAAACCAATTTATTTTGACCATTGACCAAATACAATGTTCGACTCGGTCTATGTGTTTGCTTTCGCAATCTTCTGAGACAATGTCTCACACTCATGTTTTCACGAAAGACATAAAAACGTGTTTCCATGAGCCTTCCTGCTGAATCTTCTGGATACGACATCAAAGTTTTAAAATCATTTTGTATGCCTGTATCCACTAATGCCAGCAACCTGTTTCGTTCCGTCTCTTCTAGCTTCCCAAGCAATTCAGTCATCAAACTTGGATTGGCATTTTCAAGAACCGCTTTGCTCACGTCGTCTGAGAAATTACTAAAAACAGAAGCCGCAAGATCTGGACTCAGGAATCCCAAAATATTAGCGACTAAATAAATTTGCTGACAGCTCAAAATCTTCGCACTGACATTAGGATCCAGCAGTTCCAGAACCTCTACAGCTTCAGACGGATGGTCGATAAAAAACTGCCGATTCAATGTGTCGATTGCGTGATTGGCTTTACCGGACATTGGTGGGCTCCTTTGAACTACTTGAGGTGTCAACGGTAGAGGTCGCTATCGATTGGATCAACCACTTCAAGGTAGAAATATAGGCATCAATCCCATCAATCAATACAGAATCCACATCAGTCGAAGCAGTGTCACCTTCAACCGATTCAAATGCCTTTTTCAAATTTTTATGGGGCAACATACCAACAAATTTTTCCTTTCTGTTGACAACAGGAAGGGCTTCAAAGTCGTCCCAATGAGGTAATGAATAAACCGAACGCATTGTCGCGCTATCCAAAATAGCTTTAAAATCACGATCAATGATTCTCGTAACAGGAATAGAATCTTTTGCAACAATCAATCGCGAAAGTGTGAGTAATCCCAAAACGGTGCCATCTGAACGAATGACATACAATGAATATTCGGGTTCTCTCTTTGATAAACGGATAGCTTTCCTGACCTCCCCCACCAAGGCAGTCTCAGAAACAGAAAACATCTCAGAATCCATCCAGGCACCAACCAAGTCCTGAGGATAAGCCAGACGTTTTTTTAACTGTTTTTGCTTTTTAACCAACAGGTCTCTAAAAATATTTTGCCTTGCCGAATCAGGCATCAAACGTAGTAAAGATATCACCGCATCTGTTTTCATCACCTGTATCAACTCCGACGATCTTTCAGAAGAAAAAGCAAGAAAGCATTGTGACGCGTATTGCGGTGAAACAGTTTCGAGAACCCGGGTGGCCTGAGGTAAAGGAATTTCTTGCAAAAACGCGACCGTTTCTTTTACAGACAAACGCTCGAATACACTTGCGGCGTTTTCGGGATAACGCGTTAAATAACTTAATGTGAAAGGAAGAATATCACTCATCATTGCCTCCTTCCTGGATGACAAGAAGCGACGGCTGAGAATGAAACATTTGTGCAGGGACAATCATTCTGCCATTCTCCGTGGATAAAACCATTGACGTCGGAGTCAATTCGAGAATCGTACCCTCAACATTTCCAAAAATTACACTTTGGCCCGGTTTGTAAACTTTTGCCAATTGATGCCCACTTATTAGATTGCTCGCCAAATCCTTGGTTCCCAATCCCAGTGCCAGAGCCAAACTGCCCAGAAGAGAGCCCAGCGTTATTGATAACAAAGTGACGATGAAGCTGACTTGAATGCCTATCTGATCCAGACCAATAATGACGGCAGAAATTAAAATCGTCCCTTGGACAATTTTACCCAGAAATCGAGAGTAGGCAAAATTCGTCGCCTCGGTAGCCGACAGGGTGATATCCCGGCCCAACGCACTGAACAAAATCCCAAATACAATGATCAGAGCACCTGCCAGAATTTGCGGGAAATAGGTGACTAACTGGTTCAACCAAAGTGAGAAAGCAGTCAATCCCAGAATTTCGGTTGCCGCTGTGGCAAAGAAAATCAAGGTTCCCCAAAAGAAAATTTTCCCAAACAAATTTGCAAGTGTTTGCGAAAGTTCAAACCGGGACAATATTCCTTTAGAAAATAAACGGTTTAATATCTGATTGGAAACGGCTCCCAAGCGGATACTGAAAGCTCTCAATATTCGTGCAATGATCCAGCCCAAAAGCATCAATATAACAGCACCCATCAATTTGGGTGAAAATGCTATCAGCTGATCCCACCAAACTAAAAGTGTATTAGGGAGATCTTCGAGTGTCTTCGTTAACTCTTTCATATAAAAACCTTATTAAAGAATTAGACTTCAGCGGAGAATATTTGGAATATGAAATACCCATCGGGTAGACGTAAAATATTTTCAAGTCAGATTAAAAAATAGAATCTTTCCCCAAGATGTCACTTCCTGACATCTATTCAAGGTTTATGAAAGGTGATCGCTTAAAAAATGCGAAAAAATTCTTAATTATGCGGAGGATTTAACTGGAAGTGATAATTTTACAATCAATTTACAATCTATAAAGTAATCCAATGAACAAACCACTCTACACTCAGAATACATTAGTTATTTAGAAAATTCATTGAAAAACATGAAATGATTGACTCAATATTTGAAGGAAAATACGGGGGGTTTCTGGATCATACAGACCTCATGACCACTGATCATTCGAACAAAAAATTGTACACAAACATGTTCAAATGGAAAGTATCTACGATAAAAATTCTTGTTTCCAGACGGTTTTTTTATCTTTATCTTTTATATAGGCGATTTCTTCTTCCCCATCTTCATTAAGGGTCAGGGGTTCGTCAGCGGTAACAACCATAGCAGAAACTTTCTCCATATTTCCTCCAAGTTGTAAAAAAATCTGCTCGCCCTCTTCAAGAATCCGGCTTTTGAAGATGAACAAAAAATTATAATAGTGGGAAAAGTACAAGGGGACGTCACCATACTTATCTAATACTTCTTCATCTTCCATCGTTTCACCTTTCAACGACTCTCAGTCTAGCTACATAGCCTGGCTTTATCATATCACCAGCTAATATTTTAGCGCGTGAAATGCCCGCTTGAGGATCCAAAATTTTGACCGCTCCCTGGAGAATAAATTCATCGCCAAGACTGACATGGCTGTCGGGATCTTTCCAATCAAATTTTACAGAGTACACATTAAACACTTCTCGAACAGTAACATTGGAATCTTTTCCAAGGTTGATCCAGGCTATTTTATTATTCTCATCAATTGCTATAACTTGACCTTCAAGGGGAATCTGCTTTAGCCTGTTTTCAATTTTTTCCACAGCATCAGCAACGGCAGTGTTGAAACTGGAGCCCAATGAAGTGAGTTCAAAATCTTTATTATTGTATGGCCATTCCTTAAGCATCTTGGAATCAAATCGCTTCTCTCCTCCTCTTACTTGCGACAGAATGTCACCTCGCCAAAGAACACTGCCCGTCATGGTGTCTAGCAATTCAATGTCAAATTTGATGCGAGAGGTTTCTACTGGGACCATGCCTGAATCATTGATCTCATCACTCAAAGGCATCACTTTAGACGAGGGTGAAAAGGTCCAGACCGAACCTCGTATTAAAATCTGTGCGGGATTAATGATCCTCTTTCTCAATCGTTTTTCAGTTGTCTCCATTCGTCTCGAATTCATATTCGCCAGATTCTTCTTCAGAGACTCTATTTTGTCATTACTCATTCCATCTGGAACGGAGGGTGCACCCATTTCCCCATTCATAGTGCCCATGTTCGTTGCAACAGCCTTGGGCATGGAACTATCATCCATCGCTGTGTGTCCCATTTTGAGATCCTCTTGCATAGACATTGGATTCAATTCCGCATCACTCAGTTGAAAATCAGGAATTACAAAATATCCTTTTTTCTGCAAAGTTTTACGAATTGAATCCGCAATCATGGTTCCAGGAGCATAACTTTTATCCCAACCTGCAGGAGGACCAAAGTTTTCCACAGAAATCTTCTTGCGAAAATCATCCCCTCGGTACATTTCATTCGCATTGAGGACAGAAGTAAAAAACGCAATCATCAAGCTGATCACTAAGATAGAAATTGAGAATGTTTTTTTAATTTTTGTTTTCATCGTTTTTTCACAAGTTAAGAGCTATCTGTTATAGTATCGACCATCAGCACTAAAACTTCAAAATAATTGAGAACCAACATATTTATTTACTTAAAATCCAAAACTAAAACAAAAAAGGCATATTTATTACCCGTTTTATCTGTATGTATTGACCTTGAAATAAACCGTGAGTACAATATCCCCTATGAAATTTACCAATCGAATTATTCCAGTTTTGCTTTCTGTTTTGAGTCTTTGTCTGCTCCTGCCTAACCCTTCTTTTTCGGAAGAAGCGGATATGGTTTTGATCAAAGAAGGTTGTTTTATGATGGGAACTGACAAAGTCTTCTGGTACCACGATGAAGGGTGGGACAACGAAAGGGAGCGACCTACCCACAAAGTTTGCCTCGATAGCTTTTATATGGACAAATACGAAGCCTGGCAGGAAAAATGGGAAAAGATCATGGGCTATAATAATTCCACTTACAAAGGCCCCGATCTGCCTGTCTCAGGCATCGATTGGCGTTCAGCGCGCTCCTTCTGCAAGAGACAGGGGAAAAGACTGCCCACTGAAGCCGAATGGGAATATGCTGCGAGAGCAGGGAGTCAAACCATCAACCCTGAAGGTGATGCCATCAGCGATGATTATCTATGGTGGGGAGGCAATTCCTTCAGAACATACCCCAAAAGAGGGACCAAAAAGCCCAATGCCTGGGGTTTGTACGATATGATGGGGAGCGTGTGGGAGTGGGTCAATGACTGGTACTCCGTCAAGTACTATTCGGAGAGTCCTGAAAAAAATCCCCAAGGTCCAGAAATCCAACAAAGCTGGCACGTTATCAGAGGGGGCTCTTGGGTAGATGAAGAAAAAAACTTTCGCGTCACTATCAGAATGCGGGGCATGGCCGACGCTACAGAAGACTACTGGGTTGGGGTGAGATGTGCGAAATCTTTGGAAAAATAAAATCTCTAACTTTTAAACTCTATCACCGCGTTCCCCCGCTACTATTTTGGACGCCAAGACTGCAAATCAACTCTATAAAAAGCTGCAAAAAAGCCTCCCTGATGCTAAATCTGAGCTTTACTATAATAACCATTTTGAGTTGTTGATTGCCGTTATACTGAGCGCACAGGCCACTGACAAATCGGTCAACAAAGTTACCGAGCCTTTATTCAAACAGTATAAAACTCCCCAGGATTTCCTCGTATGCGGAGAAACAAAGCTCCGTAATTTGATCCGAACCATTGGCCTTGCTCCAACCAAAGCCAAAAATATCATCAAAACCTGTAAAATTCTCATAGAAGATCACGATGGAGAAATACCGTCCACAAGAATAGCTTTGGAAAAGCTACCCGGTGTGGGACGGAAAACTGCCAATGTCGTGTTAAACGAAGGATTTGGTCAAGCCACAATCGCAGTGGACACGCATGTCTATCGAGTCGCGAACCGAACCGGACTGGCACCAGGAAAAACGGTATTAGAAACCGAAAATAAACTCATCGAAAATACCCCCAAACAATGGCTTGCCTCTGCTCATCGATATCTTATCTTGCACGGTAGATATGTCTGCACCGCTCGAAATTACAATTGCACGAATTGTGCGATTTTTGATGAGTGTCAATTTGAAGAAAAATCATTCAACAAAAACTTATAAAAAAGACCCGTCATCGAGTATTCAAAGGCAGGCCAATTCAAACCTCTCTATTTTTTTGATGACAGACGCGCTTTAGGAAAATCCTGATATTGAAATATTCTACCGTATTAAATCAATTGGAACGTTGTATCCATCCCGTCACAAGGTCTGATTTAAAGTTACAAGTACTCGGGAAATCCCTGAATGGCAGGCCGATCCTTAAAATTCAAATGGGGATACAAGGGCGCAGACGGATTTTACTCTCCGCAGGAATTCATGGCGATGAACCTGCGGGTATTTTCGCGATCCTGCAATTACTAGAGCAATCTCTTTTAGCACCTTATCTAAACCACTGGGAAATCATAATTCTGCCGTGCCTGAATCCAGATGGCTTTGAACAAGGCACACGCAACAATGCTGAAGACATAGATCTAAACCGGCAATTTAAGTTGTTGAATCCCCCGCTTGAAGTCAAACTGGCGCAATCCGTTTTCGACATTCCATTCGATCTGACGCTCGAATTGCATGAGGATATCGATAGCCCCGGTTATTACCTGTACCAAAAATCCATAACTGGTAGCATAAATCATCAGTTGGGTAAAAAAATACTGCAAAAAATAACAGCGATCATGCCGGTGAATCAACAAGCTGAAATTGACGGTATGCCGGCCACAAATGGAGTCATTGATCGTCTCAAAGACCCCGTGGAAATGGATTTTTGGCCCATGGCCTTGTTTTCGTTTCACAAAGGGACATCTTGTTGCTTTACCCTTGAAACGGCAAGCAAATTTCCAATGACGGATAGAGTAGCAGGGCACAGTCGGGCTGTCTTAACCGCATTGAACCACTTTCAATCCTGATAGAAATCCCCATCCCTCTTTCGATCACGCTATTTCAACCGTAAACAAATGACAAACTAAATCTTTATAGTATAATGTAAAGATTTGACCCCAATAATAAAAATTTTCAAAATACTATCTTTCTCCTCTGAAAAATCTCAAGAGCTGGGAACGATCTGAGGAATAACAATGGGCTCACCGACAGAAAGAGATCGGATATCTTTTTCAGCATTGTAACTGCTCAAAAGCCAAAGTGGTACGGAGTTATTATCATTGCAAATTTCCCACAAGGTTTCGCCCTTCTTGATATTTCGCACAACCAGTTTCTTGATTTCGTAATTGTTAAAAAAGTCTTCCTGAATCGCTTTATGATACTCTTGCCTTTTTTCTTCAAAGCTCTCTGGCGAAACATGGGTGAAAGGAACATTTAACTTATCATGGACAGAAATGGATTTACTGCGACCCATTTTATTGAGCTGACGCAAGCTACGGACGGACACTTTAGCCCATTCGGAATAGTGACTCAGAGTTTCGTCAAAATCCACAGTGATCCGACCTACCCTTGATTTGTTATTGGAATTCGCTTGAAAAGAAACCGGCCTGAAAGCAGGTCGTTTCTGGTTCATTAGATCAAGGTTGGCCATTTTAAATTGACCGGCTTGTCGTTGTGAAATCTTTTCTTCTCCCGGCGTCACCTCTAAAGAGAAATCTCCCGACTTTAGCTTCCCACCCGACTTCACCTGTTCAAGCTTTGCAACAACGGTTCCTTCAGTTGAAATTGAAACCACCTTTCCGGCAGGGACTCTTAACCATTGCCCAGGGCTCAAGGCATCCATATCCCTTATACTATTTATGCGGGCCAAATGTTGTACACTCGAATCAAAACGACGAGCGATCTTGGTGAGATTGTCTTTTTTACGCACCCGATAACGTACGGTTTGGCCATTGCCAGAATCGACGGATTTAATATTATCCGCGCTAACCATTTGGATTTCTTCAGCAGGAACGACCGGCTTGCTCCAGCTCCGCGGACGATCGGATTGACCTCTTCCAGGCAAGGTCAATACTTGACCAATATAAATCTGATTTTTTCGACCGATTGAATTATACAGCTTCAACTTGCTTACTGTCGTTCCATACCTCTTGGCAATGCCGGAAAGTGTTTGCCCTCGGCGAACCGTGTGCCATTGCGAATGCACCTGACTCGGATACTTCTCATGAGGAGGAATTCGATTGTACAAGGCGGCAAGACTGTTCAATCGCGTCGCGGGAACTTGAAACACATACCCTTCGGGAATTCTCTTTTCACCAGAAATCACAGGTTGACGCAATGACGGATTGAATTCAGCGATTTCTTCCTTCGACAAGTTCCAATGTTTTGCGATGGTGTCAATATGGACATAATCATCAAAGCGAACGGTCGATTTTTTGAAGGGCTTTGCAATGTTGAGATTAGGAAAATACGCTTCTTTGTTTTGAGCAACATGGACCGCCGCCAAAAATTCAGCGTAGAAGTTTTTTGACGCAAAACCAAAAGAGTTGCTACGATAGTTGTCTATTACCTTTGCAAAATCATTACCGATCTTTTTCTGAGCACGCTTCATTCCATTGAGCCCATGATTATACGCGGTGATTGCCAAAGGCCAATTTTGAAGGTTTTGATAATTCAATTTCAGCAGTTTTGCGGCCGCATGACTGGAAAGAATAGGATCTCTCCGTTCATCCACGTCATACCCTACTTTCATAAAAAGCCTGCCGGTGCCACGGGTAAATTGCCATATCCCTGCCGCTCCAGCACTTGAATAGGCTCCAATATAAAATGACGATTCAACATGCGGAAGGAATCTCAGTTCTTCGGGAAGACCTTGATTCCTGAAAATCCTCCGTATCTCATCCATATACAATCCCGACCGCTCTATGCCTCTCTGAAAGCGATCGCTTTGACCGATTTGAACTCGAATATTCCGTGCCGCCTTTTTAAAATTTTCTTTTACAAGATGATAGACACGATGATCTTCACTGGACAATTCAGATAAATGCTTATTTTTATCCAACTTTCTAAGTATGGCCCGATATTTGGCCTTGACCCTGTCGGTTTTCCTATCCCGATCTCGGCGGGACAATTGACTGCTCCCCAGATCCACAACCTCGTAAACAATACTCAGGTCATCCGCATCATGAACAATCGCCTGACTCATGGGATATTTGGAATAAACATCCTTCCAAAAATTGACACGCGTTTCCAACCCGCGCGGGACGTGAAATATTTCGGAATCTATAAAGGGTTGCTTGGATAATTTTGCATCAGCCAAATTAGCTGAGAATATAAAAGCAAGTGCCAGGAGAAAGCAAAATCGGATTTTTATATTAAAAAACAATTTATTGTTCTTTCTTTGAATATCCATTAAACAAACTGCATTTTTTATCACCAGGAGGGAGCATCTACTTGGACAGGAAAAGATTCAAAAATAACGAATAAATCCTTTAATTTTAGAAGGATAGCAAAATACCCCTAATTCGTCAAGGTAAAAGCCCCGCCTCCTGCAAGCGAATTTCAGAGGCAAAAAAATCACATTTCTGCGTCCACTCAAACTTCCACAATTTTCTACTGTTTTTGATGTTTATTATTCAGTGTGTAAACAAAAGCCAGTAATTCGGCAACCACTTTGTACAACGACGCAGGAATATCCTTCCCCACATCAATTTGAGACAACACGGCAACAAGATCGGGATCTTCTTTGACAGGCACCCCATTTTCCCTGGCCAGGGCGATGATTCTTTCTGCTACATCCCCCTTCCCTTTAGCTGTCACTTGGGGCGCACGGTTCTTTTGGGCGTCATATTTCAGGGTAACGGCAGACTTTCCCGTAGTTCTGGATTTTCTTCTCATGTCTCAATATCAACCAGTTTTGAACTGCTGTTTACCATCATTTTCCCCAAATCGTCCTCAAATTCAATTCCCTTTTCTTTTTTCACATTACACTCTGTAGAACCAGAAAATCCCAGATCTTCCAAAACCGCATGCAACTGCGAAACATGGGACTGGATGAATTGAGAAACAGCCTCGTTATCCGTTCCAAATTTAATGGATACCAATTCCCCCGAAACCCGAGCGTCAATTTCAAGTTCCCCCAGCGACGATAAATGGAGTAAAAAGACCAGATTATAATTTTGTTTTTTTCTACCTTTATCGTTCCCCGCTTCTTCGTCCTGCGGCTTATTTCTCACAAAAATTTTTATTTGTTTGTCATGCCCCGAAAATGGATTCGGTATCTGAAGGACAAAGGCCTGTCCTTCCTGTTTGGAGAATTGATGCGACAACTGGTTCAATTCAATATTATCTGCAGTCATCTTCAACGCATTCAGCAAAGTAGTGATTTCATTTCGCTGATGGCTTTGCGGTGCCTGTGCCTCCAGTCCGGCTTTCAATATCAACAATTGCGCCTTAAGATCCCGTTCAAGCATCGGACTCAATAAATCTTTTGACCTTGGTGAAGTCATCAATTGAAAAATCTTACTTTCAGTCGACTGAATCGTGGTTCCGACCTGATTTTTTATTTGATCCGCATTGGCTGGCGGCCCCTCTTTAGGGACAATCACTTCCAGAATTTCTTTCAAACGTACCAATAGGTCAGAATTGACCTTGATGTCTGATGGTATCGTTTCCAATAAACTTGTTAAATTTTGCGCCAATTGAATCAAAGGAGATTTTGACAACAAATATGATTTGATCATTGCGGTACTGACAGAGGGGGAGCTATTTGCTTCAGCCTCAGAAGAGTTTTTTATAAGAAGATCAAACGAATTGTTTCCATTTGCTTTCAAAGTCACCACATCGCCAGATTTGGCCTGATTTTCGGGCAAACGCACTTCGAATTCCTGCCCTTTAAAAGCAACTTCAACTCGGGAGCCTGTCTTAACTTGGGTATCTGTATGCGATGCAATCACTTTACCTTCTACCGTTTCGCCTGATTTCAGGTTCAATCGATTGAACGTCTCGGGTTCCGATATTTTGATCGGGCTGGATGGTGGGGGTGCCGTATCTGACCTTGTCTGTTTGGAAGAGTTGATTGTCAGAGAATCTGCTGGCCTTGGTGGAGAGAGAGGAGGTTCGTCGATAATTTTAAATACAGGGGCCGAATTCAGACGCTCGGCTCTGACTTGTACCTTCTGCCCCACGGTCACACTGGAGGAGGTCTGACTCAATGCCTTGTGCCCTCCAAAATCCACCAATGCCTGGTTACCCGCAAAGGTCTTGAGCACCGTTGCAGTCAGTATTTGGCCTAGATTCAGAGATTTGATAAAAGCAGGATCCAGGGTGGGAGTGCCGCTTTCCCCTGAAAGAATTTTTAAAATATTGCTGGTGAGATCATTAATTAACAAGGCAGACTCTCAACTGATTTCTCTCAGATTATATTAAAAATCAGAAAAACATTTCGATATCACTCAAAAGATTTTTTCCGTAATTCCAACGCCAACTCAAGTTCTCCAACGGGAACTTTAAGCTGTTTTGCGACATCTTTAACGCTCATTCCTTCTTTTACAAGCTTCAATGCCGGAGCGTATTTATCAGATTTTTCAGATTGGAGAGAGGGTTGTTTGGCCTTTTGGTAATATTCTCTGCTCTGACTGGAAAGTGCGTTATCAGTCTCCGAAAAACCAAGTTTCCGGTACTCTTCCAACTTTTCGCCAATTTCTTGTGCAATCTTTAGAGCTTCTTGATTTAAATCTTCAATCGAGTCTTTTAAATCCAGAATTTCTTCCGGCTTGACCGAATCGAGGCAGACGAGTTTCTCAATTTTCTTTAATTTGAAATAACAAGCAATGAAAGCACAAACACAAACCAAGGTGAGAAAAAATTGAATAACAATCAGAATGTTCATCAAAGGGGGGATTATACGACCAGATCGACTTGTTGACCTGTCTTTTCATTGATTCGAGTGGGAGGAGGCGTCGTTTCTCCAGAGGAATCGTTCTCAACCACTCCAGCGGTTCTTTTTTTGCGCTTAAATGGACGTTTTTTATCTTTAGGATGCTCTGGATCGGTCGGTGTGACCTCACTGGATTCGGAGGGATCCTGAACTTCCAGCAATCGCAATTCATCCTCCGCCGCACGATCTTCGTCCTTTTGTTGAGCCGCTACATTGACCAACTGATGAGAAAGATCCTGCAATTTTTCCGCAACGGGTGTCATTTGTATCACCTGTTGCATATTCCCAACAACGGTCGTTGACATACGTCCTCTCCTCAATAAAGGGAAAAGCCTTCTAGAGAAGGCTATACAAATATACGTCCAATCCTGAAGAAGTCAAGATGACATCCGCTTGCGAAAATCTGCTCACACGTTCTTATTTCATTTTATTATAAATTGCGTGAAGAAAACATCATTGATCGTTCCCGTTCCGCTCAGTAGCAACGCATTGGAAGCTGTCAAAATTTCCCTTTTGATCCGTTCCTTGGCTTCCGACTTGTTTTCGAGTAAATCCTTGGGTGTTTTTCGCTTTAGAATAAGGTAAATATTTTTCCTTATCAAGGCCTGCACCTTGGAAATCTCTTTATACATCGTCGCATTACTCAATCTCAAATTGGGTGTGACCGAAATGAATTTCCCGGTTTCTTTGCCATTCTCACGCAAGGGCAGAAAAAAGTTCCGAAATTTGAAGATGTAAATTTTCTCAACCGCCTCTGCAGGTTCCTCCTCTACAACCGGTTTCTCAACCTCTTCAGCGGCTGGAGCCTCTGCGGGTTTTTCTTCCATCAAAAAAAAGTAAACTCCCGCCCCTACCCCCACAAGCAAAACGAGCAAAACGGCCAAAGTGATCATCGTCGCTTTTTTGCTGGAAAATAATTTTCCAACAATCCCCTTCTCTGCCGTTTCCTGGGCATCCGCTTCACTGAGCAGTCGTTCCAGCTCTGCCGCTTCATCGCGATTATCTTCTGCCATCTCTTATCCTATAATAGAACAACGCTTTAAGCCTGCCTATTCTGAGAAGCGGAAGCCGGTCAAAGTGCTAATGACGCCAAAGCATCCAGTTCAAATGCATTTTTAAGATCTACAGGTTCTTCCTTGTATCGATGATAACCCGCAATCGCAATCATAGCGGCATTATCCGTACAAAATACCGGTTTTGGAAAGCACACATCGATCGAGTGTCTTTTTAATTCATTTTCAGCGTGTTGCCTCAACGCACTGTTCGCCGCCACGCCCCCTGTTATCACTGCACGACAGGCTCTTTCCTGCTTACAGGCAGAAAGTAACTTTGCAACCAGGACATCCACAACGGCTGTTTGGAAACAGGCGGCAATATCTGCATCGGACAACTTCAGCCCTTTTTCGTTCTGGCGGGTTTGCAAAAAGTTTTTAACTGAGGTTTTCAAACCACTGAAACTAAAGTCGAGAGAACCCTTTTGAAGAAAGGAACGTGGAAAAGGATGCGCCGTCGAATCACCCGACCGGGCAAGCTTTTCAATCACAGGTCCGCCCGGATATGGCAAACCCATCATTTTTGCCACTTTGTCAAAACACTCACCGGCGGCATCATCCCGGGTTTGACCCAGAAGTTTATAATGTCCAAAACCGTCCACTCGATACAGGTCAGTATGCCCACCCGAAACGCTCAGCGCAATGTAAGGAAAGGCAATGGCTTCCTGTAAAAAAATAGCGGTCAAATGACCCTCAAGATGGTTGATACCTATCACCGGCTTCTTTAAAGCGTAAGCCAATCCTTTAGCGAAGTTCAACCCCACTAACAAAGAACCCGCCAATCCCGGTCCTTGCGTCACAGCAATCAAATCAACTTCTGAAAGCTTTATATTCGCTTCCACAACAGCGGAGTAAACCACCGAATGAATATGATCGATATGCGCCCGCCCTGCAAGTTCAGGCACCACACCGCCATAACGGGAATGGATTTCGCTTTGCCCCGCGATCACATTGGACAAAATATGCTCGCCATCTTTCACGACAGAGGCGGCAGTCTCATCGCAGGAAGTCTCAATACCCAATACATACATATATATATGAACCTGTGAGGAATGATTTTATTTATTGTTGATTGAAGCTGACTTTCGCACCGCCTTCATATTCCGATTCAACGGTTTTCTTGATCGTATTTTTCATAATGCCCCAACTCTTCAACAAAAACACGGCATGCCGCAATTGTGAATCTTTCTTCAATTCCAATCGCAATTCCTCGTGACCTTTTTCTATTTCTGCCTGTTCCTGAGCTTCTTCTACAGCTTGATCGCCGTCAATACTGCTTTTGCCCTTGAGGTGTTTTTTTAAATCTTTTTCACGGAGAAAGCGTCGAATTTTTTCCTTCTCAACGCTGTCCTCTTTATCTTTATTGTCTTTTGCCGCATCTTCTTGAGGAATCGGATCTTGCTCAACAATAATATCGGGAACAATCCCATTTTCCTGAATGACTCGACCACTGGGTGTGTAATAGCGCGCTGTCGTCAAACGCAATGCAGATTGATCGCTCAAAGGGATAATGGTTTGCACCGAACCTTTGCCGAAGGTTTTTGTACCCAAAATCACCGCTCGCCCTAAATCCTGCAAGGCACCGGAAACAATTTCAGACGCACTGGCACTGCCACCGTTTACAAGTATCACCATAGGAAATGTGACACGTTTGATGTCTTCGCGAGTAGTGAATCTCATATTTTGTTCGTCACTTCTACCTTTTGTGTAGACGATCAGATTTTCACCCTCCAAAAATCGGTCAGAAACCTCGACGGCTTGATTGAGCAATCCACCAGGATTGTTTCTCAAATCCAAAATCAACTTGCTGATACCTTTTTCTTCAAGATATGCCAAAGCTTTGTCCAAATCACCCGAAGTGGTTTTTGTAAAGCTTCTGATACTGATGTAGCCAACAGAATCTTCATAAATCTTATGCTTTACGCTTTGTACGCTGATGATATCCCGAACAATCGTCACATCGAACGGAGCTTCAACAGATTCTCGATATATAGTGATTGTAATGGGCTTGCCCCGTTCACCCCGCATATGAGTGACCGCTTCTGTGAGGGTCATATCCAGAGTAGACTCTCCCTCAATCTTGATGATCTTGTCGCCTGCCAGAACACCCTCTTTCCAGGCAGGTGTGTCTTCAATAGGAGACACGACCGTTAAAACACCACCGCGCATACTGATTTCGATGCCCAAACCACCAAACTTGCCAGAAGTTTCAACCTGCATTGCCTTAAAAGATTCCGCATTTAAGTAAGAGGAATGGGGATCCAGAGTTTTGACCATGCCGCGGATCGCTCCTTCGATCAAGCTCTTTGGGTCAACATCTTCTACATAGTTGCTCTCGACCAAAGAGAGGATTTCAGAGAAAATTTTCAACTGTTCATAGGTACTGGTACGTGGAGCACCCTCCTCAGACGAGCTTTCCTTGGCCACAACCCCTGTAACGGGTGCCAGAATAACCACCAATGTGAGACAGAAGGCTCCGATGACCCTGCTAAGATTGAGTTTTGCTTTTGAGTTCAAGGTTATTCTCCAAAATTACGATTATTTTTGTGCAAGTTTAAACCATTGTGTGGGTTCCACTGGTTTTCCGTCACGTCTGATTTCCAAATAAAGAGAAACTCCATCCAAAGAACCGGTGTCCCCAGCTTTTCCTATGATTTGGCGAGACTGAACGGAGCGCCCCACTTGTGTAACAATTTCGTCTAAATGTCCATACAGAGAATGATGCTTCTCGCCGTGCCCAAGGATGACCATATTGCCATACCCTTCAAGAAAATCTGCAAACAATACTTTTCCTGCGGATATAGCGCGTACAGGCTCACCTTTTTGAGCTCTTATATTGATACCATTATAAACAATCAATGCCCCGAATTTCTTTTGTCTGAAGGTTCCAAATTTATTAAGAATCTCGCCCGTCACAGGAAGCACCAATCTTCCCTTTTTATCAGATATGTCCAGTCCTTTTCCAAGGCTTAACTTCAATTGCATTCCCGATATCAGGGTATTCAATCTATCTGAACTCGCAATCAATTCTTTGCGCGCCTGTAGATAAAGGTTCTTTTCAGCTTTTAATTTCGTCAGGAAGTCAGATTTTGAGTGTTTTCGAGATTTGATTTCTTCCTGTTTTTCGAGGGCGTTTTTTTCCAACCGGATCAACTTGGCGCGTGCCCTCTCTACAGCCGTTTCCTCAGCCCTGAGCGACTGCAATTGGTCTTTATACTCCTTAAAAAGCTCTGAATCGTATTTTCCTATGGACTCAAGATAAGTCCTTTGACGTATCAAATCACTAAAATTACTGGCTGAAAACATCAATTTGAGAGGGAACAACCCCCCTTCTTTATAGATCGCTCGAACTCTTTTGGAAACAGCGCGATTCAAATTACTCAAACTTTCACGACCCCTTGCCGATTTGGCCTTTAAAGCGACGATCTTTTTCCGGTTGGCTTCCATGTTCCACTGATAGATTTTCAACTCACGTTCTCTCAACTTGAGCTGATCGTCAAGCCCTCGCAACGTTTTTAAAACCGACTGTGTTTTGACTCCCACGCTTGACAACGATTTTTCCTGCTTCTCAAGACGCTCTTTGATGCGCTCTAACTCTTTCTTATCCGTTTCTATTAGAGAGTTGAGTTCGCTCTCCTCGTCTGCAAGAGCCCCAAGCGGTACCCAAAAAATTCCCGCGATCACACTCATACATATAAATGCTATCAGGTGTCGAATCATTTTTGTTTGATAGAAATGAATTGCCCTACAGAAAGCATGCTTCCCAACCAGCCCACCAGAGCACTCAACAAAACGATTCCCCAGGCATACGCCGGAGGCAAATAATCGAAGCGCAATCCAAAAAGCGCAGATGCCAGATCTTCTCCAAATTGAGCATCCACGTAAAGTTGAAAACCTTTGACAAAACCCAGCGCAATGGTAGAACCCAATATTCCCTGCACCGCACCTTCCAGTAAAAATGGCAGTTTGATGAACAGGGGCGTCGCCCCGATCATCAACATCAATTCGATTTCACTTTGCTTTGAGTAAATAGAGAGTTCGATCGTATTGGACAAAATCAACACCAGTCCCAAAGTCAACAACCCCCCCGCCGAAACAAGAAAAACCTGGAGGAATAACATGAAACCTTTAAAACGAGAGATCCACTGTTCCCCAAAATCGACGGCTTCCACTCCTTCCAATTTTGCAAACTTACCGGCAATTTCTTTCAATTTCTCAACCGAATCTGAGACAGGCTTCAACTTCAAATCATAGGATGCTGGCAGAGGATTGCTTTCCAACTCCATCAAAACAGGAAGCTTGTCTGAAAAATTTTCCTTAAACTCCTCCCAGGCAGATTCTCTGGAAAAACTCTTGATACTCTCCAGTTCGGGAAGTTTCCGTGCCAATTCCTCAATGTCCAAACTCTGTTCTTCAGTTATAGAATCTTCCAAATAAACGATGACGCGAACCTGATCATCCAGTTTCTCAAGAATACCACTTAAACTTACATAAAAACAAAGGAAAAGTCCGAGTATTGAGAACGCAACAGAGCTTGTCGCTATTGAGACAAAAAACACCTTTTTACTGGCACGAATGTTCCCATAGGTCGTCAATACCACGTTGATTGCGAAGTGCAGATAAGCTTTCAAGGCTGAACCCGTTTCCCTCTATGGAGCATGATAACGGGATGTTTTCCCGAGCGAATCATTTCCTGATTATGTGTTGCAAACACAATGGTGACTCCCAGCGATTGGGCCTTTTCAAAAAGCTTCAATATTTCCACAGAAATTTCAGGGTCCAGATTTCCTGTGGGTTCGTCAGCCAGAATCAGTTGAGGGTCATTGACCAAAGCCCGGGCAATCGCGGCACGCTGTTGCTCGCCCCCTGACAATTGCAAAGGGAAGGAATCTTTTTTATGCGTCAATCCAACATTCTTCAAAGTTTCCCATGTTCTTTTGCGAACCGTTTTCTGGGGAATTCCGAGAATCTCCTGAGCAAAAGCAATGTTCTCAAACACCGTTTTGTTTGGCAGTAATCTATAATCCTGGAAAACAAACCCGATCTGTCGGCGGTGCGCGTAAATTTTGTTGGCGGGTATTTTCGAGATGTTTACTCCATTGATCAATATCTGACCACTGTCTATATTTTCCCAACGAAACAAAATTTTGAGTAAAGTCGTCTTGCCCGCACCGCTCGGTCCGGTTAGAAATACGAACTCACCGCGCTTAACGTTTAAAGATACGTTGTCAAGAGCGGGACTCGATGAACCATAGACTTTGTGCGCATTAAAAACCTGAATCATTGCGTTGGCCAGGATATTCGCAGGTAGATACTCAAGGAAGCGAGGATAATTGTGGAAAAATTCAAACTTTGCCTAACGTGAAAGCCATCCTCCACATTGGCCTCATGATGCATAGAGTGGTGCCTTTTTTACGGGGACTCTGAATTAACATTCTCAGAGTGGCTTTCTAGATCGTCCATGAGGATAAAATCACTCTCATTAAAGTCATCGGTCAGATATTCCTCAGAAATCACAGACATGGTCCCGGGTCCGTAAAAATCCAAAATCTGATTTTCAGTCAACATTTCGAAGTTTAAAAAAGTCTTCACAACCAAACGTTCATTTTCAAGCACATAAGCAAACACCCCTACCGGGCAGGTCAGATAACCTTCATGCTCACCAAATGTTAAAAGAGCGTCCGCCATGTAACCATCGAGGGCCAGAATACAATTTTCCTGAGTATCGGTTCGCAAACTGAATCTTTCCAAGCAATGGGATGTATAAAACACCTGGGAATGTACAAAGGATTGATACAAACTTCCCTTGTCAGTTGACTCAACTCGTGCGGGGGATATGAGAGACCGGAAACCCCCTTTGTTAAAATCGACAAGGCATAAAACGTCTTTCCCGAATCTCTTGCTTGCTTTACGGGTAATGTCTTTCAAAAACTTTTGACGTTTGCGCAGAGATATACGCCCCGGCTTGCGGAATTTTTTCTTAAACTCCGCCTCCAGATATTGCTCTATCTGCGATTTTTTAAAATCGAAATACTTATCCTTCACTTTAATCAACTCTTTATTTATTGTAGAATGTTTGACTTAAAAACTGTTTATTATTATACCCTACCCGCTATAAAATAGGAATAATAGCTCTTTAATCGAAGAAAAACCTCAATCACGACAAAATATCTGTTGCTCCAACACCGCAATTAAAAGATACTTTCCTGAATTCACTCTTATGAACAATACGCTTAAAATATTTGCCGCCCTTTTGCTCGGCACCTTTGTCTTTCATTCGGCCCTGAACTACATGCTCGGGAACATTGAAGACTTTGAGACCGTCCGCCTCCCACCCAAGTTACCGAAAAAAGTCGTTCCCGGCAACAGTTATCCTATAATAAAAGTCGACGCGACCTCCAAAGATTTTTGGACCTTGCTCGATTTTGCCACGGGTGAAACATTCAACGTGGAAGAACCCGAGCAGGAACTGGATAAAATAAAACAAAAAAACTGGGACATGGGGTTTCAAAGAACAAAAATAATCACCAACGGTGGAGAGCTGAAAACAGGCGCAGAGGTCGGGGTTATCAACCTTGGACCGGTAGATATCGCCTCTGTAACATCAGCCCCTCCAACCGGTTATGTCCAAATGACCAAAAGCTTCGGCAAACTGAGCAACAAGGCCATTTCCGACTGGTATAACTACCGAACACGTACCCACAATATTGAATCCAACAAAAATGTGTATGTCGTTAAAACACATTCGGGACGTTTTATGAAAATGAAAATTCTGAACTACTATTGCAAAAATGAGGATGTTGATTGTCGCTCCGTCATGTGCACAAGAGAAGAAGCCGCCTGCCTGTCGATCGCCTACGCCTTCCAATCGGAAGCGGATGGGAAATTCCTCCCGCCACCCTCTAAAAAGGTTCAACCATCCACCGCGAAAAACAATTGAAACGACTTCACTACCCCATCATACTCATTCTTTTTTTTGCCTTGTCATGCACCACTAAGGAACCCAATGACATGGTGCTGATTCCTTCTGGAACCTTTCAATTCGGTATTGACCCTGAAAAAACCCACGCCTTCTTCAACCTGCCACAATCCTCAGGCTCCAATGCTCAACCTATAAAAAACATAACATTAAAGTCATTTTGGATAGATAAGTTTGAAGTAACATATAAAGATTACATACGATTCAAACCCACTGGCAAATACAAGATCGATTCCATTATGGAACCGGTACGGGGAGTCAACTGGTATGAAGCCGATGCTTACTGCCTTTGGCTTGGGAAACGACTGCCCACCGAAGTGGAGTGGGAAAAAGCCGCCCGAGGTACTGACGGCCGCCTCTTCACCTGGGGCAATGATTTTCAACCGGACAATGCCAATCTCGGATCACGGGTCCTGCCTCCCGACCCATCGACCAAGGACATCAGCCCTTTTAATGTTTTCAATATGAACGGCAATCTGGCCGAATGGACAGCCAGTTGGTACCAAGCCTACCCGGACTCAAAATATAAAGATCCCAATTTTGGGAAAAAATTCAAAGTCACACGGGGAGCCGCAATTCGAAAAAGCGACCATGGTTTTATGAAAGAATTTACCATGATCCCCTTTCGAAATTTTGCACCCCCGCATTTGCGTTTTTGGGACACTGGCTTCCGTTGCGCAAAATCTATTTAGACACACTCTCCCCTACTTATACGGCGGTTTTGCCGTCACATTCGGAGGTCCTTGCACCTTAAAGGAGGGTTTTGCAGGTGCCTGTGGCATCCGATGCACTTGATGTTTTAAAGCAGGATGCACTCCAGCAGGCAATTGCGCGCGCCCTCCATTTTGTGTTGTTTTTGGCTTTGCTTTTTGCTTTAAAGACTTCTTAAGGATATTGCTGAATCTTGAAATACTGGGTAACTTTGCATAAAGATCGTAGCGCCGGGAATAACGCCGACGCCGCCCATGCACTTGCCGAGGTCTGCGTTGCGGTCTGCGCTGAAATCGGTTGCGGGACGAACGTCCTTTCTCTGCCTTGTTATTGAGGTCCTCCCCTTCCACCGTCGGTATATTTTCGATCTCACTTTCAACAGCTTTAGCAGGCTCCACCGCATCCGTTCGAACGGGCACCACTTTTTTCTGCCTCTGCGGGGGGGCTTCTGCAATCTGTTTTTTTGCGACCGCTTCGTGAACCGGTTTTTGACGAGCGACCTTCTCAACCTGTTTCGGACGCACTGTTTCCTCTACCAGCTTCGGAGTCTTGAATTTTCCTTTAGGAACAATCTCGGAATCATCATTTTTATAACGCTCAATCACCCGATATTGAAAGTCAGAAAATTCCAAATGGGACTTCCCTGAAAAATTGACTTTGACTTTATTGTCCACCTGCAAGTTACGAATAAATTCCATCTTGTTGTTCAAAAGGTACGAGACAACGTCTGCATGCACCTCGACAGAAAGTTCCTTCACAACCCCAGAAGCAATCATTTCCTGAATTTTTCTTAAAACATGCACAGCCATAGCACCCACAGCTCGAACATGCCCCGTGCCCTCGCAAATCCGACATTTTTCAAAGATGCCTTCTTTCACAGGCGGCGACATCCTCTGCCGAGACATTTCCAGCAAACCAAATTTGGAAATACGCGCCAGATTGATTCGTGCCTTATCTTCTTTAAAGGCTTTTTTAACCTGCTTTTCGACTAAAATTTTGTTCTTTTTCTGGAACATGTCGATAAAGTCGATAACAATCAACCCACCCAAATCGCGCAGCCGGAGTTGTCGTCCCACTTCATCCGCCGCCTCAAGATTGGTTTTGAGTGCAGTTGCTTCCAGTTCACTTGAATTTGTAGTTTTTCCGGAGTTCACGTCGATCGAAACCATAGCTTCGCCAACATCGATCACGATGGATCCACCTGAAGGCAGATTCACCGATCGCTGATAAATGGATTCGATCTGTTCTTCAACACCAAAAGCAGAAAATAGCGGCAAAGTGTCCTGATAAAGCTTCACCTTACTTTGCATCCTGGACAAAATCAGCTTTACAAAGCCACGAACAGCCTTATAAGCTTCTTTATTGTCTACAATGATTTCGTCGGTATCAGCAGTAAAATGGTCACGAACAGTCCTTTGCACCATATCCG
This sequence comes from Nitrospinae bacterium CG11_big_fil_rev_8_21_14_0_20_45_15, assembly GCA_002787235.1. GTDB lineage: Bacteria > Nitrospinota > Nitrospinia > Nitrospinales > VA-1 > Nitrohelix. The sequence continues at coordinate 179,722 of PCWG01000015.1, forward strand.
CTTCTTGATAAAGGAGGAAAGGAGGCGTTTTATTCTCCGAAGTCATCGTCTCCTGTAGATTTCCCCATATCTTCATCAACATTTGCAGATCTTTTTGAAGCTCCAGCTTGGTACGCCCCACACCCGCTGTTCTTATGATCACGCCCATATTTTCAGGCAGATTAAAGCCTTCAACGATACTGCGCAATTTCTTCCGCTCGTCCTCATCCTCAATTTTTCGGGAAATACCACTTCCTTCGCTCCCGAACATCAGAACAAGAAATCGTCCAGGAATTGAAATGGAATTGGAGAGCGACGGGCCTTTGTGATCGCGCCCCTCTTTTACAACCTGTACGAGTATTTTTTGCCCTCGAACCAATACATCCTGAATCCTTACGCGTGCCTTTTTTTCGCCAGTTTGCAAATAGGATTCCTTGAGAACATCCTTAAACGGGAGAAATCCAAACTTCTTTCCGCCAAAATCTACAAAAGCGGCTTCAATTGCCGGCTCGACACGGTTTATGACTCCAACGTAAATATTCCCTTTGATCTGCTCATTCGCTGCATGCTCGGATATAAAGTTTTCAACCTTGCCGTCTTCAAGAACAACCGCTCGACACTGCTCGGGCTGATCCGCATTAATCAGCATTATTTTTTTTGACATTTGTTTCGTTCCGTACCTTTTCTGTAACTTGCCTTTTTCAATATTTCACTTTTTTTGTTAAAACGGTATTCTACCGGGTGAAATTGAAGACAAAATGTGTTAAATTAAGTTCATAAATATCAAGCACTTACAAAAGCTATATTCATTTTAAAAAAAAATAATGAATTTTTCGAGAATTGGCTTGCAAAAAATTTCAAATCGTTTAAAAAAACAAGTCGTAACCACACTCGTTTTAAAGGCTCCGACAATGAAAAATGACATCGGATTACTGTCTTTATCGGCACTGCGTCCCGCTGATTTAATTGGCAAAACTATTTTCATAAGAGCGGACTTCAATGTTCCGCTTGGTCCACATAAAGGGTATTACCGCGTGGCGGATGATACTCGTATCCGCCGATTCCTTGATTCTACATTCAGTAAAATTCATGAACTGACCGATGGCAACTGTCGCATTATAATAGGTTCTCATCTGGGACGCCCGCATAAAATGAAGGATTATGCTGGATGGGACGGGGTTTTTAATATCCAATTTGTTTGCTCTCATTTTGACACCCTGATTCGTGAAAAATACGAAGACACCTATACAATATTCCCGCCTGAAATTATAGACTCTCAGTTAAAAAGTTCACTCGAAATTTTTGAACACAATCGTTTTCCGCTGGGGGGCATCAAGTTTTTGCCTAATTTGAGGTACCTTTTGGACCCTGCCAATCCAGACGCATACCGCTTGGAATTTATCGAACAGTTGGGAAAAGTTGCTGACGTTTACGTCAATTGCGCTTTCGGATGCAGCCACCGTATCACCAGAAGTATCGGAATGCTCCCACAAATCATGAGAAAAGAGGAGAAGCTTGTCGTTGCCGGGATCTTACTCTACGAGGAAATCCAGAAGCTGGGTCAATTTGGCCGTAGCACGATGGCCAACCCCAAGAAGACTGTAGTTGTCGCCGGCGGAGCGAAAGTTGCCGACAAGATCAATATTCTCAAACAATTCGTCCAAACGCAAATAAAATCCATCTTTATTGGCGGAAAAATGGTCAATGCTTTTTTATTGGCACGCGATCGTTTTTCACCAGAGATTCCGTTTACGGCAAATAATCTGCCCAAAAAACTGCTCTCCCATGATGCTGAAAAAAATCAGGACTTATTGAACGAAATCAAATCCGCCGGAGAAATTCTCAACATGGCGAAAGAACACAAGGTTGAGATAATTTTCCCTGTAGATTACAAGGTTGCGGCAAACTTTGACGATCCCTCTTATATAATCAAAGAATATCCCGATCTTGAAAGAGAATTCCAGCTCGATCTGGGCCCCAAAACAATACAAGCATTCACCGAAACCATATTGCACGAAAATGTCCGCAATGTTTTCTGGAATGGCCCTCTCGGTGCTTACGATCACCCCCACTGCCCGTCTTATGCGGAAGGCTCAATGGAACTGGCCAAGCTATTATTTGGGGGCGCGATACTCAATGAAGATTTGCAAGTGGTGATCGGTGGTGGAGACTCTGCCGCGATTCTGAACAAGGTTTCAATGGATGAGATGAAACTCATCATTAAAACGCAAATTGAAAAACAATTGGCCAGTCCTATCAACCGAAGCCTTGTTTCCGTCGATTTTAAGGAAAGCGATTGTTACACTCTGTGGAATTATTTTACCTCCAACTTTTTTGTTTCCACCGGTGGTGGCGCGGCCCTAGTATTTCTGGAGAAATTCCTGAGTAGAAATGGTGCCGACGATTTAGCTTCCTACCTGCCCGGCTCAGCCACTCTCATGGAACTGTGTACCTTGAGGTAAGATCCGGACTTTTATTCCCCATTTTTTCCCCACTACTATATACTGAGCCCAATAAAATTCGATATTCTTCAAATATTATAAAATTCATCCCCTAACCTTTAGGAGTTTTTATGGCCATCAAGGCATCAGATTTATTCATCCGTTCTCTTGAGGCAGAAGGCGTTGAATATATCTTTGGCGTACCTGGAGAAGAAAATCTTGATTTCTTAAACTCAATGAAGGGCTCTTCCATCAAACTGGTCTTGACACGGCACGAGCAAGGGGCTGGTTTTATCGCCGCAACCTACGGACGTCTGACCGGTAAAGCGGGAGTTTGTATAGCAACTCTCGGACCCGGTGCTACCAATCTGGTGACCTCTGCGGCCTACGCACAATTGGGCGGCATGCCTTTGGTGATGATCACCGGACAAAAACCTATCAAAAAAAGCAAACAGGGCAAATTTCAGGTTCTTGACATTGTCGAGATGATGCGTCCCTTGACCAAGTTTTCCAAACAGATTGTCAATGGCAACAATATTCCCTCTCTCGTTCGGGAATCCTTTCGCATCGCCCAGACCGAGCGACCCGGTGCCGTCCACCTCGAACTGCCCGAAGACATCGCCGAAGAACAATGCAATGGTGCCCCGGTCAATATCGGCCGCGAACGCCGCCCGACAGCAGATCCTAAAATCATAGCCGAAGGCGTGGAAATGATCCGCGCCGCAAAAATGCCCTTATTGCTCATAGGAGCCGCGGCCAACCGCAATCGAACACGTGTTCAATTGACCCGCTTCATTGAAAAAACCGGCATCTACTTTTTTGACACGCAGATGGGAAAAGGCGTTGTGGATGAAAGAAACCCCAAGTTCATCGGAACCGCCGCCCTGTCACAACACGATTACCTGCATTGCGCCATTGATCGCGCCGACCTCATCATCAACGTCGGACACGATGTCATCGAAAAGCCCCCCTTCCTCATGGAAGCTGGCGGCACCAAAGTGATTCACATCAACAACATGCCTTCCAATGTGGACGACGTTTATTTTCCACAACTCGACATCGTTGGCGACATCGCCAACACCATCAAAAAAATCACCGACACCATTGAGAACAACTCGCAATGGGACTTTAGCTATTTCCAGCGTGTCACCGATGAAGTCAACAAAAACGTCAAAAACAAGGAAAACGATTCCAGCTTTCCCATCATCCCGCAATACCTCGTTTCGCAAATCAGAACCCTAATGCCCGATGACGGAATTCTCGCGCTTGACAACGGAATCTACAAAATCTGGTTCGCGCGCAATTACAAAGCCCACGAGCCCAACACCCTGCTCCTGGACAACGCACTCGCCACCATGGGAGCCGGACTTCCCTCAGCCATGGGAGCCAAAATCGTCTATCCCGACCGGAAAGTCATGGCCATCTGCGGCGATGGCGGATTCATGATGAACTCACAGGAAATGGAGACCGCCGTACGACTGGGACTCAACATGACCGTGCTCGTCATCCGCGACAACGCCTACGGAATGATCAAATGGAAACAGTCCGGAAAAGGCTTTGACAATTTCGGACTCGATTATGGCAACCCCGACTTCGTGAAATACGCAGAATCCTATGGAGCGCAAGGCCACCGCGTAGAAAGCTCCGCACAACTGAGCGAACTGCTCGACAAATGCCTCAACACTCCCGGAGTCCATTTGCTCGAAGTCCCCATCGACTACAGCGAAAACGAAAAAGTCCTCATTGAAGAACTCAAATCCGCCACCTGCATTCTGTAAAATCCAGATGCAAAGCGGTCAACCACAAAATAAAAGCCCCCGGATCAATCGATCCGAGGGCTTTTTTGTTAAGCTTAACACTACTACTCTTTAAGAGTGGAGTTGATTCATAGAAAAATTTATAATACCACTATGATGGAATGAGCCAAAATATTTTCAGCTAATAGTGCCAACCACAACAAAAAAATGCGAAGTGCTTAAAAAATTTAATGTCTAAAAACAACTTCATCGCTATCATATTGTCAAATAGTTTTCCCCATGTCTGGAGCTTACAGACCAATGTTTGAGCAACAAAATACTCACCTTAAAAAAATAGAGATTTGTGGATTCAAATCTATTAAGCATCTCAATTTAGAAATGAATCCTATTAATATTTTGATTGGCGCAAACGGGTCTGGAAAATCAAACTTCATTTCAATATTTTCATTTTTAAGTAATCTTTCGTTAGGTAAACTTCGGACTCATGTAGAAAGAAATGGTTTTGCTAACACATTCTTCCATTTTGGTCCAAAGACGACCTCCAAAATTACGATTGATATTGAAATTGCAAACAATGGGTATCATGTAGATTTTGTTCATGGCGAAAATGATGATTCCCTTGTTTTTGATAATGAATACTGTACTTTTTCAGGCTCAAACAAACACTGGGGTATTAGAGGAAAACTGGGCGAAAGCGGACTTCTCCCAGGTTCAGCAGCCGCAAGCGATTATGTACAAAAATATACTAAACAATACATGGATCAATGTCGTGTTTATCATTTTCATGACACGGGACCCAAGGCAGGATTTAAACAAGCTCAAGATTTAAATTCAAATTCATTCTTACATTCTGATGCTAGTAATCTGGCCCCTTTCCTTTACCATCTCAAAAATAAAGCACCGTCAAGTTATCAGGAAATAGTTTCTGCTATCCAAACAATAGCACCTTTTTTTCACGATTTTTACCTTGAACCTCGAGGAGGGAAAGAGGGGGAGGAATCTCTTCTTCTAAGGTGGATTCATCGTGACCACGACATACCCTTTTCTGCAAATCAACTTTCCGATGGCACTGCCCGTTTTATTTGCATGACCGTTTTATTTCTTCAACCTGAATATTTAAGACCGTACACAATTGTCTTGGATGAACCTGAATTAGGTTTGCACCCTGCTGCTTTAAATTCTCTCGTAGATATCATAAAGTCAGTGTCTAAAACAAATCAATTGATCTGTTCAACCCAGTCTGTAGAATTTGCGAATCTATTCGAACCAGAAGATTTTATTGTAGTAGATCAGGTAAAAGGGATTTCAACATTTAGACGACCAGAGGAAAAGGAACTTCACCATTGGTTGGAAGACTTTGGCATGGGGGATATCTGGAATAAAAATCTCATTGGAGGCCGGCCTGAATGGTAAGAATAGGGGTTTCCGTAGAAGGACTCACTGAAGAGAGATTTATAAAAAAAGTACTTGCCCCATATTTATTGAACAAAGGCATAGCTATCGTACCAATATCCCTAGGTGGTCGTGTAAGCATTGATAGGGTAAGAAATGAAATGCAAAAATTAGCTATTAATTTCGATTACGTTACTACCCTTTATGATTTTTATGGTTTTCGTAAGAAAGATGTTGGGGAAACCAAGGATTCTCTTGAGTCAAAAATTTCAAATAAAATACATACGGCAATTAAATCTAAGTTGATTCCGTACATACAGATGTACGAATTTGAAGGGTTACTTTTTTCCTGCCCACAATCCTTATCATCTACCCTAGAGGGCAATTCACTTGAAACATGGGCAAAGGACATACTTTCAAAGTTTGATCACAATCCAGAGAAAATTAATGACTCTCCAGATACTGCTCCATCGAAAAGACTTTTAAAGGACACCAATTATCGCAAAATTACCCACGGTCCTAACATTGCTGAAGCAATTGGCATCAATAAAATACGTGAAAAGTGTGTTGGCTTTAATGCATGGTTGGAAAAACTGGAGAAATTACCGTAAGAAAGAATTTACTTTCTCACCGTCCCGCTAATACAGCTTTGTTTTCCAAATTTGGTTCGTCGTTTTGCAGGGTCTGGTGCTGTTCGACGTTCTCCAGCACGCGTAGCAATTCCCGACTTTCGGCTTCGAGTCGTTGGTAACACTGGATGGTGGCTTTGGTCAGGACAACGGGATCATCTCCCAGAAAATTCTCTTTCCGTTTGGAGAACAGTTCGGCGACGGGTTTGATCTCGGGATGGGCGAAGCCTATATTTTTTATTTTCTCGTCGATGCTTTCAATCTCTTCGGTCAGTTTTTGCAGGGTGTTGCCTTTGTTTCGGTTCCCGGTCAGATTTTTTAGTACGGTGAATCCTGCCTTGATGCCTTTGATGGCGTGCTCGATCAATTGCTCCAGTTCCTGTTTCTTTCTTTCCAGCGCGGGCTGTATCTTCTCCCATTCTCCACAATCGTAATGTTCGTTCATGAAGCGGACGATTTCGGCTCCGGTCGCTTTCGGATCGCTCAGTCTCTTGCCTTCCAGCACCATGGGCCAGAAATGGTAATAGGCTTCTTTGAAGAGATCGACGAGTTGGAGCGGGTGTTTCAACAGCGGGATGAGACGCAGTCGTTTTTTATGATCCCATTCGGTTTTGACCAGATTCATATCTGGAGCGGTTCCCCAGCTTGCAGGCCATTGCCATTTTCCAGTCTGTTGATGTTCTGCCATCATTCCAAACACGTGTTTGGGTTGCACGGAGTGGATGCAGATGATGTTGTTGCAGGCCACGCCGTAACTGCAGGGGGCGCAGGCAATGCGTGACTGGAAAATCAGGTGTCCGGGCGCGTAGGGTCCGGTTTCGTAGGGATGCGCGTGAGCAAAGAACAGGCCGACGATTTTCACGCCCAATGCGGCGGCGATGTGCATGGTCCCGGTGTCGTTGGTCACGAGGTACTGACATTTCGGGAGCATGGCGGTCAATTGGGTGATATTTGTTTTCCCGGTCAAGTCCACCACTTGCATTTTATTTTTTACGGAATCTTTTATCTTTCCTGCCAGCTCGGATTCGCCTGCGACGCCGAACAGAATGATCTTCGCGCCGAGTTCTGCGGTCAGCGAATCGATCAATTCGGCGAAATAATGCGCGGGCCAACGTCGCCCTTCCAGACTGGAGCCGGCTTGCACGCCGATCAAAAAATCGTCGGACCGGATGCCCTGCTCGGCCAACAATCCGGCAATGCTGGCGGAGTCGTCGGGTCGGGTTTCTATGCGTACGGTTTCGCCTGCCGGATCCATGTCTCCACAACGGGCAAAAATTTCAACCAGGTTGAAGGGATTGTAGGCCCGGTTGAAGGGCTCGATCCCGAAGTACTGCATCCAGGGATGCAGTGACATGCGGTCGCCTTCTTTGTTGCAGGCAAAGCCTATGGTTCGTTTGGGGTTCAGGTACAAGTTCATGAAAGCACTCAGTTTGGAGTGACTCAGGTTGACCACCAGATCGAATTTGCGCGACTTAACTTCATCCATGAATTGTTCGAGGTACTGAAAAACATCCACCCACAAAGTCCTTTGCCGATCTTCTTCTTTGCCTTTGAACTGACGCAGGTTGAGTACGATGGTTTCGTCCACATGAGGGATTCTCTCGGCAAACTCGGCGAAATCGGTCGAGACCATTTGCGTGATTTTCGCGTCGGGGTACTTGGCGCGCAATCCAGAGATGAGAGGCGTGCCCTGTATCAGGTCGCCGAGCCGGGTCAATGTCAGTACGAGGATATTTTTCATGGAATGTGTTCTCAGTTTTTTTGAGTCATGACCTGATCCAGCATCAAAAACAGTATCTCATTTTTTGAGAGGTCGCCCTGCCCTTTTTCGATACTGTCCATGACGGTCTTGAGCGAGAAATCGGGGGTTCCGCGAAAGTGTTGCAGAAACGTTCCCAGTTCGCCTTTCGTGCCGGCCTGTTCGATGACCCTGTCTACAGGGTCTCTTCTATTTGCTGTGCGTGCTGTCATTTGCTCCAAACGACGGGAGACGATGTGGATCAGCATTTCCGACATTCGGTGCGCGATCGTATGTTCGGCCAAAACGCGCGTGCGGGCGCGTTCGGCCATGCGCTTGCGTTGTTCGGGATGCTGAAGGTAATGATCGATCTTTTCTTTCAGTTCGGCAATGGAATGAAAGGTTGCGATTTCGTCGCCGATGTCGAGCATCTCGGCCAATTCGCTTCGATGATCGACGAGTTGAAAACCTCCGCAAGCGGAAATTTCAAAAGTACGCGGGTTCACGAAATCGCCTTTGGGATTCAATTCCGAATGACAGGTCGAGGAATGCAGGTTCAGGTTGATGGTTCCTGAATTGTAAATTTTTACAATTTCTTCAGAGCTCAGACGTTTGTTTTCATTTTGTACCCGTTTGCCAATGTCTGTATTGAGATTCCACTCGGTGCCCCAGATTTTAAAATCATAATCCACCAGTTGCGGAAAACTCTGTTGACGATTGAAGTACGCCGCACCCATGAAAGACAGATCGGCACGATACGGCTCAAGGTCGCGATCAGCCTCGTTGTCAGCCTCGCTGAGCGGACGATGCACTTGCGGGTGACAGGCTTGCGGGAGGTAATAATAATCCGGCGTATTGATTTTTTCCAACTCCTCAAAAAACTCGCCGCGCTGGATAGTAAAGAAATGGTCGTAAAGTGGAGCGACATCTTTCCAGTAGGTCAAGGTTCGGAAATCTTCCACAAACCAGAAAGCCAGTGGAATGTCCATTTTTTTGAGAGACTGAATCGTTTGCGAATTGACCGGAGCCTGCGCCAGAACCAAAATCAGATCGGGTTGGAATTCTACCGTCTTCGCCAAAATCGCCTGTCCCAACAGATTGATGAACAAGCTATCCAGGACCTGACGATTGGCTTTGTCCGAAGTGATATTTTTTATCGCATGGAAGCCATCGGCAAAGTCTTCACAATGAACACTGGCGACATGGTGTCCAAGATGATCCAGAGCCTCAGCGCAATAATGAGCCGTTGGCAAAGACCCGCCATAAATAGGATTGACCACCAGAATACGCAGAGCGGTTTCCCCTAGAAATGACTGTGCTGAAATCACTCTCGTCAAAGCATCAAAATAAGTTCCGTTGATACGGACCGAAGGTTTGTGCTCAAAAACATTCCATTGCGAAGCCGGACCGCAGAGGGTCAGGACTTTTTCGGGAGACTGTCCCACCACAAACCGAACGTTTGCCAACAACGGTTCGATTTCGATATGGGTCATGAAGGCCTGAAACAAGGCCATAGAAGGCTCGATCACAGATATCTTACCAACATCCTTCTGGAGCAGAACCTGTAAGTGAAAGGCAAAACCCAGACCGTAGACAACCGTATTCTTGCCTGCAACCGGCTCAAATGGTGCAACCAATTTTTCCGCTTCATCCCTTGGATGATAAGCACTGTGCAGACAGACCCCGCCTATTTTAGGAATCGGGGAACCGTCTTTCGCCTGCTGGACTTCAATCGAATCGGCAGAAATCGACGACTCGACCCGGCTTGCCAGACTCGGATCAACAGATTTTAATAGCTTCAGATTTCTTTCGAACAGATTCATGGGTGATTATCTCTTAATACACGCTGACATAAGATTCTTCGCCGAGGATACGGTCCATTAACTTTCTCGCATCTACATGTACTGGATCAAAGATAAGCAATGTGTTCAAAGTATCTTTGGCCTTTTCCGTATTCGCTGAAGCAAACTGGACACCCGCAAGACCGAACAGGATATGAAGATTTGCAGGATGCAGTTCAAGAAACCGGGTCAACAAGCGTTCGGCGTCTTCAAATCTATTCAAAGCATAGGACAGATTTAAAAACTCGTTCATGGCAAGTGTGTTCTCGACATTTGACTCCAGCGCACAAACAAATACATCATGCGCCTTTTCCTTTTCTCCCGTTTGCATTAATGCCATTCCCAAAGCGGTCAGTACTTTGTCGTTCTCAGGTTCGAGATTTCGAGCATTTTCAAGGTATCCAATGGCGGCACTGTAATTCCCGCGTTGAAACTCCATAACTCCCATTCCAAGACGGGCCTCGATAGGTGGTCGGGAGGAGTTTAAAGATTTTACGTAATAAGGCTCGGCTTTTTCGACATCCCCTAGATGCATGTAGGATTTTGCCAGACCCAATGTCGTTTTTATGCAATCAGGTTCCAGGGCTTCATTGTCCTGAAAAAATTTTAGCGCAAGTTGCCAATTTTTTTTTGAAACTGCTTCTTCCGCTTGTGCAAGAAACGAGTTTTCAGTCAATCCGTCCAACGTCCCCTTCATTTCCTTTTTGGCAATGGCTGAAACCTTGTATTGGAAAACGAAAAATTGGCGCATCTCCTCAGGACTCAAATCAGAAATAGTGACTCGTCCCATTTTGATCGTATCAACCCCCGGCTGATTATAGGAAGCGTATTGCGGGTCAAGCGTTTCGTCTGTTTGATCGATTTCGAACCCTGCTGTTTCGAATAATTTTTTTATTTCCTTAAAAGTAAAAAAACGCAAATGCGTTTCGTCCAGAATGCCTTCTTTTTGATAGGTCCAATTGCCTTCAGCCAATTGTCCCACCACCGCATAAAACTGGACATTCGGAATACTGGCAACAATATTCCCACCGGGTTTTAGCAATGGGCGGACTTTCTTCAACAGTGACAGAGGATCGATCAAATGTTCCAGAATGTCGCCAAAAATAATGCAGTCAAAACTTTGCTCACCATAAGGCAAAGTCATTGTTTCAACATTTCCCTGCAAGACCTCATCCAGAACACATTTAGCTTTTTCAGCCGAGGCAGAGTCGAGTTCGATCCCGGCAACAAAGACATTTTTTCCTCTTTTTAATTCTGCGCCCGTCGCACCTTCACCGCAACCCACTTCCAAAATACATTGCGCGGTATCTGGGATGAGAGGAAACAGATCCCGGCGAACATGACTGAAATAAGTTTCTGGCTTGTCCGAAATGCTTTCATCCGATGTTTTCACAACGGGAGTATTCACCGATTTTGCGTTCCCGCTCTGAGCTTGAAAAAAGTCATCCAGAATACATATCATTTGTATCATACGATGATCGTAAGTATGTTTTGCCAGCACTTCTGCCCTTCCCTGCTCGGCGATTTTATTTCTCTCTTCGGGATGGTCCAGGTAGTATCGCACGGTGTCCGTCAAGGTATCGTCCTGATACAACGCCAAATGAACGCCATCTTGAAAAAAATCTTCCAGTCCGCTTCCTTTAGCCGGGTCGGTCAACAACATACTGCCACTACACATCCCCTCGAAAACACGCATGTTGAGATCCTTGCGGATCGCATTATTGAAAACGATTCTGGAATGAGAGTAAAGTTCAGCCATCTCCTCCATGAACTTGCGTTCGCATTTCAAATCAAACTGCGCGTCCAATTTCAAAAGAAGTTCTTTTCGTCGAATGGGTGCCTGTTCCACTGTACCCACAAAACCAACATCGCACTGCTTTTCCAGACCTTCCACCTTGCCATGAATTTCAGGGTCGCAAGCCAAGGGGAGCCAGTACACTCGTTCAAATCCCGCGCGCCTGAAATCCTCGACATAAGCTTTCTGCGCCAGAAAAACAAAGTCAAACGGACGCGCTAAATCCAGATGTTGTTCAAGATGGATATGAGTATCAATCAAGTAACAAGCCTTCGGAATTTTGCATTGATCGAGATCTTTTGGAGGCTGACTCAATCCTGTTTCTACCCAAAAATAAAGGTCGGGAACCCAACCGATGGGCAAGCGTTGCTCGACTTCAGAATACAATGAAGGAACATCGCATGGAATATCCTGCGATTTCGCTTCCCACTTCAATGCCCCCAGATCCCACTTCTCGCGAACCAGCTCATTGATCTGCGCGCCACAGGTCACCACATTGTGTTTCCTTCTCAAGGCTCGTTCCAGATAATGCGCGGTTGTCGCCGGATGCGAAACATATTCAAGAATGATATTTTTTTTCGTCAATTTGAAAAAATCTTCCTTCGCTTCACCGTGCATGGAAATCCCGGAATTTTTCAAAAAGTCTACCAAGGTTGAATGAATCACCTTTCGCCATGAATCCAGAAATTTTTCCAGACTGAAATCTCTGCGGATCGTGTTCCGGGCCTTTTCACCCATCTTTCTGGCGCAATCCGGGTTTTCCAGAAGAAACGCAATATTTTCCTTCAATCGATCGATATCCTCCGAGATGAAACCATTGACGCCATCCACAATGGGAGATCCCGAATGTTTATAGGAAACGATGGGCATTCCCGAAGCCATTGCCTCAAGTAATGAAAGATTATAACCATCCTCATATCGCTCCATCGTTGTGTTCAAATAGACACGGCATTGACGATAATGCTCGAGCAAATCGTCCAGCCCTCGGGATAACCGAGAGTCCGCAATAGTAGGATTCAGCCCCAAAGTGATGCAGGGAAAACCATTGATGATCTGCTCACTCACCCCAAAACCCTTCGCGACATCCATTTCCTTCAAAAGATTGCCGACCCGGAGAATTGCAGGTGTACCGCCTTCGTAGTTTTTATAATCAGCAACATCCAGACCGTGCGGTATCACCTCGCCCTCAAGCCCCCAATCTTTACGCTTTGATTCGGATATGAAAACATTGCGGACATTTCTCAATACAGGCTCAATTGACTTCAAGTATCGGTCACAGTCCACCTGATTGTTGCCGATAGCAATTTCTGTGCTCAATCGACAATGGAAAACACTGATTTTGGGCAAAGCATAATCCTTGACCCAAACCAGATCCTTTATATTATTAGCGATCACCAGATCAAACGATTCCATTTGCAGACGTTCTTTTGCTTCCTCTGCAGAAACAATCGTTACGTTTGAAGGGAGGGGACGCATATTGTAGTCCCAATGACGACGCTGTCCTGATCCCACCTCAGGTTCGACCACAAAAAACTCCCAACCCACCCGGGCGAGAAGGCAAATATAAGGTTCGTGCCAGTTGAAAGTCAGTATCTTTAATTGCATATCCAGAAGGCTCCTAAAGGGAATCTATAAAATTATCTGTGGCGAAAAAACTGCCCGCTTGAAAGTAAACCTGTGGGAAAACACCCCATCGAAACATTGGGGACAGTTAAAAACTGCTTCAAGTTATGATTCACTCCTTTTACTTTTCGGAAATTGGGGAAAAACTCTTTAGCACCAATAATAATACACCAATAACAATGCATGAATTACAATACAGGAATTTTAATGCAGGAATTATGCCGTAAAATCAGCGGGCGATTTGTCCTTGTTTTCCACATTTTTGAAACAGAAAATGGATTTTCAATAAACAGGGATCAAAGATGGGTTCATTTTTCTGACATGTACTAAGAATTTTTAGGAAGGATTGCAGCTTTCTACACAAAAGTCTTGCTATTCAGGTGAAATCTAGATGAGAACTGCGTCAACTAAAATAAAAGGTAGGTTCAGATATTCAATGATGATGCTCTTGCTACTAGATTTTCTATCTAATGGTGAGCTAACATATTGGAAACAAATATAATACTCGCTGGCAAGGGAGTTACGACTCTGTATGTGGGATGGGACCTTCTGGCACGATACCGTTTTTAAAAGCATAGTGAAGAAGCTCGGAACTGTTTTTGAGTCCCATTTTTTCCAAAATATTGGCTCGATGTGTACTGATGGTCGTGATGCTCACTGAAAGCTCATCGGCAATGGCCTTTATTTTCTTACCCGATGTGAGCAAGCAGAATACTTGAAACTCACGCGCAGACAGGTTTTCGTGGGGAAGTTTGGTGCTGTCCCGATGGAGTTCCTCAATCAATTTTTCTGCCAGTGAGGGACTGATGAATTTGCCACCGGAAGCCACCGTTCGAATGGCCTGACATAACTGATCGGGTGCGCTGGATTTTGTCAGGTACCCGGAGGCTCCCGCCTTGATCAGGCGCAATCCATAATGATCTTCGGAAAAAATACTCAGCATAAGAACCTTGAGTTTGGGGAATTGTGATTTGAGTTGAATCATCACTTCCCATCCACTTTTTCCGGGCATTTCAATGTCCATGAGAACCACGTCTGCGACCATATCTTTCATACGCTCCAAGACCTGGTTGCCATCTTCCGCTTCTCCAACCACCTCCATATCAGTATTCTGATTGAGAATGTGCTTCAGACCCTGGCGAACCACAAAATGATCGTCTGCGATAAAAACCCGGATTTTATTATTTGATGTTGGCATGGCTTTCCAAAGGGATGGTCACCCGAACTTGGGTGCCATCAGATGAGTTTCCCGTTATGTCAAATTGACCGTCCAGAAAATGCACTCGCTCACGAATTCCGAGAAGGCCTAGTGAATTTTTATTGAAAATCTCGCTGGCAACAATGCCTCGTCCATTATCAAGAATTTTTAAGATCGCCTGCTTTCTGTCCATCTGCAAGTCGACCCTTACTTTATTTGCTCCTGAATGACGGGCGATGTTGGTCATCGTTTCTTGAAAAATACGAAATACAGTGATCTTTATTTCCCGACTCAACTCTATGTCTGAAGACGGCAAATGAAGCTCGCAATCAATTCCGGTTCGCTTTTGAAATTCTGAGGTTTCCCAACGCACGGCTTCCGCCAGCCCGAGGACATCCAAAATCTGCGGACGCAGTTCTGTGGCGATTCGCTGAACGGACTGAATGGTATTGTCTATCAGCGCATTCATACCGCTGATGCGACTTCGGGTTTCGTCGGAGGTGGATTGCAGATCATGGTTCAAACAACCCAATTCCATTTTCAAAGCCGTGAGGGTTTGGCCCAATTCATCATGAACTTCACGTGCAATGTGTGCTTTTTCTTCTTCACGAACCGTTTGCAACTGATGCCCAAGATTTCGTAACTGTTCCTTCGACTCAATCAATCTGTTTTCAGTATTTATATGTTCTTCAACTTCCATTTCTAGATTTTCATTGCTCTGATGGAGAGCCAGTACGGCTCGATTGCGAAAATATTCAAACCGATACAAAGCAATCCCGGCAACCACAAATATGATAAGACAAACAACCATCAAAATATACTGGGTCGCCTTGAAATACTGCAAATCTGTTGCGATAAGCTCAGTCAGTCGATACTTGATCTGGTCCGCATTTTTGGTGAATGCGGAGTACACTTTGTCATAGCGATAATCAATGGGGGAACCCGTCAAAGAAGTCTCACGATGAGACAAGCGACTTTCAGCAATAGCCCGGAATTCGGTCAGTTCCTGTATAACCTTTTTCACTATATTCTGAATCTCGACATCCTTCAGGGGAATAATCGCCTGGCCTGCATTTTCCCCTCCTTTCAACATTGCCCATGCATTTTTATCGGCATTGTCCAAAGCTTTCCAAACATAGTCTACTTTTTTGGTCGTATCTCCCGCTAAAATTTCTTCCACCCACATGTGCGCTACCGATACATTGAGCTTGATTTCGGTATCGGCATTGATGAGCGGCGCGTATACAGTGATCATCTCCAAGCCTTTTTGAAAACTGAAGCCCACAATTCCAATCACCAAAAATACCACCATGACCAGAAATATTGAAATTCTGAGTGGTAACAAACTCCACTTCGACTTTGCATCAGCCGCAAAGGGAATTTTCGCTTTTGTCATGATGTCGATGAGATTATTCATACTCAGATGGAACCAATGAACAATGAAATTGATTTAATTCAGGGTAGACCATTCGCATCGCCTCTGCAATGCAATTTACCAAAAGTTTCCCGCCTTGATTTCAAATCTTCGATTAAAAATCTTTAAATTTAAATCTGCAAGCGAATTCAGAAAAGAACATGCCTCCCTGATGTTTCTAATTCTTACGATTAACAGAAAAAACTTTCAATTACATGCTAAAAATTCCAAGGAATCCTGAAAATCAGATCTTCCGTGAAAAATTCAAGTACATTCCTCTCGTATCAAAATACAAAATAAAAAAACAGAGCACCTGCATATTACCCGGCTATAGGAAAAACACCTACACGCACATCGAACAAATACAAGAATTAATTCCAACTTTATGCGGTAACAATTCATTGATATCAGGATATTGCCTAGAGGCGTAAATATGTATCTTATAAACATGCTTTTATGGTGCTTCATAGCATCGCATTTAAAATCTTTCTTGTGGAATTTATGCACACTTCATTGACCTCTTCTTGGGCTGGTATCACTGCTTTACTGATTTTTCTGATTGCATACACATTTGTAATTTTTGAAGAGAAAACCCATTTAAGGAAGTCAAAGCCTGTTCTCGTCGGTGGATGTCTCATGTGGTTGATGATTGGGATTTTTGAGGCCAGTCATGGGAGCAAACACTCCCACATCTTTGTTGAG
The DNA here is from genome assembly GCA_002787235.1 of Nitrospinae bacterium CG11_big_fil_rev_8_21_14_0_20_45_15. Taxonomy (GTDB): domain Bacteria; phylum Nitrospinota; class Nitrospinia; order Nitrospinales; family VA-1; genus Nitrohelix. The sequence continues at coordinate 196,231 of PCWG01000015.1, forward strand.
GAACTCATCGGCGAAATTGGAGCCCTCTTCTTTTTCTTGCTCGCGGCCATGACTTACATCAATACACTTGACGAAAGAAATGTATTCAAAGCACTGCGAACCTGGCTTTTGAATAGAGGCTTTGGTTTCCGTAAATTGTTCTGGGCAACCGGTGGCATCACTTTCCTTTTGTCGCCCATGGCAGACAATATGACCAGTGCCTTGCTGATGGCGACTGTTGCAATAACTTGTAGTGGTGGCAATAGACAATTCATTGTTCTGGCTTTTATAAACATTGTCGTCGCCGCCAATGCAGGAGGTGCATGGAGCCCCTTTGGTGATATCACCACTCTTATGGTTTGGACCGCAGGAAAAATTCAAACCAACGAATTCGTCTATTTGGTCGTCCCTTCCATGATGAATTGGGGTGTCACCGCACTGATCATGCATCCTTTCATTCCAAAAGAAAAACCACCTGAGGTTCATGAAACTGCTGAGATGAAGACGGGTGCAAAATCCATCATTTTTCTGGGCATATCCACAATTGCCACCGCTGTCAGTTTTCATCAATTTCTAGGCTTGCCTCCGTTCATGGGAATGATGTTGGGTCTCGGAGCCTTGATGGTGTTTGGCTATTACCTGAAGATGAAAGGCTCGCGAGATTACATCACGAAAACGGGAGTGGATGTCGGGCACGATAGCAACCAGCATTTTGATATCTTCCGAAAAATCGAAGGTGTCGAATTCGACACTCTACTCTTCTTTTTTGGTGTATTGACCGCTGTTGGAAGTCTGCAATACATTGGCTATCTCGCCATTGCCAGTGAAGCCATCTACGGTCAGATGGGCCCCACTATTTCAAACATCATGATTGGGGTGTTTTCCGCCATTGTGGACAATATCCCCGTGATGTATGCGGTACTTAAAATGAACCCTCCTATGGGTCTCGATCAATGGTTGCTAGTCACTCTCACTACAGGAGTCGGGGGAAGTCTCCTCTCCATTGGCTCTGCTGCAGGGGTTGCTGTTATGGGAGTTGACCGAAAAAATTATACCTTTATGAGCCACTTGAAATGGGCTCCAGCTGTCATCGCAGGATATATGTCCAGCATCGGAGCCTGGTATCTGGTCACAATGAACCTTCGATAGAGGAACTCAAACAGTTGGAAGCATCAACCAGTATTCCCATCAATTGAAACAATGTCCACTCTATCTGATGCGGAAAATCTAAAATTTAATCTTTTGACACACTCATTATCATGACAAACGATTCCCTTAAATCAAAATTCGATTTTAGCAATTTAAAAGGCGATATATTTGGCGGGATAACAGCTGGAGTGGTTTCTTTGCCTTTGGCTCTGGCCTTTGGATTGCAATCGGGTCTCAGCCCCGTATCCGGTCTGTATTGTGCCATCTTCCTCGGTGCCATTGCGGTGATTTTTGGTGGCTGTTATACCCTCATCAGCACACCCACCGGGCCTATGACGGTTGTCGCCGCCCTCACGATTTCTCAGGCAATCACCCTCATGGGAAGTCTGGAGCTGGCTCTCGGGACGATTCTGGCTATCTTTATGCTGGCGGGAGGTATTCAGATACTGTTTGGTTCTATTAAATTTGGCAATAATGTCAAGTTCATCCCCTACCCGGTCCTCTCTGGCTTCATGACAGGAATTGGAATCATTTTGATTTTATTCGAAATCTATCCTGTACTAGGATTGGTAAATCCCAAAACAATCAAAGCAGTGGTAATGGGATTGCCGGATAACATTGGGAATACAAACCTGCAAGCCCTGGGACTCGGCGTGTTTACACTTGCCGTTCTCTATCTGTTCCCCAAGGTAAGCAAAGACGTCCCCGCTACTCTGGTCGCTTTGCTCGTAGGGACAGTTGCTTCAATCACAATGGGTTTGAACGTTCAACTCATAGGCGATGTCCCCCAGGGAATGCCCAGCCTGCAATTGCAATCTGTATTAGATGTAGATTTCACACACCCCTGGTTTATCATCAGTGCGGCATTGACACTTGGAGCTTTGGGATGTATCGACACCCTTTTGACTGCGGTCATTATCGATAAAATCACCGAAACAAAACACAACAGCAACCGGGAGCTCATTGGTCAGGGTATCGGTAATATGGTTTCTGGAATGTTCGGCGGTTTGCCCGGTGCGGGTACCACGATGTCCTCTGTTGTTAACGTGAAAGCCGGGGGGCGCACTCGATTGTCGGGTGTCATTTCCAGCTTATTCCTCCTCGCTGTATTGTTAGGCCTGGGTGCTTACGCTAAATATGTTCCGATCCCTGTTTTGGCAGGGATTCTGATCTCGGTGGGCTTTGACATCATCGACTACAGTGGCTTGCGTGAAGTAGTGAAAGTCGACCGAGCGGAAGCGGCTATCCTTATCATCGTATTGGCAATGACGGTATTTGTCGATCTGATTGCCGCTGTTGGTACGGGAATGACTTTGGCGGTATTCGTTTTCATGAAAAAGATGAGTGCCATTGGAGAATCGACCATCGACCTCTTTCCCATTCGTGAACTCAAGGTGAGAAAACCTTGCGACGTGCGGGACGAGTTTATCTTGCCGGCAGAATATCTTGACCAGATCTATGTCAAATCATTCTCTGGCCCTGTATTCTTTGGGTTCTCGCAGTATCTGATTGACAGTCTTAAAGAGTTGCCTCCAGTAAAGGCAGTTATTTTTGAAATGAACCGCGTTCCCTATCTGGATCAATCTGCGGCGCATGCCCTTCAACTAGTGTTCGAATATCTGCGTAAAAACAATATCGAAGTGTATCTGGCTCACCTGAACGAACCACCACTCAATATATTACGCGCCGTGGGGATTGTACCAGGAGTTGTTCCCGAAGATCACATTTACGACCATATTTTCGACTGCCTCCAAAACCTGGAAGAAGACTTTGTCTTCAAAAAATCCAACAATGATTTGCACAATTCAATTGCATGACTAATTTTCTAACTCGATTCACAAACCTATAGGCACCCGTTATGAACAAACTTTTATTAGACTCATTTTCCTTTAAATCCAGTGTCAATTACATCATTGCGATGGTTGTTACCGCCATGGTCATTTCCTTCATTGATAGCCAGTTGCCCCAAGGTGTCTCCGTGGGAGAGGCCTACGCAATTCTGGTATTGATAGGATTGATGTCCAAAGACAGTAAAATGATTATTGCGGGTGGACTCGCTGGAACTGTTTTAACTCTGGAAGGCTTTTATGTTTCAGATCACGAAGTTGCAATGTGGATTGTGTGGACCAACCGATTGCTGGCCATTTTTCTCATCTGGGTGGTGGCCGCATTTTCACTGGCACAAGTCCAATATTTAAAGGAGCAGGAAGAATCAGAACGTATGAAGGAAGCCTACAAGCTCTTATCACAAGAAACAAACTATTCAACCTTGCTCAAAGACATTGCTATCCTGTCCAATTCTTCTGACCCTGTTGAAGAAGCATTGAAACAGGCAATGCAAAAGATTTGCCAGTTTAAAGAATGGCCTGTCGCTCACATCTATATAAAGAAGGCCGATGAAGATTTGCTCCGATCCAGTAAAGTATGGATACTGGAAGACTGGGAAAAGTTTAAGGAATTTAAGGCCGAAACAGAAGCCACCGATTTCCGTCCCGGCGTTGGTTTACCGGGAAGGGTTCTGAGCAATCAAAAGGTATCTTCGATCAAGGATTTGAGCAAAGATTCCAACTTTCCTCGTGCAGAAATTGCTCTAAAAAATGGTTTGCGATCGGGATTTGCATTTCCAATTTTCATCGGACGCCGGATCATTGCCGTCGTAGAGTTCTATAGCAAGGAACTTCTTGAAGAAGATGCAAAACTGATTGAGTTCACCGAAACCCTTGGCCTCCTTTTAGGACGTCCCTTTGAGCGTGACCATGCAGGACTGAGAAAAGAAGAATATGAAAATCACCTGAGACGACTTTATTCTCGAATGAAAGCCGTCCGAGAGGAAGAAGGCACAATCGAGAATTCAGATATTCACGATAATCTAAGGTAAAACAGATAAAGAAGTCCCCTCCGGCAGAGCTGAGTCTCCCAAGACTCACAACGATTCATTCGTTGTACGTCTTGGGAGAACGCTTGCACTGATCCCAAAAAATTTTAACAACGCCTTCCTGCCAATCAACACACCTTCACAATAAAATTTTACTCTCTTACTCCCACCCCTCTTCCCCAAAGCACTTAGAACTGATAAGATCAGATGAAAACAATCAAAAACTATCTCATGAGTTTTAGAATTCACTATCCCTATCCATTCATGTCACGCCACTTTCTCCAAACCCGTGGTGGTGTCTGTAAATAATTAAAGGAACTGATGATGCAATACGATCCCAACTCAAAACGAATCAAAGGGCGGGAAGCTCTGGCAAAATACAGGAAAGCCATTCAGGAAAAACAAAAATGGGAAGGTGAATACCCCATGGGTGAAGGCGAACTGAACCGGGATGGCAACCCCAAAACACCTCCCGGTCAAAGGCTGGTGACCAACTGGCCTGTACTCGACCTCGGTGTACTCCCTGAAATGCCTATGGAACACTGGAGCCTGACCGTCACCGGGCTGGTCAAACATGAAAAAACATACACATGGGAAGATTTCATGGCACTGCCCCAAACGGAAGATACTTCCGACTTCCATTGCGTCACCTCCTGGAGCCGACTTGATAACCATTGGAAAGGCGTCAAGTTTGCGGAGATAGCAAAACAATCAGAAGTTTTGCCCAATGCAAAATACGTTTTTTTCAAAGCGTATGACGGTTACTCAACCAACCTGCCATTGGAAGAAGCCATGAAAGACGATGTCATGCTCGTCCACGAATGGGAAGGGAAACCCCTGAGCAAAGAACATGGCGCACCTCTGAGGATGATAACCCCTCAACTTTATGCGTGGAAAGGTGCCAAGTGGATAGGAGAAATTATTTTTCGTGAAAAAGACGAATTGGGATTCTGGGAGCTTCGAGGTTATTCCAACACCGCAGAACCCTGGCTGAACGATCGATATTCTTAAAGAAAGAAACCACCGTTGAAGAACGATAAGTTGTTGTCCAAGACTATTTCTTCTTATCGAGATAGATCACTTTATAAGCGGCGGCCGCTTTGGAAACGCCTCGGGTAATGGCTCGAACGGAAAGAGTGGCACCAGTGATGGAATTGATTTCTCTATAATCGGACTGTGCATTTCTGCCAAAAAATTGTTTGAGAAAGGATTCGTACTTCACTTCCCAGCCTCGGGGTTCACGATAAACCATGATCTCTACATCCCGCACCGTACCGTCCACATTCAATATCGTAATGAAGGTGATGGGAAAAGACTTGCCGATCATGTGATCTATCAGCGCATAGCCCAAAACCTGACTCCCCTTCTTGCCCACATAAAAATTGAACCTTCGGTCTTCAATCGTTTGTTGACAAATTTCCCCGATGGCAAGTCTTTGCTCATCTGTCACCCAGGTTTTTTCCCGTTTTACTTGATCCGATCCAGGAAAAGCGATTTCAAAAGCCTGCTCATTTGTGAGGAGAACCTGTAAATCGAAATTTTCACTTTCTTCACCAGGAACAACCTGAGCGAAGGCGGTATTTAAGACACAAATGGTCAAAAAAACTGTGAGGAATGACGCGATAGATAAGAGTTGGTACTTTCGAATAGAAATCATTGTCTTATTATAACCGAATACTGTGAAAAAAATAAAAAAATCCTGGTTACCGGACTCTTGGAGGAGTGCGATCCGGCAACCAGGATTTGAGTTCTCTCGCAAAGGAGAGTTTCCGCATCAATACATATAAGCAACGCCAAGATTGAATTTTTCAGTGGTTCCCGCAGTTTGCTCGAAATTCAGGACCGAAAAATCAGCTTTCAAGGCAACGTTAGCAACCGGTAGATAAGACATTCCGACCGTAACAACATCAAAATTCACCGATGTACCGGTAACTGTCTTAGGAGCGGTTCCCGAAGGCATTCTGTCCTGGGGACGAATTTTTTCGTACAAAACAAAGGGAATCAAATCCTGCGTCGTGCTTTTGCCCATCAACTGAAACAAATGGACGCCGGCCTGGAAATTCCAGCCAAAAATATTGTCAGCAATATCATTTGTACAACCCGCATTGGTTGCACAAAAAGTATTCATAGCCGCGGCATCCTGAATATCAATATTTGCAATCGCGGCATTCATATCAAACCAGCCATTGCGATATTTCATATCCGCTTCAAGAATAGTGGTATTGCCGTCTTCATTGATGAGACCCTGGGTGGTATTCCCATTGTAAAACGAAAATCCAAGCTGAAGACCTGGATACAACTTACTGAACTCTGCACGCCCAACCACAGCAAAATCGGCCGCAACAGCAGTATTGAGTGAAACACGGCCTTTACGGATACCATCGGTGCCTCTAAAAAATCCGGTTCGACCACCGTTTCCAATGCCGTCGCCAGCATCACCACTACCTGGCAACGATTGCAGAGAATTCACCACAAAAACGCGATAATTAATACCTTCCGTAGGGGTTCCGAACAATCCAATACCGCCCGCATTCCAACTGGAGGGAATGATCTTCGTTTGAAACTCTGGACGTTCAACAGACCAGAACAAGATCGGCTCATGATATTCGTTGAGGTTACCCACGGGCAGAGGCATAACTCCCGCACGCACATTCGCAGAATCATTCAACAAAATATCGAGATAACCAAATTCAAAATCTATTTCCTGTGCACCGTGTTCAAAATCTACTTCCGCGTTGAGATGAATCCAGCTAGCCAACTCGGAATGCACACCAATAACGTAGCGATGGTTATCGATTCGAGTCGGCCCATCCGACTGTCCATTGATATGCATTTCACCATAACCAAAAACAGATGTACGACTTTGCACGTCGACACGACCGATACGACGACTCATCTTATCAACCTTCATACTATCCAACTCATCGGCAAGCGAATCAATGCGTCGCTCAAGTTCCTTAGAATCAGCAGACCATGCAGGACTGGCAAGCCCAAGAGACACCAGTAAAACCAGTAGCCCCCTAAAAACAATTTTTTTCATCTTCCCTCCTTCAAAGGATAAATAATACATATACCTGACTTAAAAATAGAATAATGAATTAGCAAAATTTTTTAATAATGATAATGGTTATCATTTATATTAAAAGAAAATGATTGTCAAGGGGAGATATGAAAAAACTCACAAATACCTCTACAATCAATCATCATGCTAAAATCAATTACTCACAATGCACAAACTAAAATAACGAACAAAGAAATGGGCAATAAATAAAACAAAAACTATCTAAGGTACCCTTAAAGCAAATCCACAGAGCAAGAACTAAATGTATAAAAACTGTATCTGAATCAATCTATTTAATAAATTCGTGTAATTGCCTGGAAAAAGAAGACATTCCACTGGAATGGGACCGTTCGACAGGAATACAATGCTGTTTGGCCGCCTTCAAAGCTTCCCCTACCATGCGATGCCCAACAGTTCCCGTAAGGATGACAATCCCATTGACCTGACTCAGCCTCTGAGCCATATTAGGGATCCCCTGACTGAATACCCTGATATCCATTCCCAATTCTTTACCCTTCTCCTCATAACTTCTTTTCAATCGATCCAAACCGCCAAGCACCGCAATGGTCATTAATAAACCTTTCCCGTTGACGGCTCAAAAACCTTTTGCTAAGATTATTCTGTCTTTTAAAATAGGTCTCAAGCCTTGTTAAGAAGATGTGGCAGTCGAGAGGGCCCACCCCTTTCGACTGCTTTCAAACAGCTATATTCTTTGAGAAAGCTTCTCATTCTCATTTGTAAGGTCAAAAAAAATATCACGAACAAACCTTCTCTTCTTGAATCAGACTTTCGGGAACCAAAACGTTTATAGCAGAAGTCAGTTTTCTAAACTTCAAAATACTCTTACATGCTTTTGATTTTACCGAGATACCACCCCCACATTTATTCATACAAGAAACGGGTTTGACCATTTTGGCACCCTTTCCAAATTCTCCTTCAATCCGGGTCAATTCATGGATCAACTCCTGAGAAGCCCAAGCCTTGCACCCAGGTCCGTTACAAACTTTCACCGCCCCACACAATTGATTAGCCATTACCCAAACCTCAAATAAGTTAATTGATAACGATTATCAATTTAATATATTCCGACCCGTAGGTCAAGAACTTTTTTCAAAAATAATTGATTTTCTTTAGCATTCTTAAAATATGATTTGGTTTCGGAACCTTCTGACAGTCCAACCCCACCTTTCAACCAACTCCCCAGTTCTGCATAAAACCACATAAACTATTTAAACTAAAGATTTATTTTAATTAACTATTTGTTTTTTTAAGCACCTTGCAAGATTATATGACCATCAAACAACCTGCCTGAAACATTTTTATTTATTTTGATTTTATTTTTTTCTTTTTATCGCTTCTTTCCTGCATCTATTCCCTTGCAAAGTGGAGCCATCAAATTTACAATTTAATTTTGAAAACAGTTATCATAATTAAAAAACAAATGCCTGTCATCGACATTTTCAAGGATTTTATTAGGGAAAAGAGATTGCGCTGGACACCTCAACGCGAAATCATTATGGATGTTTTTTCTAATTCAGAAAAACATTTAACAGTGGAGGAAATTTTCAAAATAACGACTCAGCAAAATTCTTCCATTGGTATCGCTACTGTTTACAGAACAATGGCTTTATTATGTGAAGCGGGGTTAGCGCGAGAGGGAACCGACTTGTGCGGAAAAATTACTTTTGAACCTCTCTATCAACGGAAACAGCACGACCATTTGATTTGCACGCAATGCGGTATTATTCTGGAGTTCGAACATCCCCTCATTGATAAGTACAGGAAGGATATATGCCTTCAACATAATTTCATTCTACAATCTCATCGTATGGACTTGTACGGCACTTGTAAAGATTGTACGCCCTCTATCATCCCCCCTCTCCCTTCTTCTTGATCTTTGCAAGTACTGGATCGAAACCCGGTTTTATATTAAAATCGGAATCTATGGTTTTTCCCAAGTAAATTAGCAATCTTCACGTTCAACTGAGTTTGTTCGTAGCGACTTCACCCATTGAAAGAAAAAATGACATCCAAGCTTATATTGCAATCAAAAGATTTTATTAAAAACCGTCTTGAAGGCGATGCTTCGGGCCACGACTGGTACCATATCGAGCGTGTATGGAAACTGTCTCAAACACTCGCTGATGCGGAAAATGCCGATCGGGAAATCACCGAACTGGGTGCTCTGCTCCATGATGTTGCCGACTGGAAATTCTACGGCGGCGACGACTCGGAAGGGCCACGTCAAGCCCGGGAATGGCTGGAATCGCTATCAGCACCTGCAGATACCATATCAGCAGTGGTACAAATCGTTGAAGGTGTTTCATACAAGGGAGCCGGTGTTGAAACACCGATGGAAACGATTGAAGGAAGAGTCGTCCAAGATGCGGATCGACTGGATGCGATCGGTGCGATCGGAATCGCGCGCGCTTTTGCTTATGGCGGTGCTAAAAATCGTTTGATCTATGACCCCAATGAATCGCCTCAATTACACGCCAATTTTGAGGAATATAAAAAAAACAAGGGACATTCGATCAATCATTTTCACGAGAAACTGCTTTTATTAAAAGATAGAATGCAAACAGAAACAGGACTCAGGATGGCAAAAGAAAGACATCGTTTTATGGAGCTTTATCTTGAGCATTTTTACAAAGAATGGCCCGCGTGAAGAGAGAATCAAATGGGAAACACTGAAGCACTGGAGCAGGCGGCTAAATTGATACGGCATGCAAAGCGCGTTCTTTTTCTGACCAGCGCGGGAATGAGTGCCGATTCGAATATCCCCACTTTCAGAGATAAAAACGGTTACTGGAAAAATTTTCCACCCTTCAAGGAAAAGAATCTGGAAGCACAAGATCTTGCCAGCCCATGGGCTTTTCACAATGTCCTCCCACATGCCTGGGCGTTTTACGAATGGCGGCGAAGGAATGCGCATGAGAATACGCCGCACGAAGGTTATTCTATTATCAACCGCTGGATCGACGAACATTTCGAGGAAGGATTTGTTCACACAACCAATACCGATGGTTACCATCTGAGATCGGGACTGGATAAAAGCCGGATCATGGAGATCCATGGCTCCATGTGGCGTTTGCAATGTCTGGAAACCTGCACAAAGGATTTCTGGAATGAACCGTCGGTTCCCCTCTGTGGACTGGACTACGAACGCATGATCGCAACCGACTTTCCTCATTGCCTGAACTGCAACGCAATAGCACGTCCGCATATATTGATGTTTGGTGATTGGGATTATGTCGGACATTCCGAACAGGAGACACAGTTTTCAAAATTTATCCAGCGTCCTGTCGATTTGGCAATCCTTGTAGGAAGTTCGGGAGCCGTACCAACCAACGACTACATAGCCCAACGTTTGAAGACCAGCGGTACGACACTCATCAATATCAATCTCGATCCAGACTCAAACCGCATTGCTTCTGCGGAACATTTTCTACCTCTAAAAAGTAAGGAAGCCTTCATTGAACTCGACCGTTTTGCCTTTTCTTGAGGGGACAAAAATTTACAATCTTTTATTTTGGTGGATTCGTCAAATATAGTATCCTTACTTTTAATGCAGTAAGAAAAGCTGTTAAATCATCATCCAGTCATTAAGAAAAATCTAGGGAGATTATAAGATTATGCGGATTGCCTTCGTTATTCTTGTTTTATTTCTGACACAAAGCACCTCCGCTTTTGCCGCCTGCAGTAAAACCGAAGTCTGTGAAATGCTGGGCAAGATGGGGCATTTTGATATTTTAAATCAGTGTCCCGACGCGGGTTCTCTTTTAGCTGAATGCAGAAAAGTAACGGAAGTTACTGCTGAAACACTTGGCCCTCCCGAATTCATCGACAATGGAGATGGCACCATCAGCGATACCAAAAACCATCTGCTCTGGGCAAAAGCCGGAGTTCTAAAAGATGGGAAACTGATTAAAGCCTCTCTGAAAGAGGCAAAACGCATTGCTCTATCGAGTGAAATTGCAGGAAAAGGCGGCTGGAGACTCCCAACTTTGTCAGAGTTGCAAACTTTGACGACGGAAGAAAGGATTGAAAACGTCAGCGGCAAGAAGGCCTGGATCAATCCTGTATTTGACGATGGCCGCGGTCATTACTACTGGACAACAACGACCTGTGCAGAAGTCTCTTTCATTGAAGACCGCTACCAGAAGAAAATTTGTCAACAAGGTGAAGAGGCCGTCTGGCTGATACATTTTAATATCAATGCCGTCTTCTGGCATCATTCCACTGCTGAGAATTACCACATCTGGCTGGTCCAGAATATTGAATAATTTAACAAACATCGGTTCGCACGGTAATCAAAATTTCTAATCCATCTAAAACGTTCACTCAGCAACTGAAGCTTCAAAATACCTTTGCTGGATTGGGGGATGATTTTTATCAAAAAAAATCACCCGATCCTGTAACCGATCCTTATTTGATCCATTTCAATCCCTCGGTAAGCCAGCTCATCGATTTAAATATTTCGTCAGAATCGGAATCAGAATTCACAAGTATATTCAGTGGCAATCACCCTCTTCCACAAGCATTCCCATTGGCAATGGTTTACTCCGGGCATCAATTTGGAGTGTACAATCCGCGTCTCGGAGACGGCCGCGGACTGCTTCTAAGTGAAGCCCATGCTACCGATGGATCGGTGTGGGATATCTACCTGAAAGGATGTGGCCCCACTCGGTTTGCTCGTGGTTTTGATGGTCGGGCCACCCTGCGATCTTCCATTCGAGAGTATCTGGCAGGAGAAGCGATGCATTCTTTAGGCATCCCCAGCACACGTGCCATTGCCCTCATCGGCATACGGGATTTGATCTTTCGAGACCGTCCCGAGCTTGCCGCCGTTCTGGTTCGCTTCAGCGACTCGCATATCCGGTTTGGAAGTTTTGAACAACCCCATTATTCCAATCACCCCGAAAAAATTCCTAAACTCCTGGATTACGCCATCCAGCGCCATTTTCCTGATATCAACGATTCTGCTGATAAATACCGTTTGTTTTTTCGCGAAGTCGTCCAACGCACGGCTGTTTTAATAGCCCATTGGCAAACCGTAGGATTTGTTCACGGCGTAATGAACACGGACAATATGCTGATCACCGGAGCCACATTCGATTACGGTCCCTTTGGATTTCTGGATCGATTCAACCCCGGATTCACTGCAAATTCGTCTGACACAAGTGGTCGTTACGCCTGGAGCAAGCAGCCTCAAATCGGACATTGGAATTTGGGCAAGTTGGGAGAAACACTGGTCTCTATTTGCGGTGCCTCTGCACTGGAAGCCGAGTTAAATGAATACCAACCCATATACAACCAAACTTTCAGAGCTTTGATGGGGAAAAAACTGGGCCTGGATTTACTTGATGAAGAATTTTCCAACCTTGTGGGTCGCTTGTTTCAGATCCTGAGTGAGAACCCCGCAGATTTTACAAATTTCTTCCGTGGACTCTCCAACTTCCCGGAGGGTTACTGTGATAGCTTGTACAACTACTTCCCGGATAAAAAAGTACTTGACGACTGGCTCTCGCTTTATAGAAGATTATTAGATCGTGAAGATCAAGACAACGATCTACGCGCCCGGAAAATGAATCGAGCCAATCCTAAATTCATTTTACGCAATCATTTATTAGAGCACGCTATCAGTAAAGCAATGAAAGAATCGGATCACAGCGAAATAGATCGCCTGTTCGCATTTGCACAGTCTCCTTTCGATGAACTGCCTGAATGTCTGGCAAAAGACAATTTTGATTCGCAGTTTTATTACGCCGACACACCACAAAAGTTTATCGACTGGCGTTTGAGCTGTTCTGCATAAATAAAGCAATACACTTATTAATAAAACTTTAAAGGATGTTCCCATGATCAAGCTCGATGCCGAAGTCACAGAAATAGCATGCCCCCCCAATCAGGCAGCACAAGCACGAGCTATTTCCGTGTGGGTTCCCGATACGGAAGAACATATTGAATTCACCCTCAAACTTGAAGATTTTCAATCTTTGGGAATTTCAGAGGGCGACAACATTACCATCAAGATTGAAAAAAAGTTTGACATCGATGCTCTCGCAAGAGACTTGATGAACAAGTCTAAATAATAATCACCCCCCAATTTGTTCCGCAATCATCGCACTCAGCAGGCCATGAATGATTTAAAAAAACTCGGGGAATTTGGTTTCATCGGCAATATCCAGAAGCAATTGAAAGCCCGTTCTCCTCATGTATTGACTGGAATTGGTGATGATTGCGCCGTCCTGTCTCCTTCCGGAAAAAAGCAACTGATCGTCACTACCGATGCCCTGATCGAAGGCGTGCATTTCGATCTCGCCTGGACTTCTCCTTCCGCTCTGGGAGAAAAGGCCATAGCGGTCAACGTCAGCGATATATCCGCAATGGGGGGGGAACCCACCGCCGCTCTGATTTCTTTAGGTATCCCAGCCAAACTGCCTTTGAAATTCTTGCAACAATTTTATAAGGGAATCGATTCTGCCTGCAAGCAATACAACATTGAGCTTTGCGGAGGCGATACGGTTGCCTCTAAAAAGGACTTATTTATCAACATTGTCCTGTTAGGACAAACAAACGCATCACGGACCTTTTACCGAACGGGTGCGCAAACGGGTGATCTGATTTATGTAACAGGAACTCTTGGCGATTCAGCACTAGGCCTTAAGCTATTAAAGTCCCGGCGAAAGAAGTGGAATGCGAAAGAATCCGATCTCAAATTTTTAATTAAAAAACATCTGCAACCCACCGCACGACTCAAAGAATCGAGAGTCCTGGCACTGTCTGCATTAAAAATCACCGCAATGATTGATGTCAGTGATGGCTTGGTCCAGGACCTCCATCACATCTGCCAATCTTCCAAAGTAGGAGCTGTACTGAATTTGCAAAGCCTGCCACGGTCCAAAGCTTTCCAGCGCGTATCCAGCTTTAACAAATTGAATGCAAACGAGCTGGCGTTCCATGGTGGAGAAGATTATGAATTGGTATTTACTTTGCCCCCCCAAGATGCTAAAAAGATGGAAAAACTGTTTCAGAAATCTCAAATCTCCCTCATAGGGGAGATACTGCCCACGCCAGATTCTATATTTATCAAGGAAGCGGATGGGAAACTGAAACCCGTTAAAAAGTTGCAGGGCTACCAACATTTTTAATTCAATCGGGTTTAAAGTTAAAAGTTTCAAACCGTAACCAGACATCTTAATTGATATCTTTATAAAGGAATTTGGCTTTTGCCAAACTTTCCAAATACCTCGGTTCACCGAGGGAACCGTGCCCATAAGGAACCCAATTAAATTTTGGACGACTCAATAATACCTCGCTCCATCCTCCTCGTAATGCTCCTCTTCGGTTCGGCGTTTTTCTCTGCTTGCGAAGCGGCTTTTTTTTCTTTAAGCCGAGTTCAACTCAACGAATTGAAAGAAAAAATGGGTCGAAGAGGCCGACGAGTTCATCATTTGATGGAAAAACCCCGCGAGCTACTCATTACCATTTACATTGGCAATGAATTGGTAAACATCGCCTCTTCTGTCGTCGTCACTTCCATATCCCTTTCTCTGTTGGGCAATGTTGGAATCAGCCTGGCCATTGGCGTCGGGACCTTTCTTTTGCTGATCTTTGGCGAAGTCATTCCCAAAAGTCTTTCCTTGCAGTCTGCATCCGGCTACGCCCTTTGGGCCTCGACGCCTTTAAAAATATTTTCCAATGCCGTCCAACCGGTACGACGTTTTTTCATGCAAATTGCAGAGCGAATGATCTCCTCCATTGGCCTGGGTTCCCTGAACGTGAGAGATTCCGCCATAACGGATGAAGAATTCAAGGCCATGGTTCAGGTCGGTGAAGGTGAAGGCGTCATCGACGCAGAAGAAAGCACAATGATCCACAACGTCATAGCCTTTGGCGAAACTAGTGCAGGCGATGTGATGACCCCTCAAATTGATATGTTCTCTCTGAATATCGGCGACACCTACCAGGATATTCTGCCCAAAATTGTTCAGAATTTTTTCTCGCGCGTTCCCGTATTCGATATCGATGGAGAAACTGTGATAGGCATTCTCTATACCAAAGACCTGAATCGATTCAAACAGCTACCTCCAGATAAATTTAATTTGAAAGGGATTCTTCACCCCCCTTATTCCGTACCCGCATCGAAGAAAATCAAGGAACTTCTGGAAGAATTCAGAAAAATAAAACAACACATGGCAATTGTTCTCGACGAATATGGAAGCGTGTCCGGGCTGGTCACACTGGAAGACCTTGCCGAAGAGCTGGTCGGGGAAATTGACAGTGAAATGCGCAATGAGGAAGCCCCTTTGGTTAAAATGAAGGAAAATAGTTATCGCCTGGCGGGAGCCCTTCCCATCTCAGATTTCAATGACTATTTTGAAGAAAATTTACCGGAAAATGATCACGATAGCGTAGGCGGTTTGGTCTTTGGGCTTTTTGGCCGTGTGCCCCGTTCGGGAGAAACCATCTCTTTGGATTCCTATGAGTTTCGGGTCGAAAAAATGAGAGGACCACGCATCCTCAACCTGCATTTGACGGTGTCAAAAAAATCTGTCGAATCAATGAAAGAAGAATCCGAGCCCGCATGACCATGGAACTCTTTCCAACAATAGCCATCATTATCATTTTCGTACTCGTGGAGGCGTTTTTCTCCGGTTGCGAAATCGCCATGATTTCCGTAAATCGTGTCCGCGCCAAACAAAAGGCCGACGCGGGGGATCCTCAGGCCCAAAATCTGATCAATCTGCTCAATAATCCCGAAGTATTATTTGCCACCACATCCCTTGGCACCAATCTGGCGGTCGTCACCAGCACTGCGGTTTTCACTTCTTACATGGTTTTTACATTTGGTGAATCGGGAGATTGGCTGGCGATGCTGTTCATCTCCCCAATCATTTTATTTGCCGGTGAAATCGTTCCAAAAATCATATTCCAGAATCGGGCAGACACCCTCAGCCCAATTCTTGCGGCTCCTTTAATTTTCTTTAGCAAAGTATTTTCACCGATAATTTCATGGACCTGTAAAGCCACACGAAGCGTTTCACGCGGTGTGTTGGGCAAAAATGCCGAAAACGGCAAAACTTACAGCCGGGATCAAATTCGGGAAATCTTGAGTCTGGATTCCCAAACCATCCACCTCGGTCCAACTGAGCGAAAGATGATTCACCGTATTTTTAATTTTGGTGACATCACTGTGGAACAATGCATGACACCCCTTGTTCAAATAGATGCCGTTCACGACAGCATCACCTTGCAAGAATTGCATCAAGTTGCCATCGATTCCGGTTATTCCCGCCTCCCGGTATTTCATCAGAATATGCATAACATAATAGGCTTGCTCAACATATTTGACCTGCTCGACAGTCCCATAGATTCCAGCCCAATCACACCACTGGTCCGACCCGTTCATTATGTGCCGCAAAACAAGAAAATAGACGATCTTCTCAAAGAACTTCAAACACGCGGTTTGCACATGGCCATCGTCGTTGATGAATACGGTGGGTGTATCGGGCTGGCAACGGTAGAAGATTTATTAGAGGAAATTTTAGGTGAGATTGAAGATGAATTTGACAAACCTGAAAAACAATACGAGAACTATTCGGATGGTGATTATCTGATCGAAGCAGGAATGGAAATCAGTGCGATCAACGATACTTTGCATCTCGACCTTCCCATTGACGAAAACTACGAAACACTGGGTGGGCTCATCATTCATCACCTCGAAAAAATTCCAACAGCGGGTCAACAAATAACTGTCGATGGCTATCGACTCACCGTCAAGGAAGCCAATAAAAGAAGGGTGATATCAGTGATCGTCCGGCCTCTTTCTGAAGAGGAAGAAGACGCTGAAGACGAAGATGAACACTAGAAACCAATCGCCCAACGCAACATTCAAAAACAAAATCCCCTATTTCAGCCCGCGCAATTTCTCCAGGGTCTCATAAGCTTTTTGTATCTCCAAAAATTTTGCATGTCCCAATTCCGGAGAAAGACCTGTATCGTGTTGCGCGCGGTCGGGATGAAAACGCGCGACCATCTTCCTGTAAGCGATTTTGAGATCTTCATCACTCACCGTTGAAGGCACCTCCAAAATCGAGTACGGTGTCTTCAAAACAGAGAGAGAGTATTTCTTCCGAATCTTGTCATGAGTCTCATAAGACACTCCCAGCAACTGAGAAAGTTCGAAGATGAGCTTTTGTGCGTCATCGTCAAGCCGATTTCCCATAATCGCTGTCTGGTAAGACAACGCCAGAGGCAAGGAAAGATAAAGGTTGTTTGAAGCCTTTTTGTAGTCTGCAACAATCGGTGCGAGATCCGGTCGAACCGATCGAACCTTCTTTGAAATTTCATCCACAAAAGACAAATCATCCGATGAATAGTTCAGGTTCTTCGTGAAGAATTGTTTGACGACTCGAATTTCAGCAGACCCTGCGCCATTGACAACTCGAAAAATAATCGCAACGAGACTGGCGACAAAAATTTCCCGATTTTCAAGACCCGGAAGCATTTTATCCAGACGCTTTGCAAAAGCCTTGGACAGCAAATGTTGTGCCGCCCCTCCAAACAAGGCCCCTAAAGGCCCTCCCCTTAGAAATCCCAAACCAACGCCCCACCACCATCCCATAAAATTAACCCCATCAAAAAAAATAATTTTACTACATCCATTTAAAATTGAATTATGATACCGTTCCAGTCCTAAAAGGATCAAGCCTTTTGAAAAAATAACACATGACGGAGTATTCCATGATAAAACACATTGTCTTATTCAAACTGACAGAAAAAAATCCTGAGAATATTGAGAAAGCAGTACGATCTCTGAAAAGTCTGGATGGAAATATTGAAACATTAAAATACTTGGAAATCGGTATCGATTACAAAGGATCGGACCGCAGTTACGATCTCTCACTCACCGCACATTTTGACCATCGAGAAGGATTGGAAATATACGCTACACATAAAAATCATTTGCCAGTGGTCGATGTCATGCGTTCATTATGCCAGAGTTCCATCGTTGTTGATTATGAATGCTGAGAAATTATTACACATATAAAGAAAAATCATCGGATTGCCCACTCAGAATAAATCTGCTATCGAAAGAGAATTCATTTTTTCCTCTGTCAATATCAGGCTTCAGCTTTGTGCTTCCATGGCATCCTTATAAATACCTTGACAAAACAGCCTTTTTCACCTAAAAAGAGGGTTCCGTTCAATTCTTCAAAGACGTGCTAAGTTACCATTATCAATACAAAAGCAACGGAATTTTAATGGAATTTACAGAAGTAATCTCAGAATTTAAAGACGGTCTGGCGAAAGTCGAAAAGGCCATCAAGGTCAACTACAGATCCGACGTTCCCTTGATCCCCGGCATGACAGGGCACCTGATGAACGGTGGCGGGAAGCGAATCCGACCGCTCCTGCTAATGCTCTGCGCACAACTGGGAGGACGCGCCGTAGACGAGGAAGTTGCAAACCACGGTTGTGTGGTTGAATACATCCATGCCGCTACCTTACTGCATGACGACGTAGTGGACGAAACCACCGTACGACGCGGTCAGGAAACCGTCAATTCAAAATGGGGAAGCGACGCCAGCATCCTCGTTGGAGATTACCTCCTGTCTCGGGCCATTCTTCTACTGGCAGAGAACAACAACGCAAAAATCATTCAAGCCGTTGCAGGTGCGGCAAAAATCCTCGTTGAAGGCGGCATTAAAGAATACTCTCATGCCCGCAAAATCACGGTCAGTGAGGAACACTGTCTCGATGTCATCTACAGGAAAACATCCTCTATTATCACTGCAAGTTGCGAAGTTGGAATGTTGCTGGCTGGTGGTAACGAAACACAGATCAAAGCGGTGGTCGATTTTGGAAACCACTTTGGGATGGCGTTTCAGTTGATGGACGATGCTCTCGATTATGACGGCGACAAATCAATCCTTGGCAAACCACCGGGAACCGATTTCAAAGAAGGCCATGTCACGCTACCGCTTCTGCATCTCTATAATAATGGATCAGGACGATTGCGAAGCGAGATCAAAGGGTTTATCAAAAACGAGAATGTCACTGCTCAGGATTTCGAATACATTCTGGAGCAAATGCGGAGAACACGTTCTATCGAATACACTCAAGAGCTTGCCCGAGATTATATGAGCAAGGCACAAGCCGCTCTCAAAACGACAGAATTCCCGGCACCTCGTTATGTAGAACACCTTCTCTCCACCGCCACTTACATCGTCGAACGTCACCTGCCCGCAAAATCCTGTTCTTGATATTGAGGGTGTGCGGAACTGACAGGATGCACCGATTCATTTATCATTAGCACGCAATGCAGGTAGTAAAAACTCCTAACCTTGTTGCATGAAAATTCCAGTCAGGGCAACATGTCCTCCAATCCTTATACAGAGCTGGCACGAAACGCACTGGCCCATTACCTTGAAACAGGCCAACCGCTTGCAGAACCCTCAATTCCCCTCCCTGATCCATTCCAAATAAAAAGAGGCACCTTTGTTTCCATTAAAAAAGGCAACGAACTGAGAGGATGCATCGGCACCTTGACCCCCTGTCACAAAAACCTTTGGCAAGAAATCGTGCATAACGCCATCAAAGCAGGATCAGCCGATCCTCGCTTTCCCAGTGTGAATTCCACCGAACTGCCCCATTTGAATTTCTCCGTAGATATTTTGAGTCCGTTGGAGCAAGTGGATGATGTTTCACAACTGGACTGCAAACGCTACGGTCTCGTCCTCAAATGCGGACAGCGACAAGGTGTGCTGCTACCCAATCTGGACGGCGTGCCCAGCGTTGACGAACAAATCAAAATCTGTTTGTCCAAAGGAAAGATTGGCAGAAAAGAAAACTATACGATGTACCGCTTTGAAGTCGAACGCCAAAAATAGAAAAGGAAAGCACTGCAATGAGCATCAAAATATATTACAACGGAAAATGCAGTAAATGCCGTGACGCCCTCGCACTTATAAAAGCAAGCGGTCAAGAACCGGAAATTGTGGAGTACCTGAAAGACGTTCCCAGCCCGGACGAGCTATCCGATCTGCTCAACCGCATGGGATTGGAACCGCGTCAGGCCATGCGCCCCGA
>PCWG01000015.1:216436-273951 GCA_002787235.1 Nitrospinae bacterium CG11_big_fil_rev_8_21_14_0_20_45_15
CATGACAGAAAATCCCATACTCATCCAGAGGCCCATCGTCGTCACCCCAAAAGGCACCGCGATCTGCCGCCCTGCAGAAGACGTCAAAAAACTGCTTTGACTCTCATTTTTTAATAAATTTTCCAATCACAAACTTTTCCAGATGGCGGTGGGTGAAAGGGAGCCCATCCTCAATCCGCCCATTCTGAGTCCGGTCAAGAGGTCGAGCGAAGGAAGCATAAAGGTGGATCCTGTGATGGGTTGACCCCATTTCAAGTCGCGGGCGCAATCCTGAAACACAAAGGGATTGGAACTGAACTGGATGGAACATCGCTCGGAGACTTCGGGATTTTCCAAAAGATGATCCAGTGTTATTGGGCTTCCGGGGCTGCCAACCTTTTCAGGCTCCCCTTGCCAGCGTCGGATGTAAGCAAAACTGCTTTGTTCCAATTCCGGATTTCTATTCCCCAGAAAAATTTCTTTTTCATCCACTCTCACAGTATCTTGCACAGTACAAACTGTTCCCTCAATTTGCTCACTGGATTCGGTCATTGATTGAGTGTACTCTACAACGTTCTTCGCCAACTCTCGATTGAACTCGGAGGAATCCGATGAAAAGTACAACAGAAAATCTCCGCCAGTGTAGGGAGCTTCATTCGTCGGCTTTAAAGCACGAAATGCGGTGCTGTAGCTGTCCAACAGGATGAGGCTCCACAACTGTGGTCCAAATCCAACCATCGCTTTCAGTTGCGCTTCCGGGCGTTTTGAGCTCACCTCACTGCAGAGTTGTGGTGTCATCGCCCCTATTTTGGCAATGCTCATGGCAGTGAGTGGCATGTCTTCTATTGTAAGAATAAGGAGTAACCTGTGCTTGCCAAGAGAATTGAGGATGCCTGTTTGAGCTTGCGACATGGGAATAGATGTTGGAGGTTAAAATAAAAAACCCCTCCCCCGGCAAACCGGAGAAGGGGCTTCTATTATTTCACCGTTAGCTGATGTAAACGCATTGGCTAGCGGCTGTTCGTGTGTCCATATTTTTACCACGGTTGGTGTGATCGTCGATTTCGGCGGCACACCCGATCATCCTGCCGAAAAGGAAGGTCGAGAAACTTGCGGTCTCGATATCTCTCTCGTCCAGTTTTCCGGCTTTGTATTCTTTCCAAACCATCTTCAGCAAAATGACCGCAATAACCGCGTCGATGTTGACGCAGTATATGTCTTTGCTGACTTTGGCTTTGAACAAACCGTTCACCAGTTGGTGATAATAATCGAGGAAAACGTTGTTCAGTCCCTTCTCCTCAAACAATTTGTTAACGAATACTTCGCGCGGATCGTAGTTGACTTCCTTCCCTTTAAATATGGGATGGTTGACACAGGGAATCTTGTCAAATGCCAGGTTACCGATCGCTTTTTGTTTGGCCTTGTATGCGCCGTACTCTTTCGCACAAGTCAAAGCCATCTCTTCAAGATCCAAACCATGATTTTTGTCAGCAGCATCTGTCAGGTTGGTATCTTTGAATTGCTTGATCAAAAATGCCGCCGCTTCGTAACCGTTGCCACCATGTGCGAAGCCGGTATGCGTCAAGAATCCAATGAACGCCTTGTTGACTTGTACGCGTTCGGGTTGTTCGGGACCGTCCGCACTCACTGCGCCTTTGGAGCCTTGAGCAGAAATGGTTCCCGGACCGTTAGTGATGATGAGACCCAACAAAACCTGAAACTCGTACAATTCATTATCGCTCGGCTCTCTGCCCATCAAGGCCAGAAATGCGGTTCTTGTGAAGCTGAATTCAGTGATCAGTTTCTTCAATTCAACGCCACAAAAGGTGCTATCCGTTTGCGATGCGGCGGGAGCAGTGATACCCACCAGGGTGCTGTAGATTCGTGAATACCAGGGCAAACGAACCAGCGTGTCTTTGGAAATTTTCTTCCCTTTCAAGCTCGCCCAACCCAGCGTCATCCAGGTAGCCGCCATCAGTGCATCCAGTGTCAACGACTTGCCTTGTTTTTTTGCAAGATCCTGAAGGAAGCTGACGAACACGGATTTACCGGCAGAGTTCATTATCTCAGCCCAACCTGTCGCGCATCCATTTTCCTCGTCCGCCAAAAATGCAGACGCCTGCTCAACACCTTTGTCAATCAGATGCGAGTAGTCGAAGTCTTCACAAGGATCGGTCATTTTTTCATATTGAAAAATATCCAACAATGCTTGTGATGCCTGCATCGCTTTTTCAGCAACCTTTTTACCCACAACGGAGAGTGCTCCTGCGGCTACCGTATTGGGAGAATTGCCATTGGCGCGAGAAGCTTCAGCCACTGCGAGAGTCGCTTGGTCGTGTTGGCTGACATATCCGTTCAATGCCAGATTCGCGATCTTTTCACCATATTCGCAAGGATACTGACGTACCAATGCAAAAACGAGGTTGGCTTCAAATGTGTGTGTCGACGCATCCAAAATGGAAGTATTATGAATACGGGAAACTTGCGTTTTCGGATCCATCATCGAAGCACCACTGGCATCCTTCAAGGTTTCGCGACGGAACTGGGCACCTACATGTTTTTCCAACGCCGCAATCTGCTCGTTGTAGGGAGCGATCGCCTCTTCCGATTGGATGTCCAACTCTGCCGGGAGTTCTACACCCTGATTGTTCGCAAACCAACACTTGAGGTCCAGATTTCCTTTGGGAGCGAAGTCTGGTTCTTGTCCATTGAGCTTCATAACCGCAGTCAAAGCCGCCGGGATATGTGCGATGTTGGTGACAAGCGCGCCCTTCTTGGAGAATATGGGTTTCTCCGGGGTATAAATATCCTCGACACCAAAATAGTCCATGAACCAACGCTCTTTTGCAAATGCATCGTCACCAGAACCCGCCAAAGAACCGGCATGACCGCACGCTTTTGTCAGGCGAGCTTTCCAACGACCCACCACACAAGCGACTATGGGTTTATCGGAAGTCAAACCATATTCATAGTATCCACCGGGTTCGCTATACAAAACGGCCGCTTTGGAACGATCATCGTTTCCAAACGCATGCAGAAATTCCTGCGGTCCGTACTGGATATAAACGTCTTTACCGCTGGAAACGGATGTCGTTGTTCCCCATCCCCCCGTTGCCAGGTAAACGGCGATCGTCGTGGTAAAGTTGCCCGAGTTTGAAAAAAGCGCAACCGAACCTTTGATGAGTGACTCTTCAGGAGCATTGCCACCCAAAGCTCCGCCGATGCGGACATGGTTCCATGAATCCGCCAGGCCCAGACAATTGCCGCCAAACAGATCGACCCCATTGGTCTGGCAGATAGCACGCATGATGCGCGAATCTTTAACGGAGACCTTTTCCGTCAAAACAATTACCTTTTTTAGATTGGGGTTGTGTCGAACCGCTTCCGCAACACCGTCTTTTACACCGGAAGGAGGCAAGTACACAATGACCGTATTGAATTTATGGCCAGCTTCGCAACCTTCTTTGATCGAATTGTAAACCGGGATGTTACCGATTTTTGTGGGCAAAAATTTTCCCGATTTTCCGGGACCCGTTCCAAACACAACATTCCCACCTGAATATTCATGGCTGATGGGGGTTACTGTGGAACTTTCATTTCCTAAAATATTTAAAACGACGACGCGGTCGTCTTTAGTTGCTAGCTGATCCAACGAATTGATTCCTACATAGTAGGGGAATTCCTTGATGCCTTCCTTATGCATTATTTCAGTCTCCCTGAATGGATATTACGATTCTGTTTCTGATAACTAGATATTCATCTTCCCTTTAATCACTTCGGCTCCGCCATTTTTCATCCAATTATTCACTTTCATGGTGTAATTGACGACTTCTGACATGGCACTGTCAAAACCGAAGAAACGATAAGGCAAGCCTAGCTGATCCAGGGTGTCGCGAAAATAGGACATGCCTCTGATCACGTTCGGTCCACCTCGGCCAACCACAACGAACAAAGGTTTCGGCCCGTGCTCTTGAAAATATGTTCTCAATGCGTCTGCAATTGCGCGGAAAG
Organism: Nitrospinae bacterium CG11_big_fil_rev_8_21_14_0_20_45_15; assembly: GCA_002787235.1. GTDB lineage: Bacteria > Nitrospinota > Nitrospinia > Nitrospinales > VA-1 > Nitrohelix. Next base: position 220,427 of record PCWG01000015.1, read on the forward strand.
TTTCATAAATATCCGTATTATTCGCCTTACCACCGATGACAAACAGGACGTTGGATTGTCCCAACCAGTGATTGAAAGTGATTCGGGAAATCTCATTCATCTTTTCATAAGGTGGATTGCCACCAAAGTCAGATGAAATCGTCGCACTCTCGCCCAAAAGTTCCGTCACCATCGCATTTGCTCCACCACCAAAAGTTGGGGCAGTCACGTCGCCATTTTCGTTGATAACAAAAACGTCACTCTGGCCCTGATAGGTTCGCAATTGGTTGATCTCTTGCTCAAACTCAGAATAATCCGACGCAAAAATATGAGACGGAAGGTTCAGACGCTTCCAAGCCGGATCGTCAATATCGAAAGCACATTTGAAGTCACAGGCAACTGGAGTCAAACGTTTGCCCTTCATCATGCGAATCGGATTCAACTCCAGCATGGTCATTCCATAGTTATTGAACAAATCCCAAAGCTTCGGCAAGTTTTGTACCAGCGGGCTGATGATCTCGCTTGGAGCACCCAGACTCATCAAAGCATTGGAGACATGAAAGGCTTTCAATCCAGTCAATGGATCGAAAGGGACTTCAATGATTTTATCTTTGTCCAGCTCCTCGATATCCACACCACCGTGATGCGTGATGGTCATCGTCGGGGCTCGATATTTGGTATTGTCCGCGATCGAAAAATAGACCTCATAATCTGCAGGAACACCGCCTTCATAAGTAACACCATCAGACTTATTGATGGAATCACCTACTTTATGTTCAGCAAAGTAAAGACGTTCTTTTTCCTTCAATGCATCTGTGATGTTGTTCACACGACCCAATAACCCAGCCTTGCCTTTTTTACCAACACCGCCTTTGAAAACAGGTTTGATAAAAACCTGACCATGGCGTTTGATCATGTCTTTGATTTCATCAACACTGAGTTCTGGTCCACGTACTTCTGAATGCGGGAACTCCACAAGGTCCAGCAATTTCCTTCCCCAAAGCATACCCGTAATTTGCATAACCCTCTCTTATCCTCCAAGCTGTTTAAAGAAAATAAAGGCAAATAGATCAATGGAGCCAATCCGAAGCAAAGAAAATGCCTCTCCTACTCCAAAATAAAACATAGTTCGAATAAAAAACCCCCATTCTAAAGAATTTACAGCCCATGTCAAACCTAAAAGAAGAAGATTCACAAGAATTATCATCGTTCAAAGCATTCATTATCATTTCAATGAATTTCAATCGTTCTAAGATTTTTCGCCTCCAGGACCACAACCGTTTCTAACCCCGTCTATAAAAAAACAGCCTCAGTTTAAAAATCAAAATTACTTATTTTTAAATGTAATTGATGTGAAAAACATTTTAGAGCTCCAGATACGGGAATCCCGAAAGCAAATTTTCACGCACAAAATCCTCAATCCAATAAATAAAAATTGACCAACGACTCCTTGAAAATATTATTGCCCACGCAATTCTGAGAATTCCGATAGGTGAAAAAACAGGGGAATATTATTCTAAAACCATTAAATTTTATTTTTTTTACTTTTAGCACCAAAATTGCAATAAATTCCTTGCTTTTTTCTAATTTGACTGGTATTTTCTTTGATTTATTTATTATGGGAGTAATAGTATTACCAGTTGGGTCTACTTTTTCTTACAGAAATCGATCACTTTAGATTATAAGTGCATCTCTTGGGGGGGCGACCATGGCGAATACAAAAAAAAAGGTAGCAACTAAAAAAAATCCTGGGAAAGCCCCTGAAAAGGCAACAAAAAAGAAAGTCAATTTGAAAAAATCTAATCTTTCATCCACTAAGAAAGCTGGCGTTGCAAAAGTCTCCAAAAAAGAAGTACCCAAAAAGGTTTCCGCTACTTCCCAAAAACGGGTAGATAAAAAAAAGAGTATTGCAAAAGCTTCCCCAAAAGCGGCATCCAAAAAGATTTCTGCTACTTCCCCAAAACCGGCAAATAAAAAAAAGAGTGTCGCAAAAATTTCCCAAAAAACGGTAACGAAAAAGGTTTCTGCCACTTCCCCAAAACCGGCAAATAAAAAAAAGAGTGCCGCAAAAATTTCCAAAAAAACGGTAACGAAAAAGGTTTCTAAAGTGTCACCCAAATCCTCTCCAAAAAAGAAGACTCCTGTAGCAAAAACCAAGTCCACTCCTGCAAAGAGAACAGTCATCGCCAGGGAAGAGGTCGTGGAGCAGAAAAAAAGTCCGTCCACAAACGCTTTGTCCGATCCTTTAATAAAAAAAATAAAGGAAAATCTGGTCAGTTCGAGAGAAGAGCTTCTTAGAATTATCCACTCCTCCCAGAATATGGAAAGAGATATAGGTGATCTCACATTCAGCAATGAGATCGACTTGGCATCTAGTCTGGAAGGAAGGGAAATGATGTTTCAGTTGACCAGCAGAGACCGCAATGGTTTGAAGTTGATCGACGATGCTTTGATTAAAATTAAGGAGGGGACTTACGGTTATTGTGAATCCTGCGAAAAGAAAATCAGTTCCAAACGTTTGCAAATCCTTCCGCTAAGCCCGCTTTGCATTGAATGCCAAACAACGGCTGAAAACAACGGTTGAGCTTCCTCTTCTACAAAAAGTAACGGTTCAGAACTCACCACCGAATAGGAAACCGTTGATCGGGGGGGGGGCAATGTACTCCTACAATAATCTCTGGTTATGAGAGTCTCTCTTCACTGACCGCAACACTTCTTGTATTTTTTGCCACTGCCACACGAACAGGGGTCGTTCCGCCCTACTTTCATTTCATCTCTTTTCACCGGTTCCGGCGTTTCTTCAATCACTTCATCACCACGATGTTCCACTACCTTAGGCTCTTTATGTTCGAGCTCTTTAATGGAGTGACTTTCTTCGGGATGACTTTCTTCAAAGCTGTATTGAGCTTTGAAAAGAAATTCGACACATTCTTCCTGAATCAGGTTCATCATCTCAGCAAACATGGCGAACCCTTCTTTCTTATACTCGGTCAGAGGATTCTTCTGAGCGTAACCACGAAGTCCAATGCCCTCTTTCATGTGGTCCATTCCCAACAGATGGTCTTTCCATAATTTGTCGAGAACTTGAAGCATGACCATCTTTTCCAAATTTCTAATCGCTTCAGGTCGGATATCTTCGACTTTATGATTGTAAACCCGCACCAGTTCGTCAAAAATAGCTGTCGTCAATTTTGTTTTGTCGCAATGCTCCAGCGGTAAAGTAATATTTTCATTGATGATGATTTCTTCATCGCTTGGCTTTTCTACTCCGATACCAAACATTCGGAAAAGAAACTCATTCAATTCCTCTATATTCCATTCTTCTGGATAAACAGAGTCCGGCGCAATTTCTTCGATTCGATTTATCAGAACCTCTTCTGCCATTTCCATCAGCAGTTCATTTTGATTCTCACCCAACAGGATGTCTTTTCGCAAGGAATACAAAACCTCACGTTGTTTGTTCATGACATCGTCGTACTCAAGGAGATGTTTGCGGCTGTCAAAATGATGGGCTTCTACTTTTTTCTGTGCATTGGCCACCGCCCGACTGATCATAGTGTGTTCGATTGGCTGTCCATTTTCCAAGCCCAACTTTTGCATGAGACCGGAAATTTTTTCGGAACCAAAAATCCGCATGAGGTCATCATCCAGCGACAAGTAAAAGCGGGAGGAACCTTTGTCTCCCTGCCTACCCGAACGACCGCGCAACTGGTTGTCGATTCGCCGACTTTCATGGCGCTCTGTTCCCAGAATATGCAATCCACCCAGAGCAGGAACCGTTTCCCCTAAAACAATATCCGTTCCTCTACCTGCCATATTGGTCGCAATCGTCACGGCACCCTCTTGACCCGCCTGGGCAATGATTTCGGCTTCCTGAGCATGACGTTTGGCATTCAACACATTGTGCTTGATACCAAAACGCGTCAATACTTTGCTCAATGCTTCGGACTTTTCAATTGAAATTGTTCCGACCAAAACCGGGCGTCCGATTTTATTGAGTTCACGAACCTCCTCAACCACGGCATCAAATTTTTCTTTTTCTGTACCGTAAATCACATCGGGGTAATCTTCTCTCACCATCGGTTTATTGGTGGGGATAACGACCACTTCCAAACCGTAAATGGAATGAAATTCACTGGCTTCTGTATCCGCTGTTCCCGTCATTCCTGCAAGCTTGTCGTACATACGGAAATAATTCTGAAAGGTGATCGTCGCCAGGGTTTGATTTTCGTTTTCAATCGTCACACCTTCTTTAGCTTCCAGAGCTTGATGGAGTCCGTCGCCATAACGTCGCCCCGTCATCATGCGTCCGGTGAATTCATCGATAATGACAACCTGCCCCTCGTCATTCACAACATAATCCACTTCGTTCTTGTACATGGTGTGCGCCCTTAGAGCCTGGGAAACACAGTGCAGAATTTCAATATTTTTAGGGTCGTAGAGGTTCTCAATTCCTAATATTTTTTCAACATCAGCGATACCCACTTCTGTGAGAGCCGCGGTCTTTGTTTTTTCTTCAACCGTGTAATGTTTTTCTTTCTTCAGATGAGGAATGACTTTATTTGCTTCTGCATATTTGGTTGTAGATTCTTCAGCAAGACCGGATATGATGAGAGGCGTTCTCGACTCGTCGATCAAAATGCTGTCCACTTCATCCACAATCGCAAAGTTCAACTCGCGTTGAGCAAACTGACGGGCATCGTACTTCATGTTATCCCGCAGATAATCGAAACCAAGTTCGTTATTGGTAGCATAGGTGACATCGCAATGGTAGGCCGCCCTACGCTCTATATCATTTAAACTGTGGCGCACCACACCCACCGACAAGCCCATATATGTATAGAGTTTTCCCATCCACTCCGCATCACGCTGGGCCAGATATTCATTGACCGTAACAACATGAACACCCTTACCGGTCAAGGCATTCAAATAAACAGGTAACGTCGCAACCAGAGTTTTACCTTCTCCGGTTTTCATTTCGGAAATCTTTCCCTCATGGAGAACCAAACCACCTATCAGCTGAACATCAAAATGCCTCATGCCCAACGAACGCACCCCGGCTTCACGCACCACAGCAAAAGCCTCGGGTAAGATTTCATCCAGAGTCGCACCTTGACTCAAACGTTCCTTAAACTCAATTGTTTTGGCTTTCAAAGCATCGTCGTCAAGTTTCACAATGCTTTCTTCCAACGCATTGATTCGGTCAACCATTTGACGGTATCGTCTCAATTCTCTTTCATTGCGCGTACCAAATATCTTTGAAATAAATCCTAACGCCATAATTTCGGTATCTTTAAGATAGTAAAAAAGCTGTTATAAATTCTATTCGGTAACTGACCAATTTCCGTCAGAACCGCAAATTTCAACACAGAAAACAAGAAGAACTGCCCAGCAAACAACTGAATAAAAGAATAGAGGGAGGAGCGAAAAAATAGGCAGGGTTTGCATTTTCCTAAAAGCCCCAAGCTCCTGACTCAGGGCCTAAACATTTGAGCTGTGAAAACGGCCGGGATCAACCGGCTCTCTCAGAAAAAACAACAATCTTTAAATTTTCTCTTCAAATCATTCTTCGAAAATATATTTATTGGGGTTCACCGGAACTCCATGAAGCAAAACCTCATAGTGCAGATGAGGCCCAGTGCTCCTGCCTGTATTGCCTACTTCAGCAACAACCTGCCCTCTCTTTACCCGGTCCCCTACCTTGACCAAATGCTTTGAGTTATGTCCGTATCGCGTTACCAACCCGTAACCGTGATCGACTTCCACCACCTTGCCATAGCCATAACCACGCCCCGAAACAACCACCACACCATCGGCTGTAGAACGAACAGGAGAGCCAAGCCGAGCTGCAATATCAATCCCTTCGTGCCTCTCTCTCAAACCAGTGAACGGAGATTTTCGGAATCCGAAACCAGAAGTCACCCAACCACGTAGAGGCCAAACAGATGGCGTCGAAGACAACAGTGAGGTCTGGCTTTTGAAATATTCATCCAACTGTTGAAAACTTACCGCTTGCACCTTGGTTTGATTGGTCAATGTCTCCAGACTAAAAGATATCTTCTCTGCTAAATTTTTAGCATCCTGTTCCAGTGAAGTGGAAAAACTGGATCCATCGAGTCCATAAGAACCACCGACCCCCCAACTCTTATCTTCTGTATTCACAGAATCTTCAAGAGCAGTGATCATTCTCAGTTTCTTTTCAAAACGCTCCAGACGGGCAACTTCGTCCTCAATGCCCCTCACTTGCTTTGAAAACTTTTCTACCTGTATCTTCTGAAGTTTCGCTTGACGACGTAAGTCCACAAGCTGTTTCTTCTCTGAAGTAAGGGCCTGGTATTTTTTGGAAAAGTACACCGAGGTCCCAACCAGCCCCACTGAAACGATCAAAATAAAAGATAACGCAAATTTAAACAGGCGCTTGGAAACCCGAGCTCTTCTGGGTTCCGCCGCGGTTCCTGGGAAAATCATTAATGTGTAATAATCCTTTTCCACTCAACCTCCGAAATTGGGTAAAACTATACTGATATGCCCGCACAAACTCCGGGCAATATATCTTTAACTCTTTATTTTGTCAATATTTAATTAAGTTTTATGGGTACCAATGCAACGCTTGCAAATCAACTCTGATCTGCCATTATTTTTCTCGATATATTTATTTAATCTTGTCTCTGGCCTGCAGGTGTTGTGGATTAAGACTCAGAACTCTTTGAAAATAAAGCTGTGATGTTTTTATATCCCCTTTTTCTTCGTACAAGAGGCCCAGACTGAATAAAGCCGGGACCAACCCAGACACATAATGAACCTCATTGTAAATTTTTTCCATTTTCAAAAAAGGTTCGATCGCCAAATCAATCTTGTTTTGAGAATAAAGCCTAAACCCTTCTTGTCGCAATTCCCGAGTCAATACTTTGGCAAATCCCAAGGCAACTTCCAACTCTCCCTTTTCAACCTGCTCATTATATTTATCCACAAACAAATCGGGGTGTTTCATTTGCTTGTAGATAAAACGGAGGTTATCAAAAAACAGGGATTCCTCTGGATTGATTCGAATCGCCTCCCAATTTTTTTGGACCGCGGCATCATAAGAACCCCTATCGGCCAACAAAGTACTCCATGCATTCCAGGCCAATGCGTTTTGGGAGTTGATCTTTAAAGATTCATCAAACAATGATTCTGCGGTATCATTTTTACCTTGATACAACGCAGACAAGCCTTGCGCAAATTTCACTTCAGAGGAGTTCGGATATTTTTTTTCCAAATGCAGAAGAATTTGATCGGCCTCATCCAGCCTGTCCACACCTTTGAATGCTTTGACAAATCCACGCAATAGATAGCTGTCGGCACCCTCTTTCTGTACCAATTGAACAAAATCAGGAATCGCATTTTCATATTCCTTTCTTGCCAGTGCCAGAAGTGCGCGATCTTTTTGGGAGAGTGATTGATCCGAGTGATGGGGATTCTCCTCAGCTTTCAGATCTGAAAACGAGAATACAAGAACTTGGAGGCTCGCTATGAAAACTAAAAAAAGTGAGAATTTCCTCCGATGGTGAGGATTCATATCCATAGAAACACGGTTTCAGAAATTGAGAGTTTTTAAAAGGGAACTTCAAAGTCATCTGGAATGGGTGGAGCATCGTCTGGATTTGGAGCATCTTCCCTTGAGCTGACATTATGGAATCGGGTGAATTGGTTTTCAAACCCTAAACGTACATCTCCAATCGGTCCATTTCGTTGTTTGCGTATCAGAACTTCTGCAATACCAACATCTTGCGTTTCTGGATTATAAACTTCATCGCGATAAATAAACATCACCACATCGGCATCCTGCTCGATAGCACCCGACTCTCTCAAGTCCGAAAGCAATGGTCGTTTATCCGTTCGACTTTCGACAGCACGACTCAACTGCGACAAGGCAATGACGGGAATATTCAATTCCTTGGCAAGGGATTTCAATCCGCGGGAGATTTCCGATATTTCCAGTTGCCGGCTTTCCTTACCAGAAGCAGAATGCATGAGTTGCAGGTAATCCACAATGATCAAACCCAAATTTTGCTCTGCCGCCAACCTTCGAGTTCGCGCTCTTATTTCCAGACCGGAAAGCGATCCACTGTCATCAATAAAAATGGGTGCCTGAGAAAGCCGTGCTCCGGCCTGATGCAATTTTGGCCAATCACTTTTAGCAATGTACCCTGTCCGCAATTTATTTGAATCGACGCGCGCCTCGGCGCACAGCATACGATTGACCAATTGTTCTTTCGACATTTCCAGACTGAAAACAACCGAAGGTGCCTGGGCATGGATGGCGGCATGTCGGGCAATGTCCAGGGCAAAACTGGTTTTACCCATACTGGGCCTTCCCGCAAGGATGATCAGATCCGATGGCTGCAAGCCGGAGGTCATATGATCTAAATCCAGAAAGCCGGTAGGAATTCCTGTCACCATACCCGGTTCTTCAGAGAGCTTCTCAGCGTCACGGATATTTGTTTTTACAACATCGGAAACTCTGACAAAATTACGGGTGGTTCTTTTATCCGAAATTTCAAAAATATTTTTCTCGGCCTGATCCAGAATCTGATCAATGCTCTCAAACTCATTGTAACTGTTGGAAACTATTTCAGTCGCCGTTTGAATCAATTCGCGCAGGATTTTTTTATCCTTAACGATTTTGGCATGGTGAGCAATTGCTGATGAGGTAGGTACAAAATCTTCCAGAAAGCTGAGGTATTCCAGACCGCCAACTTCTTCAAAAATTTTTTCTCTACGCAAACCCTCACTGAGGGTGAGGATGTCTATTGACATGTTTTCTTCAAACAGTTTGCGGAGAACGGTGTAAATTTTTTGATGGGAAGACTTGTAGAAATCTTCCGTCGTCAAAGTTTCCAGAGAGCGGGCGAAAGACTCGCTGGACTTCAGGCAAGCACTCAAAACGCTTTGCTCCGCTTCCAAATTATAGGGAGGGAGTTTGTTCTGCGGAATGCTACCTGCGAAATCCGACATTTTAGCCAGGGGATGAAACCGCCTGAATCAGGCGGTCTCCGATGTAGATTCGTTTTCACTATTTTCGGGAGTCGTCTCCGGGGCTTTAGCAGCCGGAGGAGGATTCTCGGCAACAACGGTCACACTGATTTGAGCAATGACTTCAGGATGTAACTTATAGGGAGCTTTGAATTCGCCCAAAGTTCGGATCGGCTCGTCCAGGTGGATTTTTTTACGATCGACCGCAATCCCTTTGCCGTGCAAAAAGTCAGCAATATCCTGAGCCGTCACAGAACCAAACAACTTGCCATGGTCACCAATTTTTTTAGTGATGATACAAACGATTTTAGAAATCTCCAAAGCTCTTTCTTCAGCCCCAACTTTGGCCTTTCGAAGTCGCCCTTGGACAATGCTCTTTTGGTGATTGAACTGCTTTAGATTTTTCGGGGTCGCTTGAATTGCCAAGCCCTGAGGGACCAGATAATTTCGACCGTATCCGTCTTTCACTTCCACTTCATCGCCACAATCGCCGAGACCATCAATATTTTCTTTGAGTAGTAACTTCATGATTACAACTGCTCCTTAATTTATAATAAATAAACCCATCACGTCATTCCGACTGAAAGGGGATCGATCTGAGTTTTCTAAAATCTGCCCAAAGGTCGAAAACCCCTATCCCAATTGTGATCCCGATCAAAATCGGTTGCAACATGATGAGAAAAAATGTGACAAACCAAATCAGGCGGGCAAACTTCCGGGTCTGTAGAAAATGAACGACCACCGCCACGCCCTGTATAAAATATGCGAATAAAACAACAACCAGCAGGTTTGTTCCAACAGACCCCAATCCACCGCCCAAAGCTACAGCAGCACCAGAAACCAGCAGAAACCAAACCATTGACTCGGGCAAATTCCACTCAGAAAACTTCTCCCTGCAAAAGGGAAACAAAACTTCGAGTTTTCCTGCAAAAAACTGCAAAGCAAAATAATTTATCAATGCCATAATCAACGAGCCAACCAATAACAACGAGGGATATATTTCCGAAAAAAGCTTCGCCACGCTACTGAAATTCTTTTCCAGCAGAAGCATATCTTCCGAGCTCCCTTCCTGCGCAGATTTCATAGCGTCTACTGTTATCTGAACTTGAGCTGAAACCTGCTTCTCAATAAACTCAGACACCCCTACATCCTGTTCTGCCAAAAAAACAAACAAAAGCAGAACCGATACAGCGGTCGATCCCAAAGCCGAAAAGAATACGCACCGATCCATCGGTTGACTTTGCCGAATTCCTTCTGCCATGACCCAGGCAAGAACACCGTACTCTGCAAAAAAAACTCTTGCGGGCAAATCTCCCGCAAAAATCAGCAAAAATAAAAAAACCAGCCCAATCAGCACCACACCCTGAGCTCGCCCCCCTCGAACAAAAGTCCAAATGATGGGCAGAGGCATCAACACTCCCAAAACCATCCCCAAAAATGGAACAGTTACAGTCAGTGCCAATATCCCCAGAATGAGGACCAGAGGCAACCCCTGTTCCTTGGGATTAAACGACGGGAACAAAGTTCAGCGTTCAACCGAAAAGGGCAACAATGCAATATTGCGCGCGAGCTTGACGGCTTCTGTCAAACGTCTTTGATGCTTCGCACAATTCCCAGAAATTCGTGAAGGGATGATTTTCCCTCTTTCTGAAATCAAAGGCTTCAATAGTTTAATGTCATAAAAGTCGATCACTTCTACTTTTTCTGCACAAAATCGGCAGATCTTTTGAGCAAAGAAACTTCTTTTTTTTGTATAGGTCATCTTATTTCCTAAGGTGATTATATGAATGTTCGGCCAACAATTTTAAATAAAACCGCACCGAAAATATTATATTTATTTTTAAAAGGGAACGTCGTCGTCCCCGTGCATGCTTGGAGAATCTTGAGACGACGTCTCTCCCCCACCCATGGCTCCGGGACCGTCACCACGACCGCCTAAAAACTGAACCGTGGTGGCTGTGACATCCAGCTTGCTTCTTTTTTGACCGCCATCGGCCTCCCATGTGGAAAAACGCAAATATCCTTCAACAAAGACAGGCCGTCCCTTACTGAGATATTCTGAACAATTTTCGCCCTGCTTCCCCCAGACAGTGATGTCGACAAAACAAACTTCGTCTTTCCATTCATCACCCTGTTTGAATTTGCGGTTGACAGCAATTCCAAAACTTGCCAAGGCTGTGCCACTCGCGGTGTACCTCAACTCGGGATCGCGGGTCAAATTACCCATAAGTAAAACTTTATTAAAACTTGCCATGCAACTAATCCTCTAAATCAGCTATTGTCGCATCATCGTCATCATCATCCGTTGCCGAATCATCATCGTCATCGTCGGAAAGACCCTCAGTTGCATCAACTTCATTTATGCGATTCAAAGCTCGTTCGAGCTCTTTATCCGTTAAGCGGAGGACCAAAAACTTGATGATCGAGTCATTCAGGAAAAAATCCTTTTCCAATTCTACAACTCGAACATTTTCGCAGGTGTGGTAAAAATTCAAATAGATACCAAAACGATTCTTCTTCACACGATATGCGAGTCGCTTTTTGCCCCAGTTCTGAACATTCAAAGTGGAACCACCGTATTTTTTGAAATACTCGCCCACCTTTTCAATCATTGCGTTGACACCCGCATCATCTAGATCGGGCTTTAAAATTAAAACTGTCTGATAAGATCTCAAGATTTGCTCCTCTTGGGTTATAGCCTCAATTCCGGATGAATTGAGGTGAGGGATTGATAAACGTTGCATTCTTCCATAAGATTCGATTTAAATCAAGGATTAAGGCAAACTCTTGCTAAAAACAGCAAATAACTAATCTTTAATGCAATGACATTAGCAACCGGGTCTTTCATATCGTCCCATTGCCCATAACATTTTCCATGTATTTAGTAATCTGCTTGCAGTCTCTATGGCTACGCAACAAGCTAAAACACCACGAAAAAATATAAATATTTGCTAATTTGACAAGTATGTTTTAGTTTCAATTACATTTATTACTTATACAGAATATTAAGGAGGACTGCTCTGAGATGTCACCTGATGAAATAGAAAAAATGTTCCTGGCGAGGGGCAATACGATCATCAAAAATCCTTCTGTTGACCCGCAAATATTGATTGACGATATCTGCTGGAGTACGGCGATTGATGACCCTGAAATCACTCGCGTTTTAGTTTCTATTGGCGGCGCGGATGGGCTACCATACATCCGTACAAAACTGTGCCGAAGTGGCACATCACTCATGACCATTGGTGGGATAGATCAATCTCTTTATTTGTTAAATCACGGGCTCCTAGAAATTTCTACCCTGGATGATGAAAACATTCAAATCAAGGCACAAGAATGGATTGGAGAACGTTTTTTTGCCGATATTTTCAGAGGCAGAACCGCGAATGTGACTTCTGTTGAACGAACACAACTGATTGAAATCAATTCGGCCTTATTCGAAGTGACTCCGAAACTTCAGGTCTGTTTCAAAGATTTAATCATTCAGATCATGGACCGTAAAATCGGTGCTCTCTACCGGCAGTTTGCGGAAATGAAAAAAGGGATGAGTAACACCAGCGGCTAAAAGTTAAAATACTCTAAGGTAACGTTATGTTTGAACGCACCTCATATCCTTGTAACCGAGGCATCTGGTCTGGTGGGAAGCACCCTGACCAATGCATTCCGCATCCAAGCCTACGCCATGCAAAATTGCGATAGAAACGTCCATACCTTCAACTTCACCCATATCAGCAACGTGACTCGGGCTATACTTGTGTTGATGCTCTATTTGTTCGTTGGCCTGCGGGGAAAACCATCCAAGCCGTTACCAAAGGAAGTGTAGTTTGAAGATTCTCCAAGTCATCCACGGCTATCCGATGCGCTATAATGCCGGCTCTGAGGTCTATACGCAGACCCTTTGCCACGCCCTAGCGAAGCACCACAAAGTCCACATCTTCACCCGCGAAGAGGACTCCTTCGCGCCTGACTACCAACTCCGCCAGGAAACCGATTCCGACGAACCATGCATCACCCTCCATATCGTCAATAATCCCCGACTGAAGGACCGATATCGGGCAACCGGCATCGACCGCCGGTTCGCCGAGGTTTTGGAAGAAGTGGAGCCAGATATCGTTCATGTCGGGCACCTGAACCATCTGTCCACCTCGTTGTTACGGGAGGCGGCGGCTCGGCAGATCCCGATCGTCTTTACTTTGCACGATTACTGGCTGATGTGTCCTCGTGGTCAGTTTATGCAGATGTTCCCCGAAGATGGACAGACCCTATGGTCGGCTTGCGACGGGCAGGACGACCGAAAATGTGCGGAACGCTGTTATGCGCGCTATTTCGGCGGCAATCCAGAGGACCATGAGGCTGACATCGCTTACTGGTCAGACTGGGTCTCGCGGCGTATGAATCATATCCGCGAGATGGCGGAATTGGTCGACCTGTTCATAGCTCCCTCCCGCTATCTCCATGACCGATTCCGCGACGATTTTGGCTTACCGGCGCGCAAGTTGGTTGTTTTAGATTATGGTTTCGCCCGCGACAAAATGACGGGCCGCTATCGCTCAATAGGAGAATCGTTTACCTTCGGCTATATTGGTACTCACATTCCCGCCAAGGGCATCCACGATCTAATCACCGCATTTGGCCAATTGGTCGGGACACCCCGATTGCGGATTTGGGGGCGACCGAAGGGGCAAGACACCGAATCTCTGCGGAAACTGGCAGCAAGACTTCCATCTGGAATTGTCGAGCGCATCGACTGGCTGTCGGAATATCACAACGCGAACATCGTCGAAGACGTATTCAATCGAGTTGATGCCATAGTGGTTCCGTCAATCTGGGTCGAGAACTCGCCATTGGTCATTCACGAGGCGCAACAGGCAAGAGTGCCAGTGATCACTGCCGACGCTGGTGGCATGGCGGAATATGTGCATCACAATGTGAACGGCTTGCTGTTCAAGCACCGCTCACCTTCTGGCTTGGCTGAGCAAATGCAGCGTTTTGTTGACAACCCTGCCTTTGCCCGACAGTTAGGAAATCATGGCTACCTCCATGATGAGAATGGTGACGTCCCAGAGATTCAATCGCATGCTAAGCAGATTGAAGCTCTTTACAAGCAAGTAATTCGACGACAAGCTTCGTCTCGGGTCACGGTTGCTCCTGGCCCTTGGCGAATCACTTTCGATACCAATCCCGACACCTGCAATCTGCACTGCATCATGTGCGAAGAGCATTCGCCGCACAGTACTCTCCAGAAAACTCGTCGTGACCAAGGGCGTCCACCTCGGATTATGCCATTCGAAATCATCGAAAGGGTGGTCGCTGAAGCAGCACCACATGGCTTGCGCGAAATCATTCCCTCTACCATGGGGGAGCCCCTACTTTATGACCGATTTGAGGACATAATCGACCTGTGCCGACGATATGACGTGAAACTCAACCTGACCACCAACGGAACCTTTCCCCGCTTGGGAGCAAAAAGCTGGGCAGAACGGATCGTTCCAGTGGCATCGGACGTCAAAATTTCCTGGAACGGATCGACAAAAAGCACCCACGAGCGCATCATGCAGGGGAACCGGTGGGAGGACGATATCAACAATCTCCGAACATTCATTGCCGTTCGCGATCGGTTTGCGAGTAATAATGAAAACCGTTGCCAAGTCACCCTTCAACTCACCTTCCTAGAGGAGAACTTGGACGAAGTGCCCGACATCGTCAAACTTGCTACTGAGCTTGGTGTCGACCGAGTGAAGGGCCATCATTTATGGGCGCATTTTCCCGAGATCACCGAGCAATCCATGAGACGCAACCCCTCCGCTATCGCACGCTGGAATGCGACTGTAGAAGCATCACGGCAAGTGGCGAAGTCACGACGGTTGCCCAATGGCCAGCATGTACAGCTCAACAATTTCCTCCTGCTGGAGGACGGAGCGAACGAGGACCTGATCCCCGGAGGACCTTGCCCCTTCCTAGGACAAGAAGCCTGGGTGGACACCGAAGGGCGCTTCAATCCATGCTGTGCACCGGACCAGCAACGCCGAAGCCTAGGAGAATTCGGCAATCTCCATGACCGGTCGCTTATAGGAATCTGGACTAGCACCGAGTACCGTGATCTGCTGACAACCTACCGGACCCGTACCTTGTGTCTCTCTTGCAACATGCGGCGACCAGCGGCGGAAGATAACCAATGAGCAACTTTCCAATCCCGGCACTAGAGGGAACCTACCATCTAATCGGCTCACGGCCAGCCTATTCGCGTCGGTTCGACGCTGTTCTCACCTTCCACCCTCCCGGCTTGGCACCGGTGAGTGTGAAGAACAACGCCTGGCATATCCGAACCGACGGTTCTGACGCCTATGCCCGCCGGTTCATGAAAACCTTCGGCTTTTACGACGGAATGGCCGCGGTCGTATCGGCAGACGGTTGGCATCACATCGACCTGAGTGGGAAGGACGTCTATCCGCATCGATATGGCTGGTGCGGCAATTTTCAAGGGGGACTTTGCTCCGTCCGAGATCGACAGGAAAACTATTTCCATATCACCGAGGCTGGAACACCGGCTTATTCCCACCAGTGGCGATATGCCGGTGATTTCCGCAACGGTATCGGCGTCGTGCAAGCTAACGATGGCCGATCCACTCACATCAAGACTGACGGCAGCCTACTCCACGGTCGTTGGTTCCTGGATCTCGATGTGTTTCATAAGGGCTTCGCCCGCGCCCGCGACGAAGATGGATGGACTCATGTGACCCTTGCTGGGGAACCGGCCTATGTTCGCCGATTTTCTGCCGTCGAGCCTTTTTATAACGGTCAGTCCCGGGTCGAGTGCTTTGATGGTGGATTGGAAATCATCGGGGAGAACGGGGCCACCATCACCGAGTTGCGTTCCCCCCTGTGCTCCGACTTTACCGAACTGTCCCGCGACATGGTTGGTTTCTGGCGGACACAGACTATAGCGACGGCAGTTGCACTGGGAGTGTTCGAACAACTTCCGGCTCCCGCATCAGCTATGGCAGATCAATGTGGACTTGACCCTCAGCCCACGGTTCGCCTGCTGCATGCGCTGGGTGAACTGGGTTTGGTCATGCAAGAAGAAGACACTTGGCACGCTACAACAAAAGGCAGTTATCTGGTCCTGGGAGCTGAGCTCACTCTAGCCGATGCTGCACTGGAATATGCAGGGCCACTTTCTGATTTGTGGAATGCATTGCCACAAGTACTGAGGGCGGAGAGCAGCTGGCAGGCTGCTGACATCTTTGCCGAGGTTGCTGGCGACGAACAGCGTTTGATACCCCATCACCGCATGCTGCGCAGTTATGCACGACACGATTATGTACTGGTGCCCTCCGCCCTTGCGCTTGGGGGTGGCGAGCACGTCATTGATGCGGGTGGCGGCCTAGGAACCCTCGGACAAACTCTGCTGAAAACATATCCCGGGCTGTCCGTCACAGTGCTCGAACGCCCCCAGGTAGTTGCCCAAGCTGCATTGATGGCCTCACCCGGTCTCGCATGGAAGGCGGGCGACTTGTTCTTGCCTTGGGAAATCGCGGGGGACGTGGTGGTATTGGCACGTGTTCTTCATAACTGGGCCGATCCCGAAGCGGGCCAAATCCTACAACACGCTCGCGCCTCCCTTCCGAAAGGCGGGCAACTGTTTCTAGTTGAGATGCTTCTACCGGAAGCGGGATTTTCTGGAGCCCTTTGCGATCTCCACTTGCTTGTCTCTACTGGCGGTCAAGAACGCCCTGAAAGCGCATATCGAAAACTCTTAGAGGAAAATGGATTCGCCCTCACCGAGGTTCGCAGAATTCCGGCTTTGCCCGCTATTCTCGTAGGTATAGCGCAATGATTGAAAGCATCACCTATGATATCCCTTTAGGAGTCCTCAAAATTATTAATAAGCTGCCACAAAATATCCCCGTAGTGATGCTTATGCGACATTCAGTACGCCACGAACTGCCCCCTGATGCACCGGGTAATGATATTCCCTTGACGAAGGAAGGCAGGACCTTGGCCTTTAAACTTGGAGCTCAAATTGGCGAGCGTTTAAAAAGCTTACACTCCAGCCCGATCCTTCGCTGCATGGAGACTGCGGAAATGATCCGTGATGGAGCTAAACTGAATCTGAAAGTCTTCCCTGACCGTCGTTTAGGCGATCCTGGCATTTTTGTACTCAATGCCCAAAAAGCCTGGCAAAACTGGCAACAACTGGGTAACGACGGAGTAATGTCAAAATTGGTGACGGGTTCCGAAATAATGCCCGGTATGGCCGAACCAAACAAAGCCGCGCGACACCTTGTCCATTCGATGCTTGACCAAGTTAAGGATCCCGGCATCCATGTTTTTGTCACTCATGATATCGTTATCGCTGCAACTGTTTCACACCTGCTTGGTCGTCCCTATGGTCCGCCCAAAGGCCCAAGCTACCTTGAAGGTGCATTTTTTATGCTAGTCGACGACAAGGTTCGATACCTTTTTCGCGACGTAGACAATCACATGCCTGGACCTATTTATGACACAGTGATCGATAGGGAGTAACAACAAAAAAAGCGGTTTACAATCCTCACCCAAGAATTTCCCAATCTCTGTCAATAGCCGAGGATTCTGCCACGTGGAATAATAGTGTCCATTATGAGTTATGGAACAACTGGTTTGGGGAATGATTGTGGCAGTTATCCAAATCATGACTTGGGAGGGGGCAGTTTCTGAGAACTTTCCCAAATAAGCACGTTCTCTTTCAAAAGTCGGGAGGTTCTTCCCCAATTGCTTAAAACTGGAGTAGAAACTCGTCGTCCATTTCTTCGGTGAGATATTCCGGTAGTTGCGTTTTGGCATCCACCAACGCCGACTTGATCTGGCTGGAGGTCATGCCCGTCGCGGTAGAAAGATTCGCACCCTTCAAGTTTGCCTGATCCAATAATACGTTCTCATTGAACTGGACACCGCGCAAATCTGCATTTTCCAGATCGGCACTTTGCAAATTCGATTCCATCAAACTTGCCCCCGTCAAATTGGCATTGCGCAGACAAGCTCCATATAAATTGGCTTCTAAAAGCCGG
Organism: Nitrospinae bacterium CG11_big_fil_rev_8_21_14_0_20_45_15; assembly: GCA_002787235.1. GTDB lineage: Bacteria > Nitrospinota > Nitrospinia > Nitrospinales > VA-1 > Nitrohelix. Next base: position 238,468 of record PCWG01000015.1, read on the forward strand.
GCTCCTGCAAGGTTTGCGCCTTCTAAATTTGCTTTTTGCAACTTGGTAAACTGCAACTTGGCATCCTGCAAACAGGCATGATGGAGGTTTGCATTTTTAAGATCCACGCCCCGTAAATCGACCTTGGACAAATCCAAAGCCACATCGCCATTCTGTTCCCGCCACTGGTTCCAAGTTTCCACACCCTGCCTGATGCATTCCAGCAAACTTTTCTGAGTCATTTTTTCTCTTTCATATTTGTATTTAAAAGCAATCTAGCCACTGAGACCCGATTGCTTGAAGATATTGGACATGACACCGAGGAACTGGGCATTTTCGTTGCTGTTCATTTCTGCGGTGTATTTTTCTTCGTCGAAAATATTGAGGCGTATTTCTTGCGGTGCGGACAAAATATTTTGCAGTGCCTTGGCACTGTGCACGGGCGGGTGGCAGGTTCCCGCTTGACAAAGATAGACTGCGGGCCTGCCGCCATCACTGTGCTTCCCTGCTGTCAGGGGAAACATTTTTTCGTTTTCTGCATTCTCGCGCCACACCACAATCTTGTTGGGGCGATAATCCCGAAATGCTTCGGCCTGCAATTCTTTGAACTCGGTGTCTTCCCGATCGCCGGTGAGTATGATTTCTGTCGGCAATGTGTTTAAAAATTCCTGTGCGGATAACAAGGCATGATAAGCGGCGGGTGATTGCTGAAGCTTGTCTCCCATAACGGTCAGTGCGTTGCGCGCCTTTTGTGTGTAACTCTCGCGCCCCACAAGCATGCCCAGACGGATGAGTGCTTCAACCGCATAGGCATAAGCGGATGGCGCAGAGTCGTCTGCCGGACTCTTGATGCGCACAGGCAGGTCGGTGCGATCTTTTGCGGTGGTGAAAAATCCTCCCGTTTCATCTTCAAAGTTTTCGATCATCGCGTCGGCTAACAGCACGGCACGTTCGATCCACTTGGAGTCCAGTCCCGCAAAATAAAGCTCGATGTATCCATTCAGGAGGTAAGCGTAATCTTCCAGTGTTCCCGGCTTTACGGATGTTGCACTTGTGTTGATTCTTAACAATGAACCTTCGTGCCAATGCTCGCGCCAGATGAACTCGGCGCATTGTGTCGCAGTTTCCAAATAAGTGGTGTCTCGCAAAACAGAAAAACCCAAAGCATAGGCCGAGATCATGAGTCCATTCCAGCCTGCGATGACTTTTTCATCACGCGCCGGTGGCTTGCGTTTGTTACGGGTTTCTTCCAACATTTTTTGCGCGGAGTTCAAAATATGCGGGACTTCAAAAATCGGCACTTGAGAAAGTTCTGCGATTTTTTCTACAGAAACTCGACGGGTCAAAACGTTCCGGCGGTTGAAATTTCCGGCAGAGGTGATTCCATAAGCGACGGCAACAACTTTGGCGTGGCGCGGCCCTAGCAAGTTCAGTATTTCTTTCAGATCCCAAAGGTAATATTCTCCCTCACGACCTTCATCGTGTGCGGACAGGCTGGAATAAAAACCGCCTTCAGGTGCTGTCAATTCCCTTGCAACAAAGGCAAATGTTCTTTGCGCGATGTCACTGTACATTTCCTGCTTGGTGGCTTGAAAACCTTCTAAAAATAATCGCGCCAGAAAACCATTGTCGCAAAGCATTTTTTCAAAATGAGGAACGGTCCAGTTTCGATCAACAGCGTAACGATGAAAACCTCCTCCCAATTGATCAAACATACCTCCCTGACACATGGAGGTAAGACTCTTGTCAAACATTTCCATAGATTCGGAGGAACCTGCACTGGCCCAGTGGCGCAGTAACACACCGTATGCGGAAGGCTCCGGGAATTTCATGCCATATCCAAAACCGCCAAATTCCCGATCATAATTTTCATCCAATATCGCGAAAATATCGCGCAAACCCACGTCACGCTCGTGTTCACTCTGACCTGCGGAAAGGTCTTGCAGACTGTGAAGAATTTTCAATCCATCGGATTCCGTTGCTTCTCTTTTTTCCTCAAATTTCAGCAATGCATCTTTTAAAAGATCCAGAAAACCGGGTCGATTGTCTTTACCACGAGCCGGGAAATAAGTTCCGCCCGCGACTGGAGCAAGGGCCGGAGTAAGAATCACATTCAAAGGCCAGCCACCCTGCCCGTTCATGGCAATGAGTGCCTGCATATACAGAGCATCGATTTCAGGACGTTCCTCACGATCCACTTTGATGCTTATAAATTTTTGATTCAGAAGCTGGACAATGACGGGATCTTCAAAGGCTTCTTTAGCCATCACATGACACCAGCGGCAGGCAGAGTAACCACTACTGAGAAGTATGGGTTTGTTTTCACGTCGAGCTAGTTCCAAAGCCTCGTCGGACCAGGGAAACCAGTTCACGGCCTGATGGGAATGTTGCAATAAGTAAGGGCTGGACTCTTGAGATAAACGGTTCTGAGACGCCATATAAGGATTTTAAGAGAGAGTGATATTCCTTCGTTAAAAAAACACAAGCTTACAGGAATCGGAGGGGAAAAGAAAGGAAAGGGGGTAAAAACTTATATAAACGGGTGCTGGTTTTCGACTTATTTTGCGAGCAAACCTTCACGATATTGATGATAAAAGTCACGCACACTTTCATATTTATCCAGTGCGCTATCGTCAATTGATTTTTTGTCGTCAATGATAAATGAAACCGAATTGGTTCTTTCTTCCAGCGTGATACCCGCTCCCACCAGAAAAGATGGTGAAAACTGAGCTGTAGGACTGAGCAGGGAATCCATAACTCTACCGGTAAAATCTCGAGCTGAGGAAGGGCCAAAAAAGGGCAATACGAGATAAGGTCCTGTTGGCACACCCCAATGACCCAGTGCCTGATCCATATCTTCCTGCACATTTTCGACAGCATAACCATCGCCCGCAACATCGAAAAGCCCACCCAAACCAACTGTGGTGTTGAGTACAAGGCGGCTTAAAACTCGCGCCGATTTATCCAAATCTCCCTGAAGCGCACTGCTGACAAATTTCACTGGAGACATAGCATTGTCAAAAACATTCCTGATTGCCAATCGAATATTTTCATGAACCACCGCACGATATCCGCGGGCAACAGGTTCCATGAAATTATCATAAATACTCTCATTCACACTATACATCCACCGGTTGTAACCTTCAAAAGGGTCCTTCTGAACAGGAATCACCGCCTCTTTTTCAGCAAAAGGATCTTCCATATCTTTGAAAGATTTCTCTTTAACCTCTACCTCTTTAGCCTCTACCAGCGACACAGTGCCCGGAACCATTTCAGTTGATTCGGAAGTGTTTGCACCCGCTTTGCTCTCAGAGGCTTGTTTTGCGTCAACAGTAATGGCGTTGGACTCAACAGCAGGTGTCTTGGGCTCAGAAGCATCTACTACGATACTATTTGTAAATAATTTGTCTGCCTCTTGGGAAGATACACGCTTATCAACCTCGGATTGGGATGGCATCCGTTTTTCTAAATTGATGGTCACTTCGGAACTTTGAACCAGATACAAATCGGAAAAATCAATGTCATGACCGCCCGTTTTCTTGGCATAACCTGCTGAACCAGCAACTTTCGAATCCATAACCGAGGCAACAACAATGCCCTTTGAAGTGGCAATCAGAAAAACTGACACTAAAAACCAAAGCAAGCTATTTCGGTTCCAAAGATTTTTCACTGCTGTTTCTCCCCAGTTAAGCTGGTCAATAAATTCGCAATAATCAAACATACAAGACTGCCCGTTAATAAATCATTAACGGGACAAGTGCTGAAAAACTCAAGAAAATGAATCAACCAAACACACAAAACCTTTTAAAAATTTACCGCAAAAAACCCAATATTTCAAATAAAAACATGAAATCGCTCGACATTTTATGCAGCTATTGCCACACCAGAGTTATGGGGTTGCCCCGGTCATCGGCTCTGGAAACGCATCGACCAATCGTTTTAAGGAAGCTTCTGAGATACTGATGTTCAATTCTCTAGACTTTTTAACGATCTCCCAGGCCTGTTTGTATTGTTTTGAGTGGTAATACATATCCACTAACAAACCGTAGGACATGGGTTCAAATTTGTTGGCATTAATGGCCAAAACCAGTTTTTCTGCGGCCTCTTTGTATTTTCCCTGTTGGCTCAATGCCGATCCCCAGTATGCATAGGCACGTGCGTTTTCCGGGTCCAGTGTCACTGCCGCTTCGTATTTTTCCATCGCCTCATCCAAACGCTTGTCCATGGAGAGCGCGAGCCCCCAATAGAGAAAGGTTTTCGTATTAGTCGCATTTAACAGCGCAGACCTTTCAAATTTATCCATCGCTTCTGAATTTCTATTGGCTTTGACCAACGAAATTCCCCACCAAGTGAATACCCGGGCGGAATCCGGGTTGAGCTTTGCTAATTCTGTGGCCAATTCTATGGCTTCGGAAAATTTCCCCATCGCGTTCAATTCCTGAAGTTCTTTGATTGGATCAGGCGGTGGGGCTTTTTGAGCTTGCATTTTGCGGTCAAACTCTTTATTCGCCGCTAATTCCTTCTTGGTAGACATTTTACTAGACATTTCCATCTTGGATTTCACAGAACTTCCCAGAAAACCAAAGAAAATGATCAGAATACAGAAAATCCAGGTAATTTTTATTTTGAGTGGCATGAAAAATCGTGTGTCGAAGGGCAACTGCGCCGCAATTTAATTGATTGAATAAAACCAGCAGTAAAAAAAACAGCTAGTATACGTTATATGATTTATGTGTCAAAGCTTGTTTAAGAAGTTTTCTGCCCGTGTCACCAGTTCTTTATTTCTGTCGTGTTTTCGAGATAATTTAATGAATCGCTGAAAGCTTTTCCGGGCTTGAGCTGGATTTTGGCCTTTATACTGCAATCCCAGATAAAAATGGGGAAGCGCATACTCTGTATCCAGCACAATGGCTTGTTCAAATTCACGAATCGCCTCTGGAACTTTTTTGTCAAATGCATAGGCCAGCCCAAGCTGAAATCGCAACTCTTTCTCCTGAGGGTATTTTTTAACAAAACCAGAAAGAGCTTCTACTGCTTTACCCGCTTGATTCAAGGCAAAATAACTTTTTGCCAATTCCAAAACACCAAAAATATAGTGTGGGTTGATTTCAAGGGTTTTACGATAAGCGGCCGATGCGGCCTGAAAACGTTTCATCGCCATCAAAACATTTCCCAAATTATAATAAGTCAGCACATGCTCGGAGTCTATTTTAAGAATATCCCGATAATTCTCAAGAGCGGTCACTAAATTTCCTTGTTTGACTGCGGACTGGGCAAGTTCCAGTAAATGATCGATCTGCACTTGTCGCTTGATCGCGGCAACCTGACTTTCCGAACGCTTCAACGAGGCAACCTGTGCCAGTGTCTCTTGTTCCAGTTCTTTATCTGTGCCTTCAAATTTCAACAGATCGGGATTGATTTTGAAATAGGATCCTAACTGACGAACAATCTGGCTCCTGTCATCCTTATAAATATATTTTGGCGCACTGAACTCAAGCAAAGCATTGTCGTCGGTATGGATGGGTGCTTCTGCACTGAATTCTATCAAACCATCGCGGTCCAGAATCATCAAGCTCATCAGGTCGGGTACGTTATAAACACCAATTTTATTCAAATCCTTTTGACTGGACGGGGCCGCAAGCAAGTCTTTCACTTTTTTATTGAGCAATCCCAAGGGAACCTGCGAACCAATGAGCAAATAATCGTCACCGACAATGGACTCCCATAATGTCGCATAGGGAAACACATTTACATAGGAGCGGATAATTGATTTGAAGCCTTCGGGCGACATATTGGTGTGTACCCAAATACAAAATACTCCATCTGGAGTCAATCGGTTGCGTGCCAGCTCAAAAAAGTCGCGAGTGAACAAGGCACCCACTCCTGCAATCCAGGGATTGGAGGGTTCGGATATGATCACATCGTATTTTTTAGGTGTCAGCGCGATATGATTTCTACCGTCCTCAACGACAAGATTCACGCGCGGATCTTCCAGTGCGTTATGGTTGAATGGAGAAAAGTAACGCGAACCTTCGAGCACTGCGGATGAAATCTCAACCAGATCGACCGTTTCCATTTTGGGGAATTGCTCTACAGCCCCGAGTGTGATGCCACTGCCCTGCCCCACGACAAGAACCGATTTGGGATTCTTGTGAAACGACATTGGCAGGTAACCCGATAACAATTGCGTTCGCATGTCCAATGCGAGTGACGCATCGGTTTTGCCATTGACCCGAAGGAATACATTTCCGGAAACCGCGAGTTCAACCGTTACCGTGGTGTGCATTCCCTCCTGATAGAAAAGAATTTTATTTTCCCTCTTCTCAGCGGACCCCAAATCTTCAATCCGGTACGGCATGAAAGAACCGCTGGAAATCACCGCCTTGTCCCAATCGCCCACCATCCGCGCTCCCATGACACATAAAACTGCGACCAGAGGAGCACCATAAATTTTCAAATTTGATCCTGCGCTGGGACTTTTCCAAATCAGCAAAACAGCAAAAGTGAGGTTGAGAAAAATCGCCATTTTAATGGACTCTTGCACGCCGATTCCCGGGATCAGAAAAAACCCGGCGCAAAAGGCTCCAATAATGGCACCAATGGTATTGGCGGAATACACCCTCCCTACGTTTTCTCCCAAATCTGTCAAACGACGAATCGTTATTTTAACAACGACGGGAAACTGTCCTCCCAACAGAAAAGTGGGAACAAATAAAAACGCAAGGATCACCAGAAACATGAATACCTGGATCGTCAAAAAATCGTAGTTCCAGGTTTGATACACCCATCGGTTGACAAAGGGAATTTCCCCAAAGAAAGGTATGGCCAGCAGTGCGGATATGCCAATACCCGCCTGCAAAAAAGCAAACAGCTTATACAAATCGCTGAAGCGGTTCACCACCCGCGAGAAAAAAGCCGTTCCGAGAGCCAATCCCAAAATAAAGGTGGTCAAAATCAGGCTGAAAGCATAAATCGAAGAACCCAACAATAATGAAAAAATACGATTCCAGGCGATTTGATAGATCATCGCACACACGCCGGAACCTGCAAAAACCAACAGGATTTGAAGATCGTCCCGGTTCATTGCTGATTTTTTATTCGATTCGGATTTTATATCTGCATCAGCGGTCGAGCTGGGCTGGTTCCAAAAAAACCGCCAGATAAAAAGGGCAATGGCAATATTCAGTGAAGCGGCAATCGCATTCGCGGCCTGAACACCGAACAAACGTATCAGCACAATCCCGGAACAGAAAGCCCCCAGAACCGCACCGAAAGTATTGATTGCGTAAAGCGTCCCGACATCGCGACCGATGAATCTTTCGTCACGTGTCACAAATTTACCTAAAACCGGTAAAGTGGCACCCATCAAGGAGGTGGGAATCAACAGAATCGTTCCACAGACCAAAAATCTGTAAAGACTCGCGGTCCTATGCGAATCGCCAACTTGTGCATAGATCGACTGGAATACAGGAAATGCGGTGTCAATGAGGGTGGGAATCAGAAAACAATAGATGCCGATAGAGGCTTCCAGCAGGGCATACATTTTGAGGGGCGAGCTCTGACGATCGACCAGGCGACCGCCAAGAAAACTGCCGAGTGCCAGTCCTCCCATGAACAGGGTAAGAACCGTGGCTACCGAATACTGGGTGTTGCCCATCACCAGAGTCAGGAGACGGGTCCAAATCACCTCATAAATCAGACCCGTAGCGCCTGAAACGAAAAAGAAAAGATAAACCCAGATTCTGGAGTGAGGTTTCAACAGTTCGAACTATGAACGTGAGTTATTTGGGCAGGGGAATACCATCGATCCCCCGTATTATAAATAAAGTTTTGGGAAACTATTTTTTATCCTTTTTGGACAAACCACAACGAAATCCCAAAATGCTGTCTTTTCTTCCAGGCGTCGCGGCAAAACGTTTGGCGGCACGCACATCAACTTTACGCGCATCCCACGAGCCGCCTCGAAAAACTCGGTTGCTCTGATTTTCGGGACCTTCCGGATTCATCATAGGAGATTTGGCATAATAGAACTGATCGTACCAATCGTTGACCCACTCTGAAGCGTTGCCTGCCATATCGTAAACTCCGTACATACTTCTTCCCATAGGGAAACTTCCTACCGGGGCAGGAAATTCAAAACCATCGGCGGTGCCATTGATGTTCGCCCTCTTGTCTAAAAACTTGGAACCCCAGGGATACGTCAAGCCATGGGTGCCACGCGCCGCTTTTTCCCATTCGGCTTCGGTGAGCAAACGTTTGCCAGCCCATTCGCAATAGTTGCCAGCATCCATCCATGAAACGCCCACAACGGGGAAATTGGGTGTATCAAAAATTTTGCTATCCCCCAAGAAGAAAGGGAACGATGGTTTCACATAATCTGCCGCACGACGGAATCTTTCATAAGCCTCAACCGTTACTTCATATTTATCCACATAAAACGCATCGAGATAAATCTCCTGCTCAGGCTTTTCGTCGTACCCGCCGTTATCCGCACCGCGTGTGAATACACCTTCGGGAACCAGAATCATTTCTCTTTCGTCTGAGCCTATGTACGTTTCATAGATACTAAAATCGCGATTATCCCCAGACACCAGGGTTTTGGCCTTACCCGCTTTCTCACGAATAATTTTGTCGTTCTCTACTGATTTTTGAATTTCCCAGATGATCACGCCCAAGAAGAAAATCGTAATCGCGAAACAACCAATCACTCCAAACATCAATTTTTTATCGTTCATATTTTTTTAGGTAATATCTGTTATGGCTAAGAGACCTTAATAAGGCCTCACATAATGACAATATTAGGAAAAGAGATTGATTCACCAAATCAGTAATGGTTAATTTGGCAAAATTGAAGTATCAAATTGCGAGGTATAAAGAAAAGATTATATTTTATATGTTTCAGGAAATGCAAGATTTATAAATCTCGCAACACAATTCCTCATTTTAAAACATCCCTTGCTTGCACTCATTCCTCATCAATTACAATAGATCCCCTTCTCTCATCACGCGCACGATCCCCTTACAGAGGAATTATAAATTAGCGGGCAAGATCACAAATAACCGATGGTGTCAAAAAAAGAATTTTATCGTATCTCTGACACCAAGATAACAATATTCGAATTGTTGAGAGAATTTGTTATACTCCACCCACTCACAATTATGTAATAGGATTAAAGGAACTATGGATTTAATAAACGCTAAAGATGCGGCTCTGGATTACCTGAGTGTCGCTGAAAAAGAAACACTGAAATGGTTTCGAAAGGAATTTAAAGTTGCACTGAAGGCCGATCAAAGTCCCGTAACGGTCGCTGATCGCAATGCAGAAACCTTGTTGCGAAAAAGAATCCTGCAAGACTTTCCTCATTGCGGCATCATTGGCGAAGAATTCGGCAATGTGAATGAAAATGCGGAATGGGTTTGGACGATTGACCCCATCGACGGAACACGCTCCTTCATTCAAGGTCTCCCCCTGTTCGCCTCGTTGATTTCACTACTGCATAAAGGCGAACCGGTCATGGGTGTGATTTCTTTACCGGCGTTGGGAGAAAAAGCCTGGGCTGTCAAAGGACAGGGGGCCTGGCTCGGTAAAGAACAGCTAAAGGTATCCCCACATAAAAAATTGGAAGGGGCAACAGTCGCCGTTGCCGATATCTATTGCTTTTCCGAAAAAAAATGCAAGCGGCTATTTGACCATATCAGCCGAACGGCAAATCTCACAAGAACCTACCCCGATGCCTTTGGACACTTGATGGCCATTCGCGGTGTGGTAGACGTCATGGTCGATCCCTGGGCTTATATTTGGGATTTTGCCCCTTGTAAAATTCTGGCAGAAGAAGCCGGGGGCACCTTTGCTAATTTTAGCGGCAACCGGAAAGACATCCGGGAGGGAAATGCATTGGTTGGCAATCCTCACTTGGTCAAGGAAATCCGCAAGTGGATCAAGGGCTGAAGGTCGCCTCAATCCTTGTATCAAACAAAGCTCAAAGGCCCAAAGCCGGCTACTCTGGCTCCGGCTCCTGAATATCTCCAGGCTGAATTTTTCTGCGTCCGGCAAAACCCCCGTTGATATCATGCCAGAATTCGATTTTCTGTTCGGGTAATTTCCAGCAAAGGTAGACTTCCCTCCCCTCGATCAACCCTAGAAAATCGACCAGTCCATGCTCAATTCCCTTCAGGATGCACCCTTTTTCCTCCAGGTCTTTGATCATTGACTGAAAAACTTTGGCAACCCGAAGGTACTCTGCCCCATGCATACTCCCCCCATTCAAATGGGCGTTCCTTCGGGCTTGCGCTACATCCGGAAAATCTGTTTCGAGTCTTTCAGATAATTTCTGGATCTTGGGAATATCGATCAACAACCGAGGTATCAAGGAATTCGCTTCCGTTACCGTAAAGAATTTTTTATTTGCCACAATAAGTCAGTTTCCATTTAAAAATTTACAAAAATTTAATTTAAACTCATCGAGATCAATTACAAAATCTAATTTTCGACTGAACATTAAAATCCTTTAATATTCAATGGCTTTAAAAAAAACTCGCCAAGTGCAAATACACAGTCAATCTATTTTACGCCATCAGAAGCGATAATTGCAGATAATTATTTGAAATAAGCGTTAAAACAAATGGATTTTTTATTGACAAATGACTCATAAGGTTATACATTTTGGCTTCTACGTGAGGAAGCGTAAAGCAGGCCTTGTTTTCTTCCAGTCCTGTTTTAAATATATATTAGTACGGTTTGACATGTTCAATAGTGCAGTATATTAAGCTCGGACAGTTGGCGGGTTAGGTTAACCGGGCAAATTTTCATTTTTTTTATTGGGGAGGCTTTGGAATGAAAAGAAAGGCAATTCTTGCTATCGTAGCAGTGGGTTCTATGATTTTTGCGTCGAGTGCTTCGGCAGACGAACTTCTTCCTGGTGCTTATGCACAACGAGATGCTAGCGTAATGGGTGTTAGTAAAACAATGGTAGAAATTGGAGCACGTGACCGAGTACTGACAAATGCTGTTAACCTTGCGTCACGAGCAGATATGTCTCGTAGCAATGCATCTGGTCCTATCAACATTGATTATCAATTCGGTTCTTCTCAACAAGATCAAAGCTGGAAATCAGCTACCTTGAATCGCTCTATTGAAGAAGGTCGTGTTGTAGGTTTGATCCCCGGCGACTGTCGTGGTGATAACTCTGACGACAAATACCGACAAATGATGAATCAAAACCGTGATGGCTACACGCCTGAGCCTTTAGTATCTAATGCTCAATGTGCGGAAGATCATCCAACCTTGAAGTAATTCAGTTTTAAATCAAGCCGATAGAACTCAGGTTCTATCGGCTTTTTTTATTTCCCCACATAGAATATTTTACGAAATTCTTCTTTTCAGAATCTTTCTCCCCTTTTTCATCTCTAAATAGACACAAGACTATTTTTCAAAGAATTTTCATGGTCTTTACGGTATTGGGCGGAAGCCGAACAGCAAGACCGGGTGCAATTTACCTCTCCTCCGAATCCCTTTCTTGTTGGGCGGTTTCCGTCATAACACTTGTTCTTAATTTAAAAATCATTCAATGAGGAGAACCATGTCCCGATTTACCGAAAGTCAAGGCGAAGTCATCATCGATAATGAAACCGGCTTATTCTGGCATAAAAAGGATTCTCGGCAATTGACTGGTAAATGGCTTCACCTTGAGAAAGCACGGAAGTTTGCAGAGGAACAAAATAAGGCGGGTTTTGGTGGCTATGATGATTGGCGTATACCCACGCTCGATGAAGTAAAAACCATCTATGGCAAGGAATTCAGCAACCGGGACTTTGGTAATAATGAAATCTTTATTCCCGATACGTTTGAGAAGGGTTGTGCCGACAGCACATGGACCGACACCGTCAATGGTGAACGCGCGATGATGTTCAGCCTGGTAAAGGGGCGATCGAGCTGGATCAATAAATTTGGTGAGGGACCTTTCGCCGTTCGATTGGTCAGGGGAACCCCATCCACCGAAGAAAGTTAACAAACAAAGCTTTTTTGACTGGATTTCAACTCAGCCCTTGGTAGTACTTGCGAATAACCAAATACCTGTTCCTATCAGCATCACTGAAAAAATCCTTTTGAAAAGATTGTCCGGGGCCTGTTGCAATAACATGGGCCCCAATTGGGCTCCGAGCACACCTCCTACAGCTAAAGCAATTCCCATTTCCCAATCGAGCCGACTCACTTTGAAATGAGCGATCAAAGCTGATATCGCGGTAAACAAGATAAAAATAAAGGACGTGCCGACAGCGATCTTTACATCCTTACCCATCGCGATCAACAAAGGGACGACTAAGAAACCACCCCCAAGCCCCGTGCCCGATGACAAAACACCCACCAGCAATCCTAAAATAACTGCGGTAATCATGTCGCATTCTCTCCTTCAACGTATTTTTCTTCCAATGCGGCAACCACGGCACAACCCACCGAATCGCCCCAGACATTGACCGTTGTCCGACAACGATCCAGAAACCAGTCGATGGATAAAAGCATGCCAATGCCTTCCAGCGGAAGCCCCACCGATTGAAGCACCATGACCATTGTCACCAATCCTGCTTCAGGAATACCCGCCGCCCCAATCGCCGCCAGAGTGGCTGTCATGAATATGATCGTTTGCTCCATCATACTCAATTCGATTCCCATCATTTGAGCGATAAAAATGGCGGCCACTGACTCATACATTGCCGTGCCATCCATATTCACCGTCGCCCCAATCGGCAATACGAACTGAACCGCTTTGGGTGAAATTCTGTTTTCTTCAATCGCACATTCCATTGTGACCGGAAGTGTTGCAGAACTGCTCGCGGTGGAAAAAGCCGTGGTCAATGCCTCACTCGTGTTTTTGAAAAAGATCCAGGGATTTCTCTTCGTCAAGAGATACAACAATCCCGCAAGTATGATTGCAGAATGGACCAATAGAGCGGACACTACGGTGAGGGCATATTTCCCGATTTTCATCAACTCTGCCACAAACATATCTCCTCCTCCTGCGGCCCCAAGCTTCGAAGAGATGAGAGCAAACACTCCGAGGGGAGAAATCAGCATGATGAGGTGAACCATTTTCATAATGGCCAGATTGACACCTTCAAAAAAGGCGATCACGGGTTTGCCACTTTCCCCCAAAGTTGTCAAGGTGCCACCGAACAACAGGGAAAATACGATGATTGGCAAAATGTCCATTTTCACCATCGCTTCAAACAAATTGGGAGAAACAAAACTTTTCATGATATCGGTGAGGCCGGTGCTGACCTTTCCTGCCACCCGTTCGGGAACCCCCGTGGTTAATTCGACCCCAACACCCGGCTGAATCAAATTGACCATGATCATTCCTACCATGACGGCCAAAGCAGTTGTGCCGCAGAAATAGGCCAGAGTGATCCCTCCCGTCTTACCGACTTTTCGGATATCCCCCAATCCAGCAATGCCCACAATCATGGACGAAACAATGAGAGGGATGACCAGCATTTTCAAAACATCCAAAAACATTTCGCCTATCCAGGCCACCACTTCCATTTTTTTTCCGAAATTCCAGCCACAGATAATTCCCAGAAAAATGCCACCCAGCATAAAATACAGAAGTAAATTTTTTGATTTCATAAATCGCAAATTCTGGCAGGTTCACTGAAACAATCGCCTAGTAACACCATCCTGTCGGCATTTTAAATGCCTGAAAATTCAAATCAAGCTCGCAAGCAACAATCATTTAATTTAAATAATATCATTTATATATGAATATTTAAATATTAATACTAAATCTAATACATAAACTATTTACAAGTTCAACCGTTTGTAATTTGAAGTCAGAGCAAAATCATATCACATGTATTTATAGTCACTATAGAATTCCAGACATCTTCAATTCCGAATATATAAAAAATTCTAGGTGCCGAATTCTCCATAGTTCGATATAATGATCCAAGTAAAAATCACTGTCATCAAACACATCGAGGTCATCAGATTATGAACGACATGGCGCAGTTTGTTTATGATGGGAAGACCTACGAGTTTCCAGTTCTCGAAGGCTCCTCTGGCGAAAAAGCGATCGACATCACGCAACTCAGAGCGAAGACAGGTCTCATCACCTATGACCCGGGCTTCATGAGTACCGGCTCTTGTAAAAGTGCCATCACTTATCTGGATGGTGATAAAGGCATTCTTCTCTATCGTGGAATCCCGATTGAAGAACTCGCCGAAAAAAGCAATTTCATCGAAACCTCCTATTTGCTGATCTACGGAGAATTGCCGACCCAAAAACAGCTCGAAGAATTCAACTACCACGTCACCCATCATTCGATGGTTCACGAGTCTATAAAAAATTTCTACGATGGATTCCCCAATAACCCACACCCAATGGCCGTTTGTTCTGCCGTTGTAGGGTCGCTCGCGACGTTTTACCAAAATGAGTTGAGCGTGCGCAATGAGCGTGAAATTGAAATCACCATCCACCGTTTATTGGCCAAGCTTCCAACCATTGCGGCCTACAGTTACAAAAAATCAACCGGCCAACCCCTGCCCTACCCAGACAATACACTGAGCTATTCTGAAAATTTTCTGAAAATGATGTTTTCGAAACCTTGCGAGCCCTATCAACCCAATCCACTGGCCGCGAAAGCCATCGATACTCTGCTACTGCTTCATGCCGATCACGAGCAAAACTGTTCGACCAGTGCGGTGCGTCTGGTGGGTAGCTCCATGTGCAATCTGTTCGCTTCTGTATCTGCTGGAATTTATGCATTATGGGGGCCTTTGCACGGTGGGGCCAATCAGGCGGTGATGGAAATGCTGGAAACCATCCTGAAAGATGGCGGGAATGTTAAAAAGTATGTGGAAAAAGCGAAAGATATCAATGATCCCTTCAGACTGATGGGCTTTGGGCATCGCGTCTACAAGAATTTTGATCCTCGTTCACGCATTATCAAGAAAATGTCGCACGAATTGATCGAACCGATGGGTGGCAAAGAACCTTTGCTCGACATCGCACTGCAATTGGAACACATTGCATTGGAAGACAGTTATTTCCTCGAAAAGAAACTGTACCCCAATGTCGATTTCTATTCAGGTCTCATCTACAAGACTTTAAATATACCCGTGAATATGTTCCCGGTAATGTTCGCGATGGGCCGACTGCCAGGATGGATCGCCCAGTGGAAAGAACTGCAAGAAGACGAAAGCTTCAAAATTGGACGTCCGCGTCAGGTTTACTCAGGCTACATGGACAGAAAATACGTTCCCATGGACGAACGCTCATAATCGATAGAACGAGAAAACAACCCGCCTGTGCCTTCGGCAGGTCGAAGGCAGGTTGTTTACTCGCGCTCAATCGTACAAGTGAAGGGAAATTGCTCCATAGCGGCGGCGTTATGTACTTGCTCTACCTTGAACTCAGCTTGCTCCAAAGGCAACGTCGCAACATAAGCCGACCCTGAATTATGGATTTCGTACATGATCTGCTCAGCCGAATCAAAATCTTTGCCAAACAAATGAATTAAAATACGAATCACAAATTCCATTGTGGTGACATTATCGTCCCACATGATCACACGATACATTGGCATATAAGACAAGCCTTCTTTGTGATCGAGAATCTCTTCCACATCTGGTAAAGTGGTGGTCGCTACTGTAGTCATCGTTTGAATCATGTCTGAAGAAAGGGAGTTAAAAATAACTTCGAAAATACACTTTTATTTTTCCATAAAATCTTCAATCGGGCAAGCTCAGATTCACTTTTTTTTGTAACGGAAATAGAATGAATCTTCTTTTAAAACTACAAATATTGATCGTTTTTACTTTCTTTGGATTCGCAAGCGCATCCATTCCTGCATTCGGTGCCGAATCTCCACCACCCTCAACTCCTGAAGTAAAAGAAGCTTCTCCAACACCGGAAACGCCATCAAAGCCAGCAGAAACCGCTGAAAGTGTTCCTGCAAGCCCACCCGTTCCCAGCCCCACCCGATTGGGGGAATACCCTTCATTCACAGCTTCTGGCGATATATCCCGTTTTGCAGGGGAAAAACTCTACATCGATATCAGTTTCCTTTGGTTTAAAAATGCCGCCAAGGCCGAAATCGGATTGTACAAAAACAAAGATGGCAGTTTCTATTCCATACTACAGGCGGAAACTCTGGGTTTTGTCGGTTTTTTCACCTCTTACAGAAAACATGTGTATCGAGCTGAACATCAAATCATCGACGGGGGAAAGCGATTGAGGACCACTCGTTTTGTACGCGAAGTGACCATTGCCGATGAAGTGGAAAAATCCATAAACGTCATGAATTATGAAACACGAATCAATAAATGGTACAAATTCATAAACGAACAGCTGGTATCCAAGGGGAGTCGGGAAATCCCATCCGATGTTCAATTCGACGGTATCCTTGCCGCATTTTACAACTTCCGCAACGGCGTTTACGGTCCGTTTAAAGAAGGAGCCGATTACAGCATCCACACTATCCCTGAGAAAAACACTGCCGAGTTTAAAGTCCATGTCCTCAGCGCGGAGGAAAGAAGTACTTTGAGTCAAATCGAAGGCAGACCTCAGAACGATGGCTACGCCCTCCGCGTCACCATTCCTCCTGAAATTTTCAAGACAAGCAATGGGGAGCTCCAATTCTGGAGTTCAAAGCATCTCATCCCCATAGAAACCGTTGTCCAGGACTACTTCATGCTGGGTGATCTTCACGCCAAGCTGAATCGCAGGGAAATGAATGCTCCCATTATTGAAGTTCGACAACTATCGGCCCCTGTAGCTCCCAAAACCGAAACCGTCACTCCCTGACGGAATAATACCCCATCATTCGCAAAAAGTAACAACTCCCTTCAATGGCTTGAAGGGAGTATGAACATCTTCCTAAACATCAAACGTCGGTTGAGGAGGGTCTTTCCAGATATTGAGTTCCGTCGTTTCATCCAGAACAACCTCACCCAAAGTCACGGAATACGGAGCGATGGCATCAGGTTCAAAATCAACCTGTACCCTTTTGATATTCCAGTTTCCTTTTTCCGGGCCGACCAGGGTCAAGCTATGAGCAAAACTCCTGACTTCAAATCCGCCTTCAAATGTCTGGCCTGCCGCGGTTGAACCAACACAATCTTCCAAAGGAACCTGGTGACTGTTGATACAAAATCTCACCGGACCCTCCATTCCAGCGTCGCCCGTTTCAATTTTAATTTTAAAACGATTCAATTTAGGCATTCAGCTCTCCCTGGAAAAAAGGATTGAGTCCTGCCGCATGATCGGTTTCGTCGTAAATCGCTCCAACCTTGGGCACATACTTTCGGAAAGTGGTGTGAATTCCCTGCTTTAAGGTGAGGTCCGCCGCACTGCACCCCTGACACCCTCCTCCCATCTTTATGGTCACGGTATTACCCGTCACAGACAATAATGTGACGTTGCCACCATGCCCGGCAACCCCAGGATTCACCTCTTCATCAATGGCTTTTTGAATCCCCTCTCGAATTTCGTTTTCAGACGGTATTTCAGCAATTATTTTTGGGGACAGCAAGGTTCCCCCATCTGCCAGCAATTCTCGAACCGCTTTGCCCACTTCGATAGCAAGGGGTTTCCAGTCAACGATTGTTTTATCTTCCCGCGTCAGAGTAAACGCTGTTTCATGGACCAAAATCGTCGCCACGTCGCCCAAACTGAACAGGCGTTCTGCAAAAGGAGAACCCTCGGCTGATTCAAAACCAGAAAAAAACCAGGAATACCCTTCCAGCAAATTTCGATTGATTCGAAACATGCACTGGTCACCCGTTGGAGAAGGTTGAGCCTTGATCAATATCTCCTGACTTTCTGGAAACAACTCCTCATCAATGACGGGGGCTTGAATGACTCTACGGACAACAGGTTTCTCTTCATATTCATCACGTGAAGGACGTTCGATGGTCTCTCCAACGCTTTCAACAGGCAATACAGAAGGCACTACTTCTTCCTGCCTGCTTTCAGTTGTATTTTTCTCAATAGGAACAGAAACATCGGCTGTGCTTTGCGTACTCACTTTCTCCATTTCTCCTCCAGAAAAGATCGTTTTTACCTTATTTAAAAAACTCAAAGCCTTCTCCTTTTAAAAATCACTCGAAAGCAAAAATAAAGCGAAAATATTTAAAACATCGCTATTGCACTCTATTGGGAGAAAAATTTTCGCTAAAAGTTTTAAATTATTACAAAAATATCCAATTAAAAAATGTGCATAGGAAAAAACTCGGTGCGACTTTGGGGAAAAATTCCTGCAGACAGCCCCCTCCAGACATCCTGTAGCAAAGGACATTGACAGCCCCTCAGGCCCTAAAAGCGTTTTCTACAATTTGAACTTTCCAGTCTCCAGGCTTGCCCTCAACCGTCACAACATCGAAACGGATGTCTCTTCCCGTCACTTTATACCGAGCCAAAAAACTCTCAGCAACCATAATAATTTTTCTTTGTTTATGAATGTTTACAGCAACTAATGCACCGCCAAATCTAGCACTGGAGCGGGTTTTTACTTCAATGAATACGAGTGCATTGCCCTGCTCGGCAATCACATCAATCTCTCCCACGGCCACTCGAAAATTGGTTTGTAAAATACGGTAACCCTTTTTCTTAAGGTGTCTGACCGCTTCCGCCTCGCCCAACGCTCCCAATGTTTTTCGCTCTTGAGTCAACGCAATCGCTCCGTTATGTAAATAAAAAAGAAACAATCTAAACAATCACAAGCCAACCACCGTGTGATCCGATTTAAAAATCAAAGTTTCTATGGAGCCCCATATTTCCTGATAAACCTCATAGAGGAACAATCTCAAATAGCTTGAAGATAATAAAATTCTTCGGGAAATTACTTTTACAGCTTGGATTTTGCATAATGTACTGTGATATGCTTGGCACATGATTTTAAGCTTGGAAGACATCCCATGGAGCGGCGGAATACTCTCCTTTTTAGTATGGCTCGCACAGTCAGCAGTTTTTTACTTCGTCTGCTTTGTTGCCGCGATGAATGCCATTGACGATTACACCCGCAATAGCGCACTCAAAGTTCCCATGATGTGGGGCGTCTCTATTCTATCTGCCGGTTTGATGTTCGTATTGAACTATCGCCCAATGGCTTTGATCCTGGTCATGGTGGTCGCAAACTGGTTTCGCGTCGCACAACTTGAAAAGAAAATGGCAAACGAAAATCCGCCTGCCGTGATAAACAAGGCCCTTTATTTTGTGGCCAGTTATGGCTACATCGCCCTCACCTATTACTTAAACTTAAAGATAAGGTTATTAGTTGTAACTATTTAATAACATTATATAATTCCCCAAGCGTTTGTTTTCTCCCGATACTTTCGGTAAGGCTCTCCAAACTGTTTCTCAAGGGCTTTTTCTTCGTGATGAATTCGGAACTGAAAGCCAAACCATGCTGAAAACATAGCCAGAATACCTACCGACCAGGAATGTGCATTGACGGCATAGGCGAAGATGACCACCATCATTCCAACATAAGTGGGATGTCTCATCCAGCGATACAATTGATCGGTCTTCAAGGTTTGCTCTGCTCTGAAAGCGATATCAAACTTGAATCCCAGCAGACCGATTTGGTAAACCGCCAAAGCTCTCAGAATCGCTCCTGTAAAAAAGATGACAGAGATCAGCCCCCATTCCCAAAACAAAACCGGATCACTACAGTTTCTTGCGGTAAAGGAAGTCAAAAGCAATGCAAACGCGATCGGCAATGTGTGCCCGAATAATTGCGCGAAATATTCTCTGGAAAAAGAGGCATCCCCTTTGTGAACAGTCAGAACAAATAAAACCAATTCCAGCAGTCCAAAAATCAGATTGAGGTAAGAAGTGATGAGAAATCGGTCTGCATATTGCTCCTCAAACCCCAATGGAACCAACGGCGCGAGGTAAATCAAACCGACCAGTAAAGTCGTGACATTCAGGTTCTTCAGCAAAGCCACAACAAAAGCAAACAGAAACAGGTAAAAATTAATGTAAACGAGTGATTGCATCATAAGTGTTTTAGATAGTCATGCAAAACATAGACACCCGCATTCCGGGCCATATACCCCCTGAGCACGTCACGCAAACCCCTATTTGAGAGCGTCAAAAGTGCTTTCAAGCATTAAAGTACAGTATTTCTTTGTCTTTTGGGACCCATTTATTATAAAATGGTTTTTTAATCCTATTTCTATGAGGTTGGCAAAATGGACGCCAAAGTAGTTAATATACCCGAAATTGTTCGACGCGAAATTGAAGAATTCGCCGCAGAAGTCGAGCGCCTCAATCGTGGAGAGGTCAGCGATGACGATTTCAAACGTTTTCGTCTGCAACAAGGCATTTATGGTCAACGCCAGGAAAATCAGCAAATGGTGCGAACCAAATTGCCACAAGGTCAAATCACCGCAGAGCAGTTAGATACTCTAGCTGACTTTGCTGATAAATATTCCAATAAAATTTTGCATGTCACCACACGTCAAGACATCCAGTTTCATTATGTAAATGTGAACGATGTTCCTGAAGCCATGACGCTTCTGGCTGAAAAAGGCATGACCACACGGGAAGCCTGTGGCAATACTGTAAGAAATGTAACGGCTTGTCATAAAGCGGGCACTTGTTCAGCAGAGCTGTTCGACGTGGTTCCTTATGGTCGAGCGGTCACCGATTTCCTTCTGCGCAAACAAATCACCCAGAATTTACCCAGAAAATTCAAAATCAGTCTGGGTGGATGCAAAGGCTGTGGCTTGTCTCCCATGCACGACATCGGTCTGAATGCCGCAGTGCGTGAAGAAAACGGTCAAACCATTCGTGGATTCAAGGTATTGATCGGTGGTGGCCTTGGGTCCTCCCCCAGAACGGCGCAACACTTCACTGATTTTGTATCCGCGGACGACCTGCTGAGGCTCTGCGAATCTGTCGTTGCTGTTTTCGACAAGCATGGAGACAAGAAAAACCGGAACAAGGCGCGTCTGAAATACGTTCTGGACAGATTGGGTTCGGAAAAAGTCAACGAACTCGTGGAAGAAGAATTTAAAAAGCGCGAAGGACAAAAGTATCCGAAGATAGAGATACCCGATCCGTCGATTCCCAGCATTCCGGCATTCGCTTCAACCAGTGAATTTGACAACGACCCTGAGTTCAAATCCTGGGCCGCACGAAACACACTGGAGCAAAAACAAAAGGGCTTTTTTAACGTTCAGATCAAACTCGCTCTGGGCGATATGGGAAGCGATCAGGCACGCGCCATCAGTTCGGCGTCTTCTCAATTTGCCGCAGGGAAAATTGTCATGACGGTCAATCAGAACGTCATGATTCCCTGGGTGAAAAAAGAAGCCTTTGCAAATATCTTTGGCGAACTCAAAAAAATAGGGCTTCATAAAGCCGGTACAGAAGAGATCAGTGACATCACCTGTTGCCCCGGCTCTGAAACCTGTAATCTGGGTATCACTGCATCGCGTGGGCTCTCCGCAGAACTCAATAAGGAAATGGAGAACGGTTTCCCCCTTTCCGACGACTTGAGCCATATCAGCATCAAAGCCAGCGGATGCCCCAATTCCTGCGGTCAGCATCATATCGCATCGATCGGACTGCATGGCGGAGCAAAGAAAATCAACGGTGTTTTGACTCCTCATTATGAAATATTTCTAGGGGGACGAACCACTGAAGACAAGATGACTTTTGGCCTCCCGGTGATCAAAATACCCGCGAAGAATTCCCCTTCTGCGGTAAGAAAAATCATTGACGATTATAAAGAAGCCAAACAGGAAGATGAAAGTTTCGGTGACTTCTTCGATCGCAAAGGGAAAAGCTATTTCCGAACCCTCCTCGATCCCTTCACAGCACTGAAGAGCATCGAAGAAACGCCTTTTGCTTATATCGACTATGGCTCGGACAAGAAGTTTTCTCTGGAAGACCGTGGTCAGGGCGAATGTGCCGGCGCAGTCACCGATATGATCGAAGATCGTTTGTCAGAAGCGGAGAGAGCCCAGTTCCAAAGCAAGCTTTCCATCGAAAAAGGCAACCTGGCAGAATCTGTCGATCACGGCAAGCGCTCCGTTGTGGCTTCAGCCCGTGCCCTGCTTGTGACCGAAGGCATGGATTTCACAGACGATCTGGAATGTATGGAAAAATTCCACTCCCTCATCATCGATATGGAAATCGTTGAAGCACGATTTGAGAAGCTATTGAAACGATTTGGGGAAAAAACCGTAGACAAAGAAACGGCACAATGGTGGTCAGACAATGCTTTGGATTTGCTGGAACAATGTAAACAAATCAATGACCGTCTCCATAGTGAAAAAACCTTGCGAATCAGAACCGGAGGAGAAGAAAGCAGTGCCGCACCCGAATCCTCCGCTCCGAGCCAGAGCATGGACCTGCTTGGAGTCAAATGTCCCTTCAACTACGTCAAAGCGAAGTTGAAACTGGAGACCATGGGTTCCGGGCAAATTCTGGAAATTACGCTCGATGATGGAGAGCCGATTCACAATGTTCCCAAAAGTCTTCGTAATGACGGACATGAGATACTGTCTCAAACCGAAGAAGACGGTCATCATCGGATCGTGGTCAAAAAAGCATGACAAAAATTACATTCACAAGTGAGCTTGAGCTGAGAAATCAGCTCAAGCTCCAATTCCGGTATTCCTCTAATGTTTAGAAGTATGACCGGATTCGGTCGATCCGAATTACAAAGCGACGATTACACCTGCAAGGTGGAAATCCGTTCCGTGAACAACCGTTTTCTCGATGTAAAAACCCGTCTGCCTCGCAATTTTGCAAACTTGGAGTTTGAACTTAAAAAACGAATTAAGGACAAATGTTCGCGTGGATCAATAGACGTATCGATTTCCTTTCAAAGAGACGAGACGGAGGGATCGGGTACTGAAATTCGCCCGAATCTGGTGCTTGCGACTCAATATCTGGGGGCATTCAAATTACTTCGCGATAAACTTGGCCTGTCTGGAGAAATAGACATCAGCACCATTCTTTCGTTGAAAGATGTTATCCAGTTCGAACCGCTGGCACTCAGTAGCAGCATTGAGGAACTGATCATAAATGCGACCGAAGCGGCGATGGATCAACTCATAGAAATGCGTAATGAAGAAGGCAAACACCTCGAAAAAGAAATTCTTGAGCTCCTGAACGAGGTAGAAAAACAGAAAGACCTCATCAAACCGCGTCAATCCATCATGGTCAAACAATATCGTGATCGATTGAACGAACGCATTAAAAGCCTGACCGAGGGAACCGCCATTGAACCCGGTCGATTGGATCAGGAAGTCGCGCTGCTCGCAGAACGATGTGATATTACAGAAGAAATCACCCGATTGGAAAGCCATTTGAGTCACTTTCGGCAATTGGTCCAATCGGAAGAACCCATGGGACGCAAACTCGAGTTCCTTATCCAGGAATTCAATCGTGAGGCCAATACCATCGGTTCCAAAACCCTGGACATTGAAGTATCTCGATCTTCCATTGAGATTAAAAGTGCATTAGAAAAAATTCGCGAACAACTTGCCAATATAGAATGACGACAACGACACTCAAACCTGGAATTCCTTATGTCATTTCTGCCCCTTCCGGGACCGGGAAAACGACTATTTGTGGCATTCTCCGGAAAAAACTTCCAGCCCTTCAGTTTTCTGTTTCCCATACCACGCGTCCACAACGCGAAGGAGAACAGGAAGGCGTCGATTATTTTTTTATATCGAATGAAGAATTTGAGCGGAAAATCAAAGACAAAGAATTTCTGGAATGGGCGAAAATACACAATAATTATTACGGAACATCTTTTACAACCATTACAGCACACACACATAAAGGGCGCGATCTCCTTCTTGAGCTGGATGTGCAAGGTGTTGAGTCACTCAGAAAATCTGATTATCCGGCTGTATTCATATTTATATTGCCGCCCTCATTAGAAGAATTACAAAGACGGTTAGAATTTCGCGGCACAGAATCTCCAGAAAAAATCGCATTGCGACTTGAAACCGGTAAAAATGAAATTCTGAAATACCCCGCTTATGATTATGTACTCACCAATTACATTGCAGAAGAAACTGCAAATGACATCGCTTCCATTATGTGTAGTGAAAAGCTTCGCGCTGGAATGTACACTCCGACTGCCTCAGATATACAAACCCTATTAAACCAGAAAACAAACGCTTCATGCTCTCCAGCTCCCTTGAAAAATTCATAACAGAAAAAGCACTCAATCTAGCCGCGTATAAAGCCGAACATGTCTCCGCTCCGGTTTCATTGCATGCGAACGAGAATCCCTACCCTCCTTCACCTGAATTGTTGAATGAATTGCGGGAATCGCTGGAAATGCTCGAACTGAACAGATACCCCGATCCGGATGGGCACAAACTCAAAGCACGCTTGTCGGAGAGACTGGACACAGCTCCTGAAAATTTAGTGTTAGGAAATGGTTCTGACGAATTGATTCAACTTCTGATGCAGGTTTTTTGCAATCCCGGGGACAGAATCGCTTTTCCAGATCCAACGTTTTCTATGTACTCGATCATTGCCCGAGGTTTGGGAGTTGAGCCTTATCCCCTGGAACTGAATGATCAATGGGACTTTGAGGCACCCGAAAATTTTGAATTGTGGAAAAAAGAACGCGTCAAAATCGTTTTCTTCAGTTATCCCAATAACCCGACGGGCAATTGTTTTTCTGCGGATGAAATACAAAAAGTCCTCGATAATTTTGACGGCATTATCGTATTAGACGAGGCCTACTATGACTTTGCCCGCAAGAGTTTCATCGAAAAATTAAAAGAATATCCCAACCTTATTCTTTTGCGAAGCCTTTCAAAGATCGGGCTCGCTGGCTTTCGAGTTGGCTATGGCATTGCAGATCCCTGCATCATCAGCCACATTAACAAAATGCGCCTTCCCTACAATTTGAATTCCGTCTCACAATTCATGGCCGAGCGTTTGTTAGCCCGGTTTTCCACGGTTGAAGATCAGGTCAATCTCCTGCTTAAGGAAAGAGAGCGTCTGAATACTCAGTTGATGAATACTGAGGGAATCACCCCCTACCCCAGTGATTCAAACTTTATTTTATTCAAAACGGCAGGGGACGGAACCACACTGCACCAACGCTTATTGAGCGACGGAGTTCTGATAAGAAATCTGATCGGTCATCCTCGCTTGAAAGACTGCCTCCGTGTGACGGTAGGAACACCTGAACAAAACGACCAATTCATATCGTTTCTTACAAAAAAAGTCTCCGAATAAAGCAAAGGTCTACTACGATATGCGGTATTTCAAGTATGCAATCGTAGGAGGCTATATAGCAGGCATTACTCTGCTATTTTACATCATCGGTCTGCTGTACCATCAAACCACCACCGCAGCGGGAACAAATAATAACTCTGTCATCGTAGAAATTCCACAGGGAGCCAGTCTCACCCGCATTTCGCATATTCTTTCCGAGCAAGGTCTGATACTCAGTCCTTCTGCATTTCGCCTGCTCGCCTACATCAAAAACAAGCAGAAACAAATTCAACTTGGCGAATTTGATTTGAATGCCACCATGACACCGGGGGAAATTCTCGAAAAAATCACATCCGGCAAAGCCCTCCTGCACAGCATCACCATTCCCGAAGGCTACCGTATTCTGGAAATCAATCAATTATTGGTAAGCAAGGGGCTCACCAAAGGCGACGAATTTATTTCGCAGACAAAAAATCCGACTTTACTCAAGCAATTGAACATCCCGACAGATTCACTGGAAGGCTACCTGTTTCCAGATACGTACCATTTTGCCCGAAATACCAGTGCCCAAGCCATCGTCGAAACGATGATCAATACATTTAAAGACAAAGTCCTGAAAAAAGAATTCTTACAGCAAGCACAAACGATGGGGTTTAGCTTTCACGAAATCATAACACTCGCATCCATCATAGAAAAAGAAACGGGTGCCGCCGAAGAAAGAAAAATGATCTCATCCGTTTTTCACAATCGTTTGAAAAAACATATGCTCCTGCAAACGGACCCGACAGTGATTTACGCCATCAAGGATTTTGACGGTAACCTGAGAAAAAAAGACTTGTCCATGGATTCGCCCTATAATACCTATCGTTATAGCGGACTGCCACCGGGTCCCATTGCAAGCCCGGGACTTGAGTCCATCACTGCGGCTTTGAATCCTTCTGAGACTCAAAACCTGTACTTTGTTTCCAAGCAAGATGGCCATCATCAGTTCTCAACGAATCTATCTGCACACAATATGGCTGTACGTAAATACCAATTGCGATAAACTCATCACTGAGACAAAATAGCAGTTCCAATTGAAATAAATTAAACTATTCTTGCTTCAGACAATTTCCAACGGGCAACCACTTCCCCAATTGGAATGATCTGCATTGCAAGCAAACGTTTTATACCAAAAAATGAAAACTCTCCGCACATACCTGTTTTCAAAATTGTCGGTATGTAAAATTCAAGTAGCAATTGTTACGAGGAGATAATTGATGGCTATAGAGAATGATGATATAGATCTGAGCAAAGAGGAAATTGCAGAAATCGAAAGTCAGGAAGAAAAGCGTCTGGCTGAACTTAAAATAATTGAGAAAAATAAAAATAACCTGGCTTACAAAAATTTGACCGGAAAAAATTTGACCGGAGTCAACCTGAGCAATGGGAAAATCAACCATGTCATCATGCCAAATTCCATTTTGATCGATGCAAACCTGACCGGTGCCAACCTATGCGATGCCAATCTCTACAATACCGACCTGAATAAAGCCCGGCTGAACGGTGCGGCCTGTATACAGGCAAATTTTGTGCAATGCAATCTTTCCCAGACGGATTTGACGGAAGCTGACTTTCGAGACGCTTTTCTAGAAAATGCCGACCTTAAAAATGCCTGCCTCAATGGTGCCGATTTCAGTTGGGCTAATTTGAGTTTTGCCACGCTGGAACAAGCTCAATTGATCGAAACGGACTTAACGGAAGCCAACCTGCACGGAGCCAATTTGCGTGGCGCAAATTTAACGGATGCCAATTTGGAAAATGCGTTGTTAACAGATACCTTTCTGAAAGGCGTGGACCTGTCCACTCAAAGCAATTTGACCGTTGAACAAATGGAATCGGCCGATATAGATAAAACAACCATCCTACCAGATCACTTATCGATCACATGGATAACGGAAAAAACTTTCAAATGCAGAATCAATGAAGAAACCGATAAAAAGAAGAAAAAAACTAATGAATAAAAAAACTCTCTTCACCTTCTAAAAGACATCTATCAAAGGGTCCTGGATCTTGAGTCCCGCAAGGCTTCAACGAGTCGCACCCATTCACTGACCAAAGTAAAAATTCGTTCACGAATTTTAGGATCCGTAAGTTTTTCCCCATCAAAATCCGAACCCAGCGCATACACAAAACGTGGAACAATCCAGCATCTAAAGTCGAGCATCAGACTATTCGCCAAACTCACAGGCCCCATATAGCTTGCTTTTCCTCCTGCGGCGCATAGAAATCCAACGACCTTTTCTTTCCAGGCATTACCCCCAAGCTCCAAAAGGTTCTTGGCGGCGGCACTGGCATAAAAATTATAGACGGGAACCGCTAACAGAATTCCTTCTGCCTTGGTAATCCTCTCTCGCATTCGAATGACTCTCTCATCCTCAAAAACAGAGTCTCCATCGCATAAAGGCAAGTCTTCATCAACAAGGTCGATCCAATCCGCACTGTATCCCAATTTTGTGAGCTCTAAAAGAGCCTCTCGGGCAAGCAAACAGCTTCGACTCTTAGGATTCAGGCTTGCAGAAATAATCAAATACGACATAATATCCTTAAAAAAAATTTTCTTCGGAAACCGTTTTAAAATTCTTCTATCAATCTAAATAGTCACCACTCAATCGTTACAAAAGAAATAAGCTCAATGAAAACCGCTTTGATCACAATTGTCGCCATCGTACTGGGATACTACCTCTTACCAATTATAGGATCCTTTATTGCCTTTGCCTTTAAAAGTTTTCTATTCCACTTTATATTAGACTACGGACTTTACATCGTTGCTTTCGCTGGAGGTGGCGGTTATTTTTGGTGGAAGTATCTCAGAAAACTGGATTGAGAAAACGACATTTTCTAACAATTTTCAATGCATCCACGATATTATCCGTCACTGATTTTTCAAATGTGCGGATTAAAAAAGAACGGCATATGATCCTATACTCAAATCCGATGACATCATCCCATAAAGAAAAAAATCGCTTCCTTGATATCTTCAGTTTTAAATTTTTTTAAAGTGGGTCTGCTGTTAACGTCCGAATAACGTTCCACGATAATCCATTGGTCGCTAATACCCGCTTTCTCCAAATAGATTGAAGCCCCCTCTTTCATTACCCTTCCCGAACCATTGGATAAATCCTCTAAAATTGCTCTTACCGAATATTCCAGACTCAAACCATTGCCATTAATTGTATCCGACATCATTAAGACCTCTCGCAAAATTCACCAAACACGTTCAAAAAGTAAATTCATACAATCCCCGCAAAATGAAACGGGGTTTTATTTTGTGGTAAATCTTAGCCTTTTGGGTTAATCTAATAAGCGTTTAATTTTTATGAGCTTAGGTAATCAGTTTACAGTTTCAATTCCGATTTACCTATAATTTTTAATGGATTTTATAACAGATATCCACGAATAAGTATGCGAAAAATTAAGGTATTGATCGTTGACGATGCCGTAGTCGTAAGGAAAATTGTTTCTGATTCACTGAGTGTAGACCCCGAAATTGAAATTGTGGGAACAGCTGCAAATGGTAAAATCGGCTTAGCAAAAATCGAGCAATTGCAACCCGATTGTGTGACCCTGGATATAGAAATGCCGGAAATGGACGGGCTCGAAACTCTCGTCGAAATAAGGAAAAAATATCGCGACCTTCCCGTCATCATGTTCAGCACATTAACAGAACGTGGTGGCGTAAGCACACTTGAAGCTCTTTCTTTGGGAGCGACGGACTATGTCACCAAGCCAGCGAATGTCGGCAGTGTATCCATCGCAATGCAACGTGTCCGAGAAGAACTCATCCCAAAAATAAAATTGTTCTGCTCTAAAGCCGCGGGAGTCCAGCTCCCACAACTGGCAATTCCAGCAAAAAAATTCAGTCCAGCACTTCCAAAAACTCCGGTTACTCCACCAAAACCAACGGAAAAAAAACGAATCGATATTGTAGCCATCGGAGTGTCAACGGGAGGCCCCAACGCATTGGCCGACCTGTTTCCCATGCTACCCGGTAATTTACCCGTTCCAATCGTTCTGACACAACACATGCCGCCCTACTTCACAAGGTTGCTGGCGGAAAGACTCTCATCAAAATCAGAACTGAGTATTCAAGAAGGACGACCCGGCCAGATCATCCATCCCGGAGAAGTATGGATTGCACCAGGAGATTATCATATGGAAGTGGCAAGAGTTGGGACAAGCGTGCAATTGCAAACCAATCAAAATCCACCGGAGAATTCATGTCGTCCTGCAGTTGACCCCATGTTCAGATCCGTACTGAAGGTCTATGGTGCACATACCCTCGCTGTCATCATGACAGGCATGGGCCAGGATGGTTTGAAAGGATGTGCGGAAGTCAAAGAAGCTGGCGGACAAGTGATCGTACAGGATGAAGAAACAAGTGTTGTGTGGGGAATGCCAGGCTTTGTAAGTCGGGCAGGACTCGCAGATAAAGTCCTGCCCCTGAATCAAATCGCGGGAGAAATAATCAATCGTCTGAAATTTGGTCGTTAAAGCACCCTTCTAAAACTCAAGTACCCGGTTTTCTACCTACTGATTCGCCCGGTTTGATACCTGCAATTTTTAATAGCATCTCACCTTCAGCCATAGTGAAATGTTGCTTGCAGGAAGGAGTATTTCTTGGGAGGATAGGTTCAACGTCAATGCCCCGCATCATAGTTGGGAGTGACATCGCAGTCTTAATACCCAGAGCCGACAAACGCGCTACGATATCGCCCGCCAAACAATTTGCCAATTCAGCAACAACGCCCCCCATATCTTCACAGTCATAGGGAATTTCAATACCTACAAATTTGAGTGCAATTTTCTCAGCTGAAGACCTGGGTAAAGTCAACATCAACAACCAGGTTATATCACCAGTAAATGAGATCGTGCCAACCACGCCTTCGCCTACTTTTTTAGAGTCGTCGCTACCGTCAAAACTGGGTTCTTCACCCATAATCATATTGAACACCGAAGCGACAGAGTCCTTGACGCAATCTGAAAGCTCTTCAGGTATAACACCATCCTTCATCTGCAGATCGACCATACTCCTCCTTTGGTCTACAGGGTAAATTCAAAATATAATGAGCATCTCTCACTTAAAAAAAATATGCAGAAAACCCTAACGAAAAAATAAGGCAAGTCCGCATAATTCCAAAACTCATTAAATCTTAAAGTAGCAAATGTTGCTCCCCTGAAAACTCAATCAGCTGTTAATCAAACTCCACATAATGTATGTAAAAACAATTATATAGCTTTTAAATAAAAAGGTCAATCCAAACTGAGTATTTTTTTAACAATTTGATGAAGGAAAGATAAATATTTAAAACAGCACAAACGGTTCTGAAGCTAAACTGGGTATTCCAAAAAAATAGGGTCGGTTTAAAAATCCAGAATATTTAAATCAGAAAAAGCTTGAGGGCTTGAGGGTGTGAATTGGTCATTCAGATAATAAAATAACCTATAAGGGGAACGGGGAGAGTCAAAACCCTCCCCGTAAATCGTAACATGTCATTTAAAAATAGCAGACACTTTTTCATCCAATTGATTCGCGTTGAAAGGCTTCACAATGTATTGATTAACACCTGCCTTCACCGCTTCCATAATTTTTTCTTTATCCGCTTCCGAAGTTACCATAATGAAGTTGACTTTCTTAATCGCATCGCTACCACCGCGAACGGCTTTCAGAAACTCAATGCCCGTCATCTTCGGCATATTCCAATCCGAAACCACTAAATCGACAGGGTTTTCCTGAAGTTTCTTTAAACCCATCGCCCCATCTTCGGCATCCGAAATATTTCCAGGGGTGAAACCAAGTTGTTTCAAAGTATTTTTAATAATTTGGCGCATTACTGCGGAATCGTCAACAACCAGAACCTTTAAACTATCGTATGCCATACGCAACCCTTCCCAAAGAAAATCAAAAAAGTTTGCAGTCTAAATCTACCGACTGTTGAAGGAGAGCAACACTCTCAAGCCCCCGTCCCCTTCCCACTGGACTGATACAAAATCATACCTGAATCTACAGAAATTAAGCACACAATGCAAACTAATTAAACAAGCCCCAGTAGACCATTTCCTAAGAAAAACTACGTCACAACCCTACAAAATATCTATACAATCTTTGTAGTATATTGTAATTAAATACTTAAAGTGATCGTATCGTTCCATCGAACAAGAGCATAAAAAATATTTCAGCCCTCTAATTTACACTGCCAGGAAGTTAAAATCTTCGTAAAGAGTGTCCCGCTCCACAGGAACACGTCCCGATTCCCGAATCATATCGATGATCGTGTCTTTTCGAAAAATCTGATCCGTAACAGCACCTGCCGCATGAGTGATTTTTTCCTCAACCACCGTTCCATCCATATCATCCGCACCGTAAGACAAAGCCATCTGCGCAATTTTTGGAGTGATCATGATCCAGAAAGCTTTGATGTGAGGGAAATTATCCAACATCAAACGCGACACCGCCAAAGCCCTCAAATCCAATTGACCGGGAGTCGTGTGCAAAAAACTGAGATTCGTATTTTCAGGGTGAAATGCCAGAGGAATGAAAGTAAGAAAACCACCCGTTTCATCCTGCAATTCACGTAATCGAACCAAGTGGTCCACACGCTCTTCTGCATACTCAAGATGACCATACAACATCGTCGCGTTGCTTTTCATTCCCGCTTGATGAACTTTCCTGTGAACACTCAACCAATCCTCTGCATCGGTTTTCTCAGAACAAATTTTGCGTCGCACCCGTGTGGCAAAAATTTCAGCCCCGCCACCTGGTATCGATCCCAAACCATGATCCCTGAGCAAGCAAATTGTCTCCATCAAATCTTTTCCCGCAAGCTCGGCCAAATACTCCAGTTCAACCGCAGTGAACGCTTGAATATGCACCGCCGGAAAACGTTCCTTAAGTCCCGACAACATATCGAGATAATATTGAAAAGGCAGATCGGGATGAAGCCCACCCACAATATGGAATTCACTGACCTTGCCACCCTGGTAATTTTCAGCGTCTTCAAAAATTGTGTCCAGAGATTTTGTATAAGCCGTCGGGTCATCTGCCTTAACACCAAACGCGCAAAACTGGCAACTGTTCACACAGACATTCGTGTGGTTGATATGACGATTGTGAATAAAGTACGTACGATCCCCATGCAAACGTTCACGAACAATATTGGCAAGGTAACCAACCCCAAGCAAGTCCGGCGTCTTCCATAAAACAACCCCATCATCAAACGACAACCGCTCACCATTGGCCGTTTTCTCAGCAATGGAAATCAATCTTTGGTCTTCAAATTCAAAAAGCATGTTCAAGTGCCTGAAAAAAATATTAAAAAATATTTTCCTCTGTCAATTTCCAGAACGACAAAGAAACCAGAAAAACAAGAAACCTATCGCATTAATTTTTAAAAATCAAGCCCATAGGTATTTAAACAGACAGGTTGTTGCCAATGCCCACCCCAGATATCAAATCCATACGCAATCCGTGATCACAAGAATCATCAGTATAACGCTCAAACAACCATTGACATTAAAAAATGCCACATTGACCTTGGACAAATCATCCGCCTTGACCAGAGAATGCTCGTAACAAAGCAAAAGAGCCGCACCTGCAACCCCTACTAAATACAACCAATCCAGCAGAGGCTCGCGCCATAAAGCCAGCAGGAACACGATCATGATCGCATGAAAGATACCTGCAAGCTTTAAAGCCTGCCCCACCCCAAACCGACGCGGAATGGAATACAAATCATTCTTTTCATCCGAGACTGCATCTTGACATGAATAAATCACATCAAAACCCGCAAGCCAAAAAACAACCGCCGCACCAAGTAATAATGACGTTAAAGAAATTTCCTGCCGCACCGCCACCCAGGCACCCACAGGAGCCGCCGAAATAGCCAGACCCAACCAAAAGTGAGAATAACTGGTAAACCGCTTCGTTAACGAATAAAAAAATACCAGAATCAACGCAACCGGAGACAAATAAAATGCCAGCGGATTCAACATATAACTGGCAAAGACCAATAATCCCGAAGAAACGAAAAGAAAAAACCAGTACACAACAGGAGAAACCTTTCCAGCAGGAATCGCACGCCCAAGCGTACGCGGATTCAACCCATCAAAACGGGCATCCATCAAACGATTGAACGCCATCGCCGCATTTCTCGCGCCGAACATGGCAACCACAATCCAAAACAAAACCATCCCGTTCGGCCATCCCCCAGCCGCCAGAAAAGCACTCATCACCGCAAACGGAAGAGCAAAAACCGTGTGATGAATTTTGATATCAGCAAAAATGATCTTAAGACTGTTCCAAATATTCACAGAAAACGAAATCCTATCTAAAAAAAGAATCACACCCGTTACTTATATAGAAACCTTACATTAAACATTAAAAACACAAGTAAATTTATTTTCACAATCCAGATGCCCCAAAACCTAACCAGACCGCTACCTAAAAGGCAGAACAAGTCCAACCCAAAAAAACTGAAAGGATCTACAAAAACTCAAACCCCGAAAAAAAATATGCTAGAGTTTTCCATAAAAATAAAAAACCTCAACCCACATTTTCAAACATGATCCTGTACAAACGGTTTTTAGCCTTACTACTACCACACAAAACAACGCTTCTTATAGGAAGTCTGTTTCTAGTCATAGCCTCAGGAACCAATCTAGCCGTTCCCCTGTTCATCAAACAAATGGTAGACGTCGTCATGGTGGAAAAAGACCTCAGCCACCTCAACCAGATTGCCCTGTCCATCGCCCTGCTCTTCCTATTACAACTCGTATGCTCAACACTGCACAATTACCTTTTTGACCTGACCGAAAAGCGGATCATAGCCGATTTCAGAAAAAAAATATTCAACCATCTGCACAATCTCTCACTCAACTTCTTTACCAAACGCAGAACAGGTGAAATCGTATCCCGAATGACCAACGACGTCACCGCCATAGAAAACCTGATAACCGATCTTCCAGCCACCCTGCTCCAGCAATCCATAAGACTTTTTGGCGGCATCATAATCATTATATATATGAACTGGAAGTTGACCTTCATGATTCTGGCCCTGACCCCCATTCTCGTATTATTCGCAAGGACCTTCGGACGACGACTAAAGAAACTGTCCAAAGAATTTCAGGACAAACTGGCCACCGCAACCACCATCATAGAAGAAAACATATCCTGCATACAAATCGTCAAATCCTTCGTGCGCGACACACTAGAAAGAGAACGATTTTCCAGAGCCATAGAAGACAGCTTTCAAACCGCCAAAAGTCGCGTCATCATCTCCTCATTTTTTGGCCCCACCATAGGCTTCATCGCCTTCAGCGTATCCCTCGCACTCCTGTGGTATGGAGGCCGAGCCGTCATCACAGGAGACATCAGTCCCGGCGAATTGATCGCCTTCATCCTGTACGCCACAATCATCGCCGGCCCCATGGGAAGCTTCGCCCGCCTGTATGCTCGCCTGCAAGAAGGCATCGGCTCTGGAGAACGCATCTTCGAAATACTCGACCAGCAGAGCGAAATTCAAGAACCCGCCAATCCAACCATTCTGGCAAACATAAAAGGGAATATAGAAGTCCACAAACTGCAATTCCATTACCAACCCGGACAAGAAATTCTCAAAGGACTCAATTTCAGCGTGCCCGCAGGCAAAATGACCGCCCTCGTCGGACCCAGCGGATCTGGGAAAAGCACCCTGGTAAAACTCCTGCACCGGTTTTATGACCCGACCCGAGGCCAAATACTCATCGACAACGTCCCCCTCACCAGCCTGAAACTGGAAAACTACTGGCAGCAAATAGGCATCGTCCCCCAGGAAACCATCCTGTTTGGAGGAAGCATCGAAGACAACATCCTCTACGCCAAACCCGGAGCCAGCCAGGAAGAAATGAAAAACGCAGCCAAAACCGCAAATGCCCACGACTTTATCCAGTCCTTTCCCAAAGGCTATCAAACCATCGTCGGCGAAAAAGGCATCCGCCTCTCAGCAGGACAAAGACAACGCATCGCCATCGCCCGCGCCATCCTCAAAAACCCACAAATCCTCATATTAGACGAAGCCACCTCCGCCCTCGACAACGAATCAGAATTATTGATCCAGGATGCACTCGACCACCTCATGCAAGGCAGAACATCCATCGTAATCGCCCACAGATTATCGACGATTCATAAGGCGGACCAGATATTAGTGTTGGATGGGGGGCGGATAGTGGAGAGTGGAGATCATGCCAAGTTGATGGAAACAAAGGGATTGTATCATCGGTTGTA
>PCWG01000005.1 GCA_002787235.1 Nitrospinae bacterium CG11_big_fil_rev_8_21_14_0_20_45_15
TCAGTGACTTCGGCATGTTCTTCCGCAGGAGCTTCTTCGTGAGCACTGGCTTCTGCATGTTCTTCCGCAGGAGCTTCTTCGTGAGCACTGGCTTCTGCATGTTCTTCCGCAGGAGCTTCTTCGTGGTCAGTGGCTTCCGCATGCTCTTCAGCAGGAGCTTCTTCGTGAGCACTGGCTTCCGCATGCTCTTCCGCAGGAGCTTCTTCGTGAGCACTGGCTTCAGCGTGTTCGTCCTTGGCAGGCGCGCTGGATTCGGTGGTTTCCGCTACAGAGTTGCTGGATGTGGTTTCAGTTTTTTGGGCTTTGACTTCAGGTCGAGGTGTGGAGACCTTTTTGCCGCTGGATTGATAGTAATAGGTCGCAAAAGCTCCACCGATGACCAATGCAAAAATAATAAGCCCTGAGAAAGAACTGGGGCTTTCTTTTTCGGTGGGGGTTTTGTCTTCTTGTGATGATTCGCCAGAGCTTGTTTCTGGGGCTTTGGCATCTGCACTCGAGGTCTCCTCAATTGGGGAGGAAGAGGAAGGTGAATCATCTTTGACAGTGGTATCTTCAGAAGAAGGTTGAGGTGACTCTTCTGTAGAATCCGATGTTTGTTCAGTCTTCGAAGCAGGGGATTCAGCTTCTGAGGTCACTGCTTCTGCAGGTACTGCTGAGTCTGCCGCTGAGTCTGCCGCTGAGTCTGCCTCGGGCGTTGGAGTGGATTCTGGTTCTGGAATTGCCTCGGAGGAGGTTTCCTCTTTCAGAGGCTTCTCTTCTGATGCGTTGGATTTTTTAGGTTTTGATTTTTTTTTCGCCATTTTCCTGTGATCCAAGCGAGGGCATTGCCCCGTTTCAAAGTTCTAATGAATAATCTTATTCAGAGGGAATTCAACAATATCTTCAGCTCCAGCTTTTTTTAAATCAGGAACGATATCTCTAACCAATTTTTCTTCAAGAATAACGGACATATCCAGCCAGTTCTTATCGGTCAATTCCGCAATGGTAGGTTTTTTACCCTCAGGTAAAATTTTGAGAATCTCGTCTTTTTTAGCTTTGGGAACATTCATCATCAGTCCTACTTTGCCGTTGGCGGCCATAGCCCCCTTGAGCATGAGCACAAGCCGATCGACTTTATCGCGTTTCCAATCGTCTTGATGCGCTTCTTTGTTCATGATGAATTTTGTATTGGATTCCAGCAGGGTATCGATGATTCTCAGGTTATTGGCGCGCAGGGAGTTGCCGGTTTCGGTCACTTCCACGATTGCATCCACCAATTTAGGAGCCTTGACTTCGGTTGCCCCCCAAGAGAATTCAACGTGTGCGGTTACATCGTGTTTTTTCAGATAATCAGTGGTCATATTGACGACTTCTGTAGCGATACGCTTGCCCTGAAGATCCTTGACCGAGTGTATGTCAGAGTCGTTAGGAACCGCCAAAACCCATCTTACCGGGCGTGAAGTGGCTTTGGAGTAGATGAGATCAGCGATTTCCACGACATCCGCGCGATTTTCCATGACCCAGTCTTTTCCTGTCAGACCCGCGTCGAGAACACCATCCATAACGTATCGTGCGATTTCCTGAGCACGAATGAGCATGCATTCGATTTCAACATCGTCGATAGCAGGGAAATAAGAGCGACTGCTGATTTGAATTTTATAACCCGCACGTGCAAACAGGCTGACCGTGGCTTCTTCCAAGCTCCCTTTAGGGATACCCAACTTCAATACTTTTTTGCTCATTGATACAATTTATCCTTTTTAGGATTTTGGATTTTTATAAACTTTTTCAGGGTCGAAAATTCTCTCTTCAACCACTTTTACTTCGCCGTCGATTTTTCGGAAAAAACAGCTTTGATAGCCTGTATGACAGGCGGCTTTCCCGACCTGTTCGACTTTCAAAAGAACGGTGTCATCGTCACAATCGACGAAAATTTCTTTGACGATTTGTACGTTTCCGCTTTCTTCGCCCTTCATCCATTGCTTGTTTCTGGATCGACTGTAGAACCAGGCTTTCCCCGTTTCCAGAGTTTTTTCCCATGCAATGGAATTCATGTAAGCTAACATCAAGACCTTGCCGGTCTCTGCATCTTGAATGATGGCGGGTACAAGCCCGTCCATTTTCTCAAAGTCCAATTTCATTAAATGAATCTCCAGTGAAACCAGTGAATCTAAATTATTATTGATTTTCTGTCAACCTTATAATAGCCTGTAA
This sequence comes from Nitrospinae bacterium CG11_big_fil_rev_8_21_14_0_20_45_15, assembly GCA_002787235.1. Lineage (GTDB taxonomy): Bacteria > Nitrospinota > Nitrospinia > Nitrospinales > VA-1 > Nitrohelix. The sequence goes on from PCWG01000005.1 coordinate 2,194, forward strand.
AAAAGCAATTGCAACCTGTCGCCCCGCTTGTTCAGCCTTTATATAATTTTAGTGTCCAGGCAAGGGCGATTTTTTTTCGACTTCTCGGAGTAAGTCATGCCATCCATTTCTCATTTTAAAATTTACCAACCGGCGGAGCCCTGTAACCTGACAGGCGAAAAACTCCGGGAAACGATGGACAGAATCGTTCAGGAACGACTTTCTGAGA
>PCWG01000040.1 GCA_002787235.1 Nitrospinae bacterium CG11_big_fil_rev_8_21_14_0_20_45_15
CTCAAACAGACCCGTATGCCCCATGGCAATGGTTGAAAAGACAAAATGGACCAGGACAAACAAAGCGGTTTGCCGCAAAATAAATTTGCCTAATTTGTTATTTTGCAATATGAGCATGTTTGAATATATTTGTATTTTATCTATCTGATATCTAATAGGTTACAAGTATAGATATATAACTTATTTTTCATAATAAAATAAGTATACCTATCAGACTTTTGTTTTACAAATATTTCTTATGCCTTTTTAGATAATATTTCGATAGGGATGCTGACCTGGATATTGAAAAAAACAAGGCCGGGCGGGTGTATTGTAACTAATTGAAATAAATGGTGTTAGAAATAAAAGCCCCGCTCCAAAAAACTTGGAAACGGGGCTCATCTTACAACAGTTTGAATCGGCTTATCGTAACTGTTTAGCTCTTTGAAGTAATCCCTTCAAGAAATTCCGGATTGGCCGTTATTAGGACTGTGAATAGCGGCCCAATTCTATTCAGCGAAAAATCCCGTGAAGAACTCATTGAAGAAATCCTCCGTCTTCAAAAAGAGAATGGAAAACTACGCCAGGCTTTAGAGGCCAAAGAAAAAGCCGAAGCGCAGAAGAAATTCTTAAAACTCCAGCGGCTCTTAGCCAAAGACAAACGGCCTAAAATGCCTGGCCAAAAAGCCGGTCATCCAGGTTTCACTCGCATCAAACCTAAAGCCGTGGACCGGATCGTTAAGCAAACCTTCAAGTATTGTCCAGACTGCCATCACCGGTTAAGCGCTGTCCAAGAGATCTTTGATCATATTCAGGAAGATATTATTCCGGCACAACCTCAAGTGACTTGCTTTAAGAAAGAGCGCCGTTATTGCACCCATTGCAGAAAGCTGATGACGGCTCCTTATGCTTCTGAGGAAGTGCCCCGCGGAAACCTTGGTCCCAACGTTTTGATTCAGTCCGTGATCCTCAAATATCACCACGGCCTGCCTTTCAATAAGATCAAAGAGCTGTTTGAAAGCCTGTGCCATTTTGAGGTCTCTGAGGGTGCTTTGGCTCAAGGGCTCCAGAGAATCAGTGATTGGCTCGAAGTCGAACAAGGCCAAATTCTTAAGGCTGTCCGAGCAAGTCCTCATCTTCATATGGATGAGACCGGCTGGAAAATCTCAGGGACGAATCACTGGCTGTGGGCCGCTGTCAATGAACGGCTTGCTTACTACCAGATTGCCCAGAGCCGGGGAGCTAAGATTCCAAAAGCAATCCTGCCCAAGGATTATTCCGGGATTCTGGTCACCGACTTTTACTCGGCTTACAACCGATTGCCCGGCAAGAAGCAAAAATGTCTGGTCCATCTGATGAGGGAAATGCACGAGCTTCATCTCAAAGATCAATCGGATAGCTTCCTTGAGCATCACAAATCCTTAAAACGTATTATCTCCGATGCCCTGCGTCTCAAAGAAGTCCAGCCTGAAATGGCGGCGTCTGTTTATCAACGAAGAATCAAACGCTTAAAGACCCGGCTCTTTCTTTGGTCTTGCCGGGAGTATCGAAACAAACATCTCAAAAGACTGGCTCAGCGATTTTTGAGACACTGGCTTCATCTGCTGACTTTCCTGGAACATCCGGAAATCTCTTTCAACAATAACTTGGCGGAAAGAATGATTCGTCATCACGTAATTCTTCGTAACCGGAGTTTCCAAAACCGCTCCCAAAAAGGAGCCGCGGCTCATCAAACCTTGATGAGTCTCCTGCATACCTTACAGCTCCAAGATAAAAACCCGCTGGCCTTTCTCAAAAAGGCTTACCTCAAACACCGCCAGGGAAATTCTCTGCCCATCCTCAAAATTGCTTCAATAGGCTAAACAGTTACCTTTTTGAGTTCTGCCTCATTCCAGCCCGTGACGATCTTGGTATCCACGATCACGGCTGGGAGCGCTTGCGTGCCGCGCTGTTTTAGTTCATCCAGAAGTTTGGGATGGGCCTTAACATTCTTGCGCTCGTAGTCAATGCCATTTGCGCTTAAAAAAGCGGCCACGTGCTGACAGTCCGCGCAGCCGCCGTCGTAAAAAGTAACCTTTTTGCTCATAAAAGCCTCCTTGTGGTTTATAATTGTTCCTGCATTATTAAAATTATCATAGGTGAGCTGAAGAAAACCGTCAATTAGGCACTTTTGGGTAACCATGAAAAAATTGAGATTGGTTGAAGATGTTTTAAAATGCAAATGGACGACCTTGGTTCTTGATAAACTTGGCGGAGGAATCCTGCAGCCGGGAAATCTTCAGCGCAGTATTCGAGGGCTGAGCAAAAAAGTCATGTACCAGCGATTAAAGAAACTCGAGAAATTTGATTTGATTGTCCGCCGCCCAATCAGTGAAAAGCCGCTAAAGGTTCACTACTGCTTGACACCCATGGGGCGA
>PCWG01000030.1 GCA_002787235.1 Nitrospinae bacterium CG11_big_fil_rev_8_21_14_0_20_45_15
TCAGGATAGAAAGCTTAACGTGAGTGGTACTCTTTTACTCCGCCCTACCAAAAAATATCAACGCTTCAGTGGTACATTATTGCTCCGCCGTTCTCAATTTGAAGATATTCCTGTCGACTATCCCCTATCTCAGTCGCAACGTTTTCAAGTTGAAGCCGAATTAACAGGGAATGAAATTATTAACAAAGAAGGCATCAAAGAGTTTTTAGATCAGGTTTCCTATCCATTATATTTCTTGGACTTTGAAACATTTCAGCAAGCTGTTCCGCAGTTTGACATGCTTCGCCCTTATGAACAGATCCCATTTCAATATTCACTTCATTATATTGAAGTCGAAGGAGGAGAGCTAAAACACTCAGAATTTCTTGGAAAGGAGGGAGCTGACCCAAGAAATGAGCTAGTAAAAAGCTTGGTGGATAATATTCCAGATGAAGCTTGTATTGTCACTTATAATTCATCTTTTGAAAAAAGGATTATAAGGGAATTGACTTCCAAATTTCCTCAGCATTCAAATCGTTTAATGAATATACATGACAACATCATTGACCTTATGGTTCCCTTCCAGAACAAGTATTTTTACAAGCCAGAAATGAAGGGGAGCTATTCCATTAAATATGTTCTGCCAGCCTTAGTTCCAGAGCTGAGCTATAAAGAATTGGAGATTAGCGGGGGCGGGCAAGCCAGCGAAACGTATGCCAGCCTACATTTAATAAAAGACACAAGCGAAGTTGATCGAACAAGGAAGAATCTATTGGAGTATTGCAAATTGGATACGCTTGCGATGGTAAAGATTATGAGAATTTTGGAGGAACAGATATGAATGGTCAGGAAAAAATTCAAATTGAAGGTGAAATTCTAGATATAGAATTGAAAACAACTATGAGAGGTGATCAGGCCGCTATAATTAAATTTTTAACGAAAGAAAAAGAGATCGAGGTAATGGCTTGGCCCGAATATTGGGAGTTTTTCCAGTCGGAATTGCAAATTGGGAGAACGCTGGTTCTGGAAGGGATTTTGAATGATGGTGAAAGTGAGTACTTTACTTTAGATAAAGTGATTTCTAGTGATTAAATAAATAGTTTAGAAAACATACTCCATAATTTAGTCAGAAATGAAAACACAATGACCGAATTGTTATGCAATTTATTAACCTACAATTCTTTTTGCAGAGAATTTGCGGAAGTATTGCAAATTGGATACGCTTGCGATGGTAAAAATTATGAGAATTTTGGAGGAACAGATATGAGTGGTCAGGAAAAAATTCAAATTGAAGGTAAAATTCTAGATAAAGAATTGAAAACAACTATGAGAGGTGAACAGGCCGCTTTAATTAAATTTTTAACGAAAGAAAAAGAGATCGAGGTATTTGTCTGGCCCGAAGCTTGGGAAGCTTATAAGTTAGAACTACAAAGTGGAAAAACACTAGTTCTTGAAGGTACTCAGGATGATAGTGGAAGCAAAATGTTTATTTTATATGACTTGATTTCGAGTGACTAAATGAAAAGATTAGAACATACTCCATAATTTAATCAGAAATGAGGGGACCTTATGATCGGAATTAAGACACCAAACTTATTTACCTATGCCTACAGCGAGCTATCTCAAGATGCATTTATATGCTGGTTGTTAGAATGGGCACGACTGGAAAACAAGGAAGAAAATGAACAGCTTCATAATTGCGGGATAAATTTAATAAATTGTTTTTTCGATAAACATCACAAATCAAAACCAGAACGATACGAAGATATAAAAATCTTACGCCAGACAGAGAACATTGATATTTTAATAATTCTCAACAATAAATACGTGATTTTGATTGAAGATAAGGTCGGGACCTCGGATCATTCTAACCAACTCGTTCGTTATTTTAATCAGATAAAGGACAAACCTGAGTACGAGAATGAAAACATATTACCAATATATTTCAAAACACATGATCAGGCCGATTATAAAATAATTCAAGAAAATGGCTATCAAGTATTCACAAGAAGTGATTTCCTTGAAATATTAAACAAAGGTCACGAACTCGGCGTTCAAAATTCCATTTTTTCTGACTACAGAGACCATCTTCTCGGAATTGAAGAAAGGGTAAATAACTATTTAACAACACCAATTTGCGCGGACAGTCATTGGGACTGGGAAGCTTGGGTTGGGTTATTTATAAAACTCCAGAATGCATTATCTGAAAAAGGCTCTTGGGGATATGTTCCCAATCAAACCGGTGGATTCTGGGCTTTCTGGTGGGCCATAAGGTCTGATGATACAGGCGAACAATATATTCAATTAGAAGAAAATTCGCTTTGCTTTAAAATATTTGTCAACGAAAAGAATGAGGATAAAAGAAAATTGCTTCGGCAACAATGGAACGAGAAGCTTATAACAGAAGGAGAAAAACAAAGTTTGCAATTAACAAAACCCTATCGGTTTGGATATGGGAGGACCATGACAGTAGCCGTCTTAGATCAACCCGACTTTAGACGAACAAATAATGACGGGACTCTGAATCTAAATAAAACCATAGAGCTTTTAAAAAAAGCAGAGAACATTTTAAAGAATGTGAACCTAGATTAATAATTTACCCAAAAACTAAGGAAGATCAAACTCTGCGCCCATATGTAGCTGTATAGAAATTCCGAATCTTTTTCTAATATCCATTTTAATCTAGAGGGGAAAAACTTATGATATCTGCTCTCAAGCTATCTCTTCTCACACTGGGCATTTCTTTTCCTGTTGAGTATATCCTCTTCTACCTTTATGGGGTTATTTTAATATTCCACTTTTACACACTCACCCACTTATCTCCACGATACAATTACCATACAGTCCAACGAAAAAAGGGATCAACCCTTTCAAGTTAATCCTTCAAAGCATTGAGGACTTCTTCTACCCAGATATCTCCTTTTTTACGTTCTGGGTGTTTGGCAACAGCGATCTTCCCGCCATAATTTAGATCGCCCACACAATCTAAATACTCATATCGGTGAGAGCCATCATTAAGATAGCGAATATCTTTAAATAGGTTTTGCTTCGACCCCTTCAAAAAACGTCTCAACCAATCACCTCCTGTGAGCATTAAAATGTTTTTGGGTTTCCAAGTCTCTATTTCTAAACTTAGAAGCTCTACACATTTTTCTCTCTGGATTTCCATTAACTTTCCAGACGGATTTCCTCCATCATAAGGGGAAAATTTATATAAATTTGACCATAATAAAAACGATGACCATTCATCATTGCCATTAGTTTCAGCAATTTTTAAGGACTCTACTATTTCTTTTATCACTCTCCAAAATGCAGATTTACGCGGGTTATATTCTTTAGGTGGATTTATGAAACCTTCTGCTACCCATCTCAATGAAATCCAGTTTTCAGGAACCTGTTTTTGTTCAACAATATCGTCTGCAAATTTTTGAATTATTAACTTATCGCCTAGTTGCTCTTTGGATATGACGGTGCCACCCCCATTAAGTGCTCTCCCAACAACCATTAAATCACGCCTTGCCTTATTTCCTTCTATTGCCCTAAAAGCTACTAATTTTTCTTCAGGACTTATCCATGGACTTTGATTAATGTCATTTAAAATTTGACTGAAAATTTCTTTCTGCTTTTCAAACACTTAATTTCTCCTCGACCTAACTTACCTTGTCTTTAGGCAACTATACTAAACATGACAGCATCAATACTTTTTTTAGCCCACCCCCCACAATTCCCCTACGATACAATTACCATACAGTCCACGAAAAAAGGGCCTAGTCAGATTGACTAAGCCCTTTTGTATCGGAATGGAGCTGAGGGGGATCGAACCCCTGACCTCTTGAATGCCATTCAAGCGCGCTCCCAACTGCGCTACAGCCCCGATTTTTCTCGATTCTTGCTAGAATTTAAGAGTATTGATCTTATCTAATTTACGGATTCTGTCAAGAATTTTCCCTGCTTTCGATGAAATAAATTCTTTGTTCTAAGTCAATTAGGGCAAATCTTGATTTTTTTGCCTTGTGTTTCCCATGTCTCGGCGCAACGATGGCTTGCAAAATATCGGGCTCGGTTTGCTTGAAGTTTTTCAGAAATATGGTAGGCTTTCCTGATAGTTTTGACGTGTTTTTCGGTCTCTTTATATATATGAGATCATATATATAGGGAATGCCGGGAGCGTTAACATGGTTTGTGTGGATACGAATAGGGGAAATCTGCATCGCATTCCTTGCCATTTCGTTCAACGATCTTATTACACCTCTTTACGATTTCAGATTATAATAAACAATAGACAGGGGTATGAAGCTTTGCTGGCATTTTGGCGGCGGCTTTTCAATTTTTATCATTTAATTTAACGGAATCTGGTTCATGGAAATTCAAATCGAAGATGTAGACCTCACTACCAAGAAGCTCACTCTGGTCATCCCTTTTGCGGACTATCAGAAGAAACTCAATGAATCTTACCGCAATATTGGGAAAGATTTGAAGGCTCCAGGATTTCGCAAGGGAAAAATTCCCACGAGTTTGATTGAAAAGCAATACGGTCCGCAGGTCAAACGTGAGGTGCTTACGGAATTGATCAGCGATCGTGTGATGGCAGGTATTCAGGAGAAATCCTTGAATGCGGTGTCGCAACCGCATTTGCTGGAGGTTCAGGCGGAGGAGGGGACGGATATCACGGTCACGGCTTCGGTGGAGGTGATGCCGGAATTTGAGGTCGCGGATTACTCTGGAATCGATCTGACTCTTAAAATCTCTGCGGTGACGGATGAGGATGTACAGCAGGCGATTGATATTTATCGCGAGCGCAATCACAAGACCAGCCCGGTGGACGATCGTACCGCGCAGGAGAAGGATTTGGTCAAGCTCGATTTTGTCGGCAACTATCAAGGCGAGTCCTTTGAGGGAAGCGCGGCAAATGGTTATGTGGTCGAATTGGGTACAGGCCAGTTGATCGAGGGCATGGAAGCTCCTATTCTGGGTATGGCAATCGGCGAAGAAAAGGTCATTACGGTGAAGTTGCCTGAGGCGCATCCTAATAAGAACATTGCGGGCAAGGATGTGGAGTTCAATGTGACATTGCGAGGCATCCAGACTAAGGAATTGCCGGAAGTGACGGATGAATTTGCTCAAAAGGCCGATCCTGCGAAACAATTCAAGGATGTGGCGGATATGAAGGAGCGTCTGCGTGTGGATCTGGAGAAGGCAGAGCGCGACCACGCCATGAGCGAGATCAAAAAGGAGTTGGCCGACAAGCTTGTTGAGTTGAACCCGATTCATATTCCCGACGGCTTGCTGGACGAGCAGATTCGTTACATGATCAGTAATTCTAAAAAGAAGGATGGTGTTGCGGCACCGGCACCAATTGGGGAAGATGGTGAAGCGGCTCCCATTTCCGAAGATGATCGAAAAGTATACAGCGAACCTGCTTTGAAGGTTTTGCGCAGTGAGTTCCTGTTGGACAGTTTGTCCAAAAAGTTGGACATCAAGGTTGCTCCCGAAGAGGTTGATGCTGAAATTGGAAATTTTGCCCGTATGCTCGGTGGCAATAAAGAAAAGCTCAAGAAGGAATGGGAGAAGTCCGGGATGATGGTGCGTTTGTACAGTCGTATGAAACGCGATCGTACTTTGGACGCGGTCATGAAGTCCATTGCATTAAAAGAAGAAACAGTTGACACGAAATAAATAATTCTCGATAATTGAGTGCTGGATACCGCGCTTAAAATCTATTTATTTATAATAAGTTAAATAATCATTCGAAATCGGCTGGTCCGATTTTTCCTCCTTTCTAAAAGGTTACTAATGAATCCAATTCACAATACGCTTGTTCCCATAGTTGTTGAGCAAACCAGCCGCGGTGAGCGGTCGTATGACATTTATTCCCGTTTATTGAAAGACCGCATCATTTTTTTGGGCACTGCTATTGATGATCAAGTCGCGAACTTGATGATTGCGCAACTCTTGTTTCTGGAGTCAGACGATCCCGAGCAGGACATCTATATTTACATCAATAGCCCCGGCGGACAGGTCAGCTCGGGATTGGCTATTTACGATACGATGCAGTACATCAAACCCGACATTCAAACGATCTGCCTTGGACAGGCCGCCAGCATGGGTGCGTTCCTGCTTTGTGCAGGTGCCAAGAACAAGCGCTTTGCCTTGCCACACTCCAGAATCATGATTCATCAGCCCAGTGGCGGTTTTCAGGGTCAGCACACAGATATTCAGATTCAAGCGCAGGAAATCAATCGCGTGCGTACCATTTTGGAAGGCGTCATGGCAGAACACACCGGCAAGCCTGCTGAAAAAATACGGCTCGATACCGAACGGGACAATTACATGACCGGTGAAGAAGCGAAAACCTATGGTTTGATCGACCATGTTATTTCTCGCCGAGCAGAAGCTCCCAAGAAGAAAAAAGATTCTGAAGATAAGGAATGATTGAAGCTATGCCCGGACATTCGTCCGGGCAAGCAGTTTGATTGAACAAAATTTGCGGCCGAGGGTTCTTTGAGCTCATCAGGAGGGCTGGAGATTGACGGAAATGCACTAAAATTTTTTGCTGACTTATTAAAAAGAGGATATCCATGGCTAAGAAAAGTTCCCCAAATAATAATTTCAAATGTTCTTTTTGTGGTAAAAGCCAGGAAGAAGTCAAGAAGCTCATTGCCGGGCCTACCGTCTATATCTGCGACGAGTGTATCGAGTTGTGCAACGAGATCATGGTCGAAGAGTGGGCGCAGGAGAAAACCGAAGATTTTCAGCGTTTGCTCAAGCCACATGAGATCTATGAACGTCTCAATCAATACATAGTTGGCCAGGAGCGATGCAAGAAGATTTTGTCCGTTGCAGTCCACAACCATTTCAAACGCGTGGATTCCAATGTCGATCTGGGCGATGTTGAATTGCAAAAAAGCAACGTATTGCTGATCGGTCCCACCGGATCGGGAAAAACATTGATGGCGCAAACTTTGGCAAGAATGCTCGACGTTCCCTTCACCATTGTGGATGCGACGACCTTGACCGAAGCGGGTTATGTGGGTGAAGATGTCGAGAATATCATCCTCAAATTATTGCAAAGTGCGGATTACGATGTTGAGAAAGCCGAGCGCGGTATCATCTACATTGACGAGATCGATAAAATCTCACGCAAGTCTGAAAACCCATCCATCACCCGCGACGTTTCGGGCGAGGGTGTGCAACAGGCACTCTTGAAGATCATAGAAGGCACGACGGCCAGTGTTCCTCCACAGGGCGGTCGAAAGCATCCGCATCAGGAATTTTTGCAAGTGGACACGACCAATATTCTTTTCATCTGCGGCGGCGCATTTGTCGGCTTGGACACCGTGATTCAAGGACGAATCGGTAAGAAAAATCTGGGTTTCGGACACGATATTGTGTTCAAGACCAAAGCGCATGTCGACGATATCATCGAACAGGTTCAACCTGAAGATATGTTGAAATACGGTCTGATCCCCGAGTTTGTCGGCAGATTCTCAGTGGTCGCGACTTTGCGGGAACTCGATGAAGATGCGCTGGTCACCGTTCTTACAGAACCCAAGAATGCGTTACTCAAGCAATACCAAAAGTTGTTCGAGTTTGAAAATGCCAAATTAAAATTCACTGACGAGGCCATCCGTGCGATTGCCCAGAAGGCGATCAAAAGAAAGACAGGAGCTCGTGGCTTGCGTGCGGTTATGGAAGAAGCCATGCTGAACATCATGTTCGATCTGCCGTCTTCACCGGAAATCGAAGAAGTGCTCGTCAATGAAGAAGTCATAACTAAAAACGAAAATCCTTTGTTGGTTTATCACAGCCAGAAACAGGCCAGCTAATAATGAGTGCGAATAAATCGGGAATCCCACTGCTTCCTTTGCGAGACATTGTAGTTTTCCCATTCATGGTGATTCCTCTTTTCGTTGGCAGGGAAAAATCTGTTCATGCTTTAGAAAAGGCAATGGCCGAGCAAAAGCATATTTTCCTTTCCGCGCAAAAAAATCCAGCCGACAACGATCCCGGTCCGGATGCTATTTATTCGACCGGTACGCTTGCGAATATTTTGCAGATTCTGAAGTTGACGGATGGAACGATGAAGGTCCTTGTCGAAGGTCTGCAACGAGGGCACATCTTGTCTTTCAATGAGACTGCGGATTATTACGAAGTCGAAATTGAGACCATCAACGAAGAAATTAGAAATACGCAGGATATCACCGCCTTGATGCGTGGAGTCAGCAAAACGTTTGAACAATACGTTAAGCTGAATCCCAAGATTCCGCTGGAGGCCGTTGCCACAACAAGTGCCATTCTTGAGCCGCATCGTTATGCCGACACCATTGCAGGTTATATGGTTTCCCAAACTGCAGAGAAACAGGATTTGCTGGAGACCTACAGTCCCGAAGACCGATTGCAGAAATTGTTGGGCATCCTCAAATCCGAGATGGAGATTTTGAAGATTGAAAAGCGCGTTCATGGCCGCGTTCGCAAGCAAATGGAGCGAAGCCAGAAAGAATTTTATTTGAACGAGCAAATCAAGGCCATTCAAAAGGAGTTGGGCAAGCGCGACGAATTCAAATCGGACATTGATGATCTGGCAGATCAAATCAAAAAAGCGAAGATGCCAAAAGCGGCCAACGATCGGGCGATGAAAGAGTTAAAACGCCTTGAGTTGATGCAACCCATGTCCGCAGAAGCAACCGTCTCCCGCACTTATATCGAGTGCCTCGTTGAATTGCCATGGAAAAAAGGCACGGGTACAGACAAAATCAAATTGGAAACAGCCCAGAAGGTTCTTGATGAAGATCATTTTGGTTTGGAAAAAATCAAGGAACGCATCATAGAGCATTTGGCCGTTTTGAAACGGGTTAAGAAACTCAAAGGTCCCATCCTTTGTCTGGTCGGGCCTCCCGGCGTGGGCAAGACCTCTTTGGGAAAATCGATCGCACGTGCGACGGGCAAAAAATTTGTTCGTGTCTCATTGGGCGGCGTTCGCGACGAAGCTGAAATTCGCGGGCATCGCCGAACCTATATCGGTGCCTTGCCCGGTAAAATCATACAGGGAATGCAGAAAGCGGGTTCGATGGACCCGGTGTTCATGCTCGATGAAATCGACAAGATGGGTTCCGATTTTCGCGGGGACCCTGCATCGGCTTTGCTTGAGGTGTTAGACCCTGAGCAAAATTCCAGCTTCAACGATCATTATCTTGAGATCGATTACGATCTCTCACAGGCCTTGTTCATTTGTACGGCCAACGTTCTGCACACCATCCCGTCGCCTTTGCTGGACCGAATGGAAGTGATCCGCCTTGCGGGTTACACCGACGAAGAGAAGATCAAGATCGCGGAAAATTTTCTCATTCCCAAGAAACTCAAAGACCACGGTATTGGCGATAAGAATCTCAGCCTGAATGCAGCCGGGATCAAGAAAATCATTCGTGAATATACCCGTGAAGCAGGTGTTCGAAATCTGGAGAGAGAACTTTCCAACCTGTGCCGAAAAGCCGTCAAGAAAGTTGTGGAAGAAGGTGAAACCGCATGCCTCAGCTCCACGCCTGCAAGCATTGAAAAAAATCTGGGCATCCCGAAATTTCCTCAAACAGTGGTAGACAAAACACCGTTGCCGGGGATCGTTACCGGTTTGGCATGGACCGAAGTGGGGGGAGAGATTTTGACCATCGAGGCCCTGGTTGTGCCAGGCAAAGGGCGTTTGTCTCCGACGGGGAAATTGGGCGAAGTCATGAAAGAATCTGCTGAAGCCGCAATGAGCTATGTGCGATCACGCGCTTCCGATCTGGGTTTGACGAAAGACTTTTATCATAAAAATGATTTCCATATCCACATCCCGGAAGGTGCCGTGCCTAAAGACGGACCCTCTGCGGGCATCACCATGGCGACTGCAATGGTTTCTGCATTGACAGGTCACCCTGCACGGAGAGACATTGCGATGACGGGGGAATTGACTCTAAGCGGTAAGGTACTGGGCATTGGGGGATTGAAGGAAAAATCTCTGGCCGCTCATCGCGAAGGGATCGTTGAAATCCTGATACCAGCCAGCAACGAGAAAGACATTCAGGAAATACCTCCGGCAATTCGCAAGACAATCACCTTTCACACTGTCTCGACAATGGATGACGTGATCGCGCTTGCCTTCGATAAAAAGTACAAAATGCTCCGAAAAAAAAGCAGCAAGAAGAAAAGTCTTGCTTCAAAAAAAACAAGTCTCAATCTCCCCACCTCCCCAGCCTATAACTGACAGCTGGGATCGGACAAATTTTCTTTATAGAGAATAAAAAGACAATCTTTTTTTATTCTCTATAAAGATTCCTGCTAGGCCACTGAGAATTTTTTCTCTGCTGACGTAAAAGTTCAAACCGATAAGCCGGATAGAAAATGAAAATCCAGTTTTTTAATTCTGAATTAAAAGCACCCAAAGTCAGTTTTGTGTTGCTGGATTGGTCCTGCCGGGAAAGTTTTCATGGTCTTGAATATTTCAATCAGCAGACGATCCCGCGTTCGGATTATGAAATCTTATGGATTGAATATT
>PCWG01000003.1:0-38276 GCA_002787235.1 Nitrospinae bacterium CG11_big_fil_rev_8_21_14_0_20_45_15
TCAAAATTATTTCATTAAACAAAACTGCTTGGACCTGTTGTTTGGACGTTCAGCCCGGTCAAAAATCCTCACTAATTCTGCCAGCGAGGGGGCACGGAAGTGTAGAGAAATATCATAGGGGTTTGTTAAAGTCAAGAATTTTGCAGGTGTATGAAATGCCTGAAAAGGGCTTTAAACGCTATGTTTTTGATGATACAGGGCCTGCCGATTCGAACAATCGGTCAGTCGTTTTTTTGAGGTGCTGTGGAAGGAGGGTCGATTGGCATGAGCAGAATACCAAAACCCATTGCTGATGAGAGGATGCTGGCGAGCCCGACAAAAATTTGTGGCCACTCAGAGCTTATCAGACGGACAGCAACGACGAACAGGATACCACCCAGTATCATGAGTCCAAGACCTGTGGCACGGATTTTTAATTTACTTTTCATTAACTGCTCCTCAGTCCTGCGGCATTGCTTCTCAGCTCTGCGGCATTGCTTCTCAGCTCTGCGGCATTGCTCTCCAACTCCGCGGCATCGCTTTCAAGCTCAGCGGCATTGCTCTCCATCTCTGCGGCATTGTTCTTCAGCTCTGCGGCACTGTTTTCCATTTCTGCGGCATTGTTCTCCATCTCTGTAGCTTTACGCTCCAGTTCAGCGGCATTGCTCTCCATCTCTGCGGCGCGCGCTCTTCTCTTCTTTTGGTCGATCAATACCAGATTTCTAACGTATATAATGGAACCCAGGCTTTGGCCGACTATAAAAACGGGATCTTCTTTATAGATGGCGTATGTCAGCAAAACGATACTGCCACCAATGCTACAGTACCAGAATGCAAGGGGAATGGTGCTTTCCCCTTTTTTTTCTGAAACGATCCATTGAATAATGAAACGGGCTCCAAACAAGGCTTGCCCGGCAAAGCCTACTGCAAGCCACCATGTTGCTGTCATAAACTCAATTCTCCTCAGCGATATCGTAGTTGATCCACCTTTTTTTCATCCAGCGGATGGCGAGCAGGTCGAGAAACGCGACCAAAGCCCGATTTCCTATGCCATATTTGGAAATGCCGTGAACGCGCGGGTAATGCCCGACTTTGACCTGGGTCACTTTGAATCCTTCCATCTTCATCAGGGTGGGGAAGAATCGATGGAGTCCATTATAGAGGCGAATATTGGCAAAACATTCCCTGCGAAATGCTTTCAGGGAGCATCCTGTATCGGCAATGGTTTCGGCACTCAAGGTGTTGCGGATTGCGTTGGCGATTTTTGAGGATATTTTTCTTACCCAGGGATCGTTTCGCTTGTGGCGCCAGCCGCATACAACATCGTATTCATCCATTTTTTCGAGCAACAGGGGAATGTCTGCGGGACTGTTTTGCAGATCGGCGTCCATGGTGATGATGATTTTGCCGCGTGCTTTTTTGAATCCTGCCCAAAAGGCAGCCGTTTGCCCATGGTTATTCCCAAACCGTATCAGCCGGATGTGTGGGTTGACGGTTTGCAGTTGGCGGACGAGATAGGCACTGCCATCGGTGCTTCCGTCGTCTATTAACAGGATTTCGTAGCTCAGGCCCAGTCCAGGCAGGGTCTTTTCCAGTTCTGCTTCGAGAGGGACCAGATTGTCTCTCTCGTTGTACAGGGGGATTACAATGGAAAGTTCGAGTTCGGTTGCTTGCTCTGTGTTCATTATTTTATTTTGAATTTCCTCAAAATCAGGCCGGAACGGGTTGGGATTGAGAGCTGGCGGCCAGCTGTCCGCAGGCACCCATGATGTCGGCTCCTCGATTTTTCCTGACGAACGTTGTGAAATTTCTTTCGATCAAATAATTCTGAAAGTTCGCGACCGTCTCCACAGAAGGGGGAAGGTATTGCGAGGGCGCAAAGGGATTGAAGGGAATCAAATTGATCTTGCAGGGAATGCCTTTGAGCAGGTGGACTAGACGCTCGGCGTCTTCCTGACTGTCGTTGATTCCTTTTAATAGAATGTATTCGAAGGTCAAACGCCGCTGCGGTTTGAGAGGATAGTTCCGCAGGCATTCGAGCAGGACTTCGATCGGATATTTTTTATTGATTGGAATCAATACGTCGCGAGTGGCATTTTCTGTTGCGTTGAGTGAGATTGCCAGATTGACGTGTAAATTTTCTTCCTGAAATTTTTTGATTTTGTCCACCAGCCCCGAGGTGGATACGGTGACTTTTCGTGTTGAAATCTTCATGGCTTCGGGGGAGATCATGATACGGACGGCATCGACAAGCGCATCGTAGTTGTCGAGGGGTTCGCCCATTCCCATGAGAACGATGTTGCTGATGCTGTCTTTTTCCTGCAAATCTTCGTTTACAGCCATGATTTGACCGACAATTTCGCTCGCTTCCAGATTGCGCTGAAGTCCCATAGTTGCCGTCATGCAAAACGAACAATTCAACCGGCAGCCCACCTGGCTTGAAACACAGAGCGTTCTTCTGCTATCAGAGGGCATCCAGACACTTTCAATCATTTTCCCATCGGACAATTCAAAAAGGTATTTGATCGTTCCGTCGCGGGACAGATCCTTCTTATTGATTTTTGGAAGCGAGATGTGAAATCGTTCGGCCAGTCGGGTTCGCAGGTTTTTGGAAAGATTGGTCATTTCCATGAAGTCTTTGATCCCGTAATGGTAAACCCAGGTCAAGGCCTGCCGGGCTCTGTAACCCGGTTCGCCGAGTTCTTCGAAGATGGCGATGAGTTTTTGCTCGGGAAAGCCTATGAAATTTTTAGTTTGCATTGCATTTTAAAAGCGTTAACATTTATAGAATATCAGAACTTACAATCACTTCCCGTGTCATAGCTTCAGTGAAGAGTTATTTTGCTGAAATAGGGAAATTTTTGCCGATCGGTTTGCCTGCAAAAGCGTTGAAGTTATCA
The DNA here is from genome assembly GCA_002787235.1 of Nitrospinae bacterium CG11_big_fil_rev_8_21_14_0_20_45_15. GTDB lineage: Bacteria > Nitrospinota > Nitrospinia > Nitrospinales > VA-1 > Nitrohelix. The sequence goes on from PCWG01000003.1 coordinate 2,880, forward strand.
AATAACCATAAATATCAATACTTTTCCACTTTTTTTATTTGGCACGGATTATGAATAATTTTTCAGCTATGGATTTTAACGAATGTTGCCGGGTATTGCAGATCGAGCAAAATCTTCCCTGGGAAGAGATTAAAAAGAACTATTATACCTTGGCCATGAAATATCATCCCGATAAAAATCGGGGAAATCTGGAGTCTGAGGCGCGGTTTAAAGAAATAAGCCTGGCTTTTCAAACTCTTGAGCGAAAATTTCTGCGTGATAAGGTTGATTCTTATGCAACGGAAGAGCCCCTGAGCTCTTCCGATGATTCAACCGGGTCTAACGTGGTGCTCAACTTCATCAAAAATCGGGCCTGTAAAAACCCGAAAACCAGGCAAATCGTCGAAAATCTAGGCCGGGTCATGAACCAATTGGACAAAGCGATTTTCCAGTTGGATGTGCGTCAGGAAGTCGCTATTTCTGCTTCTGTTGCGGAGCGTGGTGGCATGGTACGCATTCGCAAGGGCAAGGAAAATTTTGAAGTACGTATTCCACCGGGTGCCTGGGATAAAATGACTCTTAAAATTCCTGAGCGAGGTGAGCCCAGTTTCTTTGGCAACCGCAGAGGCGATTTGACGATTTCTATCAAAATTTTGCATGACGGCAAGTCTGGAAATAAAAATCTTCAGGCTTATTATAATCTATTTGTGAGTCAAAAACATATAGCGGATGGGCGGGCATGTACTCTGAATACCGCCGAAGGCCCTATTAAATTTTTTCTTCCCAAAACGGCAAGGGAAGGGCAATCCTTCACATTATCGAGTCAGAAAGCTTCAGAAAATCTACAGCGGAAGGCGCATGTGGTTACGCTGAATTTTGTCGATCAGGACTATGTGAAAGTTGAAGAAATTCAGGCAGAGTGATCGTTATTTTTAGTAAAACCGTGCAAAGATGAATACCTGAACGCTCAGTGAAAGAAACGCGATCAACAAAGTACTGGCCACCATTCCCATGATGGGACCGGGAGTGGTGAATGTGTTTTTGGATACCCACCAGCTATTCACCCCAAGACTCAAAACCGAAATCACCAGAGCCGTAAAGGTCATGATCAAAAGAACCGAACTGAAAATGGTATCGGGTTTCATGTGGTTGACCACGGCCAGCGACCAACCTGCGGGTACGAGTGTGAAGAAAAAGGTGATGAATAATTTTCGGTAAACGGGCTGGTTGTAACGGAAATACAGCTTGATGCCAAAAAACAGGAGCAGTCCCAATAAAATTCTGGAGGTCCAGTCGTTAATATTTTTCTTCTTTTGATCGGCCCTTATATGGTTGAGAGATCCCAGTACATATTTGGAAACCTCTTCCTCGTCCATTTCATAGAACCCACCTTGTTTCGTATCAAATGCAAACACTCGCGCGGTGACCGACTCAGCCGGCAGGGCAATGGCGCGCCAATCGTCTTTATTGGCTTCTTGAAATTCAAGATAGACAACACCATTGTCGTATTTTAAATTGTATTTTGCAATTTCGCGAAGTGTGCTGGCGTATTTCCCCGTCTCGGTATGATACTTTTGCTGAATTTCAGCCAACTCATGCAGTACCTTTTGCGAGAGAAAATCCTCATCGGACTCAAATATTGTTTTGCAGGCAGAGGTGAGTGTGAGAATAATGAAAAGAAAAACGATTCGTTTGTAAGCGGATATCATAGGGGATTGGACACGTAAAAGTAAGTTCGAAAGTACGTTCTATTGTATTTGAAAAGTTTATTCTTATATCACAGGAACCCAAATCAGGCAACACGATGTGTGATAAATGACTGAAAATTCTATTTGGAACAATATTTCCTTTGTTACGGGGAATCCCAATAAAGCTAAAGAAGCCAGCGAAATTCTTGGGATCGAATTGCGGCAGGTGCGTGTTGATGGATTGTTTGAGATCCAGACCGCTGATCTGGAAGAACTGGCGGCTCACAAAGTTTCCACCGCCTATGAAAAACTGGGATCTCCGGTTTTGATCGAAGATTCGGGTCTGATATTCGATGCCTGGGGCCAACTTCCCGGTGCATTGGTCAAGTGGTTTGAAGACAGTGTCGGATGCGAGGGCATGCTCAAAATGCTGGATGGTTTTGAGAACCGCAAGGCGCGAGCGTTGTGTTATGCCGCCTTACACGATGGGGAAAACATTCATATCGCCAAAGGAGAAGTCCAGGGCACTATTGCGCTGGAAATACGCGGAGCCGGTGGCTTTGGTTGGGATGTGATCTTCATTCCCGATGGACACACCAGAACCTTTGCCGAAATGGCCTCCTCGGAAAAAAATGCAATCTCCCACCGCCGGAAGGCTTTCGAAAATTTAAGAACAATTATTGAACGATTCCGTTGATTTTCTGAAAGTCTTTCCTCTATTTTCATATCTCCTTAGAAACAGTCTCAATATTTTATTACTTTTTGCCGATAGATAACCTGAGGTTTTTTATTCAGGTTCAATGATCTGGAGGCGAACAAGGGCATGACTTTTTCTATTCGCAAGGATTCGGGCGGGGTGATTTTGAATTCTGTGGCGGTTGGTTTTCTGATTTTTTTGCTGTGGACACCCTTTTCTTTTGCTTACAACCAATTATTGTCTCATTTGACGACGCCCATGCTGTCGGCTTTGGGGCCGTCTGATATGAGTGGCGTGGTGGCAATGGAGGATTGGAAAGTGGCTTTAAAATCGGGCACGGCTTCTGTTTTGGAACAATTTCCCAAGGCTGATTTTCAGGCGTTCCAGTTCAGCATTTGTATCTTGTTTGTTCTGGCTTTGCTGGTTCCTAAAATGGAATGGGCGGAAAAAGGCAAGTTATTTGGTTTGGGAATGTGTGGTGTCATTCTTTACCATGCTTTTGTGGTGCTCAATAAAATATTTTTCCTTTGCTCCACGCAATTGGGGGAGTACAGCTTGCTCACCTATATGGACATTCAACGGAATATTTTTGGGGCGTTGGACAGTTTCAATTCTGATATCGGAGTGTATGCTGTTCCTGTTCTAATCTGGCTGGTGTTTGTTTATCCCTTCTTCCGAGCCCAACAAAAAAACGCCCAACAAAAAAACGTGCCAAGTCCGGCATAGACTATTTACTCCCGCGTTGGGGGCGTGCGGGGTCGATGTAGACGCGCGGGACTCTCTGTCCGACGGCGCAGAGCAGTTCGTAGGACACCGTGCCACAGTTCTCGGCGGTTTCTTCCACTCGAATACACGCGTCATTTTGACGACCAAAAATGACAGCTTCGTCGCCGACCTTGATCTCAGGGTGATCGGTCACGTCAACAAGTGTGCTGTCCATGCAAATTCTTCCTACTTGCGGGACTCGTTTCCCACGAATCAGTAATTCCATTTTATTCGATAATTGCCGATGCAATCCGTCGGCGTAACCGACACCAATCAGCCCGATTCTGCTGTCGCGCTGGGTTGTGAAGATGGCTCCATAGCTGAGAGGCGTTCCTTTGGGAACGTCCTTGATTTGCAAGAGGCGACACTTCCAGGTCATCACAGGCTTGAGTTTGGGATTTTCCGCACCCGATTCGGCAAGGACCGCGTCCAGCCGTGTTGATGGAAAGGCACCGTACAGCATGATGCCGGGGCGAACGCAATCAAACCAACTTTCAGGATGATTGATGATTCCCGCAGAATTTGCACAATGCAGTATCGGAAAAAGCGTTCCCTTTTTTTTGAGTGGAGTCGTTATTGCTTTGAATTTTTCAATCTGCTCGCGCGAATGTTGTTTGTCTTCCCATTCGGCGGTCGCAAGGTGTGTCGAAACACCGACCAGTTGCAAGGATTTTTGGCTGTTAATGTAATTTACGAGATCAGCAACCGCAGAGGGCAAGGTCCCCAGCCGTCCCATTCCTGTATCGATTTTGAGGTGAACCTTTACGCATTTGTTCTGCCGATGGGCTTCTTGTGCAATGGCGATGGCCTGGTTTTTCTCATGCAGGGTGATTTCAAGATTGTGATGGATCAGGTCTCCGATTTCTTCGGGGACAAATCCTCCCATCACCAGAATGGGACGCTTGATACCGTTTTCTCTCAGCTCAATCCCTTCGTTGCCGATGGCAACGCCGAGTCCATTGGCTCCCGCATCCAATAATGTTTTTGCGCAAGGCAGGACGCCATGCCCATAAGCATCGGCCTTGACCACTGCGAGGATTTCAGTTGTGGGAGGAAGAAGTTTGCGAACGAGTGTAAAATTATCACGCAAGGCACTGAGATTGACTTCTGCCTGACTTGCACGGTGGAATGCCATAAAATTTTTCTGTGACCAGCGGGTTCCTGAAAAATATTTTTTTTATTTTTTATGAAAATTGCAGAAGAATGCCTGCCAAATAAATTCATCACCAACAAGTTTGGAAAGACGAATTTATTTTTTCAGCACTCAGACTATTCTCGGCGTGAGCGCCCGGTATTGGACAGGCGACCCATTTTTTTGACTTTGGGACCGGCGGTACGAACAGGGCGACAGGACATGTTGCTTTCGCTGGAAGTGGTTTTGCGAATGGTGTAGGCGCGGTCACTGTAAAAATTATAAGCCATAGCATTGATGCCCTTACCCTCGGCACACCAGTAGGTGAAGCCGCAACCTTCAGGAAATTTCAAATCAATGTGGACAATGTCATCGTTGAAGTCCATATTTTTGCATTCATGATCGTACAGATTTCTGCATTCCTGAGAACTTGGCAGACGCCAGTCGGAAAAGCCGGCGAACTGCTCCTCATTCATTTTTTCAACAAATTTGCTGGCCCCTTTCCAAGTGCACCATTTGCCCTTCAACTGATAAGTATCCTCTTTAAACCACATCAGATTATACTTCGTGTCCGTAAGGGTGCCATTTCCATTGTCTATAAAACGATTGCCTTCTTCTGATTCTGACATTTTAAGAATTGGGTGTGAATGGGTTTTTAGGTTTTACGTAAAAAATCATTATAATATATCAGCAAATAAATTCGTGTTAAATAGTGAATCCTTATAACTTAATTCAAATCATAATTTAGAAACGTGAATCATCAAAAGAAACTGGAAAGGTTGGACGATGCCAAAAATTGAAATACAAAGTTTTTTCTATGACTTGATCCATTGCAAAGACAAGATTTTGTCTACCTTTGATAAATGGGATGAAGTGTACGATGAAGATGAGCGAGGTCCGCTTGTTGCCGGTATACAGGAATGCAAAGAGGCGGATCTGATCAATCTCCTGCTCAATATTCAACGTCTGGCTTCGGGCTACGAACAAATCCATGAGCTGATGAATGCGGCAGAACAGGAACAGGTTGACGCCCTGATCGAAGAAACGGAAAAGGAAGACGACGGTGACGATGACGACGAATGGGCAGACTAGATATTGCCTCCAATCCATACTATGACCATGACTCCACTCGTAGCAATGTGGCATAGGTTCGCTTAGTGCTCTTTTTCAAATAATTTGAAAAAGAGCATCCTTCCCCTGCATAACAAGATCGAAACTTTATTTGGGCCAATTTTTGATGTTGTCAAAAATACAGGAGGTGTGTCTGTGTTCTTAGAATTACCTTTACACTTATTGGTGTAGTTAATCTTTCATGTTGAATAGATGTTTTTTTTAATGTAATATTTGTTGTCTAAAAATAGTTTCTGTGAAGTCTTAAAGAACGTACTTTTTCATCGTCTTGCAAGATACGGCGGGCATTTCTATGACTTATTGTCTTCAGGATTTTCTTCAGAAACTAATTATCAGAAGCTCCCTCCTGTACATCCTCGCTGGTATTTTAACAGCATTTATATTCATTTTAGACATCAATATGGAATTAGGCGTTGCGGGGGGGATTCCCTACGTTATCGTTATTCTTTTTGGCCTTTTGCAAGCGGATGCAAGGTATTTTCTTTGGGGTGGCATTACGGCGGTCGTCCTGACCATTGCGGGTTACTATCTGTCGCCGGCGGGAGGGGATGAATGGAAAGTTCTGCTTAACCGTTTCTATTCTATTTTTTCGATTTTGTCCATATCGGTACTTTGTTTTATTTACAGGAAAATGGACGCCAATATCAAGAAAGCGAATAAAGAACTCAGTCATAAATTTCAACATATTTTTGAAGAATTTGGATACACCAAAAGTAACTCACTGACGGATGACTCCTATTTTGAAACACTGAGTAAAAGTATGGTTGATGGCCTGGTGGTTATTGATGAGGCCGGAATTGTCAAATCAATCAACCCCGCAGTCAAGGATATTTTTCAATATGAGACTCATGAAGTCATTGGCAAAAATGTCAATTTATTAATGCCCGAGCCCTATAAAACGGAGCACGACCGCTATTTGAAGAATTACCTGACTTCAGGTAAGGCAAAGATCATTGGAATAGGGAGGGAGGTTCTGGGGCTCAAAAAAGACGGTAGCACCTTTCCAGTTGCGATTGCTGTCTCGGAGGTCTTTGTTGACGATAAAAGAAATTTCATTGGCGTAGTGAGAGATGTGAGTGAGCGGGAGAGGCTTCAAAACAGTCTTAGGTTGGAGACCCTCTATCTGAAGCATTTGTATTTAATGGCATCCATAGCCAACGAAACGCAGGATTTTGATGAGGCGATTCGATTTTGTTTGCACCAAATTTGCATTTTATCTGGTTGGTGTATTGGACATTTTTTTATTTTTTCAAAAGAGAAGCAGGAATTTTTTTCATCTAATATCTACTATTGTCATGATGTGGATAGTTATATTGATTTTATTGCGGAAACAAAAAACAAAAAATTTGCAATTGGAGAAGGATTGCCCGGCCGGGTTTTTCTGAGTAAAAAGCATGAATTGATTGAGGATGTTTCTAAAGATATAAATTTCCCACGCGCCAAAAATGCTACAAAGTCAAATATTAAAGGAGGCTTTGGACTCCCTTTATTTGTGAATAATGAAGTTTATGGCGTTATTGAATTTTTTTCCAAAGAGTCGATCAAGCCCAATCAACGGCTTATCGAGTTTGTGGATAATATGGGAATGCAAATGAGCCGTCTTCTGGAAAGAAGAGAATTTGAATACCAGTTGAGGTTTTCAAAAGATTATGCTGAAAAGGCCAATCAAGCGAAATCAGAATTTTTATCGAAAATGAGTCACGAGTTGAGGACACCCTTGAATTCGATTTTAGGGTTTTCGCAATTAATGCAAATGGATTCAAAAAATCCCTTGTCTGACGTACAAAAGGCGAATAACGAAAAAATTTTTAGTTCAGGGAAGCATTTATTGCAACTTATCAATGAAGTATTGGATCTGGCAAAGATTGAGTCTGGAAAACTAGACGTTAAAACCGAATCTGTAAATTTGAGCGAATTGATAGAAGAATGCCTTGCGATGGTATCTCCGTTAGCCAGCAAAAATATGATAACCGTTGTTAACGAGCTATTGAATGATACACCGATATATCTCATGGCAGATAAAATGAAGCTCAAACAGGTCATCCTGAATCTTTTTTCCAATGGAATAAAATACAATAAGAAAAATGGAGTTTTGAAAATTCATGGGGCTCAAATAAAAGGCAATATTGCTCGAATCCGCATATCTGATACGGGAAAAGGCTTGTCGGAGGAAGCACAGCTGGAGGCTTTCGCGCCTTTTAGCAGGCTGGGGGCTGATAAAACAGACGTGGAAGGGACAGGCATTGGATTGCCCATTGCAAGGAACTTGATCGAAGCGATGGGTGGTATCTTGGGTGTTGAAAGTATATTGGGTGAAGGCAGTACTTTCTATTTTGATTTGCAATTAGCGAATCCTTATATTCCGGATCTAAATGTAGCTGACTCAAGTGATGATTTGGAAAATTCTAATAATACTGAGACTAAAAGTATTTTCAATGTTCTATATATCGAAGACAATTTGTCTAATCTGAAATTGGTCGAACAAGTTTTATTGAGAATTGAAAATCTCAGATTTTTTTCTGCTACGGAAGCCTTGTCCGGAATTGATCTGGCAAGGCACCAGACTTTAGATTTAGTGTTGATGGATATCAATCTCCCTGACATTGATGGTTATGAGGCTTTTAAATTGCTTACAAATTATCCAGGAATGAGAGACATCCCTGTTTGGGCTGTCAGTGCCAATGCAATGCCGGAAGAAATTGAAAAAGCATTGGATATGGGATTTTCAGACTATATAACGAAGCCCATTGATCAGATCAAATTTCTTGCCAAAGTTGAGAAATATGTGAATTCCTCCAGGTCTTCTGACACTCTTGACGTATAATATTCTGTTGATATTAAAAGAGGGTTGTTTTTGCCGTTTTACGCAGGTAAAGCGGATGTTTGGGTTGTCCCATTTGCGTCAAACCGAAGGTCTCGGGCGCGATCCCCTCTTTTTTCAGCAATAGCAAGAGTTTGTCCCCGCGTTCCAGATGGATGCCGTGGTTGCCCCAGGCGCACACGACTTTTTGGGCCTCTTTTGCTCTTTTTAAAATCATGGCATTGTTTCTGGGCCCGATGGGTTTCCCCATTTTCAAGAGCTCTTTCGGGTAGGTAGTGCGGAAGGCAAAAATATTACAGACGTACATTCCACCAAAGCCCCAAAGTTTTGCAAAACGCTGACAACGTTCCACGGTTGGGTCGTTTTTTGTCTCATCTGCGGTTGAAGGGTTGAGCATGATGAAAGCGACGGATCCTTTTTCCTTGTCCCACAGCCGCCATAAATCGTAGCGATATTGTTTGCATTTTGAAAATACAGCCCCCGTGTCGATCATCGGTGATCCTCAGCTTCCAGCATTTGAGTCATTACCGGCAGGATGGTGTTGACCCATCGTTGATATTGTTTGGCAGAGGGGTGCATGCCGTCTTCTGAGAACATTCCCTTTTGCAGGCACAATTCCCGTGAGAGAGGAAAAATATCGACTCTGGTGAGATGACGCTTTTCGGCCTCTTCGACGAGAATACGATTCATCCTCTGAATGCCATTGACGGCACTTTTGCCGTATCCCCATTTTTTCCCAGTAGGTGAGCATGAAAATTCCGGGGCGGTTACGATTAAAATCCGTCCACTTGTCACTATTTCTAATAAGGAATCCAGAATAAGAATGATTTCTTTTCGGTAGCGAGTGCTGGTGAATCCATGTGCCCAATCGTTCACGCCGATCAGAAAGCTGACGAATTGCGGTTTCAGTTCTTTTAGTTGCGGAATCTGCGATTTTAAAACTTCAGTGGAAGTGTTGCCAGACTGTGCGAGATTCGCGACAAGTTCAACGGTTTGCCCCTGTTGATTGAGAAGATGCGTCAGTTGCGCAGGCCAGCTTTCTGAGGGGTTGACACCGGGCCCTTGGGTATAAGAATCTCCCAGTGCAACATACCGTAGATTTTCTGCAAAGGCAGGGGTTCCGTTAAAAGTGACTGTCAATAAAACTAAAGTCAGGAAAGGAAGCACGATTTGTGTGTGTCCTCAAAGTAAAAAGGGGGCCTGCGCCTTGTGGCGCAAGCCCCCTTTGAATGATGCGAGATAGATCAGCCGAGGCTGTTGATTGTATCTTCCAGTGACATGGCGATACAGGTGAAAATTGGAGTGTCCTCCACAACATAGCGACTGCCTTCGGTTTCTCTAAGTTCCATAACAAGATCCACAAAATCCGCGGGGTAGTCGGTCTCGAAGGCAACAACAAATTCTTGATCGTCGATCCCAAAGGAATAGGTGGTGTTCAATTTAACAGAGGGGAATTTATTCCCAACATAGATATGCTCATCCATGATCCCTTGTCGTGTGAACTGGGTAAGCAAGTACCATTCCCGTGATTTGACGAAAGGATAAATGAACAAATACTTCGCCTTGCCGGGGATGATGTGGGTTCTGTCTTCTTCGTGCTCGGGATTGAACATGTCCTGATACATGGACCGCTTGGTCATGGACAAGTAAGATATCGTCGTATTGAGATAAGCACCCAAACGCGTTTTCAGCAATTGCGTTGTCATCTTTTGGAACTCTTCGAGTTCGTAAGAGATGCGCCAAAGCATGATATCGCAGTCGCTACGAATGCCAACCATGGAGTAGCTGAGCAGAATCATTTTGGATTGAGTGTCGTATTCTTCCAAAAAGTCAATGAACTCTCTCTTTGCGGCTTCCTTTTCTTCTGTAGGCAGACGTCGGAAAGATGGATCCAGTTTGTAAAAGGAAAAATTGACGTATTGTCTTTTTACTTCTTTATTAGCAGTCGTTTCCGCCTGTTGTTGGGCTTTCTCAGCTCTCGATGCGGCGATAGCGGCACCTTCCCGTTCTTGTCTTGCACGAGAAACCACTTCGTCATCTACCTCTGTAAGGCCTTTGTCTTTTGCGTAATTTTCGATTCCACGGACTACACTTTTTCGGACGAAGAAGGGAACATTCTTCATCCTTTCCACCGCTTCGTCGGTCCAATTCAATTCCACAGCCGGCATAAAATCTTCCAGCTCTTTGTCGTCGATGCTCACGTCGGAATTCTCTTTATTTAAGGGTTTAGGATAAGCCGAAATTATACCTCAATGCCCATCAAAAGCAAAGATTTTCTCAAAAATCTGTTCCGACGGTTCTTCAGTCTTATAAAAAAACAGTCGAAAACGGCCTTATCTTGACATCATTGAAGGGGCTTTCTACAATGATCGCTAACGGTTCATAGTATATATTATAGATTGAAATATCAGAAAAATCATTCCATTCCAAGCCGAAAGAAATGACACACTCTTCACATATAAAACAACGGTTGAAGTGGGCACTGCTCTTTACAGCCCTCATATTGATCGTTGAGTTGATTGGCGGAATTATTGCGAATAGTCTCGCGTTGATTGGTGATGCGGCGCATATGTTTTCAGACATGGCGGCTTTAGGGCTCAGTTGGCTGGCTCTAACCTGGGCGCATCGTCCTTCCCCAAATGATAAAACTTACGGTTACCACAGGGCTGAAATTTTAGCGGCACTCATCAACGGCATTTTATTGTTTACCATGGCGGCAATGATCGCGATGTCGGCTTGGGAACGGTTGAATGCACCACGGGAAATAGATTCTGTAACGGTGATGATTGTTGCGGCCATTGGCCTGGTTACCAATGGGATTGTCATTTTTATATTGAAAGATTCGCACCATCATTCGCACGACCTGAATGTGAAAAGTGCTTTTTATCATGTCATTGGAGATACGATCAGTTCGGCGGGAGTCATCGTGGGGGGTGCCGTGATCTGGTATACGGGATGGTATTATATTGATTCTTTAATCGCGCTGGCGATTGCGTGCCTCCTGGTTTGGGGAGCTAAAAACATTCTTTCAGATTCTGTGCATATTCTGATGGAAGGTGTGCCGAAAAACGCATCTGTTACAGATGTTGTTCAGGAGCTAAAATTATTGCCCGGAATTCTTGATATTCATGAACTCCATATCTGGAGTATTTGCTCCAATGTCAATGCTCTGAGTGCCCATGTCCTGATACCCGATCAAAAGGTCAATCAGGCTGAAACGATACTCACTGACATACAGTCTGCACTTGCCGATAAATTCAATATCACACACTCCACGATTCAGTTTGAGAGTGCTCTGTGTAATACTCCAGACCTTTCCTGTGAAATCGAACATTGAAAGCTGAAAAAAACATATGGAACTGATTTTTTTGGGTACGGGTACATCGACGGGGGTTCCTTCTCTGTGTTGCGATTGCGAGGTTTGCCGGTCCGATCATCCTAAAAACCAGCGCTTGCGTTCGTCCATTTTGGTGCGGCAGGGTGATTTTCATTTGCTCATCGATACCTCTACGGATATGCGGCAACAGTGTCTGGCAAGAAAAATCCGACGCATTGATGCAGTTCTTTACACACACCACCATGCGGATCATGTTCACGGCATTGATGAGTTGAGAAGCTTCAATTTTTTCAATAAAACGACGACGCCCTGTTACGGCAGTGCCTCGACTTTGCAAGATATTCGGACTAAGTTCAGTTATATATTCGATTCCAATGTCCAGGTGGGGGGAGGGCTTCCGAAGCTGATTTTGAACGAAATCAACGGGGAGACTTTTTCACTGGGTGACATAGCGGTGACACCTCTGGATATTGAGCACGGTGGTTTGACAATCACGGCCTACCGTCTGAATGATATTGCCTATGTCACCGATTGTAGCGGGATTCCTGAGAAAACAAGAGAGCAATTGATGGGACTCGATTTGCTGATTATCAATGCCTTGGGTTTTGAGCCACATCCTACGCACTTTTGTTTGTCGCAGGCGTTGGATGCGATTGAAGATTTGAAACCGAAACGAGCCCTGTTAACACACATCAATCACAAATTTGATCATGACAAATTGAGTGCCGAGTTACCAGAGAACGTGGAACTGGCTTACGATGGGCTCAGGCTACAGATTCCTTGAAAATTTCAGCGGGCGCGAAAATCAGTCAAAGTCAATATCGCGGAGAGGAAGATTGCTGTTTTTATCGACATTTTTTTGAGCTTCCCGAAACTTGTCCTGTAGAAGCCGATTGCGGTCTTTTTCGCTAGCACTGCGTTGTTTGAATATATTTTCTTGTTCCTTGCGCTGGGAGTCCAGGCTTTTCATCATATCCGAGAGCGAGGCCGCTGGTTTTTCCTTTTTTGCTTCCCAGATCACTTCACCCGTTTTTTGATCAACCGTCAGTTTTGTTTCGCAACAAGGGCAAACCACATCCAGTTTTTTATAACCCATGACTTTTTTATCTAAGAAATAGTGTTCGATTCAAATACAGCTCTGCCATTATAGCAAACATAATGAAACCGGCACAAGCAGACTGTTTGGTAAAGAATTTTTTGTGAACGGATACTCCATGCGTTCCAGTGGGATGAGAGGGGTTTTCAGGAGAGGAAAAGGATGTCTGGATTTTTTATTACGGGTGTCGATACGGGTGCTGGAAAAACGACCGTGACGGCGAGCCTGATCGCTTACTGCAAGCGAAAGGGCATGCATGTGGGCTATATGAAGCCGATAGAAACGGGTGTTGATCCCGAATGCTATTCTTCGGCAAATTCAGATGCACAATTTTTAGCCGAGGTTGCTGGGGATGGCGCGAGAATATCGGACATCTGTCCGGTTCAACTCAAAACCCCTGCTTCTCCATATCAAGCCTGTCTGATCGAAGGCACTGCGGTCGATATGGAGCAGGTATTGCGGGCCTACCGAAAATTGGAATCAGAACGGGAAATCATGTTGGTCGAAGGCATAGGAGGCCTTTCAGTTCCGATAAGTCGGGACCGAATGCTTTATCACCTCGTGAGAGAAATTGCTTTACCGATCCTTGTCGTTGCGCCCATTCGATTGGGAGCATTGAACCATGTATTGCTCACCCTGAGAGCCGCGCATGAAGAAAAATTAGCGGTCGCAGGAATTATTCTGGTTGATGTCGGGGACGTTCGGGGCGATCCCGTTCTCAAAGATTTGGGGAAAATGATTGCTGAATTTACTCCCACACCCGTTTTGGGAACCTGCCCTTATCTCGCCCCCATGGCACCTGAAATATTTTCAGAGAAACTGGATTTCATAACGGAGATGCTGAATCTGAATCAGGCGGATAACTGGTTGGAACATCCGTTAAGCCACAGAGATGGATAAAAAAATCGCGTTTGTGAAATGAAATGTTTTGCCGTCGGGCAGGACTCTTGGGGATATCCTGCCCGGACAACCCGGTTCCTTTAGCTCAATAGGGGGCGGGGTCTTCAATTTCTACCCACTTGGGGTCGCCGTGAGCTTTGAAATTTTCAGTTCCGGCAAAGGTTCCCTCATGGTAAATATTGACCTTGTATTTCCCGCCACCGTAGGTTTCTGTGATGAATGGAACGGGATCTTCAAGGTGAACCATGTCCGGAGTTTGAAAAAAACCGATCAATTTAAATTCCATCCCCATGCCAGCGGGAACGAGAGCGAAAAATTTTAAATTCGTAGTTGGAAGAATATTTCTGAAATCCTCGTCCATATTTTCGCGTGTGAATTCGTGGCCGTGCTTGTGGCGCGCCCTTCTCTTTAAATAATCTTCAAGCAAGTTCCAGAACCACCAGTTTCTCTGTTTGCGTGTGTCATGTAAGAATGGGTACTCGACAAAGCCGTGTTTGTTAATGAAAGGTTTTTTGGCCATACAGGAGATTCCTCAGTTTAAAAGATGAAAGCAGACCTATTCTAGTGGCACTTTTGTCAGGTGGAAAGCAAAAAATAAATTTTCGATCAACGATCGAAATCGCTCGTCGTTTAATAGGCTATGAGTGTATTTTGGGCGGATTTATTCTAAGAAACGGAAGAAAATGATAAAACGTTTGTGGTTGAAATACTATTGGTTGTTTGGTTACCGGTTTCGATTGTATGACTGGTTGACACCCGAAAGTTACCGGGAGTCTATGGCTCGCACTCTGGAATGTATCGGTAAAATACCCGATGCTGTTTTGCTGGACGCAGGCTGTGGCTCTGGCATCTTGTTCGACGTCGGCGCAAAACATCTGGCGTCGGTGAAAAAGATCATTGCGACGGATATCCTTGAGTCCGGCATCCGCATCGCGCGGCGAAAAATAATGGAACAAGGGCTGAAGGTGCCGACATTGTTTTTTCGCTCGGATCTGACTTCGCCGTTGCCGATTAAAACTGCAAGCGTGGATGTTGCGATCGCACATTTTTCTTTATACACGATAGGCGACAACCAAGCGCGTCATCAGGCTTTGAAAAATATCCAGGCGGTGTTGCATTCAGGTGGACTCTGCGCAGTGATCAATCCTTCAGAAGAATATGACGGTCGGCAGATCATCCACGAGAGTCTGCAATCCTCTTTGAGTGTGGATCCTTACTGGAAACACTGGCTCAAAAAAAACATTCTTTATCGCATCACCTATTCACTGGGTTTGAAAAATATAGAAGATCGTTTGCAGGAAGGTGTCTGGAAAAAATATTCAACGCAAGAGCTTTGTGAAGAGATGCAGGCACTGGGATTTGAAATCATTCACACAGAAAAAGTGTATGCTTCTTCTGGAATACTGGTTCTTGGACGACTCCCCGCTTGACTGGATCGGGTTGGATTAAAATGATCGCATTTTAAACGAAAATCCGTTTGCCTTCTTCCTGCAGACTGCGATTGACGGCAGAGGTAAATTTCATATATTCCAGACCCTCCTTGAAAGTTGTCAGATGCGGGGACTTATGGTTACGAATCGAATGGATGAATTCTTCCTCCACTCTCCAGCCATTGTTTTTCATATCGGGCAGAGCAATTTCTTTCCAAATTTTGTCAGAATTTTGCGCGGTGAATAACTTCACAGAGGGGAGTAATTCCAGCCGCAAAGCCGCCTTGTTCCCAAATATCTCAATGTGCGGAGATCGGGCTGTTGGCGCGAGTTCCGAAAATATCATGGAAGCTTGCGCTCCATTTTCCAATTGCATCTGAACATTCATATAATCTGGAATTTCAATTTGTATCGTAGAAGAATCGCCGGATGAGGCTCGATCATTAAAACATTTGGACTGTGCAGAAACCCACAATGCAGGCGGGAGCCAGCGTAAAAGCGTTTCGTAAATAATTCCCAGAGTCATTATATTTTCACCGCTGAATGTTTTATTTCGGCGCCAGTGAAGCGGTGCGTCGGCAGAACTGACAGGAGCGGTTTGAAATTCTGTTTGAATGTGCGTGATCTGCCCCAGTTCGTTGCTGGCAATGAGTTGTTTGACGGTATCGTCGGCACGCAGAGTGAACGGGGCAGGCACCAATTGTGCTATCAGATGAGGAGTGTCTTGCGAGGCCTGCAACATTTGCAGGGCTTCTTTTTCGTTCATCGCCATTCTTGCTTCGCACAGAACGTGTTTGTTGTGCGCGAGGCTCATTGTCGTTGCCGGGCAATGCAAGTAGGGCCAGGTGCCAATCACGACGGCATCAATATCTTCTGCCTTCGCGATGGCTTCCCAGTCGGAGTGGGCTCGTGGGATGTGGTACTCATTGGCAATTTTCTGACTCGATTCCAGTGTGCGATTTGCAACATCTGTTATCTGTACCCCTGGAATGGCTTGCAATAAGGGCAGATGCATCTTTCGAGTATTTGCACCGGCACCAATCACACCGATACGAATTGGCTTTGCATTCATATTATTTCCAAAATTTTGTTTGAGTTTGAAAAAAGAATTCCAGCGTATGTTTTATAAAACATAAGGAGGGCAATCCCGGTGCCGTCGAAATAAGACGAACAGTCTTCAGGAAGAATGGTCTGATGCGCGGGAGGGAAGTTCGGCGACCTCAAGCCAATAAGAAAATAATAATTTTATTTTTTTCTCCAATTGATCTATTTCCGAAGATTTATGAATATAAGAATTTGCTCCAAGTTCGTAAGATAAAACGATATTCAGTTCATTTTTTGAAGATGTGAAAATGATAGTGATCAGATTCTTTAAAGTCTCGTGTGTTTTGATTTCTTTCAGAACCTCAAGACCATTCTTTTTAGGCATATTAATATCCAGGAGTATCAGCGAGGGGAGAGGGGACAGAGCAGGGTCCTGCCATTTTTCGCGTCTTAGCAAGTAGTCCATCGCTTCCAGACCATCTTTCACCCAAATGATATCGAATTTGAATTTGAAATCGACAGTTTTCAAAATTCTTGAAATAAGGAAAAAATCATCGGCATCGTCTTCAACAACGAGGACGATGTGTTTCTTGTTTGAGTCAATCATTGCGTGGTATTTCCCCTTATTTGCTTCCTTGGAAGTTTTACAGTGAAGGTCGTGCCTTCTTTAGGTTTGCTCTTGGCGGTTACTGTTCCATTGTGCCGCTCTACAATTTTCTTACAAATAGCGAGTCCCATTCCGGTACCCTTAAACTGGTCGTTTCTATGCAGACGTTGAAACGGTTTAAATATACGGTCAAGGTATTTTTCGTCGAATCCGATTCCATTGTCCTGGAAGTTGATTTCACAGTATTCACTGTGTGGCGAGCCAGTCTCAAAAATTTTTATGACCGGTGATACCTCATCTCGACTATATTTTATAGCATTACTGATCAAATTTTGGAACAAACGTAGTAAGTGAAATGAGTTGCCGTCAATGGTGGGCAAATCTTCAATTTCGATGCTTGCATTTGTTCTACTGATTAAAATATCCAGATCCGTTAAGACTTGCTGGGCTGTAGTGGTTAAATTTACAGTGTCCATCAGATCGTTTATAGACGAATCCAATGTTGAAAACTTAACCAGATCATTCAGGAGAGATTGTAATCGACGCGTAGCACTTTTCATTCTTTCCAGAAAATAGGTTCCTTCTTCGTCGAGAGTATTGGAACTCCATTTTAAGAGATCACTAAAAGAGATGATTTTTCTTAAAGGTTCCTGCAAATCGTGTGAAGCGATATGAACAAAATCTCTCAATTCCTCGTTACTTGCTTCGAGTCTATGGTAAGAATTTTTTAAAGTGTCGGCTATTCTCTTTCGTTCTAAAGCCGATCCCGCATATTGGGAAAAAATCTTTAAAATAGTTTGCGCTATTTCTGGGTCTTCGAGAGGCTTGGTGCACATGAGTCCAAGATGCCCCAGAGGTTTTCCTGCGGCATCAAAAAAAGGCAAACTCATGTAATTGTCCACTTCCCACTCAAGAAGAATTTTATCCTTGGGAAATAAATTTTGGAGATTGTCAGGATAATATTGGATGGTTTTATTGGCTATATTTTCGCAAGGAGTATCTATTAAAGAATATTCAATATTCTCTTTGAAATCGTTATTAACCCACAACGCAAGCGTTTTTGCTGTATCCACACCCGTAAATTCTGAGACGAATACGCAATAGACTTGTAGCGTAGTGGCTAGATTTTTTACAAGAGAGTGAAAAAATACCGAGTCATTGTAGGCAATGGCACAACCTTCCACAATTACCCGTAATTTTTGATGAAAAATCTGGTTCTTTTTTTTCGACTCTTTTCCCAGTTTTATGTCCACAGCCATTTCCACGAACCTGCGGGAGTCGTTGTTTATTTTAGTAATAAATAGAGTTCTTGAACTCCAGTTCACAGGGTGAATGATGAGGTCAAGAATAGTGAGAGAAGTGCCTTCCAGTTTAGTTTGGAAGTTTTTGTGAAGACCCATATCCCATGTTTCTTTGTTGCTTAGATAGCATTGGATTTCATTACAAAGCCCTAGATTGTGGTGATCGGAGAGGAGGCTGTATATACTTTTCCCAACAATATCCCGGGCAGGTAAACCGAAGAATGAATTTGCGATCTCATTGCAAAAACAAACTAAAGCATTTTCATCAATAACAAGAATTCCATCCAGCGTAACATGAGCGATGGACCTAAAGCGGTCTTCCTCTATGGATGGATTTTCTGGTATTTGAGACATGCGGATATCACTATTCTAAA
This sequence comes from Nitrospinae bacterium CG11_big_fil_rev_8_21_14_0_20_45_15, assembly GCA_002787235.1. Lineage (GTDB taxonomy): Bacteria > Nitrospinota > Nitrospinia > Nitrospinales > VA-1 > Nitrohelix. The sequence continues at coordinate 21,182 of PCWG01000003.1, forward strand.
TTTTAGCAAGTCAATGTCAGCAATGAGGTTTTTCGCAATGCACTTTATGTCATTTTAAATTTATTTGAAAATTGCGTAGAGTAAATTTTTATGTAAATCGGGTGCTTTCAAACGTTTTTTAATAACGCTTTTCCATTAATTCCTTTTATTAACATCAGTTTAGTTTGATTTTCATCAAACTTCAATGTTTATCTATGCTCATGGATTTTCAAACGGTTCTCAGGATAAAAACGCTCTCAATCCTTTTGGATATTTGCTCTGGCAGATAAGAAAGCTGAACGAAAATCATTATAATTATCTGTGACTTTGAATTGTGGGAATTCTCCTATGATTGACGGCGGCGGACGAAAGAAAATTCCCGCATTGGCTTGTTTTAGCATCCCCGTATCATTATAAGAGTCCCCCGCGGCAATGACTTGAAAGTTCAATTGTTGAAATGCGGCTACGGCCTTTGTTTTTCCATCTTTGATACGTAATTGATAGTCATTGATATTGCCACTGCTGTCTACAATCAATTTGTGGCAAAAAAGCGTCGGGTATTCCAATTGAGCCATCAAAGGGCCAGCGAATTGATAGAAAGTATCTGATAGAATGACTACTTGAAATTCCGACTTGAGCCATTTTAAGAAATCGTAAGCTCCCTCCAGGGGAGACATTTCACCGATTACTTTTTGAATGTCCTGTAGTTTTAAATGATGCTCGCGCAGAATCTTGAGTCGGCCCTGCATGAGTTCATCGTAGTCCGGGATATCACGCGTTGTTAGCTTTAATCCTTCAATCCCCGTTTTTTCTGCAAATTTGATCCATATTTCGGGAATAAGAACTCCTTCTAAGTCCAGACAAGCAATCATATTAGATGAACCTTTCATAAATACATTGAATTGATAGATCAGTTATTTTTTTCTTTAGACAGGCCTGTAATTTTGAATACAAAATCAAGCTCATCAATTTTCATGAGTTTGGAAATGAAAGTGAAAATACCAATACCCAGAGCAATTAAGGCAAATAGAACAGTGATCTTAACGCTTGTAGCACTGTTTGTGGAGAAAAATATTTCACGCGCCCAAAAGACCGCGATCCCCATCATCAAAGCCGAAAAGGAATATTTAATAATAGAAATGGCGATGCGCCTACCGCCCATAAGCCCCAGGCGATTGCGGATTTGATAAATCAACATTCCAACATTAAAAAAAGCAGAGAGAGAAGTTGCGAGTGCGAGTCCACCGTAGCCCAAAGGACCTATCAGGATGAGATTCAGAACAACATTCAGAATCAAAGAATAAACACCAATTTTCACAGGTGTTTTCGTGTCCTTCAGAGAATAAAAAGCGGGAGCTATGACCTTGATGCCGGCGAAAGCGCATAAACCAATGGAGTAGAATAACAAGGCATTGGCCGTTCCATGGGTGCTTACTTCAGTAAACTGGCCACGTTCCCATAGCGCGTTGACCATAGGATAGCGTAATAAGATCAAACCGATTGTGGCAGGGATCGTGATGAAAAGTATCAGACGAATCCCGAATGCGAGGGTCTGGGTAAGCTTGGCAAACTCACCACGCGCCGCTTGGGTTGAAAGAGTGGGGAGGATGGCTACGCCCAAAGCAACTCCAAAGATTCCTAATGGCAACTGGACCAGCCGATTTCCATAATAAAGGTAAGAAATCGAACCTTCCTCCAGTAAAGAAGCCAGCAGTGTGTCTATGAGGATATTGATCTCATAGACCGCCATTCCAAAAACAATGGGTGGTGTCAGTTTTCCTATTTTTATCAAATCGGGATGTTTCAAATTTAAATTCGGTGACCATCGCAAACCTTTTCTAAAAACCGCAGGCAGTTGAAACAATACCTGCAAGATTCCTCCCGCGAGTACACCGTAAGCCAGACTCATTACAGGTTCTTCGAGTTGGGGTGCAAGGATCAATGTTGAAAGTATGATTGAAACATTCAATAAAGCAGGGGCCGCCGCGGGAATCGCAAATACTTTGAATGTGTTCAAAATGCCCATGAGAAGGGAACCCACTCCGATGAAAATCAGGTAGGGAGCCATCCACCGAGTCAACGCGATGGTCAATTCAAGTTTTTCAGGATTATTTATGAAACCCGGTGCAAAAGCCATCACCACCCAGGGAGCGAGTAGAATCAAGAACAGAGCAAGAGATGTGAGTAAAATCAAAAAGATATTGAGTAAATTGCCAGCCAGAACCCAGGCTTCTTTCTCGCCTCTTTGATTCAGAGTTTCCGAGAAAATGGGTATGAATGCGGCAGATACCGCCCCTTCCCCCAACAAACGTCTCTGCATGTTTGGAATACGAAAAGCGACGAAGAAGGCATCGGCGGCCATAGAAGAACCAAATGCCATTGCGATGATGGTGTCTCTTGCAAAACCCAGAATTCGAGAAATAAGGGTCATGCCGCCAACGGTTCCAGCGGCTCTCCCGACTTGAATATTGTCTTGCATGAAAGGGAAAGGGCTAAGGGAAGGGATTGATTTTAGAGCGTTTATAAAAAAACTCGTAAGCGGTATTATATCAAATCTGAACAAGAGACTGCGGAAATTTTTGCACAAACAAGTAAAAAACTCACGAACGGTGAGTGTTTTAAGCCTGAAAAACAAGTTTTAGAAACTTGGGAAGTGAAAAAGGCTGGATTCTGTTGCGAATCCAAATGCAAATGAATCTATCACCTAAATATCAATGATATCGTCAGATTCTTTTTTTAAGGGCTTAGAAAAGTGTGAACGTTCTATAAATACTTCTGAATTTTGATAGGATATTGTTGAAGCGGGTCTTCTGCCAAATAATCGCAAAAGAAGGATGACGATTCCGGCTAAAACGGCAATCACAAATAGCGTGAATGTGAAGGCAAACAATAACCCCAGGCCGACGATAATCCAAATAGCCAGCGAGATCTTTGTCCCTAGAGACATCTTTTGATTTGGATTGAAAGCAAATTGACGAAAAAACATGAGCATTCCCTGGGAGTTGAGTGTAGGCATCCTGACCCCTATGGGAGGGATGATGCTTTACATTCTAATTAACGTGTTTCTCATTTGAGAGATGATATTTTATTTATGAAAATAATTTGCTAGGATAAAAAATATGAACGATCCCACACTCACAATTATAGCTTGTCCACAATGCGGTGTCAAAAATCGTATACGAAGTCTTCGCGGGGAGCAAATACCTGTTTGCGCGAAATGCAAAGGGCATCTGATGACCGAAAAAGAGAACGAATCGCATCTAAAATATCAGGCATCGCTCAAAAACTTTCAAGGTTTGCCCGATTTGGGTTTGCGCTTTGACAAAGATTAAAACATCACACACTATTAATCATTACTAAGTAAGGATAATTTCATGGAAACAGTGCAATTGATCGATAAAATTTTAAAAGAAAAACTCTCCGCCCAGCATGTTGGAATCATTGATGACAGCGATAAGCATCGGGGGCACAAAGCCGCAGGTGGAGGAGGACATTTTACCGTAACAGTGGTTTCTGAATGTTTTAGAAATGTAAATATAATTGATAAGTGTCGACTGGTTTACAGTGCATTAGATGAACAAATCAATGGCCAGCCCAAATTGATTCATGCGTTACAGATCAAGACATTTACTCCTGACGAATGGCAGTCAAGCACTGCAAACACAACAAGGTGATGGCATGATGGTGAATTATAAAAGATAGATGGAAAGTTGTCTGCGCGAAAAGATAACGGAATATCAATGTAAAACTACTTGACAAAATACCGTTATTGCTTTTATATGGAATTATCCGAAAAGAGAGATTTTGTCGGGCTGTTAGAGCCCTTTTTGTTTCCAGTGCAATTCTTTTGCTTCGAATCCTGGTCTTAAATCATCGGTCTTAACTGTGACTGTCTAAACTGTGACTGAATGTGGTCCTTTAAAGGGGGGGGTAAACATGAGTGATTGGACGATTCAAAAAAAAGTGAACAGTGCAGTTGGGCTGTTATTAGCAGTTATCATCGCTTCAGGTCTTTTCATTGCAGACAGGTTTTCTAAATTAAATGAAGCGACTGAAACATCTAACGCCATTGGGCGCCAACGCATGCTGTCACAAGCAATGGGAAAGGCCAGTTTGGGTTACGCAATGGGGAAAAGTCGAGTGCGTACGATCGAACAGAATATTGAGGGTTTGGACCGTTATATAACCCAAATGCGCGGAACCTATACCAAATCAATCATCAGCGTTGCAAAAAAGGTTGAAGGCGTTGGTATCAGCATGGACCCCTCCAGTGAAGATCACCCCACCGTTCCTTTTCCGGCCAGTTTTACACGCATGGTGAATAAATCTTTTGGTGAGGGTAGAGATTTTAAGGTCGACATCATTTCAGAAGATCCCATCAATCCGAAGCAAGTGTTACAGACAGAAATGGACAAGGAGGCCAACGCTTTTTTGAAGTCGGGGAAGGGAAATCTTTTCACTAAAACTTCCGAAGAAGATGGCAAGCTGTACATCACTGTATACACCCCTGACAATGCAGTAGCTCCAGTGTGTGCCTCTTGTCATCAGGCGATGAAAGGGAAACCATTCAAAGTCGGAGACATGTTGGGTATTCGACAATTCAAACTCGTATTTTCAGACAATATCCCCTTGGGGCGAAGTGAACTGCAAGCCACTTTGCATGAGTACGAAGATGCTAAAAAAGTGTTTGAACAAACTCTGGGAGCCTTCAAATCGGGTGGCAAATATCCTCTTGATTTGAAAATGAGTCAACATCGTACGATTGAAGGAACAGAAGATTCGGATTTGCTGGGTGTGATCGGCAAGATTGAGAAAAGTTTTAAAGTATTTAATAGTGCTGTTAAAACGTTGACGAAATCAGAACCTAATTCGATACCTTATAGACAGTCGCAAAAAACGATTCTTTCAGAAGCCAATACATTACGCAAATACAGCAATGATTTGGTTGTGAAGTGGGACGGAGTTTTACAACATCAGCAGGATTTAGTCATGCGGTCTGTTCTGATATCCAGTTTGCTCAACATTGTTATTTTGATTGGCATAGCAATATTTATCCGGCGTGTGATTATTCTTCCCGTTGGTAAGATCGCGGGTACACTTGAGAAAATATCTCTTGGCGAGTTGAAGCAGGAACCTTTACCTGTAGTTTCTAAGGACGAGGTGGGTGTCCTCAGTCTTTCATGTAACAATATGATGAATCGATTGGATAGTTTTATCAAATACACTGAGGAAATTTTGGGTGGCAGGTTGCAGAATCGTTCTTTCAATCTTGAAGGCGATTTCTTGAAGTCTCTCAATAGTATGGCGGAACAGGCAGACCAAAAACGTCGAGCTGAAGAAGAGGGACGTGTTGCCGCTAAAGAACAGGAAAAACTCAAGGCAGAGCAAGCGGAGCAGGCCCGTAAACAGTCTGAAGAAGAAACTCGCCGCCAACGTGAGCAAATGGAGCGGGAGAAACATGAAGCGGAAGAACTCAATAAAAAAGTATCCAGTATTCTTGAGGTTGTTTCTGCCGCCAGTGAGGGTGATTTGACACGGGAAGTTCGAGTCAAGGGTACCGATCCTATTGGTAAGATGGGAGAGGGGCTGGCGAAATTCTTTAGAGATCTTCGAGGCAATATCAGCGAGATTTCAAATACTTCGCAAACGCTCGCAAGTTCTTCTGAAGAGTTGACTTCAGTCAGTCAGGAAATGGCTGGCAATGCCAACGAAACCGCAAATCAGGCAGGGGTTGTTTCTGCGGCTTCGGATGAAGTCAGTAGAAACATTCAGACCGTTGCGGCTGGCACCGAAGAGATGAATGCCAGCATTCAGGAGATCGCGAGAAATGCTGGACAAGCGGCTTCCGTAGCTCAAAAGGCCGTGGGCGTTGCCAAGAGCACGACCACAACCGTTGGCAAATTGGGTGATAGTTCTGCTGAAATCGGCGAAGTCATCAAAGTCATTACCTCTATCGCGGAGCAAACGAATCTTCTTGCGCTGAACGCCACGATCGAAGCGGCACGTGCCGGCGAAGCGGGCAAGGGTTTTGCGGTTGTAGCCAATGAGGTCAAGGAACTGGCGAAAGAAACCGGTAAGGCGACTGAAGAAATCAGTCAAAAGATTCAGGCGATCCAAAGCGATACCTCCAATGCGGTGAAGGCGATTGACGAAATCAGTCAGATCATTAATGAGATCAATGATATTTCCAATACCATCGCCAGTGCGGTTGAAGAGCAAACCGCTACTACTTCGGAAATGGGACGCAATGTCACTCAGGCCGCACGTGGTAGCAATGAAATCTCGACCAATATCGAAGGTGTTGCACGAGCCGCAAACGATACCACCTCCGGTGTCAATCAAACCCAGGTTGCCGCAAATGAATTAGCGAAAATGGCATCTGATTTGAGATTGCTGGTTCAACGTTTCAAAATATAAGTTGAAATGATTAAGCCGCCTTTCCCGAATAAGGGAGAGGCGGCTTTTTTTTTTACAAAATATAGAGGAGAGATTGGAATGGAAGAACCGCAACTTTCGGCTTTAAAAGAGATCATCAAGGTGTCCTTAAAAGTTTCAGATTCTCCCACAGAGGTTAAGGACATTTTTGAACGCTCGTTCATAGAGCTTTCAAAAGAGTTGGAGCCAGTTTCTTTTTTGAATCCTCAGGAAGAATGCTTGCGAAATTTGATCGTCCATCTGTCGAAATATCCCGTGGCCAGAATTTCTGCCAAAAAGATCTTTACAGATCACAATATCAATTTGTATTGATCCTAACAGGCATCTTTGCTATATCTTTTTTATTAAGGGTCAGATCTTGATTTATTTCAAATCCTGGACTTTGATAGAAGTTGCGGCGGAAAATTTTTTAAGATGGGATGACGGCAGTTTAAATCAGCGGGTAGGTTGAAACATCATGTTATACTTTTAAAAATAAATATTTAGGGTGACTCTATGCCGCGATTCAAGTTCAAAGCCAAGGACCAGAAAATTTACGATAAAGTGTCTTCAGCTTTTAAAAATACCGAGATTTTCCAAAAACAAAGGGAAATGGTATTTGGGCGTTGGGATTTTGTCGTCTTTGGTCCCTCTGGAAAAGAGAATATTGTTTTGCGTAAAGGTTACGCAGAGCAATCCACCATTCAGAGGGCGCCTGTCTATATCGCCTCGCTGGTTGATCCAAGCGTTCACAATGTTTCCGGTGTTCCCATCGAAGAATTCATTTCAGACGATCTCCCGGAGGAATATGCCGGGTTGGAAATCGTTCAAATCGATCCTCTACGCCCATTGACCATTGAAAAAAAAGAAGTTCTTGCACAAGCCTCAAATGCGGAATCGGAAATTTGTAAACGTTTTGAATGCGATAATATAGCCGTGATCCGAGCTCCTGACGAGTCTGATTGGGGCATTGCGGTGTTGCGCTATCTGCATGAATGCGACTCTGTGTTTTCTGATTCTTTAATAGAAACTTTTAATTTCAGGAACAATGCTTCAATTTCAAAAACGTCAAACTGGCGTAATTAAAGGTGAATGATGGTTGTCTCAATTGTTTAAATCCGTTATTGCCAGTGAGATTTTCTATTTCTCTGAGGTGCTTCAACTATGAACTCATATCGTTTAGGTGCAACGTTCCTTCTATATATAGCAATCCTGTTTTTTTCTGCGAATACCGTTGGGGCAAAGGAAAGTCGTCAGGATGGACCCGGTATCATCGTCCAAGTTCGTGTTTATACCGATCGTGCTGAGATCACGCGGCGAATTGAGCGAGAGTTTTCCAGCGGTCAGGAAACCTTTGCTGTGAGCGGTTTGCCAGCATCATTGATTCCTGATTCCGTTCGTATTTCACAGATTGAGGGCTTGCCAGGAAAACTTTCCATATTGAATGCAGAAAGAAATTTTGATGCGGAATTTTCGAGTCCCATCATACAAAAGCAGGAAGAAATTATTTTCGAATTGCAAGAGGCATTGAATGCCGAGAACGATGTTCAGAGCATTTTAAAACGTCAGTTACGAGCTCTTGACAGCATCATCGCCAATGACAATGCCAGTTTGCGAGGCAGGGGTGATGATTCGGCAAATTTTAACGCCAATTGGGCGGATCAGGCGATTGATTTCATAGCCAAACGAGGCGTCGAAATTACTGCGAAGCTACGGCAGTCGAAACGCCGGATTGCGGAACTGGAAAAAGAACTGACAGCAGAAAAAAACAAATTGGCTGATTTGCAAAAGGGAGCGAAAAAACAGACTTGGCGTCTATCCGGTCAAGGGCAGTTCGAAGGAGAAGGGCGGCGTAGCTTTGAATTAACCTACCAGACGCATCAGGCGCGATGGAATCCGGCTTACATCGTACGAGCAGAGACGACAGGGAAAAAGATGACCCTGGAGTACTACGGAGAAATCACCCAATCTTCCGGTGAAGACTGGGAAGATGTTGCGCTGGAATTATCGACAGGGAATCCGCAGTCAGGTGGTTCCCCGCCCAAACTTTCCCCCTGGATTGTGGATTATTATCAGGATCGTCCCCTCAGGCGTTCTATGCAGGAAAAAGCGTACTCCGATGGAGCGAGTGCGCCGCTTGCGCAAGCGTTCATGCAGGCCATGCCCGTTCAAACTTCGCAGGGAGGACATGCGCTTCTCTATTCACTAAAAGGAAAGCATCGGATAGCGACCGGATCGGACAAAATGCGTGCGGAAATTTCTCAGGAAAAATTTGAAGCGCGTTTGAACTATCTCACCATCCCTCAAAAAAGCGATCGGGTTTATCTGACCACCGAATGGGTGAATAACGGCCTCTATGAATACCTCCCCGGAAAAGTCTGGAAATATCTGGATGGAGATTTTGTCGGAACCGATCACCTGAAGTCAGCCGTTCCGAAGGAGAAAATGGAAATTTCTCTGGGAGTGGACCCCAAGATTCTTGTAGAAAGAAAGTTGGTCAAAAAAGAAGGTGGCGATGGCGGACTGTTTGACTCGAAGAACCGGCAACGCTATATTTATGAAATCGAGCTGGAAAATTTAAACTCCGAGGCAAAGACAGTCGAAGTTCAAGACCAGATTCCCTTATCTTATCAAGAAGATATCGTAGTAAAGGTGAACCGTTTGGAGCCTGCGCCGGATAAAAGAGATAACGAGAACTTACTCAGTTGGAACATTGTATTGTCACCCAAAGAAAAAAGAACCATTGTTTTGGATTTTCAAGTCGAATATCCAGACGATAAAAAAGTTTCAGGTTTGTAGGCAATTCTGAAAAAAGTATTGCCAATGTCTCCGATGTGTTGAATTTTTCTTGACTGGAAATGGGATTAAAGCTACCATCGAGGCAATTTTATCCCTTCCTTCTAAAGTTCTATCTATTGGAATTCAAAAGGGTTTCTGTTTGTGCCGATGGATCGACAACGCCTTGTGTTTGAAATTGATAAGCTACCCGAAGCTGGAATGAAGCTGGAGCGGGTAATTGAAGGCGAACTTTTTGATATTGAAGGCGAAGACGTCTCTTTAAATGAGAGCGTTAAGCTTAAAGGTGAGTTAAAGAAGGTGAGACGCGATGTCTTATTTTCTGCCAGCATCGAGACTGTTGCAACGGTGTGTTGTTCCCGGTGTTTGCAGGCAACGCCGCAAAGCGTCCGTTGCATGGTTAAGGCACAGTTTAAGCCGAAGGCAGAAGATATCCAGTCCGATTCCGAAATAGAGCTCAGTTCGGAGGATTGTGAAATTGAATATTTTGAAGGAGATGTTATTTCCTTAGTAGATGTTGTGCGCGATGGAATACTTCTTTCCTTTCCGGCGATGGTTTTGTGTCAGGAGAATTGTCAAGGTTTGTGTCCCCAATGTGGCGCGAACTTGAATTTGAATTCTTGTAGTTGTGGTATGGATGCGGTCGTGGATCCTAGATTTGAGAAATTAAAACAGTTGAAAGAAAAATTAAAATAATTTTGTGAGGGTTTAAAATGCCAGTTCCTAAGAAACGAATGTCCCGATCTCGACAAGGTAATCGTCGATCCCATGATGGTTTGAAAGTTCCTGCGTATAGCGAGTGCCCGGAATGTCATGAAATGAAGCGTCCTCATCATGTCTGCCCAAGCTGTGGTTTTTATAAAGAAAAAGAAATCATGGTGGTAGACTCAATCTGAGTCCATTTGTAGCGGCAAAGGATGGCCAATTGTGTCTGAATAGAGGCCTCTTGGTCCCGATGATTCGCCAGTCTAAAATGGTTGAAAATTTTTCTTTAGTATGAAAAAACAACACGGCCTTGCCTTGACTCTTGGTGTTTCAGGAGTTGATTCGCATTTTGTCCGTTTCTGGAAATATGGGGAATCGCTTTTCCTCGAGGAAAATAGCCCTGGTATTTTAGGAGACAGGATTCAATGAAAATTGCAGTAGATGCGATGGGTGGAGACCATGCGCCCTCAGCTATAGTTGAAGGCGCGGTTCTAGCGGCCAGACAAGGTGGCGTAGAGGTCATTCTGGTTGGAGTAGAAGCTAAAATCCAGGAAGAGTTGCGCAAGTTTGATGTTGCTCAACTGCCTATTCGTATTGAGCATGCAGATCAGATCGTAGATATGCATGACGCTCCTGGAAAAGTGCTTCGCAGTAAACGAAAATCATCCATTAAAGTCGGTTTGGATCTTGTCAAGGAAGGTATGGCCGATGCTTTCGTCAGCGCGGGCAACACCGGTGCCGTTCTGGCCTTCTCTACCTTGATCCTTCGTCCTTTGAAAGGCGTCGATCGTCCCGCCATTACAGTACAGCTTCCTACCTTGCAGGGTTCCTCACTTCTCTTAGATGCGGGAGCCAATGTCGACTGCAAAGCCATTCAATTGTTTCAATTCGGAGTCATGGGACACGCCTTCGCCAAGTACATACTTGGTAAGGAAAATCCTCGTGTGGGAATACTCAGTATTGGTGAAGAGGATGGTAAAGGCAATGAAATAACCAAAGAAGTTTTTCATATGCTGAAAAAGAGCCACGTCAATTTTATTGGAAATGTTGAAGGTAAGGAAGTCTACCGAGGCAATGCCGATGTCGTTGTTTGTGACGGATTTACAGGAAACGTTGCTTTAAAAATCAGTGAGAGCCTTGCCGAAATGATCGGTAAAAACCTCAAGGAAATGTTCAGCCGGAATTGGAAAAGCAAGCTGGGCTATTTCTTGCTGAAATCACAATTGGCAGAGTTCAAAAAAAAGGTGGATCACTCAGAGACAGGTGGAGCACCACTGTTGGGTGTGAATGGAGTTTGTATCATCGCGCATGGCAGCTCTTCCCCCAAAGCGATAAAGAATGCTATTAAAAGAGCAAACGAGCTTGCAGAGAAGAAGATCAACGAACACATTCGGGACGATATCGAGTCCAATTTGGCAGATCTGGACATGGGACTTTGGAAACAAATCAAAAGTGCTTTTGTCCCGGAGATCCTTGAAGACGGCAAAAAAAATAATTCAGAAAAAGCAGTGGATGGAAACCACGTAGATTCTGATGAGAAACCCTCGATCAGCGATAAAGGTAAGGACGCTTGAACAGTCATTCAATGAATTCCACGCCCCCTTTTCAAGCAGAAATAGCAGGAATTGGTTCTTATCTGCCAGAAAAAATTCTAACCAACTTTGATTTACAAGACAAAATTGATACGGACGATGAGTGGATTCGTCAACGAACAGGTATCGAAGAGAGGCGCATTGCTTCCAAAGAAGAATCCTCCTCGGTTTTGGCAGCCCACGCCGCACGCAAGGCATTGACCTCAGCCGGTATCGAGGCCGGGGATGTGGATTTGATCATTGTCGCGACGTCCACTCCCGATGTACTCTTTCCCGCCACCGCCTGTTTTGTGCAACAGCAATTAGAGGCCAGTCGAGCCGTTGCCTTTGACATCACCGCGGTTTGCTCTGGTTTTGTTTTTGCCTTATCAGTAGCAGAACAATACCTGAAAACAGGAAAGTATGAGACGGCTCTGGTCATAGGCAGTGAAGTCAATTCACGGATCGTTAACTGGCAGGATCGTACGACCTGTATTCTCTTTGGAGATGGAGCCGGTGCAATGGTTTTGAAGCGCACCCAGAACCCTGAGCGCAGAGGAGTACTTTCAACCCACATTCATTCAGATGGGAGCCGGTCAGATTTGATCAGAGTTCCCGGTGGCATCGGTCGAACCGGCGTGAACTCGCAGGCGGTTGAGAACGGTGAATATTTCATCCATATGTCCGGGAATGCCACCTATAAAATTGCCGTTCAAAAGCTGGAAGAGGTTTCTCGTGAAGCATTGACCTATAACGGATTTTCTACCGATGATGTAGACGTTGTGGTTCCACATCAGGCCAATCGCAGAATCATCGACGCGGCGGGGGAGCGGCTCAATATCGCAAGTGATAAAGTATTTTCTAACATTTATAAATATGGAAACACATCCGCCGCATCCATACCGATTGCTTTGGCAGAAGCGTATGAAAGCGGTGTCATTAAAAAAGGCAATCTGGTTCTGCTCATGGTGGTTGGATCGGGTTTGACATGGGGAGCGGGGTTGATTCGATGGTGAAATTAGGATTCTTATTTCCAGGGCAAGGTTCACAAGCAGTGGGTATGGGGAAAGATTTTTATGACCATTTGCCCGAAGCGCGGTCTATGTACGAACAGGCCAGCGAAGTCCTGGGGCTGGATATTGCAGATATTTGTTTTAATGGGCCGGAATCGGCTTTGACTTTGACCGAAAACACTCAGCCGGCGATACTCATTCATAGTATAATCGCCTTGAAAATGCTTGAGGGAAATGGTATATCTGCCGTGGTCGCCGCAGGTCACAGTCTGGGCGAATATTCCGCATTGGTTGCGGCGGGGGCACTCGAGTTTCTGGATGCGGTGCGTCTGGTTCAGGCTCGCGGACGTTTTATGCAAGAGGCAGTGCCTGTGGGTGTGGGCGGCATGGCCGCTATTATCGGTTTGCCCTTGGAAGTGTTACAAGAAACTTGCAATAAAGTTTCAAAGCCCGGTCATTTGGTGCAGGCGGCGAATATAAACAGTTCAGAACAGTTCGTTATCGCAGGTCATCGCCAGGCGGTTGAGCAAGTGGCTGAAGAAGCTACGAGCCTGGGGGCTAAAAAAACAGTCATGCTTCCCGTGAGTGCTCCGTTTCATTGCCCACTCATGAAACCCGCAGAAGAAAAATTGCGGCCCGAACTGGAGCGAGTTGGATTCAATAATCTTAATTTCCCCGTAATTGCAAACGTAGATGCAGAACCGGTGTTAGAGGGAGATAAGGCGAGAGAGAATCTTGCTCTTCAGGTTTGTTCCCCCGTATTATGGAATGATACAATGCAACGGTTGCGAGAACAGGGCGTTGAGAAATTTGTTGAACTGGGTCCCGGTCGTGTTTTGTCCGGCTTGATGCGACGCTTTGACAAGACGACAGAATGTTTTCAGGTTTCCGATTGTAAAACACTTGAGCAGACGGTAACTCAACTCAAACAGCTTTCATGAGATCACGATGTCTTTAAAAGAAAAAGTTGCACTCATTACAGGGGGTGCTCAAGGAATTGGATTGACCATCGCGGAAGCATTGGCAGGCGATGGTGCTCATGTGGTGCTGGGCGACGTGAATCTTGAGGGCGCAGAAAAATCGGCAGAGACCTTGCGAAATCAAGGGCATTCGGCAAGTGCGGTTCAGTTGAATGTTGCTAATCCTGAGCAAGTGCGTGCAGTTTTTGATTCTATAGCCAAAGACTTTAAACCCATTGATATTTTGGTAAACAATGCCGGCATCACCCGTGATGGTTTGGTGATGAGGATGAAAGAAGAAGACTGGGATCTTGTGATTGATATCAATTTGAAGGGCAGTTTTCTCTGCGGTCAGCAGGCGGCCAAGCAAATGATGAAACAGAGACAGGGTTCGATTGTCAACATTTCTTCCATTGTGGGGGTCATGGGCAACGCTGGCCAGGCCAATTATTCTTCATCCAAAGCAGGGCTGATCGGTCTCACCAAGACCATGGCCCGCGAACTGGCCTCTCGAAATATTACTGTGAACGCAGTCGCTCCCGGCTTCATTGATACGGACATGACTCGCGTCTTGGAAGAAAAAGTAAGAGATAAGTTGATTGAGCAAATCCCATTGGCTCGTTTGGGAGAACCAAAAGATATTGCAGATTGTGTTTCGTTTCTTGTTTCAGATAAGGCCCGTTATATTACAGGGCAAGTGATTAATGTTAATGGTGGTATGTTGATGTAACCCCTATCAGGAGTTCTGATTTATGTCCGTAGAAGAAAAAGTAAAAGAAATTATTGTTGATCAATTGGGTGTCGATAGCAAACAAGTTGAAGGTTCCGCATCTTTTATTGACGATTTAGGTGCAGATTCTCTCGATACAGTGGAGTTGGTCATGGCTCTCGAAGAGGAATTTGACGTTGAAATTCCCGATGAAGATGCTGAGAAAATTGCTACCGTTCAAAATGCGATTGATTACATCAAAAGCCACACAAATTAATTTCGCTCTCATAATCAAAAGGCAACAATGAAACGACGTGTGGTTGTAACAGGGATGGGGATGGTTTCCCCACTTGGGTTGGGGGTTGAAGAAAACTGGGCCGCTATTGTTGAAGGGCGTTCAGGGATTGGACCGATCACCAAGTTTGATACAAGTGATTTTCCTGTAAAAATTGCAGGTGAAGTGCGGGGCTTTGAGCCCGCCGATTTCATCGACCACAAAGAAATCAAGAAAATGGATCGTTTCATCCATTATGCCGTCGCTTGTAGCAAGATGGCGTTGGATGATTCTGGTTTTGTGATTTCTGAAGAAAATGCGGAGCGTTGTGGTGTGCAGGTTGGCGTGGGTCTCGGTGGACTGCCTGCGATAGAAAAATATCATGATGTTTTAAAAGAAAAGGGTGTTAGAAAAATCACCCCCTTTTTTATACCGATGTTGATCGCTAATCTCGCATCGGGACAGGTTTCTATTTTATTTGGGGCCAAAGGGCCCAATACCTGCGTCGTCAGTGCATGCGCGACAGGGACACACAGCATCGGTGAATCTGCACGTTTGATTCGTGACGGCGAAGCCGACATGATGATTTCTGGCGGAACTGAATCGGTCATCACTCCCTTGTGTGTGGGTGGGTTTCATGCCGCTAAAGCTTTGTCTACAAATAACGACGATCCTCAGGGAGCAAGCCGACCTTTCGATAAAGACCGGGATGGTTTTGTTATCGGAGAAGGATGTGGCGTTATGATTCTGGAGGAATTGGAATCCGCTAAAAAGCGTGGTGCCAGGATTTATGCAGAGCTGACAGGCTACGGATTGAACAGCGATGCCTACCATATCACAGCGACCTCTCCCAATGGAGAAGGCGCGGCACGGTGCATGAAGAGGGCTCTTGATAGTGGCTCCATTAACTTGGAAGAGATTGATTATATCAATGCTCACGGTACTTCCACTGGCGCAGATGCGACGGAAACCACGGCGATTAAAACCGTTTTCGGAGATCATGCCCGCAAGCTTGCGGTCAGCTCCACAAAGTCCATGACCGGTCACCTGCTGGGTGCGGCTGGGGGAGTGGAAGCGATCTATGTTGTTCTTGCCATCACCCGAGGTGTCCTGCCTCCTACCATAAATTACAGGACTCCAGACCCTGAATGCGATCTCGACTACGTTCCAAACCAGGCCCGCGAGAAAAAAATAAGACTGGGGATGTCCAATTCCTTCGGGTTTGGCGGCACCAATGGAGCGCTGGTTTTTAAAGAATTTCTGGGCTAAAAACGATGCTTCCTGAGCGTCGGCTTGAAGAACTGGACTTGCTTCAGGATAGATTAGGCTACCGATTCAACGATGTGGAGTTGTTGAACAAGGCATTGACCCACAAGTCCTACACACACGAAAATAAAGAGCAGTTCCGGCACAATGAGCGTTTTGAGTTTTTAGGCGATTCGGTACTCGACCTGATTGTGAGCGACTTCATGGTGCGTCGATATTCTGAATACAATGAAGGTGTTCTATCCAAAATTCGGGCGGCGGTGGTGAATGAGACGAGCCTGGCCGGTTTCGCCAGAGAAATCGATTTGGGAAGATTTTTATTGTTGGGCAGGGGTGAAGAAAATACCGGTGGGCGAGACAAATCATCGTTGCTGGCAAATGCTTTTGAAGCACTTGCGGGGGCCATTTTCTTTGATGGTCAGCTCGAACCCGTACGGCGCGCATTATTTCCATTCTTGAAAAAAGAAATTGAACGGAATGATGGCGCGGCATTCTTTCGTGATTTTAAGAGTGATTTACAAGAGTACACGCAAAATAAATTGAATTGTGTTCCTGTCTACAAAGTAGTGGGAGAATCGGGACCGGATCATGATAAACTCTTTGAAGTTGCAGTATGGGTTAAAAAAAATCTGCAAGGCAAAGGGGTTGGAAAAACCAAGAAGGAGGCAGAACAGTCTGCGGCAATGATGGCTCTGGAAAGTTTTCGAACCAATGAATTATAAATCTAAATGAAAGGATCCATCATGATTACTGTGGGTATGAATTATAATGTACTTCCCGGCAAAGAAGAGGCTTTTGAAAAAGCGTTTGCAAGTGTCATTGGTGTTATGGAGGCGGGTGAGGGACACGACAAGTCTGCTTTGTACAAGGATGTCAACAACGCACAGTCTTATCTGATTGTTTCAGAATGGAACTCTGAGGAAGCGTATCAGGCATTTATCAGTTCAGATAAATTTAAGGGCGTTGTGAACTGGGGAAAAGAAAATATCCTGGCAGGTCGTCCCAGTCACAAAATATACAAAAGTTGAGTTTGCGGGAAGATCATTCGCTGATTTTGGGTGTGTATTCAAACTCTCCGTTTTTGACGCATCGTAAAACTTTTTTGTAGAAATGTTCGGTATCGTGCGGCAACTGGTTTTCCTCAGGCCGCCAGCGGATTTGAACGATTCTTCCGTTGGGTCCTTCCTCGATACCGGTTATTTCTCCAGTGTTTCTTGATAGCGGTTCAAAGAGTGCGTCTCCTACTTGAAGTTTCATTGCGGTTTTGTTTATCCTTTCCAGTTAAGTAAATGAGGTGCCATTTTCATGATGGCGGTTTTTGAGGAGTGATTCATGGAAGAAGAATATATTGTAATGTCGGCAATGTACCCGACGATGACATCTGGAAAAGTTGATAAGTTTCTTGTGGA
>PCWG01000003.1:38284-39823 GCA_002787235.1 Nitrospinae bacterium CG11_big_fil_rev_8_21_14_0_20_45_15
ACAAGGTGCTGGAAATCGGAACCGGTTCGGGTTATCAGGCAGCAGTGCTGGCCGAAATGGGTGCCAGAGTCTATTCCATCGAAATCGTTGAGGCCCTGCATCGTGAGGCCGCACGCGTTCTCACCGGACTTGGTTATACGGATATTCAGCTTCGTCTTGGCAATGGCTGGCAAGGATGGCCGGAGGAGGCCCCGTTCGACCGGATCATTGTGACGGCAGCACCGGATCAAATTCCGCCGGCTTTGGTCGATCAATTAAGGGACGGAGGGCTTATGATCATTCCGGTCGGAACCGAACATCAACAGCTTGTTCTGGGAGTGAAAAAGGGTGGGTCTTTTCAAAAAGTTGAAGCGCTTCCTGTCCGGTTTGTCCCTCTTGTCGGGAAAGAAGAAGCGGCGCCGTCGTAAAAAACGCACTCCTCGCGGCAGGAAGCCTCTTAAGCGCCGTGTTTCAGGGCGAAAAAAACCGGTTTCGCGCAAGCGTTCTTCGCGGCCGGCCCCGGCCCCCATACGGGTGAAGACAGCGACGAAGCCGAAAAGAACAAAAGCGGGCGTCCCAAAGCGAAAAAAGACGGCAAAGATTGCAAAAAAAGCCGTGAAGCCTGTTCGGAAGGCTGGGGCTGCAAAAGCCGCCCCGCTGCCGGGCGTTGTCGTCGGGCCGGTCACCCATTATTTTCCCAAGGTCAAGGCTGCGGTGATCAAGCTGGAAAAACCGCTTTCGATGGGGGATACCATTGTGATTGCCGGAAAAAGCGGCAAGATACGGCAAAAGGTGACTTCGCTGCAGATCAACCGGATTCCGATTGATGAAGGCCGCGCGGGAGAAGAGGTTGGGCTCGAAGTAAAAAAAGATGTGGTGGTCGGAGACGTTGTCTATCGGTTATAGTTTCAGGACAGAACCCAAAATCATTTTGCTGCGTCAACTCTGGAGAGGCCATGCCGAAAGTTTATTTGCGTGTTTATCAGGAATTTAATCTTGAGGAAGTTGGAAAGCATCTTTTGATTTTAGGAGATCTTTCTTCGGATTGCGGTGCCTGTCGCTGTCTCGGGATTGACGGCTATCAGGCTGCCCAGTGCCCGGAATGCGGCACCCCCTTCAAGTATCTGAGCAGCCGGCGCATTGAAAATCATCCAGGCGAGAGGTTTTCGATCGTCAAGCGTGCCAAAGAGAGCCGTCCCGATCTTGTTTTTATTGATTTTGGAGATTATCACAAGGCCGTTGGGCAGAAAAAGGCCCGCGACATTTTGGGCTAAGGACCCCGGTTTTCGGGCAGGCCTCGCACATGCGTCTGTGACAAACGCGGTTAAGGCAGTCATTTCACTTTCATATAACCTGGTTTTATTCTGGATTTCACACGATGGATTTATCAAAAGAACCCGGTAAGTCGGCATTTCAAATTGCGGAGGTTCTGCGCCAGGCGGGGCATACGGCCTTTTTTGCGGGGGGCTGTGTCCGGGATCATTTGATGGAGAAGGAACCGCAGGATATTGATATTGCCACCAGCGCCGTTCCCGAGGTCATTGAAAAACTTTTCCCTCG
>PCWG01000038.1 GCA_002787235.1 Nitrospinae bacterium CG11_big_fil_rev_8_21_14_0_20_45_15
TCGGCCCAGAAAAACCCGTCAGTATCTGACTCCAAACCAAATCTTTAACAATCAATTCGTACCCCTTTTATAAAAGGGAATTGCACTTACGGGTTGAATTCGCAGTTCATTGCGCAGAAAGTGCGCACCGGAAACCGACGTAGTGAAACCTCCTGCGCGGATCGTCCATGATGCGGTGCCGGGTTTCCAAACCCGCAGTCCCATTGCGCCAGGAACCCCCACGAATCGCTTTGCCGCCCAGTTCGTGATCGCTCGCGGTCCACTCGCCGACATTTCCTGATAAATCATACAGGCCCATTGCGTTGGGTTTCTTTTTCCCGACAGGATGCGTTTGCTTGTCCGCGTTGCTCTTTCCCCAGGCATAGTCGCCATCCCAAACATTTCCCCAGTAGAATCGGGTGGCCCTGCCAGCTTGCACCGAGTATTCCCATTCCTCCTCAGAGGGCAAGCGTTTGCCTCGCCGGGAACAATACGTAGAAGCCAGGTACCAGGAAACTTTTTCCACAGGTCGGTTCGGTCCTTTGAAAAAGGCGGGATTGTTTCCCATCACAGCAAGGTAATCTCTCTGAGTGACTTCGTATTTGTCGATATAGAAAGCCGGGAGGATCGAATGTCTGGGTGTGCCTGAGGCGACCCACTCCAGGGTTCCGCCGGGAATGAGGACCATGTTTTCCTCTGACGTCACTTCAGCATGGGGATGGGACTCTGTAAGAATCCATATCAGTGTGGACGCAATCAAGCATCTTGCAATCAGCATGGTGCGTGGGCCTTGTAATGATAGGAAAGACAATTCGTACAGCCACTGAAATCTGATTGGATCATTGTTTGCTAATCATCGGAGCCTTTACTTTGGAAAATTCTTCAGGATCGTTCGGATATTTATAAAACATTGCCGCCAAAGTCTTGATGGCATTTTTTGCTTGTGTGTCGTCTTTCAATTGCACGTAAAGCTGTTTGGCGAGAATGGTATTGAAAATGGCAAAGTATCCATCCTGAATTTTATCAAAAGCCTGTCCCAGCGCATAGCGCAAGCGCGGCTCTGCCGGAAGCAAGCGTACCGCTTCACGAAGGAAAGCAAGTTCTTCGCGATGTTTTCCTTCTTTTCTGCGCAGTTGCGCGGTTTCGTATAGTACGGCTGCTAAAAGTTCCAGTACCCGTTCGTCGTCGGGAGTCAGTTCCAGCGCACTGCGCAGGGGTTCCAGAGCGTCTTCGTGCCGTTTCAATTTTTCCAAAACCCAGCCAAGATTGTAATACGCTTCGGGGACGTATTTGGGACTCAGTCGTATTGCCGTTTCTAGAGGTGTCACCGCATCCTTGTATTTTTTCATCTTGATGTAAAGCAAGCCCAGATGAAGGAAAGGAAGCGCAGACTTGCAAGTGACCGATATCGCCTGCTTGAATCGATTGAGAGCCTTTTTGTTTTTTCCAAGACGGGCATAGGCTTTCCCGCAATGGAAATTAGCATCGACCCACAGATTTTTATCCATTTTCTGACATTCGTCAAACTTGTCGATGGCTTCGTTGTAGCGTCCCATTTCAAATAAACAGATTCCCATCGCCAAATGGGCGGGGGCATATCTGGGAAGGATGTTGGTTGCCGCGTGAAAGTGTTTCACGGCGTCCTCATTTTTTTGCATTTTACCAAACGAAACCGAAAGATTTGAATGCGCGCGGGCCAATAATTTTTTTACCGCCATGGAATTGGGGTGTTTGATCAACTCCGGTTCAAGCAGATGCACCGCATCGTCATCGCGTCCAATTTCAACGTAGGCTCTTGCGAGCTGAAAAGCGGTGCTTTTATTTTTCGATCCCAAAGTGAGGGCCGATTTAAGAGCACTTGCGGCTTCGCCATACCTTTGCATTTCCATCAGCACGCCGCCCAGTTGAAAAAAATAATCGCCGTTCTCCGGGTTGTCATCGATGCGTTTTTTAAGCTCAACAGCAAGCGATTTCAGGATCGCGGGTGAACGCTTGGACGTTTGCGATTCGTTTTTTTTCTCAGCGGAAGACGCATCGTTTTCCTCTGCGTTTTTTGGCGAAAACAATTTAGAGGTCAGGGCATTTTTCCAATCGGCGAATCGCGACGACAGGGGTGTATTTATTTTTTTTTCGGGCTCAGTGGACATAACTCATTTGCGGTATTTTTTGATGAGGCCAAGCGTGGTGTCAATGACACGTGCGACGTCTTCATGGGTCATTTTAGGATAAAGTGGGAGAGAGACCACCCGGTTTGAATAGCGGGTTGCGATGGGGAAATCCTCTGCCTTATAGCCAAATTCTTTTTGATAAAAAGGTTGCAGGTGCAGGGCGATGTAATGCACGGCGACGCCGATTCCTGTTGCTTGTATCAGGTTCAGAAATTCATCGCGTGTGATGGTCAATTGTTCGAGTTTGAGAGCGATCAGGTAGAGATGCCTGGCGTGCAGGGCATAATCCCGGGTTTGAAAAATTTCGATGGCGGGTTCATCGCGAAAGGCTTGATCGTAAATTTCTGCATACTCCTGGCGCAATTTCAGAAAGCGAGGTGCTTTTTTTAATTGATGAATTCCCAGAGAGGCATTGATGTCTGACATATTGTATTTGAACCCCGGTTCCTGCAATACCCAGTGCGCGAACCCGGAGTTTCCGAAACGCTTCCAGGCATCCCGGCTCAGTCCGTGCAGTCTCATCGCGCGAAGTAATTCGGCCCGTGCATCGTCGTCCAGCGTCAGCATGCCGCCTTCCCCGGTGGTGATATTTTTGTTCGCATAAAAGCTGAATGCAGTAGGGTTGCCCAGACCGCCGATGGGTACGCCCTTGTATCGGGCATCCATCGCATGGGCACCGTCTTCGATAACGGCCAATCCCTTGCGGCGGGCAATGTCTTGAATGACATCCATGTCGCAAGGATGCCCCGCAAAGTGAACGGGAAGGATGCCCCGCGTTCGAGTGGTGATTTTGGATTCTATTTTTTTGACATCCAGATTCAGCGTTTCCGGCTCTATGTCGACAAATACCGGGCGCAAGCGTTCCAGCACAAGAACGTTGGAAGTCGCAGGAAAAGTCATCGGTGTGGTGATGACTTCATCGCCGTCTTTAAAACCTGCCGATATGACGGCGAGTTTTAAACCCGCAGTGCAAGAGTTCAGGCCAATGGCATGGCGTGCGCCCACGTATTCTTTAAAATCATTTTCAAAGTGTTGAGTCTTGGGTCCGGTGGTCAGCCAACCAGATTTCAGAGTATCGACAACTTCGTTGATCTCATCCTCCTCAAGCCAGGGACGATGAAAGGGCAGGTCAATACTCACGAGGTGTCTCCTTTGTTTGAGCAGGGTTGTTTGTGTTAATTTCAGCAGGGGTCAATTCAATGAATTCCGTCCGGTCCCATTCTGCCTGATCAGCCGGTACCATATAATGAATGGTTTTGTGGCCGCTGACGTTATGAGCGAGAGCGGCAACGGCAATCCTCCAGCCTTCTTCCGTCATTTCCCAATAGTCGAAATAAATTCTTCGCACCGGGTAATCGTAATAACCCCGTGCCCAGCGTGGATCGAGTTGTTCGCGACCCTCCAGATGCCATTGAATCTTTGCACGTTGACCATCCGGGCTGATGTATATGCGCTCAATTTCATGTCCTTTGTAAGTGAATAGCGGAATGATGAGCCAGCGATAATGAGGCTTCACGGGAATGCCCATAATATCCTTGCGCGAACCCCTTTTTTTGATTTCTTCTGCGGTCGGGATTCGGGCTCCGCTGATATGTGCGGGCGTTTTTTCTCTGAAATTGAAATCCAGTCGACCATTGAAATATTTGAATTCTTCAAACGATATTTTATGTTTGTAACGCGGGTGCTGATAATTATAAATCTTTGACCAGTTTTGCTGAGCGCGCTGAAGGATGTAATCCTTTTCTAAGGTGAGCAATTGCGCAGATTTTTTGTAGATATCGGGTGAAATTTCTGCAAAGACAATTGAGAAATTGTAGGTCGAGATCAGAAAAATCAAAAAAATAACTTTAGCTAACGCGTTCATAAGTCTGTATTAAAAGCATCCTTGCTTCACCTGCACTTGTGTCCAAACGATTGAATGTCAATTGGGTATGTATGAGGCCGTCCCGCAGTAGCTTTCTTATCGGCAAATCACGCGTAAAGATACAGTGTCGTTTGTTATTTCATGTCTGTCAAATGCTTTGCAATTGTGCGGCGATTTTATCGGTGACACCGGGAATGGTTTTCAGATCCTCAAGTGAGGCTGAACGAATTTTCTCAAGACTGCCAAATTTTTTCAACAACATAAGACGGCGTTTTTTGCCGACGCCGGCTATTTTTTCCAGAGGTGAAGACAAGCCACTTTTACCACGCAATTGCCTGTGGAAGCTGATCGCAAAACGATGCGATTCGTCGCGGACGCGTTGCAATAAAAATCGGGGCGGAGAGTTCTCACTGAACAGGACCGGCTCTTTTCTATTCGGGAGTAAAACCTCGTCGGTTTCAACGCGATTGCGATATTTCCCTTTTGCGATGCAGGCCAGATCCACCCGGTCGGCGATGTTCAAACTTTCGAGAGCTTCCAGAGCCGAATTCAAATGACCTCTGCCACCGTCTACCAGGATCAGATCAGGAAAAGCTTTGTCTTCTCTAAGGAGACGACTGTAGCGGCGCTCGATGACTTCTTTCAGCATCGCATAGTCATTGATCCCTTCCACACGGGCAATTTTGAATTTTCTATAGCGCGATTTGTCGGCCTGCCCGTTGACAAAACTCACCATGGAACCCACGGAATGGGTTCCTGAAATATTTGAAATATCAAAGCCTTCTATCACTTTTGGCAGTCGTTTCAGATGCAACATGGAGCGTAAATCTTCCAATAGCCGGGTATTGACTTCGCCCTTGTCCAACTCGGTGCGCAGGGAAAATTGTGCGTTTTCTTCCGCCATGCAAACGAGGTCCCTTTTTTTTCCGCGTACGGGAATTTCGAGTCGGACGGTTTTCCCGCATTTTTCTGTCAGCCATCTGGCAATGAGTTCCGCGTCTTCTATCGGCTGAGGCAGTAAAATTTCAGCAGGAATGATGCTTTCGTTGGCATAATACTGTTTGAGGAAGGAGGACAGGGCTTCCTTGTTATCGGTTTCCTCAAGACATTTCAGCTTGAATATCTTTTCCCCAACCATTTTCCCTTCCCGGATGACCAGCACTTGCGCCATTGCAGACCGGCCTTCACGGGAGTAACCGATCGCATCTTGATCTTCGAGGGAGGTGGAGATAATTTTTTGTTTGTTGAGAACTGTTTGAACGGCAGTGATTTTATCCCGCCAGCTCGCCGCTGTTTCGTAACGCTGTGCCTCGGATGCTTCGACCATTTTTACTTTGAGGCTATCGATCAATTCTGTATTCTTTCCACGTAAAAATAAAACAACATCCTGCACGATGCGGGCGTAATCTTCCATCGAGACACCGCCAGCACAGGGGGCCAGACACCGTCCCATCTGGTGATTCAGGCAGGGTCTGCGAATGGCCGAA
Organism: Nitrospinae bacterium CG11_big_fil_rev_8_21_14_0_20_45_15; assembly: GCA_002787235.1. GTDB lineage: Bacteria > Nitrospinota > Nitrospinia > Nitrospinales > VA-1 > Nitrohelix. The sequence goes on from PCWG01000038.1 coordinate 5,499, forward strand.
CCGTCCAGAACATCGCGGCTTTGTCGCAGTGGAAAAATTTTATAGATGAGACGTATGGTTTCACGAACTTCCTTGACCATTGTATAAGGTCCGAAGTAAGTGTGACCGTCTTTTTTGACACGTCGAACCACAATCAGGCGTGGGAAATTTTCTCCCGTTGTCAGTAAAATATAAGGATAATGTTTGTCGTCCTTGAGCAGTACGTTGTAGCGGGGCTGATGCTTTTTGATGAAATTGCTTTCAAGAATCAAAGCCTCGGTTTCGGTCTCTGTGGTGAGGGTTTTGATGTCCACCACTTTGGCAACGAAGGCCCGCGTGCGCGGATGCAGGTTGCGGGAGCTTTGAAAATAAGATCGTACCCGGTTGCGCAAAGACTTGGCCTTGCCTATATAAAGGATTTCGCCTTTCGAACCCTTCATGATATAAATTCCCGGACGTTGGGGAATCTGCTCAATGATATCGTTTATTTTTTGGTCTGCCATGGGTTGCCTGATAATGCATTGTTGTCTGCAGGATTCCTTCCATTATAATCCAAGCTTAGCGTAATGGAATGCCTGTGGCACTTAAATCAAAAAATCGCGTAAATATATGACATCAAAAAATAATGGAAGAGGTCTGTGGGCGAGTCGGATGGGTTTTATACTCGCCGCTTCGGGTTCAGCCATCGGCCTTGGCAATGTCTGGAAATTTCCTTATATCACAGGTCAAAATGGAGGCGGAGCCTTTGTTTTGGTGTATCTGGCCTGTATTTTTGTGATTGGAATGCCCATCATGCTGAGCGAATTCACTCTTGGGAGAAAGACTCAGCTCAATCCCGTTGGTGCGTTCAAACAACTGGCACCGGGAAGCCTTTGGAACCTTGTGGGTTTTATGGGGGTGCTGGCGGGATTTCTCATTCTCTCCTTCTACGGCGTGGTGGGTGGCTGGACGCTGGCTTATATCGTGAAATCGATCACGGGTTCTTCGGTCCATTTCTCATCACCCAAAGAAGCGGGTGAATTCTTTGGTGCCTTCATTGCCAATCCGGGCGAAATCACACTTTATCATTTTCTGTTCATGAGTCTTTGCGTGGGCGTTGTCATAAAAGGCGTGCATGGCGGCATCGAGAAAGCCTGCGATATCCTGATGCCGACCCTGCTACTCATCCTGTTCCTTTTGATGCTACGCGCTCTCACTCTGGATGGGGCAATGGAAGGGGTCGCGTTTTACCTGAAACCGGATTTTTCAAAAATCACTCCAGAGGTCATCCTGATCGCGCTGGGGCAGGCCTTCTTCTCTCTGAGTTTGGGGATGGGTGCCATGCTGACTTATGGCAGTTATTTGCCGGAAGATGAAAACCTGATCTCGGCAACCTTCTACGTTGTCCTGTTCGATACAATGATCGCTCTGCTGGTGGGGATGGTGATCTTCCCCGCAGTCTTTGCGATGGGGATGGAACCTGCGGAAGGCCCCAGTCTTGTGTTCAGTGTCCTGCCTGCGGTGTTCTCTGAAATGCCGATGGGAAATGCCGTTTCTGTCGTATTTTTTATTCTCCTGCTGATTGCTGCGCTGACTTCTGGAATTTCGCTTCTGGAGGTTGTGGTCGCGTATTTCATTGATGAAAAGGGCTGGCCCAGAAAAAAAGCGGTGCTGGCGATGGGGGCAATCATTTTCGTAATAGGAGTTCCATCGGGCCTGTCTTTTGGGATTTGGTCGGATGTCAAATTGTTTGGGATGACTTTTTTCGATCACGCGGACAACATTGCCTCGAATTACCTCTTGCCTCTGGGCGGTATGATGACGGCTATTTTTGTCGGTTACATCTGGGGAACGGACTCTGCTCAATCTGAAATCGAACGACACAAAACCCGATTCCATTGGGTCAAGGTCTGGGCCTTCCTCATCCGCTACGTCACTCCCATCGCGGTCGCTCTCGTTTTCCTCGCCAAATTCTTCAAATAGCAGGCAACGCCTGCTGGAAATAGAACTTTCCAAAGACCGTTATCTTAAAACTTATGGTTTCTAAATGGACCCCGCTCCGGCGGGCAGTTGTGAACAAAAGAATTAGATTAGCGACTGCGCACAGTTCGCATCATTTTTGTAAACTGTACAGCCCATTGCCTCTGGCGGCTGGCCAGTGGCTTGGCGGATTACATTTCGGTTCGGCCTTCGAGGGATTTGATGAGGGTGACGGAGTCGGCGTATTCGATTTCGGCTCCTACGGGCAGGCCGCGGGCGATGCGTGTTACTTTGACGTTGAGGGATTTCAGAAATTTAGAAATATAGACGGCGGTGCTTTCTCCCTCCATATCGGGATTGGTGGCGAGGATGACTTCCTTGACTTTGTCTTGCTGAACACGTTCTTTCAGAGCTTCAATGGTCAAGTCGGCGGGGCCGATGCCGTCGAGCGGGGAGATCACGCCCATGAGGACATGGTAGACACCGCGATATTCACCCAGATTTTCCATGACATAAACGTCGTGAGGTTCTTCGACCACGCAAATTTGCGTGGAGTCACGTTCGGGATTTTTGCAGATGAGGCAGGGGTTTTCGTCGGTGATGCCATGACAACTGGAACACAGGACGATTTTTTCCTGCACGTCGCGAATGGCCTGCGCAAGCTTTTTAGCACGCTCAGCGGGACCTCGCATGATGAAAAACGATAACCGTTCGGCAGTTTTTTGACCGATGCCGGGGAGTCGTTTCAATTCTTCGATCAAATCTGTTACCGGGACAGGACGCTTCACGAATTTTTTAGAGAGGGTTTTAGAATCAGTTGAGGCGATGCACCCGTTTTTCTGTCGATGGTGTCATTGCAAATATTCAGCTGTCTTGCAACCCTTGGGTAAAAGGATTTCAGGGGAATAAACCGGGGATTTTTATCCCGCCCGTAAGCGCGCTCATTTCTTCCTGGGCGAGTTCTTTGACTTTTCGGTGTACTTCGTTGGCGGCTCCTACGATGAGGTCTTCAAGGACTTCTTTGTCCTTCATGTTGATCAATTCTTCGTCAATTTCGACGGAGAGTATCTCGCTCACCCCATTGGCCGTCATTTTGACCATGCCGCCGCCTGTTGAAACTTCGACGCGTTTCAACGCCAGGTTTTCCTGCACCTCGGCGAGTTTGGTCTGCATTTGCTGTGCTTGTTTGAAAATAGAACCAAAATCTTTAAACATAATGTCTACCGCTTGACAACTCCGCCATAAATCTCGAGAGCGTCTTGGATGATTTCATTCTCTGTTTTTTGCTTGCCCTTATTATATTCGTCTTGTTCAGCATTGTCTTGCAAATTCGTCGTTGGAGCGGGACTGGGCACTTTTTTTTTGCCAGTGCTTAGTTTGATGTTCACGGGTTCAAATCCGCAGACGGCTTTGACCCCGGCGGTAATGGCCTTGAGTTTTTCCTCTTCTTCGATCAGTTCTTTTGTAAAGTCATCCTGAAACTGGAGGTGAATTTCGTTTGCGCCCAGTTTCAATAAGTCGCAGTGCGTCAGCATGGACTCAAAAAATGGTTTTCTGCCGCAAATCTCCTGTTTGATTTTTGGCCAGTATTCTGCGGGATCGAGATTTCCCTGGGCGGTCACAGGGCGAGTTGATTTTTCTATGGGTTCGGATTTCTCAGGGCTGTCTGGGGTGTTTTTTTTTTCAGGAACGGTTTTTTCTGCACTCACTCCGTCAACCACGGTTGCAGGCCGGGGAGAGGGTGCGGTGGGTGTCGGCAGAGGAGCTGGGCCTGTATCCGCTTCCATTTTATTGATGGTTTGAATCAGGTCATCAATTTTTTGATAGGGGCGGACATCGGTCAATCTCAGCACCGCCATTTCAAAAATCATCTGACTCATGGAACTGCGCCGCATTTCAGCTTCTGTTCGCGAGAGTATGATGAAAAACTGATGCAGTTCGTCGTTGTCCAGTTTTTCAGCTTGCCGGGTCAACGATGCGATGTCGCCGGTTAAAATCTTTTCGGGATGTTTTGATATTTTAACAAAGGCCAGATCGCGAAAATACTCTGCCAGATCTCTGCAAAATAATATCAAATCTTTGCCCTGGCCTGCGGTTTCCTGAATCTGGTCGATCAGGGCAGAGGGGTTCTCCAGATTGTCCACAAATTGTTCGAGATCTTGTTGACCGACGATGCCCAGGGCATCCTCGACGGCAGACCGATCGATTTCTTTGCCACAATAGGCGATGGTCTGGTCGAGCAGACTTTGTGCGTCGCGCATGCTCCCGAATCCATTCTTTGCGATGGCTTCCAGTCCCTGTGTGTCGATTTTGATCCCGTCTTTTTCGCAAATGAGTTCGAGCTGGCGAATGATCTGAGGATGGGACAGGGGTTTGAACTCGAAGCATTGGCATCGAGACAAAATGGTTTCGGGAATTTTGATCAACTCCGTGGTGGCAAAAAGAAACTGTGTGAAGGGAGGGGGCTCTTCCAACGTTTTCAATAGTGCGTTGAAGGCACTCTTGGACAACATGTGGATTTCGTCGATGATATAGACTTTGTAGCGGCAGGAACCTGCGCTGTATTGGATATTTTCTATCAACTCGCGGATTTCTCCGACACCGTTGTTGGATGCGCCGTCGATCTCACGAACATCGAGGCAGGTTCCCGATCTGATTTCAACACAATGCGTGCATTCGTCGCAGGGTTCGCCATCTTTCAAATCGAGACAGTTCAGAGTTTTTGCAAAGATGCGAGCCAGTGTGGTTTTCCCGACCCCGCGTGTGCCGGAGAACAAATAGGCGTGTGCAATGCGATTCAGTTGAATCGCATTCTTGAGAGTCCGAACGATGGGTTCCTGTCCCACCAGCTCGGAAAATTTTTGTGGTCTCCACTTACGGGCTGAAACTTGAAATTCCATGGCGATTCTCAATAAGGGATTGTCTTAAAATGCGAGTTTTTGGAACACTCCCCAAAAAAATAAAGGCAGAATTGCTGGGTGATCTCGCAGCGCACACGGTAATTTGCTACCGCTGCTTCCTTCCGGATCTGACGGGGTTCACAAAGCCATGTCGCGCAAGGCCCAACAAAACTGCCCAAATTTTAGCCCGAAACGTCATTCCGGGGTGTTTCTCTATTTGTACTTAAATTTGCAGTCCCAATCAATACTTATATAAAAAAACCTTGGCATTGAGGGTTAATTGAGTCACATTTTTGGTGAAACAATGGCGGAGAGGGAGGGATTCGAACCCTCGGTAGGGGTTAACCTACACACGCTTTCCAAGCGTGCGCCTTCAACCGCTCGGCCACCTCTCCCGCTTAAAATCAATCGCTCTATTTTCGTAGAGCAATGTTACCCAATGTGGCTTTAAAAATAAAATTCGTTTTCCCAAAACCGTCGCGATGGCAATTTTCAGACTCGCCTTTTGCCCCTCCGGCGAGGAGAATCCAACCTGCGATCCCCGATTCAACCAGCGGTGCAGGCTATTGCCCCTCCGGCGAGGAGCGGAGAGGGTGGGATTCGAACCCACGGTACCCTATTGAGTACAATAGATTTCGAGTCTATCGCCTTCGACCAACTCAGCCACCTCTCCAGTCAGCCCCATCAGTTACAAAAAAACCGACCCGTTTCAGGGGGCCGGAATAAAAAAGTGCGCCCAAGAGGATTCGAACCTCTGACCTACGGTTCCGCAAACCGTTGCTCTATCCAGCTGAGCTATGGGCGCAAACAATTTTTCATGGCACTACTATAGAGGATAATCTACTTTGAGGCAATACCGGAGGTGTCTTATTTTATTAAGAATCTGCTTAAAGCTCAAATAGTTTCCTGATTTGCCCTGGAATTCCTGTATTTCTTTTTAGAGAACGTCAGGAAACGTTTGTGGGAATGAAATCCAACAATTCCAGTCGATAGGTATCGTGCTCAAAAGCGTAGAGCTCGGGATACTTGGCAAATGTCCAACCGTTATAAAGTATTTTCCCGTTTTGTTCAACACGAAGTTGAACCGCAGGGTTGATGATCTGATTGTTCATGGAAGAATAGCTCGTTCCACTCATCACAAAGTTGGGGAAAAACTCACCCACAGTGACCTTGATGTCTGTTCCCTTGATATCAAAAGAGCCACCGAGATCAATGGTTTTGACCTCTGTTTTCTCTTCATCCTGTTTGTTGATCACAAGGAGTTTGACCGCACGCCATTTTCCTTTGACATTTTCAGGGACGACCACTTTTCTTTCGATTTTTTCCTGTGCCTGAACCTCAGGATGATTTTTGTTATCGCCGCCCAAAGAACCTTCCGCCGCTTTTTCAATCTCAGCCATTTGCAAAGCCTGTTCCTCGGGAGTTTCCTCGGCCGCGGTGCTACTGCCAGAGCCTTCAGGCAGATTTTCCGGCATATTTGCCAGTTTGGCATCGAGCTTGAGTTTGGGCTCTTCGTCAGAGCAAGCCGAAAGACCCGCGCAGAAGATCGCCAGAATCAGACATTTGAGAAGGAGAGAGTAGATACGATTATTTTTTTTCATTTTATCTATCGAACCAATGAATAGTTGAGTAGCGGTTGATTTCCTAAAGATTCAAACTCGCCTTACAAAGACGCGTTTGCTTGTTTCTCATGAACAAACTTGCAGGCTATTTTTATTTCCACCACTTCAGACAGCCCAATCGATTACAAAAAAACCGATCCATTAAAAATGGTCGGAATCAAAAGAGGTACCCTGAAGGGGCTCGAACCTGTGACTTAAGGCTCCCAAACCATCGCTCCATACAGCGGAGCTATGGGTACTTACATTTTCAGGTGAAATTACTATAGAGGAAAATCTTCTTTGAGGCAATACCGCAGGAGTCTTATTTTATTAAGAATCTGCTTAAAGCTCAAATAGTTTCCTGATTTGCAGTGGCATCATTGAATTTCCTGTCGAGAACGTCAGGAAATGCTTGTGGGAATGAAATCCAATGATTCAGCTGTTTGAATAAATTTTAGTGTTGTCCTGTGCAATTTTTCGGAGATCCAGACGCAATTTTCTGTTTGAATCTTTATCTCCAATCTTGATATCCAGCCAACGCATCAAATCTTCGGTTTCCTTTGGAATTTTAACATCGGGTTCCAGGTCTTTATGTTGAATTGCTTTTAAAAAACCAACCAATTTGTCTAAGCCATCCTCAGACCACTGGACAATCAGCAATTCAGCAAATTCTTTGACCTCGCTATCCTCAAAAGATTCAATCATGGAAACGATGTCTTTATTCAATAAATGATCTTCATTTAATTTAACGATATGCGATGGCCAGTCCCCATATTTTTTATGATAGGTCACATTTTGTATTCCATTAAACAATGACGTTACAAATGGGTTCTGATTTTTCCTTACATAATCAATTAAGGGGAATAGCTGAATAGGCCAAAAGCAATAACTGGAAAATAAAACTCTAAGGTTATTGACCTCTTTGCTATCCATATCTTTAAAATGGACGACCGAGCGATTTCCGCTTGTGAAGGTCGTGAAATTGTAATCGATAAGGTTACTCAAATCAAAATCGTCGCTTATCAAGCCATCGCGAACCATCATGTCTCGAATTGGCGAACCTTTATAAGGATAAAAAACACCCACGGACTGCGTGTCTGTCCTCAACAGTCTATTCAATCCTATGGTGCGGAAAATATCTTCTTTACTCTCATTGGGCAGACCTATCATGTTGAATGAAACTTTTTGAATGCCTTTTTGTTCAAGCAGATTGTAAGCGGTTACATATACGAGATTGTCTACAGGTTTGCTCAATAGACCGTTTCGAATATCAGAGTTTCCTGTTTCCATACCGATTGAGACACTTTTGCAATTGGTGTCATGTAAAATCTGAGCTGAGAACTCCGTAATGCTTTGTCCGGTTGTTTCAATCACATAGGGAATTTTGAGATCTGCGTAGAGGTCCCGGAATTCTTCCATGCGTTCAGGGCTCATCAACAAGAAAGTTTCGTCCCAGAACTTTAAAAATTCTATGTCGTATTTATCTACGGCATTACGAATTTCTTCAATGACCCGGGGAATACTTTTTTCACGGTGATAGCTTGCATTTGTAAATTTATATATTTCATGCAGTTGAACGTTAATACAATAGGAACATTTGTATGGACATCCTCTGCTCATTTCGAAATCGCCATATTTGTAGACGTAACCAAGAAACGGTTTGTAAAAAGCTGTGGCAGGGTAGATTGTCCAGTCCGGAAATGGGAATAAATCGAGATTTTGTTCGTAGGGTCGCACTCTATTTTTCTCAATAGAGCCATCTTCATTTTTTAGCCAGATATTCGGAATATTGTTGAAGCCGTTTTTGTTGTCTATTCTCTCTGCAATATCAAGAACTACATATTCACCTTCACCAACACAAACCATATCGAAACAACGTTCTGCAATGACGCCTTCAGGGTCAACCGTTGCGTGAACTCCGCCAGCAATAGTGGGTATAGAGGGGAAGGCTTGTTTGACCCTGCGCATGAGAGTCAGGCCCAGGGGATAATCATCGGTCAACGCACTTAAGCCGATAATATCTGGTTTAAAGGCATCGATCTCGGCAATGATTGTTTCCACAAGTGTGTTGAAAATAATTTTTTTGCGAGAGGGCAAGCGTTCAAAGTTTCGAGCTTCTTTAAATTCTAATGTCTTTAAGCCCATAGCGTTTGAATCTTGTGGAGCGGTATGGTCTTGAACCAATATGTATTGCGTACAATCGAAAAGTTGAAACTCATGTCCGGCATTTTTTAAAACTGCGGCAAGAGATGCAAGTCCGATAGGTTTATTTCCAACTGCAAATTGGTTTGAGTAAATTGTAAAAAGTTTCATTTTTATTTTTCCTTACTCTCAGTCAGAGAGTATCAGCACTTTATTTATATAAATAAGGTTCATGATTCTTTAAGAGTCATAAAACAAATATTTAATGTAAAAAAATATGATGAATTTGAACGGGGATCACCATTTTCCAGAGAGGTTGAATGCGATGAAAGTTTTTTTCGATGCTCGTAGAAGAGGTCGTGGAGCCAGTGGCAAAATCTCTACAAATTACGACTCACAAGAATCAACATTTCACCAGAACGAGATCAACCGCCCGCCAGATATAGTAGCAAGATTTTAGGATATACCAAAGAAATTTAGCACCTAACCTCAATATGTAAGCATTTGAAGATATCCCGATGCCCTTTTTATAGATGGAAACGGAATGACGCTTCGCGTATCAGGAGGAGGGAGATGAATCAGCAACCCGTTGGATCGTGCCTGGTATTCCTGAAATGGCCGTGAATGGGTATGCAAAGATAGATGATAGGGAGGGGATGATGGCGGAGAGGGAGGGATTCGAACCCTCGGTAGGCTTTTGGCCTACACACACTTAGCAGGCGTGCGCCTTCAGCCAACTCGGCCACCTCTCCTTAACATGCCAATCTTTCAATCTACAAACCCAATGCGACCCATGCTCAAGTCGGGCAAGAAGGACTTGTTAGATATATATGTAAAAAACCAAAATTCGTTTCGATTGCATCAAGCCAAAGCCACGATAATTTCCAGATTTGTCCATTGTCACCTTCGGCTAAAAGAATCAAACCTGCGATCCCCGATACAGCCAGCAGTACAAGCTGTTGCCCCTCCGGTAGAGAAAGTGGCGGAGGGAGTAGGATTCGAACCCACGGAACTTTCGTTCAACGGTTTTCAAGACCGCCGCCTTAAACCACTCGGCCATCCCTCCGTGCAATCGGATTTCTATATTTCCCTAGTTGGCAACGTTTGTCAAGACATCCGTTGCTCCAATAAAGACAAAATCTGTTTTAATTGTCCAAGCGGAAGACTATAGAGGAAAATAGAGGAAACGGAAAGTATAAAACTCGCAATCGATTGAATTTTTAGGTAAAGGTTTCTTCTTCTGCGGAGTTTATGGAAAATGCAGGGTTGGGCGTATTCTCGGGACTTTTTAATAATAATGCAGTCTTTGATTGAGTTTTTCGGGATTGGATCGAGCGTCTTCGATATCGTCCAGGGTTATTTGGGTGCAACCCCCTGTGATCAATAGAGAGGATAAAACGTTTTTCTTGAGTTCATCGGCAAAAGCATTTCGGCAGGTATCATTTGCCTGCGTGACATAGCGCATCCCGTCTTTATAAAAAATCAGAAGGGCGGGTATATTTGCAGGATTGAAGGGATACAGACAAGAAATTTTTTCTGTTTGTGCAAGCGGGAGGACTTGAACGGAAGTGGCGCAACCTGCCATCAAAAGACCCGCCAGTAAGGCGGAAAATATTTTATGAGTGAGTCTGCTTTTTAGATAGTTCCCCAGTCCCGGGCGAATGCCCGGAACAGGAAGAATTGTTTTTATGCTGGGAAGGATCAATTTCTCACTCAATTTCTATTGTCGCGTTTGTTGAAAAACTCATTGTAACGATGAACAAAGTCTTTATCATCCAGTGGCAAGTGACAAGAACGACATGCTGAATAATCGACTTTGATCGGTTGGCCATCGGGAGAAAAAGCAGAGAAAATCCAGTCACCGGTTTTCAGTCCGGCGGGCGCATTTTTACCCCAGTCTTTGCCTTTTTGCATGACGTAGATTTTGGCTAAATTATCTTTAGTATTTTTTCCGTCAGGACGTTTGATCGCATTGCCATCGGCATCCAGTTTTGCGTTATAAATTTCCATGACAAGGATTGTGCCGTCGGGAAGCAACTTTCCAGCTCTTCCCGTGTTTCCCGTTGGGTTGATGAAAAGATCCCGCACATGTTTTGGTTTTTGAATGCCGTTCAGAAAACGTGGGAATTCTTCATAGTTTGCAGGGAATTTGAGCTCTCCATCTTTAGGGCCCTGGGCGAAGGCGGTGGCTCCAAAAGTCGAGAAAAATGCAAAAATAAGTGCCAGAGTCGTTGCGTTTATTTTGTTCATAGGATATTCCTTTCTTTGAAATCCGGTTGCAGATTGATTGCGTAAATTTCCTTTTACTGGATGGTCAGTTTTTTGTATTTGCTACGGCGATTTTCCTGTTTGCCACCGAGCTCCTGCTTGCGTTTCTCAAGATATTCCTCACAGTTTCCTTCAAACCATCGGACTTTTCTGTCGCCTTCAAAAACGAGCAAGTGGGTGCATACACGGTCCAGAAAATAACGGTCATGGCTGATGACCAGCACACAGCCGCTGAAATGAAGAATTGCGTTTTCCAGATTACGCAAGGTTGAGACATCGAGGTCGTTGGTGGGTTCGTCCAGCAGGAGAACGTTGCCACCGCGGCGCAGGAGTTTGGCAAGATGCACCCGGTTGCGTTCGCCGCCAGAGAGCTGGGAAACTTTTTTCTGCTGGTCGGTTCCCTTGAAATTGAATTTGCCGCAATAGGCACGTGAGTTGATGGTTTTGCCGCCTACTTCAATGTGCTCGGTTCCGCCAGTGATTTCTTCAAAGACGCTTTTGTCGCCTTCGAGATCATCACGATGTTGATCGACGTAAGACATTTTTACTGTGGGGCCGATTTTAAGTTCACCTGCCTCAGGTTGCTCTTCACCCATGAGCATACGGAACAGAGTGGTTTTGCCTGACCCGTTGGGGCCGATCAAACCAACGACCGCACCGCGTGGCACTGTGAAATCGAGGTTTTCAATGAGTTGATTGCCATTGTAACCTTTACTGATGCCATGCGCTTCAATGACAAATTCGCCCAACTGAGGACCGGGAGCGATTTGGATGTCGAGTGAGTTTTCATTCACTTCCGCTTGTTGCCCGGTAAGTTTTTCATATTCGCGGATACGGCTTTTATTTTTGGATCGGCGCGCGCTGGGTGAAGATCGAACCCATTCGAGTTCCGTCGTCAGCCTGCGTTGCAGGTCACTGGATGTTTTTTCTCGCTGTTTCAGGCGTTCGGCTTTTTGTTCCAGCCAGGAGCTGTAATTGCCTTCAAAGGGAATGCCTTTTCCGCTTTCCAGCTCCAGTATCCATTTGGTGATGTTGTCGAGGAAGTAACGGTCATGGGTGGATACAATGACGTTGCCGGGATAGTTGACCAGTGTGTCTTCAAGCCATTGCACGGTTTCGGCATCGAGATGGTTGGTGGGCTCGTCGAGCAGGAACATATCTGGTTTTTGCAACAAAAGTTGACACAGGGCAACCCGGCGGGCTTCGCCACCGGAAAGGGTGCTTGCTATTTGATCGTCGGGGGGAAGCACGAGGGCATTCATCGCGACATCTATCTGCCGGTCTAGCTCCCATCCATCGACGGCGTCTATCTGGTCTTGCAGGCGTCCCATTTTTTCGATGGCTTTTTCCATTGCGTCATCGTCCATGGGCTCGGCCATGCTTGCACTCACTGCGTTAAAATCATCGATGAGTTTTTTGATTTCGGCAAATGCCATTTCTACATTTTCCCGAACGGTTTTGTCCTTTTCGAGTCGAGGCTCTTGCGGAAGGTAACCCACGCGAGTTCCCTTCAATGCCGCCGCGCGACCGTCGATCTCCTTATCTTCCCCTGCCATGATGCGAAGCAGGGTTGATTTTCCCGCGCCGTTGTCACCAACGATTCCAATTTTGGCACCGTGATAAAACGAAAGGTTGATATTCTTCAACACAGTTTTAGGACCGTGGGACTTGCTCATCTCATGCATTGTAAAAATGTATTCACCTGCCATTTGCTTTTATTCCTCTGATTAAGTTACCGCTGTAAAATATTTAATATCCCCGAATCTTTGTTGAGGAAGAGGGGCCATCTTGGGAGATGTATGTCTCTCCTCATTTACTTCTTTTATAACATGGTTTGCCTTCAAACTTTGGATTGTCTTTGGACGCGGTATTCAATTTCTCAAGCGAGCCTATTTCGGGCCTATTTGAGTGATTTTTTTAAATTCAGGGTAAATTAGCCTACACATTTCGAACTGTCAATGTCTGTTGAATGTTTGTCTGAATTCGATTCGAGCAACTGTTTTTAAATGATTTCAGCCGCGTTTGTTTTTCGCATGATGACAAAATCGAAGGCATTGTCGTAGACGGACTTCATTCCCAAATGGTCGGCAATCCATGCAAACGTTGCCGGCCCGTAAAATACAATGTGCGTGGGATCGCGCTGGTAATACCAGGATTGAAAAGCGTTTGCATCCGGTTGCTTGTCTTTGACGGGGTACCATTTGGTCATAACCGCCAGGTAGCCAGCGTCGTTGATTGCGGCCTCGATGCGTTCCAGCTCCTTGCGCGGATTGCGGAAGTGCTCAAAGGCTTCGGTGGATACGATCAAATCGTAGCCAGCGGCATCCTCCCATTCGGGAAAAAAATAAGAATCGTAGCCCGTGGCCGAGTAACCTTCCCTTTCCAGCAAAGCGCAGAGCACGGGCGCGTAACCGCAACCATAATCAAGAACCGATTGGATGTCGGTACAATGTTGCTGGATGACTTCAATCTTGTCTCGAAACATTTTGACATAGCCTTGATTTTCAAGGCTGTTTTCATGTTCCAGATAGCGTTCTTTTTCCTCTGTTTCAGGTAGGAGGAAGTCGGGTGTGACAAAAACAAGCTGGCATACCCGACAAAGATGGAAGCTTCTTCCCTGGCTTTTGGTGAACGGTTCACTATCGGAATGGCAGAGCAAACATTGCATAAATTTAGGATTGCAGGCGGTGTGAGTTTTTATGATACCGGATTTTGCTTGATTCTAACCTTGCTACAGCTATAATCCCAAAAATAATATTACCGAGGCATTCAAAGTTTGCAGGTTTCCTTCTTGCATCTTATCCCCTTTTGATTTACGGAGAGCTATTAATGGTTGCATTTGTCAGCGGAAATGGTATTCGGCCAGGATACGTCATAAAATACAATAACCAACTCTATCGAGTTATGACCGCAGAGCACCGCACGCCGGGAAACAAACGTGCTTTTTGTCAGGCCAAATTGAGAAACCTTACCGATGGCACGCAAACCGAGGTCAAATTTCGCGCGGATGAGGGAATCGAACGTGCAGAGTTGGAACAGGCTGAAATGGAATACCTGTACGAAGACCCGATGGGTTATTGTTTCATGAATTTGGCGACTTATGAGCAGGTTTTCGTCGAAGAGAAATTGTTGAAAGACGCTTTAAAATTTCTCTTACCCAATGCGAAGGTGCAACTGGAATTTCATGAAGGGAAGCCGATTGGTATTTCGCTTCAGGAGACCGTTGATTTGAGAGTGGAGGACACTGAGCCACCGATGAAAGGTGCCACCGCTTCCGGTTCCGGAAAACCTGCCAAGCTTGAAACGGGTCACGTGGTGACGGTTCCGCAATTTGTTCAGATCGGCGAACTCGTACGTGTTTCTACCACTTCTGGCGATTATCTGGAAAGAGTCAAGGAGTAGTAACGCTGGGTCGGTTGTGGGAAAATTTCAGTTTGTCTGCTATCGAACGTTTCAACTGGGGCTGTAGGCGGTGATGAAGCTCGGTATTTTTTCTCGATCGCTGAGTTCATGCGACAGCTTGAGAGCCTCTTCCTTGCTGGCAAACTTATCAATCTGGACTTTGTAAAGCTGTTTGCTATTTAATGTAACAAAGACGTCGTAGCCTTTTTTCGCAAGAGTCCCGGTCAATTTATCTGCAAAAAATTTGGTTTTATAGGCACCCACCTGAACGGTGTAGAGGGTGGGGTGATGCTCAACCCGTTGCGCAATTTTTATAGGCTCCTCAATTACAGGTGCTCTCACAGGGGATACTTTTAACTGGGGATTTTTTATTTCTGTAAGGGCGGACAGTTTGAGTGCCGGAGGCACCGGTGCATGGACGGGTGTCAGGCTTTTGGGTTGAATCGGGATATTTCCTGATGAGATCGGTTTTTTGACTTCAGAAACGATGGCAGGTTGTGCGGGTGGTGGTGTTGTACCCCGTGGCTGAACTTTCGACACCAACTGCACGACTTGTGGGCTTGCGAGAGGCAAGTTTTTTTCCGTCGGTGTGGTGGTTGTGGCCACGGTCACAGGTTTTATATCTTCAGGCTCAGGTTGATTCGCTTCTGCCACGCTGTCCCATTCCTCCTGAATCTTTTGTTCCTTTTTGAGTTCCTTCAGGCCTTCGCTTGTTGCGGGGACGATTTCCGGGACGCTTGCCACTTCGCTTTCTTTGGCACTGCCAGGAGATTTTATGATTGCGGTCAAGCGCGACACCATGCCTGTCATCAGGCGATGCAGGTTGAGTTTGTTGGTAACATACTCAATGGGTGCAAACACTGCGGCGGTGATACCGGTTGGAATTTTCCCCAATCCTTCAAAATCTTTTTCCCGTTGCTCGGCTTTCCACAAAACTTCACCCGATCGGGTGTCGATCATTTGTACCGAAACGGCCAACTCAATGGATGAATGCAGTACCCAGTACGACCGTTCAATTTTGTCCACTCTTCCTAATACCACCGCATCGGCACCCAATAACTCAGCGAATTCCATGGGATTCACCGTGTTGAATCTTTCAGGATAGTCCCAGCCCTTTTTTTCCAGCAACGAGTCTATCAGGTAAGGTTCCATCAATGTAAAATTGGAACTTTGCAGATTGGCGTACATGCTTTGGCGAAGCAAAATGGCAATTTCAGACTGACCGACTTCAACTGTTTCAAAAGGAAGGATCGCTACTGTCTGCATCGGCGAAAGTCGTTTGAGATTGCCGGAAACTTTGGTTTTCAGTTCTGTGGCGCAGGCTGAAAAACCTATGGCGAGAACAGCCAGGGCCAAAAACCTCAGGGAATGTCTAAAATTTGCTTTTGGCCATGAGCGACCCTTATGAAACAAGGGTTCGCGAGTAGCCTCAAGGTAAAATATCGAAATATTAGATATCCTCTTTAACGTATTTTTGAAAATTCTTTGGGAGATTTTCATGACTCCTCATCCTGAATTGTCACCAGGGCTTGCTTGTAAAATTTCTTGCCGGTGATGCCTTTTTCGTTTCTAAGAGTGCCGATGATGAAAGCATTCTTTATCTCGTCTTCCGGCAGGAGTTTGTATTCGCCTTCATAAACCCCGCGCGATATTTCTTTCATGGCAATGCCAGACCTCCAGCTTCCTATATCGAAGCTCGCCTTCATTCCCGGTTGACCGAACAGGCTGACGTGAATCGTTTCTCCCGGATGCAGAAGGTGCCCTGATTTCAGGTCGGATTCGATTCGCGTGATCAAGGGCAAAACGGCTCGGAAGTTTTTTGTCCCAGAGGGATCGGGAATTCCTTTGATCGCCTGCATGGCAAAACTTTCAGCCGTTTTGTAAAATGAAAGTTGGGCGTCGGAATTTGCCATCTGACCTCTGACCATTGTCACTACAGAGGGAATCGCGATTCCCGAATAAGACATTTCGCTGTGGTCCACATCCCAGAGTGTTTCCCCTGTGCGCAAATCGAGCATCTCCAATTTGGCTTTTATCGTCGTTTCAGCGTGAATCCCGCCGGTGAAGTTATTTGCGTCCCAAACGTATCCCTTGATAACGGCGTCTACTCCCAAAATGGTTTTCCATTTTTCGACGGAAATATCAGGGAAATCTTTTTCTTCAATCTTGAAATGTTTCAGTCGGCGATCCACCTCTTCAAGAGTCATATCGTCATAACCCAGGTAACAAAAGTAGTCGAAAAACACTTTCCTGAAGATTTTTTGAGGCTCTTCCTCAATTTCTGCCGTTTGAGCCAGACCAAAGGGGAGAATGGCCACCGAACGGGGATAGTTCTTGATGCTTTTGGTGGGTTGATGAATGACGACCTGAGCCGTGCCGCACCCCCCAAGCAGAAGGGCCAGGGCAAGCAGACCCACCCAAAGAATACGATAAGATGGAACCGAAGGTTCTCTTCGCATAATTAATAGTTAAAATTCAAACAGTTATGAAAATAAATTGGAGCGATTAGATTGCCTTTATGATATGAATCTATTGTTTAAAAGTCAATTAATTAGTATAAATTTGTTTAAATTGTATTTTTGTGGGTGTGGATTTTTTCACAATTTTTTCATAAAAAATGTCTGGTAGGGAGGCAACTTTTTCGATCGATTTATTTTTTGGAAGCGGTGATTTTTTTGGAAGCGGATAAAACCCGGAGAAAAATTATTTCCCTTAATTATTTTAAATTAGGATTTCCTGCTGTAGTTCTGCTCTTGATACTGAAATATATATCTGTTAACTTTATTACGAGGGTGGTTTTTATTCTATTTATTTAAAAGGATCATTAACTAAAATGGCAAACAAGAGATTGTCAAATTGGCTTTGTTCGTGGTTTTTAGCGGTGGTTTTGATTTTGGCTCCTTCGATGGTCTCGGCTTCTCAAATCACTGAGGATCTGAAGGTAACGATTGATGCCGTCATCAAAATTGTAACGGACCCGAACTATAAGAAGGATGCGACGGCCAGACGTGAAAAATTGCGCGAATTATTTGGCAAGCGGTTCAATTACAAGCAAATGGTGATCCGTTCGCTGGCCAAAGATTGGGATGAGAGAACACCTGAAGAGCGTGAGCAATTCATCGGTTTATTCCGCCAATTGCTGGAAAAATCATACGCGGGTAAACTCGAATCTTATAAAGATGAAAAAATTGTTTACTTGGATGAACAGGTCAAAGGGGAATACGCACTCGTAAAAACACAAATCATTCGAAACGATGCCACCATCGACGTAGACTACAAACTGTTCAACGAAGACGGCGAATGGCGCGTCTACGATTTTGTGATCGAACGTGTGAGCATGATCCGCAATTATCGTTCGCAATTCACAAAAATCATTCGCAAAGATTCTTATTCCGGTTTGGTAGCCAAGCTTGAAAAGAAAATCAAAGACATCGAATCCAAGGATGGAGACGACTCGCTTTAAGCGAGGCTCGTCCCTTCCTTCGTTCGCCACAGGTCGCCTCGATGATTGAAAGTTCCGCTCCTGCAAGAATAGATTTTGCCGGAGGCACGCTCGATATCTGGCCGCTGTACCTTTTTTTTGGATTGCCACCCACCCTCAACGCGGCAATCGATTGTTATGCGACCGTTCAACTGACGCCCGATCCGTCGAGCAAAGCGATCACACTGGAATCGCGTGATCTGGGCATACGCGAACAGTTTTCTTCCTGCAATGCCTTGCCCGAAGGCAAGCATCCGCTGTCCCTGCTTATCAAAACAGTTCAATTTTACCAGCCTAAAGAAGGCGGAACCCTCGTGACTTCCTGTCAGGCCCCGCCCGGTTCGGGCATTGGTGGCTCCTCTGCGTTGAACATCGCACTGCACGGTGCTTTGAATACCTGGACAGGACGAAAGATGACCCGCCAGACCCTGCTCAAGGTTGCTAAAAATATTGAAACGCAAGTGATCGAAGTGCCAACAGGCTGGCAGGATTATTTTCCTGCACTGTACGGAGGAGCGTTGGCGGTATTGCCCGGGCTGGAATCGGTGGGGTATAGCAGAATTCCGCTTGACCTGAATGAAATGACGCGACGCTTTGTGCTTTGTTACACCGGCGCACCGCGCCGTTCGGCGATCAATAACTGGGAAGTGACAAAAGACGCGCTCGATGGCAAAAAGAGCGTGGTTCGCAAATTGACAGCACTCCAGAATATTGCGAAACGGATGGAACCCATTTTGCGGGCCGAAAAATGGGACGCCCTGGCTGAAATGCTCAAAGAGGAATGGGAGGCACGCAAGGCACTGGCCCCCAACATTGCCACATTAGAGATGAAAAATCTCATCAAACACGCCAAAAGCAAAGGCGCATGGGTTGCGAAAGTTTGCGGAGCAGGTGGCGGCGGTTGCGTCGCTTTCATGGTCCCACCAGATTTAAAGACCGCTGTGTCCGATGAACTGCAAGCAAGAGGAGGAACCGTTCTGCCCTTCCGTTTCGTCAAACGCGGATTGCAAATCAAACACGATCGCCGCTAGCGTGACGCTGGACCTGATAGGCCGTCTTTGCGAAAAGGTCAACGTAGAATGAAATGAAATTTATGCCCTCTTCATGATAGGATTCAAGATATCAAAATCAAAGAACGAGGTATTTTCATGCAACAGGAAATAATTTTTATTGTCGAAGAATCCCCAGAAGGCGGTTTCGAGGCAAAGGCACTCGGTCATTCCATTTTTACAGAAGCGGACAGTCTTTCAAATCTAAAGGAAATGGTGAAGGATGCGGTCCATTGCCATTTTGATGATAACGAAAAACCCTCAATGATCCGTCTCCACTTTGTGAAAGATGAGGTTATCCCGGCGTGAAACTCCCAAGAAACATCGGGGGTGAAAAATTATGCCAATTGCTTGAAACGTATGGCTACAACTTGAAACGTATGGCTACAAAATGATTCGTTAGACAGGAAGTCATATTCGGCTGACATCCGCCATCAAAGGCGAAGAACACCATATTACAATCCCGCGCCATTCTCCCATAAAAATTGGAACGCTGAATCAAATCATCAGCACCATTGCAACTTATCTTGGAATGGATAAAAAAGATTTGATTGAAAATCTTTTCAGTTGAGAACCTGCTCAATCACGAATTCTTCCAATTAAATTCATCGCCTTCGCCAGCGTGACGCTGGACTCAACGTGAACGATTGAAACCAGCGTAGCCAAACCTTTGATATTGCGATTGCGCCCAATCATTTTCGAATACTTGTAACGGAGTCGCCCATGGCCCCTGCGGCGAGCAGTCGTAGCAATAATCAAACACCTGCGCGCCTTGCTCCAATCGCTTAATTCCGAGCCCAACTGAGGCCACTGTCAGGCGAATACTATACTAGTACAAATCGGCATTGCTCAAGTTCGATGGGAAATACGCAGGCGTACTCAATATAACTTATACCCACACCTTCTGCATTTCCGTGGAGCCCAAGGGCTCCAAAAAAAATAGTTGTAAAAAACGGGTTTCCCACATTTTGGGCATCGAACCAGAAGTGTATAAATACCAACTGAAAAAAATAGTAAAAATAATGGAATTAAAAAATACACCCCGATCTCAAGAACTAAATATCCGAAAAAAAAACCTAAAGGAATCCAAAGTATAGTTACAGCAAAACTAATATAAATTTTCTTTTTTATATCTAATGACACAAATAAAATCCTCGTTTTGCAAGCGATTGTATAATTCGCATTTAACAAAAAAACCAACAACTATCGTCACCCACACTAGTTTCAACCTCAATATCAGAGTCAATTTTTTCATCAATGTCATAACTCCAAAAAGATTTGAAACTGTCCCAAATTGATTCTTCTGGATTTGGAGGAACTTTAGGATCCGCAGTTTGATGCTCAATGATGTTTAATTCATCAGCGTTATTTTTTATGTTAATAATTTCAGTACGACTAAGAGTGGTAGACACTTGGATAGGAATAGGGCTAGGAAGACCGGGGCCTACCATAAAACCTCTAAAATCAGAATTATGAGGGTCCCATAAAAGAGTAATATTAACTACTCCGAAGATTACAAGGTTATCATTTTTAGTCATACCGGGAACACTTCCAAACGCTAAGCCTCCAAAAATATCTACGCCCACATTCAGGCCTGAGCCTGCACCTACTGAAGAAAATATGCTACGGTTCCCCGTCTCAACATCTATAGCACCCCCAAAGCTACCTTCAACCCCGGTTCCGGTTACATTCGTTCCTCCTGTCCCTACAAGAATGTTAGCCTTAGGAAAAAGACCTGATGGGTCTCTTGCATTAATGGGGTTGTTATCGACGTAGGCGTAGAAGTTGATGCCGGCGCGGAAGCCTAGCGGGTCTTCGAGAATCTGCCGATTTCAGGATCGCCAGCGTGACGCTGGACTCAAAGTGAACGATTGAGACCTGCGTAGCCAAATTAGGGCTTGCGATTGCGCCCAATCTCCATCGAATGCTGATAAAAGTTTAGCTCCTAGTCTCCCACGCTAGTGGGACGGTAACCATTTTACCTATTTTCGCAGTTGTTTTGTAGATTGAAGGCTGAATATTTCATCTCGCATCGGGAAATATGAGGACTTTTGCGGGGATTCTTGTGTGTGCGTTGGCAAATGAACGGTCGCTATTTTTAGAGCTTAATCCTTTGAAAAATTGGGAATAAGGTGTAACATGTGTGCATCTATGAATTTTTAGGCAGGTCTCAATCAAAGGAGGTTCTCCTGTGGCTTTAGGTGAAAAGTTGCGTTTGGGCGATGTTTTGGTCAAGGCGGGAGCGATCACGTCGGAACAGTTGGGCAAGGCTCTCAAGGCTCAGCAACAATACAATATTCCCCTGGGCAAGGTTTTGATCAAGTCAAAGCTTCTGACTGAGGAAGCCCTGGCGATGAGCTTGTCGGAACAACTTCATTACCCCTATATCGATTTGCAGGCGATCAATATCGATCAGGACGCGATTCATAAGGTGAATGAAAATATGGCGCGTCTGCATCAGTTGGTCCCCGTTTATATAAAGGATGGCAAGCTGGGAATTGCCATGGTCGACCCACTGAATATTTTTGCTGTGGATGAGGTGACCATCAAATCGGGGATGGATATAGAAGTGAACGTCGCTACTGAAACCGATGTCATGCATGCGATTCAGGAGTATTACGGAGTAGCGGCATCCATTCAGGCGGCGGTGCAGAGTCTGGGGGTCCTTGAAGAAAAACGCGAGGATGAAAAAGCCATTCTGGAAGAAGGGGCTCTTCCCACTGCTGAACTGGTGGCAGATACGCCTGTAGCCAATCTGGTGAAGATGATTTTGACGCAAGCTGTCGATGATGGTGCCAGTGATATTCATATCGAGCCCGGTGACGGCGTGACCCAGATACGCTATCGTATCGACGGGGTTTTGTTTGAAGCCTCACGACCTCCTAAAAGTCTGGAGTCGGCACTGATTTCCCGTATCAAAGTCATGGCCAACATGGATATTGCCGAAACCCGCGCCCCGCAGGACGGTGGTTTTGGGGTGCAACTGGGCAAAAAGAAGATTGAGCTTCGTGTTTCCACCTGCCCGACTGTATTTGGCGAAAATATGGTGCTGAGAATTCTGGATAAATCCAATTTGCGGGTGGATCTGGAAAAATCCGGTCTCACGGGTGTGAATCACGACAGAGTCGAAAAACTTCTAGTCAAACCTTACGGAGTTATTCTGGTAACCGGTCCTACCGGTAGCGGAAAGACCACCACTCTTTATGGTGCGCTTCAAAAGCTGAACACTCCCACAAAAAATATCAAGACCATTGAAGACCCTGTGGAATACCGCCTGCCCGGGATCAGGCAAACGCAAGTGAACCCCAAAGCCAATATCACCTTTGTGACGGGTTTGCGGTCCTTGATGCGGCAAGATCCCGACATCATCATGGTGGGTGAAATTCGAGACAATGATACGGCTGAAATTGCGGTACAAGCCGCCTTGACGGGTCATCTTGTGCTCAGCACTCTGCATACCAACGATGCGCCGGGTGCAATCGCTCGTCTCACCGATCTGAAAATTGCGCCATTTTTGCTCGCGTCATCCATCATAGGCGTGATAGCCCAACGTTTGATAAGGACCATTTGCAAAGAGTGTGCGGTGCCCTACACCCCGACCGATGAAGAGTTGAAAATATTGTTTCCCAAGGGCGACCCGCAACCCGGACATTTGATGAAAGGGGAGGGGTGCAAGCAATGCAAAAGAAGCGGTTACAGCGGACGCATCGGGGTGTTTGAAGTTTTGGTGGTCAGCGATGATATACGCGAGCTCATTCTAAAGGGTGCGGCTCCCATGGAAATTCGTGATACAGCGATAGCGAATCATGGGATGATCACGCTTAGACAAGACGGTATCAACAAGGTGCTTGCAGGCATAACCACCGTGGAAGAGCTCAACCGGGTGACCTTTGCCGATTGACAGTTTGTTATGCAGAAATGATTGAGTTGTTTTTCAAATCAACCTTTCACCTTTGATTTCTGAAGATTGAGTGTTTAAAAGAATATGAATTCTGAGCGTGTCCAGCGATGGTTCGATTTTTTATTTCGTAAACGGTCGACGGCCAATCCCTTTGTCATTATACCCATTGTAGTGGCATTGATTGGTTTCAGCTCGGGTTTCACCGCTTTGGTTTTTGTCGAACATTACAGAGATTTTGGAGTCCTCAGCAATTTGCAATCCCTGCAAATTGAAACGCTTTTAGGGGGGATACGATTTGAAGTTTTGATCTTTACTTTGATCGGCGGGTTTGCGGGTCTGGGCATTGCATTCGCAATCCATAATCCCATAAAGAAAATAATGGAAGGAACACGTCAAATTGCTAGGGGTAATTTTGATTCCACCATTGACCTTGATAAGTTGGATGAATTTGCCTTGCTCGGCAGGGATTTCAATAAAATGGCGAGCGCGCTCAGCAAGTATTTTACTGGGAACATTGGTTCGGGCTGGATCATTTTCGATTTGAACGGGATTGTCATCTCCAATGACAAGGGTGCCGAGAGGCTATTGGATGTCTCTTCCGGTGAATTGCTTGCGAAGGATGCAGACTGGATCATGCGTTCCGTTTCACTGAATTCTCAATTCAAAGAAGCGGTGGAACTGGGTATCAATGCACATCTGGAAAGTGAGGAGATAGAAATCTCTGGCAAGGACAAAAGGGAACAAGTGATAGAGTTCAGTTTGTCGACCGTTTTGTTAAAAGATACAGAAGGAAAAGCATTGGCCGTTGCTGTCATCTTCAAGGATCTTGCCAAAGTGAGTGAGATCGCAGAACGTGTGCAACATGCAGACAGGCTGGCCGCATTGGGCAGTATGGCCGCAGGCCTGGCTCATGAAATACGTAATCCACTGAGTTCGATCAAAGGTTTGGCGCAACTTCTGGGTGAGAAATACGAGCCCGATGATTCAGCCAAGTCCTACACCCGGATCATGACTCATGAGATCGATCGACTGGATAATGTGGTTTCCAATTTACTCAATTTTTCCCAGTTGGGACCCGGGAAAAAGAAGTCCTGTTCTCTTGAAGATATCGTCGATCAGGCCGCTATGCTTGTTCAGGCAGAGTCTGGAAAAAGTAAAGTAAAGATAATTAAAAGGCTTCCCCCTGATTTGCCTTCAATCTGGGGAGAAGATGAAAATTTGGTCCAAGTTTTTCTCAACATTCTTCTCAACGCAGTACAGGCGGCACCCGTTGGTAGCGGAGTCGAAATTATTGGCAAGTTGAAACCTGTCAAAAGCGAAAAGGGTGCTTGCGTTCAGATTGATATTAGGAATCAGGGTGCGCCCATTGACCCGAAAATACGTTCAAAGATTTTCGATCCTTTTTTTTCCACAAAAAAAGAAGGCACCGGATTGGGGCTGGCGATCAGCCATCAAATCGTATCAAAACACAAAGGACATCTTCGTGTCAGTCGAGATGGAGATTTCACAGTCTTCACAGTAGAATTTCCAGTTTGAGAAGAGAATTATCCCGGGACGGACGCGGGCATGAAGAGTTTTTGATAACAAACAAAAAGTGTAATGGCATTGGATAAAATATTAGTGGTTGAAGACGATGAAGGAGGGCGGTTTTTCCTGTCCGAATTTTTGAAAACAGAGAAGCGAGAATTCGTGGCTGTTGCCGATGGAGAAAGTGCGGTTAAAGAAATGCAAGCCGGCGATTTCCCTTTGGCAATTCTCGACTACAATTTACCAGGAATTGATGGATTGGAAACCTTTCGTCAACTGCGCGAAATCAATCCCGATACAGAAGGCATCATGATCACCGCATTTGGAAATAAGGACCTGGCGATGAATGCGGTCAATGTGGGTATTCTGGATTTTTTCAACAAACCCCTTGAGTTGGCGGAAATCCGAATTGTAATCCGCCGAGCCTGGGAACGTGCGCAATTAAAACGGGAAGTCAGCGAACTGAGAAGACGGGTACGCAGTCAGTTTGGACTGGACCGGATACTTGGCTCCAGTCCGGGAATTTGCGCCGTAAAAGAATGCATTGAAAAAGTTGCTGAGAACGATGTTTCCGTATTGATACAAGGTGAAAGTGGAACGGGGAAGGAGTTGGTTGCCCAGGCTTTACATTACCTCAGCCCAAGATGCAAAGGGCCGTTCATAAAAGTCAACTGCGCGGCATTGCCAATGGATTTGCTGGAAGCTGAATTTTTTGGGCATGAAAAAGGCGCATTCACAGGAGCTGTCAAAAAGAAGCGCGGAAAATTTGAACTGGCCAGCGGAGGTACCCTGTTTCTGGATGAAATTGGCGACATGTCACCCGCCACGCAAATGAAAATTTTGCGTGCCATTCAAGAAAATGAAATAGAACCCGTTGGCGGCGAGCACAGTATTAAAATTGACATTCGACTCATCGCGGCCACCAACAAAAATCTGGAACGTGCCGTTCAGGAAGGTGAATTTCGGGAAGATTTATTTTACAGGCTCAATGTAGTCAACCTGCAAATTCCTCCGTTGAGGGAGCGCAGGGAGGACATTCCTGAAATCGCTCAGCATTTTTTGAGGATGTACAATGAAAAATTCAAAAAAGATATTGAGTCGATCTCAAAAGAAGCCATGGAGTTATTGTTAAACTATTCCTGGCCGGGGAATATCCGAGAGCTGGAAAATATAATCCAAAGGGTGATTGTTCTGGCGTATAATAATGTCTTAGAAAAAAATGATTTTCTCAGGTGTTATCCGTCCTTTGAAAAAAATGCCCCTGTGTCTTCACCTGTATTGAGTTTTCAGGAGAATGTAGACGCGGTTGTGGCGTGGACGGAAAAACAGTTGATACTCGACGGACTCAGGGAAGAAAACTGGAAGCGACAGGAAACCGCAGACCGCCTGAATATCAGCCGAAAATCGCTCCATAATAAAATGAAAAAATATGGAATCGGCGAATAAATGTTGGGGTCCTGTTTGTAGATTGAATAATACTGCAAACTATTTCCTGTGGTGTGTGCAGTAACATCGTCACCCTATTTGTAATTCAGTTATAAAGATGCCGCTATACGAATACAGAGCAAGAAATCGCAAGGGTGGATTGGAAGAGGGCAATATGAATGCCCATGATGCCGATGCGGTAGGACAGGAATTAGCCAAAAGAGGGCATTTCCCCGTTAAAATTCAAGAAATGGGGGGAGCGGGCCGAAATAAAGTTAAGGATGAAAAGAATGTTCCTTTCAGCCAGCGTTTTGAAAAGGTTACAGCTAAAGATCTGGTTCTGTTCACCCGGCAAATGTCGACATTGTTCAATGCGGGCCTTCCCATTCTGGGTATTTTGTCTGCCCTGACGGAACAAATGGAGAGCCCCAAGCTGAGACGTGTCCTCGCGCAGGTTCAGCTGGATATTCAGGGTGGCTTGGCTGTATCGGAAGCGATGTCAAAACATCCTGACGTTTTTTCGCAATTGTATTTGAGCATGATTGCCGCTGGTGAAGCGGGTGGTGTTATGGACGAGTTATTGAGTCGTCTCGCCGATCTTCTGGAAAAGGATGAAGAAAATCGCATCAAAGTAAAAGCGGCGATGAGTTATCCCAAAATGGTCGTTGGTGCCATGTCCATTGCCATGGTCATTCTGATGCTCAAGGTCGTTCCGATCTTTGTTGGCATGTTCGAAAAAGCCCACATTGATCTGCCTCTGGCCACACAAATAATGATCGGTGCAAACAAGGCATTTCAAGATTACTGGCACATTACCGGTGCGGTTATTTTTGGATTGTATATGTTGCATAAAAAATGGATCAGTACGACTTCGGGACGTTACAAATGGGATATGTTTCGGCTGAAATTTCCTTTGATAGGGCCGATTTTGTTACGTTCAGCGATGTCAAAGTTTGCACGTGTGTTTGGGACTTTGCAAAAAGGCGGGGTTCCCATTTTGGAAATTCTCAATGTTGCGGCACAGGTTATGGGCAATGTTGTGCTCACCCGGGTGGTTGTTGATGTTAGAGAAAGTGTCCAGGAAGGCTTGGGAATGGCTGTTCCGCTCAAACGGAGTGGACTGGTGCCACCCCTGGTTGTGCAGATGGTTGCCGCTGGGGAAGAGTCTGGTTCACTGGACAATATGTTGATCAAAGTGGCGAATTACTACGATGGAGAAGTCGATCAGGCTGTGAAAAATTTATCCAGTAAAATTGAACCGATCTTGCTAGTTTTTATGGGTGGCATGGTGTTATTTCTTGCGTTGGCCATATTTGTTCCCATGTGGGATATGTCAAAAATGGCTGGCTAAACGGATATCTGTACAGAAACGTAACGAGATTAATTATGAATCATCCTTTGAATATTAAAAGTCAAAAGCAGGACAACCGGAACAACTCAGAAAATGGATTTACTTTTATTGAGTTGATCATGGTTATTACCATGATTGGTATTCTCGTTTCGGTGGCGTTACAGAAAATGATCACCACTGCAGAGAAAACGGAGCTGATTGCCGAAGACATGACCATTGATACCATGCGTTCGAATATCGTTGCAAATTTTGGTTCTGACTTGCTTGAAGGAAGGACGGCCAAGTTCCCGGACGATCCTTTTCTCAATTTGGCCAAAGTGCCACGTGGTTATAACAACCTGAGGAACACTCAACCTACAGGTGAAGATGATGATTCTGATGTATGGGTATTCAGCCCCTCTGCAGGGTCGACCGGGCTCACTGTGCAACAGAGCGGTACGACTATCACCAGTTTCACGGTTACCGGCTATATTTACCATCAACGAAAAGATAACACCATTGTGAAATGGCCCTACGACGGGAATAGTGGCGTGATAGGAAGAAAAGTCGTAGTGTCGGAAGGTGCGGCAAGGCAGGAATTGGACCAGGAAAAAAGAGCTCGCGGTGAAACGCCACAAGGTCAAGTTCCTATAGAAAAGAAATAATTTCTTTAACAAATTGCAAGAGGACGCAGAGTTATGGATTCAATTTATGAAATCCTTATGGAATCGGGGAAAATTTTGCTGACATTCATGATCGTAGTATCGATTGTTGTCAGTGCCCTTATTTTGTTTGCCCCTAAAAAGGCAATGTCAATCAATACCGGGTTTGGTAAAACGTTTCAAACCGACTCCGTTTCCGATTCTGTGGACAAACATTATGACACCACTGAGGCCATTATTCAGCGTCGATGGTGGATTGGTGGATTTTTTTTGGCAGGTGCCATTTTTACCCTCAAGTATCTGTTGCTGGATTTTAAGGCGAGGATATTTATAGATGTGATTGTTGACCCGACCACCGGTAGCGGTGTCATGTTTACAGAAATGGCAGTGGACTTTTTCAGATGGTTTTTTATCATTACCGCAGGTATGGGGATTGTGACTTGTCTTGCAATATTATTCAATCCCAATTTGTTCCGGAAAATCAGTTCCGGTCTGGATAAATCCTACTCTACAAAAAGTGTTCAGGACCGTCTGGATAAATCCAACCATGGCATAGACGAATGGGTGATAAGGAACCATATTTTTGTAGGTCTGTTCCTTTTGTCGGGATCGATCTTTGTTTTCATCTTTTGTCTGAACACATTTTATATGAGGTAACCGGTGTGCCGATCCACAGTAATTTTTTTCAAGAGCCCGGCTTGAATTGACTGGCGAAGGTTTGAAGAATTTTTTGTTTTTCTGCCTCGCTCATCGTTCCTACTTGGTTACGGATTTCTTCAACTTGCTCCGGGGTCATGCTGTGCATTTGCTCTTGAGCAAATTTCTGAAAATTTTCCATATTAAACGCTTCCCCCTGCATAGGGTTTTTAGGATTGAAGGTGGATGAAGAAGACGGTGCCTTTTCAACGTTGCCTTTAAAAAGGATATAATCCCCATCGACAGCACCCACGATACCCTCGTTTTCAAGATTCTTTAACACGTCGCCGATTGAAGTCTCATTTGTTTTGCAGGCCTCATAAATAGCTTTGAAAGGCAGACGGACCGATTTTGAAGGATACCCGTTTTTACGAATAGAATGTTTGACGCTTTCTTCCATGAATCTTTCCTCTATAGTATTTTTTTCAAAAATTAAAAATCATTGATTCAGACATCACATAATATATCAACAGGGCCAACTATGCCTCAGCTCTGTATAGTATAATCATCTTTTTAATATCGGTAAAAATTTTTGCTGTCACACTGGCATTCAAAATCATGGCGAGTTCGAACAAAAAAAATAAACGGTTGATAGCAGATTCCCAATCGGTTTCCATCCGCGTTGCCATCGCGCAGATGAATTCGACCGTTGGTGATTTCTCCGGTAATTTTGAGAAGATGCGCTCTTTCCTAAAACAAGCAAAGAAAAACCGCGCGGATTGGGTGTTGTTTCCCGAAATGGCAGTCACCGGCTATCCTCCCGAAGACTTGTTGTACAAAAGAAAATTCATCACTGAAAACAAGGCGGTGCTGACTCGACTGATTCCCCACACCAAAGGCGTCGCCGTGGTCGTGGGTTATGTGGAGCAGGTCGGACACAAACTTTACAACTCAGCCGCCATACTCGCAGACGGAAAACTTCGCGCCCATGCGCGCAAGATGTGCTTGCCCAACTACGGAGTTTTCGACGAAAAACGCTATTTCAGCGAAGGTGACCGTCCCTTGAAAATTCAGTACAATGGCATCGGCATCGGAATCACCCTGTGCGAGGACATCTGGGACGCGAATGGCCCCGGCAGGACTTTGTCGGAAGAAGGCGAGGTCGATCTCATTTTCAATATCTCTTCCTCGCCCTGGCACAACGGAAAAGTCGAAGCCCGAAATGCCATGCTCAAACAACGGGCACGTCAGTACGATGCCAATATTGTATACGCCAACCTGGTCGGCGGGCAAGACGAACTGGTGTTTGATGGCAACAGCCGGGTGCTTTCTCGACGTGGCAAGCCCCAGACCGAAGGCCCCTCATTTGAAGAAAAGCTCATCTGCTCCGATATCGAAATCACACCCAAACCAAAATCATCCAAAACATCGGCAACTGACATCCGCCGCATAAAAAATTGCAAGATCGCTGTCCCTGCCTGTTATAAAAATAGTGAGAAACCAGAACTCATCAAGGAACTCCGCCAAAAGTTGGACACCTGGGAAGAGATTTACAAAGCACTGGTGCTTGGGACCCGGGATTATCTCGCAAAAAATCGCTTCACACAGGCGGTGATAGGATTGAGTGGCGGTATCGATTCTGCATTGACCGCAGCCATCGCCGTCGATGCCCTAGGAGCCGAAAACGTGATCGGTGTCATGATGCCATCGCCCTGGTCTTCCGACCACAGCGTCAACGACTCAAAACAATTGGCAGAAAACCTGAAAATAAAAGTGCATTGTCTTGCCATCAAAAAAGCCATGCAGGCCTACGAAAAAATTTTGCAGGGTCTGTTTAAAGGAACCGAATCAGGACTGGCTGAAGAAAATCTGCAAGCCCGGATACGCGGCAACCTTCTCATGGCACTTTCGAATAAAATGGGATGGCTGGTCCTGAGCACCGGCAACAAAAGTGAAATCAGCGTCGGTTATTGTACCCTCTATGGTGACATGGCAGGCGGATTTGCGCCTCTGAAAGACGTGCCCAAAACCTGGGTGTATGCATTGTCTCACTGGATCAACCGACGCGACGGTCAATCCACCATCCCCGAAAATATTTTGCACAAGGAACCCTCAGCTGAGTTGAAACCGGGCCAGTTCGACAGCGATTCCCTGCCGCCCTACGATGTCCTGGATCGCGGACTCGCCCTTTACGTCGAAAACGATGGCGGCATCGAGTCACTCATAGAAGCCGGACTCAGCCCCAAAGATGCCGAAAACATTTCCCGCCGCGTTGACCAGAATGAATACAAACGCAGGCAAGGTCCGCCCGGTATTAAAATCACCCCCCGCGCCTTCGGCAAAGACCGTCGCCTGCCCCTCAGCAACCGCTTCCAAGGCTAACCGGCGAGCCGCCGGAGACATTGGGCTGATATCTGCAAGTATCCATAACAGGTCGAGTGCAATCGCAAAGCATATTATTTTCGCACAGGTCAGCCGCGGGAAAAGGCTGGAGAAAATTGGTTGTGTTCGTACAAACCTCTCCAATTGTCACAATTTTGTTACATTTATCTAATTTTAACAAAATGCTTGATTTTTAGATATACACAGAAATTTGAATAAAATATAATAAATTTATATTTTTTTAGAACACCGCTTGTCTTTTTTTTATTCGACAGGGACTTGTCTGTGAACATAACTAGGGGAGTAATGAAATGAGCTTATTCAAAGCATGGGTTGCGACTGCGCGAGAAAAAAGCATCTGTTTTTAATACCATTTAGTAGTATTTCGGGGAGAATGATTATGAACCGCTTGCCTTCAGTTTTTTCTATTTTCACAGTTCTGTTATTCATCTTTAGCTTGACTGGTATTTCAGTGGCCCAAACCGTTCCAGGCAAAAGCGTAAGTGCCCTCGCGACTGGAATAGCAGGTGCCCGTGGAGTCAGTCATGACTCAGACGGAAACGCGTATACCATGGGTAGAGATACCGGGACTGTCTTTAAGATTACACCCACCGGCGCGCTTAGTATTATTAAAGAAATGGGTGCCGGCTTTTATGTAGGTCCTTTTTTTGATCAGGCAACGGGCGATATTTACATATCCAACTGCCATGGTGCCATTTTAAGGCTAAATCCTTCGACAGGTGTTGTAAGTACTTTGGCCACAGTCGGCACGTCGTGTGCTGGCGGCTTCACGAGCGATGCGTCAGCAAACATTTATGTTTCAGATTTTGTGACTAGCGTATTCAAGATCACACCTTCCGGTAGCATAAGCACGTACGCTACGGGATTGAGTTTTCCTGACGGAATAGACTTCGGCCCTGGAGGAGAATTATATGTCGCTAACAGGGGAACGAATCAGGTTATGGTTGTTCCTCCGGGCGGCGGTGTTGCTTCCGTTTTTGGTGCGTCCGGTTTGAGTACTCCGCTGGATGTTCTCGCCGACGACTCAGGAAATGTATTCGCGGCAAACTTTGGTAATGGAACCCTTTCAAAAATCAGTCCTGCAGGTGTGGTGAGTTCGTTTGGTACCGGATTCGTTAGTCCTCTTGGTCTTGCTTTTGATATTACCGGCAATCTGATCATAGCCGATTTTGGAGCCGGCTCTATTTATACGACTGGACCTGTGGTTTTGTTTTCGGACACTTTTGATAATGACTCAATTGCATCGGGGACAACTAGCTTAAGCAACTGGACGGTCACCAATGGTAATGTGGATGTGATTGGCCCAGGTTTCGCCGACTTGTATATGGGGAACGGCGACTACCTCGATATGGACGGTGCGATTTCGAATGCTACGATTGAATCCCCTACCTTAACCCTTGCCCCCGGAACCTATGAGTTGTCATTCGAGTTGGGTAATAACTCCAATCTTGGCAGCTATGATAATGGTTTGCTGGTTTCTTTGGGGACTGTGTTCAGTCAAACCTTCCTGGCCCCGGCACATGCAAATTTTTCAGGGGAACAACTGGTAAAGACTGTGATTCGATTTGTTATTGAGAATCCTACATCGGCGAGCCTGATATTTCAGGAAACAGGTACCGCAAGCTCTGGAGGCACCGTACTGGACGATGTTTTGCTGGTTAAAACAGACATTATTGAACCACTCCCCACTAATACTGAAGTTGTGTTCTCGGGTGCTTTTGATGATGAAACCTCATCAGCCTTATCAAATGACTGGTCTATCACCGCAGGCAATGTTGATCTTGTCTCTGACGGTTTAGGGGGTGCCTACCCAGGGAATGGCAATATTGTCGATATGGACGGTACGGGTGCCAATGCGAATGCGACCATTGTATCGAACCAGTTATTGTCCATCACTCCTGGAACCTATCATCTAACATTCGGGTTAGGCAATAACCCATACGTAAACAATGACAATGAGCTCAATATCAATTTAGGGACCGTGTTCCATCAATCCTTAAAAGCCCCGATAGATAGACCCGCATTGGAATTTTATCATTTTGAGTTTACCGTTAATGCAGGCACCACGGGAACCCTTTCATTCCAGGAAATCGGTACCGCTGACTGGAGGGGCACAATATTGGATGATGTTTTGCTGGTCAGAATCGCCCCTCTTAATCAGCCCCCCGTTGCGAATGCGGGTCCTTCGCAAGTGGTGGAACAGCAGGGAGCTTCTGGATCAAATGTGACGATGAACGGAACAGGTTCTTCTGATCCAGATGGCGATTCACTGACCTACAGCTGGACCGGACCTTTCGGTACAGCTACTGGCGCAACACCCACCGTCTTGATTCCTGCAGGAACGCATACGGTGTCGTTGACAGTGAATGACGGTACGGTAGATTCTTCTTCCGCATCAACAAGCACTACGGTTCGAGATACAATTGCTCCAGTTGTAACCGCTCCGGCGGATGTAACGACGGAAGCAACCGGTCCACAAACGGCTGTCGCTATCGGTTCCGCTACGGCGACCGATGCGGTTGGCGTTGTTTCTATCTCCAGTGACGCTCCTGCGAATTACACCGCGAG
>PCWG01000035.1 GCA_002787235.1 Nitrospinae bacterium CG11_big_fil_rev_8_21_14_0_20_45_15
TGATTGCGGATTCTTAACCACAGGCTATCAAGAGATCCTAATGGAAAAGTCACCTAAGCAACTGAACCAAGCTTCATTTTTATCAAAACTGGGGATTTCATTCCTCCTTATTTTAATCTATGGGCTGGTTCATATTGGCCCTGCTCTGACACCGTTGTCTTCAAACGGAGTAACGCTGAACTTTGGCGCCTTGTCCTCAGCTTACGCACAAGATGAAGACGAGGAAGAGGAAGAAGATGAAGGCGGCGAGGAAGAAGGCGGTGAAAGTGAAGCCGCAGGCGATAGTGCCGGTACCGAAGAGGGTGCTGCCGAAGAGGAAGACTTATCTTACCTGACCGATATCGGCCCGGCAAAAGATCACAAATTCTCCGAGTTTTCCTTCCTGGGCACAAGCAACCGAAAATTCACCTGGTTTGCCGCACAGCTTCACATCCTTTTCGCATCCTTTATTTTGGGTTGCCCCATGTTCGTCGTCATCATGGAAGTCATGGGCGCACGCCGAACACAGGGAGTAAGGAAATCCATTATTCTATCAAACGTCTTTTTGGGAGTCCTCATAGGCGTTGTCATAGGTATCGTTGGGGAAATCATCGTCGGGATTCATCACGGTGTGCTTTATGGATTATGGGCCTGCGCATTTGGCGCATTGCTAGTGAGCTTCCTGAACTATTTCCACCGCTTGATGAATTTAAAGGTATCTGCGGCAGTGGGTGCCGTATTTGGAACATTGATCGCGATTCCCTTAACGCCCGTCGATCACTTGGCAACCTCCGCTATCGTACTTGCAATCATCAACGGTGCAGTGGGTGGTGCCCTTTCCAACTTCATCATGTTCGCCAAAGCCGACTTCAAGTTCGAGCGTCTGGCACATGAAATCACCAAAGTTATCGGTATTTGTTACAGCTTCACAGCCCTGACCGGTGGATTGTTCCTGTTCATTATGTTGATCGCCTACCAAGACTTCATTGGCTATCTCATACAATCCTTCCCTGTCTTGTTCATGGTGGCTTACCCCACGCTGTTCATACTCGAAACCATAATCATGTACATTTATGTGTATTCATGGGATCCGCTGAACAAGAGCAACAAAAAGGGTCGACATATTGTAGTCGGTATCATCCTCAATATCTTGGGACTCACACTGCTCTGCGCGCTCGACGGCCCGGCGACTTTCATGCAAACACCGCCGAAACCGTTGGACAACTTGATGGAAATCTCTGAATGGGCACGACTGACAACCCCGACCTGGATGCCTCTCAACTACCATCGTCTGGTGGGTAACGGTACTTTTGGCGGATACATGGTGTGCATCATCGGTGCTTACATGTACCTCTGGTCCAAGAGCAAAGAAGAAAAAGAATATTACGACTGGGTGGGCTACATTGGCAACCTCATCGGCGTCGGTATCATGATTCCTCTGCCAGCAATGGGTTACATCTTCGTTAGAGAAATTTACGAATACGATGCCACCATCGGCATGTACATCATGTCCGATCGTGAATCCATGTTCATGCTCGTACAAGGACTCCTTGTCGGAACCATGTTCACTATGAGTAATATCTATATGTGGGTCAGTATGAAACGTATAGAAAATGCCCAACGTTTCTTCCCGGCAATGAAATTTGGTTTCATATTGATCGTCTGCGCCGCCGCAATTTGGTTCACGCCCCGACGGTTCTATGCCACGATGATGCCAGAACCCGGAATGAATGATGCAATGGTTCTGCCTGACAACCTGGCCTTCTTGGCACTGATGATTTCCAAAAACACAGCCGCGTTTGCCCTGGTGACAGTCACCTTCATCAACTACATTTTTTATACCATCGCCACACGAACCGGAAAAGTTCATTACGGCAAAATCAATCCCCTTGGATTGTATGCCCTGATCTTCCTGGGATTTGCCGACATCTGGCTCATGAGCTGGATGGGAACCATCCGCGAATTGTCGCGCATGAACTGGCACATCTATAAAGTATTTAAAGACGTCACCCCGGAGAAGTTTGCGCCTACCCTGGCCGAAGCCGGATTCCACGTCACCACCATCGTGTGGACCTTTTTCATCATCATGACCGCCATTATTTGGCTGGGCATCAAGTATCCCAAATCATCTAAAAAGAAAAAAGCCGAAACGACTTCATTGGAAGCCGCACCACAACCGGCAGAATAAACTTCAGGAGCTCTAAAGGATGGAAGAAAAACCCTTTTTGAAAAAATTAGGTTTCATCGTAGCAGTTGCCTCGGGAGCCGCTGTAGGTATCTGGCTACTCTCAGGTCTATTGGGACTGGCTCACGCCGCACGATTGGGTAGCGTCGCAATCGTTGCTGTTGCCATGACCTACGCTATTCTTCTGGCACTCCCTAAAAGGGAACTGAAGGAGAAAAGCTTTCTACAAAATATCAAGATCAAAGTACCGGTCTTCCTCGTCATCGCTACAGCGATCTGGTTTGCGGCGGGGGCGGCGGGGTTTCCGATATGGTGGCAAATTGAATTTGTTGCCTTCGCATTCGTAGGTCTGACCTATTTTGTCATTCTAGACCTGAAGGCCATGCAACCGGAGCAGAACCACATCAGCTGGATAACCCGGTTGATTGCGACTTATGCTCTGGCATCTCTGATATTTATCAATATCACAGGACAGCTTCCCCAATTCGACCCAGAGGTTGAAGTAGCGAAACTGGACAGGCCACCGATTAAACTGAGCGGATTGGCGGGTCCCGAAGTCATCGCCGCCGGTCGATCAGTTTTTGAAGAAAACAAATGCTTCAACTGCCACAAGGTTTTCTGGGAAGGCAACTCCGATCGCGGTCCAAACCTGGGAACCAAGCAAATCGGATTATATGATGAAGCGTACATCAAAGAGCAGATTGTAAAACCAAGAGTAAAACAATCTCCCGGCTTTGATGATCCAAAATCCAAAAAAGCGATGCCGACATATTATGGTGAAGATTTGGATGATGACTCAATGCACGCTCTCATCTCTTACCTGAAAACCTTGCGTGACCCTGAGCATGCACCTATCGAAGGAAAGCTTGGGGAGCAATGGTCCTGGTTTGACGATAAAGACATCATCGCCGAAGGCGAAAAGATATTCAATGGCGAAGGAACAGGGGCTGCTGAGGGTCTCAACTGTTCGGTATGTCACGGTAAAGATGGTACACCCATGATGACCGGTGCTCTCGATTTCAGAGATGCCAACAAAATGGATACCCAGAAAATGCCCGATCGTCTGGACGGTGTTCCTTTGAAAGATTGGCCCGATGGACTTTGGTACAAACGCGTCACACGTGGCGTGGACGGAACTCCAATGGCCGCGTGGGGAACGGTTTTCCCGCATCTCATACTCTGGAAAGCTGAATCCTATGCGCGAACCTTCCACTCTCCGCTTGAGTCCAGAGCTGGGAAATCGCCTATTCCGCCTGTACCGACCAAGGAAGACATTGAACGGTGGAAAACTGATGGCTTGTTCATGGATCCACTGCTGTAAGAAAATTTGCTTATCAGAGCAGGGAAACCTTCGGGTTTCTCTGCTTTTTTTTTGCCTTGAAAATGAACTTCGACCTTTGATACAAACTTGGAAAATATTTCCTTTATTGTGATATTCTTAATTTACCATCAAAACAATTTTTTCGGATACTTCTGCATCTCAAACAAGCAGAAAAAAGCCGTTGTCATCTAAATTAAGGAGTTTGTAATGAGCAAGCGCGTAGACGATTTGATAAAAGAAGGGCTCTCTGAAAATGGGGAAATCCTCAACTTGAGAGATAAATTTCTTGGCTTGAGGGGTTCTATAGAACTGGCCAACAATCCCATCCTAAAAAACGTAAAGGAATTGATCTTGCCCAGCAATCAATGCGCCGATGAAGGAGCCGAAGCACTCGCAAACTCGCCCTACCTGGAAAATCTTGAAATCCTCAACCTGAATCACAATGAGATCGGGGACGATGGGGCCATCGCTCTAGCAAACTCCACCAAATTACCGAAACTCAATAATCTATCTGTATTTGGTAACGTCATTGGAGATTCAGGCGCACAAGCCTTTGCCAATTCCGAGCAAAGTAAGAAATACATCAAACTCGATCTCTACAAAAATCAATTTGGCAGTATTGGTTACAAGGCACTCACGGAATCGCCCAATTTAAAGAATTGTGAAGAACTGGAAGTGTATCGCGACTAGAAAACGCAGGCAAGGCCTGCTGTGAACAGGGCTTGTCAAAAGCCCGGTTTTAAAATTCAGAAAACCAAAAACAGAACACCAACTCCGACGAAGCTTTTATATCAAATAAAAACGTTACGAAACCGGCTTTTCTGCCTCCGGTGAATCGTCTGACTTATAAGGTTTCGTCGGGATTGATAGGTTGTTGTACGGTCGAAATGTTAAAATTCAAACTCGACGGCAATTTTGATGGATCTTTTCCAAAAGCCGTTCTCGAATCGGTTTCCAGCCCGATATAAATAAAATTCCCTTTCGTGCGCACCGGGTAAACGTTTGTCCTGAGTTCTGGATTTTGCAAGCTTCCACCCGTTTCCAGCTTGAAACGCCATTCGTGATTGGGGCAGATCACAATACACTCCTCAATCCGCCCTTCTCCCAACGGGGCACCTTTATGCGGACATTTATTATCTACCGCATAATACTTGCCTTTGTAATTGAATAAGGCGATTTCCTTTTCCCCAATGCGAATGATCGCAGATTTGCCTATTGGCAAATCTTCAGAATCCATAACCTTTACAAATTTGGCCACAGTTGGCTCCCTTCCTTCAGTTTCAATTTTAGAACTTCCTATTATAAGACCCGTTCGATCTTTTCACAAGGATTGCCAACGATCGGCAAGAAAACCTGGTCACATTTTTATAAACATAAGCATTTTTATTCAAGCAACAAGCTCGATAAAAATAGCAAGTTACCCGCACATCAAAACACATCTTACTATTAAATAACGAGTTACGGACTATTAAATAAAATGGCCCATTTATTGCTTAGTTAAATGATGACAATACAATGATTTTGGTTTCTTAAATTTAAAAAACAGTTCTCGTTTTCGGAAATTATCCAACGATCAACCTCTCAAATGGCAGGATCGCTATGATGAAAAGTGACTGGTTAAAAACAACGATTCAAACGGGGCTTTACAGTTCACTGCTCTTTTTACTGATGTCCGCTGATCTGGCTTTTTCGAATCCAGAAGGGGGCGTTGTTCAATCGGGCAATATCAATATAGAACAAGCCTCTCCCACTCGCTTGAACGTGATCCAGAGCTCCAATAAGGCCATCATTGATTGGCGATCCTTCAGTATCGATACTTCCGAACATACCGATTTTCAGATGCCTTCCTCAAACTCGGTGAACCTCAGTCGGGTCACCGGGGACAATCCTTCCAACATATTCGGGAAATTGACCGCTAATGGGAGGTTGATGCTCGTCAATCCCAACGGAATTCTATTTGGCAAAGATTCGCAGGTTGATGTCAACGGCTTGATTGCAACCACAAGCGACATTGATAATAGGAACTTTCTTAAGGGTTTCTACTCGTTCCAACAAGCACCTCACTCAAGCAACACCATCATCAACCGTGGAGCCATCAACGTTGCTGATGGGGGTTTGCTGGCCCTTGTCGCCCCTGGAGTTGAGCATTTGGGAACCATCAACGCCAGATTCGCTCGTGTCACCCTCGCCTCAGGAACACAGTTCACCGTGGACTTGTACGGCGACGGTCTCATCAACCTGGGAGTGCGATATGTCTACAGAGATGCGGATTCATACGTTCCCCCGATCATCCAGTCGATTGAAAACTCCGGTCAGATCAATGCTCAAGGTGGAACGGTGGTGTTGGATATCAAATCAGCGCAAGATGTATTGAGCAACGTTGTCAATATGTCCGGTGTCGTCAACGCAAATTCCTTCTTCTCCCAAAAAGGAAAAATCATATTGAATGGAGACTCCCAAAGCATGGTTCGTGTTGCGGGAACCTTAAACGCTTCTGGCTCAGGAAACAATGAGCAAGCGGGCGAAATCGATATTTACGGCAATAAAATAGGACTGCTCGACACCGCCAAAATCGATGTGTCCAGCAACAATC
The DNA here is from genome assembly GCA_002787235.1 of Nitrospinae bacterium CG11_big_fil_rev_8_21_14_0_20_45_15. GTDB lineage: Bacteria > Nitrospinota > Nitrospinia > Nitrospinales > VA-1 > Nitrohelix. The sequence goes on from PCWG01000035.1 coordinate 6,079, forward strand.
ATGGCGGCAAAGTCTTTATAGGGAGCAAAGCTTTCGGAATCTCACAACCGAACGGCAGGCAAGCTTCGCGTACCTACATGGCGTCTTCTGCAAGCATTGACGCATCCTCCTACGAAGCTGGCCCCGCAGGGGAGGTCAGTCTTTGGGGTGATTCCAGCCAGATTCTTGGAACCATCAAGGCACACGGAGGCTCTTTCGACGGTGTGGGTGGCAAAGTGACCACGGCAGGCACAACCCATCTCGAAATCACCCAGGCCCCCAATGTATCCTCTGATTCGGGCAAAGCCGGTACTTGGGATATCATTTCAGATAATGTTGAAATTGTTCGCAAACAAGCTCCACCAACAACCAACCCAGACCTCAGCGTTTTTGAATTTTCTGATTCCCCCACAAAATTAGCCGCCAGCATCCTGGAAGATGCTCTGAACACAGGAGCCCAAGTGAAGGTATCAAAGGGTTACTTTGGGAATCAACAGCCTGGTGGGAAAATCACCGTCAACGCGCCGATCAATTTTAGCGGAGGCGGCAGTCTCGCACTTGAGTCTGGTGGCGATGTGCAAATCAATGAAAATATCACTCTGGATCCTGTCGGGGAATCCCGCCCCACTCTCTCCATTTTTGCAGATACGAATCGGGATGGAGAAGGTGACTTTAACCTGGCAGAAGGAAAAACAATTTCATCATACAACGGTGTCATCAGGATTCAAGCAAGCGTTATTAATCTTGAAGGCACCATAGACAATACGCGTGGTTATACCCACTTCCAAAATTCCACCGAAGATTCGGTGCACCTGGGCCGTGGAACCGGTGGATTTGTTTTAAATGGCGAGGAACTGCAAAATATTTCGGGGAACATAATCTCGTTTAACAGTTACAACTTAGGGGATATTTACATTGATGGCCTGACCGAACAGAACACTCAAAATATCAATTATTTCCAAATCACCAGTTCAGACGAGTTGAGTTTTGTAAATAACGCATCCATTTTTAACACATTGTCCGCATCTGCCCATGGTAATTTAGCAGTCAAAGCCGACTTGACAATGAAAGGTTATGGCTCTTCCTTTTACAGCTTTGAAAAAGGGGCTAAATTTTATTTGGCTTCAGGAAGCACCATTAGACATACCAGTTATGGACTCACCTCTCTCTTTGCAGGAGATTTTGATATTCAAGGAAACATCCAAACTTCGAATTTGAATATAAACACCTATAAGAGCCAATCCTTGGGATTTGGGCAAGCCCATTGTGGAGGTTCTTGCGACGCACTTCTGGACAATCAGGAACTCACAAATATATCAACAAACAAAATGACTTTATTTGATCCATATAAAGAGGAACTATCGATATATTTTGATGGCGTCACAGAAGAAGCTTTTTCCAACATCAACGAGTTCACCCTTCATGGGATGCCCAAGTATTACAAGGATTATAAGCAAACCAATATTATCTTTACCGGTGCCACCAATTTTTTACCGCGTGGGAAAATTGACCGCTGGGCAGATATCACTGTGGACTCTGAAGTCGTGGCAAAAGATATTCAGTGGTCGGTAGAAAATATAGACTTCACCCAGGCCGGGAAAATCACCGCCAGCCAATCCGCAAAACTCTCAACGGAAAAATGGGCGGAGGAAAATCAGGGAAATATAACAATGCACCAGAATTCCGTTATAGCCTCTCCGTATATCAACCTCGCCGCAAAAGAAGACATTACCTTGGGTTTGCTGGATGCGACGACTAACCCCACCCAATCCCCTCGTATCACTTTAAGTTCTCAAAACGGGTCCATTTACGACGGCGATACCAATGGTGCGCTGGACATCAACGCGGGAAAAGGATTTCTCAAGGTATCAACCCCAAACAACTTTGGAACCGATGAGAACCCCATTGAAGTCATTGCCGGAAACGCAGATTTTTCCGACGTTGCGGGAACTGTCGGAACCCAATTGAGTTCCGAAAACGGCATCAATATTTTCAAAAACGCCAACTTTTCAGAATCGACGTCTATTGATGCCGATACAGATCGTGATGGCGAGGGAACGTTCAAAGTCTTCCGTCAAGCGACCGTATCGACTGCCAACAATCCCTTAAATATCACTGCGGGAGAAGTTGTGCTGGAGGGCAAGCTGGACAGTGGCTCGGCTAAAACCGCAATCACCTTGACGAAGAAAAATAATACGGGGATTGGGAATTCAAACTGCAATGGACCTTGTGGCAGTTCGATAAATAATACTGAGCTTCAACAAATCACCGCTGGCGAGCTGGAGATCACCACAACGGGTCAGACCTTCGTCAACGGCGTTTCCGAACAGTCCGCTTCAAAATCAAACCTCAATGCCATCAAAAGCGAAAATAACATAGTCATTGCAGAATCCTCTTCGAGCTTCAAAAATATACTGATTGAAACCAGTGCCAATATCAATGTCGAAGCTTCGGTTTCTGCCCAGGCTGAATTATCCCTCAATGCCACAAACGTTGCATTTTCATCTCTAGGAAAAGCAACCGCTGAGACAGTGAACATCATCGCTAAAGAAAACCCACTGGCTCAGGGAGGATCGTTGACACAGGCTCCGCAATCTTCCATCAATGGCAACACCGTCAACCTGACTACCGATCAAAACATCGTTCTCGCCCAGGTCAATGTCTTGCCGGAAACTGAAAAAATGGGGTCTATTAATCTGATTTCAAACAAAGGGGATATTCTCAACGGTCTGAATACCGGCATCAACATCAATGCCTCACAAGGCAATTTGAATGTTCAAAAAGCCAACAGTGTGGGAACCCAGAATAAAGCGATTGAGGTACTAGCGAGAAAATTGAGCATTGAGGATCCCGCAAAATTTACTCTTGTCCATATCATCAACCGTATCAACGAGAGCAACGCAGAAAAAACAATTTTTGGATTCGGTGCATCTGCAGAAGTCATCAACCTGCAACCTTCTTCACCGCTTCCCAACGATCCTACCGATGGAGGCGCGTTCATTGTAGATCCTCTGGGACTCCTGGGACCTCAAGACGATTCTTTCAGCACAATAGGCCTGCCATAGATCCAGAAGTCCTTCAGCCTGGTGAATCAATTTCAATAATCTGATGAAATCCTTATCAGTAAAAATCGTCCGACAGATCAAAGAATTCTGTTATAACTGACGTTCTCAGCCACATTTCATCAGGAATGTCTCATCACTGAAATATTTTTTCTGTTATTTAGTCGCAATTTGTAATAAAACAGAGTCAGCAGGTCGCTGTAAAACCTTCGCAACGCCTCGCTCATGAAAGTTTTCGACAATGGACCCTTCCGACAAACTCGAAGTTCTGGAATCCGTTGCGCAAAAACTCTCCATTACCATAGAAACGCACCATCTGGCGAACAATGAAATTGAGACCCGTAGTGGTCATTGTAAAATACGAGGGCGTCACTGGATCATATTGGACCAGAGCCTCCCTCTTCTTGAAAAAATAGCAATCATATCGCAGACACTTAAAAAATTTGATTTGGAATCCATCTACCTTCCCGCCTGGTTGCGCGAGGAAATGGAAAACCATCCCTTTGACGAACCGAAACCATGACACTCCTTAACAACACATTACCCGAACAAAGAAGAGGTAAATTAAAATCTCTTTTAAAGCAGAGAGCATTGGTCCGCGTATTGGAAGCCCACAACGGCTTGAGTGGCATTTTGGCCAACAACGTTTACGTAGAAGGTCAAACTGAAAATGGAACCATTCGTCATGAATACGATGCCATTTGGGAAAGTAGTTTGACCGACTCGGCATCCAAAGGTCACCCCGATATCGAAGTCATCAGTTTCGACTCGCGACTGGCAACTATCAGTGAAATTCTCGCCGTTACTAACAAACCCATGATCGTGGATGGAGACACCGGCGGCGACCCGAATAATTTTGAATACATGGTTTCCAAGCTCGAACGAGCAGGAGTCTCCGCCGTTATCATTGAAGACAAAGTTTTTCCCAAAAGGAACAGTCTCGAAACCGGAGCGCAACAAACTCTTGAAGACCCACAGGTCTTTGCCCAGAAAATCAAACGCGGAAAAAATATTTGCATGACCAATGACTTCCTGATCATCGCCCGCATCGAAAGCCTGATCGCCGGGAAAGATATGGATACCGCCGTTCAGCGCGCAAAAATTTATCTGTCCGCAGGTGTAGATGGCATCATGATTCATTCTAAATCAAAACAACCCAACGAGGTTTTGGAATTTGCCAAAAGGTACAAGGCACTTCCTGAAAACCTGACAAAAGGCAAACCACTCGTTTGTGTGCCGACCACCTACAACACGATCACCGAGGATGAATTGGCAAAAGCAGGATTCAATATAGTGATCCACGCCAACCACCTGCTACGCAGTGCGTACAAGGCGATGGAAGAAACCGCGAAAATCATCCTCAGCAATCAACGTTCTTTCGAAGCCGATCCGCATTGCGCACTGGTACGCGATATTTTCTCAACCGTAGGTTTTCTTGATGTCAAAAAGAAAGACGAAGAAAATGAATTAACGACCAACATCCCGACCATCATCCCAGCCGCAGGTGAAGACCCCACTTTAAAAGCCGAACTCAACGGCAAGCCCAAGGCCATGCTCGAAATCGGAGGGAAAACTTTATTACAAAGACAGATCGAAGCATTGAATCATAACGATCTGACCGACATCACAGTCGTCACAGGCTACGCCGCAGATCAAATGAAAGCCGAAGGGGTTACATTTGTTGAGAACAAAAATTACCGGAATGGAACTTCTTTGCAGAGCATCCTTACCGCAAAAAATAAAATTCAACACGGTTGGCTCATGCTCTATGCCGACATTGTTTTACAGGATAATATTCTTCCCAAAATACTGGAATGCAAGGAAGACATCGTGTTGGTCGTAGACAGTGCCCCGCAATACCATCCCGGCGATAAGAGGACCACGCTGGATTACGTTATCAGCAAACACAAGGCAAAACCCGCACGCCGGAAAATAAGCTTTGTTCATGAAAATATCATTGCCAAAATTGGCAACAAAATTAATCCAGAAACGGCGACTCACGAATTCATCGGACTGGCAAAATTTTCAAAAACAGGAGCTGAACAATTTCTCCAAACTTATCAGGATTGCATACAAAACTACAAAGGCAAGTTTCAGGAAGCCGACGACATCACACGGTTCAATTTCACAGACCTTATTCAGGAAATGATCGATAGGGGTTTTACCGTCAATTTTGTTGAGATTCAACAAGGCTGGCTCGAAATCCATCAGCCTGAAGACATCGAGCTTGCCAACAAACTCTTTCAACAATCCGCATCCGAGCTCATTCAAACTCATTGAACATGAAATACAGCCAACTATTCATACCAACATTAAAAGAAGCACCTGCCGACGCTGAAACTGCCAGCCATCAGTACATGGTTCGCGCCGGGTTGATCCGTCAACTTGCATCCGGAATCTATTCCACACTGCCACTGGGCTTGCGCGTCCTGCGAAAAATCGAGAACATCATTCGAGAAGAAATGAATAACATCGGTGGGCAGGAATTGTTTCTTCCCAGCATCCAACCCGCAGAATTGTGGAAGGAAAGTGGACGTTGGGATTTTTACGGGAAAGAGCTTCTCCGCATTCGAGACCGTCACGACCGCGAGTTCTGCTATGGCCCCACCCACGAAGAAGTTATTACAGACCTCGTGCGCAAAGAAGTACACTCCTACAAACAACTGCCGCTGACCTTTTATCAAATTCAGACCAAGTTCAGAGACGAAGTGAGGCCCCGATTCGGCATCATGCGAGGACGCGAATTTTCGATGAAGGATGCCTACAGTTTCCACGCCGACGAAGAAAGCGTCAATAAAACTTACGACGACATGGCCCGCGCCTACTCCAACATCTTCGAGCGGTGTGGTCTCGAATACAAAAAAGTGGAGGCTGATACCGGCTCCATCGGTGGTGCCCGTTCGCATGAATTCCATGTTCTGGCCGACTCCGGCGAAGACGAAATCGGGTTTTGCAACACCTGTGATTTTGCATCCAATCTTGAAATGGCTCAACGATGCTTGCCAACCAAGACAAATGCAAGCGAAAACCAAACACCTCCTGTTGTAAAAGAAATTTCAACACCCGGAAAGAAAACCATCGAAGAAGTTACAAACTTTCTTTCCATCACCCCGCAGGAAGTCATCAAAACAATCGTATTTGAAAGCGATGCAGGTTTAGTGGCAGGATTGTGCCGGGGAGATCGAGAAATCAACCCCATTAAATTGAAAAAATTGATCGATTGCGAATGGCTGCATTCTGCCGACCAAAGCAAACAGGCAGACGACATTGCCTACGGCTACATAGGACCGATAGGTCTCAAAATGCCCATCTATGCCGATGCCGAAATCATGCAAATGCCACAAGCCGTGGCAGGAGCGAATAAGACAGACTTTCATCTCACCGGCATCGCTCCCCAAAGAGACCTCAGCCAAGTCATAACAGGTGATTTATGCTTTGCCAGGGCAGATGACCCCTGCCCCCAATGCTCTTCAGGTAAACTTCAAGTCAAACGTGGAATCGAACTGGGACATATTTTCGTACTTGGAGATAAGTACAGCAAAGCCATGAAAGCCAATTTTCTCGATTCAAATGGCAAGGAACAAACCATGGTCATGGGATGTTACGGCATTGGCGTCGGCAGAACAGCCGCCGCCGCGATAGAACAACTGCATGACGAAAAAGGCATTTGCTGGCCCAAAAGCATTGCCCCATTCCAGATAGAAATCATACCCGTCAACATGAAAGACGAGGAAACCGTCACCGTTTCCGAAAATCTTTACTACTCCTTTCGCGAAAAGGGCCTTGAAATCCTGCTCGACGACCGTGCCGATCGAGCCGGAATAAAATTTAAGGACGCCGATTTGTTGGGACTCCCCGTTCAAATCATCATAGGTCCCAAAACCCTACAGGAAGGGTTGATTGAGATACGCATCCGCAAAACTGGCGAAAGCATCTCCTCCCCTGTCACCCAAGCTATAGAAGAAACACAAAGAATTCTTGCAACACTTTAGTAGACCAGTGTTTGATTGAAAATAGCAAATTTAGCTTGCAACCCCATTCCCGGTTTAGTAGACTCTTAGCACAAACAGGACCTGCGGGATTTGCGGGCTCAAAAGGCCCGCTTTTTTTGTGTTTGGGCCGGAAAGGTCAAAGCGTAGCTTTGCCTTTTTCTCAAGAAATTATAAAAAAGAATCAAATATTGGTCTGCCTTGATGGGCGTACGGCCTCCGGGCTGGTTTGAATGGCGATTAAAACCCCTATTGTTCAAAAAGTTACTCAAATCGTAGACCCAATCATTTTGGAAGAAGGGTTGGAGCTTGTTGATGTCGAATACTTCAAAGCAGGAAAAAACTGGCTTTTAAGATTATACATTGACAAACCCGGCGGGGTTCTGCTCGAAGATTGCCAGAATATAAGTCGTCAGTTGAGCGACTTGATTGATATAAACGAAATCATAACGGTACCCTTTACATTGGAAGTGTCCTCCCCCGGCCTGGATCGGCCTTTAAAAAAAGAAGAGGACTTCAGAAGATTTATTGGCAAAAAGGCACGAGTGCAAACCTTCTCTCCGATTGACGGACAGAAGAAATTTGTCGGTGTCATCTCAGACGTATCGAATAGCGTCCTAAAGTTACAGATTGACGATGCCTCGAAAGAAATTTCGTTGGATAAAATATCCAAAGCCCGGCTTGAAATTGAGTTTTAGTTACATCCTAATAAACCCATTCGAAGCACAGTTTATACCGTCTGTAAAATGCCACTAAGGAAAAGAAAAAATGAATGTTGAAGCACTATCACTTTTAGAGCAAATCAGTCGGGAAAAAGGCATTGACCCCGAAACGCTGATCAATGCCCTGAAAAGTGCCGTGGAAGCTGCGGCAAGAAGACGCTGGCCGGAGCTACAGCAAATGCACAGCGAATTCAATAAATCCACGGGCGAAGTCGAAATTTTCCTGGAAAAAACGATTGTAGAATCTGTAGAAGATGATCGCACTGAAGTTTCCTTGAAAGATGCAAAAAAAATCAATCCTCTGGCCGATATGGGTGAAACCCTGCTCGTTCGTCAAGTGCTGGAAGACTATGGTCGAGTGGCCGCGCAATTAGCAAAGCAAGTTATTTTGCAAAAAGTACGGGAAGCCGAGATTGAAATAACTTATAATGACTACATAGGCAAAAAAGATGAATTGGTCAATGGCATCGCCCAGCGTTTTGATCGCGGCGACCTGATCGTTGACTTGGGCAAAGCCGAAGGCATCTTGCCGCGCCGGGAACAAGTGTTCCGAGAAACATTCAACCGTGGCGAAAGAATTCGTGCCTATGTTGTAGACGTTAAGAAAACTTCCAAAAGTGCGGTTGTCATGTTATCCCGCACGCATGTTGGATTGGTCAGACGCCTGTTCGAACTGGAAGTGCCAGAAATCAGTGAAGGCATGGTAGAGATTATGGGAATAGTCAGAGAACCCAATGGGCGAACCAAAATAGCCGTACGCACAAGCGATCGAGACATCGACGCTGTAGGAGCCTGCGTTGGAATGAGAGGGATGCGCGTTCAATCCATCGTTCAAGAGCTACGCGGGGAAAAAATTGACATTGTTGAGTACTCCGATGACCCTGAAGTATTCGTTCGCAATGCCCTCAGTCCCGCAAAGATCACAAGAGTGATACGCAACGATACGACCAAGCACATGGCAGTCATCGTCGCAGACGACCAAATGTCTTTAGCGATCGGCAAAAAAGGCCAAAATGTACGGCTTGCGGCCAAGCTGGTAAAGTGGAAAGTAGACATTACTGGCGAATCCGAAGCTTCTGATCTGCGTAGTGCAACTGCTTTACTGTCCATGTCGGCACCACATAAAGTCGATTTTTTAGATATTGTTAAAAATGCCAAGGGGCTTGGTGCTAAAATAATGACCATCCTCTTCTCCCACGATATCGTGAGCGTAGAAGAAGTTCTCAAAAGAGGACTGGAAGGTTTGCTCGAAATTCCAGGCATTGGTCCAAGAAAAGCAGAAGCGATCATTGAAGTCGCCAATGAGCACAATGTGCCGCAGGACTTGGTTGCCCCTATTGAGCAAGACGGTTCTGTCTATTACAAAGAACCCGGAGAAGCGGCAACAAAAGCATCAACCTTTTTGGGTTTGAATCAGGCTCAGGAAACCGCTGAAGAACAGGAAGAACCCGAAGAAGCAGAAATACCACTGTCGCAACTCGCGGGTATTGCCCCTGAAATTGTATCACTTTTGGATGCAAGCGGATTTGAAACCTTGGCCGAATTATCCGTGACACCCGTTGAAGAATTGCTCGAAATAGAAGGTATTGATGAAGAAACCGGTCGCCAGATCATTGCTCAGGCGAAAGAACAAATTGGAACAACAGAGGATTCCTGATAACTTCTCAGGATCACTAAAGTGTAATATGATGCCTTATACCAACAAGGCAGGAGGTTTTATTTGGCCAGGATCAGAATTAACAAGTTAGCCGTCGAACTCAACGTTCAAAATGATCAAATCATAGACGCGTTGCAAAAAAAGAATGTTACCGTCAAGAACTTCATGAGTTCGATTGATGAGGAAGCTACGGCCTACATCCGTGAGCTTTTTTCTCCAAAAGGTGCTAAAAAACCTGCGGCGACAACAGCAAAACCCAAAGCCAAAGCAAAATCCAAGGCCAAAGCCAAGGCTAATGTAAAGTTTCAGTCTCCCGCAAGAAAGCGTGTCGAACCCGAGCCGGAACCCGAAGAAAAGCCCGCCCCTCCACCGGAGGTCAAAGAACAAAAAGTTCAAAAAGGCCCCAAAGAATCTGCCAATAAGCCAGTAAAAGAAAAATCTTCAGGCGGTGTATCCGAGCTCACCACTCTCGAGTCCTTGCGGAAGGCAGCTCCAAAGATAACTACCTTAAAGAGAAACGTAAATAAGGCACTTCCAAAACCGATCAAACTAGAGCTTGATGAACCACAAAAACCGGTAAAAAAGACAAGCCTCAAGATCATTAAGACAGAAGACAAACCTCATTTCGAAACAAAAAAGCTGGTACATCAAAAATCAAAACCCAAACCAGTTCACGTCGAACAAAGCAAAACTCAAAAACGGAAAAAAGCAAAAGCAATTATCGAAGAACCCAAAATTGTGGAGCCTGTCGGCGATGCACAACAGGAAACATTTGAAGTCGTCCAGTTGACCGACAATATACCCGTTCGAGATTTAGCTGAAAAACTAAAATGCACAGCGAATAATATCATCAAAGAGTTGATGCTGTTTGGCATCATGTCCAACATCAATCAATGTTTGGACTTTGATCTTGCCTGCAAGGTCGCCGACAAACTTGGATTTGAAGTAGAGCGGGTCCAAAAAGCATCTGATTTGGATTTTGAAGAAGATGAACAAGATTTAGAAGCTGATCGTACGCTTCGACCCGCTATCGTGACCATCATGGGACACGTCGATCACGGTAAAACCTCACTTCTTGACGCAATACATAAAACCAACGTCACCCAGGGCGAAGCGGGAGGAATCACACAGCATATTGGAGCTTACCAAGTCCAGTTGAAACACTCTGCGATAACTTTTCTCGATACCCCCGGACATGAAGCCTTCACCGCCATGCGGGCACGCGGGGCTCAAGTCACCGACATCGTTGTATTGGTGGTTGCCGCCGATGACGGGATCAAACCGCAAACAAAAGAAGCCATTGACCACGCAAATGCCGCAGGCGTACCAATCATGGTAGCTATCAACAAAATCGACAAACCCGACGCAAATCCAGCCGAAGTCAAAAAACAATTGGCCAATCTTGGACTGCTTCCAGAAGAATGGGGTGGACAAACCATCTATTCTGAAATATCCGCACTTGTGGGAACCGGAATCGAACATCTCCTGGAAGTCATCACCTTGCAAGCCGAAATCATGGAGCTCAAGGCGAACAATCACATTCGAGCCAAGGGAACGGTCATCGAATCGAAACTGGATCGAGGGCGTGGTCCTGTCGCGACTGTCATCGTTCAACAAGGCGTCCTTTCCGTTGGCGACCCTTTTATAGTCGGCCCCTATTTCGGTAAAGTGCGCTCCCTGATCAATGATAAAGGACACAAATTAAAAAAAGCAGGTCCTTCTACCCCTGTAGAAGTCATCGGCATACCTTCTGTTCCGAATCCAGGTGAGCAATTTATTGTAGTCAACGACGAGAAAAAAGCCCGTCAGTTCAGCTTGATGCGAATTCAGGAAAAACGAGAATCACATCTTGCCGAGTCGACCCGCGTCACCATGGACGACTTGCATCAACAAATTTCTGAAGGAAAGATTCAGCAATTAAATCTGATCATCAAAGCCGATGTCCAAGGCTCCATTCACGCGATTGAAGAATCATTCACCAAACTTGAATCTGAATTGATCAAAATAAAGACCATCCACGCCGGCGTGGGCGGCATCACAGAATCCGATGTTTTGCTGGCAAGCGCATCCAATGCCATAATCATTGGATTCAGCGTTCGGCCCACAGATAAAGCTTCTCAATTAGCCGCGCGCGAAGAAGTCGACATTCGACTCTATAGCATCATTTATGAAGCCATCAACGATATGAAATTGGCCATGGATGGTATGCTGGAACCCAAATTCAAAGAAGTTATTTTGGGAAAAGTCGAAGTGCGCGAAGTCTTCACTGTTCCCAAAGTGGGCACCATTGCGGGCTGTAAAGTTGCCTCAGGAAAAGTCGAGAAAAATGTACAAGCTCGGTTGATTCGAGACAATGTGGTGGTTTACGATGGTAAAATACTGAGCCTGAGACGTTTCAAAGACGATGTCAAAGAGGTACAATCTGGCTATGAATGCGGACTTTGCCTCGACAAGTTTCAAGACCTTAAGCAAGGTGATATCGTTGAGCCTTATATGCTCGAAGAAATCACACGCTGATCCGGTTCGAAGCATCAGACAAAAATGAGATTGACGGATGCGAGTTGCCTGTTGCTCTATTAAATTTCATCTACACGGTGCACATTCTTTAAAAGAAAAGCGTCGTGTGGCAAAGAGCATCAAAGATCGACTTAAAAACAAATTCAACGTCTCGGTATCTGAAATAGGCAATCAGGATATTTGGCAAAGCCTGCATTTAGGGATCGTCGCCGTAGGAACCGACACACAATATCTGGACGGGCTTATGAATAAATTGGTGACCGCCGTGGAACAAATGCATTTGGCAGAAATCACGGACAGCCAGATTCAAATCCTGACCATGGACCCTGAATGGGGTTCCCGTTAGACAAAAAATGAGATTCAAGAGATCACAAAGAGTTCAAGAATTATTGCTGGAAGAAATTTCACGATTGATCCAAAAGGGTCTGAAAGATCCTCGCGTCGGATTTATAACTATCACAGCAGTTCAACTGACAGACAACCTGAAAAACGCCAAAGTTTTTATCAGTGCGATGGGCGACAAGGAAAAAGCCGCCGACGCTGTTAAGGGTCTGAGAAGCGCGCAAGGATATATCCGCAGGGAATTGGGGAGAAATCTATACCTGCGATATATACCCGAGCTTGATTTTCGAGTTGATGAGCTAAACGAGAAGGCCGAAAGAATCGACCGTCTCCTGAACGAAATGCACTTTGAATAAAGTCGTCAATCTTTACAAACCCAAAGGGCCGACATCCTTTGACATGGTTCAAAGAGTCAAAGGCATACTCGGTGTTAAAAAAGCCGGGCATATAGGGACGCTTGACCCCGAAGCCGAAGGTATGCTACCTATTTGCCTCGACCGCTCGACACGCATTATCCCCTTTCTTACCGCACAGTTCAAAGTTTACGAAGCCGAAATGACACTGGGATCCGCCACCGATACACAGGATGCAACCGGGACGGTGATCGCCGAAGGCTCTGCCGAAGGCATCAACGAAAGCATTTTGCGCGCCACACTCAAAGAATTTGAAGGCCCTCAAAACCAAATACCCCCCATGTATTCGGCCAAGAAGAAAAATGGAATTCCCCTTTACAAATTAGCCAGAAGTGGTATTACTATCGACAGAAATCCGGTTCCAATTCATGTTTATTCTATTGATTTGATTGATAAGAATGCGGATCGGGCATCCATCTCCGTGCAATGTTCCTCAGGAACATATATTCGCACTCTATGCAACGATATAGGAGAGCGAATGGGATGTTTTGCACATATGAGTCGATTGATCAGGACACAAGTTGGTATTTTTAAAAGAGAGACTTCCATCACACTGGAAACACTGGAGCGCGCCGTCAAAGACGGCAACGTTTCCTCTGTTCTTATGCATCAGGATGATGCACTCAGGTTTCTCCCATCAGTAACGATAAAAAATGAATTCTCGAAATTGCTCATAAATGGAATTGCCATGAATCGCAAATTCATTGAATCAATTTCCGAGCCAGTCAGAACAGAAGCCCTTTACCGGGCAATAGGAGAAGACGGTCGATTGCTCGCAATTGTGGAATCAAAGTACAATGAAAAAGACTTTGCCGCAGTAGAGCCCGAAACCGTCGTTTTTAAAATAAAACGAGTTTTAATTTAATATTATTATATTGACGACTATGCGGAGAAACGATGCGGAATGTTTTCGCAGGGGAATGTGCTTGCAATGCTCTGGTTTTAATATCGGACATTCCTCTACGAAAACATTCACCCATCCTTCCTCGCAAAACCGTCGAGTAACCCAGAGGAAAGGATAATGTCATTTAACAAGGAACAGAAAACTGCAATTATCAACGAGTACAAATTGCATGATAACGACACCGGATCAGCAGAAGTTCAAATCGCAATTTTGACCACCCGATTGAACGATCTGACAGATCACTTCAAGAGCCATTCCAAAGACCATCATTCTCGCAGAGGTTTGCTGAAGATCGTTAGCAGACGACGTAAACTTCTGGACCATTTGAAGCGAGAAGATTCGAGCCGATATCAACAAATAATAACCCGGCTCAGCATCCGACGATAATCAGACATTGGAGATAATTAATGGAAAAAGTAGCAGTAGATATTGACGGAAAAAATATATCGATAGAGGCCGGAGATTTAGCAAGGCAAGCGGGCGGTGCCGTCGTAATCCGTCTCGGAGACACCATGGTTTTAGTGACTGCAACCATGGCAAAAAAAGCCCGTGAAGGTGCAGATTTTTTTCCCCTGACTGTAGACTACCGAGAAAAAACTTACGCCGCGGGGAAAATTCCCGGAGGATTTTTTAAACGTGAAGCACGACCCAGCGACTTGGAAACCTTGATCTGCCGCCTGATTGACAGACCTCATCGGCCCATGTTTCCAGAGGGTTTTTTGAACGACACTCAAATAGTCTGTATGCCTTTATCACACGACCTGCTGAATCCTGCCGACGTAATAGCCATCACCGGTACTTCAGCCGCCTTGATGATCTCAGACATTCCCTTCACGACCCCACTTGCAGGGGCACGAATCGGACGTTTGAATGGTACGTTCATATTCAACCCAACGCATGCAGAAATTCCTTTATGCGACCTGAATATGATTATGGCCGCAACCGCCGACAGCATCGTTATGGTTGAAGCCGGTGCCACGGGCCTCAGCGAACAGGTCATGATGGACGCATTAGAGTTTGGGCACGAACGGATCAAGAAACTCGTAGAAATGCAACACGAACTACGCAAATTGCTCGGAAAAGAAAAAGCCGTCGTTGAGCCAGTTCAGGTGAATAAAGATCTCGAAGCCAAACTTCGAAGCGAGGCACTTGCACCGCTTGAAGCCGCAATGGAGATCGTTGGCAAACACGAACGAACTGACAAAATTTCAGCGATTAAAGATGCCGCAAAAGCCTCTTTGAATCCTGAAGGTGACGCTGAAATCGCAACACAATTTGGCAATCTGTTTCACGATCTCGAAAAAGAAGTCGTACGCCAAATGATCCTGAAAAAGAAAGTCCGCGTTGATGGTCGAAAACTCGATCAAGTTCGACCCATTTCAATCATGACAGGTTATTTGCCCCGTACCCACGGTTCGGCAATCTTTACTCGAGGTGAAACCCAGGCTCTCGTTACCACGACTCTTGGAACCTCTGCCGATGAGCAACGCATGGATACACTGGAATTCCAAGGCAAACGAACCTTCATGTTGCATTACAATTTCCCGGCTTTTTGTACCGGTGAAACAAAATTTATGGCAGGTCCCGGACGGCGCGAAATAGGCCACGGCATGCTCGCAGAGCGTGCCTTGATTCCTGTATTGCCACACAAAGACAATTTCCCTTATACCATACGTATCGTATCTGAAATTTTGGAATCCAACGGATCCTCTTCCATGGCCTCTGTTTGCGGAGGAAGTCTCTCCATGATGGATGCCGGCGTTCCCATCTCCGCACCTGTAGCGGGAATCGCAATGGGATTGATTCAGGAAAAAGACGATATTGCCATCCTTTCAGATATCCTCGGTTCCGAAGATCATTTGGGAGACATGGACTTTAAAGTCGCGGGTACGGCAGAGGGAATCACTGCCTTGCAGATGGACATTAAAGTCAAGGGACTTGACAAGAGTACGATGGCGAAGGCACTGGAGCAGGCCAAAGAGGGAAGAATTCATATCCTCGGTGAAATGAAAAAAGCTCTCGAAACACCGCGTAACGAAATGTCCAAATACGCCCCAAGAATCGTCACCATGATTGTCCCGAAAGACAAGATTCGTGATGTTATTGGACCGGGCGGCAAGGTCATTCGTGAAATCATTGAGAAGACAGGCGTAAGCATCGACATCAATGACGACGGTGTGGTTTCGATTGCGTCTTCAGATGAAGCCGCCGCTAAAGCCGCTCAGGACTATATCGAACGACTGACCCAGGAAGTCGAAATTGGACGCATTTATCTTGGCAAGGTCAAGAAAATAGTCGATTTCGGTGCCTTTGTTGAAATACTCCCTGGAACGGACGGTCTCGTGCATATTTCTCAAGTCTGCGACCGAAGAATTCGAAGCGTCAGCGACGAAATTCAGGAAGGTGATGAGATCAACGTCAAAGTAATAGACATTGATTCTCATGGCAAAGTCAAACTCAGCCGCAAAGAAGCTTTGAAAGAAATGGCAGATGCCGAAGCAGAAGCCAAAGCTAAGGCAGAAGCAAACGCCGCTTCCTAACAAAAGGTTTGTTAACACGGCATCTCTTTATAGAGATGCCGTGTTCTTTTTAGTTTCTACTTTTTCTTGAAAGCCTTTTAGGGGTCAAATCTCTATTTCATACTAAAAAGTAAAAAATTACCGACGCCACCCCTCTCAAACTCAAGATTTATTCCAGAGACAGGTTCCAGGATTTCAATTCGGTTAGAAATTCATGGCGCGTCAAATCAAATTGAACGGGTGTGATTGAAATATAATTGTCCGCAACTCTTCTGCAATCGGCATCTTCATCGACTTCGTCAAATCGCATTTCCCCTGCCAGCCAGTAATATACATTGTTTCGGGGATCGATGCGTTTATCAAACGTTTCAATCACTCTCGATTTTCCCTGTCGAGTTATCGCGACCCCTTTCAATTCACTTTTAGGGACTGCAGGCACGTTCACGTTCAATGCAACGCCAGCGGGCAAACCTCTTTTCAATATTTGAGGTATCAAATTCCTGATGAATTCTGCAGATGCCGAAAAATCGGGATTCACAAATGTATTCAAAGAAACTGCGATCGCAGGAATCCCCATGATTGCCGCTTCAGTGGCCGCGGATACGGTTCCAGAATAAATGGCGCATGTTCCGAGATTTCCTCCCAGATTGATGCCGGAAATAACCAATTCAGGTGTTTCCTCTAACAAAACAGTCGTCGCCACTTTGATACAATCGGCGGGCGTTCCATTCACCGCATAGCCAATCAAACAGCCCTCTTCTTTAACTTCGCGAACTCTCAGGGGTGCTGAAAGGGTGATGGCATGCCCCATTGCGCTTTGTTCTACTTCGGGCGCAACGATCATCACATCATATACTTTAGCCAGTTCGCGCCACAGAATCTGAATTCCATCTGCGTTGAAACCATCGTCGTTGGATAAAAGAATCATAATAAAAAGGGGCGGTACCTTTCAAGGTAACCGCCCCAAAAACAAAGCCTTATTTTAATAGATCAATTGTGTTTTTCAAAATAGGTTTTGGAACCTTTTGGATCAGGCTTCATTCCGTCCGAACCCTTGCTCCAGTTGGCTGGACAAACCTCACCATTGTTCTCAAAAAACTGAAGCGCATCTACCATTCTCAGTGCTTCGTCGATGTTGCGACCCAAAGGCAGATTATTGACAACTTGATGTTGTACAACACCCGCTTTATCGATCAAAAACAAACCTCGGAAGGCGATCCCGGCTTCGTGCATAACGCCATAATCACTGGTGATTTTTTTAGTGATATCTGCGATGAGAGGATATTTGATTTCACCCAATCCACCTTGTTTTCGATCCAAATTACGCCACGCCAAATGCGAAAATTGACTGTCGATGGAAACACCCAGAACAGCAGTATTTCGACTCTCGAACTCAGCTATTTTGTCACTGAAACTGATGATTTCCGTGGGGCAAACAAAGGTAAAATCTAAAGGATAAAAGAACAATACAACGTACTTTCCCTTGTAATCAGACAATTGAACTTCTTTAAAACTTCCATCCGGCATAACAGCCTGTGCCTTGAAACAGGGTGCTTGCTTCGCTACCAAGGTAGACATATGTTGCTCCTCTTAAAAAAGATTTGGGTTTAATTTAAACAGTCAATCTAACACAATTTACCAGCTTCGTTCAATTTTTGTCACATTCACAGCATGAAACAGTGCGCCTGCATGTCATGCGTGACCTGTGCATCTCTACTCATTGGCATGAATCAATCTCAATTGCCTGACAGTGTTTCATCAGGTTCCGTATTTTTCTCCGCTTTCTCTTCTTGTGCCCATTGAGCCCGGGCGATACGTTCTTGAATTTCTCGCTCCGCTTTTTCTTTTTCCAGACGTTTCTTCTTTAATTGATGCTCAATAATCATCTGAGGTTTTATTTTTATGGCTACAGGAATGTTCACAGCACTACAGGAATGGGCGCACACTCCACATCCTGTGCAGATATTTTTATGTATGGTGGGCTGGTTGTCCTGATTTTGGGTGATCGCACCCGGAATCGGGCAATCAATCACACATTGCTGGCAAAAGGTATCGCCATAAGCCTGACATCGGTGTTTGTCCAGGATAGCGTAGCCCATTTTAACATCTGCGGGGCTATCCAAAGGCTCCAGTGCTCCATCTGGACAAGCGGATATACAGGGCAATCCATCACACATGACACAGGGATTTTTCAATGGTTCGATATAAGGCGTGCCCATGATGAAGAATCCCATCTTTTTGGGAACCTTTTTAATCGCGTCTTTGGGGCAGGCGTGAATGCATTTGTCGCATCTTGTGCATGCGTTCAAAAAATCTTTTTCTGACAGGGCTCCCGGTGGGCGTATGAGAGGGATTCTCTTGGTGATCTTGTCGACCGTTTCGTTGACTCGATCTATTTTGCTTTGCACAGAATCCATTGCGGGTTTTGCAAAAAAATGGATGCCCTGCTTCAACAAATTCCGTCGATCGTATTCCGCCTCGGGTTCCTCTTGGACAATCTCCTCTTCGGGCTCTTCTTCATACGATTCGTGCATGGCAGAGCGCGCATTTTCTGCAAAGCCAGCCACTGCAGGAGCCACATCCTCGGAAACTTCTTCGGAAACTGATTTTTTTCCCGGTCGGATTTTGTCCACCATCCTTCTAAAGAATCCTTTTTGCACAGCGGGCTCTTCCGGCTCTTCTTCCAATACGGCTATGGATTCCTGTTGTTGTTGTTCATCTCCTTCTGCACACTCTTCGAGTTCAGCAGAATCTTCAGTACGATCTTTGCCCTTCCTTTTTGTTTTACGTTTTTTCTCTTCCTCTTCTTCAACGGCTTCGGCAAATTCGCCCACGCGCATGAACGAAAACAGATCACGCCGGGACATTTCTCTTTGCTCGTCGTTCTTTTTCTTGATTTCCGCCCGGTTGGCATTGGATATGGCATCATGATCCAATGACAAAACATCACCCGAACCGCTGGAGTGATCGCCTTTTTGGTCTTCGTCAATGTGTGACTGATCCCAGCCAGGCATCCGCTTGGGAGCGACTTTTTTATTCTTGAACGTTTTTTTATCGAGTTTATAACGAAAGCGCATATCGATTGAATGGTTACTGGAGCGTTGAATTTTTAAGAACTACTGACTTCAAATCCATCGATTCTCGTAAGCGATGTGCTGATAATCTTTCCAGTTCTGAGCGTTGGAATTTTCCAGCATGTACTCGTCTGCGGCCAGTACCAGCGGATGACCTTTGTTTACGAAAGACTGTACGGTCGGGAATCGTAACATAAAAACGATGACGGCTCCTTTTGCCAGTTCCAGAATATTTTCGTCTTCCATGATTTGCTTCAGAATTTCCTCGGCGTTATCGGCATTCACCTTTTGGAACAATTCCGCTGTCGTTGCTTCTAATTCAGGATGCGTATCACAGACCATAGCGGCCTTCAGTTGCCATTCCAAAATGTTTTGATAATCGACCTCATCATATTCGCCATCCATCTTGCCATCGTCCCAGCCTGAACCATCCAGAGTTCGCTTGCCTTTTTCATCTTTACGTTCAGCCGTTTCACAAAATGCCAGATTTGCTTCATCCAGAAGGATTTTGGCTATCGTTTCGGTGTTGGGTATTTGAGCCGACATAAGTTCAATTTGTCTCCCGCTACAGGTTTTATTTGAGTCCCTTCCCATTACACAGGCATCCCTATACATGAGGGTTGCCGACAGAGGAAAGACATAATTGGAAATTCTTTTATGGTATCATCTTAACTTTACTTATCCCACCGAAAATTAAGGTTTCGATAGGTATTGGAAATAACGGGGGGTAGTCTGTTATCATCTGATTGTTAGATTCTTTGCCTGGCTTTTTGGATTCAAACGGTTTGTGGTACCATTCTGCAATTATCCTGCTCAGCACTGGAAACGTGATTATGAAAAAAGTGATGTTATTATTTCCGCCGGAATGGGTGCCAACCGCACCTTATCTGGCTTTGCCCAGTTTGACCGCCGTCCTGCGTCAAAACGGTATAGAAGTCGTCCAAAAAGATATCAATGTAGAAATGTTCGATCACTTCTTTACACGGGAATTCCTTGAGTTTGTTAAAGAAAAAATAAAGCACCGAATCGACGTTTTGAAAAAGAAGGAAATACAGGCGACGGCAACGGAAGAGGATCGGGGTCTTCGATCCACGCTCAAGGAATACCTGACGGTTGACTTTGAGCATCATATTCATAAGGTGACTCGGGCCAAGGAAATCATGCGGTCGGAGGAGTTTTATAACGTGGATAAGTGCGAATGGGCCCTGAACGCGTTTCGTGAAGTCATGGAATTCATATCCATTGCCTATTATCCCGCCAACATCAATTTTTATCCTGTCGAAAGCAATCTGAATGTCTATCAGCCCTGGATATCCGGCGACCTTGTCAAGGCACCCTTCGATGACACGGTCAATATTTATGCCGATATTTGCCGACGCCTTGTGTTCCCCTCTATTGACGAGGAGAGTCCCGATATCATAGGCATTTCGATTGGAACGCCCGTTCAGTTGATGGCGGGAATCACATTTTCCACATTGATCAAGAAACAATACCCCAACATTCACGTCACCATTGGCGGTAACATCGTCACTCGACTCAAAAATGACTTGCCGTATAAAGCAAATCTGTTGGGCGATGCCTTTGATTCCATGATCTGTTACGAAGGTGAAAATTCCATCGTGCGGCTCGTTGAGGCCATAGACGGCAATATCCCTATGTCTCAGGTCACCAATCTCATTTACAAGGATGAAACCGGGCAGGTACACGTCAATGAATTGCATCAGGAGCGTGTCAGCGAATTGCCTCCGCCGGATTTTGATGGCTTCCCTTGGGAGAAGTATTTTTCCCCCGAAAAGCTGGTTCCCTATTTAGGCACGCGCGGTTGCTATTGGGGCAAGTGTACGTTCTGCGATCACGGTGCAGGCTATATTGACCAGTTTCGCGCAAAACACGCGGATCAGATTGTGGAAGAGCTTGCATTCCTTAAAAAGAAATACAATGCCAGGCATTTTCTGTTTACGGACGAATCCTTCCCGCCTGCTTTGTTCCAAAAAATTCCTGCAATCATGATTGAAAACAAACTCGACATTTTCTGGACCACGTTGATCCGCTTTGAAGAAAGTCTGCTGGAACCGGAAATCTGGGATAAAGCGGCGCAGGCGGGTTGTC
The DNA here is from genome assembly GCA_002787235.1 of Nitrospinae bacterium CG11_big_fil_rev_8_21_14_0_20_45_15. Lineage (GTDB taxonomy): Bacteria > Nitrospinota > Nitrospinia > Nitrospinales > VA-1 > Nitrohelix. Next base: position 27,366 of record PCWG01000035.1, read on the forward strand.
GCTCTTTATATTTCGGGTTGGAGTCTGCCAATGAGCGCATCATCAAGCTGGTGAAAAAAGACACGAAAATTGATGCGGCGATTGTGAATCTATCTGAAGCCAAGCGGGTCGGCATCTGGAGTCACGTCATGGCCTTTTATGGTTTTCCCTCGGAAACAGAGGAGGAAGCTGAGGATACGCGACGTTTCCTTTTACAAAATCAGGATAAAATCAATTCCGTCGAGATGTATTTCTTTGTGCTTTACAAAAATGCTCCCGTTTTCAAAAACACCGATCACTTCAAGATCACGCCAGAGGTAAATCCCAATCACGATCTGGCTCTGGACTACTATTACACTCCAGAATCCGGTTTGACGGTCGAAGAGGCCATGGAGCGTTACCAGAATTTTTACCGCGACGACTTTGACCCCTGGGCGATGCGCATCAATGCACGCGAGCATGTGTTTTTATACATTACCCACTATGGAGCCAGCGACTTGCCCAATCTCTACGTCAAAAATCAAAAGGGATTGCGGGAACTCACCCCTGAATTGATGATGTGAGCCTGGTGCATTCAACGGGGGATTTGAAACGCACTCTTTCCGTTACGAGTACTCGGGGGATGATCAGCCGCAGAGGTTGCCGACTGACTTCCACCACAGCAGGCAATGGTCCGACAAAGTCGCCATCCACTTGCATGACGCCATCCTCTCCACTCAGATTAACATTTTTTGCTGACAACATCCTTGCCCCCCAGGGAACGCCCGATCGGTTGATCGCAACACCCAGTATATCCCGGATACGCCCCCATGGAGTTTGACTGGTAAATAATGTAACGACAAAGCCTGAAGTTTCAATATGAGCGGAGGGTGCCATGCAAAAGGAGCCTCCATAAAAACAAATATTGGAAACAACGATCCAGCTTGCGCTATGCGTGGAACCGTTGATTTCCGCTTGTATCACGGGGGACGGACCACTGAAAATTTCCGTCAATGCTGAAATGATATAGGCTCCGGACCCAAAATATTTTTTGAGTTTCTGGGAAACTCTGGACACCACCCGCCCATCAAATCCGGCACCTGCCATCATAAGGAAAACCCGGCCATTGACCAGACCCGGGTAAATGCTGATATCCGCCCCACTTTGCAAAGTTCGCGCGATGCCTTGCGCCTCCATCGGCAAATGGATTTCCCGGGCCAGCACATTCGCTGTCCCAACAGGGATAATCCCCAGAGGAAGTTCGGAGCCTATGAGACCGTTCGCGGCTTCGTTCAACGTGCCGTCCCCTCCAGCAACTGCCAGAACATCCCACTCATTTGCTTCAGCCGCGTTTCGGGCGATCTCTTCCGCATGGCCGGCACTTTGTGTTTCGATGACTTCGAGTCTTTGTGCGGTTTCTTGTAAAGCACACATCGTATTTTCAAACAAACGGGAGCCTTGACCGGCCTTCGGATTACGAACCACTAAAATATTTTTTTTGGCTTGCATCACAACGTCAACATGAAACGAAAGAGGAATATTTCACACAAGTATTCATCAACACCGCTAAAATATAGCAAGGATTGATCATTTTGGCTAATCCTGTAAGAATAAAAACAAGCCAAAAGATCCTAAAGCTGGAAATTCACCACAAAACCGCGAAATATTACTGGAAGTGCCGTTGCCGTAAAAGCAATAATTGACCTGGTAGCCGTTTAACATAATATTTTTACAATCCTAACACGATTGGTTATGATAAATTTCTTGCAACGCTCACAATAAACCACAGAAGAATACCCCCCACACAATGTTTCTTTTAAAGAAAATCTCCAGTCTTTCTGCCCCATTGGGTCGATTCCAGCTCGTTCTACTTTTCTATTTTTATTGTATTCTGATCAATCTCATCATCCGGACTGTTCTTACCATCAACGCCTTTTCATCGTTGGACACGCCTATGGTGGACATCGTAAAAATTTTCTTCATTGGAATTTACAACGACAGTCTTTTTTTCAGTTACTTTTTGATCCTGCCTGTTTTCTTTTTAGCGGCGATTCCAAATGCCGTTTTCAATCATTCTCTGTATAAAAAATTTACGCTTTTGTTGTGTTTTCTGACCTTGATATTTTTCACATTCATCGCGCATTCCGAGTGGTTTTTCTGGGAGGAATTCACCAATCGATTTAATTTTATAGCTGTCGATTACCTTATTTACACTCAGGAAGTCGTGGGGAATATTCAAGAGTCCTATCCCATGCATTGGGTTTACACCTCGGTTCTCACCTGTTCCATCATTCTCTTTTACAGCACTCGGAAATGGATTGTCCAAATCGCACAGAGCTCTTGCACAATGGCTTTTAAGAAAAGGATGATCGTTGCCTCCGGCTTTGCTCTCCTTCCAATCATCACCTTTTTTACTTTTGGAGCCATGGACAGGACTTTTTCGCACAACCGCATCACCGACCAGTTGGCTCGTAACGGGTTGTACGAAGCTTTCTCCGCCTTCCGCAAAAATGTATTGGAATACAAACTGTTTTACCCGACCCTCCCGGAATCCGAGGTTGTGGCAAATATGAAGAAACAATTGGCCACACCCAACAGCCATTTCATACCCGAAAGCGGAAACCGCTTGTACCGACAAATCGAAAATCCCGGCCCTGAGAAAAAATACAATGTCGTCCTCATCGCAGTCGAAAGTTTGAGTGCCTCTTTCATGGCGACGTTTGGCAACACCTACAACCTGACCCCCAATCTGGATGAGTTGGTCAATCGGTCCCTGTTTTTCCCGCAACTTTACGCAACCGGGAAACGTACCGTAAGAGGCCTGGAAGCACTCATGCTATCGCTTCCTCCTACAGCTGGCTACTCTGTGGTGAAACGGCCTGAAAATGAAAATCTTTTCAATCTGGGCACTCCATTCAAAAATCGTGGATACGATTTAAAATTCATTTACGGGGGTTTTGGCTATTTTGACAACATGAATTATTTTTTTGAGCACAATGGATTTGCTCCTATAGATCGTAGTTCCTTCAAAGAAGAAGAGATAACATTTTCCAATATCTGGGGTGTCTCCGACGAAAATCTATTTGATAAGGTATTGTCAGAATCCGACGCATCTCATCAAGCCCAAAAACCTTTCTTCAACTTCGTGTTGACCACCTCTAATCATCGTCCTTACACCTATCCAGAAGGACGCATTGACATCCCGTCTAAAACCGGACGGGACGGTGCTGTTAAATACACGGACTTTGCCATTGCACAATTTTTGAAGCAGGCTGAGAGCCATCCCTGGTTTGACAACACCATTTTTATTATTGTCGCCGATCATTGCGCTTCGGGCAGTGGTAAAACAAATATCCCCGTACAGGATTATCATATTCCACTTTGGTTCTATGCACCCAAGTTGATCCCTGCCCAAAAAGTCGACACCTTGACGAGCCAGATTGATATTGGCCCGACTCTTTTGGGACTGCTTAATTTTTCTTATCCCACTAAATTTTTAGGGCAAGATGTTTTGAAGCTGAATCCAGAAAAAGGCCAGGCCTTTTTGGGGACTTACCAGAACCTTGGACTCTACCGGAATGGAGTTTTGCTGACCTTATCGCCCAAACAACAATCTGATTTTGTACGCTATGACAGAAAAACACACCAGGCAGTAGACATCGAACCCGATCCAAAACTTTTAAACGACGGGATTGCCTATTATCAATTTTCGAGTTTCTTACTGCGTCAACATTATCTGGGAAAAGATTTTTGATTCTCATTGCAAAAAATATTGAGCGTTCAATGAAAGCCCGCAACCAGTCACGACCATGAAACAAGATACCTTCTACGATCTTTTCAAACGTTTGCTGATATGGGCAATGATCCTTGTCCTTGGAACCTGGACGTTTGATCACTGGGAAGAAATCAATTACAAAATTTTTGGGCGACCGGGAGCCGCTGATCTCGATTTTAATAAAGTCGAAAATTTACCGCGACCTGCGCCGCTCATTTCAAATGACGAGCTAATCACCACTCGGGTCTTTGAGCAAGCACACTCTGCGGTCGTCAATATCACCTCAACCACTTTGACCATCGATTCCTGGCGCAGGGTCATGCCCCAGCAGGGCCAGGGCACGGGCGTCGTCATTGACAAGGAAGGGTATATCCTGACCAACCACCATGTGGTCGATGGTGCGAACAAAGTGGTTGTCACGCTGGAAGGTGGAAAAAGAATCCCCGCCGCACTGATCGGGACCGCTCCATCAGTCGATCTCGCGGTTCTCAAAATCCCAGGCAGATATGTCGAAAATGTTGCACGCCTCGGCGATTCGGCCTCAATACGTGTCGGACAAAAAGCCATCGCTATAGGCAACCCCTTCGGCCTTTCGCACACACTCACTTCAGGCATTGTCAGTGCCATCAATCGCCAATTGCAAAATGGGGATGGCAGTGTGCTGGAAAATTTAATTCAAACAGACGCCGCAATCAACCCGGGAAATTCTGGTGGACCGCTTCTGAATTCCAGCGGAGAAGTGATCGGCATCAACACGGCGATCTTCAGTCTTTCTGGAGGCTATCAGGGAATCGGCTTCGCGATCCCAATCAACCGCGCCCGCGAGGTAGCCTCCCAATTGATCACATCGGGCCGGTTCGCCCAGCCATGGTTGGGTGTTTCTGGATTGGCGATGACCAAAGACCTTGCTGAAATGATTGGAGAAACCACAGAAACAGGAATACTGGTCGTTGAAGTGGTTTCAGGAAGCCCCGCCGATCTGGGAGGAGTGCGTGGCGGACAAAAGGAATTGATCATCGGCAACATACGCCTCGCAGTCGGAGGCGATATCGTGTTGACTCTGGATCACAAAAAAGTCGAATCCATGGAAGATTTGACCCGAGAGATAGGGAAAAGAAAAATCGGAGAGACTGTACAACTTCAGATACTTCGCAATGGACGTCCCCTCGTGCTTGAAATCACACTACAAGAAAACCCAAAGCACTAACGATAAAAATATCACACAGCCCCAGTGTTGTTCTTTAGAAAGGAGCTATCGATCATCGCCCATTTCCTTGAGTGCCTTTTCGTTCTCAGGATCTATTTGCAAAATAATTGAAAGTTGCTGTTTTACTTTTTCGGACGCGCCCTGTTTTTTATAAATCTCATAGAGTTTCCAATGCAGGGAAAGAAAATCCACGCCGAGTGCCACCGCACGATTGAACGAATTCTCTGAGGACTCCCACTTCTTCAAATCAAAATAAGAATTCCCTAAATTAAAATACGCCATTTCGAATTCAGGATCGACCTTCACCGCCCTTTGCAAATAAGACAACGCCTTCTCAGGCTCACCCAACTTGTTTAAAGTCGCGCCAAGATTGGACAGGGCCTGTACAAAATTTGGAAACTGTTTGACCGCTTTGTCGAAAAGGTCTTTGGCTTCTGCAATTTTTCCGGCTCTAAAATAAAAACTTCCCAGATTGGTCAAAGCTTCTGCAAATCGCGGATTTAATTCCAAAACTTTTTTATAATTCGCAATCGCCTTATCTGTATCCCCCAAGTCCCTGTATGCCGTAGCGAGATCGTTGTAGGCAGGAACCCAGTCTGGTTTTTGTGCAATGACTTTGTTGAAGGATTCAATGGCTTCTTCAGGCTCGCCTTTTTCATAAAGGTAGAAATTGCCACGAAAATAATCTGCTTCTGGAAATTGCAAATCCTGTTCGACGAACGTAGCCAGAGAAATATCCTTTTTTTCGTTCAAGAAGGGTTTGATCTCATCAATCGGCAGAGCAAGATTGAGGGAACGACCGTCAATCGTAGCGATACCCACCACGCGATTGTCTTTGTCCAGTAAAGGCCCCCCGCTGAATCCTGAATCAAAGTCGGCGGTTGTATAGATGTAAGAAAAATCTGGATTCGCCTGCGGCAACACACCCACAATAAATCCATACGTTTGGAAAAGGCGTCCCGATGTATTTCCTTTATCACTGATGACCCTTTGAGTGGGATAGCCCAATGCCTGCGTGAACTGAAACACCTCAAGTCCTGCAGAATTTCCCAATTCCAAAGTAGAATAAAAATCCTCTTGAAGTTTTAAAATCGCAAAATCCTTGACTCGATCGACTTTGATCACCCTTTCGACACGTGCACTTCTCCCATCTGGGAAAACAGCATCAATACGAGCCGCATCAACCAGAACATGGTAGTTGGTAACCAAAATACCGGAAGGATCCACAACAAATCCCGTGCCCGTACTCAAATCGTTTCCATTCTTATCTTTTGCGAGAAGAAGAGTCACCGCCCCTTTATTAACTTCAATCGCCCATGCCGTGGGATAAAGAAAGGTTACCTGAAGCGCAAAGCCAAGAAGGAAAAAATAAAGGATCTGCTTAAAGCGACTAAAATTCATTGTCATTGACCGTGAAAGGAACATGTTTCCAGTGAGTTCGTTTTAGAAATTCCCCAAATACCAGCTTTCTCCATTATTTACACGGAGGCCAGCCTAACGTAATTGTAAGTTCGCCATCCTCTGAAAACAATCTTTTTTCTGGGGACAGGCATTCTAAAATGCGAAAAAAAAACCGCCTCCGAAAATCTCGGAGGCGGCCGGACTGTTCTAAAAATTATTTACTTAACTTCGATCGAGATAGAATCCGTGATCGCTGGATCATAAGGAACATGATTTCCCATTGCGAACAAAGCCTTGATCGTGTGATGACCATGAGAAAGAGTCAGCTCTTTACATGTTGAACCATCGCCCATATGAATATGGTGATCGTCCTTGCCAATCGGCTTGGACAGATCATGAGGAACATCGGTATCGACTAACAAATGATGATGTCCTTTGCCTTTATGAACGCCCTCTTTTGCAGGTTGCACTTCCACGCCATGTGTTTCCATACATACTTTCACAGGGCTGGAAACCGTGCTACCGTCCTTCGGTTCAACAATTTTCACGCTATCCATTGCAAATGCAACAGAACTTCCAATACTGAATACAGAAACCAATGCAACCGCCGCTACTAACCTTTTCATTCAAAAACTCCTTTTTTTTTATAAAAAATTTAAAATTGTCGAGTACTAAACCTAACGAGGCTTTGCCTAAAACCTCTTGGCTAACTATAGATTAACAGAAGAATATCAAGGACTGTTATAATTTTTTAACGAAAAATAACACTTCCCTTTCCACTTTTTAGCAATAACAAATTTCTTATAAGTAGGCAAATCCAATTTTCAAAAAAGTAGAATTTTCTTTCCATTAACGCTTCAAAAATGGTTAAATACCTCCTATAGGTTATTTTTCAGAAAAATTTATGGGGTGCTTTGAAAGCCGTATTTTGACATGGTTTCATAGTCGCAAGTTTAAGTTGAACAACTTTCCATAATTTCCATAAACGATGTGCTTTTAGATTTTGGAGGATTTTGATGGCTGTTACGGGTGAATGCAGGTTACTTCATACTTGCGAAATGTGTGAATTTAACAACGATACCGATTGCAAAGCAGACAAGAATGAACACAACCGCTGGCTCGTCAACAAGCGAATGGGCGACATTAAATTCAAGTTGATCATCGGCAGTAACAAAGGTGGCGTGGGCAAAAGTACCGTGACCACCAACCTGGCAATCGCTCTCGCTGAAAAAGGTTTCAAAGTGGGGCTTGCCGATGCCGACTTGCACGGCCCCAATATTCCCAAACTATTGAACATTGAATCTGTTCGTTTACGTTCTACAGATGAAGGCATTGATCCTTATGAAACTAAAAATGGATTGAAAGTTGCCTCATTGGGTTTTTTGATTGAAGATCCTAATATGCATATCGCCTGGCGCGATGCTGTAAAGTATGATTTCATCATTGAACTGCTCGGCAATATCAATTGGGGTCCCTTGGATTATCTTCTTTTCGACTTGCCACCTGGTACCGGAAATGAGCAAATCACGATCATAGATTTCATTGGCGATGTTGATGGTTGCGTGGTCGTAACCACACCGCAAGATCTTGCGGTACTCGATGCCAGAAAGATGATTTCATTTGCCAGAGACAGCAACGTGCCCATTGTCGGTGTTATAGAAAATATGAGCACAATGACGTGTCCACACTGTCATGAAGATGTGGATGTCTTCAAAAAAGGCGGTGGAAAAAGACTCGCAGAAGAACTCGCTCTCCCCTATCTGGGAAGCATACCACTCGACGTCGATATCACGATTCGTTCTGATAGCGGAGACCCTGTTACGATTTCAAAACCAGATTCTCCGTCTGCACAAGCATTTTTCAAGCTGGCTGAAAACTGCCACAAGTTTTTGAATCCTGAAGAATCCCTTTAAAATACAGGTACATTTAAAGCTTTAGCCTGTCAATAGAACCCGACAGGCTAAAGCTTTAAAAATTTTTATAGATAAGTTTTGACCCAACAATCCATTTGCTCTTTATCTTTTTGTTAGAGATAATATGAATGAGTGGTGTCAAGTTAACTCCTACCGGAAAGTTTTCTCAGTCGCTTGTCGCCCGAAAAATTTCTGACTTCCACACACAAATACCCATGAGAATATCTACTATCATTCTTTTGCTCATTCTCCTTGGCATATCAGTCGGCTCTGCCAATGCCGATATTCCCGCCAATGAAAAGTTTCAGAACAATCCTGTCATCGCTATTGTGGATGGGAAAGTACTGAAGATGGATGACATCAAGTCTGCCCAAATGCACGATGCAATGGAACAGTTGTATCGGATGCAGATACAGGCTCTGAAAAGAAAAGCTCTGGAACAGCTTGCAGTAGCCCATCCAGAATTGACAAAAGAGGCTCCCGCAAAAGTGACCGAAGAAGATATTGAGACCTTTTATAAAACTGCAATGAACCCGGAGTCCGGTGATTTTGAAACGATAAAAGACGATATTCGAAAATATCTGATCAATGTCAGTCGACTGAACTTTATTGAGCAACAATACCAGACCGCTGTGGATAAAGGTTGGGTCACTGCATTCCTTTCTCCCCCCACCGATTTTCATCTGTCGGCCGAAGTGGGTGACGGAGATTTCTTTTTTAATGAAAATGATGGTGCGGATAGAAAAATTTTTCTGCTTGAGTTTTCCGACTTTCAATGCCCATTTTGTCAACGTGTCCAATCAACTTTAGCTGACCTTCGCAAACGATACGGCCATGAAGTCCAGTTTGGCTATCGCCACTTTCCACTTCCGTTTCACAAGGAAGCGGTTTCTTTGGCGGAAGCTTCCGAATGCGCCCGCGATCAAGGAAAATTTTGGGAATTGCAGGCCTTGTTTTATGACAGGACGTCGCAAGCATCCGATTTGAATCGCGTGATAGGATTGGCAAAAACCGTTGGTATAAAGCGTATCAACGAATTCAAGCAATGCTGGATGAGTGGCAAATACAAAGCGCGCGTCGAAAATGACATTCGAGATGGTCGTGCTATTGGCATTCAGGGAACACCTACCTTTATTCTTGGTCTCTACGATAAAGACCAGAAAATCGTAACAGGAGAAATGTTTTCAGGAGCCGTTCCCGAGGAACGCTTTTCAATGTCCATCGAAAAATTTCTCAAACAAATACGTAGCGAAGACAAAACAAAATCAGAACGGTGATTTTTGATGTCTATAAAAACAGCTTTTCTGGTGATTGTATTTTTTTTACAAACGGTTCCCCTGCAAGCTTTTCAAACATTTTCGGAATTTCCACAGGAACCCTCTGACCCATACCATTTATCCGCGAATATCGTAGTCGAACCCAAAGCCGTTCGTCCCGGCGATTCATTTGAGTTGCGAGTTTGGCTCGACCTCGATGAGGGCTGGCATATATACTCGATGAAAGCATCGTCAGAGAGTGAAGATTACCCCACACAGATCACTCTCGACAATTCGCTCTTTTTAGGTCAAGGCCAATGGAAAGAACCCAAACCCGAAATAATATTTGACGGGGCACTGGGGAAAATGGTCAAAACACATAAAAATGTGATCGAATTCAGGCGGTTTTATTGGGCCCCCCGCGACTTGAAAGAAAAATTTTACAATCTATCTGGCTCTATCATATACCGAGCCTGCGACAATAGAATTTGTACCCTGCCCAGAAAACTGACATTTTCTGCGCCTTTGGAAATATTAAATCCCACAATGAAACTGGAGAGGCCCGAATAGCCAAACTCCCACACACTGCCCCCTTTTGACTCATGAAGTCATTTAAAGATCGGCTCCCCACTAAACTCATTTCGCTATTTCATACTCTGGCTGAAGTTGCAAACGCTCAGGGTATCGAAGCCTATCTGGTGGGAGGCTTTGTTCGCGACTTGGTCCTTGAAAAAGAAAATGAGGACATTGACGTCGTCGTTTCAAATTCGGGTGACACATTTTCCAAGGCTGTCGCCCTGCATTTCAAATCACAGGTGGATAAACGTTCGCAATTTGGGACCTATTCCATCTGCCTTGCTGATGAAGGCATTCAGCTCGATATTGCCACCGCAAGGAGCGAAAGCTATGCCTCACCCTCTGCTCTGCCCGACGTTGTGCCCGGAGATTTAAAAGCCGATCTGTTCCGAAGAGATTTCACTATCAACAGTCTGGCCCTCGGTCTCAACGCTTCCTCCGCTTTTACGCTGATTGATTATTTTGGAGGTTATGAAGACTTGAGCAATGGCATCATCCGCGCGCATCACGAAAATAGTTTTATCGACGATCCGTGCCGAATTTTTCGCGCACTGCGATTTGAAACACGATTCAATTTTCGATTGGAAACAAAAACCCAGGCCTGGCTAAAAAATTCAATCGCTCAAAAAATTCCCGATCTGCTGAGCGGTCACCGTCTCTGGAATGAAATCCAGCGGACCTTGCAGGAAAATGACCTTTATGCAAATATCAATATTTTGCATGAATATTCCTTGTTGCCACTACTCAACACAAAGATTGAAAGCCTCTTGCAAAAGCCCGATTTCCTGAAAAATATTGTTCGCCAACTCGCATGGGTTCAAGAGAGAGACTCTGAAGCCCACATTGAAAGATGGATCGTACATTGCCTGGCCTTGGTGACACCTTTGACTGATGAAGAAATCGAAGAGCTGGCCCAAAAATGTCAATGGAGCAATTTCCTCAAAGATAAAATTCTTTGCGGTCACTCTGCCATCCAGACTGCTCTGCCCGAATTGATGAACGAGTGTGAAAAAAGCCCGAATAAAATTTTCGAGCTGTTCCATCTCCTTTCACCCGAAGCTCTGGTCGTGGCACTGGCTCAATCTGATACGCCAAAAGCTAATCATGCCACTGAATTGTATTTAAACAAAATCAGGCAGGCCGGGCGCATCGAACTGAATGGGGACGATTTGATTCGACTCGGCATTTCCCCCGGCCCCATGTTCAAAAATATTTTCTCAGCACTGCGGCGGGCAAGACTGGATGAACAAATCACCAGTCGGGCAGAAGAGGAATCTTTCGTCAAAAAGAATTTCATTTAAAAATGCGTTAAAGATTCGTCCTTAAACCCATCTCAAATCAAGGACACAAAAACCATGACGCAACTTTCAGAAAAAATACATAACCGCCTGGACGCCTGGTTTCTGCTCAAAGAAAATAAAACCAATGCGTGGGTCGAGTTGCGCGCCGGACTCACAACCTTTATCACTGCATCCTATATAATCTTTGTCCAGCCCACAGTATTAGCCCAGGCAGGAATGGATTTTGGTGCCGTGATGACGGCCACATGTCTCGCATCTGCCTTCGCCTGTATCCTCATGGGCACCCTCGCCAACTATCCCATCGCTCTGGCACCGGGCATGGGGATCAACTTTTATTTCACCTACACGGTCGTGATTGGGACGGGTCTGCCCTGGCAAACTGCCCTGGGAGCTGTTTTCCTTGCCGGGTTAATTCTGGTGGCTCTCACCCTCTGCAAAGTTCGCGAATTCATCATCAATATTATCCCGGCTTCAATGAAAAGTGGAATTGCCGCCGGCATTGGTTTGTTCATCACCTTCATAGGACTCGTTCAAGGCGGATTGGTAACATCGCATTCCGGGGCACTCTTGCAGATGGGTGACCCGCATTCCCTTCCCGCCGTATTTACATTTTTCGGAATCATTTTGATAGGAGGTCTCCTCTTCCGCAAAGTTCCGGGAGCCTTGCTCATAGGATTGCTGGTTCTATCTGCGATAGGCATTCCCCTGGGGTTGATCTCCTACAAGGGTTTGATTTCGGCCCCCCCCAGTCTGGCTCCCAGTTTTTTGCAAATGGATGTCGCTGGTGCAATGACAATGGAAGTCTTGACCATTGTGACTGTTTTTGTATTTGTGAATATTTTTGACACTGCGGGAACTCTCGTCGCCGTCGGACGACAAGCGGGACTGTTGGAAAATGGCAAACTTCCCCGCCTCAATCGCGCCCTGTTACCCGATGGACTGGCAACGACATTGGGGGCGACGCTGGGTATCTCTACGGTCACCTGCTACATCGAAAGCTCGGCGGGAGTCGCCGAAGGGGGACGTACAGGTCTGACCAGCATCACCGTTGGTATATTATTTTTACTGTCTATTTTCTTTTTTCCACTGGCTGAAATGATCGGTGGCGGATACAAACACGGCGAAATCACCCTCTATCCCATCACCGCTCCCGTATTAGTGGTCGTCGGATGCCTCATGACCTCGCAAACCCTTCATATTGACTGGAGTCGGTGGGACACTTCTCTGCCATCGTTTCTGATCCTGTGCGGGATACCTTTAACTCACAACATCGCCGATGGAATGGCCTTTGGCTTCATCGCCTATCCGCTCATCAAACTTGTGGGCAAACAAGGCGGCGAGGTTCATTGGGGACTCTACCTCATAGCGGCCCTGTTTCTCTTGCGCTATGGATTCATGTAAACACGCGTCAATAAGCTCTTTTAAAAACCAGATTGTGATATACTTAGCTCTTCTCATAAAGCACAACAAGACTATCCATTTACTGGAGTGATTCGTGGCCAGCGTCGAATATTTGATCAAACAGTTTCTAACACCCGATAAAAAAATTCTTAATTTGAGTAATCAAAAGTTGGGCGATAAAGGAGCGATTGCTATCGCTAATTCTAAGGTTTTGAGTAAACTCAAACGCTTGAGTTTGCCCAATAACAGTATCAGCGATGAAGGAATACTGGCTATTGCCGAGTCCGAATATTTCAAAAACCTCACCGAACTCGACATCTACGGAAACTTGATTGGAGACGACGGCGTCAAAGCCATTGCCGCATCCCCATATTTTAAAAAGCTGAACAAACTGTCCCTGTACAGCAATCTCGTTGAAGATGACGGTGCCATCGCTATTGCAGAATCAACCACTTTGATAAAATTAAAACATCTCTTTTTGACAGGCAACCGGATAAGGCGAGAAGGCGTCGAAGCACTTCGAGCGGCAAAATGCCGATCCCGATTGTGTCATCTTCATCTGGATGAAATTGAAGATTTCATTTACGAAGATGATATCGATGACGATGATGACGAGATCGCCATCACAAGCCTTGAGGATCTGAAAAGAATCAAAGAAAAAATGGCTGAAAGAAAAATTAAAAATGCCTGACGTTTTCGTCCCAACATTCCGCAAGAAATCATTCGCTATCTTATTAGCAATACTTCTTTGCGCGTTTCTTGGATCGATCTCTCATGCTCAAACTTTTCATAAAACAGCACCTGTCGATTATGCAGAGCTTTTTAAAAAGAACTTGAAAAAAGGTGGGCAATATTTAAATTTGAACGGGCAGAAAATCGGCGACGATGGCATTGCCGCTCTGGTCAAAAATCCTCTCATTCAAAATCTTGTTAAAATAGACTTGCGCTACAACGGCATCTCCACCGAGGGTGCCCGTATGCTTGCGCAAGCATCCTTTCCAAAACTGAAAGAACTGATTCTCAGACACAATATTTTAGGTGATGAGGGTGCAGAAGCGATCGCACTGTCAGAAGGCTTTCCAAAGCTTGAAGCCTTGCAATTGGGTTGGGCGGAAGTGCGCGACCGGGGGGCACTTGCATTTATAGACCGCAAAATCACTGCGCTGGAGAAGCTGGATTTGCGTGGAAACTTTCTCGCAGACAGCACGAAGGACACTCTCAATAAAAAACTTTCCCACTTGAAGTCTTTAAAACTCTACTGAGCATAATAGGAGCTTCGGATAAACCAAAGTTAAAACCACTGGTTGAATCCAAACGTCCTGTATAGCATCCCGCATAAAAATAAAATTCATTCAGGAATCGATTTTATTTTTTGAGTTCAATGTGCTCTGGATATTGTTGAATACTGAAAGTGCCTGAGCTACCATCGACCCGGCATCACCCGTATTTGCAGGAAGCAAGATGGTGTTTGTTTCCTTTGCCAATTTTGAAAATGCCGAAATGTACTGTTCGGCCAATCTCAACGCGACCGCCTTTTCACCCCCTGTTTTTTGAACAGACGCAGCAACCATTTCAATACCATCAGCAGTCGCACGGGCAACAGTTAGAATAGCCTCGGCTTCTCCTTTTGCCCTGTTTATTTGATCCGTCATAGCCGCTTCTGATTTTAAAACCACTTCTTGTTTGTAACCTTCTGCAATATTGATCTGCGATTGTCTTTGCCCCTCTGACTTCAATACCTCGGCCCTTTTTTGCCTTTCCGCCGCAACTTGAAGCTCCATTGCCTGTCGAACATTGTCAGGGGGTGTTATGTCTTTGATCTCATAGCGCAAGCACTGAATGCCCCATGCAACAGAAGCTTCATTAATACTCTGAACAATATTGACATTTAGCATATCCCGTTCCAGAAAGGTTCTATCGAGAGTGATTTTTCCTAATTCTGACCTCATGGTGGTTTGTGCCATTTGGGAAATAGCGTACCGGGCATCAGCCACACCATAGGAAGCCTGTTTGGGATCGGTAATTTTAAAGTATAGAATGCCGTCAATAATCAAGGTGACATTATCATTCGTGATGGCACTTTGGCTGGGAATATCTACCGCTGTTTCCTTAAGAGAATGCTTATAAGCGACACTGTCGAGATAAGGAATGATAAAATTCAGACCAGGAATCAAAACTTCGTTAAACTTACCCAATCTCTCAATGACCCATGCCTGCTGTTGAGGGACAAGCCTGACCCCTTTTGTAACCGTTAGGAAGATAAAAAATGCAACAACAAGATAGAAGGTAGATATCGAATCCATATCTTTAATGGCCTCAAGTAGAAAGTATATAATGTCCATTATTTTTGAGATTTTTCTTCCACAATCAAAATTCCCTTGCAGACTTCCCTTATAACGACCTCTTCTCCAACTTCAATAATTAGATTATCATCGCCCTCTGAGTGAAGTTCACACTTCATTATTGCTCCCGACCATTTCACTTCGCCGGATTTCCCCTTTTTCAAGGCAACTCCATAAACAATCGCGGTACTACCCACAATATCGTCAAACCCGGAATCTTTCACTTCAATAAATTTCTTTAAAGGCTTCCACAAACAAATGGCCCATGCACCGGTTGAAAGGAAGAACAATATAAACTGAGAGCTTGCAGTGTCAATCCATCCCGTTAACAAAACCCCTCCAACTGTGACGGCACCCAGGCCCGCAAACACCAAACCAATCCCTGGAATAAAAAAAACTTCAAAAATAATGAGGAAAACACCAAAGGCTAGCCAGATTGAGCTTATTGGAAAATCGAAAGTCAAAGGATTCATCCTCTATAAAATTAGCTGAACTGAAAATGATTGCATGACGCTGAATCAAAACATCCCAATATTAAAGTAACATAAATTACAATCTATTAGTCACTCCAATTTAGACTTACCTGATTTGTTAACGTAAATTAAACAGCCTTTAATAATTAAATATTCCAAGAGTTCATTCAAATGCATGCTCTGTTAGTCCTCGCCTCCACTGCACGACAAGTCCTAATTTTTTGAAATGTTTTCGAATTCCTCAATGCGTTCCATAAGTCGATGCATCTTTTTGTCCAGGGTCGTAATATGGCGACCGATCTCGTCGATCTCTTTTCTTTCCTTGGATAAATAAACCGTCCGGCATTTTTCCAAATGTTGCCCGATATGTTCGATCATATCGTGCACCTCTGTGCTTTCAAGCGACAGGTCCTCTGCCGTTTCCTGAAGCTCGATCATCGTTTCTTCAACCTCTTCCTGATTGGATAAGAGTAATTTCTTTTTACGCCCTCGGTTTCTTTGATAAAGAATCCAAAATCCTGAAAAAACAAGACCCAGTAAACCCAGAGTGGCAAGATCAACCAACAATACAAAATAGGAACCAAAAAAACGTCCGGTATGAATTTCTGTGATCAGTTTGACCAAATCCATTTTGCGATCTTCTGACGCAAGTTTTTCACTGTTAGTTTCCAGCTCAGGCACACGCCAGGTTTTACCTTCATCAGAAGAAACGATCAATCCCTGGTCACTTGCCAACAATAAAACCGAATGGTTTACCTCCCCAAGATAAAGCAAATCCCCGATTTTAATCGGAGCATTTAACTCATCTTTGACATCGCTCAAAGAGATCTCTTTCCATTCATCACCCCCATTTTTCGTTTGAAAAATCTGATCTATTGAAGCTACGATCAAATGAGAAATATTTTTTTCAGACGATTGTATGAGATGAACCGACTCAATATCGTTGTTTCGATCACGAACCCATGATCTGCCACCATTGAAAGATTTATATAATCCTTCTTGAGTCCCCGCATAAAAAAATTCGGGTTCTGCGGAAAGTGAAATCAAAGAATGTGGAATGGGCAACCGATCTTCCCAGACATTTTCCCAATCCGATTCTTCATTTTTTCTATAAACCCCCTGATTTGTCAGTAAATATACGGTATCCAGATCGACTGAGGAAAATACAACTTGATGAATGGTTGGTGGAGAATCGGAATTTTTTCCTGCAAAAGAGAGTTTCCAGCTTTCACCCCCATCGTCGCTTGAATAAAGCCCCCCATTGGTCACTGCGTAGACAATGTCAGGGTCCTTTTGGTGAACTGCCAGGTGACTTACAACGGGATGAGCCAGGCCGCTCGCGACATCGAACCAGTCACTCCAATGCTCGCCGCCATCTTCCGATTTGAAAATTCCCTGCGGAGAACCCGCATAAACAATGTCCGGCATTTGAGGAGACAAAGCAAGGGCGCGGATGTCTTGAGAGAACAAACCTTCTTTAAGATGCGTCCATGTTTTGCCCCGATCGACCGATCGAAACAAACCGTGACGGGCACCCACGAATAATTTTGTTCCCTCTGGCGTTCCCGCAAGTGCTTGAACTTGTCTTTTACCAGATTCAATTTGAAAATATTTATCAGGAAGAAATGCGCCATCCACCTCTTTGTGATTGAGACCCAGCTCATCGTAATGCATGAGCAATACACCTGTAACAGATAAAATCACCAGGAAGAAAGCACAAACCACACCCACCCAACGGTGTAAAAACCGTGAATTTTTAAACAAGGAGCGCACGTTCAAACCAATCCCTTATTTCCTTCCGTCGATACATTCAGCCGAGTCAAGCGTTCGAACTCGCTGGACAATTGGTCTTCAACGGAGTGGACGTGGTTATACAGCTCATGAACTTTCTCATCGATCTCCTTCAAATGCTCTGATAATTCTTTGAGATCCTGATCTTTGGTGTCCTTTAAAAACACTTCACATCGTTTCGCGTGTTGCGAAATATGAGCGACCAGATCGTGAACGATAGCGATGTCTTGTTGAATCTTCCCAGCTTCTGCATGCAATTGTTTGTTTTCCACTTCGGGCTTGAACACAAAGGTATAAAGAAGTGCGAGGATATAAGCCAGAGCCAGAACCATTTGACCTGAGAAAGTCTCCCATGAAGGGTACATACCCAACCAGGAAATCTCTGGAGCAAAATCAGCCGCCGTCAAAGACAACTGCTCACCCATTTGCAACTCATGCAATCCTTTTCCCATGAACACGAAAGCCATGAAATACAGAAAAACACTGGTCACCGCAAAGAACCATTTGATAGGAATTTTCATACCGGCTTTGGAGATCAGGTAGTAAATACCTGCAAGAATTAAACTTCCCACAAGAAATCCTGGAATGATTCCAGCCGTCCCCGGTCCCGCATACAAATAAAGAGCTTTGTAAAAAAGAACAGTCTCAAATCCTTCTCGGTAGACTGATAAAAAGGCCACCATGCCCAGCGTGAGCAGACTTCCCTCTGACACCGCTTGTCGCATTTTCCCAGAAATATAACTTTGCCATTTCGCCGCTTCTATTTTTGTCACCAGCCAATAACTGACCCAAAACAAGGCGACAACCGCGACAAGCATGATCCAGCCTTCCAGCAATTCCTGGCTGACTCGACTGATTTTAAGCACTTCGTGAAGAACATAAGCAGTGATAAAACTCGCCACAATACCAATGCCGGCCCCATAATAAATTGATTTTACCTTATCTTCATTGCGGGATTTTGTTAGAAAAGTTATCAGTGCCGCGATGATAAGAATCGCCTCAAAACCTTCACGCACGATGATGGATAACGATTGCAGGAAAAGCCCGACAAACCCAATATTCTCTACCAGAACGTCGCTCGCCTGAGTCAAATCCTCATGTATATTCTTATGAATGCCTTCGACCAGATCCTGCGGGGCCTTGCGTTTGATTTCCGCACGATATCGGCTGAAAGAGGATTCCAGTCGCAGACCGAGTTCCTTGCGTTTGTTGACCAGCCCACCCTCAATCGATTCGTAGACCATGTAAGCGTCGAATGCCATCTCCGACGCCGTATCTGCATCACCTTCCTTGAATAGTTGCAAACTTTGATCTAGCAGAGTGCGTGTCTCAGCAATTGTGTCCAATGCGTTTTTATCGCCAGAAGACGCTTCCGCCACTTTCGCAACGTCAGGCAAAGGAAGCTGAACATCTGCATTAGAAAATGAACGAATGTAATAAGTCACATCCCATATTTCCGCTTCCGTCAAGAACTCCGCCCAGGCAACCATTGCGGTATTCGCAATGCCAACGTTGATGACCTGGAAATTATCGTAAGGTCGCGTATCCGCATTGCCCGTAAACTTGGGATCGGACAAATCGGTGGGAGGCGGTGTGAGAGTAGCCGCAAGTGGACCGTTGCCCTTGCCTTCGAGACCATGACACAATACACATCGGCTTTGATAAATCAGCTTGCCATTGTCCAAATTGACCGCTTGAGCCGGGGTAAATTTGATCTCAACTTGAAACTGTTTCTGAAGATTTTCGTTGATCGCGTTGATTTCCGCCCGAACTTTTCCAGGATCTATTTTCGTTCGACTGCTTTCCTCCAACGCATCAAACGCCGCTATCAACGCCGACGATTCAGCTCCCGGATGTTTCGCAGCCAGCGATTTGAAACGAGTCGAGGCCTGTCCTAAAAAAATAAGACTTTCCTCATATTCCGCTGAATTTATAATTTTGCCGTCCGCAATACCCTCGTGATATTCCTTGGCCGCGATATTCAACATCATGACTATTTTTTTAACCTTCATTTCCACCTCTGCCGTCGAAGCAGAAGACAAAACAGGGTGACCGAGCGAAAGGAAGATTAAAAATAATAAGGATAAAGCAGACTTCAATGAATTCATAAGTTTAGGTTTCCTGAAAGCTTGAAAAAGTGTCGTAAAATGTGCTGGCTACACATTATAAATAAAAATGATAATTATTATCAATAAAAATTAAAGCAACAAATGGCGTTTTTACTCACTTACTATAAAGGATTCAAAAATTATTGCCCCCTGAGTGCCCTTTTACTTTCCATAAATTGAGTGGGCCTCAAAATTTTTCTTTATTCTAAAAATCCACTATTTGCAACAAATCTCAGGCAGTCCGACAATCACCAAGCGTTCAAAAATCAACCTGCAGATTCATCGTATCCTTGAAAAAAGAGGAGAGTTTTTATTCGCAAATAGATAATTTCTTCTCCTTAAAGGGAAACTTAGCCCCTTCAATGGACTCAAAGAGTCCTTTTTAAATTCATAAACGCTATACCCTTTCGCCGCAAAAAACTCATCTACACCTCTCACCATACTTTCACTAGAGTCCTTAAGTTCAATCATAATCAGTGGAAGATGCTTTTGAATCAGTGCCTCTCCCCCTTTAATAACATCAAATTGCAAACCCTCCACATCAATTTTCATAAATACGGGGGGGGGCAGGATTTCCAGGAAATTATCCATCTTATCCGTTTCAATTTTCTCGACTTTATCGTATCCATCAATTTTTAATAGCGACGCCGTCCCTTGCCCAATTTCCATATTTTGAAAATATAATTCGGCAATCCCTTTCTTTTCTCCCAATCCCTTTTGCACCAATTCAACGTTATCAAAGTGGTTTAATTCTATATTTTCACGCAAAAATTTCATCGTAAAAGAACTCGGCTCAAAAGAGACGACTTTTCCAAGCGGCCCGACTGATTGGGCAAAAAAACATGTGTAGAATCCGATATTTCCTCCAATGTCCCAGCAAACGTCTCCCGGTCTCAGAAGCCTTGAAATGTTATTTATCTCGTAGCGTTCATCATGACTTCCGTAAAAATAATAGTGTTGATGCTCGGGATTTTTAAGACAAACTTTTAGTTTGAATTTATGCTTTGTTGTGAAGGTAACAAAGGAATCATCCGGCAAGACCATTCGTCTTGTCAAATTCAACAAACCCGCCTTTCCATCAGTGATTGGGGAGTACTGCAAATAAAATCTAACGATCCCGTTCAATATTTTTTTTAACATTATAGAAAGCCATCCTTGATTTGATTTAAAAAGCGATCAGGCCGAAGTCGTTCAATATTATCAGGATCGCGTTTCGGCAATCGCCCTTTTAAATTCGCATAACGACGTCGTGCGACTCATGTCAGGTTTGGAAAAATTTGAGACCGTTAGGGGCTGAACATATAGCCTTTTTCTCGGATGGTAAGAATACGGCGTGGTTTTTGTGGGTTTTTTTCGAAATACTTTCTCAATTTGGCAATGAAATTGTCCACCGTCCGTGTCTCGGTTTTGGGATCATAGCCCCACACACGTTCGAGCAATTCCTCCCGAGCCACAACCTCCCCTTTATTGGAAACCAATAGTTTCATGACCATTGTTTCCTTGGCCGTCAGAAAAAATTCGCCATCTTTCCCACGCGCCCGCCCTGCCCCGAAATTGATCCACATATCGTCGAAATGGAAAATTTCCTGGTCGTGCACCGGCTCCTTGTACCATTCCAAACGACGAAGGATGCCCTTGACACGCAACAAAAGTTCAGGAAGATGGAAGGGTTTTGTCATATAGTCATCCGCCCCTGCTTCCAGACCCTGCTCGCGATCTTCATCGGTAGACTTGGCGGACAACATCAGAATAGGAAATCGTATGTTCGTTTTGCGAATGCGTTTGGCAACTTCCATGCCACCAACTTTTGGAAGCATGAGGTCTAGAATCACCAGATCAAAATCTTCTTTGGCCAGAAGATCCAAAGCTTCCTGACCATCTCCTGCAAGAGCGGTCACATAACCTTCCTGCTCAAGATTGAATTTAAGGCCTCGCGCCAAATGCGTTTCGTCTTCGACCAAAAGAATGCGCTTTCCCTGAGTTGTGTTCAAAATCGGATCACTCCTTCGACTCCGGGGCAACCGCCCCGCCAACTGCTGATTAAAAAATGTTTCCAAAATTTCGAGGTATCAAACTAAAATCCTCCCAGCACACTCACACTCAATGGCCGATAACACCTGACCCTCAGGCAAAATCAAGCCTCTAGCGCGATCGGTAAACAGTTTATTGCTACCTATCAATCGATCTATGATCTCAAATGATTTTATAAAATCACCTAAGATTCTACTCCCATTAAAACTTTTTCCCAAATGTCTTTTAAGCTTGATCTGCACAGACTTAAGGATATTCCAAAAGGGTTGAAATAACGCCGATCCGGAAAAACCAAGCACCGTTTTTTAATGGCAGGAAAGAATACCCTATCTGACAAGTAAGAGGCAGGCGAATGCTGGACTGGATCAAGATGGTTGATATTGCTCGAATTGTTTTATTAAAAGGTTACAACTTATTACTGCGTCTCCAGCCATTCTGTGACGACAAAAAAAACAGCAGCCAAACTTTCTTCAGAGCATTTGTCCAGAGTATCGCTGAGCTTATGCCAGTCGGGGTAATCCATATCGATCAAAACGGCAGAAGGAATACCTATTTTTAAGAAGGGATAATGATCGTCATAAATCGAATATTTGCTCCTATCTTTGAATTGCGATATGTCGTTGCGTTTGGCAATGGAAAAAAGGGATTCCACCATGTCCGGAGCGGATTTAAGAGAATAGTTTTCCTTGAAAATTTCCAGATGGCTATCCGCAAGCATGTCCAAAATCAGGACACCACGGGGAGTCCCTTCTCCGCCTCGGCCCTGAATTGTGGTAGCCATGTGAATGGAGCCCAGCAACATCTGCCCCGATTTTAGCATTCCATAATCTTCACCGTCAAAAAACACAAGATGAACCGGCTGTCGGGGAGGGTGCGATTTCAACCACTCGGCCAATCCCAACAATAAAGCCGTTCCCGATCCCCCATCATTGGCTCCTAAAATGGGTTGCTTTGCCCTATCGGGATTGCTTTCCTCATCCGCAAAAGGCCGGGTGTCGTAATGCGCGCCGATCAACAAAGGTTTTCCCCCCGGCTCTGAACCATTGAATTTTAAAATCAGATTTTGGAATTTGCCTTCGTTTCCACGGAGCGATTCAATGGGATAAAATGACTGGGATTCCACTTCATCGGCATACTTCAATCCGGTATCCTGAATCAGCTGGATGGTTTTTTTGTAACCCTCACTGCCCAAATACCGGGGGCCAAAATCGCATAAGACTTTCAGGTAATCCCAAACAATTCGGGAATACGGTCGGAACTCTGGTTGGCTGAAATCATTGGCCAACCCCAGACGGGGGGAACTCCAACTGATGCAGATAAATAGAAGTATTATCAGGGAAGTAAAATGAAGCGGTATCTGCTTCAAAAGGAGGGATAAATCAAACGGTGGGCAACGATGTCCCCGGATGATCATCAATATTTATTCTTATTTTCGATAAACTGAAAATAATCATTAAGAATTTTTGCGTGATCAAAAACCAGAGGATCGGGCAAAGTGTCCCGAGTGAAAATACCGATTTCCTTTGCATCTGTTCCGGGATTGGGTGCACCTTTAGCTCTCCCAATAAATACCGTAGAGATATTATGCTGGCGGAAATCCCGATGCGGGTCAGAATAAGTTCTCAACTGGCCCACAAGCTCCACATCCAACGCGGTCTCCTGTTTCGCCTCACGCACTGCGGCGGTCTCCAGAGATTCGCCGTAATCGACATACCCTCCGGGTATAGCCCATCCGTGGGGCTCATTGAATCTTTTAATGAGAATAATTCCCTTGTCCTCAAATTCAATGATAACGTCAACTGTTGGAATCGGGTTTTTATATTTCACGACTTTTTATCCTGCTCCAGTTTCGAAAGATTTAAATCATACCCCTATGATATTCAAAATTTTTGTAAAATCAATCTCTTTGAGCCATAATAGATTAATTTTTCGCATTCAGAATTCTTGACACACCCCTGTTTTCGCAGTATCTTGAATCTTGTGAACTATAGGAATTTTTTTTAGCTTAGAGACTAAAGTTTGACCGGTCCCTTCCGATAAAGAGGTAAATCTAATAGGTGAAAAGAAACTCACCTGTTCGGAAAAATTAAAATACTAAAAACTTTCCTTATATTTAGCAGGTAGCGAAATGGAAATCCCAGGAAACGACTTCAGAATAAAAAGCAAGGCCATTCAGGATCGGGCTCGAGTAGATTCGAAAGCCCCGGCAACGAAGGCTGATTCGACTTCCCCAACCGTCTCAACCTCCAGCACCGTGAATGTTTCGTCCTTTGCTAAAGATGTTCAAAAAGCACACTCAGCTGTCAATTCAGCTTCAGACATTCGTGTCGATAAAGTTGAGAAGATAAAACAACAAATAGCGAATGGCACCTATCACGTTGACAGTCAGGATTTGGCAGAATCGGTTTTGCGAGACATCATTGGCGAAGCAGGTTAAACCATCGTCATTGAGTGAGTGCTTCCTCAATCGTTCGCTTTATTTGTTCGTGAGTTGCTAGTTAGCCCCAATTAATTAGCAACTCAATTCGTTACTTGATATTGTTGGCAGTCTGGCTACTTTCAAAATCCCCTCCTTAGTTATTTCTTCCATAAAAAAAACAGCTTTCCAAATCTGTCCTAATTCTGTAATAAAATTCTACTCCGCAGAAAGAATCAGGTAAAACTGAGCCTTTCTCGGGCAAGAATCGCTTGGAATCGAAAACAAAAAAGAATTTTTATATAAAATGGAAGCTATATGAACTATCTTTAAAATTCATAGAAGTATTTTATATAGTAGATATCTTCAGCATTCTCAGCTTTAATCTCTCATCCCAACAAACTTTGAGAAACAAAATGCGACTTTACTTACGGTGTGCGCGATTTTCAGTGGACAATTGCCGGGGGATTTTTTTAACTAAAGCCTGTTATGTCAAATTCATCTGAAAAATTTCAATTTGCAAAACCAAACTCACTTTGGCAAAACCACCGAGAAAAATTAGCCTGGTTCATTTTAATTTTAGATCTCATTCTCACTGTGGTGTTTTGGAATTCTGTCAATAACGCCATTTACCATGAAGCCGAGACAAGATTTTCGTTTAGGGTAGATTCGATCCGTTCTGCTATCAAAGATCGGATGATGACTTATGAGCAAGTGTTACGTAGCGGGGTGGGTTTGTTTAAGGCCTCGGACAAAGTATTACGAAGTGAATGGGAAATTTTTGTAAATGATTTAATGATTGAAAAAAGATACCCCGGAATCCAGGGAATCGGCTTCTCTCTCAAAATCGATCCCAAAGACAAAGAAGAACATGTCCTGGCAATCAGGCAAGAAGGTTTTCCCGATTACAATATAAAACCAGAAGGAGAACGAGAGGAATACACCTCTATCATTTATCTGGAACCCTTTACAATTCGCAATCGCCAGGCTTTTGGATACGACATGTTTTCCGAAAGTGTTCGCAGAAAGGCTATGCAAACAGCGCGAGATACGGGAGATACGGCTATCTCTGGCAAAGTAACGCTGGTTCAAGAGATTGATGACGATGTGCAAAGTGGTTTTTTGGTTTACCTGCCCCTTTATAAAAAAAATATGCCTCTGGATACTATTGAAGAGCGTCGCAGGGCACTTCAAGGTTATGTGTACAGTCCTTTTAGAGCCAAAAACCTCATGCGTGGAATTCTAGGCCCAAAAGCAGAGGATGTAAATTTTGAATTGTACGATGGGGATAAAATGGAGGAATCCACCTTGATGTACAATACTCGCGAGAGTATAGACATCAAGGTTGATTTACAGGATTATTCCCCTCTATTTGAAAAAACATTATCCTTGAATCTTTACGGTCATCGTTGGTCTCTCCGATTTACTTCTCGTCCTGCCTTTGAAACAACCATCAACACTCATCAGTCAAATTTTGTCCTGATATTGGGTGGCATATTTAGCTTGCTGTGTTTCGCAGTAATTCATGGAGCTTTCACAACCCGAAGAGAAGCCATTCAAACGGCAAAAGCGTTGTTCGATAAACTGAAAAAGACTGAGGAAAGACTGAGCTTTGCGTTAGACGGAACCAACGGTGGATTTTGGGATTGGAATATTAAAAAGAAAGAAATTTTTTTTAGTCCTCAGTGGTCCACTGTACTAGGATTTGAACCCAATGACTCCTCTCCTAATGCACGATCTTGGGAAGAACTGGTACATCCTGATGACACACCCTCGTTAAATAAACTCCACACCGAACACTTAAAAGGTGAGACTCCTTTTTATGAAATAGAATATAGGATTAGAACGAAATCAGGAAACTATGTTTGGGTGCAGGACCGAGGAAAAGTGGTCGCCCGGAATGAGGATGGCGAACCGGTTAGAGTTTATGGATTGCAGACCAATATATCCAAGCGCAAGCAGGTTGAGGATAAGATCAAGATCGCTCAAAAACAAGTATTGGCTTCTCATAAACTGGCGGCAATTGGAGAGTTGTCAGCCGGAGTCTGCCATGAGGTTTTAAATCCCGTCAATATAATTTCGGTTCTCGCTCAGATGCTACAGAGAAAGAACAAACAAGATCCCCAAATACAGCAATTCTGTTTCAAAATTGACAACGAAATAGAGCGGATAAAAAAAATTATGGGTGGGTTGTTGGAATTTTCCCGCAAAGGCAATGCAAAACTTGAAAAAGGAACCTTAAGGGAGGAGATTGAAAAAGTGTTGTCCATAGTGGAGGAAGAATTTAAATTGGACAATATTATAATCGTCAGGGATTGGTGTGGCAAAAAAGTCAAAATTAATTACGACTCAGATAGAATGAGGCAGGTATACTTGAATCTTTTGAATAATTCTAAATATGCCATGCCAAATGGCGGCACGATAACCGTTGGCTGTTCCACGATAACAAAACATGGTAAAGAAGAATACCATCAGTTCAAGTTTAGCGATTCCGGTACGGGTATGAGCGATGAAGTCGAGTTAAAGGCTTTCGATCCGTTTTTCACTACGAAACCTCAAGGTGAGGGAACCGGTATGGGGCTATCAGTAGTCCATGGAATCATTGAAGAACATGGTGGAGAAATTTTTTTAACAAGCACCAAAGGTGAAGGCACAACAATTCTGATCAATTTGCCTGTTGCCGATTAAAAAACAAAAGTCTGCGTCATCTTTTATTTCCAACTGTGTTTTGACTGGTATTAGAAATTAAATAGTTATCATCACCTTTTATAACTAAAATGCAATCAAACATCCCGAAAAAAATATTAATCATAGATGATGAAAAGGAACTCTGCTCTATTCTGACGGAATTTTTTTCGACAGAGGGATTTGTAGTAGAGGTGGCTCATAATGGAATAGAAGGCCTGTCCCAAGTAGAAAAATTCGCACCTGATGTCATTTTACTAGATATTAAAATGCCTCAGATGAGAGGCGATGAGTGTTTGGCTAAGATAGTAAAAATTACGACTTCACCCATCATTATCGTTTCAGGATCACTCAGTGAAAAAAGAAAAGAGTATTGCATGGTCTCAGGTGCATATGAATTTATTTCCAAACCGATCAACCTGGATTTTGTTCTAGAGAAGGTACACTCAGCCCTGAAAAATAAGTGCTAGAAATTGATTCGTAAGGAGCTATCGATCTGACTCTTTCTGGAAACCTTCAGTTCAGGGGAAACCATATAGCGAGTGTTGCAGAGACCGCTACCTATATCAATCAGAGAACAAATGATTGTTAAATCGCGACCAACGACCTGTTAAGAGGTTTACAGGGAGGCAACATCTAAACATTTGCTACTTAAAAAGCTAATTTCGCGTAGGAACAGACGCAGGAAGGGATTGCAGGAACTCCGTCAATTTTAGAAGCAAGTTATTGACATCCATTCCGTGCATGAGAGCCCCATTTTCCAGAGTGTCAAAGTTCACGGCGAAACATTCGCCGCAACTCATCTTCAAATCGCCAAAAAAGCGAATGGTTTCGGGGTGTGCGCTGATGATTGCGTTTATAGGAGTATCTTTATTGATGACAAGCATGAATTAGTCTCTTTATTTTACTTGCCGTTAGTATCACCATATGCTAGCATTGAATCCATTCTGAAACAATGATTTTTTATTGGAGTTTGTGATGTCAAAGAAGTGTGAAGTTTGCGATAAAGGGCCGATGTTTGGCAACAACGTCAGTCATGCAAATAACAAAACCCGCCGACGCTGGAATCCTAATTTGAGAAAAATCAAGGGTATAGTCAAGGGTGTCGTTAAGTCTATGAAAGTTTGTACCCGCTGTCTCAAAAAAGGAAAAGTAACAAAGGTTCTTTAAGTCGTTCCGGGTCGATATTCCCCTGGAACGTTAGGCCTGTCTCATTAAGGGGTCAAATCTTTATTTAATACATAATTCGACATACTACGCCGTCGGGATTGCAACAGGACAGGTTTTTCCCCTGTCAATGGCACCTAGCTTCTGTGCGCAGTCCCCGCATTGGCTTTGATTCGCTCGACGTGAATCACACCTGAAACGGCATTGATGGCCGACATGGTTTTGTCCAGTTGCCCTAAATCGGAAATTTCGATCAAGAAATCAAAATACGCTCGTTTGTTTGGCCCCTGCTTGATATTTGCTCGTGTGATATTGGTCATGCAATCAGCTACGGCTTGGGTGATTTCTGCAAGTTGGCCCGGCTTGTCCTCCGCTACGATACTGATACGCACTTCAAAACGAGTCTGCCCCTCTTCTCCCCACTCCACCGCCACGAGACGTTCGGATTCTCCACCCAGATCTCTAACGCTGGGACAATCGATATGATGTACCGTCACACCTCTGGCACGTGTGATATAACCTGCGATGGGCTCGCCCAACACGGGATTACAACATTTTCCAATTCGCAAGTGAATATCTTCATTCAAGCACTTGACACGAATAGGACTGGCCGAGTTCTTATAGGGGCTGATCTCTTTTAGCTTAACCTGATGCAAACCTTCAATTCTACGAGCCTCCAGAACCTCGTGAGGCACCAACTTTTGAACGATTTGCAGGGGTGCTATTTTACCCACGCCGACTCCTAGAAACAAGCCTTCCAGATTCATCACTCCGGCCCCTTGCAGAACTTCGCCCATGTGTTGCTCATTGATCAATAACGATGGGTCCATTCCAAATTCACAAATGACTTTTTCCAACAACTCGCGTCCCAATTTCAAACTGCGTTCTTTATCCATGGCATTGATGTAATGAGTGATCTTGCCTTTGGCCTTGGACGTTTTTACGAAGGAAAGCCATTCCCGGCTTGGGGAGTTTTCCTTTGAAGATGTGATTTCAACCTGGTCTCCATTGCGTAATTTAATGCGAAGGGATACTGGCTTTCCGTTGACCTTGGCGGAATGGCAGTGGTTACCGATATCTGTGTGGACGGCATAAGCAAAGTCCACCGGCGTAGCACCGCGCGGCAATGCAAGCACTTCTCCCGCAGGGGTGAACGCATAGACTTCCGTCGAAAAGAGATCGATTTTAAATGCGTTCAAAAAATCTTTCGGATTTTTTATGTCTTTTTGGTTTTCAATCAGATGCCGTACCCAGTTCAATCGGGAATCCGTAGAACCTTCATTTTCATGCCCGATCTTCTCTTTGTATTGCCAATGCGCCGCAATGCCTTCCTCACAAATTTTGTGCATCTCCTGCGTTCTTATTTGCACTTCGATACGCTCCCCTTCAGGGCCTATCACCGTTGTATGCAAGGATTGATACTGGTTTGGTTTTGGCATCGCAATATAATCTTTGAATCGCCCCGGAATCGGTTTCCACAAAGAGTGAATCAATCCTAAAACCGCGTAACAATCTCTCAGAGAGTTTGTTAAAATACGAATACCAATCAGGTCGTAGATCTCTTCAAACGTAATGTTCTGTTCGACCATTTTTTTGTAAATGCTGTAATCTTGCTTGGTTCGACCTTGAATCACTCCCTCAATACCGGACTCCTTCAACTCATCTTCGATGAGAACGCAAACCTTCTCGACATAGACGGACCTAAACTCTCTTCCACGTTCCATCTTCTCGCGTATGAGAGCATAAGCTTCCGGGGCTACATGCGGCAAACAACCACTTTCCAATTCATTTTTTATCCAGCTGATTCCCAGGCGATGAGCAATGGGTGCATAGATATCCAAAGTCTCACGCGCGATGCGGTAGCGGCTTGCTTCGGACAAAGAATCCAGCGTTTGAATATTATGAGCGCGATCTGCAAGCTTGATCAACACCACTCTAATGTCTTTGGACATGGCCAGAATCATTTTTCGATAATTTTCCGCCTGACTTTCTTCTTTGCTTGAAAACTGAATCTTGCTGATTTTGGTAACGCCGTCTACAAGCTGACAGACCTCGTCCCCAAAACGCTCCATGATTTCTTCTTTAGTGGCAAGAGTGTCTTCTATGGTATCGTGCAGTAACCCTGCGGCAACGGATTTCTCATCCATTCGCAAACGCGTGAGGTTCCAGGCGACTTCCACAGGATGAGAAAAGTACGCCTCTCCTGATTTACGACTCTGGTTCCTGTGAGCTTTCGCGGAATAAAAATACGCATCGAAAACCACATCTATTTCAGCGGTTGGATGATACGCCAAAATCGCATCAGCTATGTCATTCAGCTTTCTCATATACCATCTTCAGGCTCGAATTTAACAAGCCTAACAAGTGCTCTATTTTTTTGTTTTTTTTGCCTTTATGGCTATTAAAGGATACCTAGAAGCCGTATTTTTGTCAAATATTGTTTCCATAAACAGGCCCTGTATAATTATCATACTAACCATTTCAGCCTATTTTAATTATACTCTTGTCCATGAAACCTGAGACTGCAAAAAAGAATATTCCCTCCACCAACGATCCGCTTCAGTTTGTCAAAGGAGTTGGCCCCAAACGGGCCTTACTGTTAAAAAAACTTGGACTGGAAACCGTTGACGATGCCTTGCGTTTTCTTCCCTTCCGCTACGAAGACTTGAGCCGTGTCAAAAAAATTTCCGAACTCGTCCCGGGTGAGCACGTCACTTTGGCAGGAACCATTGCCAATACGGGAACAACATCTATGGGAATACGAAAAAAAGTTTTTGAAGTCATCGTTCAAGACGAGACCGGATTCACAAGGGCAAAATGGTTTCAGTTCACCGAAAAGTACATGAAGAAAAAATTTCCTGTCGGGAATTTTATCGTCCTTTCTGGCAAACCTGTTATCAACCGTTACGCAGGATCGGGTCTGGAATTTGTTCATCCCGAAGCAGAATCGTTTGCCGAAGAGTTTCCGGGAGAAGAGAGCATTGGCCAGATATTTCCCGTATACCACGCGACCGAAGGTCTGCCCATCAAAGCCTTGAGAAACGTTATGAAGAACATCATCAACGTTTATCAAGACCGGATTGAAGAATTTCTTCCTGAGTATTTACTAGAAAAATACAATTTTCCAGGCCGTGCCCAGGCTCTCGCGAACGCTCATTTTCCACCCAAGGACACGGACACCGTGGAGCTGGAAAATTTTAAAACCGCAGAACAACAACGTTTGATCTTTGAAGAATTGTTCCTCATCCAATTGGGATTGGCTTTCAAGCGCAACCTCCGAAAAAATGAAACCTTTGGACGTGCAATGACCACGCGCGGCCCACTCATTCGTCAACTCATCAAGTTCCTTCCTTTCGAACTTACAGGCGCACAAAAAAGATCGCTTGGTGAAATCATGGAAAATCTCGAACAAAATTTTCCCATGAACCGCCTTTTACAGGGAGATGTCGGAAGCGGTAAAACCATTGTCGCCTTGACCGCACTTCTCACCGCAGTGGATAACGGCAGACAGGGCGCGATGATGGCCCCCACGGAACTCTTGAGCGAACAGCATTTCTCCAGCCTGCTTCCCTTTTGCCAAAAGCTTGGCGTCTCCATTGAACTGGCGACGGCAACAGGAACCGCTAAAGATCGACGTGAACTCCGCGAAAAAATAGCCAATGGAACAGCGCAGATTGTCGTTGGAACACACGCGCTCATTCAGGAAGGCGTCAACTTCAATGACCTCGGTCTCATTGTTGTGGATGAACAGCATCGCTTCGGGGTACTGCAACGCGATGCGATTGGCAAAAAAGGCAACCAGCCACACGCGCTCATCATGACAGCCACCCCCATCCCGCGCTCGTTGTCACTCACTCTCTACGGAGACTTCAGCGTATCCTATCTCGACGAATTGCCTGCGGGCAGACAACCCATAAAAACACAAATCTTTTATGAAAAAACCCGCGAGAAAGCGTATGCCCTGCTCTATAAAGAAATACTGAAAGGCGGGCAGGCCTATATCGTTTGCCCTTTGATCGATGAGTCCGAAAAGTCCAGCCTCAAAGCCGTTGTTGAAACTCTGGCATATGTCAAAATGAAATTCCCAGATGTTTCCGCCGAATTGATACACGGGAAAATGAAACGTGAAGAGCGACAAAAAATCATGTCCGATTTTCAGCTGGGACTGGTGCAGGTGCTGGTCGCCACCACCGTCATCGAGGTCGGAATCGACGTGCCCAACGCATCAGTGATCATGATCGAACATTCGGAACGTTTCGGTCTGTCGCAATTGCACCAGTTGCGAGGGCGTGTCGGTCGCGGGGAACGTGCTTCGCACTGCCTCCTCATCGCATACTATCCATTGACGGAAGAAGGAAAAGCACGACTCAATGCCATGAAAGTATTTTCGGACGGATTCTCCATCGCGGAAGAAGATCTAAAAATTCGCGGGCCGGGCGATTTTCTCGGTGCGAGACAATCGGGCATGCCCTTTCTAAGAATGGCCAATTTGTTGAGAGATTTTGAATGGATAGAAATCGCTCGCAACGAAGCCAAACATATCATGGAAAATAATCCTGAATTAAACACACCCGATCTGAAAAAATTGAAACAGGCATTGGGCCATTATCTTGGTGATAAACTGGATTTGATCAACGTGATCTGAACAACAAACGCATCTTATTTTTTCGTAGGCCTCGCCTACCTGAATCGTGCTTCCACATGAAAATAAATTTTCAATTCAACCGCGCCGATCTGGTCCTGATAACAGCACTGGCAATCTTGAATTTGTTCTTGCTGTTCCACAACCCAATGAACGAAGCCGGGAACTATGCTGTAATTCAGGTGAATCAAAAAGAATTTGCACGCGCCGCACTCTCTAATAATCAGATCATCAAAGTTCCAGGCCCTCTTGGAATCACCGAAGTACAAATTGAGGACGGTCGTGCGAGAATCATCAAATCGCCCTGTCAAAATAAAATATGCATCAAATCAGGATACATCCAATACGCCGATCGCATTTCCGCCTGCATTCCCAATCGAGTGCTCGTACGCATCGTCGGCGTTTCCAGAGAAACTGTCGATACCATTGTCGGATAAACCGCTAATAACTCTTTCTACCAATTAACTATGCGTTCCACTTTCTTATTTCTTTTATTGTTTTTAACGTTTGGCACTGCTGGAAATGTTCTGGCTTCGCAACCCCTGCATCATCAAATTGAAATCGAGTTACAGCCCGATAGCTCCAGCCTGCAAGCGGTCGATCGCGTCACCGTCGTTTCTTCATCAAACAAGTCCAGCGACATCGTTTTTTTTCTGGATAAAAATTTAAAAATCAGTTCTCTCGAATTGCCGTCCGATCTCTCCTATTCTATTTCGCTCAAGGAGGACGAACCTTCAATCCATTTGATTCATATTCAAAAGAATTCGCAGAGCGACTGGCCCGATCCCTTGTCCCTGACATTTCATTACGCAGGGCCCTATGCGACTGAATCGGACAAACAAAATCCTGAAATATTTCTGTCCGGCTCCCATAATTTCTATCCACAATTGAATACCGATGCGCCTGAGTTAATGACTTTCGAAATGACGACAACACTGCCCGCAGGCTGGTCGGCTGTCAGTCAGGGTGAAAAATCTCCAGGACTTGTTGCAGACACAAGAACCCGGACAACCTGGAGAAATGCGCATCCAAACAATGAGATTTTTCTCATCGCCAATCATTATTATGAGTACGAAGATATTTGGGAAAACGTGTCCCTGCAAGCCTATCTCCTGCAAGACGATCCCGAACTGGCGCAACGTTACCTGACGGCGACAAAAAAATATCTCGCCATGTTCTCCGCATTGCTTGGCGTCTACCCCTACCCCAAATTTGCACTGGTCGAAACGCCCGGGCCTGCCGGGTACGGAATGCCCTCGTTCACCTATCTTGGATCGAGAGTGATTCGCCTGCCCTTCATTCTCGAAACTTCTTACCCGCACGAGATACTCCACAATTGGTGGGGCAATGGCGTGTTTTACGATCCACGTTCTACAAACTGGTCGGAAGGTTTGACCTCTTATCTCGCCGATCATTTCCTGCAGGCCGTTAAAGGGCAGGGTCCGCAATACCGCTTTCAGGAACTGATGAAGTACGACAGTTATGTGAATGCTGAAAACGATTTTTCTATCGATCAATTTCGTTTCGCCGAGAGCCCGGCAGAGCAAGCCATAGGCTATGGAAAAACTTTGATGACTCTGCACATGCTGAGATTGCAATTGGGAGATGCCCCCTTTCTTGAGGGATTGCGACGGTTCTACAAACAATACCGTTTTCAGTATGCCGACCTGAAGGCAATGAGAAATACTTTTGAATCGGTCTCCCACACTGACTTGAAATATTTTTTTGAACAATGGACGCAACAAATCGGCGCACCGCAAATAGAATTGAGTTCTGCGGAATTCAGCCCTGCCGGAGAAGGCTTTGAACTCAATCTGACCATCACTCAAAAAAATTCAAAACCCTATTCATTGCAACTGCCCATCGCTGTATGGGAAGAAGGCAAAGAGCAACCCCTCTTGATACGCTTGAACGTTAAAGATGCGAGCCAATCCTTTCGCATCGAATTGCTTGCAAAACCCACCGCCGTTCTGATTGATCCGTACACAGACCTGTTTCGAAAGTTGAATGAAGGAGAAATCCCCGCTAGCATCGGGCAAACTTACGGAGCGCAAAAACAAATCGTATGGCCCTCTTCAGAGGAAGACAAATTAAACTCTGCTTATCAAAATTTAGCGGTGGGTCTGGTGGGGAATTCAGAAATGCTTACAGGCGATCCATCGACTCTGCCTGAAGGAAGTCTTTGGCTGTTGGGAAGGAACCATCCTCTGAAAGAAAAGCTGAAATCCAACTTGAGCGAACGCGGATTCCAATTCGACTCCATAGGAGTGACGATTGAAGGCAAGCATTATCCATGGGCAGAACATGGTTTCGTCTTCACCCTGCCCCGCTTTGATGGGCAAAAGGGAACGCTCAGCTGGATCGTTGCCGGAACTGAGAAAAGCGTTCCCGGACTGATACGAAAATTACCGCATTACAGCAAATACGGCTACCTCGTATTCAAAGGAGATGCCCCCGACAACCAGGTCAAAGGCCAGTGGCAGGCCACACCCTCTGGCAGAGAAAAAGTATTCGCACCGGGCAAGCACATCCTTCCCACGCAAAAACCTCTCCATGCGGAAAGTGTCGAATGAATGTCCGTCTTTATCGAATGCGATTTAAAACAGCAAGCGTTTCGTAAAGTCGAGGCAAAACAAACAATCCTGTGTTGTAGGGCGCAATGGATGTCAATCCCGTATCTTCAATCTCATGAAAAATTTTTCGCAAACCGGCAACGTCGCTTAATTCGGAATCGTTTTGCAATTCGCGCAGTTTCCGTAGTACCCAACCGCAAATTATCAACTGCCCCTCTTCCTGCAACTGTTCCAAACCTTGCGTGTCCACTTCATGATTACCCAGCGTGAGGAACGACAAACCGCGTGTTTGAATGACAACGTCTTTATTACCTCTGGAAAAATCGATACGTTCTAAACCACGCCGCCTCTGAACGACCGTTGGGAATGGATGTGTGGTTTCCTTGACTCTTCTTCCCGGTTCTTTTTTGACGATCTCTTTTGCTTCTTCCGTTACCCATCTCGGTCTATAATTTTCCATCGCAATCACTTGCGTTGCGGGTTCAAAATAGTCGCCACAGCCTCCCATGACCAACAAAATTCCAAGACCCAGTTTTTGGTGAATCTCTTCCACACGATCCAGAAAAGGCGTGATCGGTTCCATATCGGAACGGATCAAAGCCTGCATCCGTGCGTCGCGAATCATGAAGTTGGTCGCACAGGTGTCCTCATCCATCAATAAAAATTCCGAGCCCGATTCGATCGCTTCAATGATATTCACCGCTTGAGAAGTCGAGCCGCTGGCCGAACGGGTAGTGAAATGCTGAGTGGAGGCCACCGAAGGCAATCTGCCCATAAAACCAGAAAGATCGATATCTTGTACCGGACGACCGTCTTCCGCGCGTATTTTAACCGCCGAGCTTACGGTTGCAATGCGTTCGCGTCCGTCCCCAGAA
Source organism: Nitrospinae bacterium CG11_big_fil_rev_8_21_14_0_20_45_15 (assembly GCA_002787235.1). Lineage (GTDB taxonomy): Bacteria > Nitrospinota > Nitrospinia > Nitrospinales > VA-1 > Nitrohelix. The sequence goes on from PCWG01000035.1 coordinate 63,257, forward strand.
ATATGTGGATGAATGGCCGACTGAATCGCATTCAGCAAAGCACTCTTGCCATGAAATCCACCGCCTACGATCAAATGGATTCCCTTGGGAATCGGCATTCCTTCCACTCTCCCCGCATGAGGCAACTCCACACAAGCCGACATTCCCTGTGGAGCTTGAAAAAGAACCGCCTGTTCTTCCAAAGGCAAATCACTGTGTCCCGCCGCTCGCGGCAGTAACGATCCGTTGGCGACGAACGCTGACCAATCGTTTTCATGCAACAAGGTTTGCAATGCCATAAAATCTTCCAGCGTGGCAATGGACCTTTCGATGCAGGCGAAATCCAGCGCATCTGGAAGCAATGATTTTCCCCATACAGGTTGAATGAATTCTTCAAACATTCGCAAACATTCCATTTCAAGAATCGACCTGCCACTTGCGGGCAGACCTGCAAAAAAAATCAAAGTTAAGCGTTGATCTTCAATCCTCGCGCCACTCCGGCAAAGAACCGCTTGTCCTACCGGTTGCACACCAATGACTCCACTTTTACCCGTTCCTTTGATCTTTAATGTGGAATTCCTGATATTGCGATTCAATTCGCGTAGCAAGAAATCCTCCAATGCCAGCTGTCTAACCGGTGTGTCAAAATAACATTCAGGAAAACCAACAGCACCCAGATCCAATGACACCGAAAGCCGTGTCGGTTGCGCAAAAGGATCGCCTTGAACGTGTTCAAAACACACATCGAGAGGAGAAAATTTAAAAGCACTGCCCTGCAATTCTTTATAGGCCTTGTAACCTCGTCCCTTCAATCTTATGATGCGTTCCTTCAAAACAGAAGGCATTTGAATTTTCATAAAATAACTTTCAATTTCGGGTAAATTTTCCTGCAAAACCGTCAGAAGACACACCCACCGGCAAATAGTTTCGGGCAATGTTCGCCATTCGATCCCGGTAAGAAAGAAGAATCGATTCCTTATTCACCTCTGCCATGACTTTAGGGAGTTCTGTTTTTAAAGTGCGGTTGCCATCTTCCGTACCGTCACCTAAAATGAAGTGATCTAGTATCACCGCACCAACACCCTCACTGGCTAGAAGTTGAAAAAACAAGTCAGGATTTCTTAATGGGTACAGTGGCGATAAACACGCAACGGTGGCGATGCCCTGCTTGCTGAAAAGTACCAGGGCCTGCAATCTTTTGTCCAACGAACACGGCGGTGGGGGCAGTCCCGGTAAACTGTCCCGATCTCCTTCTATGGATATATGGATCCGCAGATTGCAAAGCCGAGATAATTTCAGAATGTATTCTGCATCATCAACAATCCTGTCTGTATGCGTTTGCAAAATCAAAACATCAGGGGGATCATCAATCATAGCGAAAAGAAGCTTCTTCGTGACATGATATTTTTGCTCGGCCGGTTGCCAGGGGTCGGTTGAGCTTGATAAAAAAATAGAAAACGGGATTCCGCGTTTTTTCGCCCAGGCACGTTCTGCACTTGCAGTTTCCCGGTAAACCTCATCCGCGTTTACTTTCACATCTACAAAACGGCCCCATTCCCTGGACTGCATAATCCAGGGATTGAATTGGACGTAGCAGGCCACTCCGCATGACGATCGGCCAAATCCGCACCCGATATAGGGATTGAGAGAGTGAGAAACCACTTGCGCAAGATATCCGCCAGCACGTGTCAAAATAGACCGACAATGAATTTCTTTTATGATCATATAAACTCAAGTCGAATTAAAGTTTCCGAACCTGCTACAATACCCTGCCCATTATTATAAGACATACAAAAGGTTGGAAAACATTCTATGTTTTTAAATGACGATAATAAAAGACTGTTTCAAATCGTTGGTTTTTTCGTTTTGCTATTCGCACTCGGTTGGGAATTGGAAATCAACGTACCCAGTGATGTCTCCACAGGTGTTCTGTATCTTGCCCTTGCAGGGTTTGCTTATCAAACCCGCAATAGAAACTATATCCTCACCGCCGCCGCCATGGCGATCAGTCTGGAATTTATCGGATATTTTAAATCACCGCAACAGTCCACCTCCGAATACGCATTGGCCAGCCTGATCATCGCAATATGTATCATTACAATCACCACGCAACTTTTCCTGAAACGAAACCAGTCAGAGAAAGAACTCCATGCGATCCAGGAACATTTGCACATAAAACAAATTGCTCTGAATTTGGCGAATACCGCCTACAAGCGTGAAACCACATTTGTACAACTCCACAAAGATATTGCCGTTGCCGCTAACGAAGCTGGAAATATTGAGGAAACTCTGAAACTCTGTCTCAAGCGGATATGCCATCACACCGGCTGGCCTGTGGGGCACCTTTATTTACCCGAAAGTAGAAACTCCAGTTATCTTCTCCCCACGACCATCTGGTATCTGGAACATCCAGAATCATTCAAGAATTTTAAGGAAATTTCTGAGACCACCGCTATGGCTCCCGGTGAGGGTTTACCGGGAAGAGTTTTGAAAAGTGGAAAACCCGAATGGATCATCGATGTGGGCGCAGACCCTAATTTCCCAAGATCTCGCTTGGCCAAAGACATCAATGTCAAGGCGGGATTTGCATTCCCCATTTTTATTGGGGAGGAAATTGCCGGAGTTATGGAGTTTTTTTCTTCCCAGGCTGTGGAACCCAATCCGCAACTTCTAGACATCATGTCTCAAATTGGTGCCCAGTTGGGGCGCATATTCGAACGCAAATATGCGGAAGAGGAAATCAATGATTCTCAGGAAAAATTACGCAATTTATACCATCGCCTGCAATCGGTACGCGAAGAAGAGAGAACCCGCATCGCCAGAGAAGTACATGATGAGCTTGCCCAAATTTTAACCGCAATAAAATTCAAGGCAACTCTTCTTGAAAAAAAGCTAGTCACTATTGAACCCGATTTGACAAAATACACGCAGGCAATTACCAACCTTGTCTCAGAAAATATAAAGATTGTAAAAAAAATCGTCATGGACCTCCGCCCACCAATTTTGGACGATTTTGGAATTTCTGAAGCCATTGAATGGCAAATCAATGAGTTTGCCACCAACTCGGGTATCGAATGCTCCTATATTCTAAAATCAAAAACAGACCAATGGGATAAAGAAAAAGCAACCGCCCTCTTCAGAATCTTTCAGGAAGCATTGACGAATGTCGCCCGTCACTCACAAGCAAAAAATTTACAGGTTGAACTTGAACAAAAAAATGGTATTTTTAAATTGACCCTCAAGGACGATGGCATAGGCATAACTACCCATCAAATCACCGATCCAACATCGCTGGGCATTCTGGGTATGCGAGAACGTGCGACCCCCTGGTGCGGGAATATAAACTTTGAATCAGCCGCTGGTGAAGGCACTTTAGTAACGATAGTTCTTTAAATCCCTCAGTGTGCACAGTGCATCCCTACTTGGGAAAAGTCTAACAATAATTTTTGCAAATCAACCAACACAACTCAATTATGAAGACGGCAACAAACACATCCGAAAAAATTGAAATCCTCATTGGCGACGACCATCCACTCTTTAGAGAAGGTCTGTGTCATGCCTTTGCGGAAACCTCAGATATTATTGTCAAAGCTTCCGCCAAGAACGGCAACGAGCTGATTGATTTAGTCCATCATAATTCCTACGATTTGGTCCTGCTCGATCTGAGCATGCCTGGAAAAAGCGGATTGGAAGTATTAAAACAATTGAAAAGTGAGAACCCTGATTTACCGGTTCTCGTACTAAGCATGCACCCCGAAGATCAATACGCCGTTCGTGTTATCAAGGCTGGAGCATCAGGCTACATCACCAAGGACAGCGATGTAGATATTCTTATGAACGCCATAAGAAAGGTAGCCAAAGGCGGGAAATATGCCAGTCCAGAGATCACAGAAAAGCTGGCCTTTGGTTTTCTTGATCCCAGCCACGCCCCTCATGAAAACCTTTCAGACCGGGAGTATCAGGTGTTTTGCATGATCGCAAAAGGTCAATCCTTGACTGAAATTGGCAATGAACTTTCTCTCAGCGTCAAGACCATCAGCACGCATCGTTCGCGCATACTGGAAAAGATGAATCTCAAGAAAAATGCAGAACTCATCCATTACGCCATCAATAACGAACTCATCTAGCCCCTCCTATTCAATACTATAAACATCTAAAACTGGATAGGAAAAATACCTACCCGAAACAAGAAAACGATTTAAAAAAATAAATCCTTCCGCTGATACCATTTCCCCACACGAAAGACTAGACTTCCCAGAATATAGCGTTTTTCCAGTTCCAGAAAATGCGTTGTTATGTGTTTCTCTGGTACTTAATTTGAGTACTCTTTTGGGGGTTTAAATGCATCGCAAGACAACTGGCACGATTGCGGCTCTTTTTCTTTTTGGCGTTCTGGCTTTTTTTTCTGACACCAAAGATTTGTTAGCGGGTGATCTCGAAACTATGCAAACCGTTTCACTCATCCACTCAGACACACCCGTTTCTCTAACATTGTCGCCCACGTCGGAAATCAACATTCGAAATGATTACCCGACGCATCTCGTCAATGTAAAAATCATTGATAAGGCAACGCAAAAAAAAATATTGACGATTAAGGTATTTCCTGCAGGAGAGAGTATCAGTCTGTCTTTTGGTAAAGCTGGAGTTTATGGCGTTTGTTATCTCGTTGGTAATAAGGATTCAAAAGGCATAGATCATTGTATAAATCTGAATTTAGTGAAAGCACGAGAAGTTTGATCTTATTTATTTAGGAAGCTCCATTTGTTTTTTTACGAACCCAGACTTGAGTTCGGGGTTCAAATTTAATTCTGTACCTTTAAACTTTTAAAAGGAGAGAACAATGAAAAAAGTATTTGTTATTGCTACCGCACTTTTGATTGGTTACGCATCCAGTGCTTCTGCGCAAGAAATTGCCAATGGCCAAACTGCATCCTGCAACGATGCAAAATCCATTGAAATTTCTGTAGCGAAAATTGCTAACACATCCAACGATAAATTCGGCTACACCAGCAATGATCGTGGAACGGGCAATGTAAGCGTTTGGAAATCTTCAAACTTCACGACGGTTCCGATTTCTTTGGGCCCGAACGACAGCAACCATACTTTGGTTGAGACCGATCATGGTTTGACCGGTATTGGTGTTCGTGGAACATACGGCGCGTCCAAAGTTGTATTGCAACAACAAAACGCATTCAGCCGAGGTGATTCTATCGGCGACATCAGCGGTTTGGTAAAAATCACCAACATTGGCACCAACCCTGTAAGCGTTAACTGCATGTAATTTAGGTTTGCCCGGCGTATGCTGAGATATCAAACCTCAGTCATTCATTAAACAGCCGATCCTTTCGAGGGTCGGCTGTTTTTTTTTCTTTATCAGCGAAGCATTCTCCATATCTCTCGGCAATCCATAATTGTTTTTCAGCTCCCTTTTAAAAATTTTGATAATCTATCGCTTCTAGTATAAAGTCGCTTATCGAGATTTCGTAGCCATAGCTTGCCATTCATAAATCTTTCAAATATTTCCATCATGACATTGCCCGTAAAAGTTAGATTTGCGCCCAGTCCCACAGGTTACTTGCATATTGGCGGAGTACGAACTGCCTTATTCAACTGGTTGTTTGCACGCAATATGGGGGGGACATTTGTTCTTCGCATTGAAGACACCGACGTTTCCCGCTCCACAGAGGAATCCATTCAGGAAATCATCTCAGCAATGAAATGGCTGGGGCTGGACTGGGATGAGGGACCTTACCGCCAAATGGAACGCAGGGAAGTCTACGACCGGGCCGTTGAAAAATTGATCAAAGAGGGCAACGCCTATCGATGTTATTGCTCGGCTGAAACTCTGGATGCCAAACGTAAAGAAGCTCTCGAACGTAAAGGCAAACCCAAATACGATGGCACCTGCCGAAACCTGACAGGTACTTCCGACGCTCCCCATGTTGTTCGCTTCAAGGCCCCGGCCGAGGGCACCGTAACGGTGAAAGACCTTTTGCGTGGCAATGTCACTTTTGACAACGAGGAACTAGACGATTTTATAATACAAAGAACCGATGGAACTCCCACTTACAATTTTGTTGTGGTGGTCGACGATGCCGATATGGGGATCACGCATGTCATCCGCGGTGACGATCATCTTTCGAACACACCCCGGCAAGCCTTGATGTACGATGCCTTGGGCTATCCCCGCCCCCAGTTTGCACATATTTCCATGATACTGGGATCAGACAAAACAAGACTCAGCAAACGTCACGGTGCCACCTCCACCCTCGCCTACCGCGATATGGGCTACCTGCCCGATGCCTTGATCAATTACCTGGCCCGGCTGGGATGGTCGCATGGCGATCAGGAAATTTTTACACGAGAAGAAATGATCCGGTTTTTCAACTTCGACTCCGTCAGCGTTTCAGCCGCCGTATTCAATCCTGAAAAACTGTTGTGGCTCAACCATCAGTACATACAAGCCGCATCTCTGGAAACATTGGCTTCCCTGCTTGAGAACCTTTTGATTCACGAAAAAATTCTTCCTGAAAATCATGAGATGACACCGGAAGAAATCGCGCGTCCCATCCCTATTCTGAAAGAACGTTCCCAAACGATCAAGGAGATGGCTGATAAAGCAGAATTTTATTTCAGAGAAAATATTACAATCGACGAAACGGCGGGCAAAAAGTTTTTAACGCAATCCGCAAACCCCTTGCTGGAAGAGTTGGTCAATGGTTTGCGTGATCTGAGCGATATCACTGAAGAAACGCTTGAAAAACTATTCAAGGAAATCGTCGAGAAAGCAGATATCAAACTGGGGAAACTGGCTCAACCTGTGCGCGTCGCCTTGACCGGACAAACAGCAAGCCCAGGAATTTACGATGTTATCCTTCTGCTTGGAAAAGAACGCACTTTGAAACGATTGTCCGACGCTATCAGCTATTCAACAATCAACCCTTAGTCGGTTGTTTGTTTGCCAGCTCCGCCACATCGGCGACAACCACTTTTCCAGTCAACCCTTTGGACTTGACGGCGTCCTCCAGCATCAACACGCAAAAAGGACAGGACACCGCAATCGTATCCGGTTTTGCTTGCATGAGTTCGTCCAGTCGTTGATGACTCATTGGCGAACCTGAGGTCTCCTCCATCAGGAATCGTGCGCCTCCTGCACCACAACAGGTTCCACGCTCCTTCTGATGTTCAATTTCCACAAGATCATTTTCAGATATCACCGCACGGGGCGAATCATAGATTTCGTTGTGCCGCCCAAGATAACAGGCATCGTGAAAAACGACTTTACCCTCTTCTGCATTGGGTGACAGACGCCCTTCTTTCATCAATTGTTCCAGTAATTCAGAATGATGCAATACCTCCAGATGCACTCCGAAGTCCGGGTATTCATTTTTCAGGGAATTGAAACAATGCGGACAATGGGTGACGACTTTTACAATCCCCAGGTTCAGAAAAGTCTCAGCGTTTTTTGAAGCCAGCATGTCGAATAAATATTCGTTTCCTGCCCTGCGGGCAGGGTCTCCCGTGCATCCCTCTTTCCGTCCCAGAATCGAAAAGTCAACGCCTGCGGAAGTCAAAAGTTCTACCACCGAACGGGCAATCTTTTGACCACGCTTATCAAAGGCCCCATTGCATCCGACAAAATACAAGTATTCGCTCGGCGCGTCCTTGTTCCAGCGTTTGAGTTCCAGTCCTTCTGCCCAGTCCTCGCGTGTGTCACAACCAAATCCCCAGGGATTGCTGTTCACTTCCAGTGACTTGAAACTCGCGGTGAGTTCTTTGGGATAACGGTCTTCATTCAAAACCAGCCCGCGTCGCATCTCTATAATTTTTGGAACGTACTCGATACCGACCGGACATTCTTCTTCACAAGCACCGCAAGTCGTGCAAGACCAAAGTGTTTCTTCCGATATGACATCCCCAAGCAACACAGACCCTTCGCCCTCTCGAACCTGGCCCTTGAGTAAAAAAGGCGTTTCTCTTTTAATAAAATCTCTGATTCCAACGGTGAACAATTTTGGAGACAGCGGTTTTCCACTGTTCAAAGCGGGGCAGACATTGTCACAGCGACCGCATTCGGTGCAAGAATAAAAATCCAGAATCGATTTCCATGAAAAATCCAGGGCTTGCACCGTTCCAAAAGCTTCTAAGCTTTCATCTTCAAAATCAATTCGGGACAATCGTTTGCCTTTCGCAGGCAGATCTGAAAAAAATAAATTCGGCAAAGCGGTGAGGATATGAAAATGTTTGCCTCGGGGAAGAATCGAAACGAAAAGCAATATGCATGAAACATGTGTCCAGTAAGCGAAGTTATGCAAATGAACAATCCACTCACCGTTTCCAAGAACGGGGGACACTGTCATCCCCAATGGGACAAACCAGGAGCCAGCAGAAGGGTTCAAAGCAATCCATGCGGAATCAAAAAACACATCGCTGAACATGATCGCCAGAATAAGACCCAGAATAACGATCCCTTCCCGCGACAAGGTCAAACGAGAGGGACGAATCACCAGTCGGCGAAATAATCCAAAAAGAACCGCAAGTGTGACGCCCAAAACAGCCGCGTCTTTAATGAGGCTATAACCTTTTTCCAGCCATTCCAGCCCTCCCACAGAAAAATTTTGCGCTGGGAAAAAACCGATCGCAAAAAAATATCCGGCACGCAACAAAAGAATCAGGAAGCCCCAAAATATGCAAGCATGCATCCAACCGGCAGAAGAATTTTTGAAAAGTTTTTTTTGCCCAAACCCCAAAAGAAGCAAATTTCTCAATCTCTTACCTAAGGAGGTCCTTGGGACCGTGGGTTGCGCAGACCGAAGAATTTTCCATTTGGGTGCGACCGATTGTGCAAAAATAACAAACGATATTGTCGTTAACGTGAGCAATGCCCATGGCTGGATTTCTAATGGAATCCACTCCATAGCTCGGTTTAAAGAATTTTCCATAAGTAAGTATAATTAAGATCTCGAAAACTGAAATAAAGTGATTCCCATTCACAATACAGTTTTATAGGATTCTGTTGAATTTTTAAACTCTTGTGATATCATTAACGCAAGATAACACTGAGACATAGGGAATTCTTTTCAATGGTTTACTGAAGCTTTAATCTATTCAGTGATCCTCGACAGTTCTCCTTGCCTGAAAAACTCGCAACCCTTGTCCTGATTTATAAGGATTCTTAATTCGTGGCCAACCAATTTTTTTATCCTACGCTGAGATTCGCTTTTATGGGAATGGTGTTTTGGGGAATGACATTACCCACCCTATCCCAAGCCATCCCGATGGGAAGCCCCAATGATAAAAATCAGGCCCGGGTTACAGGAGACTGGATGTTTCACCCCAGTGGGGAACAAGTCCATCCTTCCCATTACCCAAATTCGGGTGTCGATGGGCTGAATTCTTTTTCGGAATCAAAAAATCTGGCCAAGAGCGCTAACAATGATTTGAAGATCAACGAACCGCATCCCATACCTCAGTTTATTGAGAGTATGTCCATCTCTGATAAATTTCCGGCTCTCTATCTTGATATTTTAAATACCCCGCCAGTCGATTATTTGCAAAGTAAAATATTTGATGACGATGCGTTTAGAAAAATAAAGAGAATACGAGTTTATGATTTCGAAAATAAAACAACGGAACCCTTTCAAAGTGCTGATGCAGGTCAAGAAGTCGCTCGAAAAATCTCGGAAGAGTTGAAAAACATCTCAACATACACCATAATTCATCCTGCAGAAAACAAGTCGGATCTCAAACTACAGATTTTCGCTCCACACAATGGAACCGATACAAACAATGCACAGCAGAATACATCGGCATCTCCTTTTGCAGAGGATGCTCAACAAGCCGATGCCGTGTTGATTGGAGCTGTAACAAAATATTCAGATACTTACATTAACGAACAGGGAATTAGAGAACCTAGCTTTGCAAGTGTTCTTGAGTTTGGTGCATACCTTGTTCAACCCAAAACTGGCAAAGTCATTTGGGGCGCGCGTTATGTCAATAAAAATGGCGGGGCATCCTCGGGCTGGGTTCGTTTTAAAAATGATTTGAGTAAAGAAGAGCATTCTCAATTGGCAATAAAAACCTTGCGCAAAGCACTCAAACCGAAATCATCTCCCTAATTTTTCAAAGACCTAAATGAGTTCAACAATATCCCCAAAATCCTCTAATGAGGAAACCATGATAGAAGGTCAAGACACTTCTATTGAAAAAAAGAAAAAATTCTGGCGCAATTGTTTTTTGGTCGGTCTCACGATCTCCCTTGCCATGGTTTTTCCGGAAAAAATCACTCAGTTGAACGAATTTATCAATTCGCCCAGCGTAGACCTGCCGCAGAAGGTGGACACAAAGGATCAGAAAAAGAAACAAGCGAAACAATCTCTGAATAAAAATCTGCTCCCCACTAACTACGCTATGGTCAACGCTTCTGCCGACGACAAATGGATTTATTACGATCTGTCGAGCGGTGCGGCAGTAAAAATAATGGACCCTTCTTCTCTCGAATGGGATTTGGCCTTTAGAAGAAGCCAAATCATCACCAATGGGGGAGCTACCAATCGTTTTGGCAAAGCAGGGCTTCATGATATGGGGGAAGTCCCTTTTGACGAGGTACTTGAAGTCCCTTCGGATGGCTACATCGCCGATGTCGCGACAAAGACGGAGACTGAAAATCCAGTACTCCTGAAATGGTTCAAATACAACTTCCTGACCCATAAATTGACCGCAAAAAAGAACATTTATGCTTTCAAAACAGCTGATGACAAATTCGCAAAAATCCAATTTGTAAGTTTTAATTGCGATAATGAGGAAACCGGATGTATCCGCTTCCAGTACGCCTATCAGGATAACGGTACGAATAGCTTCATGAAGAACAAGTTTGCACAGGAAGTCCCCACAGTTCAGGAAGAAAAATCCTGATCCTCAACCCGTGGCGGTCTTGCATTTCCCGTTCGTCCCTGAATCAATTATAGAAAAGGGTTCAAATTCCCTTTCAGTCATGATATTTTTTATCATTCAGTATAAACAAGACAATCAATCCTCGGAGTTCTATTAAATGTCCACCCTTAAAGGAATGCTTTTCAGTCAGTATGCAGGTGAAGGACTGACACACTTGATCGAAGATTTACAAAAAAAATACAAACCAAAAAAAGGACGCCGTTTCAATCACCAGAATATCACCTACGAAATCGGCCGCCCAACGTTGAGCAACAACCAAATCGAATTTGCAATCAGCTCAAAGATTCCTCAGGACGAATTAAAAGATCAATCCAAAATGGATATCTATTTTGACAAGATCAAAGCCCTGATGGATAAAGAAAGTAAAAAGCCCGTATCGATTGAGATGGAAAATATTGTATGGGGCACCAAACAGGACTCTGACAAAAATCGGGATTACGTCAAGCTGATCTATCAATATCCCCTGGACGATCTTTTCGATAACGAAACGGTCATTAAGAAGCATCAGGCACAGGACAATGCTGAAGCTTTGGGAGAGATTAAAGGAGCTTATACCGACCAGGGCAAAGTGGTTCTGGACATGGTCCGTGAATCCATTCAGAAAGTTGCGCTCATGCACATGGACTGTTTGATGAATGCCAATGACAAAGTGAAAGCAAATTTAAAAATAACTTAACCCGATCATGCAAAACTTCGCTTATTTCACAGGAAGAGCCCTGCAACTCTTGGGTCTGGCGACGATGACCCTGGTAGTGTTTTTATTTTTCACCCAAATGTCTATGGAACCACTTCTGATATGGACAATTGTTGGTGGTGTTGAATTTTATCTGGGAACCTGGTTTCTGGAAAAAGGGCCTAAATAAATAATACTAAATTCATGAGTCGCCTAGACTCCTTAGTTCGGCCCTCAATCTATCTCCCCAATTAAAATATGAAAGAATTCTTGGCTCAGTCTGGATTCCTTGCAAAAGCAAGTAATTTTGGAGCCGATTTGAGTTATTCGTTGGCTCTGGTTTTCACGGGTTTGTTTCTTTACGCGTGGTATCTGGCAAAAAAATCCGAGGGAACAAAGCACCATCAACTGGTCTTCATCTCAATGACGACCATGATCCTTTATTTTTGTGCTTATTATTACGCCCGACAACTCGGGGTATTATCACTGGAGGGAAAAGAAGGTTTTGGCGGATCCCTGGAGGTCTACGAAAGCGTATTCAAACCCATCCTGGTCACCCATCTTATACTGGTGACTTTAGGGTTGCTCATTGCTCCCTACCTGATCGTGCAAGGCGTCCGTGCGAGTCATAAAGTTGCGGGGAAGCATATCCTTAGAGAAGGTGAGCAAAAAATGCAACCACAGACGTTTAAACGGGTCATGCTCATCATATTTGGTTTGTGGGCTGTGATACAAATCGCCAATCTCACACGTGCGAACATCTCGGCGGCCTCACACATTGCCTGGGCTCTGATCTTTGCGACAGTCGCCCTCATTGCCAGTCTTGAAAAACTTATAGAGAAAATGCTTCCTAATGGAGCGCAAAGGCACCGAATATTGGGACGGGGTGCCATGATTATTTATGCGCTCACACTTGTCTCCAGCACCATGACCTACTTGATGCTTTACGTTATTTACCCAAAAGTTTGAGATTTGGCTCAAATCGCCAAATTCCAAACAAAAAGAAAAGAGCAAGACCGCCTCATTGACTCTTATCGAGTCATTTCCGGTTGCCTTGCCCAGCTTTGATTCACATTAAAACCTTCAAGGAAATGTTTCACTTGACACTTTTCACGGACCTATGATATCGTCGCCAGAATTAAATGACCTCGAAATACATAAGTAGGAGGTAAACGGCAGTCAAGCCGTTGACTCCGAGGCCAATATAAACGATTGTATCAAATATTTTTCCATCTTTGCTGGCCATACAAGCTCCTGGGCAGGGGTTGGTTGATCGATCAATAACTAAAAGCCTAGAACTTACCATCAGAGATTTGTGGCTGTCAAGACTAAACCAAAAGCAAGTTATACTTTATAATTTATAATATAATCAACAACCTATAGGGGCATTCAATGGATCTCGAAAAACTTAAGGAAAAAGCAGGGCCGTGGGTTTATGTTGGAACCGTAGTATTTTGTTTATGGTTCTTTTACTGGTTCGCTTCCGTTTGGCGTTAATCTGAACGGCTTAAAAATTTTAGATAAAACTGTATAGAACAAGGGAGACCTAAGAAAAATGGAAGACGAAGCTAAAAAATTTATTACGGGCAAGTCCATCATGTGGTTTTTAATTGCCGCAATCGCCATGGGTTTTTATTATCTGATCATTGATATCGGGTTGATGAAAGTTCAAGGTTTGGACTTCTTCTATCTCTGGAGTTCTGGTGACACAGGCGGAGGCGGAGGCGGACACTAGTCCTTTGCTACTGAAGATTTAAAAATGACAAGTTTCTCTAACGAGAGGCTTGTCATTTTTTTTTTGCCACATTTACGCGTCTCAATGAGATTCCTCATAGACCCTACTCATACTCCTTAGTGCATGAAACCAGAACCATCCTGTAGAATTTATTTGATCCGTCACGGCGAAACCGCTAATGCCGGTAAAGTTCGTTTCAACGGTCATCACGACGTCGAATTGTCCGCAAAAGGTCAGCAACAGCTTCGTCTCGTCTCCGACGCATTGAAGCATTGTTCTATTGATGCGGTGTACAGTAGCGATTTAAAACGCACCATGGAAAGTGCCCGGATCATCGCCGAGCCTCATGACCTGAAGTTAACTACTTTCCCGGAATTGCGTGAACTGTCTTTTGGAGAATGGGAAGGTCTCAGCGTTGACGAAGTCGAACAGAAATATCCGGGTCAATATTTGAAACTATTTGAAAATATCGACATCGAGTGTCCTCCAGGCGGAGAATCTTTCCTGCAACTCCAAAATAGAGTGGTCCCTAAATTCCGGGAAATTGTCCAAAGCCACCCCTCCCAATCCATCGTCATCGTCGCACATGGCGGGGTCAACCGCACTTTACTGTCTCACCTCCTTGAGATGCCCATAAAAAAAATGTTTCGCCTGAATCAGGAGTACGCCGCCGTCAATATTATTCAATACTATGGAGACGAACCTGTTCTGGAACTTATTGGTGCCGACCATCATCTAATGCAACGAGAAGCCGCTCCTGAAAAAGTCGTAAAATTTCAGTAGTGAGGCACACCGGCAAATCGCCCTGCATTCCATGCGGTCATGTGTTTCAGGAAGTCATCCTTTGACGGATTCCACGACCGCGATGAATAAATTTTCGGATTAAATCGGGTTCCCGCTCAAAGAAGATGTTCTATTGAGTAATCTATTTTTCACAGCGAGCCTTGGCCCATTGGGCCTTCGCCCATTCAATGATCTGGGCTTCAATGACAAATTCACTGATAAAAATCCGTAACGCCGATGTCTGTATCAATGGTGTCCATGTATTGCATTCCTTGTCCTGGGAAATGACTGCCGACCAAAACTGGGCGGTTGTTGGAAACAATGGTGCGGGGAAAACAACGTTCATGAAACTGCTGTTCGGTGAGTTGATTCCCATGTATGGGGGAGAAACCACATGGTTTGGCGTTCCTGGACTGCGCCCCTTGAGTGAAATTCGTCAGCACATTGCTTTTGTATCCGCTGAATTTCAGGAAAATTACTCTCCCAATTTGCAAGGCTGGCAGGTTGTCGTATCTGGCCTGTTTCATTCTATCGGACTTTATGGACCGCCGGTCACGGCTGAGCAAAAAAAAACCGCACTGCAATGGATGGACTTTCTGGACATTGCAAACCTGGCCGAGAAAAGATTTCATAACTTGTCCTACGGCGAAGCCAGACGCATCTTACTCGCACGCGCGCTTGCACGTCGACCTCGCTTGCTGATTCTGGATGAACCCTGTGCCGGGCTGGACATCCCGACGCGCGAACTTTTCCTGAAGACGCTTTCCAAGCTTTCGGAATCTGACACACGAATCGTATACGTCACTCATCACATTGATGAGATCATGCCGCTGATCACTCACACGCTCTATTTAAAAAATGGCAGGGTCTTTTTACAGGGCGAAAAAGAGAGTATGCTTAAGGGCGAGATACTGTCCAAAGCTTTGGGATGTGAGATCTCCGTGCAAAAAAATTCCGATCGTTACTGGATCACTGACAGCCGTTTACAAAATATAAGGACTCCAAAATGAAACCCATCGCAATCTTATTATCACTCCTGACATTGGCTGTCACCTTACTGCTCACAAGTTCGGCGTATGCCCTCAGCGCGGAAGAATGGTTCAACAAAGGCAACGAATACAGTCAAAAGGAGCAATGGCAGGATGCGGTCAATGCGTATAAAAAATCCATCGAAATGAACCCCTCTGCAACCGTCGCACATATGAATCTGGGGTTGACCTATAAGAAGTTAAAAAATTACGACGAGGCGCAAAAAAGCTTTGAAACGGCTGTAGAACTTGAGCCGCAAAATATAGATGCCAGATTCAATCTGGGCAACATCTATAACTTCTTGAAAAGGTGGGAGGACGCAATCGCGCAGTTGAACATCGTCGTGCATCGCAGTCAAAACGATGCTCAGGCACACGGCAATCTCGGCTGGGCCTATTTCAACTATAAGGGCGAGCCGCCTTTTAAAATCCTGACGGTCGTCAATCTGGAAAAGGCGATTTCCCTGTTTGAGGAACAAAATATGAAAGCGGCGGCTGATTCCACACGCGCCATTCTCGAACAAGCTCTCGTCAAATACAAGCCCACGCCTTTATCAAAGTGATTGAGTTGCAAGGGCACGCACAAACAAGGCGAAACAAATTCCCAAAATGGAATCTGTAAAATGAGGAAGTTTCTTATTTTCGTTTAGGAAGAAAATTTTCGATTTTCCAGTCAACTTCAAGAACCGCATCGGCTCCCGCACGGGTTTTATAGTTAACAAAACCATTTTCCGCACCAAATAAGAACAAATCGCGGGTGATTTCAACGTCCTTTTTACAATAGTGGATGATCTTTTCCATAAAGCTTTGATCACCGCTACGTTCAAACTCTTTATACCACTCCAGAGAAACCAACCCGTCTGCACTTTTTTCAGCCCCCAACGTGTATTGCGCCAGATGATTCAAGGCGAGTCGAAATTTCAATTTCTTATAGACATCCAAAATCATGTCAAAGGTATTGATTTCATGTAAATCAAATTTTGCATAAGGTTGCATGACCGTATAATCAAACCCGATCACATTGAACCCCACTACCAGATCGGCGGATCGCAGTTTTTCCAACAAGGCATCCGCATCTTCTTCCCGGTAAGTGATGTATCGCTGTTCCAGACTGTCCCATACAACACCCACTGCCATTTTCATCTTGTGAATATTGGCCCAGCCACCTACATCCATCGATCCCTTTTGCGTTTCAAGATCAAAATATAAGATCCGCGGCTCTGATTTTTCTTCCAATCCTGCGTCTTTTTTAACTTCTGGAGTCGCAACTTCCTCATCCAAACTGCCAAACAAGCCCAATTGTTCGTTCATAGCCTTCACTCATTGATGAATTTTAATGGAAAAGACACTTTAGCGCTCGACCGTAGCAAATCAAGTCTTTTCTCCTCAACTCAGTGAATTTGATCCTCTCACCAAAAAACACCTGTAGCCTTTATTATAACTGTTAATCCAGTTTCAACCACGATAGGGGCATCGCAATCGATGTTTTGCCTTCCATCCGATCAATTAACCACAATAAATTCAATTAGCTAATAAATTAATGTCATAAATCAGGCCCTGCCAGGTCACCAAAGATAGCGTTAAAGTTTGGCATTTGATTACCCGATACATCTAACAAGACAGTAAGTATTCTTGTATCTAAAATTGGGGAAATGGAATGGCGATTGCCAGTCTTTCTGGAATCAATTCAGGTCTTGACTCGTCAGGTATCGTAAACAATCTGGTTGCGCTTGAAGCTCGGCCGATTGACGTACTGATATCTCAGCAAGAGACGGAAAAAGACAAGCTGGCCGCTTTTCAAGATCTGCAGTCTCGACTCCAGACCTTCAAAAGCGTCGTCAATACAATCAATACCGAAAGTCGTTTTTTATCCTCTCAAGGAGAATTTTCAAACAGCGACCCCTCCAGTAATAATACAGTCGTTGACATAACGACGGCCAATACCGCAACTTCTGGAACTTTTTCACTGACCGTAAATCAACTCGCCAGAGAAACAAAAATAATCTCCCAGGGATTTGCAACGACAACTTCCGAGATTACCTCCGGGCGGGTCGAAATATATGACGGAACCAAAACCACATTCATCGATATCGATTCCAGCAACAACACCGTTGACGGACTTCGACTGGCCATAAACAATTCCGGGGCAAACGTAAGTGCCTCTTTCTTAAACGACGGCGATCCGAACTCTCCCATTCGACTGCTTATATCTGGCACGAAAACCGGAGAAGACAATGCCGTCACCATTTCTCATAAGTTTGGCAGCATAGGCGGGGACGAGATCGTCCTGACCGATTTTACACAAACCCAATCGGCCCAAAACGCAGAATTAGTGATTGACGGCGTTTCGATATCGAAAAATTCAAATCTCGTCAATGATGTCATCACCGGTACAACCCTATCCTTGCAGTCCACAGGAACGGGGACTTTAAATATTTCGACCAACATCAATAATATATCTGACAAGGTTTCAAATTTTGTCGATGGGTTCAATGAACTCATGCTGTATTTGAACGAACAGTTGGCGGTTGATGTCTCAGCAGGTAAAACGGGAACGCTGTTTGGAAATTTTACGGTCCAGAATCTACAGCAAAACATGCGATCCAGCATCACCAGTTTGGTCAGCGGAGTTTCTGGAGATTTTAAGTATTTATCGCAAATCGGGATTTCAACCAATAAAGACAGCACCATTTCTCTGGACAAATCGACACTGACCAGTGCGATTGCCCAAGACCCACAAAACGTAAGTCAGTTATTTTCCAGTAAAGGAACAACCAGCAACACAGGGGTTACCTTTGTAGGCTTTACCAGCAAGACAAAAGCTGAGACTTATGATATTCGTGTCCGTTCAGGAGTTCCACAACTCAGCAAGTCGGGGGCAAACGATTATACCAACGCAACAGGATCAGGTAATTTTTTTGCAGGTGCCAGCGGAACGGATGCTGAGGGCCTCAACTTTCGTATTTCAAATTTGGCCGATGGCGATTATGGCTCCGTCACTCTTTCTATAGGTGTTGCAGAAATACTGAATCGGACACTGAACACTCTGGTTGACACATCCCAGGGGGGTCCGCTTGCTACAGAAATAGATACGGTCGAAGAAACCATTAGCAATCTGGAAGACACCATCAATGTGCAAGAAGGTAGATTGACTCTGTTTGAACAAGATTTACAGCGCAAATTCACCAACCTGGAAATCGTTGTCGGGAAATTGAACTCACAAAGAGACACATTTTCCCAAGCGATTGCAGGGATTCAAAATCTATTCAAGAAATAAATAAGCCACACAAACGAACAGAAACAACGAGGAGTGTTTTGATTCATGGTCCCTGCTAATTTTCATTCTCAATATAGAAACAACGAGATATCAACTTCCAGTCAAGGGAAGTTGATAATAATGATGTATGAGGGTGCTATTAAATTTACCCGCATGGCTATCAACAGCATCGAAAAAAATGATATTCCCAAAAAGGGACTCTATATACGAAAGACCCATGACATCATAAATGAACTTTCATTAGCTCTCGATCGCGAAAAAGGTGGAGATGTGGCCGAAAAACTGGAATCGTTGTATGACTTCATCATTCGCCAGCTCACCCTGGCCAATATTAAATCCGATGTAAAATGTCTGGAGTCTGTCATTCGCATCCTCACCCCTCTTCTTGAGGCCTGGCAACAACTATTGATCGACAGTGAACCCAAATACGTCGCCGCAAAATCCATCACCGCGCACTGTTAACTCTTTCAGGTATTTACCTTTAAAGAATTCGAGGCATTGCTTTTTAAAATTATTCTGAAATCAATCCAACCTCAGACAATACTTGTATGACATTGTAATTAGATACTTTATATTGCCAGAAACTGGAAATTTTGTTATCCTCCACGGGTAATTTTGCACCTTTCAGATTTGAAATTTTCCCCCACCTCTTTCGCGGAAAACCATTTCAAAATTCCATGCATCCACTCCCCTTTGACCGATCTCAACTATTGATCAAACCTTTGGCTCAGCGTGACCATGATTTGGATATCTCTACCATCAAAGATCTAAAACCTTCAGCACCCAGCTCACTTGTTGAAAAACTGAACCCTCTCGCAAACAAAATAATTACTGCTCGCAAAAAGGGTCGCGCTATCGTTTTAATGATGGGGGCTCATGTGATTCGTGCGGGTGTGCAACGGTATTTGATCGACTTGATGCAACGCGGCTATATCAGTTGTCTGGCAATGAATGGCGCGGGTATCATTCACGATTATGAATTTGCGCGCGTCGGTGCCACAACAGAAAGTGTGGCTCGTTACATTCAAACCGGGGAATTTGGTCTTTGGAAAGAAACCGGAGAATTGAATGATATCCTTGCCACTGCTTACAAGAACAATCCTAAAGAGGGTATGGGGCGGGCTGTTGGGCAAGCCATCGACGCATCTTCATTTCCACACAAAGACATCAGTTTATTTTGCGCGGCCTATCGTTTGGGTATTTCTGCAACGGTTCATGTTGGCATGGGCTACGATATCATTCACGAACATCCCAATTGCGACGGAGCGGCGACAGGTGCCTTGTCGTACAATGATTTTTTGTTTTATACCGGTGCTCTGCAAAAACTGGAAGGGGGTGTTGTTATGAATTTTGGCAGCGCGATCATGGCCCCAGAAATTTATTTGAAAGCCCTCAGCATGTGTCGAAATATTGCCCGACAAAATAATGAATCGATCCGAAAATTTTCAACCCTCGTCTGCGACTTGCACGATCTCCCGGAAGATTTTACGACAGAACCACCAAGAAACAGTGCCGCTTATTATTTTCGTCCCTGGAAAACCATGCTCGTGCGAACCGTTGCCGACGGTGGGGAAAGTTTCTATGTCCGCGGAAATCATGCAGAGACACTCCCTGCTCTTTGGACCTGCATTGACAACCTTGAAAAAAGTAAACGTTGAAAATCTATGACCCAGACGAAAATCCTTACTATTGATGCCATGGCTGAAGCCATTGCCGATTTAAAAAAACAGGGCAAGAAAGTCGGTCTCTGCCACGGATGCTTTGATCTCATGCATCCGGGGCATATCAAATATTTTCAATCCGCTCGCCAAATGGGAGATGCCCTAGCTGTCACAATAACTCCAGATCGTTTTGTAGATAAGGGGCCGGGAAGGCCTGTATTCAATCAGAATTTACGTGCAGAATCCATTGCGGCACTGGAATGCGTCAATTTCGTAGCCATCAACGAATGGCTCACCGCAGAAACGACGCTGGAAAAACTGCTTCCCGATTACTACGTCAAAGGTCAGGAATTTGAAAAACTGGAAGACAAGACCGGGAAAATACAAAAAGAATTTGAGGTCACCAAACGTCTGGGCATTGAAATGCGTTTCACGCATGAGATTGTATTTTCATCGACAGAACTGATTAACAAATATCTCAAGTAATTCGATTTCTATTTAAAAATTCAAATCAAAACGAATGGTAAACCATGGATCAACTGATTAGAAAAAAAGTTCTTCTGTTTGACCGCCTTGTGGAAAAAGTGGATCAACTAAAAAAACAAGGGAAGGTCGTGGTGCAAACCCACGGAGTTTTTGATCTGATACATCCCGGCATCACACAGCATCTGGCACTTGCAAGAAAGCAGGGTGATATTTGTGTCGCAACGGTCATCAAAGATAAAGATGTTCGTCGCGGACCGGGACGTCCCATATTCAACGAAACACTCCGGGCTGAAAATCTTGCCGCTTTGAACCTGGTCGATTACGTCACTTTGGTGGACGATGAAACCCCCTTCGAATGTGTTCGCGTTCTAAAACCCGATGTCTTTGCTCGCGGTCAGTCCCAAAACGAGCGCGACCACAAAATTCATGAGAAAATTTTTAAACAAGAAAAAGAACTGTATTTTGGTAAAAGCAAGCTATTTGAAACAGGTCTTTTTTCATACAGCTCGTCACAGTTCATCAATAACTTCACGGAAAACTATTCACCTGAAGTCCGAGATTTTTTAAAGAACTTTTCAGAAAAATATTCTTTCAACAATATCGTTGACCGCTTGAATCAGTTAAAAAAATTAAAAGTGGTTCTCATTGGCGACGGGATCATTGACGAATACCATTATTGCGAGCCTATGGGGAAATCTGCAAAGTCCAATCTTGTGGTCAGCAGATATGTGGATCACGAGGTTTTTGCCGGGGGTGCTTTTGCAATCGCAAACCATGTTGCCAGTATTTGTGAAAAAGTACAGCTTGTCAGTTTGCTGGGAGAAGAAGATTCAAGGGAAGAATTTATCCGAAACAATTTGAAACCCAATGTGAAGGCACAACTCTTCTCACGATCGGATGGGCCTACCGTCATCAAAAAACGCTACCTTCACAAATATCTCAATCAAAAATTGCACGAGATCAACTATCTGAACGATCAACCTGTAAATGAGAAACTTGAGAAAAAGATCATCAAATATCTTTCAACCCATCTCCCGAAGTTTGACCTTGTATTGGTTTCCGACTTTGGACACGGTTTCATTAGCCCTCTGATTTACGATGCTATCGAAAAACACGCTAAAATCCTTGCTATCAACGCCCAAACCAACGGAGCCAATACGGGCTACAATCTCATCACTAAATATCACAATCCCAATTATGCCTGTCTGGATGAGCCTGAGGTGAGACTTGCCGCGCAAGCGAAGTATCAAAATATAGATGAAGTTGCATCGTCCATAAGGGAGCGGCTGAATGCGGACTATCTGATCACCACTCAGGGGAAGAAGGGATCCATCGGGGTCAATCGCGAAAACCAAATCAACCGGACCCCTATTTTCTCAACCCGGGTCATTGATACGGTAGGTGCCGGTGACGCATTTTTTGCCTACACGGCACCCTGCTTTGCTCAAAAAATGCCTCTCGATTTTGTGTCTTTCATTGGAAATGCGGTGGGAGCACTGGCTGTGCAAATCATGGGGAACAAAAAGGCTGTAGAGAAATCTGAGCTCCTTGAGTTTGTAAATGCTTTGTTGAAATAATTTGTCACAATTACAAATTTTCCGAAGATACCGTTTTCAATCGAACTCGCTTCCTTTCCCTAACATGAACCGTTTCATGGCGACCATCCCTTTGGAAATCCATAACATCAAAGGGTTGCCAATATAATACCTTCCCTCCTTTTCATAAACCTGACCATTATTCAATAGCCGATCCATTCTCATTCGTATCATATCGTTTGCATTATAACGTTTGAGAATTTCGTCCATAGTCAAGCCATTGTCGGAATCGTTTAACTCCCTCAAAATTCTAATTCGACGGGCGGTTTCTCCCATATTAATAAAATGGAAATAACAGTAAGACAGAGCCATATAGATCACGCCGTTGGTCCAAAACAATGCAATAAAATTCCCTGAGGGTTGACCCAAAAGGTGCAGGTAAGATTCCATCAGCGTTACTCCAATCAACCCTACCCCACACCCTAAGAAAAGAGATTTCAAAAGAGGCAAACTCGCCAAAAATCGAAATCCAGAAACCTGAACCAGAACATTGATTCCCAATCCAACAATTGGACTCATCAAGTTTATCAGATTATGTTCCATCCCTTAACCTCCTTTGGAAGCACCTAATAATGAACGATAAAATCCAAACAATTGAGCCATGAGTTTTCCTTTGGGGGTCAGACAATAACGCCCCTCCTTTAAAACAGCCATATGGTCTGTCAGCAGGTCTCGAATTCTTGGTTTCACCAAAAGATCATCGTTGAGTATTTGATAAAATTCATTAACAGGAAGTCCTTGATCCCCGGCCTTATGGATTGTCATGACAATAACCAGGGAAGGACTATCCGCTTCCAATCCGGGATAAGTGTTGAGATAAGATAAAGTCAGAACGAGAAACAACAGGCTGATATGCAGATATTCCGAAACCGTTTTTGGCATCAAGTCGCCGCCACCATTGGCCGATAAGAACCCTAATGCACATAGGAAAACAATTCCTGTTGCAAAAAAAATCTGTAAAAGTGTTTTGGCTTGTCGTTTAGGAAGGCGAATTTTCCAAATCAGCCATTGAATGATAAAAGCCAACAAAAAACAACTCGTTCCTAATAAAAAGATTTTCATATTTCAGGGAATTAAATTTCAGGAAATCCACCGGGACAAACCAACGGATACAAGTATTGAATACTGTTGCGCTTTTATAAATTTGGAGAGGGCTCAGTAAAAACTTTTCAACAAGTCGATTCAGTTGCGAATAACATTGATCAAACGAAAAGGTTGTTATTCTTCATATTCTTGATAACAAGTATTTTAATGATTTTAAGCATAGTCTTTGTTAAAATTCAATAACTAAAGGTCTTATTTAATAGGCCTTACATTCAATTGAAATACGCTATTAAATGAAAACCATCGCGAAACAATATTATAATGATTTAAATTCCCTGCTGGGTTCAATTTCCGTCTCAGACCAGCAAGGCCGCGCATTGGATATTTATCAAGGCATCGAGTTGGTCGGGAATCTCGCCAAAGAAAAAGCCCTTGTTGGAAACAACAAATTGATGTTCATCGGTAATGGTGCAAGTGCTGCTATTTCCAGTCACATGGCTACCGATTATTGGAAAAACGGCGGCTTGAGAGCGGTAGCTTTTAATGACAGCTCCCTACTAACGTGTATCAGCAATGACTACGGCTATGTTCATGTTTTTGAAAAGCCTATCGAAATGTTTGCTGATAAAGGAGATATTCTGTTCGCTATCAGTAGCTCAGGAAAATCGGAAAACATACTGCGTGGTGTAGCTGCCGCAAGAAATAAAGGATGTCAGGTCGTAACATTTTCTGGATTTAAAGACAGCAACCCACTGAAAGAATTGGGGGATTACAATTTCTATGTCCCTTCCGAGGGTTATGGACCTGTTGAGATCATACATCTATCCATTTGTCACTGCATCATCGACGCAATCATCATATCTCAGTCCAAAGTTCATAGCCAGGAAGCCTAAAATTAAAGAACCAGCATTTACCAGCCACAAAAATTTCGCAGGTTAAATTTAAGGTCGGTGGCTCCACTAACCTCCTTTCCTCCCTCAAAAGTAGCGTATGGCAGACAAACATCAAATAGACGGACATAAATTGATTTATCACCCTGAGCGAGTCGCGCAATGGACTCAAGGGAGTGAATCCTGGGATCAGGCAAAATCCATCTACCCGATTTATGTTGAAATCGCACCCATTGGAGGTTGCAATCACCGTTGTACCTTTTGCGCTGTGGATTATATTGGATACAAGACCCGCAGTATTGAACCCGAACTGCTCAAGACACGTCTCGGCGAAATGGCGAGACTTGGCATCAAAAGCGTTATGTTTGCGGGAGAAGGTGAACCCACTCTGTATAAGGCGTTACCGGAAATTTTAGATCATTGTACAGAAGTTGGAATTGACACATCGTTGACCACCAACATGGTTCCGTTTACCACGAACAATGTTGAATCCTTCGTGAGAAATTGCAAATGGATAAAGACGAGTATCAATGCAGGAACTGCTGAGACATACGCTCAAATTCATCAATGCAAGCCCGATGACTTCAATCGTGTGCTGGATAATTTTGCAATGGCTGTGGAAACACGTAAGAAAATCAAATCTACCTGTACCATCGGCGGACAAATCGTCCTGTTGCCTGAGAATGCAGACGAAGTTTCCGAGCTGGCAGAAAAACTCAGAAAAATTGGTGTCGATTATCTGGTCGTCAAACCCTACTCTCAGCACAATTCCAGCGTCACCCGGCAATACGAATCGATTGATTACAGCAATTACCTTAACCTTAAAAATGATTTAGAATCATTGAGCGATGATAACTTCTCCGTTGTATTTCGAAATGCAACAATGGAGAGAACGCTTGAAAAAGATTTTGAATTTAAGGTTTGTCAGGCAACCCCCTTCTTCTGGGCCTATATTATGGCAAATGGAGAAGTTTATGGCTGTAGTGCCTATCTTGAGGATGAGCGTTTCTGTTATGGGAACATAACAGATGAGTCTTTCGAGGAAATTTGGGAAGGTGACAAGCGAAAACAAAATCATCATTTTGTTCTGCATGAGTTAAACATAGAAGAGTGTCGGCATAATTGCCGAATGTGGTCGGTAAATCAATATTTAAACAAACTTAAAAATCCTACGGATCACGTTAATTTTATATGACCGCAGGCTTTAAATTTATTGGAGATTGTATATGAATGGATTAGATAAAATCCTAGATTCGTCCAAGATCCTTTGGCATCAAGATCGACTTGAAAAATGGAAACGCGGAGAGCGTTTTGCTCCTATCACTGTCGATATGTCCCTGACACAGGCCTGCAACTACTCTTGTGTGTTTTGTTATGCCGCCCTTCAAGAAAACGATGGTTTCAAGATCAGCGAAGATGTTATGCGACGCTTTCTTGACGACTGCGCTGAGATTGGAGTCAAGGCAATCAGTTTGGTAAGCGACGGAGAAAGCACCATTTCGCCTGCTTTCAAATTCACCGTTCAATACGGACATGCCAAAGGAATCAATATGGCGGTGGGTTCCAATGGTTTTCTGCTAACGAAAGAAGTCTTGGAGGATATTCTTCCCTGCCTTACCTATCTCCGCTTTAATTTTTCTGGAGGAGAACGGGAACGTTACGCTCAAATCATGGGAGTAAAAGAATCCAGCTTTGATCAGGTTTGCCAGAACATCCGCGATGCGATGGAAATCAAAAAAAGAAGGAATCTGGAATGCACCGTGGGAATGCAAATGGTGCTCATGCCTGACATGGCGGATCAAATCATGCCACTTGCCAAATTGGGGAAAGAACTCCGTCCCGATTACCTTGTCATCAAACATTGCAGCGATGATGAAAAAGGATCATTGGGAGTGAAATATGAAGAATACCGAAAGACTTACGACCTGCTCGAAGCGGCAGAAGCCTTGTCCGATGAAGAATATTTAGTCAAGGTAAAATGGTCTAAAATCAATGCAGAGGGACAACGAGATTATGAGCAGTGCTATGGAGCACCGTTTATATTACAACTTTCTGGAACGGGGTTGGTTGCTCCCTGCGGGCCTTTATTCAACGAGCAATACAAGAGATACCATATAGGCAATATCTGCGATGAGTCATTCAAAGACATCGTTTTTGGTGATCGATACTGGGAAGTCATGAAAGAGTTGGGCTCAGACCGTTTCAATGCCAAGACCATGTGCGGAACCCTTTGCCTTCAACACAAAACCAATGAGGTTTTAGATAAATTCAAAAAAGGCGAAGGCTCTCTGGATAAACCCGAAGGGGAACCACCTGTTCATTTAAATTTTGTTTGATAACGGCGGGTATTTTATTTTGTATCTCCAGATATCTACCGAGTGATATAATTGCTCGGTTTGAATTTTAAACAGTTCCAATCTGAAAAAATATTTTTTAGGAAGGCTAACAGCGTCGCTTGATCACAAAGATCTGTTTTCCCGAAGTACTCAAAGGTAAACATTTCCATAGTCACTAGATACTTGAATTTTTATTCCTGTTATTTTTCTTATTGTTCTTTCATGAACGATTGGTCAGCTAATAGGTTCCTCTCTAAATATGATTTTTATCACAACCTCCTTCTTATTTTTTCACTTTTATAGAGCGGTATGAAAAAATTATCCAAGGCAGCGCACCGAATCGAAGGACAAAAAATGTTTCAAATCCTGGCTAAAACCCGGGAACTGGAACAACAGGGGAAAGAAATTCTACATTTTGAGTTGGGAGACCCCGATTTTTCAACTCCTCCCAATATTACCCAGGCCGCTTACGAAGCCATTCTGGACGGCAAAACCCATTACGCCCCATCCTCAGGTCTTATCGAATTACGAGAAGCCGCCGCAGATGTGACTAGCCGCTCACGAGGATTTCGCCCGGATTTGGACCAACTTCTCGTCTGCCCCGGTGCCAATGTAATCATCTACTATGCCCTCGCATGCACAGTGGACCCTGGCGAAGAAGTCATCGTGCCCGACCCCGGCTTCGTTTCCTATTTTTCCATCCTTAAATACTTGGGAATCAATGTGGTCAGAATTCCTCTCAAAGAGGAGAATGAGTTCCGCCTGAATCCAGACGATGTAGAAAAAGCCATCACAGAAAAGACCCGAATGATCATCATGAATTCGCCCAGCAACCCAACTGGAGCCGTCATGACTCAGGATGAAATTCGCAGAATGTATGAGATCGCTGAAAAGCACGACGTCTACCTCTTGAGTGATGAAATCTACGCCCGGATGATATACAAGGAATCAGGGACCGATCACTTCTCTCCCAGCCAATTTGATCATTGCCGAGAGCGTACCATCATAGTCAATGGCTTTAGTAAATCCTACGCCATGACGGGATGGCGCCTGGGAGTTGCCACTGGACCGGCGGAAGTGATTTCTAAAATGGGACTTTTGCTCGAAACCACTACCTCTTGTGTCTCACCCTTCATCCAAAAAGCTGGAATAGAAGCCTTGACGGGTTCGCAAGAGCCGATCATGAAAATGGTTCAGGAGTTTCGCAATCGTCGTGACAACATCGTGCGAGGCTTGAACAGTCTTCCCGGAGTTTCATGTTTGACACCCCGTGGAGCATTTTACGCTTTTCCAAACATCACTCAAACAGGGTGGAGCAGTTCTGAATTTGCCGATATAATGTTATCTGAAGCAGGAGTCGCAGTGGCCCCCGGGCCTATTTTTGGGCAATATGCAGAAGGCTACGTCCGATTGTGTTACGCCAACTCCATCGAATACACAAACCGTGCAATTGAAAAAATGCGACCCATTTTAACGGAGAGGATGGTCTCTGTACCCTAAGCCTATTCTGGGAGTATGAAGAATACGCAGTCTGTTTCCCAAAAAAATAACCCGACTCATTTTCCCGCAAAAAGGGATTTTCTATTTTAAGGAGATCATAGTGAAACTTTCAGATTACATGGCGGAATTTTTAGCTAAACATACCGCACATGCATTTGTCGGTCACGGAGGGTGTATCGTCCACCTTTTGGACAGTTTGAATGCGCACCCCGACATAAAAGTCATCCCTTGCCAAAATGAACAGGGCAGTTCCATGTCGGCCGAGGCCTATGCACGAGTCTCAGGCAAGATCGGACTGGGAATAGCCACAAGTGGACCTGGCATGGTCAACTTGATACAGGGAATCGCTTGCGCCTATTTTGATTCTATTCCCACCATTTTTATTGCCGGAGCTCCCCCAGTCCATCATCTCAAAGGAAATCGGAAAGCAAGGCAAATTGGTTTTCAGGAATGTGAAGTAGTCGGAATCGTGAAACCAATCACAAAATATGCGGTATTGGTGACCGATCCCAAACGCATCCGCTATGAATTGGAAAAGCTCTTGCATTACGCAACCGAAGGGCGAAAGGGTCCCGTAGTCCTTGATCTCCCAGATGACTTGCAACGCGCCGAAATCAATCCAGAGGAATTGGAATCCTTTATACCAGACACCACAATTCAGCTCGATACCCCAAAAGATTCCGACATTGACCAAATGCTGAGTTTGATTCGGGAAGCAAAAAAGCCGGTCGTGATTGTTGGAGCCGGCGTAAAAATTGGCAATGCCGTGCCCAATATGCGTGAGTTTTTAAAAAAATCGGGCCTCCCCTTTGTCGGAACCTGGTCAACTCTGGATTTGTTCGTCGAAGATGAGCCCGGCTTTATCGGTAGCTTCGGGGTATCTTCCACGCGAGCGGGAAATTTTGCAGTTCAGAATTCAGATTTGATCATCAGCCTTGCATCACGGCTCGACACGCATGAAACTGGAAGCAATCCTGCAAAATTCGCCATGAAGGCGAAAAAAATCATGATCGATATCGATCCAGACGAACTGAACAAGGAAAACGGCTTGTGTCTTGACATAGCGATTCAATCCGATATCAATGCGTTCTTTGAAAAAATCAATTCAAAAACCATTGAAACACAGGATTTGGCAGAATGGAAAGAACGCACCAAAAAATGGACCGAACGTTATCCTGTATGTCTGCCCGAATATTACGATCAGGTAGACAAGGTCAATCCCTACGTTTTTATGAACGAGCTTTCCAAGGAAACCAAAGAAGGTGACATCGTCATTCCAGACGCAGGGGGTAATCTCACCTGGACCATGCAAGCCTACAAATTACGTTCCCGACAGATGCTCTTCAGCGCATTCAACCACTCTCCTATGGGCTATGCCCTGCCCGCTGCAATCGGAGCGCAATTCGCCGAACCTGAAAAACAAGTCATCTGTATCATTGGCGACGGTGGCTTGCAAATGAACATACAAGAACTGGAAACCGTCTCTTATTACAATTTGCCCATTAAAATTTTTCTAATCAATAACGAAGGTTATGGAATCATCAAGCAAACCATCGACACGTGGCTCGACTCCCGATATGTATGCACTGACACAAACAGCGGATTAGGGTTCCCAGACTTCAAAAAAGTCGCCAAAGCTTACAAGATTGAAACCATGGAAATCCCGAATCAAAAAAATCTCAACCAAAAATTACGGATCGCTCTCGACTTTAAAGGTCCGTTATTGATCGATGTACGCTTAAAATCCGATCAAAAAATTACGCCTAAACTTGCATTTGGAAGACCCATTGAAGATATGGACCCTCTGCTTCCCCGAGAAGAATTTGAAGAAAATATGCGGGATTAAAAATGCCCGGTAAGATCACTATCACCGGCGGAACAGGCTTTATTGGAAGCCACCTTGCCCAACAAATCTTGGGAGATGGCATCAATACATTTTCAAGAAATCCGTTGAAAGAGTTGTCTTCAGGGCAACAACACTTTCAAGGCGATATTACAGATTTTGATGCGGTTCGCAATTCTGTTAAAGATGCAACTGGAATCGTTCATTTGGCGGCAGTGAGCCGGGAAGGACTGGGAGTTTCACAACCACACTCCTGCATCAAAACCAACTTTTTGGGGACTCTGAACGTACTTGAAGCCGCCAGAACTTCTAAAGATAAACCATGGCTCATCTTGGCAAGCTCTGCCGCCGTTAAGGAAATAGAAAGCAATGAGGTTATTGCCAGTGATACAGAGAGTCTGTATGGAATTTCAAAATTGTTTGGTGAAAAATGTGCCGAGAAATACGCCTCAGACTATGAATTGAAAATAATTTCTCTACGAATAGAGACGGTCTATGGTTCGCTTCGCGACAATCCCAATAAAGTCCTGAATCAAATGGTTAAATATGCGTTGGCAAATGAACCCATATCCATTCATGATGCAAATTTTGATATCAATCTCATCCATTGGCAAGACGTCGTGCAGGGAATTCAATACTGCATAAAAGAAATTCCTTTCATGCCCCAATCTTTTTACAAATGTATTTATCTGGGCGCAGAAAGTTACATAGACATTGAATCGCTGGCACGAACAATTATTCGCCTTGCAAACAGCAAGTCACAAATTATTATCCATGAAAAAAGAACCCATGAAAAAGTAATAAAAAGAACTTCTGAAGAAGTGAATCGGTCCCGGGATTTTCTTAAATTTCAACCTTCAATTTCTTTAGAAGAAGGACTGATGCGACTGATTGATCAATATCGTAAACATTATAATTGACCGAAACAGGTATCAGCGATTCAGAAATGAATTTGTCTTGCCCGTTTCGAGGTCCCAACCACCCCAAACTATTTTGAATTCACAATCAGACAGCTCCATAGAACTTTCTATTGTTATGCCCTCGTTGAACGAAGAGGAAAATATTGCCAAAGCAATAGAAAACACGCTCCAGGCATTTGACGACTACGAGATTTCGGGGGAAGTAGTTGTTATCAATGACGGCAGTACGGACGGAACAGAAGATGTTGTCAAAAAAATACTTCAGAATGAAGCGCGAGTTCAGATAGTCAACCATGATCACGCTCAGGGAGTTGGTGCATCTTTCTGGGATGGTGTGGATCATTCAAATGGGAAAATCGTTTCATGGCTTCCCGGTGACAATGAAGGAGATCCTTGGGAAATTGTTCGCTATATAAAACTTCTACAAAATGTCGATATCGTTATCCCTTTTGTGTTCAACAAAGAAGTTCGCTCTTTGCCACGAAACATGCTCTCAGCTACTTTTCGATTTATCATTAACGCAACGTTTCGGGTCAATTTTAATTATACAAATGGAACAGTCATCTTCAGAAAATCTGTCTTGCAAGAGCTGGATTATCGCAGTACAAGTTTTTTCTTTCTTACAGATATCCTGGTTCGTCTGGTAAACAAAGGCTACCTCTTTGCAGAAGTACCCATTCGCCTGGGAGTTCGCGGAGCCGGTGTGTCCAAAGCCGTGTCCTTTCCATCCCTCATGCAGGTCATCCGCGGCTACATTCATTTGTTAAAAGATTGCTATTATTTAAAAAAATTTAAGAATAAAAACAAAGAATTTCATAGCAGTTCAGCGACTGCGCAACGATATGAAAAATAAAAAAATTCCCCCCATACTCACTGAATAAAAACAGTTAACAATAGAGAACGTGTGTACTTGGAAAATGAAAATAAAATAGACTATTCTTCCTTGCCTGTATTCGCTGGAGCGGTGGTACTTTCTCTAGATGGGAAAATCCTCAACCAACTCCGTGATGATAAACCAGACATTCTCTATCCAGGTTATTGGTCATGTGCGCCAGGAGGACATGTTGATCCCGGCGAGTCACCCAATACTGCCGTCATAAGAGAAATGCGGGAAGAATTTGGCATTGAGCTGACCAATATAAAACCCATTGTCACCCTGTTTGAACCTAGAGGAGAAATCGCTGGAACGCATCACTCCTATTCAGCTGAATTATCCACCCCTATAGAAAAAGTCCAATGTTTCGAAGGACAAAAAGTTGAGTTTTTCTACCCTAGCCAAGCACTCAAACTCAAACAGATTCCCTTGAGTAAGAAAATTTTGGAACTCTATTTAAACTCATTAACTCCCTAAAATAATTCTTCCATCCCCTTATCGCAATTGAAGGAAAGTCAAAGATCAATGGAGAGATTCTTTGAAAACTTTATTTGCAAGGAACTGAGCCGCAACGGGTGCCAAGTGGATAGCATCTATGGTCGTCAGTTCATCACCTATTCGGGCCAAACACCCTTCATCATTACAAAGTATTTCATAAGGTGATATATAAATGGCACCAAACTGATCTGCGATAGAACGTAGTTTTTTGTCAAGTATCTGCGATGATTTTGAATGACCCAAACTCGGTGTCATTCGCTCCGGTATTTGATCCGTCGAATGGCTTATCATGTAATCGAGAGCTATCGATTGCAGTGAAATCTTCCATATTGGAAGCGGTCCAAAAAGTATGATTTCTTTTACGCCGGATTCCTTTAAAAGCCCCAACACTCCAGCAATCATTTTTTCCGGTTCCGGGTACGAAAGCCAGAAACCTGCAAGCATAACGGTATGATGTTTTCTTGCTTCAATTTTCTTTAGAACACGTGCGTTGTGCTCAACACAGTTAGCTGTAAAAAACCCTTTGGGTCCGGTTCCAGCGAACGGTGGACAAAAGTTAAAACCCGAACGATCGAACTGGAAGTTTAATGATTTTTGAAGCGGCTCAAAACCAGCATACAACTGCTCGGCGGCGCAGTCGCCCCATACGGTAACGAGCGGGATTTCCTGCATGTCACCTTTATCCGTATCTGCGACACAATTAGGCCCCATACCATTCTCACAAGACGCCTCAGAAAAGCTTGATGTAAAATCCCGTTGAGCCTCTGCAACCTGCTGGAGATATTTCGGAAACCGCCATGCAAAACCATTGCTCTTATAAGTGATGAATCCAATCAATCCCAGAAAAATAACAACTGATGCCAGAGCTGGAACCATAATTTTGACTTTTCGAAATTCTCCAAAACGGATTGGTTTTTCCACAAATCTATAAGTCAGCCAGGAAAGTATAAAAGCCAATGCAATCGCGTCGATTTTTATAAAACTTGCGGGTTCGCCAGCAAGGGCAATGCGGGCATAGGACAATAAAGGCCAATGCCATAAATAAAGAGGGTAACTGATCAGACCAATAAAAACCAGTCCACGGCTGGCGAGAATGTTTCGATTGAGCCATGCGAAACGTCCTGCGGCAATTAACAAGAAGGAACCGAAAACCGGTAGCAGTGCCCGCCATCCCGGATACGGATGGGCCTTGTCCAATCCCATAACGGAAAAAATGATCATCCCAAGACCGATCCAGGCCAAAGCGTTGCGAAAAAGCACCCAGGTATTTGGCTGAAATCTACTGGTAAGACGACGGCTCAAGAGTGCTCTCTGTTGATCTCCTTTATACAGTTCATGCCAGGCAAGAAGTCCACCCATCATCAATTCCCACATACGCGTATGTGGGAGGAAAAAAGCCGAAATGGCATCCGTTCGGATTTGCCAGACATTCAGCGCAAACGAGGTCGTCGCCAGCAGACAAAGCAGAGCAAGTGGGCCGGACTTCCATCGCCAGGCCAAATACAGAACCGGTGGCCAAAGGAGGTAATATTGTTCCTCGACACCAAGAGACCATAGATGCAGGAGGGGTTTTAGATCTGAAGCGGTATCAAAATAACCCGCTTCTTTCCATACCGTAAAGTTTAAGAAGAAGGCCGCGCCAGCGGTGATGTGCTTTCCCAGCATTTTGTAATCATTGATGATTAAAGCAAACCAGCCTATCGACCAGACTGTGATAAGGACGATTATTAGTGCCGGGAATATTCGCTTGATCCGCTTGCCATAAAAATCCCAAAAGGAAAACGACCCGGAATCAATCCCCTTGAAAAGAATGCCGGAAATCAAGTATCCCGAAATCACGAAAAAAATATCGACGCCGATAAAACCACCCGGCGCGCTTTGAGGGATGGCGTGAAAAATCACAACGCTTAATACCGCAATGGCACGCAGTCCATCTATATCAGGGCGGTAAGAGGAGTGGGCTGGAGGAGACGAGCTTTTCTCACGACAATACACAGCCAAACATGACGACAACAGCACAAGTACCAAAAGCAAACCAAAGACTCTAGCCTGAAAACTCTTTGGGACATGTAATGCCAAAGTCGGGTCTTTGTTAATCGCTGTCTTGTATTCAATGAGTGCTTTTCGCCAAAGACCTGTTTGGATATAAGCTTCTGCAAGCGTGTAATGCATCAAAGCGGAATTAAGGTGATCACTACCGAAGAAAGATGATTCCAAATCACCTTGAAGAAGCATTGCGTATTCATCAATCGTTTTTTGCCAAAGACCCAGTTGGGCATAAAGCGTCCCAAGGTTATAATGGGCTTGTAGATTGTTTGAGTCAAGATGGATGGCTTTTACGAAATTGACTACCGCCGCTTCCAGATTACCAAACTCTATTTTTAGTAAACCTTGATTGAGAAGTGCCTGGAGATGATCAGGTTCGATCCGGAGGACTTCTCGGAATTCGACAGCGGCTTCCTGCAAGCGATCAAGTTCTTTATAAGTCTGCGCTAAATTGTAGCGCGTCTGAGCATTATTGGGATCAATACGAAGAGCTTCTTTGAATTCGACAGCGGCTTCCTGCAAGAGCCCAAGTTTTTTATAGGTCTGTGCTAAATCAAAGTGCGTCTGAGCACTATCAGGATCAATGCGAAGAACTTCTTTGAATTCGACAACCGCATCCTGCAAGCGGTCATTTTTTTTGTAGAGCCATCCTAAGTCCAAATGCGCCTGGAGATTATTTGGATCAAGGCGAAGCAGTTTTTTATTAATTGCTATAAACTCATCTCTCGCTTCAATGTTTTTGTCATCAATACGAAGAGCTTCTCTAAATTCGACAGCGGCCTTCTCTATTTGCCCCATATGACTGTAGATCCAGCCTAAATCAATGTACGCCTGCAGATTTTGGGGATCTGCACTGAGAACCTGCTTTAAAAGACTGACAATTTTACTCTTAAAATCCTTTGGATTTTGATGCCCAAAGCCAGGATTTCTGCTAACCGCAGTTCTGTACTCACTGAGTGCTTTTTGCCCAAGACCCGTTTCCGCATAAACTTGCGCAAGTGTGAAATGCAAAATAGCAGAATTAAAGCGATGTCCACCAAAGAACCATTCTTCCAAACCGGGCTGAAGAAATATGGTCAAGTGATCAATCGCTTTCTGCCATTGCCCCAATTGGGTATAGATCGTTCCCAAATTGTAATGCGCTTGGTAATCCTTGTAATTAATTCTAAGAGCTTGTTCAAATTTGGCAATAGCCTCTTGCAATCGACCAAACTCTATATCAAGCAGACCCAGACTAACCATTGCCGAAACATTATTGGGCTCGATGCGCAGAACTTCCCTGAACGCCACCTCAGCCTTTTGCCAAATCTCAAACTCTTTTGGGTGATCTGGAGGGATGAAAAGCCCCACTCCTCCCTTTGGAGCATAGATCAATCCAATATTCATATGCGCTGGAACATTATTGGGATCGATGCGCAGAACTTCTTTGAATTCGCCAACCGCCTCTTGCGGGCGTTCAAACATTTTATAAATCAGCCCTAAATCCAAGTGTGCCTGAATAAAAGTGGGTTTGATGCGAAGGACTTCTTTGAGTTCTTCAACGGCTTCCTGCAGACGATTGAATGCTTTATAGGTCAAGCCTAAATCGTAGTGTGCCTGGACATTATTGGGATCGCTGTGAAGCATTTCTTTATAAACGGTCACTAATCCATAGCGTGCTTCAAAATTCTTGTCATCAATACGAAGGGCGTCCTTGAATTCATAAATCGCCAACTGCAAGCGTCCATATTTTTTATATACCCGGGCTAAATCGATGTGCGTTTTAAGATCGTTTGGATCAAGACGGAGTGCTTCATTTAGTGTAGATACTTCGGACAAAAATTGAGGCTCCACTCGTTTTTGATTTCCGAGTTGAATCTCGTACAATTCTATCTCGCCAATTCCGACATGAGACGCATAGGAATCTATGATTCGGAGACGATAAAACCGAAAAGGCTTTTTGTGTGGAATCTTAAATTCCTGCCACACAGCTCCATCAACTTCATTGTCAAAGCGATCTGTATACAAAATCTCCCATTGGACATTGTCATCGCTTCCTTCGAAGGCAAAATTTTTGATCCCAATATCATTCCATCCAGGATTTACCGATTTGATTTTCACACTGTCAATAATGGAAGGATATTCCTCCCCCAGATCCAAACTCACCCAGCCCATTGTATGATTATCATGAAACCAGAAAGTACTATCAAGTCCATCAAACATGGCCATCGGAGATGGGGAAGGAATCCTCTTTTCTGCACTTCCTCCTCCGCTGACGGCAAACCGGATACCATCAACTTCTAATTTAGTCGGTATCTGATTCTGATGTTCCTTACCGGTCAGGCTCAGATCGTCCATTTCCATCGGTAATTTGTCTTCTTCATCTTCTTTTACCTGTAAAATCCGGTAGTCCCTGAAAGAGGAGAATCCTTGTTTCAGAATCGAATTACCATTCACCTCAAGCGTTTTCGATCGATTGAATAAGAAAACATTTTCAAATGGAACGATCCCGGTTCCCAAAATCAATCCTGACCCACTAAAGCTATTCGCATAAACACAGGACAAAGAAAACAGGATTACAAAAAGAAAGCCCCCAACACTGTATTTCCGGAAACCGCTATTCAGGAAAGCCACTATCAATGCAGAAAAAACAAACATGCCGGCGAGTATGGAAATATCCTGAGTCATAATCAGTATAAAGAGAGGTGTCTAGGTAGGAGATTGGAAAAATTAAGATTTCAGGACGTTTCCCAAAACATTTGAATTTCAAACTTTTCATAGTTCCGAAAATCAAAGACTGGTAATTTTAAGTCTAAATAGAGTTATAGTCAAATGTGGTATATGCCAGCCTTCGGAGGGCACTTCTTTAAAATTGACCGTTTCTTCATCTATTCAGTCAATAAATTTTACAATGGTGATACCATCAGGCCAATTGCTGAAATTCGAGCCTTTGCAACGCTTCTCAGCACAAAAAACCTAATGTAAAATCATTACCAGAAATCTTTTACAGCTCACACAACATTGCTTGTTTGCAGTTATTAATCACAAGTGGCAGAGGTTGGCTCAATGAGACTACTTTCCCGGCAATTCTTCTCCATGGATAATTTTCCTTACCCAAAATCTATAGATTAAGAGCCATCACTCTATTATTTTGATAAATAAATACAAAGTATTGGGAATATCAGTTTTTTTAAGTTAAAATTGTAAACTTAAGTTATTTGAGCATTGTGACGATCTCTAAATTATAATTTCATCCGACTATTTCAAATAAAATTTCTTTTAAAATTTGAGCCTCTTTCTGAACAATTCTTACTCAATATAAATCCCTCTGCAGGTCTCAATAAAAGCCATGAAGATCCTCTTAATTACAACACCTAAAGAAGGTGAATGTGTTGAAGGTGCAACCCCAGCCTATCTTTTATACGACTTTTCAAACTATCCTCCATTAGGTTTACTTGCTATTGCCGCTAATGTTGATTCAAGACATGAGTTAGAGGTTTTGGATACCGTAACCAAAAATATGTCCATTGCTGAGACTGTGGAGTATATCAAAAAAGCAAAACCCGACCTTCTGGGCTTATCAGTTGCCTCCCGCAGACTTTATCCCATGAAAGCTGTTACGGCAAGGATCAAGGAGGAACTTCCCGACACCGCTATTATTGTCGGCGGAGCTCATCCCAACGAATTTGGCATGCAAACCATGGAACTGGGTACCATGGATTATGTGATGTCTGGCTACTGTGAACTCGCCTTCCCTCAATTTATTGAGAATCTTGACAAAATCCGTAAAGGCGAGGCCTCAAAAGAAATCATGTCCGAAGTGCCGGGTCTTTACTATCGACTCGACGGTCAAATCAAATTTAATCCAGAGGACGAGAAAGCGCAAAGCTTGGATCATCTGCCTTTTCCAAAGCGCGACCTTGTTGACCTGAATGACTATTTCACAGCTGCAGACAAAGAGCGGATGACCACCATGTTCACTTCGAGAGGTTGTCCTTATAAATGTACCTTCTGCGATGTCACTGAAAAACAATACCATTACCGCTCAACAAAAATGATTGTTGACGAAATGGAATATATTTTATCGCTTGGAATCAAAGAGATTCATATTTTCGACGACACTTTTAATCTGAACCGCAAACGGGTTATCGAGATGTGCAACGAGATAATTCGACGCGGCGTGAAAGTACGCTGGACCGCACGCGTGCGAGCCAATCCTCTCGACCGCGAAATGCTTCTCCTCATGAAAAAGGCGGGGCTTTCCCGCTTGCACGCAGGTATCGAATCCTTGGATCCTGCGGCCTTGATTGCCATGAAAAAACAAATCACCCTGGAACATATCAAGGATTTTTTCGCACTGTGCAAAGAATTAAAAATTAACACTCTTTGTTATATGATCCTGGGGTTTCCTGAAGAAACCAGAGAATACCGAGAAACATTTTTCAAGACACTTAAAAAACTGAGTCCCACTTATGTATTCATCAATGTTCTGTATCCTTTGGCAAAAACCAAACTTTACGATGATCTGGTAGCCAATGGTTTTTATCCGAGAGATTTATGGGATGACTTCTTCAGGAATCCTGTTCCCAATTTTGAATTACCACCAATGAGAACTCCAGAACTGCAAAAAGAAGTGGTTGAGTTGATGGACAATGTTCACAAACGATTCTATCTATCGCCGTCTTTCATCATACAAGACTTGCGCAGGAACATGAATCCGAAAATGTTAATGAGGAAAGCCAAAATGGCCATGCGTTTGATTTTTGCAAACACCTTGCAAGAAAATGCAAATGGAAGCCATCATTCCTCTCCTTTCCCTGCAAAAACTTCGGCATATTGATTCATAAAAAATCTGTTAAAACTAGCCAAAAACCGTCAATACTTGTTGCGAGAGTTTGTGATAAAAAATATCAGAGAATGGGTTATTCGCTCTCAAACAGAATTATCGATGATTATCTAAAAGAATAAAGCAATCCTGAAAAATATTTTGTGTAGTTTATGGATATCTTTTTCCTGTTAAGTCTCATTAGCCCATTCTTCAATATCGCTTTTTTCCAAGTCTGGAATTTACCATGTTGCCCAGTTTTATCACAAACCATTCGCCTGTTTATTCCAATTCTTATTAGCCTACAATTTGTTAGCAAAAGAACACAATTTCGGGGCACTAATAGCTTGGTTAGCCCATAGGCGATTGATACTCGCCGCCATTCACCAGGCCCGTTAGTTTGAGATTGTTCTGGACTTGGTTTTCGCCTATGATTGCGATATCGAGAATCCTTTTGCCTTACTTATCAAGATTTATCGCGAAAAAAATCCGCAGAAAATACCCTGATAAAGCATTTTAATTTTCTAAACAGAAAAAATGAATACCTCATCTGACACCACACCACACTCAGAACCCATAATAAATCTGACACAAGCCACTTCTGCTAGCCTATCCGACGACGTCACCCCCAATGAAATACTAATTGCACGAAAACGAGAACTCATTTTGTTCAATGGGTTTTTCTATGGCGTTCTATTTTTTCTGTACACCCTTTGTGGCTTACTATATGTAAATAAAGGGAACTCTATTGCGTGGAATGGAATAACAGAGGAGGGAGAATGGATTCTTTATGCCTGTTTATTCTCTTTGTTTCCTATTATTGCTGTAATCATCAGTCACTTGGCTGATCGCAAGGACCCGGAAAATCTTTCCTCATTTTCCACCACTATGTTTGTTTGGAACGGATCGGTAGTTTCCGGTTTAATGATTTATCTATCAGGCTATCCGCTTCTAAAGGCCGCAGGGCTAGAAATTTTTAGAATTCCAAGTATGGGTCTGTTCATGCTCACAGGAATTCACCCCGAAGAGCTACAGATTACCTGCTTAATCCATTTTTTTGGCCTATTTCTTTTGGGAAATAATAGAATCGGAAGTTTCGTCCGCTGGACTTTCCCCTACCTTAGAATTCCAATCTTAACATTAGTTCCCTTACTTTTTTGTTCCTTTTTCATTATCTATTCCCCATATGCCCCCCATTCTTATCCTATCAATTATATTCTGGAGGTATTAAAGCACGAGACCTTCTTCATTTTTTTAAAGATTGGAGGAGCTATTACAGTTGGATGCTTGATTTTTGCCGTTTTTGAAAACCAACTTTTAAAATCAAAACCAAAGCTTCACCTATACATGGGGCGAGTCTCATTAGGAGTGGCCTTGACATTTTGCCTCCTGCTTTTCGACTTTAATCTCGTTGGCGATGCGCGCCATTACAGTGCCGTTCTAGGCCCCGCTCTTCATCTCAAGAACGGGGGAATCCCTATGGTGGATGTATTTAGTATCTATGGATTTCTCCCTTACGTCATCATGTACTGGGCAGTTGATATTTTCACGATGACTTATTCCACAGGGGCTTTAGTGGTTAGGTATTTTAATGTAGCCCTCTTCATGGTCATTGTTATTTTAATCTACCGGCTATGCTCGAAACGGTTCACAGCCTGCTTGATGATTTTACCCATGCTACTCCTGTACTTGATGATGGCTGATGGAGATAACTTGGCAAAATTTCCCTCCGCATCGGGGTTGCGTTATCTTATTCCCGTATCGCTGGCACTGGCTTTTTCATTTCTACCAATAGGCAAAAAACACAATTTTTGGACCCTGGGTTTATTGACCCTCTCCTCCTTCTGGAGTGTGGAAACATTTGGCATGACTCTGTGCACTTATCTATTTTTCATCGTCGCCGCGGGAGTTTTGCAAAAACAAATATTTTCAACTCTGGGGCACCTATTGCTGTTGCCGCTAACAATCGGAGCCGCACACTTGGCATATGCCGGTTATATGCTGATCCGCTACGACACCCTGCCTCGATTCGACGTCTATTTACAAATATTCGCATCCTCTCGACCCACCGTTACCGATGGAACCACTTTTTGGTCCATGGCAATTCCGGTAAATTTATGGCTTTGGGCGATAAATGCCGTTGTCTACTTTATGCTTATAGTTTATATCTTGCATCAAGCACTAGAGACCAAGTCCAACAACCTGACAGAGGAAAATTGGAGGCTGGTAAATCGAGTACTGCCCACAGTGGCTGTGGGTATTTTTATGCTAATTTATTTTGTCGGTCGCTCTCACCCCTCAGGTTTGGTTATGGCAGAACTGCCCTTATTTGTTGCGGGTTTGACCACATTAGACCTGTTGTTCTCCAAGAGCCTAAAATCCTGTATTTCCAAATGGTCTTTCCTTGTGGTTTTTTTAATCGCCTTCCCCCTGTTAACAGCAATCGGCCTGCATCGTTTCACTCCGCCCCTAAGTACACACTCAGGAAATTCGACTATTCTGAGACAATGCTACATGCCATCCGGTTGTCAACCACAATCCATTTACAAACATATCAGCGAGACCCTAAAAAAGAAGATGTATTTACACCCTGGTTCACACCCCGACGCACTTCTTTTAGCAATCCTTAAAGACACTCATCAAATGATAGAACTATTACAACCCAATCAAGATAAAATTCTTTTGCTAAATTCATATGGCATGCACGGTTTTCCTTATACAACAACCTCCCTAATGTATGCCAACAAAGGACATCGGCTTCCCATTTCAAATACCATAGAAGATGAATTAGCCCCTAAGGTTTACAATAAAATTTTTGCCGCCCTTGACGGTCTTCAGGAAAATGAGATTCTTATCACACTTAAAGACAGTATGCCCCTTTTTCGATTTGAGCAATCCATCCTTGATAAAATCAAGGAAAAATGGACTTTATGCCCACTACTACATTCTAAGAATGGTGTTGTGGCATACCGGTTAAGTAAAAGTAACGAATGCAAAAATTTGAATATAGTACCCTAAATTCAATAAACCTCGTTCAACTAATTCCCATTATGAAAGCTTATCAGCCCATCACAGCATTGTACTTCACGTTACTTCTGTTGGTTGCCGCTTGCGTACGATTATCCGAAAACAACATTCCTGTAAAATTCGACCAGGCCATTCTATCGATAAGTGGCGGGGGAAATGCTGAAAAATCCATCAAGGCACCCTCCCCGCAATTTGCTTTTGATTCTAATGAAGAAACCTCATGGACCCATGATAATAATACATCTGGCTGGATAAAAATTGACTTTCAAACCAATCATACGCAAAGTATTACTAGCTTAGAATTCCTTCCAGCTCATAGATCATGGTCGCATGCAGGAATAAAAAACTTTGCTTTCGAAGGTAGCGCAGATGATTCCACATGGGAAGAACTTCTCCATGGAACTGCAAAAGATGAATTCACCTTCCAAAAATTCCATATTATATATGATCATAAGGCCTATCGTTTTTACCGCTTGAGAATTCTAGATTCTTACACCAGCCATATTGGGATTAGTGAAATAAAACTAGAGGGGAAATTTATCCAATAACAATCATTCAGAGTTATAGTCAAATGTGGTGTATGCCGACATGATCAGGCGGCACTCCTTTGAAGTTTGACTGTTTCCTCATCTGTGAAAGTCATGACTTGGGTTGACAAGTTTTGTTAGATTATAACTTTTCAACTGGAGGCAATGACATGACCGTATCCGAAAGAGAAATCAAAAGAAAATTGCGTGTTCTAACTCACGCCAAGGAAACAGGAAACATTTCGAAGACCTGCCGTTTCTTTGGTATTTCTCGGCAATCTTTTTACATTCGAAAACGCGCTTACGAAAAATTTGGAGAACAGGGACTGGCTCCTAAAAAACGCGGTGTCTCCTCAGAAAACTCGAGTCTTAAAACTTCCTCGGAAATCGAAGCAAAAATCCTTTATATCCGTCGCAATTATCATCTGGGACAACTTAGAATCTCTTGGTATCTCAAGCGTTATCATGATATTAAAATCTCCGCTGGGGGCGTTCATAATGTTCTTAAACGGCATGGATTAAGCCTTCTTCCAAAAAATCAGAAAAAGAAGGCCCTCAAAACAATCCGCTATGAAAAACAAGTCCCCGGTCATCATATCCAAGTAGACGTCAAGTTCCTTATCTTTCCTCAGCCAGATGGATCGAAAATCAAACGCTTTCAATATACGGCTATTGACGATGCCACGCGTATTCGGGCTTTAAAAATCTACGAAAAACATAACCAGCAAAATGCTATCCATTTCATTGATTACGTTGTTGAAAAGTTCCCTTTCCGTATCCAAACGATCCGGACAGATAACGGGCACGAATTCAAAGCAAAATTCCATTGGTATATCGAGGACTTAGGAATGCGACATGCTTATATAAAACCCAGGACCCCCAGACTCAATGGTAAGGTCGAACGCTCGCATAGAACAGATCAGGAAGAGTTCTATCAATTATTGACCTATACGGGGGATGTTGATTTAATGAAAAAACTAACGGTCTGGGAAAACTTTTATAACTTTGATAGACCCCACGGTGCTTTTAAAGGAAAAACGCCTTATGAAATTCTAAAAGAAAAATTAAAATAAAAGTAGCAGAACCTGTGTACCCTGTGCGTAAACTGCGAAGCAGTTTTCCACAAGTGCACAGGTATGAAACTGTCAACCTAGATTTTCGTCATTACATATGTCAACAAGATTAAACCAATGAACCTATTGCTATAAATGTTTTT
This sequence comes from Nitrospinae bacterium CG11_big_fil_rev_8_21_14_0_20_45_15, assembly GCA_002787235.1. GTDB lineage: Bacteria > Nitrospinota > Nitrospinia > Nitrospinales > VA-1 > Nitrohelix. The sequence goes on from PCWG01000035.1 coordinate 106,952, forward strand.
TGATACTTGCTGTAAATCCTAACTTCCAAAAGATCCAACCCACAGGTCCCCGAATCAAAGAAAAATCACCCATTTTCACATGAGAAATACCTCTTCTAATCAACCAAATAGCGCGAACAAACCATAATACAATAGGAAATTGTATTTGTGACTTTTTGCTAGGCTGGACGAATTTCAGTAAAAAATCATATACAAATCTGGGTGGCTTCCATACAGGGAGTAAAAATACCAAAATGGTTGCCACGGTTGGAATATTCTCAAGATAATTTGCTGATATTTCCTCAACGGAGATATTCATATCTAAAAACTGGCTCTCCAACACAGTATTGGGAATAACTTTTAACGAAAAAACATTCAAAGTATAGGGCCTAGGCATATAATACAACATGTTTAACGTATCCAATACATCTTGTCTAGTTTCAATTGGGTTATCCAAAATAATATCAAAAGCCGGGGGAATCATTTTATCGGAAAACTTGGAAAGGATTCCCGCCGCAGAATGAATTAAGCCTAGTTTATTAGGACGCTCATAAAATTTCAGAATCCGGTCACTACCACTTTGCACCCCCATCCTAACTCGATTTAATCCAGCATCTACCAAAAACTCCATTTTTTCTTCATTAACAAAGCTAGGGATTACCCCCTGCACACAAAATGGCATGGCGACTTCTCTTTTCCATTTATCACAAAACTCCCTCAAAAGGTTCTTCGGAAGTGCCATAAAACTATCATCATGAAAAATTACTGTAGAAACATGCGGATGCTTCTGACTAACCAATTTTAGTTGATTGACTAAATAATCTACCGATGTATGCCTAATTTTGGTGTAATTTTTATCATTTTCGATAAATTTGGTATTACCACAATAAGTACATTTATATGGGCATCCAATGGACCAAACAGTATTAAACCCCAAACCATTAAAATTTAAATAATCTAACACCGTCATTTCTGAAAAACCTCTTCCCGCTTTAAAAATCAACTCATCTTCACCATATAAAGGCAATGGAAACTTTTCCATTTCTTCATTTGTAGCAAGCGGAAGAAAATCATTCCTAATAATTTCCTCCCCTTTTCTAAACCAAAAATTTCTACAATTAAAGTAATCTCTACCCTCCCTATAGCTATTTAAAAATTCCTCAAAAGCAAATTCCCCTTCACCTGTACATATTGCATCGGCATGAGTTATAGCGTCTTCAGGATGAATTATGGGATGGATCCCCCCCCATACAATAAAAACTCTTGGGTTTAGAAGTTTAATTTCCTTAATCAATGATTTTGTCATTTTTGAATAACCCGTCATTGAAGAGAAGCACACCATATCTGCTTTTGCTAAAGGTTCTGCAATTTCCCGTACCAATCCAAAATCCATTTCCTCTATACTACCGGTTTTCCCCAAAAGCATGTTTACCGGAGAGGAAAAATTATTAAGGGTTAAAAAAAAATTCTTCGTATCGGGATGAATGGATCTAGCAAACGATGCCATTTTTCTAAAGCCCACGGCAATAATGCTATCCTCCTGGTTAACAAAGTGAATTTTCATTAAATTGACTCAAATAAAAATTTGTAAAATTCTATCTTTTTACCCAATAAAAGATAAGTATCCTATTGTTTTATTAAAAGTTCAAGTACAATCGCTCAGGCGAAAAACTAGGGCAGATAGAAGGCTTATATTTCCCCATTTTCCTTTACCATCCATCGAGATTTTGATCCCTTTTTCTTTCAGCATGGAAGTAAATTCGAAAGATGTAAACTGCAATCCCAGATCTGTATTAAAAATCTCTAGTCTGCCATACCGTTCAATGGCTTCGTCTATTGCATCAACACAAAAACACGGTCCATAGTAGTTGAAAGTCTCCACGAAAACCATTTACGCCTACTTCAATCCATAACTGCAATCAAATACAAAAATCCCCGCTTGATAGAAATTATATCTGTACACCAGACTTGGTTGGCCTGCGTGATACCCAGATTTCTGAGGAGATACGTACAGCCGATGCTGTAGATTGGGAAAACTTGTGCGAGGTTCCTGCACAGATGGCATGCAAGCCCATTATACGCATCAAACGTCGAATTCGATGACGACCCACAAAATACCCCTCTGTAGTCGCAGCTGCCGTTCCATCTGGCACCTACGTAATAGAGCGTGCCATAAATTGCTCGTCAAACAAACGCATCAACTTTAAATTGAATGGAGATTCACCCTTGAGATCAGAATGCCAGCCGGAACGAATAATCACATTGAGCCTGAATACTCAGATTTTTGTTAGATGGCTCCATCATTTCCTGACGCCACCTAACACAAACTGGATGGAGACATCTTACAAAAAATCAATTTCTACGTTCTGTTGCGCAATTTTGGCATGCAAATTTTTGTGTTCAGCTTTATGAACCGCGCCCTGCAAGATTCTCGGGTTTCCCTGAAAAATCAGCTTCATTTGTTGACAGAACATCGCGTTTCTATCGGGTGAATAACAGTTGTGTAACTCCAAACTTGTAGGCCAGTTTCGAGTTGGAAGCCTCCTCTTGAATTACAAACAAAGAAACTTTTACCTTGAAACAGGCAGTGTGATTTTTCGTGTTCAACTCATATTCATGACCCTCCTTAGATCATAAATTATAAATTAACACTCCGTCCGAATTTCTAGGACCATCTCTATTTTTATTGGCCTAATCATTTACCCTCTTAAACTACGGCACTGGCTATTGCTAGCCTAAAAGTTAGTATCACCTCCCAGGGCAGAGACAGCCGACAACTTCAAATTCGACGCTATCGCCTTTGAGTTCATTCGTTCCTGGCTGACATATAGATTTGTGGAAAAACCGATCCTGTTTGAAAAGTATCGTAGAATCAAAACCTAGTTCCAGCTCTGACGTCCGTTGTTTTTTATCTAGGGCTAACTGAGATTACCACTTACATGACCAACGGTTTTTAATGGCTGTTGCCTGAAAATCTACATAAGATTGCGCAAGCGCAACGAGACTTTACTTTGAGCTTTTTCGGGGCGATGGCTTGTGATGACGGTAGCGGTAGAGATACCGATTGTGCTCCGAACAAAATCGCAACAAGATAAATTTCTCTAATTACCGTGTGAGGCGATTATGCCGCCGAGCAATTGTATGCCGGGTTTGAGCTGTTTCAAAAAACTTTAAACTTCCAATTTGATTGTTCCGGTTTCTGGCATCCGTGCCCCGAACCGGAGAAAACAGTAGCTGAAACCTTAAGTCTTCTAAAAAAATCCAAGATGAATCAGATCATACTTATTAGACCGATTTCAATATGGTCCTGCTCTCTACAAACGATCGCTCTTGATTACATGATAAGTTATTCGACGGATCAAATACTGGAGCGAATAACACCAAACTTAGAACATTCAAAAGCATCTTAGACACTTGACAAAAAATTTCGCGCCATCGCAAATAATTTAGGAATCACTTACATTTCGTTTTTGAGTCGCTTTTTCATTGTTATGAGTGTTTGGCTAGAATTGGAGACGAACTGACGATTATCGATCGTTATCTATTTGGCACCAGTCTTCGCAGAGCTTTTTACAAAAAAAGTTTTCAAAACACCCCTAAAATTCTACGTTTTTTAGGGGCAATGAGTTAGGATGGAACAGTAGCGTCCCGGAAAAAAATATTCAATCACAAGAAATTTCTTTAAATCCCCTTGCCATGGCAGAGAAAAAAAATCCTTCACGACTATTCAAAGTCCTTGAAAGGGGACAGGAAACTTTCGCGAAATTCCTGATCTTATTTGGATCAGAAGTCCATCTAAAAGATGAAAGAGGACGCACCCCCCTTCATTGGGCTTCTGCAAGGGGACTTAAAGGATGTTGTAATTCTCTTTTGAAAAAGGGTGCCGATCTAAATTGTATTGATTTCGATGGCAATGCCCCATTGCATTTAGCCGCATTGAGTGGCAAAACAGCAACCCTCTCCTTTCTTTTGGGAAAAGGTGCCACAATCGATTGTAAGAACAATGCCGGTTTGACCCCTCTTCATCAATGTGCTCTAAATGGAAAGGAAGATTCCGCAAGCATACTTTTGGATCATGGCACTCCGATTGACGAAAAGAATCCTGAAGGAAAAACGGCTCTGCATTTAGCGATCCAAAACGCCCAAGCTAAAGTTGCCGAATTATTGATGCTTCACGGGGCTGATATCAAAACGACTGATGAGGAAGGAAAAACGCTCCTGCATGCTCTGGGCTACAGCGGTTCGATAGCACTGGGTGAAATTCTTCTAAACAAAGGGCTGGACATTAACGCGAGGGACGCTCATGGGGGAACGCCTCTTCACGAAACCGCCAATCAGGGTCATAAGGAAGCGGCTGAATTTCTCGTTAAGAATGGTTCAGATGTCAATCTTGCAGACATCTCGGGAAAAACTGCCATGCACTTGGCCGCTCAGTCGGACAAACATTTTTTTGGATTAATAAAAAGGCGTCAGCAAGTTGCTGAGATTTTGATCGCTAATGGTGCGGAAGTAAACGCCAAAGATAATGATGGCAATACCCCACTCCACCTAGCCACTACCGACGAACAGAAAAAAACACTGGAAAAACTTTTAAAACGCCGAGGCGGTCGAAAAAATTGATTTAAAAAGGAAAGAGAGTTTACTTTATCTTTGCTCTATGCAACATGGACTCAAGGATGAAAGCACACAATGGATGAAACAGTCCTATTATGCGCCCACTTAATTCGGTGTAAACGGTCGTCCTTCTCTTTCCGGTGGCATTTATAATTCTTTTAGCCGCAATTTCCGGGGCCAAACCGCTACCACTGATATTTTTATTTGTCCCTCCCCCTTCCATTTGGTCTTGATGAAACCCCGTATCCATTTTTCCAGGAAATACGTTGATCACATCTATGCCCTCTCCCAAGGTTTCTGTGCGAAGAGCTGTACCAAATGCCGCAAGAGCGGCTTTACTCGCCGAATAGGAAGTTAAAAAAGGAAAAGGAAGGATTGCCGAAAGGGACGTTACATTGATGATTTGCCCCCTCCCCTTTTTTTTCATCAATGGTAAAGCGAGTCTTAAAAGGTGAACCGGAGCCAGATAGTTGATTCGTATTTCTTCCTCAATCAAAGAGGTTTCGAGTGAGGAAAAAGGAACTGGCGTGGCCGTTCCCACATTATTAACAAGAACATCAATGCGGCCAAACTCAGCCAGAACCCACTCCAGCCAGTCTTGTGCCTCTTCGGGCTTGGTACAATCCAAAGCTTTGGCAATGACAACACCCCCGGACTGACGAACTTCATCGACAAGAGCACCCAACAATTTTTCGTTCCGGGAGCAAAGTGCCAAGCGGGCACCCCTCCGGGAAAATTCCAAGCACATCTCCCGGCCCAGGCCTCGAGACGCCCCCGTGATAAGGACGGTCTTATCTTTGTAATCGTATTTACTCAATTCCAGGGGACGGAGCTGGATTTCAAATAATTCTTCCAGGCTGAAGGGTCAAGAGAAAGGATCAAACTCAATTCATTCTGAAAAAAGAAGGCACATGCCTTGCACTTTATTTTTGGGAGATGATCCCATGCCTTCTGAAATCCCACCTCTAAAAAATTGAGGACCTCCGCCTGCCCTGTCAAAACCGAACAGGGATAGACACGTCCATTTGCATCTATAAAACAATATAAATCACCCGCCTTGCATGGAATAATTTCAAAATCTTTATCCTTTATCTCGGCTTCCGTGTGTAGCATCTTGCTCAACTTTTCGTATGGCCAGTCGCGGATATAAGCATGCGTCTTATTGCAGTAATAAACGGGATATCCCTTATCTTTATAATCGATGATCTTTTGCATGATTCTTTGAGTATCTTCACGCCCGATCACATCAAACTGTTTGTTATCTTCCTCTTTGATCCGACCATAAGGAAAATGAAAAATAGACAACACCTTTTTCTCTTTCGCAAGTTCAATCACCTCATCCACACAATTCTTATTTGCATTATTCAATACGGTACAAGTTGAGACCTGTAACTTATTGTCGACAGCAAACTCGATTGCATCAATGATTTTGGCATAATTCTGAGGCCCTCTATTATTGTTATGCTGGGCCTCATCCCCATCCAGACTGATATTAATAGAGCTGATATTTTCTAAAGCATCGAATTTTTCTCTCAGTGGCAATCCATTCGTGCTTAAGCTACATTTCATACCTTTCTTCACTGTAATATAATCGATGATTTCCTTGATATCGTCCCGGATAAGAGGTTCACCCCCCGTTAGATTAATCAGCCGGGTTCCCAAAGCTGCTAATTCGTCAACAAGGGCAATCATTTTCTCCAGGGTAATATCATCGGACTCATGGGCATTGTAACTGGCAAAACAATAATCACAGGTCAAATTACATCTATTAGTCACCGAAATGGCAACATGGGCGGGGAAACGTTTTCCAGTTACTTTAGCCTGCACCAACTGTCCAAGAAACTTTAAATTTTGAATTGCAGACATTCTTTATCTCCAACGACCGAGAACTTTAATTATTCAGGCCCGTTTTTAGAGTGTTATCGAATTTTTTTCCGAAATTTAGCAACTCCATTTAATTCTATATTTTTCAAATACTAAAATAGAATCCATCTCCTACAATGGTATCAATTCCATACAAACCAATCAAGCTGGGATTGAATTCAGAAAAAAGTATTTCAATGTCGTTGTACTGCGTGTCATATTATAAACCTTTAAAAGGTAACTCTACCGATCATTTACTTTAGTTCAAGTGAATAAAGCCGAATTATATCGGGTGACCCACCTTTAGTGAACAACACTCTATAATATTTATACTGAACAGGTTCTTTTAACTCAAACGCTCTCACTTCCCTATGCTTCCATTCAGTTTGCTCAATCTGAACATCGAGATCCACCCAATCCACATTATCATGTGAGCCCTGCAGGATCCATGCAGATGGCATTCTATGATGTGCTCCATGATTGTCTGGTCCCGAGGAAATCTGGTAGGCTCCGACTGGAATCGCTTCCTCCAAACTAATTTTAAGCTCGTGTGGGAATTTTCCTGCTTGTTCCCAAAAAGTATCCAAAACCTCGTCAAAAGCATAGAATGGGCCGTAAGCTCTTCTATCTTCTGGCTTGATTATCAAACCTGCGATAGAACTCGGTCTTTCCAAATAATTCTGACTCACATGACGTGGAATCAAATCCGTGTTCACGTCCTTATAAGGATCTACAGACCATCGAGTACTCCCATAAGGTAAAGCCAAAGGTGTCGATCCTTTGGGAGCCTTATCCCTCTTCTGAAGCATTAATAGCCTAACATCAGCGGCATCGTGAAGCACCTTTCTGACAACGAATTGAGGGCTATTGGGTGAATTGAGATATTCTTTAACAAAATCCCTTTGACGAAATAATGCATATACTTCGTGTTGAAAGTATTGGTCCGCAGACTCAGGAATTATGACAAAATCTGACTCTTCAAATGTCTTGGCAATTCCTTCCCGTACAGCCTTTGTGGCCTCTTCAGAGTAATTCATACTCCAAAGCAAGGGGTAAGCCTCTCCTGTATAATGCCTGAAAGCGGGCATGTTATTCTTCAGTCGATAATACTGCAGGACAGGAGCATTGTATAATTCATACCATAGAACAGCGAGAGTTCCTCCACCGAGTTCTTTATCGAGATTGAGAGCAAAATGCTCCACTTCAAACGGATTTGCCGCATTTTTTACGCGTGTCAAGTCTGTATTCAATCGAGTAAAAAAGGTTCCATAAATCAAAATCAGGGTCATGAATACAGGAAGGATCCAATTTTGAAAGGACTCTATAAACCTTTCAGCCTTTTTGACTATTGGCGAAAAAACAATATATATGGTCAAAGAAACTGCCGATATCATGGGAATATATGGTGTAGGCACGGAAAAAAATTGCGTCCGGAATATGAACAGATTGAGAAAAAATATCGAATAGAAAATAACCGTAGCTGTCAGCGCAAGTAATTTATAATGGTTTCTTTGGTTTTCTTCAAAAAATTTGTCGAACTTGAATGTAAGCAACAGGCTTCCTAAAACTAATACATGACAGGTCAAAGTCATCAACTTCTCAACCAAAGTTGGGAAACTGTCCGGCCACCTCCAAAATAAAAATCCTGGAATAATTTTCAAATTATTTAGAATAACGTTCCAGTTCAACAATGTGTCACGGGCGATTCCAATATGATCACCATAATAACTACTTAACACAGTCCATTGAGTTGAATAAAACCAAAAGGACATGGAAATAGCTATAACGTTGAAACCCAGAAAATTGTAAATTAACGTTTTTCGAAAGTCCCTTGACTTCTCTTTACAAATTTTAACAACCATGATTACAAACGGACAAAATGATACTAAAAGCAAATACGGAAGAGAATTTCCTCTGCCCCAGACAGCAAATCCAATCAGTAACCCGGCGAATAGCGCGTTTCTCGTACGCTCTGGTTTCAAGACGTAAATCATTAGATTACACACCGCTATTATTATCATCGCATTGAAAGCGGCATCCAACTGCATATTGGATAGTGCAATTTGGTGCTTAAAACCATAAAGGCTGGGATAGATCCAAATGATAAGGGAAAGGAGATAAGAAGAGGCAATACTAAATTCCATAAACCGAGCCAATCGGAACAAAGAGGCTGATGAAAACCCAAACAAAACAAAGTTAACCAACATTATGGAGTAAGGTTCTTTATAGAGAGCAGGAGACAACAGACTGATCATGAAATTAATCAACCAGTAAAAATTATAATGTCCCGTCAGAGCCGTTAGAGTCCATTGCCAAAAATCCTGTTGAACATGGTCCAAGTGATGGAAAAACCCAACTGTATACGAAAAAGGATCTCCTCTCGGCACCCTGGTGTCATGGTATAAAAAAGAGTTTTGAGAGGCAATGAGGTAAAATATTACCGTATGGAATCCAATCAAGGTGTAGCCTAGAAGGGAATTCCCCTTCGGTGAAGAACTCCTCTGAGGCAACTTCAAATTAAGGTCAGCACTTATTTTTTTCTCGGACATGATTTTTTTGTTTTATTAAGGGAATGCTAGTGAAAACGAAGCGTTACGCTCAAGGCTTGAGTCCGATAGCCGCCATATTACCTACAGGCATGGGGAGGGGAACGCGGTCAATTCCTATTTTCTTTAAAGCTGAATGAAGCTTTTGCTTCACCCCTTTTCCAAGTGGAGCCAACCGTAGCCAATAGTGAAGGGGGTAAGTATTGATCACATTCTGAATTCGAATATTTTTGAAGCCTGATTTTTCCAACATGTATTGCATGCTGACTGCGGAATTGATCTGGAGATGCTCGATATCAAATATGGGGGATTTTGTTTTCAGTACTCGCGCTAAAAACGATTGATAATTGTGCGAAATCACAAAAAATGCTCCACCTGGTTTCAAAAGACTGAATGCAGAATCACAAAACGTTTTTGGATCCTCCAAATGCTCCAAAGTCTGCATACAAGAAATCAAGTTGAAACTCTCCGCTTGAAAATCATTCGGATCAAACAAACCAAACCGGATATGAGGTTTGATATCATCATCTGCCGCCTCTATAGGAGCGCGGGAAGCCTCAACTCCAGTGACCTGTTCAAATCCCGCTCGACGTAATTGCTTCAAAAAAGCTCCGTTACCTGCCCCAATATCCAATGCATAACCACGTCCATTGAGTGAAGAAATAGTCTCCTTCAAATAGCGAAAATAGGTTTTTGCCGCAAACTCCGATTCTTCGGTGCTATCGTACAGAGCCTCTTCGTAAGCAGTCTCCAGGAACTCTACAGTTGGAACTTCGGGAGCATACAACAAATTACAAACCGGACAGATAACCATTTTATAAAAGGTATATTCAGGATCTTTGCGTGAAGAAAAAGAAAATCCGTCGATCCTTGACTCGTCAAACTGCGACTCCACCATCACATTGGAAATGTCTGTTGATTCGCAAACAGGACAAGGACGTGTTTTAAATTTCATTTCAAATCATCTTTTCTAGAAATTTTACCCGTACTCTCAGAAGGCTTCCAAAGCTCACCGTAACGAATAATATTTCGTCTCAAAAAATGAGGACGACGCTTCACTTCCTCAAACACTTTGGAAAGATATTCTCCCAAAATACTTATCCCAAACAAATTCAAGGATCCAAAAAAAGTAATCATCAAAATTACAGTAACGATTCCTTCTGCGGCAATATCGGGGTAAATAAGTTTCAAAACAATATGAAATATTCCCAGAATAAAAGAGCATACAAGTAGAAAAAAACCAGAGAATGACAGAATAGTTAGCGGAGTATTACTGAATGAAAGTATTCCCTTCTTTGCCCAGTCAATATTTTTTAGAAAACTATTCGTCGTCTGCCCGAACATACGTTCCGGTCTTCTATAATCCACACCCGTTTGTTTGAATCCCGCAAAAGCTCGAATCCCACGGATGAACATATCTCGTTCAGGAAATTCCAATATGCTTCGTACAACACTTTTAGACATCAAAGAAAAATCACCTGCATCGTGTGGTATTTTGACATACGAAAAGGTATCAAAAACCCGGTAGAACGCCTTATAGGCCAATTGCATGTATATCGGGGCATCCCGTTTTACCCTACGACCATACACCACATCAAAACCTTCCTTCCACTTAGCCACAAATGCTTCAATCAATTCAGGGGGGTCCTGCAGATCGCCATCCAATAGTACGCAAGAATTTTTTGAGGCCACCTCCATCCCACTTCTAAAAGCAGACTGTGAACCAAAATTTCTCGAATGACTGATTCCCAAAACCCTTCTATCTTTAAGGGTAATTTCCCGAATCACTTCTTCACTGTCATCGGGGCTGTTGTCATTCACGAAAATGATTTCATAATCAATCTGCAGTTTATCAAATACAGATTTCAACCTTTCATACATGATTGGAATCGCCTGCCCATCCTTGTAGCACGCAATGATAGCGGAAACACTGTATTCCCCAACCAATTCATTCTGTTTAGAATTTCTCTGGTAATCATCCTTTAATTGAATCCCTTGATACCACTCAGCCGTTGCCTTCAAACCCTCTCTGAAATTTGTAAGGGGAGTCCATTGCAGTAATCGATTGGCCTTTTCGGGGTTGGCATACCAATTTTGCACATCCCAATCCCTATTGGGCATGGAAGAAAATTTAGCATCGGTTTCAATACCAAATACTTCCTTGGCGATTTGAGCTATCTGAGCAATAGTTGTAGCCTGTCCCGTGCCAATATTGAATGATTCTCCATAATTTTCTTCTTTCAAATTATTGGCCGCTTTAATGAAAGCCCGACAAGCGTCTTCCACATAAACAAAATCCCGGGAAACATTTGGATCCACAAAAGGGGGATATTCTTTACTCAATCCTTTGGACACCACTACGGGAATCAAACGAGATGAATCTTCCAAAGGACCATAAACTGAATAAAGCCTGAGGTTGGCACACGGAAAGCGAAGCGATTTTCCAAAATAATAAAGCAAATAGGAAACTGCAGATTTTGATACTGCGTAATGGCTGTTCGGAGTCAGAAGTACATCTTCTTTTGGTGCTGTGGCATGATCCCCATACTCAGAGGAACTCCCGGCGTGAATATAACGGCGAACGCCTCGAGCCTGCAATTCTTCCAGAAGCTTAACAGTCAGATTAAAGTTGGTATCATGGATGAGTTGGTAATTCTTTTCAAAAGAATACGCTCCATAGGCGATACAATTGAATACAGTTTTGGGCTGAACACTATCCAAAACCTTAATAAGGTTCGAGGGAACCAGTAAATCCATGACCCTTATATTTTTTTCGGGGACTCCCTCCAAACGCCAAGACGCATAGGTTCTGGAAGTTCCAACAACATCTTCGCGATGCTTGAGTAACATCCGCAATAAATTGCCGCCAACAAATCCACTCGAACCCAACACAAGAATGGGTCCGGGAATAGCTCTAATTTCTTCGCTTAGACTCATAGTCATTGCGCTAAAATGTGTTTGAAAATAAAATCAGAAGGACCCCAATGCTTGAAGTGCTGTAGCAACCAACTTTTCGGACGACAAGCCGTTCACATCATTTAGAAATTTTTCACTTCCCGTTATTCCATTAGGAGTAGATCGGACCCCGCATCGAAAAACTTTACAGGAAATCCCTTCCTCTGCGATTATTTCGGAAACCAGAGAACCCACTCCTCCGACGATATAATGAGCCTCCACGGTTAGCACCAGAGGGTATCGGGCCAAGATCTCAACCAAATCGTCCTTAGGTGCTGGGGACAAACAAGATACCACCATGAGTCCACACGAAATTCCTTTTTCAGACAAGGTATTTATGGCTTCCAATGCCGAGGGAGCAATACTGCCCATCGTCACCATCAAAAGATCATTCCCTTTTCTAATCTCCTGCGCTTTGCCAAGATCAAATTTCCCCTCTAATCCAGGCAACACCGTCTTATCGTCTTTTCCCAATCGAAAGTAAACGGGACCTGGAAGGTGATACGACGCCTTGAGTGCCGATTTTGCTTGTTGAGCGTCCGCAGGAGCTATCACTGTCAGACCGGGTTGCACTCGCATCACCCCAATATCCTCCAAGCCATGATGAGTGGGGCCAGCATGACCATATTCAAAACCGCCGCCTATTGCAAGAATACGCACCGGCAATTGATGCAACACGGGCCCATTACGAATAAATTCGTAAGGTCTCAAGGCGGCAAAATTTACGATGGAATAGACAAAAGGAATGAAGCCAGATTCCGCAAGACCCGTCGCAAGACCCAACATATTCTGCTCTGAAACCCCCACATTAAAAAACTGACCAGGAACCCTGTCGGCAAACTGTTCCAACACGCAATATCCCAGATCCGCCGTTAACAATACGATCCGAGGGTCTTGCTCAGCCAGTTCAGTCAATGTCCCTATTACGACACCTCTCATACTTCTATTCCAATTTCTTTTAGAGCCAGACTGTACTCTTCATCTGACATCGGCCAATAATGCCATTTGATCGTACGCTCCATATATGATACGCCTTTGCCCAGAGTGGTCTTGGCGATTAGCATATGAGGTTTTCCGCTTAAAGAGTCAATGCCCGACAAAGCTCCCTCTAATTCACTATGATTGTGCCCATCAATGGTTTGCACCTGCCAACCAAAAGCCTTGAACCTTTCAGGAAGAGCTGTCAAATCCAACACTTCGCGCGTAAAACCCAAAGCCTGTTGACCATTATCATCGATAACAACAACCAAATTGGACAACTGATGGTGAGCCGCAAACATAACAGCCTCCCAAAAGGATCCCTCATTCAATTCGGCATCACTCACTAAAACATACACACATCGAGAAGATTTTTTTAACTTTGCCGCTAAAGCAGCTCCAGCCGCCATTGAAAGACCATGCCCCAGTGAACCTGTAGCAAAATCCACACCTCTTAATCCATATTCAGGGTGAACCCCAAGACGACTGTCGTCAGCGCAGTATGTATTCAATTCTTCCTGAGTCAACCAGCCTTTTAGATGGAAAGCCGCATACAGGGCCAAAGCCGCGTGCCCTTTAGAAAGAACGAAACGATCTCTTTCCGAGTCTTCGGGGGAAGGTATGTTTAAAATGTGGCTATACAGAACAGCAATAATATCAGCTATGCTCAAAGCGGAACCAATGTGACCAACATGAGCCCGTTTCGATTGTTCTAGAATAATATGTCGGATTTTTTTTGCCCAATCCGTGGAGTTCAAATTCAAAACCTTTATCGAGTTACTAGATATTCACCCCCAAGAATGCAACTGGAAATGAATCAAATTTCATTCATTGAAATATACCGTCTACAAACAGGATATTAAGAAGTCACAACTATTCATTTCCTGTACATTATGCAGAGAGGATATCTTTAGAAAAAACAACACTGATTATAAGATACAACTAGCCTTTTAACAACTGCTAAGGTTTGAACCACCATTGACATTCAGTGATCCGACTCCACAGTAAGTTTGCTAAAAAATCCAGTGTGACCAAGGGTTTGATAAAGGAAGGTCGATAATCAATGCGCTGGAAACTGGTCGGGATTTCCGCAATGGCCAACTTGAAACGACGGGCCTGAATCATTATTTCCGCATCAATGAACCAGCCATTGGATCTCAAATCCATCCGTTGATAGACGGCACGTGTCATTATTTTCGGCTTCGAATTCATGTCTCCGCAACGCAGGCCTGGAAACAATAACTTGAAAATAAAATTGTAGGTCTGTGAAAGAATTTTCCGATACACGCCATCATCACGCCGCACTCGGAAGGTTTTTGCCAGATCACATTGATCTTCCTTCATCTTTCGATAGACTCGGACAACATCTTCATATGGCATCTGACCATCGCCGTCAATGACCGCAATCGTTTCCCCTCTTGCCGCGGCCAAACCTGTTTTCATGTCCCAGCCCATCATCCCCTCTTTTTCCTGGGTGATGGCGACAATTTTTTCATTGTTTTCAGCAATACTGCGAACCACTTCAGGGGTGCGATCGTCTTGGCCTTTAAGATAATTGCCAACCAAAATGATTTCCCAATCCGGCTCACAACCCTCCAGCGACCCAATCAATTGATCAACAAATTCCCGGATAGTTTCGGCACTTCGGTAAGCAAGCACGACAACCGATATTTTAGGCACAGTACCCAAATCTATAGCTATCCCCCGAAATTTAGTTAATCAAATACTCTGAACTCAATCCTGTTGGGAGCAGTTTTGCAATTTTTCACCACAAAAGCAATATCTTAAGCTGAGGTTGAGAGAGTCCAACGTGTCTTGTAAATAAAGGATATATATTTCTTCGAGTCCCCTGCCACTTTAACTGCCAGCAGAATTCTAAGAAATCACTCGATTCCAAAATATTCGCGCGCCAATTCCACTTCCATGGATGTGGGGTTTTCTGGGTCGTGCGGTGCCGGGGCATCTTTCAACGATTCCTGAGTCAGGGATAATGTGACTTTGCCCATATCTTCCACTTCGCAGATCGTCAACGGAATCAAAATGCTTTTTCCGGCAATTCTGAGAAATCCGCCCAGGTTCACAATCACATATTCGGCGTGATGGGTTGCGTTAGAAACCAGCAAAGATTCAATTTTCCCTATCGATTCGCCAAGACGATCGTAAAGAAAAAAACCCACGATCCTGTCCACCTTCCGCAGCCTGTGGTTGTTCTCTTTGACACACAAAAATTGCTTTGAATTCATATCCCTGCAAGCTCCAGAATTCAGGCTTGGGATCAGACCGATGAAGTGCTTTTAGATTTGGTGGTAAGGGCGTGCAGGCGGGTTTGCATCTCTTTCAGCGGCATGAGGTCGCCTTTCTTCGATGCAACAGCGATTCCATCGCGATAAGTTTTTTCAGCGTCTGAAAGCCGGCTGAGTTGTTCCTGAGTCTTGCCCAGTAACAAATAGGCCGCGGAGTAATCTTTATTCTCTCGCACAACGGTTTGCAGAGGGGCCAGAGCCTGTTCGTATTCTTTCGTCTCGTGAAAAATCGAGCCCAGACCGAAATTCGCAACCGCATCGACAGGATCTATTTCCAGTACTTCCTTGAACATGGCAATTTTCCGCGCTCTCTCCAACTTGTCTTTTTCTTCGTCTTTGGCTTTGGCTCGCTCCGACATTTTTTGCGCCATGACTTTTTCGAATTGAATAGCCGTCGCTTCACCTTTCTCAAACTCTGCATCTTCGATTCGACCTTGTTGCATGTAATACACGGACAAATTAGTATGCGCCATGATCTCTTGAGGATCGATCTCAACGAGTCTTTTCATCAGTGCAATGGCCTCGTCGAGTTTATTTTGACGGGAAAGGAAAACTCCCAGTGCCTCGTAAGCGGCGGCATGCTTGGGGTCCATTGCAATGGCTTCGCGCAATATTTCGATGGGTCGGTCTAGATTTTCTTCAGTCCGGTATATTTCTAAAGCCTCTTCTAAAAGTTTTCCAGATCGATCCGACCGGGTCTGAAGTTGATAAAAAGGCAGGAGACAGGTCTTGACTTTGACAGCTTCCCCGTTGATCGTCACATTCAGTTCGACATCGGGACTGCGCCAATCCTTGTGCAAATAAGCCAGTGCAATGTAGTTTTCCAAAGCCGGAGAATAAACAACGCTCTTGATCAACCCAATCTTTTTTTCGTCCAACAAAACATCGGTTTCTGACAAAGGGCTAAACGAGTTCAAAAACAAGAGTCCCATCAAGGAGAAATTGGGCGCACCATAAGTCTTGATACGGGCAATGATTTCCTGCCCAATGTAACACCCTTTATTGTAACTGACCGATGTGTGCTCCAAACCGGTTTCCGGAAGAACATTCTTCGCGGTCATATCTTTTCCATACAGGGGAATGCCCGCCTCAACGCGCAAGATTTCCCGCGCCGGTGCCGCAATGCTTTCCGGGCAAATCGTCTCCATCGCTGAAAGAAGTTCATCCGATTTAACATCGCCACAGGGCAAACCAATCAGATAGCCCTCTTCGCCTGTAAGACTTTTTTGGATCAAAACAACGTTGTCGCTTTGCACGCAAATCGAATTGTATTTCTCCGGAATCTGTGCGTTTGGAATGATCTGATTTAAAATCAACAGACTTTTAGGGCCTTGCAAAGCCTGAAGCGTATGCTGAGGGGAGCCAATCGTAACGTCTTCCCGAAAGATATAGGTTTCAAGATGACTTTTCAATTTATCCGCTTGAACAACTTCCACAAAAATCCAGGCCGCACTCGCCGATTCTCTGTAGATAGAGAAGGAAGCGATCAGCCGACCTTTGCGGTCGACAATCGCACTGTCCTGTCCCTGCCCGTCTTTCAGTAGATGGACATCATTGGTCGTCTGTGTCTGCAGGAAAGAGAACACATCCGCACCTGTGATGCCAAACAATTGATAGTCGGATAGCTGGAAACGTCCACAATTCTTTCTGACCTGAAGGTATTCCTCAAGCACAGAAGTCTCTAACGTTGACGTTGTGTTTCCTGTTGTGGAGTTCATTTCCCTTATAAACCTCGGAGCACGATTGGAAAATGATCGGAAAGAAACAATTTTTTAGGCAATGGAAAAAGATTCCCCACATCCGCAGGTTGAAGTCGCATTTGGATTTGAAAATACAAAGCCTTTCCCTTGCAAGCCGTCTTGGAAATCCAACTGCATTCCCTTCAAATAAATCATCGACTTAGGGTCCATAAAAACCTGAAATCCTTCTTCTTCAACCACCGTATCCTTCGCTTCCTTAGGCGTGAACTGAAGATCATAAGACAATCCGGAACATCCTCCACCCTTCACACCAAGACGCAGGCCAATTCCCGGCTTACCTTCAGCCGCAACCAGCCTCTTGACTTCTTCACAGGCCTTGGGCGTAATTTTCACAAAATTAGTAACGACCGACATACATTCCTCCTGAACCGACTGTTTGATAGAATAAGCGTTTCCCCGTAATACCGGGTCTATACCTATTTAGATATAAAAATCGCCCGCAGGGTTCATTAATTATACTTAAAAAAATGATAGCGCGTCAATTTAGAATGGGTTTTCACAAAATTTGTGCAATAAAAAAAGCCCCGCCGGATTTTTCCGGTGGGGCTTTTGAATAAAGTCTCTGATTATTTCAAGCCGCTTGTCGGATGATCTCACCACTGAACAAAACCGGTTGCGCCTCTTCCTTAGGTAACGGTGTCAACTTGGCAACCTTTATCCGCTTTGCCAGTCCCAGCATCCGCAACACGCAGATAGAGTACCAGGTCATATCAATTTCCCAAGGTCTCAAACCATGTCGTGCCGAAGTCGGGAATGCATGATGGTTGTTGTGCCAACCCTCGCCCCAGGCGAGAAGACCCACCCACCAGCAATTGGTAGAAAGATCCTGCTTTAATTTTACATTCACATAACCAAACATATGTGATGCGCTATTGACGAACCAAGTCACATGGTAAACCAGACAGATTCTAACAAACACACCCCAGAAAACCCAAGGCAGGCCACCGATCGCCAAAAGCATCAAACCAAAAGCAACTTGGACCTTTATGAAATGAGCATCGAGAAACTGATAAAATTTATCGTCACAAATATCTTTTGTATAAGTATGGATGATCTCTTCATTATCAATCACCGGGTGCGTGTAAAGCATCCATCCCAAATGGGACCAGAAAAATCCTTTTCGAGCATTGTGTGGATCGTCGTCCGTGTCAGAGCTGGCGTGATGCATGCGATGTTGTCCAACCCATTTGATGGGTCCATTCTGGCAAGCCAAGGCTCCACAAAATGCAATGATGTAGGTCAGCCACTTTGGTGTCTCAAAACTACGATGCGTGAGAAGCCTGTGATACCCAAGGCAGATACCAATGGAAGCCGTGAGCCAATAGAGAAAAAGCATGACTGCCACAGCACTCCAGGAAAAACCAAAAGGGAGGAAAGCTGGAATCGCCATAACGTGGAGGAAAATAAAAAATCCCGCAACTGGTTTATTGAACGTGGGTACTGGTTTGAGTGATTTCATTTGCGGCATCTTATCCTCGCATTGGAAATAGGTGATAAAATTGTTTCTAATACAACCCCATTGTAAAGAAGCTTTGCCTGAATGATTGTAAAAGTTTTGTAATATTAAATTGCAGACCATAAATCAGCTTTTCGCTGTATAATTTTAATTGAGACCTTCTCATTGTAAAATATTGAATTGAAGGATTGTTCCATCGCCATCCTCATGATTTATTCACGAAACTCAGGAGACTTTTCTTGAACCGATTGCGAGCATTATTTCACCCTATTTTTGTTTTTGTCGGGGTACAGATCGCCTGGATCATACTCATGGGGATCTGGATCTACTGGTATGTTCGCAACAGCCAGAAGGTCATGGAGTTCGCCGAAAAGCTGAAGCCTGAACTGCTGATGGACACTAACTGGGACTGGGTCATTCTGGCGGAAGGCTGTTTTTTGATGCTCATCATACTCGCCGGTGTCTACGTCATCTTCGTCTACTGGACCAAACAAACCCGGCTCAACCGCCTGCACAGCAACTTTGTTTCCAGCGTTTCCCACGAGTTGAAATCTCCACTGGCTTCTCTGCAACTGTATCTGGAAACGATGAAGTATCGAAAAGTCACCGAACAAGACGCCCGCGAATTTGTGGAAATGATGCTGGCCGATACTGAACGCCTTTCGGGACTGATAGACAACATCCTGCAATCCAGCCGAACCGATGCCAAAAGCATGCAGTTCCAGTTCGAGCCGATTTCCATTCACGAATTCTTAAGCGACGTACTCAATCGCTACCAAAGACAATTCGACGATCGCCACTTCAAGGTAAGTTTTCAGGTCGACAGCACTCCTACGCTTCAACTGGACAAACGGGCGATGCGCATGGTGTTCAACAATCTCATTGGAAATGCTCTACGTTATTCTTCAACGAATTCATCTTTCACGGTACGACTGTTCAGCGACAAAAAATTCTGCTACATCGAATTCACCGACGAAGGCGTTGGACTCAGTAAAAAAGAGATCAATAAAATTTTCAAAAAATTCTATCGCGTGCAAGAGAAAGACACACAAAATATAGAAGGAGCCGGACTTGGACTCTTCATCTCCCGCGAAATCGTAAAAAAACATAAAGGCAAAATCAACGCCTTCAGTGAAGGACGCGGGAAAGGAGTCACCTTCACCATCACCCTGCCTCTCACTCCAGAAAAAAAAGACAAGGCAAAGCCATGAACACACGCCAGCAAATTCGAAAGTATTTCAGCATAGGGTTCCTGCTACTCCTCTTTGCCCTGTCCGCTGTTACCGCAAGTGCAGAAGATCGACTCAACGTGACCACAGAAACGCAAGTATCACTGAGCGGGAAAGTACACATCACTCTGCATCTTAAAAATATCTCTGGGCATCCGCTCTATTCCATCCATCCCATGTTCCACTTTCATCACAGCATGGAAATGGGAAACAGGATCGAGCAAATGCAACCCGGCGAGTCGGTAACCATCGACAACGACCGTCATCCCCCGGTAGTCCTCTCAGGGCGTTACCCACTGGTCGTCCTGCTCCACTACCAGACCGAGCCAAAACAAAAAGAATCCATCCTGCAAACCTATACCGGATCGTTCCATCACAAAGAACCCGTCGAGTCCGTTGTCGGCGGCAACATGGAATTCGTGCAGGAGGGTGAAATCTCTAAGTTAAAAATTCACCTGAACAACCAATCCAATTCTCTAAAAAACGTCCGGCTCATGCTCATCCTGCCACCTGGATTGCAGGCCGATAAATTTCCGGGCATGATGACCTTCACCCTGCATGGCGGCGAAAATGTTTATTTCGAAACCGGTGTCCAGCACACTCAAAGCTTCCGCTCGCTCACTGGCTATTATCCCATCCATCTCCTGCTCGAATACGGAGAATTTTTAAAACATTACACCAGCGAAATCCAAAGCAGTGTCTATTTCAATCCTATATTCGACCTGCACCAGCACTGGCCGCATCTAATCGCCATGATCCTGTTCGCAACCGGACTCGCACTGGTTTACAAAAGAAGAATCAGCAACCTCCAACCCAAGAGCATATAGCGCATCCTGATTTATAAAAAATCAAGATTTGACCTCTTAATATAAAGCTACGGTAAAATGAACTGTTAACAATCCGATTTTCTAAAAATCGGCACGCTCTATACGGACTCCGCTCCGACGGGCGTTTGCATGAAAACCTAAACCTCATCCAAACATCATCCTGAACAAAGCGAAGGATCTCTGTAGTCCAAACTCATGAAAGACAACTTCTCCTGAATTGTCTTTGCACGGAAGCATCGACCTAATAATCCGTTTTTTAAGGGATACAAATTGCCCTGGCAAACTGTCCGCGCGTCTACCGCGAACTCATTGCCTTTTTAGTATCTGCAATCCATTGGTCTACCGTCTTCACTCGATACACCAAGCCAGCCTTGTCAAAAATCGACCGAGCCTTTTCAAAATATTGCAACGCTTTGGCATGATCCTTTTTATTATAATATCCCGATCCCAGATTATTCCAATCTCTTGCCACATCAGGATGATCGGAACCATAGGTCTTGAGATCGCTCGCCAACGCTTTCTCGTAATAACCAACGGCCTTGTCAAATTCGCCTTTAGAATGCCAGGCTCCGCCCAAATTGTTCCAACGAGTCGCTACGTTTGGATGTGCGGGACCAAAGGTCTTGAGGTCGCTCGCCAGTGCTTTTTCGAAATAGCTGATGGCCTTATCGTATTCACCTTTAGAATTCCACGCCAATCCCAGATTGTTCCAACGAGTCGCTACATTTGGATGGTCTGGACCGAAGGTCTTGAGATCACTCGCTAACGCTTTCTCGTAATAGCCGATGGCCTTGTCGTATTCGCCTTTTGAATTCCACGCCAATCCCAAATTGTTCCAATACGTCGCAATCCCAGAATATTCTGGACCGAAGGTCTTGAGATCGCTCGCCAGTGCTTTTTCGTAATAGCCAATAGCCTTATCGTATTCTCCTTTCGACTTCCAAGCCACTCCCAGATTGTTCCAATACGTCGCAATTCCAGGATGCTCGGGACCGAAGGACTTGAGATCGCTCGCCAACGCTTTCTCGTAATAGCCGATGGCCTTATCGTAATCCCCTTTTGCCCGCCACACTTCTCCCAAATTGTTCCAATAGGTCGCTACCTTGGATTGCCCGGGACCGAAGTTCTTGAGATCGCTCGCCACTGCTTTTTCAAAATAGCCGATGGCCTTGTCGTAATCCCCTTTGGCTTTCCACACTTCTCCCAGATTATTCCAATACCGCGCAATTCCAGAATGTTCGGGACCAAAGGTCTTCAGATCACTCACCAGTGCTTTTTCGTAGTAGTCGATGGCTTTGTCATATTTGCCCTTCGCTTTCCACGCCCCTCCGAGATTGTTCCAATACGTCGCAACTTGCGGATGTTCGGGACCGAAGGTCTTGAGGTCGCTCGCCAGTGCTTTCTCGTAATAGACGATGGCCTTGTCGTACTCCCCTTTTGCTCTCCAGACTTCTCCCAAATTGTTCCAACGAATCGCCACATTCGGATGTTTGGGTCCAAAGGTCTTGAGGTCGCTTGCCAGTGCTTTTTCGTAATAGCCGATAGCCTTGTCGAATTCGCCTTTCGAATTCCACGCTCCTCCCAAATTGTTCCAACGAGTCGCTACATTTGGATGTTCGGGACCAAAGGTCTTGAGGTCGCTCGCCAGTGCTTTCTCGTAATAGCCGATGGCCTTGTCGTATTCCCCTTTTGCCCGCCACACTTCTCCCAAATTATTCCAATACGTAGCAACTTGAGGATTTTCCGGACCGAAGGTCTTGAGACTGCTAGCCAATGCTCTCTCGTAATAGCCAATGGCTTTGTCGTATTCGCCTTTAGCATTCCATGCCAATCCCAAATTGTTCCAATACGTCGCAACTTGGGAATTTTCGGGAACTAAGGACCTGAGGTCGCTATCCAGAGCATTTTTGTAATAACCGATGGCCTTGTCGTAATCCCCTTTTGCCCTCCACGCTTCTCCCAAATTGTTCCAGGAAGTCGCCACGAAATGATGATCGGGACCAAAGGTCTTGAGACCGCTCGCCAGTGCCTTTCTGAAATAACTGATGGCTGTGTCGTATTCACCTTTCGCAGACCACGCTAATCCGAGACTGTTCCAGTAAATCGCAATTTGAGGATGTTCGGGACCAAAGGTCTTGAGGTCATTCGCCAAAGCGTTTTCGAAATAGCTGATGGCCTTGTCGTATTCGCCTTTAGAATACAATTCCAATCCCAGATTGTTCCATACACCTGCAATCGGGAAATGCTCTGGACTGACGTTGACCGTCGCCTGCCGATTGGTATTACCAGAATCTTCCTGTGCTAAAAGGGTAGAGCCCGACCCTGCCAGAATAAGAGCAGATATCAAACAGAATAAATTAATTTTAGATTTTATGATTTGTTTGTACATGGGGAGATCGCCTCGATTGAGTGAGACTTTATTCTATCTAGTTTGGATCCGCTTAGCAAGATCAGAGAGATAACAGAACATCGCTCTAAAAAACAAAAACCATTTCATTTGACGGGAGTTTTACCATGCACGGTGGACTGTTTTTCTGGACACACCCGCCGGAGCGGAGTCCATATAAAAATCATGCGTATTAAGGAACGGATCTTTGGAATAGTTCAATGGCCTCCGGCGGCTTCGCCGGGCAGGCTAGGTCTGCTTGGCCCGTTTGTACATAGTCCATGCGAAAGTGAACCATCCGATCATGAAAGAGAGGCCACCAAGTGGGGTGATGGGACCGAGGAATCGGGGTCCATCAAAAGTGAGGCCATACAGACTGCCACAAAACAGGACAATCCCAGCGGTAAAAAAGATGCCCGATTTTTTGAGAGCTTTGTTGTCAGGTGCGCCGATTATCAGGCAGACAATGCCCAGTAAGATGAGTGCCAAGGCGTGATAGCCGAGGTAATGCGTTGCGGTTTGAAAAACTGCGAGTTTTTTTTCTGTGAGGATGGCTTTCAGAGAATGAGCCCCAAAAGCACCCAGCATCACACTCAGTCCACCAAAAGTTGCGCCGAGTGCGATCCAGGGCATGATGGGTATCAGTCTTCGGATTCTTCAAGCCGTGCGATGGCTCGAAACAACTTCTTCTGTGCTTTTTCAAACTCCTCGTGATTGAGATCCGTTCGACTCAAAGTCTCTTCCGCTCTTTTGCGTGCGGCACGAGCGCGTTCGGCATCAATCTCGGGTCTGAATTCTGCTGTTTCCGCTAGGATAATTACGCGATTTTCAGTCACCTCTGCGTATCCCCCACTGACTACCATTGAGTAGGTTTCATCTCCCTTTTGATAGGAGAGTGTACCCGCGCGCATGGTGGTCAAAATTGGAGCATGGTCGAACAGGATGCCCAAATCACCTTCGGTGCCGGGAATATTCACTTGTTCCGCATCGTCTGCGACGATGAGTTTTTCCGGCGTTACGATACTCAGTTGTAGTAAGTCAGCCATTATTTCGAAGATTTCTTATCGAGTTCTTTTTGTTTAGCAAGTGCCTCATCCAAATTACCGACCATGTAGAAGGCTTGCTCGGAAAGATGATCTACGCGGCCTTCAAGAATTTCCTTGAATCCTGCGATGGTATCTTTGACTTTGACGTATTTTCCAGGAGATCCGGTGAATACTTCTGCAACAAAGAAGGGTTGTGAAAGGAATTTCTGAATTTTACGTGCTCGGAACACCACTTGTTTATCATCTTCAGACAATTCTTCCATACCTAAAATAGCGATGATGTCTTGTAAATCTTTATAACGTTGCAGTACGCGTTGAATACCGCGAGCAGTATTATAATGTTCTTCACCCAGAATTTGCGGATCCAGAATTCGGGAAGTTGAATCCAGTGGATCCACTGCGGGATAAATACCCAACTCTGAAATTCGACGATTGAGAACGGTTGTTGCATCGAGATGCGCAAACGTTGTTGCAGGTGCCGGGTCAGTCAAGTCGTCAGCGGGTACGTAAACAGCCTGAACGGAGGTGATGGAACCTTTTTTCGTTGATGTGATGCGTTCCTGCAAGTTACCCATTTCAGTTGCCAGCGTGGGTTGGTAACCTACGGCGGAAGGAATTCGCCCGAGAAGAGCCGAAACTTCGGATCCTGCTTGCGAAAAACGGAAGATATTGTCAATGAAAAGAAGTACGTCTTTTCCACCTACATCGCGGAAATACTCAGCGATGGTAAGACCTGTCAAACCTACGCGCATTCTAGCCCCGGGAGGTTCTGTCATCTGTCCGTAGATCAAAGCCGTTTTATCGATAACGTTGGACTCCACCATTTCGTGATAGAGATCGTTACCTTCACGAGTACGCTCACCCACGCCTGCAAATACGGAGTAACCGCCATGTTCGGCACCGATGTTACGAATGAGTTCCATGATGAGAACGGTCTTTCCTACGCCAGCACCACCGAACAATCCAGTTTTTCCACCCTTTAAATAAGGTTCGAGCAAGTCGATGACCTTGATGCCTGTTTCAAGCATCTCGGCACTGGTATCCTGATCTGCGAAAGAAGGTGCATCACGATGAATCCCCCACTTGATTTCGGCTCCGACGTCGCCCTTTTGGTCAACGGGCTCACCCACTACATTGAGAATACGTCCGAGAACCTTCTCACCAACAGGCACAGAAATAGGAGCACCGGTGTCTACAGCTTCTGTCCCGCGCACCAAGCCATCGGTCGGATGCATGGATACAGCGCGAACTGCGTTATCGCCCAAATGTTGAGCAACTTCCAGAACCATAAAATCATTTTCTTTATCTGAATTGGGCATTTTGACTTTGAGCGCGTTGTACAACGCAGGCAACACACCGCCTTCAAAGCTAACGTCCACCACGGGACCCATGACTTGCACAATTTTACCGGTGTTCATTCTATCGCTTCCTCCGATTGTCTTATATGAAAAAATTTGTCAGGCTTTTAAAGCTTCTGCCCCGTTTACGATTTCGATCAATTCTTTAGTGATGTATGCTTGCCGCGCCTGGTTGTAGGTCAATGTCAAGGCACCTATCATCTCGCCAGCATTTCGAGAAGCACTGTCCATAGCCGTCATGCGTGCCCCGTGCTCTCCAGCGGAAGTTTCGAGAAAAGCCCGATACACCTGCACTCGCATGTATCGCTTGAGAAGTGCGTCAAGCATCTCTTCTTCTTCAGGCTCATATATGTAATCTATTGTCTGTCCATTTTCATCACCGCTTTCAGGAACAATTGGCAGAAGTCTTTCAACCACTACGTCCTGTTGCATGACGGATTTGAATTCGTTATAGACAATAAATACCTGGTCAGCAGTTTTATTAGTGAATGCTTCCGCTAATTCGTCACCAATTTGAGCGGCAAGATCGTAATTGAAACCTTTTGTCCAACCAATAAATTGCTTTGTGATATCGCAATCCTGAGATTTGAAAAAATCGTGACCTTTCTTGCCTGCAAGAATGAGCGAATCGGCCTTACTTCTGTTGCCGATTTCCTTCGCTGTTCGACGGATAATATTTCCATTGAACCCACCGCAGAGACCTTTATCGGCGGTGATCACCAGATAAAGTCTTTTATCACCTTCACGATTATCAAGTAGCGGATGCAGGTCGTAATTACATCGGGCGGCAAGATGACTCAATGTTTCCATCATTTTGACGGCATAGGGCCTGGCACCCATTATGGCGGTCTGAGCTTTCCTCAGTTTGGATGCCGCCACCAGTTTCATCGCTTTGGTGATCTGCTGAGTATTCTTGACGCTTTTAATACGGCGCCGAATGTCTTTAAGATTGGGCATGGATTGGCTTTTAAAGTACTGTCGTTATGATTTTTGACTTGCACTCACCCGGACTTCTGGAGCGAATGCCTGAACGTTATACGATTTACTCAAAAAGACCTTTGTACTCTTCGATTGCGGCTTTTAGTTTGGCCTCAATATCATCGTCAAGTTTCTTCTGCTTTTCAATCGTCTCAATAACGTCTACGTATTTTTCTTCCATGAAGTTCAGAAACCCACTTTCAAATTTCTTGATCTTCGATGTCTCAACATCGTCCAGCAAACCACGAACACCCATAAAAATGGAAATAACCTGATGGGTGGTCTTAAGAGGACGATATTGATCCTGTTTCAAAAGTTCAACGAGGCGTTCCCCGCGTGCTAACTGGCTTTGTGTTGCCGCATCAAGGTCACTTCCGAACTGTGCAAATGCCGCCATTTCGCGGTATTGCGCAAGATCCAGACGCAACTTACCAGCAACTTGTTTCATGCCTTTGGTTTGCGCCGCACCACCGACTCGGGATACGGACAGACCGACGTTGATCGCGGGACGTACACCGGAGAAGAACAAGTCTGTCTCAAGATAAATTTGCCCGTCTGTAATAGAAATAACGTTTGTCGGGATGTAAGCGGATACGTCGCCAGCCTGTGTTTCGATGATCGGCAATGCCGTGAGTGAACCGGCACCTAAATCATCGTTCAACTTGGCGGCTCGTTCGAGCAATCGTGAGTGAACATAGAAAACGTCACCGGGATACGCTTCTCGTCCTGGCGGGCGTCTCAAAAGGAGTGACAACTGGCGATATGCGGCGGCTTGTTTTGATAGATCATCGTAAACGATGAGACAGTGTTGCCCGTTATCGCGAAAATATTCACCCATCGCGCATCCAGCATAAGGTGCGATGAATTGCAAAGGCGCAGGCTCACTGGCCGTTGCTGAAACGACAATCGTATACTTCATCGCATCGTGCTCTTCCAGAGTTTTCACAACGCGTGCGACCGTGGAACGTTTCTGTCCGACCGCAACATAAATACAAATAACGTTTTGGCCTTTTTGATTGAGGATAGTATCAATCGCTACTGCGGTTTTACCAGTCTGGCGGTCACCAATGATCAACTCACGCTGACCACGTCCGATGGGAATCATACCGTCGATTGCTTTAATACCGGTCTGCATGGGCTCGTGAACGGATTTTCGAGCCGTAACGCCGGGAGCAATTCTTTCTATAGGACCAAAACGCTCGGCCTTAACCGGACCTTTTTCGTCAATGGGTTCACCGAGGGAGTTTACAACGCGTCCCACCAGTTCAGGGCCTACAGGAACTTCCATGATACGTCCTGTGCGTTTGACTTCATCGCCCTCTTTAACCTTGTCGTCAAAACCCAGAAGAACAGCACCCACATTGTCTTCTTCAAGGTTCAAAACCATACCCACAAGCCCGCCGGGAAATTCAAGCAGTTCGCTGAGCATGGCATTTTCAAGACCATAGATTCGCGCGATTCCGTCACCGACGGAAATTACCCTGCCGGTTTCTTTCAGCTCGATACTTGTGTCGAATCCCTCAATCTGTTTCTGGATCAGGGAGCTTATTTCATCGGCTCGCAAATTCACTTAAACGACCTCCTCTTTCTCGATAGCTTGTTTCAGAATGGACAAACGATTGCGAATACTGGCATCTGCGACGGTATCACCTACTTGTAGCGTCACTCCACCAATCAGCGTATTGTCCACGCGGGTTTCAATGATTATTTTTTTATTCAGGATTCGACCTAGTGCATCGCGCAGGTGGTTTACCTGGTCATTCGCCAACTCTCGTGTAGCAGATACGGTGACACGTACTTGGTTCAATCTCTCATCAGACACTTTTTCAAAATAGTTCGCTATAGAACGGAGAAACAAAATCTTTTTCCGTTCCGTCAACAAGAGAATCATACTCCGTACGGCATCCCCAGCTTTCAGCTGGTCGCAAAGCGTTTGGACCATCTGCGCTTTATTTTCCTGAGGAATTCCGGGATGCGCAAAGAATCGAACCAGGTCAGGTTGAGCTTCAAATGCAGAACAAAAACTTTGAAGACTCCACAGCACACCGTCCAGATTCCTTGCGTCCGTGATACTCTTGGACAAAGCATCTGCGTATCGTTTTCCAATTGCGTTTCTTAGCATAGTTTGTTTCCGACGACCCTAATGGACCTTCAATTGGCACTCTGTTCCATCGATCGAATCACTTCATCGATGGACTCGTTGATCAATTCTTGACTGGTCTGATCATCCAGTCTTTTTCTCAGAAACTTCTCTACAGAGGCCACGGTCAACTCAGCCGCATAATTGCGAATATCGTTGAACAATTTATTGCGGGAACTTTGAATTTCGTACTCCGCTTCTTGTTGCATTTGTTTGATCTTGGCCTGAGTCTCCTGCAACAACTTGTCCTGATTTTTCTTGGCTTCATCGTGCGCCAACTGGACAATCGTATTCGCCTTCTCGTGTGCCTTTTTCAGCTCAGCCTCAAGCTCGGCTTTAATCTTCTGACCCTCCGCTCGCAGTTGTTCCGCGGAAGAGATGTCATTCCGAATTTTCGACTCGCGCTCTTCCAAAGCTTCCAGAATAGGAGGAAACGCATACTTCTTGAGAAGTACGAAAAGAATTGCAAATGAAACCAGCGACCAAAATATAAGGGAGGAAAATACTCCCACTTGTTCAAATTGAGGCATTATAGTCTCTTTAAAAGTTTACTAAGAAAAACCCTTTGGAAAAATTTCGTCTGTGCTCCCCCTCTACTTAATGAGAGACAACAACACAAACAAAATTTTCTCAGGTCATTCTTAAGTCTGAGAATTTGGCTCCAACAGGGGGGAAAGGCCGGAAATATTCTTTCCAGCCTCGCATTCCCATTATTTGCTGGGCATAATTATAAAAGCAATTACCAGAGCGTAAAGCGCGATAGCTTCGACGAGTGCAAAACCAATCCAGCAGTACTTGGCAACACGTGCTTCCGCATTTGGCTGTCGCCCTACCGTTTCAATGGTTTTTGCAAAAATATAGGCAATTCCCAATGCCGCTCCAAAAAATCCGGCCGCACACAAACCCATTCCAATCAATGCCGCTGCTTCTTGACCCATTCTTTCATCTCCTCAAAAAATATATAATATATAGAAGAACTTCTGTTTTTATCGATCTTAATAAGTTTACTTCAAAGCATTTCTATCGCATTAATGCAGGTTGATCACATCCCCGATATACACGCAGGTCAATGTGGTGAATATGTAAGCCTGAATGAAAGCGATGGCGATTTCCAAACCGTTAATGATGACGGTAAATCCAAATGGCATCCAGCCAATCACCAATGATGCGGACATGGCCAAGCCAAATAAAACTGCCAAAACAGTATGCCCTGCTGTCATATTGGCGAACAACCTGACAGACAAAGATATCGGCCGTGCAACCATGCTGATAATTTCAATAGGTACCATCAGGGGAACCATTATCTTTGGCACTCCCGGCGGAACAAGTATGCTTAAAAAATGACCGCCATGCTTGGCAAAACCAATGAAGAGGGTCATTATAAAAATACAAATCGCGAACGCACCCGTCACTACCAGCTGACTGGTGATTGTATAAGAACCGGGCACAAGACCGATCAGATTACAGGCCAACACAAAAAAGAAAACTGTGGCTATAAAAGGGAAGTACTTTTTCCCTTCTTCTTTACCGATAAATTCCTCCACCATGCCGCGAATAAACTCCATTCCTATTTCCAAAACACTTTGCAGTTTTCCGGGAACGAGGGAGCTATCTCTCTTGCCTGCGGCCTTGAATAGGAAGAATACAACAGCCATTCCTGCCCACATGGCGAGTATCGCTTTGTTGATGGACAAATCCAACCCTAGAATATTTATATGTACCAGGGGATGAAGCTCAAAATGATGCAGAGGACTTTCCATAATTCTTTTCTAATTGCCTGTATGGGGCGCGTTTTATTAGTTAAAAATTTAACATCTACTCAGATGAATGATTCCCAAACAAAAAAATCCTGATCAGCTCTCCCTATCTTCACTTTCTTCTTCCTGAAGATGGGTTGCAACTTTGTACACCATCAATCCCCCTGCGACACCTCCTAAAAGAAGCCCCGCTACCATCAACCAGGGTTTTGTTCCAAAAAACCAGTCCAGCGCATAACCCATCGAGGTCCCTACAAAAACTGAAACGACAAGCTCTGTACCCACTCTGAAAGCAAAACCCACTCCCTTACGAAAATCACTGTCTTCGCTCATGGGATTTAACCTTGGAAACCTAAAAGGTTTGATGGAGAAAAACGGGGGTATAGTACAACAGGAGTGAGAATTTGTACAAGCTTGTTTTTTTGATTTTTTATAACGAACCGCTTTCTGACTGGAATTTCAATTAATTGAAGGATATTTTTTATTTCAAAAACCCAGCTATCACCTTTATAGAGTCCAAACTAGTAAGGCAATTCACCAAATTTTTCTTCATATTCCTCAAGACCAATCATATCTATGGCATCCCAGGGACACCCCTCAAGAAATGTATCCATTGGCCCCTTGGACGTGCATTTTTTGCAACCGATGCAAAGCAAGGGATCGACATCGATTCGAATAAAATTAGGAGCGTCGGGATTCACCACTTCAAACATACAGTCGTCAACGGGGCACTCCGTCACACATATTGGAGAACCACCACAACCTGTACAAGCGTCATTGATGACAGCCAAGATTTTTGGTTTTCTTTTACGTTGCCCGGTTTTTTTGGGTTTTTCTTTAACGGCCATGATATATTAGGAATGTTTTGGTTGAATTTAATTTCACCGATCTATTCTTCGACTTTGTATCAGAAAGTCGCAGGCTTTGCAATTATTTTGGTTCGATCTGGGAAATTACCTCAGACAGCTACATATTAGAAAATCTAACCTATGCCTTTCGAAGGTGTGCTGGGTCAATCGCGGCCCCGAAATATATTAAAAAATGCCCTATTAAACAATAAAGTTGCCCATGCATACTTGTTTTTTGGGGAAACCAGTGTGGGTCGAAAACCAATGGCTCTTGAGCTGGCTAAAACGCTCAATTGCACGGCTTCCATTCAAGGAGACAATTGCGGTATATGTCTGTCTTGCAATAAAATAGATTCCGGCATACACCCAGATATTTATATTTTAGAACCTGAAACGAGCACTTCTTCTACTCGTTTGGGGACTATTAAAATAGAAGCTCTGCGCGAACTTCAAAAAAAGCTGGCCTATCTTCCCTATGAGGGCAAATGCAAGGTCGCGATCATTGATTCTGCAGAAACAATGAATTCTCAGGCGTCCAATTCCTTCTTGAAAATTCTGGAAGAACCGCCGCCAAATACTTTGTTCATTTTGATTGCGTCCAACCCTCATCAGCTTTTGCCCACTTTGGTGTCACGCTGTCAGGCTATCCGTTTCATGCCGTTGTCGCCTTCTGACACTAGGCGGATATTGATTCGAAATCGGGACAAGGGTGAGTTTGAAGCGAATGACGATGAGATTGAGATACGGGCCATGCGTGCGGGTGGCAGAATAGATCAAGCGATGGATCCCAGTTTACTGGAAATCTGTGAACGTCGCGAAGAATTGATCGAGTTGATTGCAGGGGCTCATTTGAGCCGAATGGATGTTTTCATCCGCTGGAGCAAGTCGGTTGCCAAACAGTCGGTAGATGTCCAGGCTTTGCTATCAGAGATGGCTCGTTTGCTAAGAGACATTACTTTATTGCGAAGTTGTGGCCGGTCGGCAACCATCACCAATGCTGATTTGCGTCCGCAATTGATCAGTTTGGCCGAAAAAAAGAAATTAAATTCTCTGGTTAAAATGTTTAAAGCGACCTTGGTTGCCCAGAAAGACCTGGATGCCAATTACAATGCACAGCTGTCCCTGGAAAATCTTTGGATAGAATTTTGTGCTGCATAAGCACTCCTATTCCTCTTAATAAAATGAAACAGCAGGAATCTATCGCTAACAAATCAAATCGCCCTCACTTTATCGTGGGAGTTCGTCTTTTTGGAGGCGAGCAGTCTCGCCTGTTCGATCCTGGCTCGATTAAAGTTCGAGTTGGAAATCATGTCATGGCCGAAACTGATGAGGGTACTCAAATCGGAATCATTGCCTCGAATAAAATTTTGAATTTTAGCAAAGACCCCAAGTGCAAATACGGTCGTGTCATTCGTTTGGCTAACGATTCGGACATGCAGGCCTACGAACGCAAGGTTGCCCAAGAGCAGAAGGCTAAAGTATTTTGTCTGCAAAAAATTGATGAACTGAACTTGCCCATGAACTTGAGCCGGGTCGTACACAACCTCGAATCCAGAAAAACCATTTTCTACTTCACGGCAGAAGGGCGAGTCGATTTTCGCCTGTTGATCAAGGAACTGGCTGGATTTCTCAGACTTCGAATTGAAATGCGACAAGTGGGTGTTCGTGATGAAGCGCGTGCGATCACCGGTGTGGGTGTGTGCGGTGAAGAATTATGTTGTTCGCGTTTCCTAAAAGATTTTAATCCTGTAACCATCCGAATGGCAAAAGATCAGGGTCTGGCTTTGAATCCCGGAAAAATATCGGGCGTTTGTGGTCGATTGATGTGCTGTCTGCAATACGAACATGAGATCTACCGCACTCTGTCCAAAGAGATGCCCAAGGTTGGCAAAAAAGTCAACACGCCCATGGGACCGGGTCGAATCATCAAAAATGAAATTCTCAGTCAAACGATTATCGTCCGCCATGATGATGAATCGATTTTGACTCATCCTATGGATGACGTCACTGTGATTCCCAATTCTGGCAAAACGCAGGAGGATTCAAAAAA
The DNA here is from genome assembly GCA_002787235.1 of Nitrospinae bacterium CG11_big_fil_rev_8_21_14_0_20_45_15. Classification (GTDB taxonomy): domain Bacteria; phylum Nitrospinota; class Nitrospinia; order Nitrospinales; family VA-1; genus Nitrohelix. The sequence goes on from PCWG01000035.1 coordinate 140,025, forward strand.
CCAGTGAACGAGGCTGTCACACTGACTGAAATCAAACTTTCTGTCAGTGCTGAACAAGCGAGCCTCTTGTAATGATCGGGCCACACTCTTTTGGGATAGTCGGCCTTTTCAGCATTCGATGTTCCCTCTGTGGCTGAATTCATCGCAACTGTAAAGTATGTCACCTGTTTGACGACCTCTTTAAAATCAAGTGTTCAACTTCAAAAGTAAAAGGATTCCATGCAAGACAAGCGCAAAAAATTTTATGTAACGACCCCTATTTATTATGTCAACGATGTCCCGCACCTGGGTCACGCCTACACTACAATTGCAGCCGATGTCATTGCTCGATACAAAAGATTGAACGGCTATGAAGTTTCTTTTTTAACAGGTTCGGACGAACACGGACAAAAGGTGCAACAAGCCGCTCAGGAATTGAAAGTCGATCCTCAAGTGCATGTGGATCGTTTGCACACGCGCTTCAATGATTTGTGGAAACGTTTGAATATTTCCAACACCGACTTCATTCGAACGACTGAAGAACGCCACAAGAAAATAGTCCGTGAAATTTTACAAGATCTGTTCAATCGCGGTGAAATATACAAAGACTCCTACGAAGGTTGGTATTGCATGCCAGACGAGCGTTTCTGGACTGAAAAAGACCTGGTCAATGGAACCTGCCCGGAATGCGGACGCTCTGTAGATAAAATACAGGAACATAATTATTTCTTTAAGATGGGCCAATATGGGGAATGGCTGGCAGAGCACATTCGCACCCACCCCACCTTCATTCAACCGGAATCCCGCAAGAATGAGGTGCTCGGTTTTCTATCAAAACCATTGGGTGATTTGTGTATCTCTCGTCCCAAATCCCGTTTGTCCTGGGGCATCCCACTTCCTTTTAATGCGGACTATGTCACCTACGTTTGGTTCGATGCATTGATCAATTATATTTCCGCGCTCGGCTCGCAAGACGATGTGCGAAACGGCGGATTTTGGCCCGCCGATTTTCATCTCGTAGGAAAAGATATTCTGACAACGCATGCGGTCTATTGGTCCACCATGCTGAAGGCCATGAACCTGCCCTTGCCAAGCACAATTTTTGCGCACGGATGGTGGACGGTCGATGGAAAGAAAATGTCGAAATCTCTTCGCAATGTGGTGGAGCCCAATTTATTGATCGATCTGTTTGGTGTGGATTCCATCCGCTATTTTCTTTTACGTGAAGCTCCTTTTGGTCAAGATGCCGACTTCTCTCATAAAGCACTCATCGGAAGAATCAACAGCGACCTGGCCAACAATCTGGGCAACCTCCTAAACCGAACCGTCAGCATGATCAAACGTTATCACGACGGCAAGATTCCTGATCCCGGAGAAACAACCGACTGCGATTCTCTAAAAAATGAGTTTGCCTCGGCACTCCCTGAAATTCGCAAGGGTTACGATGAGCTGGCCTACAATAAAATTTTGGAACGTATTTGGAAACTGGTGGATGCCGGCAATAAATGGATCGACGTCAAGGCACCCTGGAATCTGTTCAAAACCGAAGAAGGCCAAAAAGAACTGGCACCGGTCATGTACCATACGGCAGAGAGCTTGCGCGCTGTCGCTGTCTTGATCTACCCTTTCATGCCGCATACCTCTGAACAAATTTTGATTCAGCTTGGAGTTGAAGGCGGACCCGAAAATCAAGGGATCGACTCCATCTCCAACTGGTATGGCTTGAAACCGGGAACAGAACTGCAAAAAGGCGAACGACTTTTCCCCCGAATCGAAGAAAAACAAGAACAGGAAATCCAACAGACTCTGGAATCAGCGAGTAAGGACAATGCCGCGCCCAAGACTGCGGAGAATCAGGACGAATTGGGAGCACCTATTTCCATTGAGGATGTCATGAAGCTGGACCTGCGTGTCGGGAAAATTCTTGAGGCGGAAAACGTTAAAAAGTCGAAGAAGCTTGTCAAACTAAAGGTGGACATTGGTTTGGAAATCCGACAAGTGGTCGCCGGCATCGCAACATCCTACGAACCCGAAGCTCTGGTCGGTCGCTCCATCATTCTCGTTGCGAATTTAAAACCCGCCAAGCTGATGGGCATCGAATCTCAAGGAATGGTCCTTGCCGGCAGTGCCGATGGCAATATCGTTTTGGCGGGTTTCGATCAGGAATTGCCGACAGGAGCTCGCGTTAAATGATCATCGACTCTCATGCTCACATCGACACGGAACCATTCGACGAAGACCGCGAAGAAGTAATCCAGCGTGCGCGCGATCAAGGTGTGGAGTATATCCTCAATGTCGGTTGCGACATCGAGAGCAGTCGCCGCAGTCTAGATCTGGCGGAGCGTTACGATCTCGTGTACTCGACTGCGGGCGTGCATCCGCACGATGTCAAATCCATTGATGAAGACACCTACGCCCATTTGAGAGTACTGTTAGCGCATCCCAAAACATTGGCAGTGGGTGAAACCGGTCTCGATTTTTTCAAAAATTATTCCCCAAAAGAAGAACAGCTCATTCATTTCCGCAAGCAGGTGGAGTTGGCGCGAGAGCTCAACAAACCGATCATCGTTCATACCCGCGATGCACAGAAAGACACCATCGCGATCCTTGCTGATTATTTTCCGAAAAATGCTCCCGCCGGCTCAGGAATTTTTCATTGTTTTTCAGGCGATCAGTATTTGGCCGATCGCGCCCTTGAGATGGGATTTTACATTTCCTTTTCGGGTTCGGTTACTTTCAAAAAAGCAGACGATCTTCGCGCTGTTGCCAAGACCATTCCTGCAGAACGATTGTTTGCCGAAACAGACTGTCCTTACCTTGCTCCTGTACCCAATCGCGGCAAGCGCAATGAGCCGTCTTTTGTCCGCCACGTCGCTCAAGCTTTGGCTGATCTGCGCGGTGTCGATATCGCCGACTTTGAGAGAGCCAGCGCGCTGAACTTTTTTGAACTGTTTGGTGTCGGCAGGCAGGCCAAAACCGGGACCATCGCATACCAGATCCGTAATTCCCTTTATTTGAACCTGACACAACGATGCACGGCAGATTGTGTCTTTTGCACACGCCTCACCAAACCTGTCGTGCAAGGTTATAATCTGAAACTGGATCGTGAGCCAACCGCACAGGAGTTGTGGGAAGCCATTGACGATCCTAAAAAATACGATCAGGTTGTTTTTTGCGGATTCGGTGAGCCCACCCTTCGCCTGGATACCCTTAAAGAAGTGGCCGCCAAGATCAAATCGGCGGGCGGTCAGGTTCGACTGAATACCAACGGACACGGCAACATCATCAATAAAAGAAATATTTTGCCTGAACTGAAAGGTTTGATCGATGAAGTGTCGGTGAGCCTCAACGCAGATACTTCAGAAGCCTATGATGCCGTCACGCAACCGCTTCCGGGTTTTAGGAACGGCATTTACGACAAGGTCAAAGAATTTATTGTGGAAGCAAAGAAGTACATTCCCAAAGTACAAGCGTCGATCGTCACTCATCAAAAAGAAGTCGATGAAGAACAATGTCACGATTTGGCAGAAAACACCTTGGGCGTGCAATACCGTATGCGACGTTACAACATCGTGGGATGATGCTCATTAATAAATTAGCCGGATACATTTAGTTTTTAATTCAATCATTTTCAATTCAGGAGATCTTGTGAAAAAAACCATTTTAGTTTTAACCCTTGTCGCATTCGTCGCCGTAACCGTTCCCGCTCAAGCAGAAAGCAAACTCAAATCCAAGGCAGATAAGCTGGGATACAGCATTGGTCTTGATTTTGCCAAAAGCATTGAAAGCCTGTCTCAAGAAGTAGACGTAAATTCTAAAATGGTCATAAAAGGCTTTGAAGATGCCATGGAAGGAAAAGACGTTTTGATCACACAAGAAGAATTCAAACAAGTGATGCAAGAATTCCAGGCTGAAATGCAGGAAAAGCAAGCCAAGATGCAACAAGAAGCAATGGAAAAACAAAGTAAGGAAATGGCCAAGGTCGGAGAAAAAAACAGCAAAGAAGGAGACGCATTCCTTGCTAAAAATGCAAAGGAAAAAGGCGTAAAAACCACCGCCAGTGGATTGCAATATAGGGTCCTCAAAGAGGGAACCGGGCAATCACCCAAAGAGACCGATCAGGTTGAGACACATTATAAAGGCACCTTGATCGATGGAACCGAATTTGACAGCTCCTACAAACGCGGTGAACCCGCAGTATTCCCATTGAATGCAGTCATCCCCGGCTGGACGGAAGCTCTGCAATTGATGAAAGTAGGCGGTAAAAATAAAATATTCGTTCCCGCCAAACTCGCCTACGGCCCTCGTGGCGCAGGTGGTGTGATCGGACCCAACGCAACACTCATTTTCGAAATTGAATTGTTGTCTATCAAATAAGAAGTCTGCGTCATCGTGAACGAGCGGAGGGCAACCGCCCTCCCCGTTCACGAATTCATTTTATCAGGAAATACGGATGCACCTTTCCTTCCACGCAGTTGACCCGTCTTGGGAATCAGTTCAAACATGAATGAAAGGGACAGTACCTTTAATCGATGGCATGGGCTGGCAATCTTCCTGATTGCCATTGCGACTCGCTCTCTTTATTTTTTTCAGTTTCAAGACAATCCCCTTTTCAACTACATTCCCGAACACACCGACTCTCAGCATTACGACACAGGCGCGCTGAGTTTTGCGAACGGGGACTGGATGGCAACGGCAACCGTTAATATTTTTTCCCCGCTGTACAAATACCTCGTCGGATTCATCTATCTGACCTTCGGGAGAAATCTTCCCGTCGTCTGGTTCTTCCAGTTTTTGATGGGAGCCATCACCGTCCTGTTGATATTCCTGATCTGCGAAAAACTTTTCAACCAGCGAACCGCCTGGATATCCGCCCTACTGTACAATTTTCACGGTCCTGTCCTGATGTATGAAGGAATCCTTTTGCGAGCCTCCCTCATTGCCTTTTTGGGAATCCTGTCGCTGTACCTGCTCATACGACTGCCCTCAAAGCCAGACTGGAAACAACTGATGTTTGCAGGCTTGGGAATTTCTCTTTTCATCCAAAGTCGCCCGAACACCGCACTGGTTTTTGTCCTGATTTTTTTGTACTGGTTTTTTGTTGCCAAAAGAAAAGAATGCAACGTGCATCCCCCCCTGTTCCTTTGGGTCGGCTTATTTTTTCTTCCTTTATTGATTCAAGCCGGAATAACTCACGGGAAATTCGTTTTCTTTGAATTCAGCGGCCCCGCGTCCATCCTGCACGGCAACCACCCCGAACACATTGGGATGGGACACTCAGCCGAGCTTCATCACCCCGACGGTTACAAACTGAGCACCACGGAAACCCTCAAAATATTTGCCATGCGCTTCATAGAGCATCCGCAAGCGATGGCTTTCCTGTTCGCAAGAAAACTGTATTTTTTCTTTTGTTCGTTTCAAGTCCCCAATAATTTTGACTACAATTTGTTCAAGGATTTTTCCTTTTTACTGCACGGCCCCTTGTCGAATTTCGGATTATTGTCCTCCCTCGGACTCGTCGGATTTGTCCTCGCATTTCGGGAACATCAAAAACTATGGCTCCTCTATTGCTACGCCATCGGCATGACCGGAGCGGTGATATTATTTTTTGTACTGGCGCGTTATCGCATTCCAGTGATCCCATATTTTGCGATTTTTTCCGGCGTTGCAGTCGACCGAATCCTGCACTCAATAGATGCCCGTCAAACACGACAATGGGTTATAAGTACTGCCAGCGCGATTGCCTTGTTCGCATTCTTCAACTATCAGGCCTTGATACCTGATTTCAAACTGACAGGTCACAAAAGTTACGATCAGCGAATCGGCGAATATTATGTGCGGGCGGGAAGACTGGCCGAAGGCCATGCGAGGATCACAATATTTCTGAATCAATTCCCAAACGATGCGGGAGCCTCAAAAGTTTTGGGAATGATTTATCAACAAACGAATCAATGGGAAAACGCACTCAGAGAATTTGAACGCGCCGACCGCCTAGCTCCGAACGATCCATGGACGCAAATGCAATTGAAACTAATGCGGGAAAAATACAACGCAAATAATTCCATGAACTAAAAAGCAACAGGGTTTACAGATAATCCTTCAAGTATTTCCCGGTGTAAGATTTTTCATTTTTTGCAATTTGCTCCGGTGTTCCCTGCGCGATCAAGCACCCGCCCTTGTCCCCACCTTCCGGCCCCAGATCAATGACATGATCCGCTGTCTTTATCACTTCCATATTGTGTTCGATGATGATCACCGTATTCCCCGTATCGGTCAATTTCGCAAGCACCACCAAAAGATGTTCCACGTCCGCAAAATGCAAACCGGTTGTCGGTTCGTCCAGAATGTACAGGGTCTGACCCGTGGTGCGTTTGCTCAGTTCCTTCGACAGCTTGACCCTTTGCGCTTCCCCTCCCGACAACGTGGTCGCGGCTTGACCCAGCTTGATGTAATCCAGTCCCACATCGGCGATGGTTTCCAGTTTCGATTTGAGAGAGGGAATGTTCTTGAAAAATTCGCGGGCCTCTTCAACCGTCATGTCCAAAATCTGGGCGATATTTTTTCCCTTGTAGGCCACCTCCAGCGTTTCGCGGTTGAAGCGTTTGCCCTGACACGATTCGCAGGTGACAAATACATCGGGCAGAAAATGCATCTCCACCTTGATGAGCCCGTCGCCCTGGCAGGTTTCACATCGGCCCCCTTTCACATTGAAGCTGAAGCGACCGGGCTTGTAACCACGCACACGCGATTCGGGAGTTTCACTGAATAGCTCACGGATGATCGTGAACACACCGGTGTAGGTCGCCGGATTGGAGCGCGGCGTCCTTCCGATCGGGGATTGATCGATATCAATGACTTTATCAATGTACTGAATACCTTGAATTTTTTCGAACTGGCCGGGTTTGTCGACAGACTTCCAGAAATGTTGCGCCAGTGCCTTGTACAGGATATCAATGACCAACGTGCTTTTGCCGGAGCCACTCACACCCGTCACACAAATCAATTTCCCCAACGGAAATTCGACATCGATTTTTTTCAGATTGTTCTGTTCGGCACCCACAATTTTAAGTGCCTTGCCATTTCCTTCGCGACGATTTTTCGGTACGGGAATTTTCTTTTTGCCCGAAAGGTATTGCCCGGTCAAAGACTTTTTACTCTTCAACATTTGCGCAGGCGTGCCTGAAAATATGATCTCTCCACCATGCACTCCCGCACCCGGACCCAAATCGACAACATGATCGGCCGCAAGAATGGTCGCGTCGTCGTGTTCCACAACCACAACGGTGTTGCCAAGATCGCGCAGGTGTAACAGCGTTTTCAGCAAGCGGTCATTGTCGCGTTGATGCAGGCCAATGCTCGGCTCGTCCAGTACATAAAGCACCCCCATGAGCGACGAACCGATCTGCGTGGCCAGACGAATGCGCTGACTCTCGCCGCCGGAAAGTGTCGCAGAGGTTCGGCTCATCGACAAATAATCGAGACCGACGTTGATGAGGAATCCCAGACGTTCGCGTATTTCCTTGACGATGCGACGCGCTATCAGGTTTTCCTGTTCTGAAAGTTTCAGCTCATTAAAATAGTTGTACAAAGCTTCAATCGACAGGCGTGTGAGTTCGATGATGTTCTGCTCGCCCACACGCACGGAGATGGCGCAGGGTGTCAAACGCATGCCGTTGCATTGACTGCAATCCAGCGTACGCATGTACTTGTGAATTTCATCCCGGGCCGAATTCGATTCAGTCTCGTGATAGCGGCGTTCCAGATCGGGGATGATGCCATCAAACGTTCCCATGTAATGCTGGCGTTGATTATTCTTTTCGTAAAAATACTGAATGGACTCAGCTCCCGAACCGTACAGCAGTATTTGCTGTATTTTTTCCGGCAGGTCTTTGTAGGGCACCGTTAACTTGAACTTGAAATGTTTGGAAATCGTTTCCAGCATCTGATGAAAAAATACCGAGTTCTTTTTCTCCCAGGGCTTGAAAACTCCCTCACTCAAAGACAGCGACGGATCGGGAATGACCAGATCGGGATCGACCACCATCTTCGTTCCCAATCCATCGCATTTGGGACACGCCCCATTGGGATTGTTGAACGAGAACAGACGCGGCTCCAGTGGCGGGTAACTGATTCCGCAATAATTACACGCAAATTTTTCGCTGAACAGTTGATCTTCACTTTGCCCCTTGTCCCCAATCGTTGCGATCACCACAGCCCCTTCACCATGCTCCAGAGCGGTTTCTACAGAATCGGCCAAGCGCCGTCCCATGTTTTCCTTGACCACCAGACGGTCGATAACGATCTCTATCGTGTGCTTGAATTTTTTATCGAGGGTGATTTCCTCGTCCAGTGACCTCACCTCGCCATTGACCCGTGCGCGCACAAATCCATTCTTGCGCATTTGCGCCAGTTCCTTTTTGAACTCCCCTTTGCGGTTGCTGACGAGGGGAGCAAGGATCATTATTTTCGAGCCAATCGGAATGTTGCCGACTTGATCCACAATCTGCTGAGCCGACTGCCGGGAAATTTCACGCTCGCATTGATAACAATACACGCGCCCGACCCGCGCAAACAAAAGCCGCAGATAATCATAAATCTCCGTCACGGTCCCGACCGTGGAGCGCGGATTGCGACTCGATGTCTTCTGCTCGATCGAAATGGCGGGTGAAAGTCCCTCGATGGAATCGACATCGGGCTTCTCCATCAACTCCAGAAATTGCCGCGCGTAGGCGGACAGCGACTCGACATAACGGCGTTGCCCCTCGGCGTACAAGGTGTCGAATGCCAATGAAGATTTTCCCGAGCCGCTCAAACCGGTGAAGATCACCAGTTTGTTGCGCGGAAATTCGAGCGATACGTTTTTCAGATTGTGCTCGCGTGCGCCTTTAATGATTATTTTATCGGTTGCCATGAAATGTGAGTGGGTGGGGAATCGGTATTAAAAGAGGTGCTTCCATTTTTCGTCTACTTGCTGGACCATTTCGGGTGACATTTTTATCTCTTCCGGCCAACCCTGCACGTGTCCTTCTTCGGGAAATTTTTTCGACGCATCAATGCCCAGCCGCCCTTCAATCAAATATAGATCACGGCGCGGATCGATGTTATTGAGCACCTTCCACATCGTTGTAGAAAGATCCCCCGGGTCGGTGTCTTCATCGACAACGATGAATATCGAGATGTCCCGGTTCTGCGAATCGTTCAGAAAACTCTGGATCAATTCCCGCGACTCATGCGCTTCCGTTTTCTCGGCAGATGCAAACAACACGGAAAGCCGGGTGTCCATCTCCAGCACTTGACACGCCGTGATGCTGGAATATTTATTCAACACGCGTTCCGGTTCAAAATCTTCGGCATTGGCTTGTGTTGCCTCCAATTCTGTTTCGAATCCCAACTCACCTTCTATTTTTGCAGTGAGGTCGATGCCTAACTTGGAACCATACAAGGCGTTATCCGATGCGTGATTCAGCACATCCATCACCCCTTCTGAAAAGAACAGGTCACGATTGAGATCGACTTTATTGAGGAGCAGGAAAGCAACTTCCACCAGATCGTGAACATCGATGCTGGAATCGACAACAACGATGGTTTTGACAAAACTCATCTGCCCCAATCCCCACAGGGAACTCATGAGCCGCCGCGCCTGCATGGGAAAACGCTTGTCGATGGACACGATCACCAGATTATGAAATACCCCTTCCGCCGGCATGTTCATGTCCACAATCTCCGGCAACTGCGTTCGCATGAGCGGCAGGAAAATGCGCTCCGTCGCTCTGCCGAGATACAAATCTTCCTGCGGCGGCTTGCCCACAATCGTGGTCAGGTAAACGGGATTCTTCCGATGCGTGATCGCTGTGACGTGAAACACCGGATAAGGCCCGGCATGGGAATAATAACCCGTGTGATCGCCAAAAGGCCCTTCTATCCGGCTCTCGGCGGGGTCAATGTAACCTTCCAATACAATTTCAGCAGATGCCGGAACTTCCAGATCGACGGTCTTGCATTTGACCAGTGGAACCGGAGACTTGCGCAAAAATCCCGCCAGCAAAAATTCGTCCACGCCATAAGGCAGAGGGGCCGAAGCGGAATAACACACCGCAGGATCGGCTCCAATGGCGACCGCCGTTTCCATCACCTGATGCTTTTTTTTGTATTCATAAAAAAAATGCGCGCCGTCTTTATGGATGTGCCAGTGCATGCCGGTGGTGTTCTTGTCGTACACCTGCATGCGATACAATCCCACATTGCGGATTTTCCCATCCGCGCTCCGGTTCACCACAATCGGAAGTGTGATGAAACGTCCCGCATCGTTCGGCCAGCATTTGAGAATCGGAATGCGGGTGAGATCAACATCATCGCCCTTCAACACCACTTCCTGACAGGGGGCGGTTCGCACCTTCCGGGGAGGGAATTGTGACGCCTCCAGCAAGAGCGGCAGTAACTTTATTCTGTCTGCCCAGGTCGTTGGCGGCGCAAGTTTGATATACTTTTCAATGGCCGTGGGAATCTCTTCGATGTCTTCGACACCCAGAGCAAGGTTCATCCGGCGCGCGCTTCCAAAGGCATTGATGAGAACCGGCATGTCACAACCGATGACGTTCTCGAACAAAAGGGCCTTGCCGCCATCGGGACTCTTGGAAATTCGGTCCGTTATTTCTGTTATTTCCAAATCTCTGGAAACGGGATCGGAAATTCTGATAAGCTCTCCCTCATCGGAGAGACGCTGGATAAATTCTTGCAAAGAATAAAAAGACATAATGGGTTCGATGATTGCAGGATTAGAAACCGGACCCCGTATTATATATGAATGCGGCTTCATGAAAATAATAAAAACAGGACAGCGGCAATGAGTTTTTTCTGGAAGGTCTCTCAGGTATGATCCGATATTTTTTCAAACGCCTTCTGCACGGTGTCCCCGTCCTCATCGTGGTGGCGACGCTCACCTTCTTCATCATGCGCACCGTCCCCGGCGGCCCCTTCGACACGGAGAAAAAACTGCCGCCGGAAATCATCGCCAATATCGAAGCCAAATATCATCTCGACAAGTCCCCGACCGAACAGTACCTGCTCTACCTGAAAGCACTCGCACAAGGCGACCTCGGCCCTTCTTACAAATACATTGGCCGCGATGTTTCCAACATCATCGGCGACACCTTTCCGGTGTCCATCGCACTCGGCCTCTCGGCCCTGCTCGTCGTCGTCGCGTTCGGTGTCCCCTGCGGAATCGCCGGGGCCTACTGGAGGGGTTCGCCCATCGACCGCATTGTGGTGTTCTTTGCCACACTGGGGATATCCGTCCCCAGCTTTGTTTTGGGCGCGTTACTGGTCTGGGCCTTCGCGCACCAGTTCCACTGGTTCCCTCCCGCCCTGTGGGAAAGCTCGCACCATGCCATCCTGCCCGCACTCGCTCTCGGTGCTCCCTTCGCCGGTTACATTGCCCGACTCACCCGCACCTCTGTTCTCGACGTATTGTCCGCCGACTACATCCGCACCGCACGCGCCAAAGGTCTCAGCGAACCGACCATCCTGTTCAAGCATGTCCTGAAAAATTCTCTGTCCCCCATCGTGTCGGTACTCGGTCCGCTGACTGCCGGACTCGTGACCGGATCGTTCGTCATCGAATTCATATTTTCGATCCCCGGAATGGGACGATTCTTCATCACCGCTGTCACCAATAGGGACTATCCGCTCATCATGGGGGTGACGCTCGTCTACTCTGTCCTCATCGTACTGGCAAACATCATCGTCGACATGATCTACGCCTGGCTCGACCCCCGCGTGCAGGTGTAGGCCTAGCCTACAGTGAAAAGAACTATTCAAAAGATCGTTTCATTCGTGCGGATCGGCTCAAGGGGACCCCGCTCCGGCGGGCGTGTGCAAGCCCGGCGAGCCGCCGGGGGCAATAAAACTATTCAAAAGATCGTTTCGTTCGTGCGGATCGGCTCAAGGGGACCCCGCTCCGGCGGGCCTGTGCTAACAACAGGCAGGCCTAATCTACTTGGTGGACCTATTTATCCGGGATTGCCGGGAAATTCATTCTAAGCTACAATTAATCTACGGATATCCGAAACGTCTACAAAGGTTTCACAGTCACCCAAACCGACCCAGTGCGCTACACCATGAACAACAAGCGCACCGAGTCTCGCAAAAAATCAGAACTCCTCATAAGGAATTTTTAATATTGAAAAAAGACGCTTATCGACCCAAAGTGGACATTCCCCTTTTACGCTACACAGTATGACAAACAGCACTTTTGTAGGAGAATAGGTGACAAAAATGAAAAAAAAAGCTGATCACTTAAGAAGCATTGAAACCGCTATAGTTGAACTAGCCTTATTAGAAGACCGCACAAGGGCTCCCAATCCAATTCCCCATCAATATATTGGAACTATAGTCGACAACACCCTAGGTTTACTTACAGCTTCTGCAAATTCACTAGATAACGGCGTAAGAATAGTTACTTTTTCTGACGATAAAAATTGGCTTTCATTAATGCAAGCTGTGCATAGATCTTTTTTTTCATCAATCCATATAGCCATAGAAATAAGCTTTGAAAGAATACTTGAAGATCGCAACATACAGGTAGAAAACAAACAACAGATAAAGCTTAACAAAGAACTTAAAACTTTTGAGCCGATCGATAAAAAACTCGAAGCCTTCATAACCAAAATAATTAAAGGAATCCCTCTTAATTTTAAAGATAAGTTAAATGCGGTACTTAAGCTAACTTCACTAAGTAATAATGAGAAGAAGAAATGGAGAAAATTTTTTATAGGCATGACAATTGTAAGAAACAAAGTTTCGCATAGTAATCCAACCTTAACTCAACAACAACAAGAGGATTTAAAACAGGGTGGCCTTCAAGTTTTGGTCTCAGAAAATGGCAATTTAAAAGCAAACCCCAGAATGTACAAACAATTTGCAGAATTTTCTCTTAATTTCTTTGATTTAATGAACTGAGAAACGAGATAATTGCCTAACAAATCACTACACTGGATTTCCGTAGCCATCGCATTGTGATGTCCGCTATTTGGTCTATAGCAGACAATCATCCTGCCTGAGTAGATCATTTTTTAGGTGAACTCTCTAGCAAAATCCAAACGAAATCGCACGTTACAAATCAGTTAATATGGCGTGTAGATACTAAAAAGGCGATGGGTTCGCGGTAGTGGCGCGATCAGTGTGTCAGGACGATTTTTATTCCTTGAAAAATGGATTGCCGCGTCGGCTAAAGCCTCCTCGCAAAGACGGCTGGTTAGTGTTCTTGCCATGTCTTCGATAAGTTTGGACTCCAGAGATCCTTCGCTTTGCTCAGAAAATGCAGGGGTGAACGAAGTGAACCGTTCTATATTTCTTCCTTGCATTTCTAGGAGCTATGCTCCTGAATGACGATTGGTTGGGGTTTTTGTTTTCTGCACACGCCCGCCGGAGCGGGGTCCAGTTGGGACCTATGAGATTTAAAGAAACGATCTTTTGAGTAGTTCTTTTCACCGCAGGCTTGGCCTGCCCGCCGGAGCGGGATCCCGTTGGAGAGCATAAGTTTTAAAGAAACGATCTTTGGATAGTTCTATTTACAACGGGCTAGGCCCGTCGGGGATTTCGCCGCCGTGGATTTTTCTGCGGATTTTGTTTTGGTCGAGCGGGTGATCGTAACCCGGCAGGATGGTTCCATCGTTGGAGTAGGGTCCGATTTTGCTCCAGGTCCCGTATTGCGTTTCCGCGACGTATTCCATTTCGAGGATGGCTTTGGGGTTTTTGTATCCGTATTTTGCAGGAACGATCAAGCGGAGCGGGAAGCCGTGTTCGTCGCTTAGTTTCTCCCCGTTCATCGCGTAGGCTAGTAGCGAGCGAGAATCGCGCAGACTGGCAAGGTCGAGAGATTCCAGATAGGTATCGCCACAGTGAAAGACGACCGCTTTGGCAGAAGGCAAGGGACGCACGAGTTTCTCCAGTTCCGGCAGGCGGAATCCGCTCCACTCTGCTTTTGCCGACCAGCATTCGACGCATTTGAGCCGCGAGACCTGAGACTCGGCGGGTAGGTTCCGCAATTGTTGCAATGTGAATTGTGTGGGTTGTTCGCACAGACCCGAAACCTTGAGGCTCCAGTTTTCCGCCCGAATCCGGCGCATGGGTTTGAAGAAATTGATGTAGAACTTATCAAATTCACCCTGACGCGTTTTGCCGACAAATTCCGTGCCGGTAAAAAAATCGGTCTGCGCCGAGGATCGGCGCGGAGTGAGGAAGAGAGCTGTCAACAGTCCCATGCACTTGAAAACCGCATTGACCAGAAAAGACCGGCGACTGCTCAGCCCTTTTCCACCCAACTTTTTTAGAGCTTTTGTTTCTTGGGGGTCAAATCTTGTTTTCATAGAATTGTGACGTCTTTTAAAGTTCCGATTTTATTTTATCCAGCATTTTTCTCAATTTCGGGTCCGCTTCCAGTTCCCGGTTCAAGCGGCTGATGGCGGCAGAAACGCCGGAGTAGCTGATACCACCGAATTGTTTGGCGATGTCTTCGAGACGATGGCCGCCCGGTGCCCGGCACAGGCTGATCGCGATGGTGCGTTCCTGATTGCGGATTCCGCGCACGCTGTGGCGCAGGTCTTTGGGCGTTACTCCAAAAAATTCCGCACAACACTGGAGGATGCGTTTGATGGTCGGTGGTTTTTTGATGCGTTTGGCGCCGGCGATCTCGGGGCTCAATTTTTCCGATTCGACGAATTTGGATATTTTCTCTATGAATGCCTCATCTCCCAGCAAAGGGGATTGCCGGCTCTTGGAGTAGAATTCGGCGGTTTCATCGTCCACACCTTCATCAACGTATTTTTTGTAACGCGCTTTTGTGTTTGATTTCCCGATCATGCCCAGAATGAATTTGGTTTCCAGTTCGTTCCCGGCAGAAGCTTTTCCGGTGTAGGCGGGAAGGCTGGACCACAGGAGGCTGTCACTTTTCTGGGACAGGTTGGAGTCGAGCAAATTCCGGTGAATGTAGCGACTGACCTGGAGCAGGTAGTTGTCGCTGTCCACGAGGATGGATTTGTATCTGCCTCTGAAAAGAGGTCCATCGGTTCCCACTAAACGATTGAAGCGTTGCGTGTACACGCCGTTCAGATGCCGCAAGGCCCGCGCCAGTGTGGCTTGTGGGGAGCGAATGAGCAGATGATAGTGATTGTTCATCAGGCAATAGGCGTGAATTTCGACATCAAAGATCACGCGGACTTCGCCCAACAGCTTGATGAAAATTTCACGTTGATTGTCGTTTCTGAAGATCGCTTTTTTGCCAGCTCCACGGCCCATGACGTGGTGCCATGCTCCGGGGTAGTCTATTCTGAGGGGTCTTGACATGATGTATTGATTTCTATGGATGAGGTGAGTGAATAAATGACCTGTATGGAATCATACCTTTGGATTATAAAATAATCAAGATTTGACCCCATTATTTTTACAATCGCATTCACTTTGCACACCGGAAGCCAATGAAAGGCAATTTTTTGTTGATCGGTGCAAAACTATACTCATAGGTTTTGCTGTATTCATAATCGAGGTGAAAATTCCACAATCCGCCACGGGTCACCGCCTTTCCTTTTGTGACATCAGCGGTCCATTCCCACACCGATCCCGCCATATCGCGAACGCCGTAGGGCGATCGGTCTTTTTTGTTGAGTCCGACATTGCGTTTGATCAGCCCTGAAAAATACGGATGTGCTTTTTCGGATAGTACCTTGTTTCCCCAGGGGTATGCGCGGGCATCCACTCCGCGCGCTGATTTTTCCCATTCCGCAGAAGTTGGCAATCGTTTGCCTGTTTTTTCGCAGTAGCTTTGCGCTTCCTGCCAGGTCACCGAGGTCACGGGATGCCGCTCTGCCCCTTTCGGATAGGGATGGTTGGGAACGATCCGGCTATATTCCGCATTGCTCGTTTCGAATCGGTCGATATAAAAGGTCGGCAGGTCGATGCTTTGATTGGTATCCTGTTCGCCTGCGGAAGAAGGTCCCATGATAAAAATTCCGCCCGGAATTTTTATCATCTCCGCGACGGGGCGACTCGCAACCGTGGTTGCCCAGATGCAGATCAGTAATATGATAAAACGGCTGGTTTTCATGATCGAATAAAATGATAATAGAAAACAGGCAGGAATTCAGAATTTAAATTTACGCTGGGTGGAGTGCAATGTTTGCAGAATTGGGAAATCTTTCGCGGTCGGCAAAATGGGGAGCGGTGTTTGTTTTGCTGATTTCAGCCGCCGCTATTCTGGCTCCCTTGATCGCGCCCTATTCTTACGAAACGCAGGACACGGCGAATGTTTTAGCTTCGCCCGGTGTTGAGCATTGGATGGGATCGGACCGCCTGGGTCGCGATTTGTATTCACGCATTTTGTACGGCGCGCGCGTTTCCCTTTCCATTGGGATTTTCACCACCGCATTGGCCTTGTTGATCGGCACGGTTTACGGTGCTGTTTCGGGTTACATAGGCGGGCGGGTGGATCAGGCGATGATGCGGATTGTGGATGTTGTTTTTTCACTTCCTGACCTGCTGATGATTATTCTCATCACCGTTGTTATGGGCAGAGGCATGATGGGGATTTTTCTGGCCCTCACCTTAGTCAGTTGGGTCTCGGTCGCACGTCTGGTACGCGGGGAAGTTTTGCGTATCAAAGAGTTCCCCTTTATCGAGGCCGCCAGAGCTTTGGGAGCCAGCCATTTTCGAATTGTTTTCCGGGAGATTTTACCCAATATGGTTGGCTTGTTGATGGTTACTTTGAGTTTCCGCATCCCATCCGCGATTTTGGCGGAATCCACGATCAGCTTCATTGGGCTGGGAATTTCGCCCCCCGACAGCAGTTGGGGAACATTGGCAAACGATGGTTGGAAAGCGATAAAATTTTACCCGCACTTGATTTTTTTTCCATCACTCGCTATTTTTTTAACGATTCTGGCATTCAATTTTCTGGGTGAGGGCCTCAGAGATTATCTCGACCCTAAAAGCCGCCTGCGCCAGTAGACAATGAGATAAAATCGGCTTCTTAAGATTTGCTCATTATTTTTAAATCGGTTAGAATATTTATGAGGGGGTAAACCTCTGTTCGTTTAAAATTCCCGTTTATTATTCAGTCCATGCTCCGGGGATTTTGATAGAATCGCAGATTGACATGAGCTTCTTTTCGTTATAAATTTACCGTCTTTAAAAGACGTTGTTGAATAAAGGTTTCTGTAGTGGAGCAGATCAAAACAGATTTGATCTCGGAAGTAATAAGGTTATCACAAACTAATTTCCTGAATCGCGAGCGTGCGAATTTCGAAAATGGTTTGGCTGATGATGCTGTGCTTGCCTGGATTCAGGGAAATGCCAAAAGCTACCGGGAAGGTTGGACCGACAAGTTGGAGAGTTACCCGATGGCTGAGTTGGGAAATCTATTGAAGCAACTTTCCTCCTCCGATCAGGATTTGGAAGAATTATTACATTTTAAATTGGACAGGGTTGAATCAAAACTCTGATTTTAAGAACTTTTTTGATAAAGCGAATATTGAACGATGGGCGATACTCCTGAAGAAAAAGAAACCGTTCCAGCTGAACAGCCTGCTGAAACTGCTGAGGTGAAACCCAAAGTGGCTCCGAAAGCCGCTCCTGCAAAAGAAGCTGGTGAAGCTGGCGAAGAAAAACCCAAACCCGCTCCAAAGGCGGCCCCTGCAAAGGCTGAGGAATTGCCCTGGATAGACAATGGCAATGGGACGATCACCGACCCCAATACGGGATGGATGTGGAAACAATCCGACGCCTGGGTAGACACTCACAAGTTTTATCTTTGGAAAGATCATAAGGAATATGTCGATGCCGTCAACGCTGAAAAGTTTGCCGGATATGACGACTGGGCCATCCCCAGCAAAGCGCAGGCAATGGTACTTTTCGACAAAAACAAGAAGAAGAAATGCCTTGATAAAAACAGCAATCCTTATCACATAGATCCTTTATTTACAGCGGGTGGTGCTGCCAGCACCTGGATCACGGAATGCTCGGACGAGCAGATCATTCGTTTTGATCTTGTCTGCGGAGTCGATACCCCCTATCCCGGACAGGATGTGTTTTCTTCAATGAGATTGGTCCGCAAAGCCTGACCTGCACAGAACCGCCGAGAATGCGGATCAACTGAATTCTACTATATAAAAGGGAAGCGATTGAAAAATCGCTTCCCTTTTTGTTTTTACCTTCTACTCTACCCGCTTCAAGGTATTCTTATCCCTGTGGTGGAAAATTTCGGACTGTCCTTTTATCTGAAGTTGAACATCTTCTTCGTAAGAAAAACTTTCAGCATCGTGCAAAGTAACCATCAGTTCATAGCGAACAGTTTTGAATTCCCTGTCCAGAAAAGGATTGGAACAAATCCCATAGGTCTGCGATCCCAGATCCGCCGACAATTCAAAAGCAGTGGCCGAGGGTTCCACGGTTCCCCCGGCAATAATGGTGACCCCTCGCGGAACCATAAAACACCGAAACACTTGTTTTTCAGTTGCATCCCATAGCCAATAGCCCAACTCTTCATGAAAAGGTTGATCTTGCCCTGAGGGCCACGCGGTGGTCGAATATCGCAAACCATACAATCTCTGTTCGTGATTGTCGACCGGGCCCATGGGTGTGAAAACCATGCGTTCGCGAAAGGGAGTGATTTCCGCTTCCCGGCTCTTTGAAGGTGCCGTGTCTTTGCCTTTTTCCCCTTCCCAGATTCCTGCCAAAAGTCGCAATGGACCCAGATTTTTTATAATGTCATCCGTCATGGGTTTTCCTTTCTGCTATGGATCTTACAGTTTGAAAAATTTTAACGTTTTGTTGATTTACCTGCATCGGGTACGTTTTTTCCAGGGTTTCGCTTCAACTCACTTGAGGTCTTGGTACCCTCTTCTTTCAGCCAAACCCGTAGAGCATTGGCGGTTTGAGCAGGATCCTTGCGGGTTTTTCGGATAATATTTTCGCGCAGTACCATTCCCAAAAGGGAAGGTTTGAGCTGTTTGTTTTTTTTCAGGAGATCTTCGATGGATGATTTGTCTGCCTTCGGAGGGACTGTCGACAGGGCTTGGGGCGGGGATTTGGGTTGAACTTTGGGAACCCCTTTTGCTATTTTTTTGGGTGGTTTTTTCCGCGAAGCACCGTAGAACAACACCGCAGACAAAAAAGCACCCAGCACAAGGAGAAAAGGGATAAAATCTTTCATGGCGTATCAACCCGGAAGCGCACCACAAAGTCCCCGCGTTTTTGGCCCCAGAGAATGGCACTTCCCTGACCGGGAATACGGTATTCTTCTCCTGTCAACGTGCCCTCTTCAACAAATATAGTGCGCTTGGAGTCCAGCGTTTCAACCTCTAGCGATCCACCATGCTCTGCCAGCTCATGGGAAATTTCAACATCGGCATAGATATCATTTTTTACGCGTTTGAATCGCGGGTGTGGCATCGCGCAGACTTTGATCAACAAATTGCCAGGCGGGCCGCCATTTTTTCCATCACCACCTTTATGCTCAATCCGTATCGTGTATTGATCTGCGACTCCCGGTGGGATTTTAATTTCAATCGTAACAGATTTGACGACCTGTTTTTTTCCTTTGCAATGACTGCAATCTTTTCCTTCATCCTGCCCTGAGCCTGCACAATATGCGCAGTTGACGTATTTATCATAACTGTAGGGAATCTTGCCGCCAAGAGCCATCACCGGCAAAGGAACATCTACCATAAACTGTAAATCGAAACCGGAGGTTGGAGCATTGGGGTCGGGACGAAATTCTTCTGCGGGTGGCGGTGTTCCATCTGCCCGAAAGGGTCCTTCTCGACGAGAGGAGCGAGAGCGTTGGTCTCCGCCAAATCCATAACCTCCGAAACCTGAATGGTTTGAACCACCACTGGATTTGCTTGAGGAAGAAGAATAGGCACGTTGACGTTCGTATTCGGCACGCTTCTTTTTGTTGCTCAGCGTTTCGTACGCTTCGGCGATGATCTTGAACTGATCTTCCGCTTTTTTACTATTGTTATTGGTATCCGGGTGATACTTCAAGGCAAGAGCCCGGTATTTTTTTTTAATCTCGTCTTTGCCAGCGTCTGGTTGAACACCCAGTATTTTATAATAATTTCGAACCATGAAAAGGAAGCTTTATTTTAAGGACGCTGATGAATGCGAAACACCTGTCTCACTTAATGAATCTATTATTTTATCCCGGTCGTGCCGGCTTTTAAACGGATAAAAGCGATCTTTGAACTTGAAGTCCAGTATTTTTGAATTGAACGGACCTTTTTCAGCTCTGGGAATGAGGCGAATCGTGTCCGAACTGCGCTTGATAATTTCCGTCAAATCGCACGAACGGTAACGATACTCACCCAAAACTCCCTTAAAAACAAATTTATTACCTTCACTATACAAAAATCCCGCATCGAAAAAAACAGGAACATACATCCTGCCAAAAACATAATTGCTTTTACTCCCCTCGCATACGACAAATGCAGAAGGAGAAACAACCGGCACTTCCAAATCAAAAAACCTCAAAACCGCAAGCCGGTAAAAATATTGCGAATAGTCAAACCATCGTAACGAAATAAAAAAGCAAAACACAAAGTTAAATAAAAATAAGTAACGATTTTCCAAAATAAGAAAATGGACTATCACTGATAAAATAGAAGCGGTTGCCACACTCATTAAGAAATTAAAGAGCACTGAAATGACACGAATTTTGAGAAGTAATTTCCCCGCAGAAGGTTGATGGCTCCACAACTCAACCGCCCGTGCAATGCAGGCCACCGTCCAGATTCCCAAAACACATGCCAGAGCCGCCCGGGGCAGGATGAAAAAAAACAAAACGAATAGAATGAAAAGAATCTCAAGCATAAGTGATTCTACGTTTTTATTACCCTCATTCCAATGGCAGAAGATTACAATTATTTTTTAAAATCGTGTATAATTCAGTCATCTATTACTTTCAATAATCCCTTAATAATTAAGAGGTTAGTTCTTGAATTTCAAACTTCCAGAGGTTCTTGAAAAGCAAAATCTGTATCGCTTGCTGGGTGTGGAAAATTTCGCGGATACTAAAGATATCAAGCGCGGGTTTTGCGAGATGGCCTTGAAGTTTCACCCCGACCGTTGCCCGGACTCCCCAGAGCTTGAGCAGAGATTCATCATGATCGCCCTGGCTTACAAGATTTTGATCGATCCTCAAAAAAGACGAATATACAATCGGACTCTTCCCGCCAAGCGCGGGACAAGTGTCATGTTTGGCCGCAAAGAATTTTTGCATCAACGCAAGAAATCTCCCAAACGTTTTTACTCCCAACAAGCTCACTGCGATCACGATTACAGTCGCTTTGTGACCGAATGCCGGGAAAACTTTTTCAAATTCCTTCAAAATCCGGGAGAAATAAAAATACCTCCCAAGGTTTATAATAAAGGTGATATGAAGGAGGATGAGTTTGAGGATTTTGTTGAAGATTGCAGGGACGACTTTCAAAACTTTTTGCGAACCGTTCCGCAAATTAAAAAATACCCTCTGTGACAGCATTGAGACTCAATGATGTTTTATAAAAATACCGCGACAAAAATCAATTCGCTCCGTATGCGACGTATTTTCTATGTGCTGTTTCTTGTCTGCCTGTCCGCCTGCACGCATCCCATATCCGAAAAGTTTCGGTCGGAAGTCGATACGAACGTGACTTTTGAGCAGGTGTTGGATTCCCCCGATCAATACATCGGACACCATTTTTTATGGGGAGGGGCCATTGCAGAAACACGCAATTTGAAGAACGGAACAGAAGTGGAAATGGTTCAAAAAGAGTTGGACCTTCTTGGCTATCCCGATCGCGGCGATAAAACCAGCGGAAGGTTCATCCTTTTCACCAAAGAATATTTAGAGCCAACGATCTATAGCCAAGGTCGATACCTCGTCGGCGTAGGCATTTTGCGCGAAGTCAGAAATGGTCGTGTCGGCGAAATGGAGCAACTTTTCCCCGTTCTCGATTTGGAAGAACACCATTTGTGGGAAAACTACGATTCGATACCTTACCCTTCTTACCTTTACTCTTTCCCGCCCTATTGGGATCCCTTTTACCATACCTTCAGGCAGTCGCCCTATTCTGCACGCTATTGGTGAGCGCGCAGAACGTGTTTGAATCATTTTTTCAGGGATGTTTCACCCGAAGAAAAGGACAAGGTTTTATTTTCACCTGTCTCAAGCAAAAGATTGCCCTGATCGTCGAGACCCAATGCTTTGCCACTGTACGTAGAAGTTCCTTGCGACAAAATAATATCCTTCCCGAACATTTCACAATGACTTTTCCACTGCTCTAGCACCTGCTCAAACTTTTCAGCGAGCAGTAAAGTCAGTAGATTTTCCATTTCTTCCAGAAAGGCTGAAATCAGAATATTTCGATTCTGGGGAACTCCCGTTTCAATGTCCAGCGAAGTGGCCACATCCGCCAGTCCCGCCCTTTCAAAATGCCCCTGATTGTGGTGCACATTGATCCCAATCCCCACGATGATTCCGTAACTATCGGGATCGGGACAATAAAATTCGCTCAAGACTCCACAGATTTTTTTCCCATTCAACAAAACGTCATTGGGCCATTTCAACTTCGCCTGCACCCCGCACACTTCGTTGATCGCCAAAACCGCCGCAAGTGCAGGCAAGAGGGAAATCTTTGGACAGTCTTCTTTAGCCAAATCCGGACGCAGAAGGATGGATAGATAGATGCCAGCTCCCGGCGTTGACAACCAGGAACGACCAAAACGTCCGCGCCCCACACTCTGCGTATTGGCAATGAATACCGACCCGTGCTTTGCGCCATCCACAAAAGCACGCTCAGCACATAAATTAGTAGAATCAGTGGATTCAAAAAAATAAACTTCTCTACCAAGCTCGGCCTGGTTTCGCATATTTTCTATAAATGGTGGATCAATATCAGAAAATGTCATAATATTTTAAAGTTTGAAATAGAGGGACTTATTGTGATTTCATACGTCAATTACCTGTCTCCTATTAATTTAACATAAAAAAAGATTGAAATATTCTGTAATTACTGATAAAACGCATTGTCCAAAAATAAATATGGGCCTCAGGCTGAACCGGTTATGGAATTTTAAATAAGGAGAGTTTTGGATGAAAAAAGTGGCTGTATATATAGCATTATTGGTATTGGTTTCAGTGTTTGCTTCGGGCTGTTCTGAACAGAAATGTTGGGAAGGACATTGTAAAGAAGAGTATTCTCCCAAGCCTGCTGAATAGAGATCATTTAATTCTGATTCTCTCCTGATCCGGTGCCAGGATAAAAATTTAGATCCCCCCTGCTCCAAGGACCTGCGTTGTCCTTTGACAGGGGGGCACTTATTTGCGCACCTGTAGCTTGACAATCCCCCCCTGTTTGGAGCTAGAATAAGACCTCGAACTTGGGACAGGAATGATTGGTTCAATCCGAGCAATGATCCACCCACCCCTTCACGAAGTGGTGGAACGGTGGGACTCCCACTGCGAAAGTTTTTTAAATTTGAGGTAAAGATTCATGGAAAGACACGCAGTTACGATTGAAGATGTCCGTGAAGTGCAAGACAATTTTAAAGCGGGCGTAACACAACACGAAGGAAAAGAATTTCAGGAAGCCATCGAAAGCTTCAAGACTGCCGCAAGTGTTCTTGCGGATGAAGAACATCTGAAAGAATTTCAAAAGAAATTAAAATCTGGTAAATTCAAGTTACAGCAAGAAAGTATTGCGTATATGGGGTGCGCCGCGGTACATCTGAATAATCTCATCAATGAACTTGATGATGACCAAAAAGAGCAAGTACCCGTGGACAAACAATTGACTGAAGCCTTTAGAGGTTGGTAGTTTCCAACTCTCACTTCTTGCTCTGAAATCTTTTCAGAAATTCACTCAAAATCTGATGTTTTTCAGATAACAAGCCTTTTCCAAGGGCCGCTCGTTCAAAAGAACTTATTCCAGATTTCATTTTTCGGAGGGTTATTTTTGGACCAGGAATTTATAAATCAGATACTGCTGAAAGAAATCCGCGAAAGAAAAATTCCTCTTAGCTTAGGGAAGACCTGCCCTGTCAAGTGCACCTTTTGCTACGAAAAGGATCACTCCTATTTTCGTAAGACCTACGACATCCCCCTCACGACTGAAGAAAACTGGCGTTTTATCTTGAAAACGATCCAGAGCCTCCCCACAAAACCTTCAGAATCATGGGTGATCGGCGGCAACGAGTATATGGAATGGACCGACCTGTTCTTACATCCTCGCACAATGACCTGGATAGAGGAGTTTCTAGAGACCACTGATAAAAACATCATCATGTTCACCGTGGGTTATGTCGATCCTCAGAACATCAATCGTCTCGCTGAAAAATATCCCGGTCGCATCAATTTTGAGCTATCCGTTATCACATTGGGGAAATACCGAAAACAATTGATGCCCAATGGACCCAGCGCAGAGCATGTATTAAAAGTGCTGGACGGCCCTGCCGTTACTTCGGCAAATTTTTATTCCTTTGGACCCAATACCATGTCCGAAGATGCTCGAATTATTTCCAAAGTAAACAGCAAGTGCCTGTTATGGATGGGATGTTTGACACCATTAAAAACACTGGACAGCGAAACCACGCGCGTCACACGATTGGGTAGAGAACATCTCCCCTATGAAGCGAAAAAAGTTTACGATGCGAACTATCCCAACATCACAATGCTTCACACCGAATCCTATATCACTGCATTTTTAAATCGAAAGAAAATCTTTAAAACGCTGGATGCCTGTGAGATAGAGAAAAAAGACACGGTCGTCATGGCAGGCAACGTTTATAGAGTTTTAAAACTGTTTCGCCCCAACCGGGCAAAGTACCTCTATGTACCGAATGCCACCCTTGGAGGCGATTCCGACTGCACCACTCTTTTGACCTTCAATGATATTGCGGAGAGGTTGACCGACCAGCGAGTGGTCTACTTGCCGAAGGTCATAATGGAGGGATCAGGAAATCAGGAAAAAGATATTTCGGGGAATCTTTTTGAGGA
Source organism: Nitrospinae bacterium CG11_big_fil_rev_8_21_14_0_20_45_15 (assembly GCA_002787235.1). Taxonomy (GTDB): domain Bacteria; phylum Nitrospinota; class Nitrospinia; order Nitrospinales; family VA-1; genus Nitrohelix. The sequence continues at coordinate 165,028 of PCWG01000035.1, forward strand.
CTTTCAGGAACGCTTTCCTCGAATACGGTTCAAGGTCCTGCACAAAGTGAATTCCAGCATGTCCAACAAAAAGCTGTACGAAAAAGGTTATGTCAAAAATTACGTAGAAGATTATTTGGGAAATCCTCTACACAAGAAATTTGAAGCCGTAGCACTTCCAAATTAATAAAAAGTTTACACAAGCAATAAGGAGCTTGCATGATTTACCGACTGAAAGTCGTTTTTGTAGACAACGAAGAACTGATTTTGGAAAACACAGAAAAACACGGTTTCAGCGACGATCTGGAACTTTTTGAGCTGACAACATCGGAAGAAGTGTTTGTGATCCCATTAAAACAAATCAAATACATTTCATGCGACGCCAAAATTTTCAAACCCTGATCGCGTTGACCCTTGCATTACCAAGAAACAAATCATGAGTTCCTGAAGTTAAGACCAAATCACAAGAAGAAAGATCAGTGTCTTGCTCTGAAAGCCCCCTGAGCGGGAAATATGAGTGCATCAAATTATTTTGTACCACTACTTGATCGACGGTATGATACCTGTGGAGATACGCTCTCCAACCTAGCTCAATTTAATTCGATTTTTTTTCATCCAGGATTTCATATCGAATGATTCCTGACAAAATGCTTCAAATTGAACTTCTTTTTCTGTCAAAGGTCTGCCATCAACCGAGTATTTGCCTTTCTCAACAGAAAACGATTGCCCTGATTTGGTCTTGATTTCTTTCTTATTGGACTTCGTAGGTTCCAATTTGTACATGTGACTGCTTTCTGGCTTGAAAATCAATTCAGACAACTCTTCCAGGCTTAAAATCAAATTGAGTACGGCAAGATTATTGATCAATTTTTTTGATTTAAAATCAACGAGGATGTCTTTAACCTCATCTGATGAAGTGATCGCATTTAAAATAGCTTCATTCAAAATCTCGTAGTATCGGTCTTCGTTGAATTCTGATTGGCTCATGATAAAGTCTCCGGCAGTAAGTGTTAAACGTCAAAAAATCATCAATTTCGTTATATAACGTCTTAAAAGCAAGTGCCGTGCCAAAGTCAAAAACCAAATAAAAAAATTTAAAACTATTTTTAATTCCCTATTTTCAGCTAAGAGATTCCCATGCCCTTCCCCATCCATCGTTATAGAAGATTGCGAAAAAATCAGCAGATATTAAGAATGGTTCGCGAGACCACCCTTTTGGTTGACGACTTGATCGAGCCTTATTTCATTTGCGAAGGCAAAGGAGTTCGAGACGAAATCAGTTCCATGCCGGGTGTGTACCGGTTCTCTATAGATCAAGTCAAAAAAGAAGTGCTGGAAACACAACGTCTGGGCATACCAGCGATCATTCTGTTTGGTATCCCCGACAAAAAAGATGCAGTCGGCTCCGAAGCCTACAATCCCGATGGCATCATCCAGCGTGCTATCCGTGAAATCAAGGACACCGCCCCAGAGCTCATGATAATCACCGACGTATGCGTGGACGAATACACCGATCATGGACACTGTGGCGTGGTCAAAGGCGATCAGATTCTCAACGACCCCACAATCAAGTTACTGGCCAAAATGGCATTGACCCATGCAGAAGCCGGAGCGGACATCATCGCCCCTTCTGACATGATGGACGGCCGCGTACAGGCCATTCGCGGGGCATTGGACAATGCCAACTTTTCTGACACCCTGATCATGTCCTACGCCGCTAAATACGCCTCCGCATTTTATGGACCGTTTCGTGAAGCCGCCGACTCCTGTCCCCAATTTGGCGACCGCAGATCGTACCAAATGGATCCCGGAAACAGTGACGAAAGTCTACGGGAAGTGTTGCAGGATATTGAGGAAGGTGCCGATATTGTCATGGTCAAACCTGCTCTGGCTTTTTTAGACATCATCCGCAGAGTCCGGGACGAAGTACAGGTTCCCGTCGCCGCTTACAACGTCAGTGGCGAATACTCCATGGTCAAAGCCGCCGCGCAAAATGACTGGATCGATGGACAGAGAGTGATGATGGAAATATTACTGAGCATCAAACGTGCTGGAGCTAAAATGATTTTGACTTATTTTGCACGAGATGCCGCGAAAGTTCTTATGGAATAAGGAGTCTCCTCATATTATAATTTTATAAGAACCGATTGCAGGAAGTTCGAGAGTAGGTATAATCAATGGATAGGGGGACCTGTCAATAATTGAGGCTACTTTTGCATGTCTATCCTGGCGGAAAATTTGAAGACCATTCGTAAGGAAAGGGATTGCACGCAATCTGAATTTGCAAAAATCCTTGGTATTGGATTTCGAACTTATGTGCGCTACGAAGTGGGAGAGCGGGATGCTCCCATTACCACTCTGGTGAAAATAGCTCTCTTGGGTAATTTATCACTGGAAAAACTTCTGACCGAAAAAATTACTTTGTTGGATTTTTATCCCCTTGCAAATGTGGGCCCTTCTGAAGATATTCAAATTGATTTTGCCGATTTTCAAACCAACATTTTGCATTTAAAAAATTATTCCATGCCCATTGCCATTGCCTTTGAGCCTTCAGAAAAACAGTTCCTTGCGCTTTTCAGAAGGCTGTCTCCCCGTCTGCAGGAAATTTTCAGCAAAAATCTGGGGGAAAAAGACTGGAAAGTGAGCGCGTTCAAACAGAACGCCTCTATCCTCAAAGAGGACAAAACATCAAAAATTAAAAACTCGGCTAACAATCTTCCCCTGCCATCGGGTTCCCCGGGCACAAAGAAACGCGGTCGGAAAAAACTGGATCCAAACGTTCTGCAGAGGAAAATTGAAAAATTGAAGATGATCGCGCAATCTGCTAATAAAACCACGGTGAGATAAATCAGGTGAAATCTGTTTCCATTTTAGGTCCTCAAAGTGTACTCATTCAGTGGGGTTTAGTCATCGCTCTTGTTCTGCTTGAACTATCTACCAATATCGTGGAAACAGGCATTGGAAACTATTTAAAGTGGCAAAATTTTCAAAGACCTCAACTCGGACGAATCTGGGATCGCGACCGATTGTCCCTCGTCGCTCAATCCAAAATCCAATCGATTCGAACTTCGATGGACAATGCCCGGCAAACCACGGAATCCCTGACCTCATTTCGTCAATTACTGGAAAATCTGGAACCCGGTTACTCCCGTGTGTTATCCAAAGAAAAATTCCTGCATCTCTATTTCGACTTTCCAGGTCAATGGGCAAACACCCTCATTTCCTCATATGATTTATTGGGGATTGACTCCAGCCTTAAATGGGAACGTGTTTTGATCAAACGCATGGGTCCCTGGATTTCTCTCGATCTGATCGATCACGACAACATCCCCTTAGAGGAAGTTTTTCTATCGCTCAACCAATTGGACACACTGGAAGCTTCCCGTATTCAACATCGGGGACGCTTGGAAGAAGCAGGGTTTCTGCCAGAGCAAATCATTGTCTACAATCAATTTATAACTCTATTGAAAAATATGGACCCCGATGCCCGGTTACAAGTATCACCGCCGCCACGATGGTTTCTTGAAAAACAATACCAAATCACTCGCGTTGGAATATCAGACCTTCGGTCCGACGAACCAGAAGACCGTCCTCTCAAATTGGGAATCGAATTTAAAACAGACTACTTTACCGAATATCTATTGATACCCGTACCACGCGAAACGGCAAATAATCTCTTATCACAACTAGAGCCAACAGAAACAATAAGTGAGGAGCAGAACCTCCTTTTGGCACTTCCTGAAAGAAATACCCCTTGATTCGTCGAATTGCCCAGCTTCTTTTAAATTTAATTTATGCTCTCACCCTGACAGGTGTGCTGACTCTGGCGGGAGTCTATCTGGCCTTGCGCGAGGATCTGCCTCAACTCCCTGCAAAGCTTGAGAACATTAATCTGAATTTACCCACCGAACTGTATTCTTCCGATGGAGAACGCATACACATTGTAGGGCAACGACGCCCTGTCACTCTTAAAGACATCTCGCCCTGGTTTCTCAAAGCCATTGTTTCTGTCGAAGATCGTAATTTTTACAATCATCGTGGCCTCGATCACTTGGGATTGCTTCGTGCCCTTGCCTCAAACCTCAAAGAAGGACGCGTCCGACAGGGCGGAAGTGGAATCACACAACAATTGTCCAAGAATCTGTTTTTTTCATTTGAAAGAAACTGGGTCCGAAAAATCAAAGAACTCTTCATCGCTTTGCAGTTGGAAGCAACGTTTTCAAAAGATCAAATCCTCGAAGCCTACAGTAACCAGATTTATTTTGGCAATGGGGCTTACGGAGTCGAAGAAGCCGCAAGAACCTACTTTGATGTCCCTTCTAAAAATTTGACGTTGCTCCAGGCCGCACTTCTCGCCGGTTTGCCCAATTCCCCCAACAATGCCAATCCCTTCAGTAATCTGGATCGGGCCATGAAAAGAGCACGTCATATATTGGCGCGCATGGTCCAAACAACAATGATCTCGGAAACACAAAAACAAAATGCTCTGACAGACGATCTGAAACTGACGACTCCAGTAAAAGAAACAGACCCCAACCTCTACTTTGTCAATTACGTCATGAACCAGCTGGAGGCTGATTATGGACGCGAGTTCGTTTATTTCGGTGGTTTGAAGGTTTATACAACGCTGGATGTTCGACTCCAGAAAGCCGCAGAAAAAGCCGCACAGGCTCACCTTGATTCACTGGAAAAACAACTGCCCGAACGCGCGCCCAATGCGCCCTTGCAAATAGCGGTTGCCGCCATCGAAAATAAAGGCGGGGCCGTTCGGGTATTGCTGGGAGGTCGCGATTTCTCAAACAGTCAATTCAACCGGGCCGTATCCAATAACCGGCTTCCAGGTTCGTCCTTCAAACCCTTTGTTTATTTTACAGCGATGGAAAAACTGGGATATTCCCCCGCAACCGTTGTTGTTGACGAACCGATCACTTATCCCATCCCCGGAAGCGATCCCTGGGAACCACAAAATTTTGCAAACGTCTATGCCGGAAAACTGATTTTGAAAAAGGCATTGATGCACTCCATCAATGCCGTCGCCGCCCGGTTGATCAACGACGTTGGCCCTGAAGAAGTGATCAAAACCGCTCGGCAATTTGGCTTCAAAAGTCCACTCGGTAGAAATTTGTCCCTGGCTTTGGGTACTTCTCCAGTGTCCCCCCTGGAACTCGCAGGTGCCTATAGTGTGATTGCCAACCTTGGAATTTACAACGAACCCTATCTCATTCGACGGATTGAAGACTATGACGGCAATCGCCTTTATGAACATTTTTACGAAGGCGTACAACGCTTCCCACAAAAATCAATCTATCCATTGCTGGACATGATGCAAGGTGTGATAGACGGAGGTACGGGACAAGTCGTTCGGCGCATGAAATTTCGTCACCCTGCCGCAGGTAAAACCGGCACCACGAATAGTTTCAAAGATGCCTGGTTCAATGGATTCACCAAAGATATCACCGCATCTGTCTGGGTGGGCTACGACGACAACGAACCCATGATCGGAAAGAATGGAAAAGGTTTGACGGGCGCAGGAGCGGCGGCCCCCATCTGGGCTTTTTTCATGCAAAAAGCCCTGGAAGGAAAAGATCAGGTTCAGTTTCCCAAACCAGACGGGATTCGAATTGAAAGTGTCGACACCAAAACCGGAATTTTACACAAACCTGGATCGGGAGAGTTTCTGAAGGTTGCCGTCAAAAACGAAACCATCATTCCAACCCAGCTTGATGAAACATCTGTCGAGCCAGAAACAAGTTCAAAAGAGGAAACCCCTCCTAACGAAGTCCCTTCCAATATAGAGAAGGAACTAGGAAATGAAACACCGTCAAATTCAAATACTGATGAAAAAATGGATGATGACGAACTGAAAAAAATGTCGGCGAGCGAATTACTAAAAGAACTCACCGCCGCACCGGAAACCATTTCGCCTGTCCGGAAACCGCAATGATGTTTCAAAACTTTAAATATTTTACTGCTCGCCTGTGGGTCTCAACGATTCTATCGTTGACCCTGGGTTACACCGTACTCTACATCTTGCACGAAACCGCCCTGCCCGATGCCCAGTTTGATGACACAACCGTCCAATGGGCCTTGTTGGGTGTCTCGATTTTTTTTGGCTTCTTTGCCTTTGGATTGATCGGTGAACAAAAATTTCACAACCTCTTGCACTTTATAAAAACGACACAAAGATCTGCCGAACCAAGCGCGATCATCTCATTGTATGAAAGACTCATCGACTTTTCTCGCTCTGCCTGCTTTTTATCCACAAAAGGCAAAAAACTGCGAGATCAAGCCACATGGAACTATGCGGAATATTTATTATCTATCGGGCACGACGACGACAGAGCCGTACAAATTTATCTCACAGCATTTTTACAAGCTCCCGACCGGTCTAAATTCCGGGCTCCCCTGCTAGCCCTTTTTGCCCGTAAAAATGATTTGAGCTCCAAAGAACTCGATCTACTTTTGGTCATGCTTCGAGCAGAAAACTTTGAAGACGATTACCTCGTTCAATATTTGGCAAAAATATTTCTCCAGCAAAAACTGTTCAACGAAAAAACAGAACCCCTTTTTATTAAAGCCTTGCAGAAGCAATCCGCATTGACGGAAGAAATTGTTCGTTTCGCATTGCCTCAATTGATCGGGTTAAAACGCTTCGACGAATCTGCCATCAAATTTTATGCGGCATCTCTGCCTTATCTCCAGGACGACGAAAACGAAATTCGAAATGCGTTGGCTAAAAAATATTGTGAAGGCATTTGGGCGGGAATGGACCCCAATTTCCATCGTCTGTGTGGCGAAGTTTTCTCTCAGTTGGATGCCGAAAGTCAGAATAAAATTAGAGACGAAATTGAAGATGGCCGTCTGACTGGCAAATTGCGCAAGGTAAAATTGTTCTCGAATGAAGATCTCAAACAACTGGAAAAACTTAAGAAAAAACTGGGAATCACACGTTCTCCACTCGATGAGATCAAAAAAGCAATCCTCTATCCGTTTCGGCAATTTTCCCGGCTTACAAAGTTTCTGGTCCTGAAGTTTGCAGATCTCCTGATCGTTTTTAGCCGCCAGGGCATACGTTTCAAGCTGGCAACTCTGTTCATTTTATTGATTGGCATCGTTTTTGGAGTGAGCCTCAGTGAATTTTCAACTCAAAAAGAACAATTAAAACCCGAGCTGAAAATTCCCCAAAAACCCAAAGTTTCCACTATCAGCAACAAAGTCCACACCATTCAGGTTGCGGCAGGAACCTCCAAAAAACAAGCCCAAAGACTTTTAAACTCCTTAAAGAAAAAAGGACTGCAAAGCGTGTATCTGGTCACTACCCCAAGAAAAACAGGCGGCACCTGGTACAAAGTCCGTGTCGGTGAATTCGCCACGGAAGAGGAAGCGCGACAGTTCGCCAAAAATCTCATCACCAAAAAAACCATCAAAAGCTATTTCATCATTTCCCAAAAGAAGGATTGAAACTTCGTTATCATTGAAAAATAACAAGGCGCGTATTCTTTCAGTTTTCAGGTTTGCGACTGGTGAACATTTTCACGATGTCCAGATAAACGTTTGCGTCCGTAAATAAATCAAATCCCGCCAAACGAATATTCTTCGCTGTATCACGAATCAACGATGTGCCTGTCAGTTTGAGCGAAAGAAAATTCATCAGATACAACGGCCAGGCAAATAACGGATTTTGACTCTGTACATGTTCAAATGAAACGAGTTTCCCGCCGGGTTTCAGCACCCGTTTCAACTCCTCCAGCACTTCCACGGGCTTTTCCACCGTGCATAGCACGCAAACCGTTAACACCATATCAAAGGTATCGTCTTCAAACGTGGTGTTGTGTGCATCCATGATAAGAGATGTCATGTTTCCGGGATAATTTGAGATGCGTTCTTGCGCACGCTTCAGCATCTCGGCACTGATATCAATGGCAACGATATCCAATCCGGGGGGGAAATTGACTATTTCCTGCCCCGTGCCTATCCCCACATACAAAATCTTTCCCTGCAACTGACTGAAGAACCTTTTCTGAATCGTGCCCCATCGACGCGAATCACCACTGCGAATGAAATCAAAAAGTTTTGCGGCTCCGTCAAAATTGCCCTTCATTTTTATCGTCTGATTCACAAGACCTCCGATTCATAACGTCCCGCTTCGTATCGGCGATTGAAATACTCTATAAGCCCCCAAACAAACAATCCCCAAGCCGCACCCGATACCGCGATGCAATAATTCGGTGCGTACCCGATCATCATCGCCCCTATCATCCCTGCGGGCATGCCGATCCAATGCAAAGCGATCATCACTTCAAACGCTCCAAAGGGAGGAACCAGGACAATCATCAAGGGAATGCTCAACGCCATTCCCAACAAACCTCCGGCAATCATCATCAGTAAAGGCGACCCTCCGCTTCCGACAAGGATTTGACTCGTTGCAAAAGCGATCAATGCCGCTGAAAGTACACTTATTAAAAAATCGATAATTTTTAAATTCATAACGGTCCTGTAATTTCCATCCCGACTCTCACTTTATATAAATAAAAAATTCAAAATATTATCTGTCGAAAATACTACATGAAAGTGATATTTCCTCTATAAGATTATATGATACCTCTTTGCCTCTATGAATCCATCTTTCTACAAGTTGTATTCAAATCGTGTCATTTTTTATCGAGTCTGTTTTTTTAATCTGAGTTAATAATGAATACCCACTCTTACAATACAATTCAAACAAAGCAGGGTTTTCCCATCAAAGCCTGGACGCGGGGTGTGCTTCTGGATGAATCTGCCGAGCAACAGTTAAAAAATGTAGCTCAACTGCCCTTCATACATCAACATATTGCCGTCATGCCCGACGTGCATTGGGGAATGGGGGCAACTATAGGAAGTGTCATCGCCACTTCGGGTGCAATCATTCCTGCGGCTGTAGGGGTGGATATCGGATGTGGCATGATGGCTGTGCAAACGAGTTTGAGCGCGGACTGCTTACCCGACAACTTGAAAACACTCCGCGCAAATATCGAAAAAGCCGTTCCTCATGGACGCACTCATAATGGTGGGAGAGGAGATCGTGGTTCTTGGGATCATGTTCCCGCAGATCAGGAAAATATCTGGTCTGAATTGCAAATCGGATTCAACGAAATTGTATCCAGGCATCCCAAAGTTGGTAGAAACCAGCCAAACCATGTCAATCATCTGGGAACTTTGGGCACGGGAAATCATTTCATTGAAGTCTGTCTGGACGAAAAAAATCAGGTCTGGTTCATGCTTCATAGCGGTTCCCGTGGAATTGGCAACCGGATAGGAACCTATTTTATCGAGCTTGCCAAAGAAGATATGCGTCGCTGGTTCATCAATCTACCCGACAACAATCTGGCCTATCTTTCCGAAGGAACCGAGCATTTTGCAGACTATGTTTTTGCGGTGAACTGGGCACAAAATTTCGCGCGGATCAATCGCGAACTCATGATGAAGGCAGTTATCAAGGCCATTGGAACCAGCCCGGATATTCCTCCATTTTCAGCCGAGTTGAAATCGGTTAACTGCCATCATAACTACGTGGCCCGAGAACATCATTTCGGGAAAAATGTTCTGGTGACCCGCAAAGGGGCTCTGCGAGCGAGAAAGAACGATTTAGGAATCATCCCCGGTAGCATGGGCACTTGTTCTTATATCGTTCAGGGATTGGGAAATGAGGAAAGTTTTCACAGTTGCAGTCACGGGGCAGGAAGAGCCATGTCCCGAGGGCAGGCCAGAAAAATGTTCAGCATCCAAGATCATATAAAAGCGACCAACGGAGTGGAGTGTCGGAAAGACATTGATGTGATAGATGAAACACCCGCCGCCTACAAACCGATTGATGATGTGATGAATGCGCAAAAAGATCTGGTTGAAATTTTACATACCCTTCGGCAGGTGATTTGCATCAAAGGTTAGCATTAGAAAATATAATTTTGAAGGGTGACTCTTTTGGGGATAATTCTACTGATTGTTTTATGCATTTATTTTTTGTTGGCAATACTTATCATCCGCTGGCAAATAAAGCGAAAGAGTGATTCAAAAATTATTGGTGAGATAATCCATATTCATAATAGTAGAGGATGGTTTCTTACACTTTTGGGTGTGGGGGGTAACAATGAAAAATGCCCAAGTTTAAATAAAATTCCTGAATACAAAATTGCAGAAGCCGTATTCAAAAAAAATCCAAATAATGAAGCTGTAATTTTACGGATGGAAGTAAACGTTAAAAGAAAATCCAACCGAATCTTAAATAACTAAGGATTGCATTCGGGAAGTGGGTATTTGAGATAAGACCATAGATCAAAACCTGGTGAGAAAATTCCACTGTCCACTCGCGACTGAGTAATACTCACGCCATGATCCATTAAAAACCAACATCGCAATAATATTTTCTCCTCCACTGTTGTGCATGGATCTTCCCACTCCGTGATGGAATGGGATTTTTCTAAAGGACCGAGAATGGATTTATCAATCTTCAAATTTCTTTTTTTGACAAACTCCTGATAACCCTGCAACAGAATGGGCTTGAACTCTTTTCGACTGATCTTTATCAACTCCGAGACGCTGGGAATTGCATCTGCGTGATAATGAAAAAATTTCAACTTATAATACTGATGGATTGTCTCCAGTCTGAAATAACATTGCAGTTCCATGACTTCAGGACCGTACTTTTCAATAAGAAATTTTTGGATAATGGGTTTCCCCATTTTTAGCAAAATCTTATTCAAACGCCCTCGTTCAAAAAGATGAATCCGAACGGTGCTCAAATGTTTTTGACATTGTATTTCAAGATTTTTTGCGAGTTCCTCCATATTACAAGGAATTCGATACCAATAAATTTCGTCACTTGCAACTTTTAAGGCCAAATCATAGGCATCGGTTATCTGCCGACTGTGCGCCCCTTTCGCCTGATTTGCAATTGCATAGGACCCGTTTTCCGTGAATCCCATTTCGATCAGCTTTTTCTGGAACTTGCCACGCTCACCCATCAAAAAACCTGCACGTTCTTTGATGTGGTCCTTCGCCTTTTCTTCACCACGAAGAGCCAGACTCACATCACGCGGATTGAGTTTCAATCCCAACTCCTGCGCGAACAGGTAAATTTTTTCCAAGGTTTTGTAATTGAGTTTATCAATAAAAAGAAATTTCTGAATATTTTTTTCAGAGAAACCACAATCTTCAAAAATTCTTATCTTTTTGTACTTTACATCATCCCAATACTTACGATTCCCATCTTTTTTATTGAATTGTTTTTCTACATCGGACCGTGCCTTAAAAAAATAACTTCTCAGCAAATACCATCTTTTTTTCAGGGTCGAGGCAATGATCCATCGATATTTAATAGTTAAAACTGTGAGTTTGGAATCATCTAAAACAGAAATATCATTATTTTCAAGAATATATTCCAACAAATCCAGGTGACGTTCTAACAGTATGGGATTGATACGTTCTATGAACTTTCTATTTACCGTCTTCCACCGATAAACATCAAATTCCTCCCCATCTCCTCTTGCTTTAACCTCTTTGCGAACAAAGGCACTGCCGTTTTTATCAATATCTTCAAATAATTTGTCTCTTCCCATCAATTCACAAATTTTAACTCGCTGGAGACGATTCACTCCTTGAGAAATATTCTCATCCAGATAAGCATCTAATTCCGCAAAGGATTTTGCTGGCGAAAAATAAACATCCGCCAGAAAATGAAGCACTTCATCCAAAGAAAAAACACTTTTCTTTGCCAAGCCTTCATAAATTGAGAAATCCAGCGATTTTCGACCGGCCTGACATTCGCGAATATCTGTTAAATATTCACGAACCTGGTTTAATTCGCTTTTTTGGGTGTAAGGATCGTTAATAACTCGCAGAAATACCTGTTCTGCTTTATGAAGATCCCTTTCGGCCAGTAAAGACAGCCCTTGCATGATCGGATCGAATACCAACATAAGAGAATATGTAGAAGGAAAAGGGTTAAAAAACACCCTGATTGAGAGATAAAATCCGGGATTTTCAGAAAAGTCTGAAAAAACCACTAAACACCTGCAATTGTTCTATTAGATGCTTAAAAATGGTAAGAGATTTTATCGGCGTGATCTTTTATAGATATGAACAGCTTCTCCAAGGTCGGTCTGAGCCGCCTCAGAAAGTGTTTCTGACAGGGTAGGATGTGGATGAATGGTATGGGCCAGATCTTCTACGGTGGCACCCAGGCGAATGGCAAGAGCACCTTCACCGATCAACTCTCCAGCACCGGAGCCTACGATTCCCATTCCCAGTATCTTGCCAGATTGGGAATCGATGACCAGTTTACTGACGCCCTCGCGGCATCCAATAGATTGGGCTTTTCCTGAAGCAGACCACGGGAACCTTGCAACTCTGTGCTCAATTTTATCTGCTTTTGCCTGAGCTTCGGTCAAACCGCAAAACGCAATTTCAGGGTCTGTAAAGATTACGGCAGGAATAGGATTTAATATGATTTCATGTGAATTACTCTTTTTCAAAATCGAATCAACGGCTGTTTGGGCTTCATGGCTTGCCTTATGGGCCAACAAAGGACCTCCCACAACATCGCCGATCGCATAAATTGAGTCTTCCTGCGTTTGGCGGACCGCATTGACTTGCACAAAGCCATTGGCATCGAGCTGAACCCCGGTGTTCTCCAGCCCCAGGTTCCGAGAATTTGGGACTCGTCCAACGGAAACCAGAATTTTATCGTAGTATTCTGTCTTTTCTCCGGCATCTGAAGATAAGGTCGCCTTCACGCCAGAACCCTCTGGCTCCACTTTTGTTACACAGGTATTCAATTGGATCGAATCAAAAATTTGTTCCAATCGTCTTTGCAATGGACGGACTAGGTCGGCATCTACTCCGGCCAACAGGGTATTTTCTTTTTCAACCACAGTCACGCAACTCCCCAGCGCAGAATAAACGCTACCCAACTCTAACCCAATGTATCCACCTCCAACGACGAGCAACCGTTGTGGTATTTCCGACAAGTTCAAGGCGGAAGTAGAATCCCACAATGCGGAACCTGCTTCTTCAAATAAGCCCGGCAAGATCGGACGAGAACCGGTAGCAATGATGCAGTTGTTGAATGAAAAAATACCCGCATTTTCTACTTGCACAGAATGCGAATCCAGAAAGCGTGCGCTTCCAGAAATAACCCGCACCTTTCTTTGCTGTGCTAATTGCACCAATCCTCCCCCCATTTTATTGACGACATCAATTTTCCATTCACGCAATTTTTCAAGGTCAATCGCCGGGGGAGAAAATGCAACGCCGCAATCTGCAACGTCCCTGCTTTCGCAAATAACTTTGGCAATATGTAATAGTGCCTTGGACGGAATACAGCCCCGATTCAGACACACTCCACCCAAATCTGGATTTTCATCCACCAGGACCACATCCAAACCCTGATCCGCCGCCTTGAAAGCGGAGGAATAACCACCCGGGCCTGCCCCGATCACCAACAGATCAATTTTATTTATAGTTTCCTTATTCATTTTTTATGTCGACGTCGACTGAGTTGTTCCCACTGCCTTGTCGGAACTTTTTCCCTGAGCTTGCTCATTATAAAATTAAACAGACACTGCGCATCTTCCTTGTTCACCCTCTCCCCCATCAGTTGAGGAATCAATAATTTTTCCATATCAAGGAAAGGCTTGAGTTGAGTCTCCATTTTTTTCACAATCTGCACATTACTCAAATCCGATGTTTGTTTCCCGCTCAAAACGTTTTTATTTCGAGAGAATAGATGTGTTCGCTCTTTCTTTTTTTCAACCAAACCACTGGAGAACCCTAACAAACCCTCCGTCGAGATTTCAAACGGTTGTCGTAAGAAAAAATTCAAATAACGCTTACGAGAGGATGCCTCAATGATTTTAAGGAACTCCTCTTCAACCTCAGCAGAGGACCCGCCTGCGCTATGGGAGGCTATCGGTAGCAGGCCAAGATCTTTCAAATGATTTTCCAAAGCAACTGCGGTCTTTTCATCTATTTTAGGATCAAGGACATGAAGCTTCTGAAATGCAAACCCACCGGGTTGACGGTTTGCATCCGGGCTCGAAAAACCGGGAATCTCTTCTGTCAAATCAGGGCTCATAAAGCAGAATGTTTTTTCTCAAACTTCCCTTGAAAATACTTGCGCAGAGTTGAGGATAATTCCTCTATTGAAAGAATTTCCTCAATCAGCGCATTGTCCTTCTTGTCTTTATAAAGAAGGCGGTTGGCTTTAGCGATCGAAAATTTTCCGGCATGGCTTTGGATCAATTCCAATTCATCTCCAGGTGACACTTGCCCTTCTTTTAGAACTCGAAAGTAAGCACCGGTAAAACCGGTCTCGCGTAAAAAGTTGATCAATTCAGGGGATTTATGAATTCTGGCAAGCTTGAAACAAGGTTGACGCGGTTCTGTACATTGAATTTCAGCCGTACCTATTTTAAAACTATCGCCGATATGAACCTTCATCTCATCCAATCCAGATATTGTCAAATTTTCGCCAAAGGAACCTGCAGAACAGTCCAGTCCTAAAGCGGTTTTGATATGAGAAAAATGATCTGAAAAATAAACACACAAGGCTTTATCCACGCCTCCGTGAAAGCGGCGGTCCATGACCGCATCGCCGGGAAGACCTAAAATTCTCAAAGCCTGTGGCCCCGGCACCGGCTTTTTAAATATCCCCGTGTCATAGACCTTACCACTGTCGGCAGACAATTTTTCAGCAGTGCCTATATTGATTGATTCAATGATTGCCATGATGTCCAATTATCCCAGTCCACATATCTGCGCGTCTCTGAACTTCTATTTATTGACGAATTCAGTAAGAGTTTAAATTTTTTAAAAAAATTCACCCTTTTCAGGAGAGTTATCAATCTACCAGGCAATAGGTATTCTTCCCTTTATTTTTAGCCAGATATAATGCCTCATCTGCTTTTTTAAGTAAGGTCGAGGCACTCTTCCCGTCCTTCGGAAAAAAACTGATCCCTATGCTCAATGAAACCGTCATCATTTGGCTATCGAAATAAAACGGCGTCCGAACGACGGTCAGTAATTTTTCAGCGAGATTCTCAGCATCTGCCACCGAACTGATTCTCGGCAAAAAGACGATGAACTCATCGCCTCCAAGACGTGACAAAGTATCTTCTTCGCGGATGCATTGAGTCAACCTGTCAGCAACGCCCTGTAAAATCAAATCACCAATACCGTGTCCATAATTATCATTTATTTCCTTAAATCCATCCAAATCGATGAACAAAATGGCCATGATTCTTTTATTACGTTGTGCATGAGCCAGACCCATCTTCAAACGGTCATTGAGCAACATACGATTAGGAAGACCTGTCAAGGCATCGTGATAAGCCATGTTTTTAATCACTTCTTCAGAACGTTTTCGTTCGAGCTCAGCTCCTGCTCTGGAAGCAAACATTTTTAAAATGGCCAAGGTCCTTTCTTTTTCCACCAAAGGAAAACGGTCCGCGATCCAAAGACAACCGATGATTTTCATTGCCGTATCAAAACACGGCACTCCCGCAAAACCCCGTATTCCCAGTCGGATCAATTCCTTCGCCTTAGGAAAGGTGGTAACCACGTTATCTGGATAGTAAGTGAGCATGCCCGCTACAATTTCTTCACAGGGTGTCTGACGAACAGGAAACGAATGTGGAGTGACAAAGTGATCACCTTCCCAGCCGGCAACTACTTTGCATTGATCATTTTGATAGCCCATCACTTCAACAAAGTTGGCAGAAAACACAGGCAGGGAAGATGCTAAATTATAGACAAGAGAACTGAAAAATTCATCTCCAATGCCGCTGGAAGTACCTTCCACAATGGACCGGAAGGAGATTTCATCAGAATGCAATTTCATTTTTCCGCCAATGCTACCGGCAGTCATTTCCATCACGGCAAGTTCATCAAAGGACCAATCAAGACATTTCGTTTCGCTTCCAATTCCCAGAAACCCAAGTTTTTTTCCGTCCGTCATTATGGGGAACATCAACAGTTCTGATAATTTGTCTACAGAGCACCACTCCTTTAACTTTTGAGGCAAGACGATATCTCTGTATCTAACAAACTTCGTCTCGTAAGCTTTTGACAGAGCATCTTCATCGATCCCAAATTCTTTATAAGAGAATAACAGATTTGATTTTACGGGACTGCCTCTTCCACGACGTCCCCACCACAGAATTTCTTTTAACGTTCCCTCTTCACCCTTGGCTCCATGACAAAATATACAGACAGCTTCAACCTGAGCGGCTTTACCCAAAACAGCCAATGCCGATTCCAGAGACTCCCAAAAATTTGAGCAGGTCAATAGTATGTGATTTGCTTTCGCCGCACCTTCCAAAAGCTTCCCCGTTCTATGGAGTTGCTTCTCGGCTTTATTTTTCAACCGTTTTTCTTTATCCAATTCAACAACGTATTGAATTGCCTTTACCAATACCTCTCCATCCAATCTGGATTTATCCAGATAATCAGAAGCCCCACCCTTAAATGCCTTGACCACAGTTTCCTGACTACTGCTCCCCGTTAACAATATAACGGGAAAAGTATATTCCTTTGCCCTTATATCCTTTAACATTTCGATCCCATTTTCTGCACCAAAATTGAGATCAAACAAAGCGACATCATAAGAAGTACCCTTCCCTAAAAAATCCAGGACACTGTCGTAAGTTGATGCCATATCAACAACACAAACACCTTCACCAAACCCCTCGTCAATGAAACGTTTGATGATATCCTGATCCTCACCATCATCATCTGCGACAAGTATCTTAAGGTTTCTCATCAGCCGAGGAAATTTTAAGGGGAATAATTACCCAGCTTAACTACCACCCGGTGGTGGTAATTAAATAGCTCAGTCTAGAACCCTAAAGTTAAAAAATCCAACAACATCAAAAGCTCTTAACAACCAAACTAAAAATAAAATTTATGGCATCCACATATAAAGAAATTTCGGCGAAATATCACTGAAGTCCATACCAAAATTTAAATCAATTAACTTATATGCGTCCATTTTCTGCAGGGAGGAGTAAAGATTGGTTTTATATTCACCAGGGCGTTGGTAGGTTACAATTTCCAAATTGGGGTCGTTCAAATCGGATTTCATTTTTTCCGTCAAATCATCAAAATACCCCACGCCGTCGATCAATTTTTCCTTCAAAGCTTGATCCGCTGTGAACACACGACCATCCGCAAGAGAACGGACTGATTCGAGATTTAAGTCGGGCCGATTCGTTGAAATGATATTGACAAAACGATCGTGAAACTGATCTATGGTTTCCTGAAATAATTTTCTTTCTTCTTCCGTCAGTGGCCGAAATGGAGATAGAAAATCTTTCTTTTCCGCCGATTTGATCACCTCCCAGTCAACACCAACATTCCCCATCAGCACGTGCAAATCCAATTTCAACGCAATGACACCAATGCTACCAATCAGAGACGTAGGATGCGCAAAAATATAATCACCCGCCTGCGCCACGTAATACCCGCCAGAAGCGGCAAGATCAACTACAGCAATATAAACTTTTATTTTTTTGAGTTCCTTGAAAATTTTTAATTCATGATAAATGATATCACTGGATGTAACAGTACCTCCAGGGGAATTGATTCGAACCAGAAGAGCCTTGATATCATCATCCTCTTCTGCCTGTTTGAGAACTTCCCTGACCGTCTCAACCATTCCCAAAGATAAAGGAAAACCTGTCAAAGAACGCTGGGAATGATTCCCAATAGCACCGCTGATATCAATAAGAAGAATCTTGCCGGGTCCTTCTCCAGAAAGTTTTTTTTCTTCAAAAGGCCCTATTTCCGGGCCTAAGTGAATTGTTGCGCAAGAACCTAAAAATACTGCAATCATTACGATCACAAGAGGTCTTAAAAATACAGTTCGAGCTAAAGCTCGATAAGGCTCAGAGATTGAACCAATCATAAAATATTTTCAATTTAGCTTTAACGTTTTCAGTACCCGGAATTTTATTCAATTCGCAGTCAATATTTTCCCAGACTTTACGAATCATATCCAGATTTCTAGCTTCTTTTGGTTTATCCGCATTCTGCGCAAAGGTATAAAACCCATAAACGATTTCTTTTAGCAGAATGTCGTGTCCCGCGATTTCCATTTTCTTTTCCTTACGCCCACGAACTGACGGGATGGACCAAGCGGTTGATTCCTGAGTCTTGCCGATCGTTACGTATTCCCTGATGGCTTCATCAAAATTTGCAGCAATTTCTTTCATGCCGGTCTCATCCTTCTGCGCTTCAAAAACAAGTCGAATATTTTGCAATGGCTTGATGAGTCCCAGATCTACCAATGACGACTGATCTATCGCGTAAACATCCTCCAACCCCTGAGGTGATATACGAGCCGTTTCATTGACCTCAGCATTGATGGCCTGTGCCGTCTTGGTAGCAAATGCCTCAATATTATCTCGCGCTTTCTCAAGCAGAAAATTCACCTGCTCATCAAACTCTTCTGCTTTACCGAAGGGAACGTAAAAAACCCGATACTCGTCACTCATATCCTTCAGGATCGATTCCACCTCGTTCAAATTCTCTTTCTTGATCTCCAGCAAACGAGCCGGTGTCAACTCAATGATATAACGCAAGCGAACCATTTTCTCGATATTAAACCGTTCCTTGGAAACAGATCGGATCAAGCGGTCATAAGAAGCCAGGCTCGCTTCGAGCCGTTCCATTGTATTGAACTTATTACTGCTACTAAACCGCGTGTTGATTTTTTTGATGCGAACAGAATTCTCTGCCAAAAGATAACCGATTTTGTCTCGCGACATTGTGTCAATTTTCTTTTCAATATTTTCCATTTCTTAAGCAACCGGGAAAAATTTTTATTTTTGAGCAGGTGCTGAAGCGGCTGATTTTGCGCAACGGCACCCAATTCCATAATAATCTTTTGCGTCGTCCCAACCGTAGCGTGCAGAATTTCTTAGATATACAGGAAGGCTGTTCCAGGCACCTCCGCGAATCACATGATATTTTCCTTTTTTGGGACCCATAGGATTCTTGTAGGGACTGGTTTTATAATAGTTTTTATCATACCAATCATAAACCCATTCAGCAATGTTTCCCGCTAGGTTAAACACTCCGTCTGGAGTTTTTCCCTTTGCGTAACTTTTCACAGGTTCGAGAGCCATTCCACGCATGATGAAACAGCATTTCCCAAAATTAGACAATTCAGGATTCGGTTCCTCGGAACCCCAAGGGTAATTTCTTTGTTCCACTCCGCTTGCCGC
Source organism: Nitrospinae bacterium CG11_big_fil_rev_8_21_14_0_20_45_15 (assembly GCA_002787235.1). Taxonomy (GTDB): domain Bacteria; phylum Nitrospinota; class Nitrospinia; order Nitrospinales; family VA-1; genus Nitrohelix. Next base: position 184,266 of record PCWG01000035.1, read on the forward strand.
ACGTTCCCACTCCGCTTCCGTGGGAAGACGCTTGTCATTGCGTAAACAATAATTCTGACATCTCTTCCAACTCAAACCAAACACAGGACGTTCCGCCATTTCGGGTTTGACTTTGCGATCATACCAACCTGTGATCGTGGGGTACTCCTTTGGGAATTTTTCCAGATAACGTTCAAAATCCCTGCCGCTCACCTCATAACGGTCCATATAGAAACCATCCAGCCAAACCGTGTGGCGCGGCCCCTCATCCTTTCGCCCTACCCCTTCAGGGCTTCCCATAACAAACTCGCCCGCAGGAAAAAAAACCATATCCTTTTCAACCGGCTCAGCTAAAGCATAAAGAGGAAGAATACAAAAGATCAGCACCGAGCTTAAAATCATTTTTTTTCGCATGTTAAAAATTTCTGCCACTCAAACCTGCTGTTTGCAAAATTTCGACTCCTCAAAAAAATTAAAATATACGTCAAGAACACTAAAAGATCATGCAAAAAACATAGAACTACTTTTGGAAGGCAACTCGCAAACGTATTTCAACTTCAGCATATCAGACGCAGTATTCATCACATCAGCAGTTCCTGCTTAAACCATCGCAAAATTATGCAGGATCAAAACCGCTTAAATTTTCGACAGCGACTCTGAATTTGATAGAATGTATATCAATAATAATGATTACGATCGTTTATTGTTGAGCCAAGGACTCGATACCCCTGTCTCTGAGATCGCAAACTCACTAGAAATCCATGCACTGGATAAAAAAAATTGACGACGGACTCGGGCGTATAGAAGCACGGCTCATTGTTGCGCTTTTGAGTGGGATGATCGTTTTATCTTTTTCCCAGATTATTATGCGGAACTTTTTCCATTCCGGTATCAGTTGGGGAGACATTCTGCTGAGGCATGCGACCCTGTGGACGGGCTTGATTGGAGCCTCACTCGCAACCCAACAATCACGCCATCTTTCCATTGAGTTCACCTCTCATATCATCCCTTCCCACTGGGCACGTTCACTGGGAATTTTCATCAAACTATTTGCGAGTGCTGTTTGCGCCGCCCTCACCTTCTACGCCTGCGATTTTGTACACTACGAACAAGAAGGCGGAGCCCTGTTGATTTTTGAAATACCCACGTGGATATTTCAACTGGTCATCCCCTACAGCTTTGCGATGATAAGTTTTCGCTTTCTGTTAGGTGCTATACCACTGACAGTTTCGCCCTTGAAAGAAGATTCATGACTGCGCTGACCATTGCCGGGATTGTCCTGATTGCTTTGCTTGGCGCGCCCTTGTTTGTGGTGATCGGGCTCTCGGCATTGCTTTGCTTTTCATCAGCCGACATAGAACCTTCGGCTTTGTTCATCGAATTTTACCGCGTTGCATCCGCACCGACTCTGACGGCTATTCCCTTGTTCACCTTTGCAGGATTCGTTCTCGCCCGCAGTAAAATGCCGGAACGATTGACCCGGCTTTCGCGCGCCTTTCTAGGGGGTGTCCAGGGCGGCGTCGCCTGGATGGCACTCGGTGCCTGTGCCTTCTTCACGGCATTCACCGGAGCGTCGGGCGTTACTATCATTGCACTCGGAGGTCTGCTCTATCCATTGCTCCTTAAGGAGAACTACTCCAAAAATTTCTCACTGGGATTGCTGACCTCTTCAGGCAGTATCGGCATACTGTTTCCCCCTTCACTGCCGCTCATTCTCTATGCAATCGTCGCGCAAGTCAGCGTGGACAAACTCTTCCTCGCTGGAATCGTACCGGGAATATTGATGATCCTGATCGTAGGAACTTATTGCCGAATAAAAAACCCCATCACGACCCAACATAAAATACCCTTTTCCCTGGCTGATGCGAAGGCGGCGGTACGTGAGTCTATCTGGGAAATTCCCCTGCCGTTTCTGGTTCTGTTTGGAATTTACGGTGGCTGGCTCACGCTGACAGAGGCCGCTTCGTTGACAACGGTATATGTGGTTGTCGTGGAACTGCTGATCTACCGCGAGCTTGCATTCAAAGACCTGCCTGCAATCATGCGCGACAGCATGGTGCTCGTTGGTTCCATCGTCATCATCCTTGGAACCGCCATGGGTTTCACCAGCTATCTTGTAGACGAGCAGGTTCCCATGCAGATTTTAGACGTCATCAAAAACTATGTCGAAAGCCCGCAAACCTTCCTCATCCTTCTCAATGTGTTTTTATTGCTGGTCGGTTGTACGATGGATGTGTTTTCCGCCATCATCGTCGTGGTCCCACTCATCGTACCCCTCGCGCAAAATTATGGAATCAACCTCATTCATCTCGGAATCATCTTTTTAGCGAATCTCGAAATCGGCTACACCACCCCGCCGATCGGTCTCAATCTGTTCATCTCCAGTTCGCGATTTAATGAACCTGTCATAGAACTGTACCGCGCCGCTCTTCCCTTTTTGGGTCTGCAATTGATTGGATTACTGCTCATCACCTACGTTCCGGGCTTCAGTCTTTTTCTCGTTGAATGGATGAGCTCTAGCCCCTGATCCTGAGCCAACGAATCTGCCACCTGACATTATAATTTTTCTGGCTCAACACCGGTCAAAAGGTTAGAATCAACAAGTACACACGATGACTTCTTCCTGTCTGCTTCTTCACAAACCAATCAACCATGAAAAATATTCCTGTTAAATTTGCCATTTGTGAAACGCCATTGGGATTGACGGGGCTTGCCACGTCACCCAAAGGTCTGTGCAATATTAAACTGAACATTTCCTGCGTTGATGAGTTTGAAGATTCTCTGAACAATTTGCATCACAGCACACCGCAACTCGACCCATCGACCCTGTTACCCGTCCTCAGACAATTTGATGACTATTTTGCAGGGAAATTAAAAAAATTTGATTGCCCTCTCGATATTTCACAAGGACTTCCGTTTCAACGAAGCGTCTGGTCTGCCCTCCTTAAAGTCCCCTATGGAGAAACCCGAAGCTATCAATGGCTGGCCGATGCCATTGGCAATCCCAAAGCCTGTAGAGCTGTGGGAACCGCCAATGGGAAAAACAATCTGCCCATCGTCATTCCCTGCCATCGCATCATCCGGAAAAATGGCGACCTCGGCGGCTTTACAGGAGGACTCCACCTGAAGAGTTTTCTTCTCGATTTGGAAAAAACCGTTCATGGGACTTCATAGCGCACAAGGCATCGTCCTTCGCCGTTTCAACCTTTCCGAGAAGGACAAACTGGTCACCTTTCTCACCGACCGTTATGGGAAGATCAAAGCCGTCGCCAAATCCGCACGCATGGCCAAGAGCCGTTTTGGTGCCGCGCTCGAACCTTTGAGCGTCGTGCAACTGATTTATTTTGGAAGAGAAAATCAGACGCTGTATCGACTGAATCAGGCAGAGATCGATCACTCCTTTCAATCCTTACGCGAAGACCCCTGCAAAATATACAGTGCCGCGTATTTCATCGAATTGACCGATTCTCTCATCCCCGAAGGACACCCCGAACCGCAAGTTTTTCGGTTGTTGAAAGAAACTCTCGAAACACTACAGAACAATAAATTCAATGCTATTCTGGTGCGATTGTTCGAACTGCGCCTGATGGCCGTATTGGGATACACTCCGCAACTGACTCATTGTCTGGCCTGCAAAAAAGAACCGGAGCCCGGCTGGGTAGGTTTCAGCTACAATCGCAGAGGCATCCTTTGTCAGCCTTGCACCTCAAAACTGCAACCGGGAACCCGATTTCAGCAAGGTATCCTGATTTATCTAAAAAAAATGTTGACTCTGGACCTGAAAAACAGCAATCGTTTGAAGTTACCCAAGGGAATGGAAGACGAAATTGAAACCGTAACGCATCGTTTGATCCTGTCCCATTCAGGTCGCGAATTAAAATCATATCCCTTCATCAAAGCTCTATCAGGAAATCTATAGCGCAAGAGGAGAACATAACAATGCCAAGAAAAGCCATACACACCGACCGAGCCCCCGCGGCTATCGGACCTTACGAACAAGCCATTCGTGTGGGAGATTTTCTTTACAGCTCAGGGCAAATCGCTCTCGACCCGAAAACAGGAGCAATGGTGGGCGGCGGGATTGAAAAGGAAACGGTGCAAACACTGGAAAACGTCAAAGCCATTCTGGAAGCCGATGGATTCACCCTCGAACATGTGGTAAAAACCACCGTCTACCTTGCAAATATGGAAGACTTTGGTACCGTCAACAAAATCTACGAACAGTATTTTTCAAAATCCAAGCCCGCACGGGCTTGCATTCAGGCGGGGAAATTACCCAAAGGTGCACTCGTTGAAATAGACGTTGTCGCACATATCGAACTTTAAATCATCATGGCAAAAAAGCAGAAGAGTACCGGACAACGAAATTTTTTCAGAGTCATGGCCGTTATAGGCGTCGTCGCAATCTATTTTCTGGGTCGCGAATTCATGTCCGCCGCGCCACGCCTCAGTCCCAGCACCGAACACAAAGCCGCCCAAACGGCAGAAGACTGTCTGGCCTGCCACATGGGACAAATAAAAGAGATTCCCATCATGCCCCATCGTCCCATGGGAACCTGCACCTTCTGTCACGAAAAAACCACCCTCCCGGGATCCTAAAACAAATGAATCTCTCCCTACCCGCGGGGAAGAACCCGCAATCCCTCGTTTTCATCAATAAAAAAACGGGGGTTTAGCAAAACCTGATAACAAGTCTCCCTATTGGTACGATTCTCTTGCAAAACCCTCTCAGCCTCATAATTTTGAGACCAAACCAAATGGATCTGCATCTATTCTATTTGATTGTTAAACTAAATCATAAAACCATATGGCTGTCAGATCGGCTGTGATTGATTTTTGGCTGGAAAAGCATTTGACATGGTTTGAACGAAACGTATAATCTGAGCTTTATTAGCAAACACCCAAATAAGTCCCTTTGAGTTCTACCTTGCCGAGGCTAATTTTTTAAAGAAATGCATTATCCTCGATAAAGTAGAGTTCATTGTAAACTTCTTGCCGTTCCCATAAAATTATTTTTTGGGGGTAGCTATTTTGGGAACACCTTTAGTAGCCTGTTCCAAATGGCGGGGCAGTCTTATTAAAAATTCCATATAGAGGAAACTATGACTCTAAATTTTCGCCGGATCTGTTTTGTAGCCAGCCTGACTTTACTCTGGCAAACGCAATTACATGCTCCACATGTCATTGCGGGAGAAGCATCCAAGCCAATCCCAGCTTTAAAAGCTGAGATCTCTCTGGTCGATGGTATCGCCATCAATAAAAATGGCGACATCTACATTTCAATGCGCAACCACAATATCATCAGTCGAATCGACTCCAAAGGTATGATGACTCCCTTTGCCGGTTCCGGTGAATCGGGATATTCAGGTGATGGTGGACCCGCGTTATCCGCCAAACTTCGAGTTCCGGCAAACCTTGCTTTTGATGAAGATGGAAATCTTTTCATTGCCGACCGCGAAAACCACCGTGTAAGAAAAGTAGATACCAAGGGAATCATTACAACATTCGCTGGAACGGGCAATGCCGGTTACAGTGGTGATGGTGGCCCCGCTGACAAGGCGGAGTTGAATCTCCCTTCGGGTCTCGCTTTCGACTCCAAGGGCAACCTGTACATTGCTGACCGCTCCAACGACCGCATTCGACGCATCACCAAGGATGGGGTCATAACAACTTACGCAGGTATAGGAACGGCAGGATGGTCAGGCGATGCGGGCCCCGCACTCAAAGCGCAAATCAACAAACCATTTGGTTTGGCCTTCGATAAAAAAGACAATCTCTACATTGCAGATCGCGGCAACAATCGTATCCGCAAGGTGACCCACGATGGCATTATCAGCACCTTGGCAGGAGACGGTGGATTTTTCTTCATGGGAGATAACGGCCCCGCCTATCGTGCCAGTATCGCCCATCCCACCGATGTTGCTGTGGATGATAAGTTCAATGTTTATGTGGCCGATCGTGACAACAACAGAATCCGCATCATTGATGCCCAGGGCATGATTCGGACCATCGCCGGAACAGGACAACGAGAATACAATGGCGATTCTGAACTGGCCCGAGAAACCAACCTGCGCTTGCCATTTGGTGTCGAACTAGACAAAAATGGCAAACTCTTGATCATTGACCGATCCAATTACCGGATTCGTCGCATTGATCCCCAAAACGGTCAGGTAGAAACCATTGCCGGAAATGGCAAGATACTGTTTGGTGGAGACGGTGGTCCCGCCGCAGGTGCACGACTCAATTTTCCACATGGCATGGCCGTTGATGAAAAAGACAATCTGATTTTTTCAGATAAAGGTCATTTCAGAATCCGCAAGATCACTCCGGAAGGTATCATTTCCACAATCGGCGGAGACGGTGTGCGCGGCAACATTGGCGAAAATATTCCAGCACTTGAAGCCAATCTTTACGGCGTCGCCTCTCTGGTAATCAGTCCGAAGAAAGAAATCGTTTTCCTCAGTCCCAGTGGCTTTGTCAGCTTGATAAGAAGGATTGACAACAAAGGAATCATTCACAGTATCGTTGACACCGGAAACGAAGAGTACATTAAAACAATTAAAAATGAAAAGTTCAAAGGCATTTCCGCTTCAAGCAAAATAGAGGCCATCACCCAATTTTCAGACCTGGCTTACGATAAAGCCGGAAACCTCTACATTCCCGACAGGATCAATCATCAAGTCCGAAAGCTCGATCCCAAAGGTGATTTTACTGTGTTCGCAGGAACGGGAGACTCCGACTATTTTGGCGATGGTGGGCCTGCAATCAATGCCGCATTTCGAGATCCTTCTGCGATTGTGGTAGACAAAGACAACAATGTTTATATTGCAGATGCCGCCAACAATCGCATTAGGAAAGTAGACTCAAAGGGAATCATCACCACGATTGCAGGAAACGGCACTCACGAGGATACCGGTGACGGTGGACCTGCTCTTGAAGCAGGAATCCGCTCCATGGACGATCTGGTTTTCAGTCCTTCCGGAGAACTCCATATCGTGGAATCCAATCCAAACAGAATACGTAAAATTTCCAAGGACGGTATCATCAGTACCGTAGCAGGAAAAGGATACGCTGGATTTTTTGGCGATAACGGACCTGCAACCCAGGCCATGCTAAAAAATCCTACTGCGATTGCCTTCGATTCCAAAGGCAATATGTTTATTTCAGATATGGGAAACAACAGAATTCGCAAGGTAGACACCAATGGCATCATCACCACTCTGGCAGGAACAGGGGCGGTGGGCTGGGGTCAGGATGGCGAAACAGTTGAAATTTACGTACAGAATTTTCCATAGACGAAACCTGCTTTAAACTTGGAAATAAAAAACACACTAAAATTAAAATGATTCTTTCGGAGATCCGATGATGCTTAAAATAAAAACTCTATTCACATTCTTAACAGGAGCGGGCTTGATCGCTCTAATGGCAGGGCCTGCAGTTGCAGGTGATACCACTGCACTTGCTGATGTACTCAAGAAAATTGACGGTGTGGTATGCAAAAATCCAGAAAAACTACCCGAATTTTACACTGCCGAGCACGTTATACTGCAAGATGATAAACGCGCGCTATTGAAACACCGTGTTGAAGATTATCGCCAAATGCTGTCGGACTTCAGGGAAATGAAATGCGAGAATACACGCAAGGTTTTTACGGGAGAAACCGGGGATAAGGTTGGCTATCTCGTCTCAGACGAACTCATCAGTGTCACATCAAAAAGCACCGACACCGACGAACGCCAACACAGCATCTGCAACTATGTCTTCACCAAAGAAGGTGGTGCCTGGAAGGTAGCCTTAGAGCATTGCTCCAGCCTGCCCGATTACTCCATCCGCCCTGGCGAAGACGCACACTATTATTATCACAACCCGGTGTATTAACACCGGGTTCGTTTCAACCCATTGATTGGCAAAAAGATAGTTGACTGTCTTTTTCTCAGAATGACGGTTTTCAGGAATCGTCAGTTCTGGCTTTCCCCAGCTGAGCGGAGGTAATGCCTTCGGCCATTTTCAGGTTGGCATTGCGCAAATCGGCACCCTCAAGGTTTGCGTGCAGAAGGTCTGCTCGGGCAAGATTGACCCCTCTTAGATCAGCATTTTTCAAACTGGTCCAGCGCAGGTTGGCTCCCCGCAGATTGGCTCCCCGTAAATTAGCCTCTTCCAAGTTTGCTTTTTTCAGATACGCACCATAAAGATACGCACCTTCCATTTGCGCTCGGCTTAATTTAGCCCCCATAAACACGCCGCCCTTGAGATGAGCACCACTTAAATTGGCACACACCCCATCCTTTCCCCGACTGGATAACCAGAGCTCATGCTGTTTGATGATTTCGTCCAGTTCCGCTTTGGTCAATTCGCGAGGGACGATTGATGCATCTGAATTATTTAGTTCTGTCATAATTTTCAATTCATTTTATAGAGGAAATTTAAAGAGTAAACTTGAGACCAATAAATATGGGGTCAAATCTATAATTCATATTCTACCAAACTTGCCACTGAACGAAAACAGGGTAAAATGCACTTCACCCGTTCAAAACAATTGTTTTCTTAAAATCGAATACACTTTCTTTGAACAATGTCTTCTCTACTGTTAAAAATCAAATCCAATAACTTTTCGAGCAACCTGCACTCTTTAGTTTAAAGCAAATACCATCAAAAGAAAATAATGTAAACTATAAAGTATTCACTGAACAAGTCAGGTTTCAATTCAATAAATATTCATTTTAAGGAAGAACACATGCCAGAATTAAAACAAATCGATATTCATAAAGCCCGTGAGTTGCTGGCCGAAGGCAAGGTCAATGTCGTCGATATCCGGGATCCCGGTTCATACGCTCAAGGACATATCCCTTCTGCTGTACATTTGTCGGACGACAATGTGAATGATTTCATACAAAAAACTGATAAGGAAACACCGCTGATTATCTGTTGTTATCACGGCAATTCGAGCCAGGGGGCTTCTGTCTATTTCGCAAATCAAGGTTTCAAAGAATCTTACAGTCTGATCGGTGGCTATGCGGCCTGGGCAAGTCTGGCTGAATGATCTCGTTCCAATTTATGGAGATATTGGAGAAACACAGCGAAAACCCACTGCGGGATTTTTGATATCTGGTGGCAATGCGTTCCGGCTGGAAATCATTGCGGACTCTTGGCTTGATGACCAACCGCCTCCTTTGGTGATTTGATCCGTCAGCTTGCCATCCCTCCCCGGTGCGGGTACGGGTGCGTATGGCGCGACTACCCATTCCCAGACATTGCCCGCCATATCCCAAATACCCAGTGGGCTGGCAGGAAACGACCCTATGGGCGCAACGCCGGCAAAGCCATCCGCATCCCCTTCAAGATTGGCCTTGCCCGCTTCAGGGATCGAACCCCATGGCCATTTAAAACCACTATCCCCACGCGCCGCGGCTTCCCATTCCATCTCAGTGGGCAAGCGTTTGCCTGCCCATCGGCAATAGCTTTGCGCCACCATCCAGGGAATACCCATTGCGGGACAGTTGGAACATTGCTTTCCATCATTAAAAACTTTTTCATCGTAGGCGGGATTGTATTTCTTGAATTGTTCAACGCTGATCTCTGTTCGATCTATATAAAAGGCGGAAAGATGAGATCGCTTTGCCGTGGAGCGATTGAAATTATTTGTAACGGCACCTGAAAGATATTCTCCTTCAGGAATAAAGACCATTACGGAACGATCCAATTCATTGACTCGGGTAGGAAGAATCCATCGAATCGGCGGTGTCGTTGGCTCTAGTAATTCATCCTCTTCATCTTCATCCTTAACGGAGGGAATTTGCGATTCGACAGGTGCGTGCTTCCGCTTCATTCTTTTCTTCTTCAAAAACCTTTGCTTTGAAGCAGAATCCTGACGTTGCTTTTTGTTTTTTCCCGCTGTGGAACTGCAACCCCACAAAAAGATCGAGCCAAGAATCAAAACAAAAAGTAGTTTCAGGATTTTTTGGGTTTGTTTTTTAAAACCTCCTGCCATTTTTTCTTCAGTAGGTTGGATCGTTCATAGTAGGATTGCGCTTTTTCCTTTTGTCCCATCAGTTCGTAGGTATAACCCAAACTGTAAAGCCCGTTGTAATGGGTCGGATCTAGCTTGAGAACTGTTTGAAAAGATTGCTCTGCCATTTCCAATTGGTTGATCGCGTTGTAAATTCCTCCCAAACCATAATGCGCCGAAACATTTTTAGGCTCCAGTTCTATGGCTCTGGAGAAAGCATTGATCGCTTGACGATATTCCTGCTGACGTGTGTATTCCAGCCCGTCTTCAACATATTCATCAGAACTTTTCAGGTCTTCACCACATTGTGCCAATATCACAGCAAGAAAAAAAATCAGCACTAATTGCAAGCAACGCTTACTGGAAACAAAGCGATTCGAGAAATTGTACATTATAAAACCCGTCTGGGTATCAAGATAATAGCCCCTTTGAATAGAATAGTTTGCGATTGCGCTGGAACAGCATAAAATGTCTGAGACACACTTTATTTAGACCACTCACTATACCACCCCCTTACAGCGGGTGCTAGATTATCGTAACGACACTATGATTGAAGCACACTGGATTTATATTGGCCTGTTTTTCATTGTGACAGGACTGATTTTTTTCAGCACTGGAGGAATCAATCTGTGGCGCAACGGATTGGCCGTAAAGAAAAAACTACGGACACTTGAGAAAATGCGTGACGATTCGCCCCATGCTGAAGATGCGCGTGCTTTGCAGATTGTGATCACTCATGTCGAAGCCATTCGAAGAAAATGGATCCTGAATCCAGAGGATCTCGATATTTTCAATCGTAGCATGGAGCTGACACGAGAAGTGGCAAGTGTTTACCGCCCGGAGTCGCCCTCCCCTGCGGAGGAAGTGCGACTCGGGAAACTCCTCGATGCGCTTCTATTCGCCAAAAACCAGACTCGTCTGTGGAATCAAAACAAAACCGTTGCGAAACTTTTCAACCTGCGCCTGCGTCATTTATTTTTCCTCGCTGAAGCCTGGGAAAAAAAGAAAACCTGGGATCAATCCCGTTCCGGTCGTGCTTTTTATAAATATCGGCTGGGGACCGTTTTAAATTGGCTTTACACCGCCATACGATTCATGGATCTGAGCTTCTGGCTCATAAAGATGCTGGTCCATTGGTTTCGCGGCTACGCTCTCAAACAATTGTTGCTACGCTGGACTTTACTGGTCGGGGAAACCGCCTATCAATTGTACCGGGAAATCGACAACGATATCGCCGCGACGGAGGAAGAAAAAGTTTGGAAACGATTTGACGGAATGGCCAGCCCCGAGACACCAGTCAACCTTCCCCCAGGCCTGCAACGCATCGTCAACGCTTCACGAAACGAGCTTTTATTTGAAACAAGCGTTCTTAAAAAAGAAAGAGCCTTGGAAATCTATCGACAGCTGGCAGAAAGTATCGCCCGGTGGCATCACCCGACATCCATTGAACCTTTGAAAGAAGCCCGGTTGACCGACGTCGCTGTTGCGGCAGGAAGATTGCTGGAACGAATAGAAGCACTGCGGGATCACCCTGCGGCCGGACACCTGTTTCGGTTGCGCGTATCACATGTATTGAGAGCAAAAGGCCTCGCCGATCAATGGCAGGACAGCGAAGTCAAAGAATGGGCCGACAAATACAAACTCGATACCGCCGTCAAAATATCCTCAATATTATACAAGGCCATTCGCAAACATCCCGGAACTCTATTAAAAACTGCCGCGCTGGAATTGTTAAAGGAATCAGGTAAACGCTGGTTCTATATATACTTGCACGGTAAACTGACAGAAGAAACTCAGCGAGTTTATCAAGCTTCTGCCAAAACGTATGAGACCGAAGAAAACAACCTTTGATTATTTTTCATATTTAGTGAGTAAATATCACTCCTGCCATTGACAAAAGTGCAGTTGAAACGTATATTTTATTTTTACAATTAAGAATGGGACAGATGACCTTAAAAGAACAACTTCAGGAAGACCTAAAGACCGCTTTAAGAGAGAAAAACTCTTTAAAACTCAACACAATCCGAAGTCTCAAATCCGTAATCAAAAACAAAGAAATTGAGATCCAAAAAGAACTCGAAGATGAAGATGTCATTTCTTTGATTGTAACTCAGATCAAAAAAAATAAAGAAGCCGCCGAACTTTTTGGCCAGGGCAATCGACCCGAGCTTCAAGAAAAAGAATTAAAAGAGGTGACCTTCCTTCTGGAATATTTACCTAAGCAGGTATCAGAAGAGGAATTACGCGCTCGGATTCAACAAATCATTAAAGAAACGGGTGCTGAGGACGCAAAGGATTTAGGAAAGATCATGAAATGTGCCATTTCCGAATTCAAAGGAAAAGCCGAGAGCGCAGTGATCAAATCATTGGCTTTAGAGTATTTGACTGCCTGACCGCTGATGCCTTGTTGAAGGCTAACCCTGACAATAGAACATCGGACAACAACGAATCGTAGTTTGTATTTTGCGGAATCTCCACAAAAGCAGTAAATCCTTAAAAATAAATTTTTTGTCTGTTTTCGCCAACCTTCGCTATTTTATGGCGAAGGAAGTTTTCACTTGTATTTTACGGGCTTGACCCGCGCGAAACATTGAACTACTCAATTCCCGACACAGTCATAGACGATATCCGAACCCGTTCCGACTTGGTAGAAATCGTGTCAGAAACGGTGGGTCTGAAAAAGGCAGGCAATTCCTATAAAGGTCTGTGTCCCTTTCATCCAGAGAAAACCCCATCGTTTTCAGTCAGTGCTGACAAACAGGTCTACCACTGTTTCGGATGTGGTGCGAGCGGGAACGTATTCCGATTTGTCAGGGAAACTCAAGGTCTGTCTTTTTTTGAAGCCGTTAAGCATTTAGCAGAAAAGGCCGGAATCTCACTGCCCGAACCTAGAAACAATGGTTTTGAAAACACCGACCACAATGAGAGAGAACGTATTCGTAGTATCAACCTGCAAGCTTGCCAAGTCTTTAGAGAACAGCTGAAAAATCCCCAACAGGGACAGGCTGCCAGAGACTATCTACAAAGTAGAGGGTTTGACCAAGAGGCATTGGACAGCTATGAAATTGGTTATGCCATACCTTCATGGTCTGCCATGATGACTCAACTGGAAAAGACAACAAAAACCACTCCGGCTCAGCTAGATCAAGCCGGTCTGGTAAAAAAGAAGGACGATAAAGACGAATATTATGATCGTTTCAGAAATCGAATCATATTCCCATTAAAAGATCCTCAAGGCATTATCATTGGTTTCGCTGGCAGAGCTATAAAGGATGAAGATATCCCAAAATATTTAAATTCGCCCGAAACGATTCTGTATAAAAAAAGCCGCTATCTGTTTGGCTTGGACCGGGCTCGCTCGTCAATACGCAAAGAAGACTCAACCCTGCTGGTCGAGGGATATTTTGATCAAATGCGAGCAACGGTCAACGGCATCACAAATGCCGTTGCCCCCTGTGGTACGGCACTGACCTCTCAGCAAATTCTGTTGTTAAAGAATTTGTCAGAAAATGTCACCCTGATTTTTGACTCGGATCCAGCGGGCCTGTCTGCCGCTCTCAAAGGCTTTGAGCTCTTGATAGATCATGGGATGAACGTAAAGATTTTAATATTACCCGATGGCCAGGACCCCGACTCTTACATACTGAAAAAAGGTCGCGAAGATTTTTTGCAAAAAGTCAACGAAGCCAGGCCTTTTCTGGAGTTTCACATTCTCGATGTCATATCTAAAGGAGATGCGACCACCCCTTCAGGAAGAACAGAAATCGCCAATCATGTCCTGCCTCTTTTAGCAAAACTCCGCAATTCGGTGGAGCGGGCAGAATGGATCAAATTTCTTGCAGAACGCGCGCGACTGGATGAGAACGCTCTCCTTTCTGAAATGAAAAAGAACGTTCATTTGCAACGTCCCAAGATGGAAGCCTACAAAGAAAATGCTCCAAGCAAGATGAATCCTGAAACCTATTTGATTCATCTAATGCTTTCTGGGGGTCAGACGGCTATCGAAGAAATAAAATCGCGAGTAACACTGGACGAATTCCTCGATGTAAAAATGCATGCCATTGCAGAACTATTGTATAAAATGGCGGATGATGGGCGCACGATTCGCATAGACAGTATTCTGGACATGACAGACGACCCAGAAGTGACAAGCAAAATCACTCAGATGGGTTTGAACCCGATACAATTTGACAATATTGAGCAGGCCCTTGTTGATTGCATTGGCGCAGTAAAAAGAGCCTCTGCTGAAGGCAAAATAAAGAATTTAAAAAGCTTGAGAAACCAGGCCATAGAGGCCGGTGAAATTCAACAATCCCGAGAATTTCAAATCAAGCTTAAGGAATTGGAAACCGCTCTGCGAGCTAGCTAATAATACCTTTGAAAGGAATTTTTCGTTGACGAAATCAAGCACACAGGATCAAGGTGATACCACCCCAATGCCCACCAAGACTTCGGATGCCACCGAAATCAACTGAAAGGAATTTTTCGTTGACGAAATCAAGCACACAGGATCAAGGTGATACCACCCCAATGCCCACCAAGACTTCGGATGCCACCGAAATCAACCAGCTCATCATGCATGGGAAGGAAAAAGGTTTCCTGACCTATGAGGAAGTGAATGATGTGCTTCCATCGCATGTGGTTGCCCCTGAACAAATTGACGACTTGATGCACTTATTCGGCGAAAACGACATTATTATTGTCGACAGTGCCGCCAAAGGTGAAAAACTCATTGCATCGAAGGACAATGGAGATATCGATGATGACGATGACGATCTTTCCTCAGACGATGAAGAAGAGGAAACCGTCACCAAAGCGGAAAGCGTAAGCATTGATGATCCGGTCAGAATGTATCTTCGCGAAATGGGTACAATTTCTCTTCTCACACGTGAAGGCGAAGTCACCATTGCCAAGTTGATTGAAGAAGGACAAAACGAAGTGCTGTTTGCGGTCGCGAATTGCTCTATCACCCTTCGTGAAATATTGCTCATGAACGAACAGGTCAAAAACGAAGAACGTTATATTTTTGACTTGATCAAGACCTCTGAAAATGAGGAAAGCAAAGTTCACACTGAAAAAGATGTTATTAAAAAATTCCTTAAGCAAGTCAGAAACTTCAAAACTCAGGAACAGAAATTAGTCAAAATTTCCGAGCGTCTGGCCGAATGTAAAACGCAGGACAAAGTTCGCGAAAGCTGGGCACAGAAACAGTCTGAGCAACAAAAAGCAATGGCCGACTGTCTGCGCGAGTTCCATTTCCATCCTGACATTATGGATAGTATCATTGAGAAAATTTACGAAATTGCCGCACAGTTCCGAATGGCGGGCAAACAGGAAAGGCAACTCGAAAAAGAACTGAAGATCTCCTTGGCTGATATCAAAAAACTGTCAAACAACTGGGTCAAAAAGAAAAGCGTCAAAGTACCCAGTGGCAAGGTAGTCACTAAAATCCAGTACGATGCCCACTTGAAGATGGCGCAAACCGGACGCCGAAAAATTAAAAAAATCGAAAAGGAAACCGATACTTCCAAAGACGATTTGCTGGCTACCGTTCGAGCAATCGCACGCGGCCGGGTTAAGGACAAAACCGCAAAACGTGAACTGGCCGAAGCCAATCTGCGTCTGGTCGTGAGCATTGCAAAAAAATACACCAATCGCGGGCTTCAATTCCTAGATTTGATACAAGAAGGAAACATCGGCTTGATGAAAGCTGTTGATAAATTTGAATATCAACGCGGATACAAATTCAGCACCTACGCTACCTGGTGGATTCGCCAGGCAATCACTCGTGCCATTGCCGATCAGGCCCGCACCATAAGAATTCCGGTGCACATGATAGAAACCATCAACAAGCTCATTCGTGTTTCCCGTCACCTGGTTCAGGAATTGGGACGAGAACCCATCCCGGAAGAAATCGCTAAGAAGATGGTTTTGCCCGTCGATAAGGTACGCAAAGTATTAAAAATCGCCAAAGAACCTATTTCCCTTGAAACTCCGATCGGCGAAGAAGAGAATAGCCATTTGGGAGACTTCATCGAAGATAAGAAAATAATGTCTCCCGTCGATGCCGTCGTCAAAAAGAATTTAAAGGAGCAGACCTTAAAAGTACTGTCCACGCTGGCATCCAGAGAAGAAAAAGTATTGCGAAAACGGTTTGGCATTGGGCTCGATTCTGAACATACGCTTGAAGAAGTTGGGCAGGATTTTTCAGTCACCCGCGAGCGCATCCGTCAGATTGAAGCCAAAGCGTTGAGGAAATTGCGACACCCCAGCAGAAGCAAAAAATTGCGCAGTTTTCTCGAAGGTTAAATCCTGCGAGTGATATTCTACCTGTGATAAACCACAGGTAGAATATCATTTCAGCTCTGCCCGTTTGCGGTGGGAGCATTCATTATATCGGGCCCATAGCTCAGTTGGTTAGAGCCACCGGCTCATAACCGGTCGGTCCCAGGTTCGAGTCCTGGTGGGCCCATCCTTATTCATTAATCGAAATCAACCCTTACTATTCGAGTAATCAGTCAATGAAATCCCTAGCGACAATCACTGAAAAAGAAATCGAAACTATCAAAATAGCTCTCAATGACGCCATTTCTGATATGAATACAGAGCTCAAAGGAAAAATTTCGGACAAAATGAGGATTTCTACTTTGGAATACAGGGACAAGTACACACGAGTCTTCGAATCTCTGAAGAAAAATCCTTCGATCTATGCATTGACCGAGTCTGACTTGGATCTCGTCGCAGGGGGACTCAACGACGCGATTCAATTGATCGACGAGAATTTGAGCGAGGAAGATGATTTGCCAGAAGAAGATCAGGTGGAAATTCTAAATTACAAAAATGACTGCCTCCGCATTATAGATATTTTGGCAGGTTGAGTCCGCATTCGAAAATCCTTTAATTGTCAAATTCAGACGTCCGCATATTCAAATATGCGGACGTCTTTTTTTTTAAAAAAGTTTCATCGGCCAAAATTCACATAATATCCGTAGTAGAACATCCAGCCCGTGATTGCCGTTCCCGCAAGCATGCTCAGTATCCAGGCAATTTTACTTTCCTTTTTTATTCCATTTTTGTCCTCGTACATCAGAGACGCATGAATCATCAAACCCATGCAAAATGAAATGGCCAGAAATGTAAACCCCAAAACAAAAAACATAAAAGGAGAAAATTCCATATTACTCCGCATCATATAAAAAATCCCGATTGCGCAATTCCAAAATGAGCCAGAACTTTGGCCAACAAAAACACCCCACCGACCACCGCCACGAAAAATACCACCACCTGAAAAAACACTTTCAGAATTTCAAGAGTTCCCCGCTTTTCCTGCCACTTACTGATGACAAACGTACATCCCACAACCAGAATCGTAACAACTATATAATTTCTAAGAGACATAAAACCTTTAATTTTCTAGGGAAGTGTTTCAACACGAACCACATTGATCCAGCCAGGACGACCCAGAGGTAAGCCTGCAGTGATGATAACGCGATCCCCTTTTTTCAGCAGTCGCTTGCTTTTGATCAATCTAAAAAGTTCTCCAATATCTTCCATCAAACTCACCTTGCCATCGACCAGTATAGGAATCGTCCCGCGGACGAGAATCAATCTGCGAGCTTGTGCCTCCGTGGAAGTGAAGGCCAGAATGGATGCTTTCGGGCGAAACGAAGCAACCGTTTTTGCAGTGCCACCCGATTCGGTAAAAACCACCAATGCGCGTGCCTGCAACCAACCCGCCATCCGTTGCGCTGTCAACGCCACCCCTCTGGCAATGGGAAGTTTCTTTAAACGTTCCCAGTTTTCCTCTTTTGCGCCAGACTCATTCAAAAATTTCTCAGCGACACAAATCGTTTCCACCATCACCTTCACGACAGATAGCGGATGTTTCCCCACCGCAGTTTCGCCGGAAAGCATGACCGCATCCGCCCCCGACATAACCGCATTCGAGACATCCGACACTTCCGCCCGGGTTGGTCTGGCATTTTCAATCATAGATTCCAACATCTGAGTCGCTACAATCACAGGGCGTGATTTACGAATACATTCCTTCAAAATACGATTCTGGATGATCGGCACTTCGGACAGTGGAATTTCAACACCCAAGTCCCCACGTGCAACCATGACCGCATCGGCCTCTTCAATGATCTCATCCATCCTTTCAACCGCCTGACGACGCTCGATTTTAGCGATGATTTCCGCCGATCCACCTTTTGCTCGAATCATACGACGGAGCAGTTGAATATCCCGAGCCCGCCCCACAAACGAAAGGGCGACGAAATCGACCCCTGCCTGCAAACCAAACTCCAGATCCCTGCGGTCCTTTGGCGTGATCGGGCTTTCGTCGATTTCCGCATCGGGAAGATTGATGCCTTTGAAATTGGACAACAGCCCACCTTCAGAAACCTTCGTTTCAACACATTTTCCGGAAACCTTTTGAACGCTGACGCAAATTTGCCCGTCGTTCAGATAAACACGGTCACCCGGAGACACCACTTGATGAAATTTGGCATACTGTACGGGAATTTCATCCCCAACCGGTTTCCCCGTCGTGAACACACAGCAGTCGCCCCTCCGCAACTGGACGCTCCCGTTCTTGATCTTGCCAACTCGCATTTTGGGCCCCTGCAAATCTAGCAAAATGCCCAAATAGATTCCCAATTCCTTTTCGACCTCGCGAATGTAGCCGATCCATTCCGTTAGAGCTGGGTAAACTCCATGCGATAAATTGAGACGAAAAATATTCACACCCGCCTGTGCCAAAGCCTTGATCTGTTTTTTTTGCCCGACAGCAGGGCCCAACGTGGCAATGATTTTGGTTAATGGAGGAAGCATTTAGCGTATATCTCCTGAAAAATATGACGGTCCTTTGCGCTTAAAAGGCATAAGGAGCAGTTTTAAGAGTCCAACTTCTTCCGGTTTTCTATATTCTGGAACACCAATCACTATATCCGGTTGAAGTTTCTTTGCACGAGCAATATAAGTACCCAGCCAGCGGTCCCAAAGTGAAAGATTGAAGCCATAGTTCGAATTGGTCTCTGCCCTCTCAACAGAATGATGAATGCGATGCATGTCCGGCGTCACAATAACCTTACGCAGAGCCTCCTCCCAATCATCTCGCAGTTTGATATTTGAATGTGAAAATTGCGCCATCCCGTTCAAAATGGCCTCAAAGATCAATACCGCCACGGGAGATGCACCCAAAGAAAAAATCAAAACAATCTTGAATAAAAGAGAACCCAATATCTCAATCGGATGAAAACGTAAACCCGAAGAAACATCCAGATCGAGGTCGGTATGATGAACAATATGGAACTGCCAGAAAAAAGGGATCATATGCACCACAACGTGTTGCACATAAATCATGAAGTCTAAAAACACAACCGCGAAAAATATTTCGATGGCAGGAGGAAGCTCCGTCCAGTTCAACATTCCCCATCCTTGCACCTCGGCAAACTGTGCCGCACCGATAGCCGCAGTCCCTAAAAATAACCGCACCACCAAAATATCGATCCCTGTGATTGCGAGATTAATACCCAATCGACGAAGCTTGGAATCCACCGTCGGATGCCGTGGGATCATCGCCTCCAGTGCCAGCATCAAGACAAAAACACCCAAAAAAATGGAAAATCTTATGGTCGCAACGTCCATTGAATCGATCCCAAAAATATTGTTAGAAAAACGTTATCGGGCATGATCACCCTCAAATCAGAAACTTTACTCATAAGAAAGGATTCCGCACTGCTTTTTTCTTTCGGGTCACTCACTATAAGACTAGATTCCATTTATTCTACTATGAAAAGGCCCTGTGTCCCAAACATCCTTGCCATAAATAAATCTAGCCCAGACGATGCCAGAAGTCAGAAAATTCCAGGTTACAAAATAAAATAAATTTTTATCATTTTTTTTAACTTTTCTATTGCCAGACAGATATTAAAGCCTTAACCTTGAAGAAGGCTCTTATATATTAGAAGGTTTACATTTCCATTGAAATCCAGGATGTTATTCTATATAATCCCTTAATTTATAGTATTTTACATGAATTTCTCAACAAATATGAAATCCTCCAAATTCAATCCTTCGGGAAATATTTGAAGGTAGCTACCATTATTCTTTGAGAGAGTAAAAATATACAACTTTGATCAGTTTAGGTAAATATCTGCGGTCACAAAGATTTTTAGACCGTAAAGTTATTGTTAATTTTAATCTTATGGAGGAAGTATTCATGAAAAGAATTCTTTTATTAACAGTTTGCGCCTTGGCAATGGCCTTATGCGCAACTCCAGCTTTTGCGGCAGATTGCGCGGCTGAAATCGCCGCTCTGACGGCAACCGTTGCGGGTGTGACCGATGCCAGTCTCGCTTATGAATTGAACTACATGCTGGCTCAGGCGACCAATTTGTGCGGTCAAGGGGATGAAGCAGGAGCAATGAGCATCGTATCCCAAGTAAAAGGCCTCCTGGGTAACTAAAAAAGATTTTGACTCATTAAATTAAAGAATTACTCATTATAAAGAAATAAAGGAGAGGGACAATTAAATGAAACGAACATTAACTTATAAAAGTGTTTTGGCCGGAGTGTTGGCCTTGGCGTTTTTGTCGATCATGACATCAGACGTCCTGGCCTCGCATTTTCGCGGCGGACACATCACTTGGCAACGTGTTAGCGGAAACACGGTCGATATCACAATCAAACAATACTGGCGTTGTTGTCCATCCGGGGTTAGCCTTGGAGACGGCACGAACATAGGTGCCGGATCTCTGATTTTCTCTGGAACCGATTTGAGCGGGGAAGCTGTAGAAATTTATGATCAAACAGTCCGCCATACATACGCAACGGCTGGCCCATACACCATACAACTTCAACCCGGATGTTGCCGAATCAGTACGCTACAAAATTCACACGATTCTAATTGGAGTGTACAGACCATCCTTGATTTGAGAAACGGTCAACAAGGTTCTTCGGTTTCCTCTTTGCCTCCTATTCTTCAGGTCGCTAAAGGTCCCAACTCAATCAATCTGGTCGTCGCCGATCCGGACAGTTCCGCCATCACCTGTCGACAGGCAACAACGGCTGAGTCTTCTATCACCAGTCCTGTAGGTACGGGTGGCTCACTCGCTGATGTTACCTCCAGTTGTATTTTGAACTGGGATGCCACTAATTTTGCAGACAAATCCAAACATGCATTGCAGGTGGCCATCTTCGAAGGCGGTTTGCGAACCTCTTTGGATGTCATCCTGGAAGTCAATGGCGGCCTCGTGAATAACGATCCACCAACGTGTAATTTGAATGGACCGGCAAACAGCACGGTACCCGTGGGACAAGCTTTCTCGATTTCTGCAACCGGTACCGATCCAGAAGGCGGCAACCTGACAATAAATCATTTGGGTCTGCCACCGGGTGCGACTCTGAGCCCTGCAACGGGTTCCAGCGTGGCCTCCCCTGCAACGGGAACTGTTAACTGGACACCAGCCAGCTCTGGAACGTTTGCAGTAACCCTCACGTTCACGGACAATGGCAACCAAACTTGTCAAACATCATTTGCTGTTACCGTACCCGCTAACCAACCTCCTGTTGCAAACGCTGGCGCAAGCCAAACGGTTGAGCAAGAGGGTCCTGCAGGTTCTAACGTAACCTTGAACGGAACCGCCTCTTCTGATGCAGATGGCGATCCATTGACCTACAGCTGGACCGGGCCTTTCGGAACAGCCTCTGGTGCAACACCTACTGTTTTGATGCCTGCTGGAACGAACAACGTAACGTTGGTAGTCAACGACGGTACCGTTAATTCCGCTCCTGCAACAACAAGCGTTACCGTACAAGACACGATTGCTCCTGTTGTAACCGCTCCGGCGGATGTAACAGCTGAAGCGACCGGCCCACAAACGGCAGTAGCAATTGGTACCGCTACAGCTACCGATGCGGTTGGCGTTGTTTCTATCTCAAGTGATGCTCCTGCAGACTACACCGCAAGCACCACGACAGTTGTCACCTGGACGGCTTGTGATGCGGCGGGCAATTGTGGAACCGCTACACAAAACGTCACCATCGTTGATACGACTGCTCCAGTTGTAACCGCTCCGGCGGATGTAACGGTTGAAGCAACCGGTCCACAAACGGCAGTGGCTATCGGTTCCGCTACGGCGACCGATGCGGTTGGCGTTGTTTCTACCGTTAATGATGCTCCTGCAGACTACACCGCAAGCACCACAACGGTTGTCACCTGGACGGCTTGTGATGCGGCGGGCAATTGTGGAACCGCTACACAAAATGTAACGGTACAAGACACAACAGCTCCTGTCATCACAGCTCCGGCTGATATCACCACAGCGGCTACGGGTCCATTGACACCCGTCAGCACTGGAACGGCGACAGCAACTGATGCGGTTGGCGTTGCTTCTATCACCAGCGATCAACCTGCTGGCTTCCCGGTAGACGCTACCACTGTTGTGACATGGACGGCTTGTGACGCGGCGGGCAACTGCTCCTCTGCAACACAAAACGTTACAATCGATCCTTTCGTTCTTGACCTGACTGTCACCAAAGCCAAGTTGAAATTGCATCACGATGGCGATAAGGACAAAGACAAGGATAAAGACAATGACCGTGGTCCGAAAGACTGGATGCAAGTTTCCGGTACGTTCAGCGAATTTGCTAACGGCGACGGCTTGAACTTCACTTCCGAGACTGTGATCATCACCATTGATGGTTTGAGCTGGACCCTTCCTGCAGGTTCCTTCGTTGCCAGAACATCTGACCACGACAAGGATAAGGATTCGGACGGCAAAACGACATGGAAGTACAAAGGTCCGAAATCGGGTCTGAGTGAAGTCACGTTTGATTCCAATGGCAAGTTCAAGATCAAAGTAAAACGAATGGATCTCAGTGCTATTCCTTTTGGTGTAGCGCAACCTTTGACGATCCGAATCGGTAATGATCTTGGCGAAACCACTGTCACCTTTAACACCGGTCGTGGGCATGATGGCGACAAGGATAAAGACAAGGACAGAGGCAAGAGCAAAGCAAAAAAAGCACCTGCTAAAGCAAAAAAAGCACCTGCAAAAGCAAAAGCACCTGCTAAAGCAGTAAAGAAGTAATCTGGAATCAGGCCTTTGGGAAGTTTTCCTAAAGGCCTGAAGCTGTAAAAATTGATGGGAGGGACGGAATTCCGTCTCTCCCATTTTTTATTAACGTTCAAAAGTTAGCTGGGGAAATTGAATGCGGTTGACCTTGGTTGTTCTAGCGATATTTTCGTTTTCTGCTTTCCCCACTCCCATTCATGCCGGAACCTTTGCGTCATTTGATTCTATTCTTGTAAGGTTTGCCCTGTCTGCCCCCTCTCCGAATCTTCCGGAAGGTATTACCCAAAATTCTGCAGGCGTGACCATCCGTTTTCACCATCAAACACTGGAAGCAGTCCTGCAAAAAATTTCCAATCAAACAGGCATCAAATTTCATTTAAACTACCCAGTCTCTGAAACACCGATCCAGATCGATATCACCGCTCCTGACTGGCGTCAGGCCATCAATGCACTTCTGGGTAATCAAAGCCGATTGGAGTTCTGGACAGGTGATCCATCCACCAGCAAGTTTTGGTTGATGGAGGGAAGTCTGTACGATGTGGAGAGCGTGAAAAAATTCAATAAACGCGAAGAAACGGTCTCGGCTAGCGGGAAAAATCGCCCGGCGAATCCAAATAAAGTGCCGGCAGATGCCACTCAAAAAACGATGTCAATTCTCCCGCCACATATTCTTTTTGATCCGGGTCTCTTACTGTATCTGAAATCGGTGGGAATTGCATTACCGATAGAATTTCAAATGAGATTCGAACCGGTGCTGGAAGGATTGCCAGAGGACTACCCTATTTCTCAACTCGTTTTATCGGACCCGCAATTCAAGACATTCATCGAATATCTGGAATCCATTGGAATTGAGCCTCCAAAAAGCTAAACTAGAATGCATTCACGCCATTAAAAAATGCGCGGAAAAGATTTGAAGCCACTCATTTTACCAGAACTTTTTAAATAACTTTACCTCGCGTGACTTGTTTTCCGGTCGCCACCCTATAGATATGCTAAAGCAAATTTTAATATTCCTGTTCGGTTGCACGCTGATGCAAAATAATGCCTTGGCCCAAGCATCTGTATTGCAGGCAAATGCCGGGCCAGACCTCGTACTGGAGCAGGAAAGCAGAGGTGGAGCCCAAGTCACTCTGAAAGGTTATGTGGAGCTGTCACCGAATTCTCCTCTAACGAATCCCGAAAACCTGGTTTATATCTGGCAGGGTCCTTTTGGTTCCGTTAAAGGCCAATCTCCCACGGTGATCCTGCCTGCGGGAGTCAACGAAATTTCCCTTGTGGTGAAAAACGGTGAGATAACATCGTCTCCTGACAAGGCAATCATCACCGTTCAAGATACCGTAGCACCTCGAATATTCATTCCGCCCAATCCAGTGATTTTTTTTGCCAGCGGACCTAAAGTTCCACTTGTACTCAATAAACCCGCAGTAAGAGACCGTGTGGGGCCGGTAAGGGTGAGCCGCGATGGGCCAAAGGATTTCCTGCCTGTCGATTCGACCACAGTCATCACTTGGACTGCTATGGATGCGGCAGGTAACCAAAGCTCTGCGACTCAGAAGTTGATCGTTCTCCCTTTTGAGTCCATCCTCCATGTCCATAGTGTATCGCCGGTCTCTTTCCCTGAGCAAAACGCAGAGAAAAGCGATCTGTTCCATTCACCTACGGAGACAATTTTTCTAAAAATAACGGGACAATTTATCACGACCGGCGCAACCGATGGAATCGACATCACTCGTGAAGTGGTAACGGTTGTATTCGGGGAAAATAAAGAAACATTAGCTTCCGGGTCATTCGTCTCAGCCACTACAAAAGATTCCTATATCTACAAAAGTGAAAACAAGGGAATCCGGGAGATACTATTTCAGGAGGACGGTTCTTTTACACTCTTTGCCGAAGGTTGGGTAGAGGAAGGAAGAAAAGAACCTAAAGTAAAATTCTTTTCTTTTAAAATCGGCAACGACCGAGGTGAGGCCTACTTGCCTCTGGATAAAAATTGTTCACTGGAATCCCACAGACATTGAGTAGTTGCTGTATATTGTCAGGCCTGCGGGCTCTTTGAATTGCGTTGGATTTATTTTGCCCCTTGATCTTCTAAAAACTTTCCAATTTCTTTATGTTTTTTATACAAGGCCCAATACAAGGGGGTTTTCCCATCATCATCTTTGGCATTCAAATCTGCCCCATGCGCTATAAGTAAATTCAGCATCTCTTTGTGCCCTTCCCCAGCGGCCCGGTGCAAAGGAGTCGCTCCTTTTTCGCCCCGTGTCTGCACATTGGCCCCCTTTTGAATCAATAATTCCGCAGTCTCCTGATTCCCCATATATGCGGCCAGATTCAACGCCGATTCGCCCCATTTATTTTGGTGATTGGGATCGGCTCCATGATCCAATAAAAGGGCAACCACTTTGGAAAAGTTTCCCCATGAAGCTTTTAAAAGAGCGGTATTGCCATCCTCATCCTGTTCATCGGCCTTGTGTCCTTCCTTAAGAAGCTTTTCGGTGCTGGCAACATCACCACCACCGGCTCGAATATGTAGCAACGGCACATCCATGTGGGGGATTTCCTCAGACGCATTGCCACTATGCCCCAAAGCTTCAAGGGGCAAAACCAACACTGCAAATGCAATAAAATGAAACAGAATACGCATCAATCCCTTATGCATCATTACAATCTCCATTTTTTACTTCTCTCGTGTTTAGGAAGTAACGATCAAAAAATACAGTTCAAATTCTCACAAAGTTTTCTCCTATCAAGGGCGACTTTTAAGAGTTACTTTCTGACTTGTCATCGGTCTGTGGATTGGTGGTTTCGGACTTCTCGTTGAATTTTCGAATGCGCTCGGTCCTCTCTTTTTTCATGATGACCAGAGCCCCTTCTGTCATCAGGCCAAAAAACCAAAGTGTGGTGAAAGCGATGATCCACAAAAACACCATATTGAACCAATACTGATAGGGTGTGTAATCGATTGAAACATGAATCATGGCTCGGATCTTGTCGCGATCCGCTTCTGATTTTTCAAGAAAACTTTTATAAAAAGGGTGTCTCTTTTGCTCGGCATATTCTTTCATCTCATCTCTGGGCAATGCGATAAAAACCGAAACATCCCTACTATTTTCTTTGAAAAATATCCGCATCTTTTGCACCTCCTTGGAATCAGGAGGATGGGTGGCGACATACCACACCACAATAGCTGTTGAAACAATGATCGAAATCCAGAAGGAAATCCGACTCATCAACTTCCGGTTTTTTTCACTTTCGTCGTCTTCGATCGAACTGATTTCCATTCTTTAAATTACTCCCCTCATTGATTTTAAAATGGTCTATTATACCTGTTGTCTTGCCTCGCTTCCAAGTGCGTAATATCGAATCATTCCCATAGAACAACCCATGATTGCCAATCGCAGTGACAGTTATCTTGCCATTATAAAAAAGAACCGATCTTTTCGATACCTTTGGTACGGACAAGTCGTCTCTGAACTGGGAGATTGGCTCAACAGTATTGCCATATACACTCTTATCCTTGAAGTCAGTAACTCGAGCATGGCTCTGGCGGGTGTAATGATGGCAAAGTTGCTTCCTATCGTAGTGATAAGCCCGATTGCGGGGGTTGTCATCGACCGTTTTGACCGTAAATGGGTGATGATTGCATCCGACCTCGGACGATTTGTTATCGTTTTGGGATTTCTAACGGTGGACGGTCCCGAAGACATTGTCATTGTTTTTATCTTAACGCTTTTGTCAACGGCACTCACAGGTTTTTTTGAGCCTGCGAGAAGTGCCATCATCCCATCTCTGATTCCCAGAAAAAATCTGGTCGCGGCCAATGCACTGAGTGGTTCTACCTGGTCGGTCATGCTGGCCTTTGGCGCGGCCATGGGAGGGTTGATCGTGAGCATTGCAGGAATTCGAACGGCTTTCATCATCGACGCATTCACTTTTTTGCTTTCGGCCTTTCTCTTATTCAATCTCCCTTCAAATGCACCCGGTTTAAAAAAAGATGAGCTTGCAAACGGCTGGTCCAATTTACGCGACGGTCTGCGCTATCTATTGGCCGAGCCGGTTATTCTGGTCCTCACATTGCTCAAGTCGGGTTTGGCTCTGGCTGGAGGAATAATGACCCTCATCCCTCTTTACGCAAATCAATTGTATTCCAAACCAGAAAAAATATCGTTGGCCATAGGAATATTATACTCAGCCCGAGGGCTGGGTGCCGCTATCGGGCCACCCCTGGCTCGAAAAATTTTTGGTGATTCGCCAAAGGCATTGCAGGTATGTATTGGAGCCAGTTTTATTTTGGGAGCGGTTTGTTATTACCTGTTCGCCTTGTCTGCAAATTTATGGAGTGCCTCATTAGCACTCGGACTGGCAACCTTGTTCGGGTCCATTGTCTGGGTCTATAGCACCGCCCTGATTCATCTGGAAGCCCCCAACCACTATCTAGGGCGAATTTTCAGTGTCGAGCTGGGCTTGTTGACATTGATCATGGGGTTGAGCAACTGGGCCGTCGGAATCGGTATCGACCAATTTGCAATGTCTGTATCGACGACCGCGATGTGGATTGCGGGGATCATCGCCATTCCAGGCTTTTTATGGGGAGGATTTATCTGGCTACTTCAACACCGCAAAGGCTAAAACGTACGGAAACAAGCAAATTTTTTCTCGCTTGGATACATTCAAGGGGTCTTCGTATAATAATCGGCCAGTGATTTGCCGATATCATAATGATGTGTGAAATTGAGAGGATTGTCTTGCTTTTGCGCCCATTGATAAGCCTCTTCTACGGCAGAATCTTGCCCCAGAGCGTGCAAGACGCCAACCGAAAGATAACTCGCGCTCAAATCAAATGATTTGGAAAAATCTATCACAATGGCGAGCATTTCCTGCATTTCCGACTCATTCAAAGAACGATATTTTTCGACAAGATTCTTTATATTCAGTTCGCCGTAGGTATTGATATAAGTCGCCCCTATTCCCGGCTCGCTATACAGGTGTTGAACTTCTTCTGATAAAGACATGTTTTAAGCCCCTGGCACACTCGTTACAATCTCAAAACGTGTGGCCTAAAATTTTTTCAAGCAAACACAAAATTCATCAAACTTCGACCGTGTCATCTGCCACCCAGAAAGTTTCAAATTCTTTCACATAAGACAATTGAGTGAGGTCCGTCATCCGGTCCAGAAACACTTTACCGATCAAATGATCTGTTTCATGTTGAATAACCACCGACTCGAAGCCCTCTGCAAGAATAGAAACAGCTTGGCCTTCCCGGTCAAAACCGTCCAGACGAAGGGTTCGGGAACGCGCGACCTTCCCGCGAAAATCATCCAAACTCAAACATCCTTCCCATCCCATGACCGTTTCTTCACTCAACTCGGACAAACGTGGGTTGACCAATACCGTCAATGGAATTGTCGGTCGATCGGGATAACGCTCATTCCCCTCGCATTCATAAACAACGATCTGCAAAGAGCGTGAGACCTGCGGTGCCGCCAACCCTGCACCATTGGCATCTCGCATGGTTTCAATCATATCGTCGATCAATTGCTGCAGTTCACTTCCCGGACGCGTCAACTCATTCAAGTCTACAGGTTGGGCCTGTTGACGTAAAACAGGATTGCCAAGTCTCGCAATTTCAAGAATCGCCATAATATAACCTGAATTTTATAACCAAAAATGAAAATTCAAAAGCAAAACAATGCTTCAATGTAGTACTGAATAATAACATCTAAACACTATTTTGAAAATGATCAAAACCCCGTTTGCTCCCATATTGTCGCTAAATTTCGGTTTTTTTATATTGACATTATTCCTGTATTTTTTGATAATGCAGATGCCGGATAACCTAAATTAAGAAGGAGGGGATACCTTGACCAAAGATGAATTGATCACCGCTGTTATTAAGAACTGCAAGGATCAGGAGCTTACAAAAAGATTAGCCGCTGATGTGGTAGACGCAACATTTGATACCATTTCCAAGGCAATCAAGAAGGAAAAAAGATACTCCTATCCAGGCTTCGGAACATTTACCGTAAGACTCCGTAAAGCTAGAAAAGGACGTAATCCACAAACCGGGGAAGAAATAAAAATTAAAGCGAGCAAGACTGTTGGATTCAAACCTGCACCAACTTTAAAGAACATTTTGTAAGAAAAATAGAGTTCGCAATAAACGCCTCTCTTTTAAGGGAGGCGTTTTTTTGCATCAAGGTTGAATCACTTCATAAGTGATTTGAAGTTTTCGTAATTCCAACCCCATCTTTTCTGCAGATTTTTTATCCGCAAACGCACCGAGCATCACCTGAAATTCAATGTTGTCGAATCCTTCTTTACTTTTCGCAAGCAAATAGCTCGAATATCCTTTTGCCAGCAATTCAGAGGCTTTCCCGATTGCCTCTTCCTCCCGGCTGTATGTACCCACTTTTAACGAATAAGGAAGATCCCAGGGAGAAGCGTTAATACCTCTTAGCTTGAGAACACTCACTTGCCTCTCGGCTGTATCGCTATCCCTGAAACGCCCCATAAAAAGCCTGAAAACTTTTTTGTCTTCGCTAAAGTAATAGGGGGAAATATACGTTTCAATTCCTGCTTTTTTGAGATTCCGCCATCCGTCTAAAGCATCCTCCCAATTTTTGTGACTGGATAAATAAATCACGTAGGGAATTCCTGAAGCTCCATCTTTCTGAATAGAAAATTTTTGTTTTTTTTCTGCATCATCTATATTTCGAAAACTTTTTCCAAGTGAAAAGAGCTCATCCTGAACTTTCCACTCGCCTTCTTCAGCAACCAAATGAATTTCTTTTTCACCTATACTGTTTAGTGATGTGGAGGAAAACTCCTGATCAAAAAAAACACCAGGACCATCGGGTAATAAAGTCAAATAAGTATTTCCTATCGACAGATGAACATCTTTATATCGATGGAATACAGCTTCTTTGTAGTTTTTTGTTCCAGCGGAAGTTCTCTTTGAAAACAATCTCCAGTGACCTTCCCAATCGGCACGCTCCCAGGTAGAACGCCATTCCTTCAACACAGAAAATGTTTGTGTGAGTGAAAGATGTTCAAAGAGGAAAGCGGGTGACGGCTTCAAATCAAAAGTGCGAAACGAGTGATCCGCTTCTCTTAAATATTTCCACTCTAGCAATTGGTTTTCAAAAACCTGCGAAGCTTCTTCTTCAGAAACACTTCGCAAGAGTTCCTCTAAATTATCCGTCCTTAATGTACTATGGACTTTCAGCCCACTCATATTTCCGAAAATAAAACTGTCCCTATTGGCCATCCAAAGTGCGACGGCAACTCGCTTGATGCCCGCATTCTGATCTATTTTTTTTGCAATGATGGACAAATTTTCGCCCCGGCGGACGGTCCATACTTTTAGATCATCGGTTTTTTTCAATTTACCCAAGGGTATTTCTTTCGTTGAAGCAGGCGTTGTAGATTTTACAGATTCCAAAACTTTTGCAGGAAGAGATGTCAGTTGTCCCGGTGGTAACTTGGGGGAAATACCCTTCGTTGCGGTCAGCTGAGTCGGGAACTCTCTCGTCAACAAGGAAGCAGGCTTTTGACTCGTGATAACGGTATAAGCGTCAAAAGATCCCGGTGCTTCAAGCTCTACAATCCGCAACGGTTTCTCGACAGAAACATCATGCTGTAACGGAGTGGGCTCTTTCACTATTTTTTCTTCGTTTGGTGAAACTTCTGCCGAAAGCACCGGAACGGGAATATTTTTTTCTTCCTCAACTCCTTTAGTGGACAACACTGCGGTGGATTCTTTTTTGTCAGGCTTTTTTAAGGAAAGATCGTTTTCCGAGGAAGAACCTCCCAGTGACAAGCTACTCTGAAAATCGACCGCAATTAAGTAAGATTCCAACAAAGTCCCGCCATTGTGGCTGGCTTTTAATATCAGGTGAAAGGAGGGATAAAATAACGCAGAGCTGGAAGCAATTTGAGCTAGAACAGAATTAGCAGTCAATCGACGGATTTCGACGATCTCCAATTCATCAAGTATCGCAGGGCGTTCGAATTGTAATCTTTGGTAATCTTCTCGACTGCCAATTTCAATCTCAACCACACCACCCACTTCATGAAATAGTTCCACTTCAGCAAGAAAGGGGCCTCCAAATTGACTGAGCAGGCGGATTTCACCAAAAGAAAACGCATGACACAAAGCTACATTTCCAACAAATATTGCCCAGAAAAATACACACCAGCGAAAAACTTTCAGCTTCATAACAAATGGTTTCTTAATGAATATAGGAGTTATTTTTAAAAGTCCATAACCCCTTTCAGGGAGCAATAAATTTCTAGAGATAAAATATTTTTTGAATGGGTTGGCCTGAAAACTCGGGGTTTGCATTCACAGCACAAACAATTCTTGTGTGTTTAAGAAAGCAAACTATTGCCTGTGAGATCATAAAAAAGTTAGACGTCCTATAAACGACAAATCATCTGAAGGAAAAAACACAAAAAAATAACTAGGGTGCTTTGGAATCACTCTCCTTAGAATTCTCTTTTTCAGTTTTTTGTTTTTCAGTTTTTGCTTCGTCTATTGACTTTTTCATAATTTTAAATTGTTCTCTTTCGAAACTCTTATACAATCCTCGGTTAGCATCATCAGGGCGCCGGGTTTTGCGGAGAAATTGATCGTATATCAAATGCTTCTCAACATAATGACAAATACGACATTCTTCGGCCTTCTTGAAAACGGTTCGTTTGTAATCCGTCTGCATTAAATGTATATGCTCTGAAGGATCGAAGTCCTTATGGATATGGCAATTCTGGCAATAAGTACTGATAATCTTATTATTTTTATCCTTATCGTAACTGCCTTTGAAAGCCTCGGTCACTTCAACCTTTGCGCACCCCAGACTTGCAAGCAAACCAAACACCAGCAACGCATTTTGTCCATTACTCAGAAAAACCCGGATCAGTTTCATTTGATTGATTTAAAGTACGTCACAACCTGCATTCAGTGAATGTTCGGTCTCAGATTATAGAGAAATGGGGGAAATAGAAAATTTCTCCAGGCTTTGGAATTCAACTGAATTCAAGCTTGGATACAGACAAGTCACCCTTGACTGGGCAACTTGTCTAAATTGAAAGGGACTTGATTCGCTGATAATGATTATGAACTCTTTTGGAGTATTTTTTAGGGCGGTAACCCTTGCGGAGGTATCGCGATAATTGAGAAGGGCCATGATTGTAAGCTTCCAATGCCAGATTGAGGTCACCAAAACGTTCAATCATTTTATTCAGATAATAAGCACCCAAAGCAATGTTTGAATCGGGTTCATACAGCGTTGGTGCCCCATTCCACACCATCTGGGTTTCCTGAGCCAAAATCATCCCCGTCCTCGGTCGAATTTGCATCAACCCTAAAGCACCTCGGCTGGACTTGGCCCAATTATTGAACGAACTTTCTGTTATAATCAACGCAGTGAGGAACAACGGATCATAACCATATTTGTCGCTTTCACGCAAAATCAAATCCGGCGTAGAACGAACAAAGTCATCATTCATTCCCGTCTTGTATCCTTCCATGACTTTTGTAATGCGAGCCTTGGCCTTTTCTCGCTTAAGATGGGTGAGCTTTTCACGCTCCTCCACAAAACGATTGAAGACCTTGGTCTCAATAATTTCATAGGAAGAATTATGAAAAACGGAAACCAACGGACTCTGTTGCATTTGCTCAAGCAATACAAAAGTCAAAGCAAATGACAAAACTCCCGATATGAATGTACTTTGTTTTCGAGTAATAAACATGGAACCTCATTATACTAGTTTATAAACACGACCCAAATCGTACTTCATCTTAAACATTCAAACAACAGATGAATAGGGCAACTTCAATTTCTCATCGACTGCATCTGGCCGCTCAACATCCGAAAGAAATCGGAATGAGAACGACGTCCCTTAATGGTAAATCTGAATCATGATTTGCGCAAACAAAATATCTGCACAGTTTCACATTATAAAATGGTGCTAAAATCTTGTCAATCGCACAAAATGTAAAAAAATGTTGTGGTTTCTCCATTTCTAGCCGTTAAAAATAAGGTATCTATTGCTATTTATTGTAAAACATCTATAATAAATAAGCTAACCTATTAATTTTAATACTGTTATGCGAATCGACTGTCCTTCCTGCAAAGCTGTTTACGACGTTGAATTACCCGGTTTGGGCAAAAAACCGGTGAGTGTGAAATGTGCGAAGTGCCAAAACAAATTCACCGTCCAAAAACCATCTTCCCCAGCACCCGATTTATCCAAGGACAAATCTGTGGCAAGCCAATCAAACTCTGGTGCCAATGATGAATCGAAGAAAGACAAACCCAAGTCTAAAAATCCCGAATTAAAATCAAGTTCTGCAGATCAGGATTTGGACAGCCTGCTAAGCAATATCATGGATGAAGAATTTTCAGCGGGAAGTACGCCGCCTGAAGAAGAAACACCTGTCAGCGAATCCGCCAGCTCGGAAGACATGGACCTCGACGGTCTCATGGACGATATCATGGCGGATGACACCGAAGAAACTTCTGAGCCTGAAGAAGAAACACCTGTCAGCGAATCCGCCAGC
>PCWG01000016.1 GCA_002787235.1 Nitrospinae bacterium CG11_big_fil_rev_8_21_14_0_20_45_15
ACTCTTTTACTCCGCCCTACCAAAAAATATCAACGCTTCAGTGGTACATTATTGCTCCGCCGTTCTCAAAAACCCGACTTGAATATTTTTAATATGGCGCGCGAAGATTTAAAGATGGACTTGTCAACAGCTCTGCGCGAATCCTGTCAACAGGATACAGAAGTGGTGGTTGAGAATATTTTGGTTAAAAACAATGGTTGGGAAATTATGGTGAACCTGACCGTTCAAAAGATCACCGATGCAGAACAATTACAGGGCTTGTACCTTGTGGTCTTTGAATGCAACACATCCAACGTTCCCGTATCGGGGGGGAAAAAGACCCGCGTAACAGTAAAGGGAAGTGAGTCCCTTCTGATCAAAAACCTAAAGAAAAATCTTCAACACACCCGAGAGACCCTGCAAAGTACCATCGAAGAATTGGAAACGACCAATGAAGAATTGAAGTCTACCAATGAAGAACTGCAGTCTACCAATGAGGAGCTACAGAGCTCCAACGAAGAAATAGAAACATCGAAGGAAGAGATGGTGTCACTCAATGAAGAACTGCAGACCACCAACTCAGAACTTCAAAGCAAAATTAATGAATATATCACCACAAGTGATGATATGAAGAACCTGCTTAACAGCACCAATATTGCCACGTTGTTTTTAGACAACGATTTGAATATCAAACGATTTACTTCTGAAACAAAAAATATCATCAATCTCATTGCCTCTGATATTGGCCGACCTATCGGTGACATTGTCTCAAAATTTGAATATCCTTCTTTCATCAACGATTGCAGAAATGTTCTCAAAAACTTGAGTTCTAAAGATTTGGAAATTCAAACGAATGGCAAACAATGGTATCGATTGCGAATTCAACCCTACCGAACCTCTGAAAACAAGATAGAAGGTCTGGTCATCACATTCATGGACATTACAGACTTTAAAAATAATTAATCACTTCAGGGGAAGATCGTAGATTCAGAATTCAAACGACAGAAAAAAATGAATTTTCAAGCTGTTTATTGAATCAGGAGCGTATCAGAAAATCCGAAACAGATAAGGTTGTTTCGACAAATTTTTTCGCATTGGGATCGGTAGTGACAATGATCAATGTCCAGGGACAATCTTTGGAGCACAGGCGGTGAAGAAGAGGTTCCCGAATTTCTCTGGGGATTTCATGAAGCCCTCCATCGAGAATCAATAGAGGCGGGCGTGTAATAATGGCTCTAGCCAATAACACCCTAAGATTCTGGCTGGGAGTGAAGCCTCTACTTCCTTCCTGAACAGGTGTTTCCAAACCAAGAGGCAATCCTTCCAGGTATTCATTCAACTGGGTTAAGTCCAAGGCCCACAGCAAATCTTTAGACACAATACCGGGACGTCCCATTATTATATTTTCAGCAATGGTCCCTTCAAACAAGCTAAAGTCTCGCCCAAATACAATACCTCTTTCGGCTTTTATTTTCTCAGAAGAAACATTTTTGATATCGACTCCATTATAATGCACAACACATTTTGGAGCTTGTTCCAACCCCGCCAGGGTCCTTGACAGTCGGTGGCGTGCCGATTCTGTTGGACTTATCAAGGCTAACGTTTGTCCAGGAGCGGCCTCAAAGCTAAATTCTCTAGAAGATGGTTCCGATTCTTTATCCCCGTTCCATTGAGTTAATTTAATGTGCAAACCACCTGTATCTGATTTAGGAATTGAAATATCTAAACCTTCAGAAGTTCGATCTTTAGGAAGGGCAAACAAGTGATCCAATTCCGACAGAGCCGTAAAAAAATAGTAAATGACATAAGAACGTTTTACAACGGAATCAATTTTTACCAGAAGGCTGGCAATGATAACTTCTGCGGCTACGAGCTGACCCAATGTCAACTCACCTTGGCTGAGCAACCAACCTGCCGTTCCAAGCAGTGCGGTATGAAGAATCACTTGAAGGATAAGTGAACCCATATATTGACGGAGGAGAACGCTGAACCGGGATTTTCTTGCCTGAACATAATCGGCCGCTAAGCCATCGGCTTTTCGTAAAATATAATCGGCGCAATTCGTGGCTTTAAACTGGAAAAAATTATCCGCGACTTCTTGAAACCAATGAAACACTTCGTACTTTGCTTCGGACATATAAATTGTTCTACGCAATCCCCCCTTGCCTAAAACTGCAATCATCAGGATTGAAAATATCAAAGCCATATCAAAGACAATGAAGAAGGGATGATACAAAGCCAGTAACATCATTCCGATCAACCCCCCAACGACTACATTGATCAGATCGATAAAAAGACCGGAAATAGCTCGTTGTAAAAATACAGTTTCAAAAAAACGATTGATATAGTTTGATTGAAAAGTATTTTCTTTATACCTTGGCAGAACCCTCGCCAAGTGTAGAACCAAACGAACAAAGACTCGCCTCTCCACGATGTCGGATGCGTAAAATTGCAATACTTTAAATATTCCAACAATAAATAGCATCCCAGCCATAATACCGACTAGGGTGACCACCATCACAGGAGATACCGAGAATGCAAAGGTGTTCACTAACTCTTGAACGGTAATAGGAATAATGAGTGAAAACAGTGCCACTGCAATCGCATAGGTGATGACCGGCAAAATGATAGAACGCTCCTGATTCAAAAATGAACCAAGCAGGGCAAGGTTTTTTCTCAATGTAGGAACATGTGGAGTCATGATTTTTATCGACCTTCCAACTTTTCGTCAGGGATATGAGCAGGTACTGGTCCATCTACCCACGCACCTGTTGACCATTGATATAGTGCCTGCGCTTTTTGATAGTCGGCCATCGCGTTGATCCATTCTTTTTTAGCCTTTAAAACATTCCGTTCACGCATATTGACTGTGAGCAGAGTGGTTGCGCCTAATTCGAATCGAGTACGTTCTCCCTGCTCTAACTTTTCAGCCAAAAGAAGAGACTGTTCCGAAACCTTTATGCGTTCCTCGGCCCTTGTTACTGCTGAATGCGCATTTTCCACATCCAAAGTAATTTTTTTCAACTGATAACGCTGGAGGAACTCGAATCGTTGTGCTTTGCCCGTTGCCTGAAGAAGTTCTCCACGCGCCTTCTCTTGGTAAAAAGGGAAACTCAAGCGCACACCAAAACGATAACCCAGACCTAAGACAAATTCTCCCGGCTTCCTTGTAGGCTCCGCTTCAAGTGTCAGATCAGGAAGCAGATTGTTTTCAGCAAGATTTAAATCGATTTGATTGAGCTCGGCTTCCAGGTTCACCATTTGTAATTCTGGTCGGGCATCCACTGCGCGCTTCTTTCCTTCTTCTAATGCATGAAGCGCGTCAATTTTTTGCGAAGGTGGAAACATAGGAGCCTTATAATCGTTAGGAGAATTCAATCGCTCGTCTTCCCACAAAAACAGAGCGAGCCTTAATCTCTCTTCATCCACCTTGCGCATCGCCTTAATAAGCCCATCTCTTCTTAGCTGAACCTCCTGCCGCCCTTCATCGACATCAAACAATGGAATGGATCCCTCGGAACCTTGTTTCGTTAATTGGGCCAATTTTTCCTCAGCAACCGCAACCGCTTTTTTTTGAATCTCCATAAATTTCCAAGCCGCTACCCAATCCCAGTACTGTGTTGCCGCTCCGAAATACAATTCTTGCCGGGTTTGTTGAATTTCTAATTTTGCCTGTTTATCGGCCAGATTCGTTTTTTTTAATTCTGCATGAGCAGGGTTGGTGTTCAATCCACGGAGAAGAGGAATGGCAATCCCCAATAAAGGCTGATTGGAGTCCGCAATACCCAGATCGGCTACTCTCACATCACCGATTCCAGCTCGAAATCCCGCAAAACCTCTTATGCCAGATTTATGTTTCATTTCCACATAGGTGTCATTAAAGCCGACACTTTGACTCGAATTTTGTTTGGCCAATCGCTCCATTTCCCAATCGTTGACAATCGTTGGTTCAAACTCCCCCAGAGCTTTTAATATTTTTCCACTGGCCACCATTTTTTCCGTTTGACTTCCCTTTAACAGTGGGTGCCCTTCTTCCACCCGTGTTAAAACGGATTTAAGTGTCAGGATAGAGGTAGATTCTAAATTCAACGATATTTGAGTGGACTCATTTGCATACGAAGAGGAACTCAGTAGCAAAACCAACATCCCTGCCATCGTAATTGGGTAAAACTTCATCACGCTTCCATCCTCCGTTATTTATTCAAAGCCGAATAAAGGCATGAGATATATTCAAAACTTATTTACCCGGTCTTCCAGCTTTGGGCAAAAAAACTTCTTTCAAGGTAATATTTCTTGAATTGTAATCAGGAGGGAACAGATTAAAACGACGCCACATTTCATACCACAATGGAACGCGATTTAAGATCACCCAACCCATTACCTGCGTTCCCGGTCGCACATGTAATTGCGGTGGCCATTCTTTACGATGGGTTTCAGGTGCTACCCAAAAGCGGAACTGACCGTTGGCCGAAGCCGATTGATCTACAACCTGAATTCGACCATCATAAGTTCCTGCCATTAATTCGGGCCATGCGGCCAATGGAATGGCAGGGACTCCTTGGAAAAGTATTCGAACCGGTCTCCCTGGTGTTAATAGAGGGGCATCAATAGCATTTGCCCACATTTCTATAGCGGGGGATGAGTTTTCAGGTGCAATGGTAAATAACAAATCACCGGGACGGACCATTTCTCCAAGTCCGATGGGTGTCAAGCGAACGACCGTCCCATCTACAGGCGCAAAGATTTTACTTGCCATTTTTCTTTGAAGCGCATTGGATCGAGTCAACTCCAGATCGGCCAATTCCTTGGAGACATTGGCCGCTTCCCCGATAGCATAAGCTCGTTTTGATTTCGCATCCAACAACTTCTGGATCAATTCAGCGTCAATTTCATTGCGCTTGTGCTCCAGAGCTACTCGTGCATCCTGGGTTTCACTCAGTTCTGCTTCTGCCCCCTTCAGGCCTGCACCGGTCTGTTCTACCGCTTGAATCGCAAGTTCTAACTCACGCTTTGAAACCAATCCTGCAGCTTCCAAAGCTTTGGATCGCTGAAGGTTTAATAATGCTGTTTCTTTAGCTATTTTCGCTGAGATACCTTTCTGCTCTGTGCTCAAGGTTTTCTTCTCAGCTTCTGATACTTTTGCTTTTGCTGATGAGGAAGCCGCCTGAGCCAAAGAAGTCATCTCTTCAATGCTTTGATCTAAAATGGCCGCACGCTCTAAAGCCGCCTGTCGTTTTTGCTCCAGAGCTTCACGCGATTGATCCAATCGTTTTAGAAGATCAGGAGCCATAAACTTAGGATCAACATCTCCCAATTTTAAAACCAGGTCGCCTTTTTTGACGGAATTCCCTTCATGGATATACCAGTGTTGAAGATTCCCATTGATTTGGGCATGAACCTCTTGAGGGCGTTCGATTGCTGAATAGGCAGAAAGTTTACCCTTAACGGTTACTGTTTGAGTCCATGGGACAAACAGTAAGGTCGAAGAAAATATTATAAAAATAGCAATAGCAAATCCTGCCCACCGACGAAGACGGCGAGGAACATTGACTAGAGTTTGAGAAGTTAACTGCATATTTATAGATATCCATTGGCAAAAACTAATGGATAAGAAGCCTCTGCTTTGATCCTGCTTCACCTTACATGATGTCCAAGAAAAGCTGGATTTGTTCGTAATTCACCTGGCTAACCTTTTGAAAAACGTATCGGATGAATAGAGTATTTTATTTAATTTAAGGTCATTGAATATTCTTGATATCGCTGACAAATTCAGGATAAGTCATTGAATTTAATACAGTTTGTCTAATTCTATAACTATTGTAATATTTGTGGAAGTTTGCACAGTTTTTTTGGGGGGATTTTTGAGCGTAGCAAGCGAATTTTGATGAGGCGTATATTTTAAGGGATTATACTGATCATTCGGTGGTCAAAAATTTCTCTATGGGAAAAGTCAATGATTCAGTTTCGCAGGTTGTCTCAAGTTTCAACGCGTCGGGATAAGGAAAGGCTGGGCGCGGTTTTAAAACTGTATCAGGACTCGTTTCCTTATTCTCCCCAGTATGCGACGCAAATAGGAACATTTCTGAATCCGGCGGTTGAGCAGGATTTTGAGGTCGTTCTGCTTTTGGCAGAGGGAGCCAAGTCGCGGGTTTTGGGTTTTTCCTTTGCATTTTATTTTTCCGATCTTGGTTGCGCCTATCTGGATTATCTGGTCAGTGACCCGGAGCGGAAACACCGGGGCATAGGGACAGCTTTGTACGAGGCGACGCGCGAACTTTTCATGCTCCGAAAATGCCGGGCTATTTTCATGGATGTCCCGCCGGATGAAAAAGACAAGCTCAAGGAAACGTTTCGTCTGGCGACTAACAAGAGGCGGCTGGCTTTCTACGAACAATACGATGCCCGCCCTGTCATCAATACGCGGTACGATTGCGTTTCGACCCCTGCGAATCAGGGTCACGTGACTTTTTTGGTTTGCGACAATCTTGGCAAGGCGAAGACTTTCAAGCGGGCGGATCTGAAAAAAGCAGTCGCACGTTTTCTGTTTGTTAAGGGAGGGATGACGCGGGAGGACCCGAAGACGCAAGAAATCATCGCGTCGATCAAGGACGATCCGATCCAGCTACGTCCCCCGCTTTATGCGAAACCCAAAATACTTCCTGCTGAAAAAAAACTGCTGAACAAAATTGATGTGGTCAACGTGGGGAATGTTCATCAAATCCACCACCTGAAAGAAAAAGGTTATGTCGAACGTCCCGCCCGGATAGATGCTTTGCTCAGGGGGATTGACGGAATGTCGGTGGTTTTTCATAAAGTAAAGAACTTTCCCACGAGTCATATCAAAGCAGTTCACGATGCCGGTCTGCTGAATTTTCTGTCAAAAGCGGCTCAACGCCTGTCACCGCGGGAGTTGTTATATCCTACTGTTTTCCCGATTCGCAGGCCAGATCGCATTCCCAAAAGCTGGGACATGCAGGGCGGTTATTATTGTATAGATACCTTTACGCCGTTGACAGCCAACTCTTACCTGGCGGCACGAAGTGCCGTCAATGGAGCACTTTCAGGCGCGGAACTCATCCGTAAAGGGAGTGCCGACCGGGTTTATGTGTTGTGCCGGCCTCCGGGCCATCATGCCGAGCGCAGGGTGTTTGGCGGGTTCTGCTACTTGAACAATGCCGCGATCGCTGCTAATTATTTATCGAAAGAGGGGAGGGTTGCAGTTCTGGACATTGACTACCATCACGGCAACGGAACCCAGAACATTTTTTACGCAAGGAAGGATGTTCATTTTACTTCCATTCACGGACACCCCATCCAGGCGTATCCCTATTTTTCTGGTTATTCGGATGAAAAAGGCGAAGGTGAGGGTTTGGGATACAATCGCAATTTCCCAATGCGACCCGGTGCCGATGATGCAAAATACCTCAAAACACTTGCCGAGGCCTGCTCCGTGATCAAACGTTTCAAGCCGGAGTTTCTTGTGGTGTCGGTCGGTTACGATATCATGAAGGGCGACCCGACCGGAACGTTCATGGTCAGTCCTGAAGGGATGAAGCACATCGGTGAAACTTTGGGAAACCTGCATTTGCCCACCCTGCTCGTGCAGGAGGGAGGATATTCACTACCCAATTTAAAAATGGGTTCGCGCAATTTTATTGCAGGAATCAGTAAAATTTAAACGCCATCATCGCATCTGAGATTCCTGTATCAAAAATAATGATGGGAGGGGTGTTCGATGTTCGTATCCTGACTTGACAGTTTGATAGCATTCGGTTCAACTAATAAAGCGATTCATCATAGGATTGCTGATAAAATATCTGGAAATTCTATATCAAAAATACCGGAAGCGCATCGAGCAATTTGTGCTGAGCATCGTACCAGAAGACCTGCGCAATCAACTCCCGTCACAACGCAACCAACCCCGCTCACAACTCGCATAACCCATAACAAAACAAAAATGATCGAGGTCTTACAGCATTTTATTTGAACGCAAGAGGAAGGAGTCTCAACGGTCGTGTCCGGTGATAGCCGTCACGCTATTGAGATGATCGTGATGGCGGGCCAAGCCCGCTGTGTAGAGAGTATTCGTAAGCATGCTGGATAAATTCTACTCTGTTTTGTTCAGTCGTCATCGCGAACGACTGTAAGGAGTGTGGCGATCCATTGGCTTTTCTTATAGCCGTTCAAAAAAATTTTGAACAAAATCAAAGTGGATTGCCACTGTTCAGAGATAACACAGATGTTGTGTATCCCCAGGAATGTAAGGAATGGAAATTGAATGTTTCACTTCGTTCACATTGCATTCTGGCTTTCAGCCTCCTCGCAATGACAAACTAGAAGAAACTCCCGATTGTGCTTAATCCCCACTGAATGCTCATAGCTGTATAACCCACGGCCCCTGCGGCGAGCAGTCGTAGCGATAGTCAAATACCTGCGCGCCTTGCTGGAGTTGCGTCATCCGTCAACGATTGGTCGTGAAATCAAGCGTAACAAATACCCACAGGCTAAAATTTATACCTTTCACTGGGCACTCGAAATTCTCAAGTGGCGTAAACGTCGTGTTACGGCGACCAAGTACCGCAAGCTCAATGAATCCGTTGAAAGCATGATACTCCAATTAATTCAACAATACCTCAGCCCGGAACAGGTAAGTGGTTATCTCAAACAACATCACCAGATAGCCATCAGTCATGAGACGATCTATCGCTTCATCTATGCTGACAAAGCGCGTCACCAGTCGTTAAAACCTTATCTTCGTCAAGGTGCCAAACTTTGCCGAAAGCGTTATGGGTCGGGTGCCAGAGCTTCTAAAATCCCCAATCGAGTCTGCATCACTGAGCGACCAATTGTCGTCGAAGAAAAGCAACGTATCGGGGATTGGGAGTGTGACACGATGGTGGGTAAAGACAAGAAAAGCGTTCTTGTTACAGCGGTGGATCGTTTCTCATTAACCACCTGTTGTTCACGGGTTTACAGCCGGTCTGCCCAGGTTGTTTCGCGAGCCATCATTCGCATGCTCAAACCGCACATCGATAAAGTCCATACCCTGACCTTTGATAATGGCTCAGAGTTTGTAAAACACGAAAAAATAGCGAAGGCACTGCAGGCTAAAACTTACTTTGCGCACCCTTATTCATCATGGGAGCGGGGTATTAACGAAAACACAAATGGACTTATCAGGCAGTTTCTACCCAAGGGAACGAATTTTAAATCCATATCCTGCAAGGAAATAAAAAAGATCGTAAATCATTTAAATAATCG
>PCWG01000012.1 GCA_002787235.1 Nitrospinae bacterium CG11_big_fil_rev_8_21_14_0_20_45_15
CCCCATGAGCTTCATCCAGGTTTTGTTGAGCTGTTCCTGATTCCCGTCGAGGCCACTCATGACCTCTTCGTAGTCCACCTGATTCTCCAGCTTGTCCAGCCATGCTGGTCGTTCCACGCCATTTTGTTTCAGGTCGCTTGCATGCGAACCGTGGCCATGATTGGCAACGATACCAGCAAATGCAGGGACCGAGACAACCAGCAGGAACAACAGTATGACCAGCCCGTGCCATAGCTTCTGGCACTTACTGAGACGATCAACCATGTGTTACCCTCCCTTTTAAGTTCCGTCTTTTCAAACGGATGTTAATAAACTTCCTTTTTCAAACTACCTATAGCCCTCTCTCCCAAGAGAGCTTACATCTTAATAAAAACGCCTAAAATTTTTGGCAACTCTACCATTATTAATTTTATCGTACAAGAGTCAAATGGACTTTTTCCTCATTGCGCTGTAGTAGTAAAACGACAGGACTCCCTACTGTTATTTCTTTCAATATTTTTTCTAATTCCCATTTACCGGAAAGATTTTGTCCATTTAAGGCCATGATCAAGTCTCCTTCCTGCATACCTTTTTGAGCCGCAAGACTGTCTGTCAGCAATCGGGTCACAACGACTCCTTGTAAACCTTTGAAATAATGTTCTTTCCCCGCAATCCCACCCAAATCTTCTATTTCTATTCCCCAAGAATACAAAGGATCACTTGCTTTTTCTCCGGGTTTGACCAATTCACCCAAAACAACGGAAAAAGATTGCCGTTTTCCATCACGCAGTATATCCAACCGTACGGTTTGTCCTGGGGTGATAGCACCTACCATACGAATCATCTTATTCGGGGAATCTACGGGTGCCCCCCCTATTTTAAGAATGATGTCCCCGGCTTTGATTCCTGCTCGTTCTGCAGGATCGCCTGCGTAAACAGAATGGACAACGACACCGGATTCATTTTTAATGCCTAATTTACGTGCTTCATCTATTGAAAGTGAATCTATACCTACACCGAGCCATCCGCGTTGTACTTCTCCAAAATTCATTAGCTGAGCAATGACTTTCTGAACAATATCTGACGGAATGGCAAATCCAATGCTTTGAGCGTAATTAATAATTGCTGAATTGATACCGATGACGTTTCCATCGAGATCAATAAGTGGTCCACCACTGTTGCCGGGATTGATAGATGCGTCAGTTTGTATGAAATCTTCGTAACGTGAAAGGTTTATGTTTTCTCGATTCAAGCCACTCACAATGCCGAAGGTGGAGGTATCGTTCAAACCATAGGGATTGCCAACTGCGATGACAAATTGCCCGACTTTTAACTTCGAAGAATCGCCAAATGTTAAAGAAGGTAATGGTTTGTCTACCGGGATCTTAACTATTGCCAAATCGGTGTCTTCATCGGCCCCAAGTACCTCTCCAACGACTTCTTCTCCACCAAACAGGGTGACTTGGATTTTCTGAGAATTTCTGACAACATGGCTGTTGGTGACAATGAGCCCTTTCTTACCATCCAGTATGACGCCAGAACCTGCATTGGCCGCCCGGCCACCTTCTTGTTCCTGAAGTCGGATCGATGGGGAGGGGGGAACATAGGGTGACAAGCTGACAACCAAAGGACGGGCCTTATCCGTCAACTCAATCAGCTCCTTTTCCATTGTTTTTAATAGA
Source organism: Nitrospinae bacterium CG11_big_fil_rev_8_21_14_0_20_45_15 (assembly GCA_002787235.1). Lineage (GTDB taxonomy): Bacteria > Nitrospinota > Nitrospinia > Nitrospinales > VA-1 > Nitrohelix. The sequence continues at coordinate 1,662 of PCWG01000012.1, forward strand.
CTTGAACTACTTGCATGGGTTGAAAGGGGGAGCAGGCTAAATAAAGCAACTGCTGTCGAAATTTGAAGAATTCGCTTCACATATTTTTTTACAAGTTTCGACATGGTGTTCAATTTACAAAATGAGGAAGTCGCCGTATGATGTATATTGGGACTTCTGCTTGGGTGGGAAATTAAAATGCATAAAAATCAACTTCCCCAAGTAAAAACCTTTTACTAAACGCCTACGGCAGGTTTTGCATACAAGTTGGCGAATTATTGATTTCCCTTTGTTTAATGTCAAGAGAAAATCTTTTCGGCATTTTCACGGGGATTGTTAAGTGACAGGGAGTTTTTTTTATGTCTTTAGATTCAGATATTTATGAAGGAAAATCCGCTCAGGAGGTTTTGCAGTGGGCTTTGGACTCCTACGGCACTAAAGCGGGACTTGCCTCAAGTTTTGGCATGGAAGACATGGTTTTGATCGATATGATCAGTCGTTTGAACGGAGATCTTACCGTATTCACCTTAGATACGGGAAGACTGCATGAAGAAACCTATGAGATCATGGAAAGAGCCCGCAATAAATATGGAATCAAACTGAAAGTTTATTTTCCCGATCGAGCTGATACCGAATCTCTGGTTCGTGAAAAGGGGTTGTTTTCTTTTCGGGACAGTGTCGATAATCGTAAGGAATGTTGCTTGATTCGCAAAGTCAAACCTCTGAATCGGGCTTTGGGTGAACTGTCTGCCTGGATCACGGGGCTCCGGCGCGATCAAAACGTCACACGCACGGATGTCCCGAAGGTCTCAGAGGATAAAGATCGGCCTCCGATGATTAAAATCAATCCGCTGGCGGACTGGTCTTTCGAACAGGTGATGGATTACATCAAAGTTAACAAAGTCCCCATAAATGCATTGCACTCTCAAAATTTCCCAAGTATCGGATGTGCGCCTTGCACTCGTTCTGTTGCAGAGGGGGAGGATATTCGCGCGGGAAGATGGTGGTGGGAGAACCCGGAACATAAGGAATGTGGACTCCATTCAGCGAATCGTCGAGGCTAAGGTACAAATGTGATTCGGGGTTTATTGAGATTTTTATATAAGGAATACTTTATTTGTTTGATTCTCCTTTGATGTAATTCTGAGGATTTTTTAGAATATTTGCAAGTAAAGGTATGATTTTGTACCCGATTTCGATAGCTCTCTTGAATGGATTGTTAGGAGAGCTGTCGATTCCACCCTTTTGTTTGCTGAATTCTGTCTGCAGTACCACTAAAAGTTGTGGAAAGATCAACCAGGCTAAAAAGAATACTCTCGCACCTTCTTCGATGATGCTGTCTTTAAGCTTTAAGGTTATAATCCAACGTTCAAGAGTTTTATGAATTTCTTCAATGGGAGTCGTCTTCATGACAGCAAGCGAAATCAGGAACATTGACGCCAGCTTCGATCCGGCTAATAACGACGCATGCACTCCTTCGTAACTGATCGGTAATTCAACACTGCTGAAAATCAAAACTGGTATTCCGGGATAAAATATCAGTGGAACCACCATCATGACAAAAAAGAACCAGGAAAAACGCCTCAACTGACGTCCTGCTTCGGCAATTGATTCCCCCGCAGATATCCAGACAAGCCCCGCTATCAGACCGAAAAGAAATATTCTCTCCCCATTCGCTGTTCCGGTAAGTACCAGGAGCAAGAAACATGTGATCAGCTTGACCTCTACCGAAATTTTACGCATTAACTCTCTCATAGACGGCGAGGACTCCTGCACTTGACAGAGATTTCCCTCGGAACATATAAAAAAATATGTCTTATAAAATAGACATTAGCTTCACTTTAACACCTTCCCCTTGAAGCTTCATCCTCACTTGAAAATAAAATTACTGATAAGGTTGAGAGAAAAAAAAACAACACCAACAAACCGCAAACCATTGCTTAAGATAATTGCTGCAAAATATACTTTAATAATTATAATTACTTTTTATATTCACAATGCTTAAAAGATTTCGTTTTTAATTCCTCAAAGATTTTCTGATACATATTATGAATCGAACTTCTGTATGCATGAGCCCTCCTTTTAATTTGCCCCCAATGACTAAAATAGGTTAGAATCGCCCTACTTTTTTAAACCCAGTTCAAGGAATCCCCTATTTTAAGGATTCTTCCATTCACATCAATCTACAATCATTAACGATTGCAGGCACTTAATATCGTTTAAAACATTTAACAGATCGCCTGAGAAAAAACATTGATTTATCAGGTGAAAGATAATCTATGGAAAAAACCACTCTCGTACAGCATATCCGTAAGCAGGAGCGCCAAACCCCATTAGCAACGGGTGAATTTACAGAATTGATGACTGAAATCATGGTCGCTTCGAAGATTATTTCCAACGCCGTGAATCGGGCAGGAATCGGAGAAGATATTTTTGGAATAACGGGCCAAACAAATGTACACGGTGAAAGTGTTCAAAAATTGGATGATTTTGCCAACTGCACTTTCGCTAAAATCATCGGTCAGTCAGGTACAGTTTGTGCGATTGCTTCGGAGGAGATGGAAGCCCCAATGATCATTTCTGCTGAAGAGAATCCTGGAAAATACATTTTCATGATGGATCCATTGGATGGTTCTTCCAACATAGATGTGAATGTCAGTATCGGTACCATTTTTTCAATTTACCGCAAGGTCAGCAAGGGATCGGAGGTAACGCATGAAGACCTGCACCAACCGGCCAGTCAACAAGTTGCGGCAGGATATGTGATTTACGGTCCCAGCACGCTGTTTGTTTATACTTCAGGGGAAGGTGTTCATGGCTTCACGCTTGATCCCTCATTGGGCGAGTTTTTCTTATCACACCCTGATATCAAAATTCCAGAACAGGGTTCTCTATACAGCATCAACGAGGGCAATACCACGATCTGGAGTGAAAAACAAAAACAACTGGTTTCATGGTTAAAGGGTCAGGAACCGGGCTCTCCGCAAAACTATAGATTACGCTATGTGGGGACTCTTGTATCCGATTTTCACAGAACTCTTTTGAAGGGCGGTATCTTCATGTACCCGGCAGATGAGAAAAGCCCCAAAGGGAAACTTCGTTTCTCTTACGAAGCGGCTCCAATGGCTTTCATAGTCGATCAGGCAGGTGGTGACGCAACGGATGGTCTCAAGCGCATTATGGATTCTCAACCCAATGATATTCACGAATGCACGCCTCTTTTTATTGGTAGCAAGAAGGATATTGAAATTTCCAATAAATTTCTTTCCGAATAACAGGTATCTTTTCTGATGAAAATCAAAAGCATTCGCGGTGTTAAAGACATTCTTCCTGACGAAATAGATAAATGGCAGTGGGTTGAAAAAAAAGCCCATGAGATTTTTTCTCTCTACGGATTCAAGGAAATAAGGGTTCCTATTTTTGAGAGTACCAAGCTGTTTCAAAGGGGAATCGGAGACACGTCGGATATTGTTCAAAAAGAGATGTATACTTTCGAAGACAAAGGAGGAGAGCAAATCACTTTGCGCCCTGAAGGAACAGCGGGTGTCGTGCGTAGCTATGTCGAGCATAAGCTCTACAATCCACCGTCTTTGCTTAAAGTTTTTTACATAGGTCCCATGTTTCGCTATGAACGGCCACAGGCGGGACGGTTTCGGCAATTTTATCAAATTGGTGTCGAGGCAATGGGGTCGTCCAATCCTTCGGTAGATGCCGAAGTCATGACGATGTTGATGGATTTTTTTTCAAATTTAGGTTTGAAAGACCTGTGTCTGGAAATCAATAGTCTGGGTTGCCCTGATTGCCGTCCCAAGCACAGAGAGGTTTTGAAAAATGCCATTCGGGATCAGCTCGATCACCTCTGTGGCAATTGCAATGAACGTTACGAACGGAATCCTCTTCGCGTACTCGACTGCAAAAATGAAACCTGTTCAAGCATTGCCAAAGCTTTGCCTAAAACTGCGGAACATTTATGTGAGGTCTGCTCGGGAAATTTCCAGCAGGTGCAGAAATATTTAACCGATGTTTCTGTCCCTTGGAGGCTCAATCCTATTTTAGTTCGCGGACTGGATTATTACGGCCGCACGGCTTTTGAAGTGAAATCCAGCTCCCTGGGTGCGCAAGATGCTATATGCGGTGGTGGGCGCTATGATTATCTGGTTGAAGAATTTGAAGGCCCTGCAACACCCTGCTTCGGCTTTGCTCTAGGATTGGAGCGTTTGATATCACTGGTTCCTTTTGAGCAGATGGAATCTATCGAACGCAATCCTGATTTATATCTGGTATGCTTGGGCGAAATAGCTCAAGCCAAAGGATTTCAATTAGCCAACGAATTGAGACGAAATGGAATTTTTGTCGATAGAGATTCTGAAGGCGCAAGTATGAAAAGCCAGATGCGCAAGGCCGATAAATCAAAATCCCGATTCGCCCTTATCATCGGTGAAAATGAAATCCAGAGTGGGAAATTTGTTCTGAAATCAATGGCAGACGGAAAACAGGAAGAGATTGACATTTCTAAAGACTACATTGAAACTTTAAGACAACACCTAAAACCACAAACCGTTTCCGAGACGACTCATGGTTAGTAAAGAAATGGAAGTTTTGCAGGACTATATCACGCAAAATAATTTAAAAATCACCAAGCAACGACGCGCTGTGTTGAACGCATTTCTGGAATGTGAAAATCATGTCAGCGCAGAGGAGCTATACAAACTGGTATCGGAGAAGGAACCCAAAATTGGTCTCGCAACAGTATACAGAACCCTTGCCTTGCTGACACAAAGCCAATTGGCGCATGAGCTGGATTTTGGCGACGGTCAGAAACGCTACGAACATCAATTCATGCACAGCCATCACGACCACATGATTTGCACTGAATGTGGTAAAATCATTGAGTTCACACATCCACTCATTGAAAAGTTTCAAGAAGAAGTTGCCGCCCGCAATAGTTTCACCATCACCTCGCACAAACTTCACCTGTTTGGTATCTGCTCTGGATGCCGATGAAGAAAAGAAAAAAAGCTTCAACAAGTTTCTTCACCTAGAAAAAACTGCGTGGTATGTGGATGATGTCACCAGGTTCTAACAAAATATTCTTTGTTAAATCCCCCTTCACGATGACTCTCTCCAAATCGATCCGAATCCTTTTGGTGTATTGTTCCCCTCTTTCATCGAACATCTTACGATAAATATGTGTTTCCTCTGGCTTGGCAATATCAGTCAATCCATCCGCCAACAAAACAGCATCCAGAATTGTCATATTGTCTTTATACGTCAATACCTGTGGGGCTCCCACTTCACCCATGATGTTTATTCGACTACTGAAATTATCATGGATAAATATAAAGTCATTTGCTTTCAATAATATATTTTGCGAAAAATCATCCCGTTTGACCAAGGCATGTATATTTATGTTTATTTTTTTACCATCTCTCAATATATAAGAATTTTTTAAATCTGCGGTGTCCTTGAGACCCTGCACCATAGAAAAAATCTGCAAAAGTGTGATCGGTCGATTTAATTTAAAAACGCCTGGCTCCTTGACCTCACCCGCCACGTAAATTTTTATACTGTTTATCTCTCTTACAATGATGGCTACATTCGCCGCTTTAATATACTTTTTCAGCTTAAACGCTATGTCTTGACGGAGTTGATCTAATGTCTTTCCGCCAGCAACAACATCTCCAATCAAGGGGAAAGATATATACCCATCAGGGCGAACTGGCATAATGGTTCTCAGTTCTGGATTTTCCCAGACAGTGATTTCGATGATATCTTCAGGTCCTAACTCGAATCCCGCTTCCAAATTTTGCGCGGGAAGTTTTTTGGAGTCCTGCAACATTGTTTTCGTATTGTCCTGACCCGAAAGATTTGCAGTGGATTCCTTTGCAACAACAAAAGAGGTTACGGGTAAAAACATAACAATGATTAATAAAATGATTTTGGATTTCATAAAGTTCGCCTTAGATCTATCTGTAAATACTCAAAATAAAATTTAAAACAACGGTATTTTCAAAGGTTCCTTCTAAATCTTTTCCCTGATTTTAATGAGTGGTTTCCCTGTTGGACCTTTTTTCTCTGCGAAAACCAAGCGATCCAATTCCTCTGAAGAAAAATAACTCTCCATCGCCTCGCGAATTTCATTTTCTCTTGCTGAATTGAGTCCGTATATTTTTGACAGCAAGCCAATCACGGCTATTTTTGTATTTGCCAACGCTTCTGTTTTATTCCGATCCACCCCTAACCAGGCTTTCAATCTATTAAGAATGTCACCACTGTATCCGGGCTGATACTGCAATGTTGAATGATAAGCTTGAACAGAAAGTGCCAATAACTCTCCCCTTCTCTCAGGCTCTTTCAGGCTTTTAAAAAAATACTCATTTCCCAATAGATAATAATACCTACCCTGAGCCGGATTCAGGGTAATCGCCTTCTTTATGATCTGCGGACTGTTTTTGACATAGTTGGTCTGAATCAATTCTCCCGATTTTGTTGTCTCGTAGGTGGAAGCCAATTTGATCAAACAATCAGAATTCAATGGCTCCATTTTCAAAGCTAATATAATTTTTTCAGGGACACGTTGGTGATCAAAAATTAAAGTTTTGTTTTTTTGAGTCGGACAATTCAACTCAGCAACAAATCTTTTCTCAATCTCTTGATAATACAAGAAACCCACCAGCAATGATGCAAATGCCAAGGGAACACAAATAATTTTAGGAGCTCCAATGGTATTAACCTCTGACAACACCGATTCCCCTTCTTTCGTCAATTCATTGTTCAATGCCGAATAACCGATCCCAAGAATCACAACGTACAAGAATGCGTTTGCGGGAATATGAAAATTAAAATCCACCAGACCATGAAAACTCATCGAAGCGGTCGCCCCCATCACTCCCAGACCAATGCCAACAGGAAATGAATCGTTTCTTTTAAGCCAGGTGCGTATGAAATGATAAAAATAGGCCACCAACCCGCAGACCAATATCAAGAAACCAATGAAACCCGTTTCAATGGCTAATTCCAACCAATCGTTGTGCGTGTGTTCTAAAAACTGCTCAATGAATTGCGGTTGATATTTGGGGTATATATCAGAAAATGTACCCAAACCTGTACCCACCAATGGAAACTCTTCCACGATGGGTATCGCCGTAAGGTAAACATTTTTCCTGACTGCTTTTTCTGACAATCCTGTTTCTAGTAAAAGCTCATAACGATGGGTCACCCAATCAATCTTGTCTTTACCTATTCCTGAGCCATACATGAATAAAATAGACACAATAAAAGCGAGTAAAAAAAGCAGTCCCCCTAGTTTGAGACGTTGCGCTGAAAATGCTAAAAATACGCCAAGCCCTATCAGAAATCCCAACATGCCACCACGGGATGCTGTTAAAAACAACGCGACAAACAAAATCCCCAGCGAATAAAAAATCAGGGACATTTTATTGTACTTCTGAGCTCGCATCATAAAACCCGGCAAGTCCTTGTACCATGGCCGCCGCGATCCATGTTTTTTCCTGGTTCTGCTTCTACCGAATGTAAAGGAATAACCCAGGGTAATCATTAACGCCATTTCTAAAAATCCGGCCAGATGATTTGGGTCAAGGTAGGATCCCGTCAAGCGAGTGGCAACCATTGGGTATTCCAGCCACATAACGCGTGGAGGATCGGTGAACATCGCGTACATGCCATAAGCGGCTTCCATCAAACCCGCTAAAATGATGGAATACAAAACCAAATTGATATTTGCCCGGCTCCGAATATGATTGATGATGTAAAAAAATATCCCAAAATATGCAATTAATTTTATTAATTCAATGCGTGTTTTATGTGGATTCAATGATATCGGAAAATCACTGGACGATGTTTCGTTGCCATAATTAGCAACCGCATTGCTATAAATTTCAAATGTTTTTGGTGAAAAAATTTGATGAACTTCACTGGGTAAGAGAATCATTTGAAAACAAATCAAAACTCCGAACAGTGTTAACCAGAAATATGCAGGATTATAAATCCACTGGATACCGGAACGGTTCCAGAATATCCCTGCCAATCCCAAAGTGCCTATCAACATTGCGCCAAATTCAAACAACGAATAGGCCCACACATGTATCGCTCCAAATGTTAAAGGAACAATAAATATGAGTAGAATTAAAATCAAACGCGGCAAAACGTTTAGGATGAAGTTCATGTTTCCAGCATTTTGAATGTTCCAACAAATAGATGTATCAAACGGTTTTCAATTCATAACTGCTATAAAAAACAAGTTTGAAGTATTCCAGAAAAATTTGTTTGATGCCTTCTCGCGTTTTCCACCATCCATCGATCGGTATGTCTGGATCATAGGCAGGGTAAACCATTAGCTTGATGTCATTCCCACCCGAGGCGATCAATCTTTGATAAACCGCATGAGATCTTCTTGTATGATATCCCGAAGTAACCAAAATCATAGATTTAATGCCGTGAGCCCTGAGACTTGCAAGATTTTCCACAGCTTCTCCGATGGTGCTTCTGTCGTGCTTGAGAACCTGAGTTATGATTTGACTTTCAGGAAGTCCTCGTTGAACCGCGTAGTCTTTCATAAAATGATGCGTGAAAACTCCTGGATAAACCTGCACTCCGCTGAATACAAGAAATTTCCCGTAGCCCTTCTGCATCAGTGATACCGCCTCCCTGACTCGATTACCGGAAAAAGATCCTGCCAGAACGACGATTGCATCCGCAGGTTGCAAAGTATCTTGTTTGACCAAATTTTTCCCGATGGAAAGCAAGAACCATTCTGGATATAAAGAAATCGCTACAATCAAAATAAAAAGGCTCATCAACAAAAGTTTGATTATGGACATCTTGCCAGACCTTGAGTTTTGCATCATTTTATTTATCAAACTTTCTGCGCGTGCACACAGCTAGAAAATGAATCTGGATTTTTATCATCGGAACAAACCGTCCTTTATATATTCCACTCTTTTATCACTTGAACAATGGTTTCACGGGTTGGGTAATAAATATCCTCCAACACCTTGCTGGATGGAGCTGGAGCATTGGGTAAAGTGATCCGTTTGTATTGAATATTTTTCGAACTCTGACTCATCTGAACGGCAACCGAAGCGATCACTTCTCCTGCCATACCGCAGGATTCCCAACCTCCATCTACAACGCACAGTGATCCGGTTTTACTGACCGAATCAATGATGGATGTAACGTTCAATGGATTGAGCACACGTAAATCCACCACTTCGCATTGGATTCCTTCTTCAGACAAAGCCTGTGCGGCCTCAAGACATAGTTGAACGGAATATCCTGATGCGGCCAAAGTTGCATCCTGTCCGTTGCGAAGAATCTTTGGCAATTGAAGGGAAAGATCTTTTTCTTCAATTTCGGGTAAATCGTCTTCGAGTTCATACAGCCAACGGTCATCAATATATATAACGGGATCATCACTGAGCACGGCTGAAATCAAAAGATCACGAGCGTCTAGTACCGTCGCTGGCATAACCACTCGCAAACCGGGAATATGCGCAAACCAGGCGTGCAAAGCCTGTGAATGTTGTGCTCCCTGTTCGCCGCCACGATTGATCACACCTCTAATGGTTACGGCAGGATGGGTCTCACCACCCAGCATATGAGACCATTTGGCCGCTTGATTTACAATTTGATCCATTGCCAGAATCATAAAATCCATCCGTGGATGAACAACAATCGGACGATACCCGCACAGTGAAGCCCCTATTCCGGCACCTGTACAAGCCGCTTCCGAAACGGGGGTATCCATTACGCGGTCTTTCCCAAACTCAACTTCCAAATCATTCATTGAGTTTCCAACATACCAGGGACTCCATAAGCCCTGCCCCATGACAAATACATTCGGATACGTTTTGAGTAGATACTGAAATGCGGAACGAATGGCTTGAGCGTAAGTTATTTTCATCGGGATACGCCCTTATTGTTTTTATAAACTGCGGACAATAGAAACGATTTTTCTGGATAGGGGTCCTTCAAACTTGCATCCAATGCAACATTAATTTGCGTTACGACTTTCATTTCAAGAGAGTGATAATCCTCGCTTGTGATAAGGCTGGCCTCTAACATGCCATCTTTTAAACGTCGAATGGGATCACGCTTCTTCCAGGCCAGAAGATCCTCTTTTTTTCTCCTCAAGCCAACGTCAACATTCTCATCCGGACCCACATGCCCCAGCCATCGGTAAGTCACCGCTTCGAGAAAACCCGGTCCTTTACCGCATCGGACAGATTCCAAAAGTTCTTTCGTTGCCATTGCTGTCATCACCACATTATTGCCATCGACAACACGCGCAGATATTTTGTGTGCGTCTGCAAAACGGGAAATTTTATCACTGGGTTGTCGTAAATGAATGTCTAGATGGCTGGAATAGAAATTATTTTCACACACAAATAATATGGGTAATTTGAAGTTAGACGCAAAATTAAAAGATTCCTGAACCATGCCCTCTTCCACCGCCCCATCCCCAAAATAACAAACCGCAATATTTCCTTTTCCATCCTTTTGACAGGCAAGCCCGGCACCAATTGCAATGGGAACGGTTCCGCCAACAATGGGTGCCGATCCTATAAAGCCCTTTTCTGGTTGGAAAAGATGCATCGACCCGCCCATCCCCTTGGAGCAACCTGTCGATCGACCCAAAACCTCTGCCAATAGACTCCTGATACTGCCTCCAAGTGCCAAAAAGTGTGAATGCGAACGATGTCCCCCAAATACCTTATCATCCGATGTGAGATTAGTAGAAACCCCCACAGCAATCGCTTCCTGACCTGTTCCTAGATGACAGGGGCACTTTACTTTATTATCTTCAATCAAAGATGCGATGCATTCTTCAACCTTACGAATAACAAGCATCGACTCTAATTTTAAAAGTAAAGCATCCCGGCTATATTCCCCAAGGTTCAATGGCCCCGTGTGTTTTGAAGAATCTGCCCAAGTACCAAGTTCTGAGGGTGCTACCATCTAATGACTCCCGCTAGTTTGATTCGTATAGTTTAGTTAAAAGAAAAAAATAATTTAGAAATCAAGAAACTCTCGTCACTTGCCAAAGCAGGAGTTATAAGTTTTATCAAGAAAATCAATATCCTGTTTTTGCAATTTCCAATCCAATGCACCGACATTCTCCTTTGCCTGTTCAGTGGTTTTCAGACCGGTCAGAACAACGCTCATAGGAGCGCGATCCAAAATCCAACGCAAAGCCAGTTGAGCAAGAGTTCTTCCCGGATAATTCTGGAGACACTGTTTGGCCTGACTGATAAATTTTAAATTTTGTTTGAACCGTTCACCGTGAAAATTCTTATACACAAGACGACTTCTTCTGTCACTTTCATCAAAACAAGTTTGAGAATCAAATTTACCTGAAAGCATACCTTGCCCAAGACTTCCCCATGCAAAGAAAATCCATTTATTTTCTTCGCAATTATTTAAAATTGTTGCTTCGTGTTCGCGATGGATCAAACTGTATTCGTAAGTGAATGCAGACATGCCTGAATATCCCTTACATTCTGCTAATTTTTCATGGCTCAGATTGGATACTCCCCAATGACGAATCTTCCCCTGTTCTCGTTTCAATTCCAGCCAGGAATAAATTTCCTCAAGCGGCGTGACTCCATCCCAGTAATGTAAAAAGTACAAGTCGATGTAATCGGTATCCAAACGTTTTAAAGACGCTTCAAGAGCTTGCTCCCCCCAGTGCGTCGAACTGTCATAAAACGTTTTCTTTGATGAATCTTGTCTGACACCATATTTCGATGAAATGACAGCACTCTCACGTCGTCTCTTCAAAATCTTACCCAAACGTCTTTCTGATTCTCCCAATCCATACACATCTGCGGTATCCAACAAATTCACACCCTGACCAAGCGAATACAAAATGGCATTCTCCATTTCACGCTCATTGATCTTACCCCAGCCATGCCCACCCAAAGGACAACAACCCATTCCCAAACGAGAAATTCTCAATCCATCGTTGCCGAGTTTTATCGATTCAGTCATCCGCTGTTTTTTTTTGGAGATTTTATTTTTTTGACAATCCCCCAGAGAGTTAAAAAAATAAGTTTTATATCCAATAGAAAACTTTGTTCATTGACGTACTTGATCCGCAAATCATTTTTTCTCGCAAGAATTTTTTCTTCAAAGATTCGATCCACATCGACTCGACCGACCATCTCCTCCAAAGCAACAAATTCCATTGAACTGTAGTCTGTGATTCCGGGACGAACGCTTAAAATCTTTTTCTCTTCCCCCTTAAATAGATTCGTGTACTGCAATAACTCAGGTCGAGGCCCCACCAGACTCATGTCTCCCCGAATAATATTGATCAACTGGGGAAATTCATCCAGCTTGAATTTTCTCAACAAGGAGCCCACGCGGGTGATACGTACGTCATCCAAAGCGGTTGTCCCTCCCCCGAGTTTTTCAGCATTCAACACCATTGTCCTGAATTTAAAAATTTTGAAAGGGACGCCATACCTGCCCGCTCGAACCCCTCTATAAAATACGGGCCCCGGACTGTCCAGTTTGATAGCAATGCCTGCAATAATAAAAAAGGGGAACAATACAACCAGCCCCATCAACGAAGCAGTCACATCAAACATGCGTTTCAACATAAGCAGATTTGTCCTCGCTCATTCATCAGTGCTTGACCAGTTGAAACGTTATTTGCCAGGCCAAATGTTTGAATAAGGGAAGTCTTAAAAAAATTTGATCCATCGCATCGAATAATCTCAATGCTGAGGGAATATAAGCACCGATGATGCTGAAAAAATGCCATCGCCGTATGTCTCTTACTTCAAAAAAATTACTCGCAAGTTTCAGGTCGTCATAGGAAAAAATATGTTCCACCTCCCAGGCAGTACGAATATGCGGTGTCAGCTTTCGATAAAGCTGAATGAGTGGATTGTAGGCCAATGGCTCCTTTGCCAACACGATCCCTCCCGGCTTCAGTATTCTCTTCAATTCAGGAAATGCGGAATTCAATTCCATGTGATGCAATACGCCGCTACAATAAATCAAATCGATGCACGCATCAGGCAATCCTGTATTCTCACAATCCCCAAGAAGAAAACGGCAGGTTGCGCCGACGCCTTCCTCTTCCGCATACTTTTTCGCATTCTGCAAAGAAACCGGGCTCAGGTCGATGCCAACCACAAGACCCGCACCCATCTTGGCCGCCAAAATGGTATTTTCCCCATTGCCACATCCGTAATCCAGAATAGCCTTACCCGGTGCATGCGTCTTCCACCAGTCTTCAAGATAGCGGTCAGACAATTGCGTGGTTTTATAAAACTTTTCGTTGGAATATTCTTCATCTCGACCTGGATCACGAATAAAATCCTGATGTTCTATTTCTTCTCTCTTTCGCCCCTCCAGGTTCTCAACCCAAAGAGCATCAGCCTTTTTATCCAAGTCCTCTAAAATTGAAATCAACACCGAATGATCCATCACAAAACAGCCTCTATTTTTTATTCCCATCGCTATAGAAATTCTCACCACGCATCAACGTCTTCCCATTTTCACAACTTTCTCAATATGATCGATATAAGCGGGATAAATAGTATCTGCGTCAAACTTTTCACGAAAAATTTTCAGAGCATTCATTGAATATTTTTCACGCATCATCGAATCGTCCGCAAACCTTAGAATTGCAGCGTAGAATGAAGAGATATCACCCGGTGGATAAGAAAGCCCTATTTCATTATCGTCTATGATCGCTTCCATCTCACCTCGAAGTGAAGAAAGCAAGGGCAAGCCGCGTGCCAGATACTGCATGGGCTTCGTCGTTACCGCTCCCTGCATGTGCCAACAGGGCACCAATCCGACATGTGACACAGACAATAAATGGGTCATTTCATCTTCATTCAACCATCCAGTCAAGGTCAGATTACGAGTCGATTCTCTGGAAATTTTATCGAATTTTTCTCCCGTGCCCGCCAAAACAAATTGAATATCTTCCCTGCCTTGATCGATCAATTTTTTTGCCACGGCTACAACAAGTTCCAAATCATAAGACTGACCAAAGGAACCGATAAAAGCAAAAACCATTTTCCCTGCTAACTTGTTGATCGTCCGCTCAAATTCTGGACGCGGCTGATAATCTTCGGAAAGTTCTTTCTTGCTAAATCCTATATAATAAGTGTGATCCCTATCCTCTATTTCTCTATTTGCATAGGCCAGAGCCCAATCTAAAAATCCATCGGATACCGAAACGATGCCATCCGCCATTCGTAAAGAACGACGGGTCGTATAAAAATCATAACTCAATGTCAAACGAGCCAATCCTCTCAATGCTTTCGGCAAATGATTTAAAAAATCATCAGGCCACAAATCCATAACATCAATAATTACAGGAATGTTCCACGCTTGGCCCAAGCGAACTGCTTCATAATTCAGCTCATAATTGGGCAATGACGACACGATAATGTCCGGTCGGTTGATCTCTTTGGATGCCTGTATCTGAAAATTCCTTGCAACTATTTTGTGATGACAATAACGCCGAAATGAAACATTTCTCTGATAACCCAAGCCTTCAAGCAAGCGAATCTGGTAATGAGGGTTGACTTGAATCTCTGTGTATTTATCAAATAAAAACTCTTTCTTGTGATGATAAAAATTTGCCCCCCACCATACAATGTCGTGACCTCTTGCATTCAATGCCGACGCCAAGTGTCCGGTTCTGATTGGGGAAGAACCAACTTGAAAAGGGTAACACTCTCCAATTTCAGTCAACCAGATTTTCATAAAACTTTAATTCTTTCTTAAAACACTCAATCAGTTCTATTCCTAATCACTGTTTCGACGATGAAAACCAGTTTTTGAATACATCATAGCTGTTTCTTTTGCCATCTCTGAAGGGTCTGAATAACCTAGGGGTTCCAACTGTTTGACCTGCGACCAATACAGATAATAAATTGAAAGCACATAGGTAAAAACAATGGAGTTGTAACCAAAAAAAGATCCTCCAAACAGGGCCAGATTCACATAGCAGGCGACCAGGAAAATACAGTATTGAGATTTTCGCCCTTCAACCACCCTGCCATAGGCAAACCCCATGACAAATCCATAGATAAGCCACCATCCAAAAGATCCTCCCAGTCCAAAATCGTCAATCGGCGGACGAAAACCTGTATAAACATTGGACTCAACATCTTCAACCACGATCATATTATCGAAACGCGTTCTCGGTGCAATTCCAAACAATGAAAGCGGTCCTGAGAAAATCACCTCACCCCAACGAGGTTCTGCAGGCAAATCCCAAGCAAGCGAAAAATAACTGGAAAAGAAATAAACATTGCCGAACACCAGATATTTAAATTTATCCCACCCGTCTAAAAAGCCCGTTACACTGGCCGCATTAAGAAATACGTAGAACTTGTCACTGGCGGAGAACATATCTCCTGTCCGCACACTGCGAAACAAATGTAAAATAACTCCCAAAAAAATAAAAACTATCAAAAAGAAAAAACCACCCAGCACATTACGTACTGAAATAAATTTATAATTGCCTCGGGTATAAAATACTTTGATGGCAAAATATCCCGCAATCCAATAGAAGATAGGCTGTAAAATCTGGCTCCTTCCCGTAAACAAAACTGAAAGAGTGGCAGGAGGAATCAACGGCAAATAGCACAATAATTTTCGATAGGACGACAGGCAACCTGAGGAATAAATGATCCCTCCAAGCAAAGGCCCCAGATACAAAAAAATCAAAAATACTTTTGCGGGCAATGGTAAATAATGCCCAATCTCGCTGATATTAACATTACTGGATTCAACATAAATGACATAGCCCATCCCAAACAGGGTACACAACAGCAATACCGCCGTGGGCTTGTAAAATTCCAATCTTTTATCAAAAGCAATTGAGCTCGTGATCTTATTGAATCCTGTTTGACCTGTCATTTTGCCCCAGAAACTCCCGATCACCATTACCAGAGCACTAAAAAATATCCACCAAAGTGCTCCATCCCAAACAGGAAAGCCCGGTAATAAAACAGGCATACAGGCATACACACTCCAGACTAATGGAAACACTGCACCCGGGAAATACCAGCTTTTAGCAAAAAAACGTGCGAATAAAGCCAGCACAAACAGGAAACCTATCGGAACATAATTTTCTAAGGGCATGACCAAACTCCATCACGCCATGCCAATGGCCGTGGATTTGATTTGAGATAGGATCTGGTCATACTTCTCCTAATGAAAACAGTGACTTTATTAATTCAGGCAATCTTTACATTATAGAGCGATAAGTCCTTTTTTATCAATGGAAAGAAAGCAATTACCTTATAAACTTCAAACTAATAAAGCAAATGGAATGGGCTATGATAGACTTGAAAACGCAATCGGTTCAAAATCTATTTACAAGGCATCAAGACAGATTAAAGGAGATACATCAGTGGTGCAAACAATGGGGAATTGCTGAGTGAAACTATTAGTGATAACGACCGAATTCCCTCCAAAAATTGGTGGCATTGGGAAGTACGCTTACAATATGTGTCTTGGATTGAAAGCAAATGGCTGGGAAATTACCACACTCACCTCCGTACCATTAAAAACACATGAATCAATCACCGAATTCAAAGTTTACCGGATTCCAAAGTGCTTGAATAAAAAATACCTCAAAATCATTCCCCTCATTTTAAAATCTATTTGGATTCTGATTAAATTTCGCCCTGATAAAATACTCGCCCTGACATGGACACATGAGGGAATCGTCGCATGCTTACTCAAGTTGATTCTGAAAATTGAATATGCTCTGGTCGTGCATGGAAGTGAAATATTAATGCATCGCAACAAAGCCATCCGACATCAATTGATGATTGCCACCCTGAAAAACGCTTCCCAAATCGTCGTCAACAGTCGATACACACACAAACTTGTTGCTGAGCTTGGTTTTGAAGATAAAGACATCACCGTGATCAATCCCCCCATTGTCCCACCGCCTTGCCCTTCAGATGAAGATTGGAAATCTTTTGAAGAAAAATTTTCTCTCGCCGGTAAAAGGGTCCTGCTAACGGTTTCCCGTATGACCGAGCACAAAGGGCATCTGGAAATTTTGCTATCGCTGGCTCAGCTTAAAAAAGAATTTCCAGATATCCTTTATGTCATGACGGGTAGCGGAGAGTATTTATCCTATCTGCAAAAAATTATTTTGAAGGAAGGTCTTGAAGACTTCACACGGACACCGGGCTTTATTTCAGAAGAGGAAGTTGCCTTTTTGTTTCATCGCTGTGAAATCTACGTGTCCCCTTCCTATGAGCATCAAATGGACATTGAAGGTTTTGGCATGTCATTCGCTGAAGCCAGTGCTTGCGAAAAACCTGTTATAGGGGGAAATTCCGGCGGTGTCTCAGATGCCATTCTGGATGGGAAAACAGGATTACTGGTACCTGCGCCTGATATAAATCAATTGCAGATAGCTCTGGAAAAACTTCTTCGTGACGAAGAACTGCAAAACAGTTTGGGAAGAGAAGGCAAACGTTGGGCTGAAACTGCTTTTTCACCCAATTTTCTAGGGAAGAAAATGACCGCCGTACTCCAGAAAAATTAATTTTCCCCACTGGATACGACAAAAATATCGTCAAGAATCTTTTGCATTCTATCTTCATGTCGGTAACCCGAATGCAGACATCTTTGTCGGCCTGCAAATGCAACCTCCTTGCGTATGCGATCATTCTCCAAATAAAATTTAGTTTTATCAACAAGTTCATCGAGTGAAGCAAAATATTCAGCCTCTTTGCCTTCCTCAAAATACGAGCAATGTTCATCTGTGCGCTCCGCCAGCAAAAAACCACCGATCGCCGGAATTTCAAACGTACGACTCATCGATTGGTTCTTGTTCCACTTGGATAGAATCCCCAACCCAATTTTTGCACCGGCAATAAGTTTGACATAATCCTCACCAAAAACAGGACGAATACTCATTCTATCTCTCAGACTTTTTGCATTGTACCATCCGGGACCTCTCACACAAACACGAATGCCTTCACCCCTCAGGTGAGCGATAATTTTTTCCGTGGCCGGCTCCCAGTGCCCGATAAATATTATATCGTTTGAAAATTGTTTTTCCTCATCGAGATTCCAAACAGGTGGTAGATGCAAGAGAGGATCATAGGCAAATTCTGAAAGAATGATCTTCCTGGCTTTTTTTTCTCTCAATTTTGGAATAACCAGGCGATTCGTAATGACATGGGCATCGAACTGATCCACAACTTTATAAAAATGACGGTAGGTGTATTCGTTCACTTTAAAATATTCAGAGGTAAAATGAACCAGTTTCGCCGAATGCTTCGCCAGTTGTCGAATCGTTTCAGGCCAAAGACTCAAACCGTGATCGATATAAATCAAATCTGGATGGAAGGCACCTGCCTTTTGACACAATATGGAATTGTACTCAGCCATGCCAGGCCCTATATGTAAATGCAGTTTGACTTTACGCAACCATGCAGGGCCAGTATCTAAAAAAACACTCCGGTCAACGGTTTCCACCTCATGACCCAAAGACAAGAGAGCCAATCGTCTTGCCTCCGTCAGGCTTCCAACTCGACAGCTTCCGGTATATAAAATTTTCATAACAAAAAATGTAAAAAATCAAACCGATTCATTTTATTAGCAAAGATTTAGCAAAAGAAATGCACCTGGCCGTCTCGTCTTTTCCCGCAACAAAAACGAACAGTGGGTAGACAATCAGCATACTAAACAAACAATAGGCACCAATGCCACTCCAACCCGCAAACAAACGAAAACAAATATAGGCAACCACACCCAATGGGACGATACCCATCATTGCCCACAATATTTGTCCAAATATTTTTATAGAGCTGACTTCTAAAAAATCAGCAGCCAGATAGGGATACAATAAAAAACCAAAAAACAAATCGGCAAGAATGCCCGCAAATGCGATCCCCTCAATGCCCCACTGGGGAGCAAACCACAATGCCAGGAGTATTGTTGTGATCGAATTACCAAGAAAAGCAAAGGCCACGGATTGATGACGATTCACAGCAATCACTCCCCAACAAGCTGTCTGCCATCCCGCCGCCAGTACTGCCTGAACCAGTAGGATTCCCAGTAATACATAAGATATTTGCAGTTCTCCGCGCGTCCATCCTTGATAGATTTGCGGCGTGAGCAACCACACAAAGATTGCAGACGCTCCGGTTAAAAATACAACGATGCGAATCCCTAAAAAAGAAATCCTTTTCAAGTCATCCATACGTTTTTCTGCCCACAGGAAACTCAATTCAGGCAAAGCTGGCCCCTGAAATAAAACCCCAATGTACCCGGAAAGATTGGACAAAGTTCTGTGAGTCGTTAATACAGCCACAAGTGCCGGTGGTAAAAAATAGGCGGCAACCAGCAAAACACCTTGATTTTTTACCGTTTGAGCCAGAGCCATCAACCAAAAATAGAGCGAACCATTGAAATGTCGGAAGCCCTGTTTGAACGAAGACCACTCGATCGATAACTCTCGACACACCGGAATGACTCGTCGCGAATCTCTTATAAGAACAACAGCGGTGAGAAGACTCACAAGCACAACACCAACTGCAAATACAACCGCAGAAACTTTAGCTACCAAAAGGATCAAGGAAATCAGGATGCCAAGACCTCTGATAAGATTACCCAGCATCGTTCCTCTTGCGTACAAACCTGTCGCCCGATAGACACTCCCATAAACGCCACAGGGAATCTGCAAAAATAATAATTGAAATCCTAACAGTACAAGTACCCAAACTTCCCATGATTCCAAAGTACGACCCAAGCCGGGCGTGGGATAAATAGAAAATACCCACATTCCGCCTAAAAACACGATCAAAGCAGCCGTTCCAACAAATAGAAACAGCGAAACACCTTCGGAAAGAACTTTTGAAAATTCTTTCCAATCTTTCTCAGCATGCTTGATGGCTAGAAGATTGGCGATATAAGCTTGTCCGCCAAGATCCAATAAACTCAAATAAGAGATGAAAGCAGACAATGCCAGCCATCTCCCATATCCATCGGCTCCCCAGGCTTCAAGAAAAAAGGGGACCAGTAAGATATGTTGCAGGACCAATATGAACTGGGCAAAAGCAGAAGACCCCAGCCCCTTAAGCATTCGTCCTCGGATTCTAAAGGTTGAATCACTTTGCAAATTTTCTGAAGTGGGATCATTCACCATCTTAGATAGGTTCGTCGAAGGAATGATTTAAGAGCAAAGGCGAGGTACAAACAACGGCTGATATTTTGCGTGGCTTCCCTGCCTGCAAGTTTGAGCATTGTATTCACATATCCGGCACGTTCGTAATAAGAACCATAAATTCGGACACGGTTGGATTCACTCATCTGGCGTATGGGTGCCAGAGTCTCATTCGATGCCAAAGTAATTTTCTCAAGCAGACCTTGTAGCCGGATTTCCAAAGTGTGATTTTTTAAAACCTTATCTTTTCCAGCCTGGGCAATGCGCAAGCGTTCATCTTCATTCTTTAAATAATAATCTACTTTTTCGAGCAATTCATTTTCAGAATCATAGGCAACATAATGCACATCTTCTTGGCACAATTCCTCCTGCCCATTATTCAACCTTTCAGTAACTAATAAAGATCCACATGAGATTGCTTCAAAAAAACGGAAGTTCAAATCACCACGAATAGGAATATTGACCGTTATTTTCGACCGGGAATAAATTTCAGAAATCTCACTTTGCTTATACACACGTTGCTCATTGACTCGATATTTTCTGGAAAGCACATCAAGAATTTTTCTTCTCCGTGTATGCCCGCTTCCCGTCTGACCTACAAACCCTATATCCAAATCTCTTGGGATTTCCATGTCACGAAAAAAATTAACGTCACAGGCATAGGGCATCCAATGAACAGAAGGATGAAATTTGAATGCGTCTAAAAAGTTTCGTTGATAAATAAAAACATGATCAAAAAGTTTTCCCAATGAGATTCGAGATGGAAGGTTCAGGTGACAATCAGACAAAATACAGGCGGTGGGCATAGGAGCCGATTCCATACCTTGCGGGATCAGTCCAAAAGGCTCAATATACAAAAATAATTGAGCAGGACCCGTTTGTTCAAGCAACTCCGCTATATGAAGATCGCCCGGATAACCGCACACAAACGTCCGTTTCGATCTCATTCCATCTGAACAAGCCGCAACATTCACAATAACAACTTCATGTCCCATACGGCGCAATACATTCACATAATGGATGCCCTCACTTTTATCGTGTTCAGAAGAGTAGCTTAATATTATTTTCATTTCTCCTCTACCTCATACGAATCAGCTACGTGCCGACCTTTCCACCATGCGACATATTTTGCGCTAAGACATTCGCCCCAGGAAAAAGGAAATATCGCCAGTGATGCCACCAGAATACGCCCTAATAAATGAATGAATTTACGCGTCCCGACTTTATCTTCCTTGCTCCACTTTTGCCGACTGTAAAAAAGTTTATTCGCACGATAACGGAACACATTCCAAACTTTCGCACATTCAAACACAATACGATCAAAACAGTATCCTGGTGAAAAACCTTTATGCAGAAGATTCCAATGATCTTTATGAATCGAATCAAGACACAATTGAGATTCCCAATGTTTATCATTGAGAAAATGTTCATTTTCGCGTTCTCTCATTTTCAGCAAAGGCTCACGAATATATCCCACATCACCCTTTGAGCAAAGTGTCATCCATAAAGGAATGTCTGCATACCACCAATAATTGGATGAAAAAGGAGGATCGTAATTTTCTAAAATACTTTTACGGATCACAGTGGTGAGAGAACAGGGACAAGTCAGACGGACTAAAAGTCTTCGCAACATTTCTTTACCCGACACCCAATCTTGAAAGGGGTGCAGAAAACGTTTTGTGGTTTTTCCCTGCTGATCGATCAAATCAATGCCTGTAAAAGCAAATACAATATTTGAATATTTATCAAACAGTGGTAAAAGCTTTTCTAAATATTTTGGATCTAACAAATCATGATCTTCCAGCAAACACACCAGCTCGCCCCTTGCCAAAGAAAAAACACGATTGTAGTTTTCGGGAACCCCTAAATTGGTTTCATTTTTATAATAACGGATTCTTTCATCCTTAAATTGCTTAACAATTTCTTCTGTGGAGTCTGGCGAGGCATCATTCAATATAATGAGTTCAAAATCTGATTCCGTCTGATTCAAAACACTGCGTATCGTATCTGCAATGAATAAGCCTCGATTATAAGTCGGAACACATAAACTGATTTTGGGAAGTTTCACGAATGTGACATGGTGAAAGCATTTATGAAAAATCAGGTCCTAATTCAGCAAATGACCTATATCAAAAATGCTGTGAATAATTCGTCTATTAAATAGAATAAAGATTTACCATTCAGCGCGAGAATAATTCAAAATGATCTTGGAGCCAAAAGGTTCGATAGAAAAAGGCATTTCGCGATAATCTTCCATAATCTTCAGAAGTGATTCGCGTGCCGAGGCCGGACAATATACCAGTAAAAATCCTCCTCCACCTGCGCCGCTTATTTTTGCGCCCATGGCCCCTGCTGACATCGCAAGCGTGTGCATATCATCAATCTTCGGATTGCTGATTGAAGTGGCTAACGTCTTTTTGATCGCCCAATTTTCTCTCAATACTTTTCCCACGACATCCAAATCCCCTCGCCTCAATGCTTGATCAACATCAACGGCGAGAGATTTTATCACTTTAAGTTGATCCATGTTTGAATCCGTACGTTTGTTCTGTTCGGATAAAATGATGTTGCTACTTCGGGTCAGATTGGTATAAAACAAAAACAAACGGTCAGATAAATCTCTCAGGCATTTACGAGGTAATGACAGCGGCTCGACCTCTACCTCTCCAGATTTTAAAAATTTAAATGATTGAACTCCTCCGTATGCGGCGATGTACTGATCCTGTTTCCCAATGGGCTTACCACAAACTTCTATTTCAATTTTACAAGCTTCTTCCGCTAATCTTTTTGCAGATACCTGAATACCTTGATAATGATACAGAACATTGAGCAGGCCCACTGCAAAACTACTGGAAGAACCCAAACCCGAACCCTGAGAAGGAACGTCTGAAAGCAATGTGATCTCTATTCCCTGTTTGACACCTGTGATCTCCATGGCTGAGCGCACAAGTTCATGTTTCACCTGAGAAACGTTATCAACAATTTCTTTCTGAGAATAGTTGACATAGATTTTGTCATCGTAGCGTCGAGTCGCAATGACAAATACATATTTGTCAATCGCAGAGCTGACGACAAAACCATCTTCCCTTTTATAAAACTCCGGAAAATCCACACCACCACCTGCGAGGCTGATTCTGAGTGGTGTTTGAGAAATGATCATTTGGTTCCTCTTTGTAACTCAGCCCATTCTTTCTGAGCCTTTTCATAACTCATTGCATCACCTATATCGCGGAGATATTCTTTTAATTCGTAACTTCCCATTTTTCCACTTAATTTCGGCAGAATGTCTTTGCCCAAATCACAGGGAATTTTTTCTGGAATCCATTCAAATAATTTTGGACTGGCAACCATCAACCCACAAAAAGCTAAATTAGATTTTGGTTCTTTTGGTTTTTCTATGAAATGAATCACCATTCCATTTTCATCTACCTCAGCGATGCCACATGCTTGTGGAAACTCCGTTCGGAAAAGTCCCAGAGTCGCAACATATTCTCCCTCTCTATGTTTTTTTGCTAAAGCAGTCAAGTTTGCATTGGTCAGATTATCTGCATAGACCACCAAGAATTCATCCTCACCTTTAACAAATTCTTTATTCCGCAAAAGTGTTCCCGCACTTCCCAATAATTTCTCCTCATAAACCAATTGCACTTCAAATTCAGGAGAAATTGTCTCAACATAGCGAATCATCGCATCATGCAAGTGATGGCTGTTGATGCACAGTGAGTTGATGCCATGACTCAAAAACAATTTCAGCCAATGGTCCATTAAGGGTTTTCCATCAATGGCTATAAGGGGTTTTGGAATTGTATCCGTTAAGGGTTGCAGGCGCGTCCCCAATCCCGCCGATAAAACAAATGCTTTTTTCATGTTGATTTTGTATCGCGAAGAACGTTTAGTTTTTTCATATTTTCATTCGCAGTAGTCAAAACATCTTCCACCTGAGCTTGTTCTTTCAACCATTTCACATAATCAATCACACTTTTTTTTGGTGAATTTCCAGGGTTCCATCCCAGTGCTTTCAATGCTGAGATATCTGAACAAATATGACGCGTGTCGCCGAATCTATATTTTTTAGTAAACTCAAGCTGAACTTCCTCAGTAAATACTTCAGCTACAATATTGGCAAATTCAAGTATCGTATGAGCCTTTCCCCCGCCCACGTTGTACGCTCTATAATTTGTTTCTTGATTTTCCAAAGCGAGAAGATTTGCGGAAACAACGTCTTCAATATTGATGAAGTCGCGCACCTGAGCACCATCTTCATAAATCGACAAAGACTTCCCCAACAATGCGGAAAGACAAAATATTCTGCATGCTCCAGAATAGGCGTTGAAGAGTGATTGGCGTGGGCCTTGCACGATGGAATAGCGATACGCTGTTGTGGGGATTTCATAACGCCTGCCCAAACGCAATGCGGTCAGTTCTTGTGAATATTTAGATATGGCATATGCATTTTGTGGATTGATCCGACTTTCATCGGTCAATGTCCATGTGATTGCAGAATCACAATCTGGACATAGAGGATCCCAAATACCCTCTTCAAGTCTATTTTCTGGCCTCAGTTCAGGGAATACTTTGCCATGTTCAGGACATTGATAGGTACCCTCACCATAAACAGCCTGAGACGATGCAACAACAACCTTCTGAACAGGAATATCTTTTTCAACAATCAATTCATACAACAATGCTGTGCTCACGACGTTGGTATGAAAAAATGTACTGAAATCTGGAAGATAATCCTGGTATGCGCAAAGATGAAAAACATAACTCACCCCTTGAAGCGCAGATCCAAGATCAAGCCGTTGAGTGGCGTCTCCTTTAATAAATTCAATGTCTGATGAAATCCAGTCCGGCAGTCCATTGGGATGGATTCGAGGGTGTAGATTATCCAGTATTCGAACATGGTATCCCCTGGATAGTAAAGCTTCACAGGTATGGGAACCTATGAACCCAGCACCGCCTGTAACCAAACAAATTTTATTTTTTGAAGGGATCATCACATGGCAACAATTTTAACAAACAGGTCTGTGCTGGATTTTTGCAGATCAATCAAACGAAATATTATCATTGAAGGTGTGTCAGAATTTGATCCTCCGTCCCATTATTTTTTTTGATAACAGTTTTAGAAACTGATTTAGCATCGCATGAATTGAGGTGCTGTTCACCAAGGAGAGACATACCATCGACCAAACGTTTCAATCCGGCGGAATCACCTTTTTCAGAGATTTTGAATAAAGCTTCCAATTCTAGTGGTAATTCGACAACAACCGGTTGATCCGTTATCAAAACCTTCACCTTTTTATGAATTGTATCAACAATCTGCTCTGATGAAATCGTCAGATCTTCCGTCAAGTTTTCTCCGGGACGTATACCAACAATTTTAATAAAAATGTCTTTGTCTGGAGTCAACCCATAGAGAGAAATCATTTTCCGTGCCAACTCCATGATCTTTACAGGTTCTCCCATTTCCAAAAGAAAAACTCCGCCTCTCTCTCCCAAAGCCGCAGACTGAAGTATCAATTGTGCCGCTTCGGAAATGAGCATGAAGTATCGGCTCATTTCTGGATGTGTAACCGTAACGGGACCACCGTCTTCGATTTGTTTTTGAAAAATTGGGACGATACTTCCCATACTACCGAGAACATTTCCAAAGCGTACTATCATAAAACGGGTTTGGCTTTTCTTATTCATATACTGAATATACATTTCAGCGACTTTTTTAGTCATTCCCATGACGCTTTTAGGCCGAACCACTTTATCCGTAGAAACCAAAACAAATCGCTTGGTGCCATATTTATGGGCCATATCTGCCGTAACCTTGGTGCCATAAACATTATTCTTTACGGCTTCATCCACATTCGATTCCATCATAGGAACATGCTTGTATGCCGCCGCGTGAAACACCAGATCCGGAGTGTGTTCGCTGAATATTGTTTCTAGTTTTGTACGATTCGTCACAGAACAGAATTTGAATATGGCTTGAGTAGAAGACTTGGGTTGTAATGACATACTCAGGTTGAAAAGATAATTTTCACAATTATCGACCATCACCAAATCGGATGGTTCAAATTGAATAATCTGTCTACACAGTTCAGAGCCAATCGACCCCCCTGCCCCGGTAACCAATATCTTTTTCCCACGTACTAAATCTTCAATCCCTTTAATATCCAAAGAAACCGGTTCGCGTCCCAAAAGATCTTCTATATCAATTTTTTTGAGGGAAGAAATGAGGACTCTTTCAGAAGAAATATCCATAACAGAACCGGCGATTTTATATTGAAGTCCACAGTTCTTGCAAATTTCTACAATCGCATTCAAACCCGCTTTGTCAATTCGATTACAGGCAATCAATAATTCTTCTATTCCTAATGTAACTGCCAGACGTGAAATAGCATTCCTGTCGCCCAATACTTTTACATGCCCCAACATCTGATCCAGTTTATTGGGATTATCATCAATAAAACCCACAACCGCGTAGGGTTCCCCTTCCAACCTTATTCGTCCATACAATGCGGCTCCCGCATCTCCTGCCCCAAAAATCAGAACCTTTTTCAATCGTCTTTCCTGCAGATCGAATATTTCAGAAGATTTTTTTCTTTCTCTGAACAATCGCCAAGACAAACGAGATCCACCAAGGAGAAGCGTCAATCCCATGAAGTCGATCCAAAGTACTGCCAGTAATTCACCTGCAGAGTCACCCAAAACTCCAAAGCTTAAAGTACTAATGCACATCAATAGGGAGCCTAAAAAAACTGATTTGGTGATTTTTATGAAATCCTCTACACTCGCATATTTCCAGAAACTGGAATAAAAACTGAAATACAAATATGTAATCGTCCTGCACAAAATCATAACGGGTAGCAATACAACAAATAATTCCAGAGCAGAAGCAGATGAGCTTAAATTCCCTATCAAAAATACGGCGATTGCCAATGAGGCCGAACCCAGTAAACAGTCAATCGTAAACAGAGCAATTTTACGGCAGAATATGTTTTTCCATATCCCACGGTATTCTTCTAAAGAATTTATGAACACCATGACATTTTTCAACATAAAAATAAGTTATCCAGTTTGAGCGATAAAAAATTAAGTCGTATCAATTTAATCAAACTTCTGCTTCTATTTTATTCAAGATAATGCCTAGAATTTTGGAACCACCACCTCTTCGCGGAGGCAAAGCATCATCTTCATCATTCCCCGCACTCATTTCCATCGCATGAACTTTTGATCTCATTGCGCTTGATTCGGCAACCATTGAGATTTGTCTGATTGCACGAAACACATCATTCTCGTTATTATTAGCCGCATCTATAATGAAGATCACCCCATCGCAATAATCCGTCAATACCGATGCTCCTGTAAAATCGAGCGCAGGTGGAGAATCAACGAGAATCACATCAAACTTGTCCCGCAAAAAATCGAGTAATCTTGAAAATTTTTTCGAACTAACAATTTCCGTAATGTTTGACCCCACATCTCCTTTTGGTAGAAACCACAGTCCTTCAACATTTGTTTTATGAATGCACTCCTGCAATTCATTTAAATTATTGATGACCTCAACCAATCCCGGCCTGTCACTGATATCAAATTCAATTTTTGGGCTTGACGATTGCAGATCAGCGTCAACGACCAAAACATTTTTCCCCAATTGAGCTAGAGAAATAGCTAAATTAACCCCAAGCGTAGTTTTCCCTTCTGCCGACCGCGCACTGGTAACCATTATGATTTTTTTTGGATTATCAGGACAGGAATGGAGTAAATTTGTACGGGCAATCCTAAGCTCCTCTGCACGTTTCGAATTTTGACTGTCGATAAGAGGAAATTTTTTCCCATCGTCCAGAACAGCAAGAACTCCAAGAAAAGGAAACGGGAATCTGGATTCTACGTCTTCTGCGCTTCGAATGGTTTTATCCAACGACTCCAGTAAAAACACCATCCCAATTCCTCCTAAAAGACTGCCAAAGAAACCAACAATGATATAAAGCAGCTTATTCGGCCGAACAGGGACTCTGGGAATCTCAGCGTAATCAACAATTCTAATATTGCTTTCGATACTTTTAGATGAAATATTCGTTTCACTGAGTTGTTTTAATAAAATATTATAAAGATTGTTGCTACTCTCAGCTTCACGCTTTAAGGCATGGTATTCAATTTCTGCCTGATCCAGACTCATGACCAACTGTTTCTGTTCCTCAAGTCGATCGTTCAAAGAATTCTCTTCTGATGATATCGCCTGATAATCCAATTCCAGAGTGTGTGACAAGCTCTCGATCTCGCGTGGAATTCTCTTTAAAACAGCTGACAATTGTCCATTGATATCGATCATGGAAGGATGGCTTTCGCCATAGACCTTTGACATTCTTTCGTATTGATTCTGTAATTCTCGATACCTTAAATCCAAAGTCTGAATGGCTTCAGATTTCATCGAATCGGGTATTGTCTGCATCAAAACTACCGGGTTGTTCTTCAACTTTTTAAGTTGTAACCTCAATGCTCCCAAGCGCAAGCGCTCGGTTTTAGCACGTATGACCTCGGTATTGAGTTGTTTTAATTCCTCAGTTGCAATGTCTCTTTTTTCTTCAAATTCGACAATATTTTTATCCTGTTTGTATTTCTGCAACTTAAGCTCTGCCTCTTCCAACTTTAATCTTGTTTCGACAATTCGCTTCTCAAGCCAAACGCTGGCATTTTCCTCCGCAGAACTTCGTTGCGTAACATTTTGCTGGATATACATTTCCGCAGTTGTATTGGCAATTTGAGCTATCAGCTCGGGTGACTGTCCTTCATAAGCTACATCAACCACACGACTGTTACGAATGGGAATAATATGCAAATGTCGCAGGAACTTGTTTACGATGAGGGTGTAAGGATTCGGTGGATTTTTTTCCTCTGTCACACGAAACCGAATGCCCATTTCTTTCAATTTCGCTTGAATGATCCTGAAAACGCCAGGCAGATCGGATACTTCAGACAATTCCTCTTTGCTAAGCGCAAATTCAGGATGCGTTTCAAGTCCCAATTTTTGAATGACTGATTTAGCCAGAGATCGGCTTTGCAATAGCTCGTATTGAGTTTTGTAAAAATCTTGAAAAGCAGTGTCCCCAGCCATGACTTCTTTCATGGATACAGGTTTGGGAGCTTGACGATCAATAATGAGCTTGGTGGTCGCCATATATACAGGGGTCATCTTAAAACCATAAATAACAGATGCAATCACCCCTATGATTAAAATATTAAAAACAACAAAATTGCGTTTTTTTATAATTTTGATATAGCCAGAAATCGGATTTTCCGGTGATCCCCTTAAATGATCTGTAGTTCTTCTACCCCTCACGTTTTCGCCTTTATTTTTGGCTTTGCAAACCCGTCTGAAATCACGATGGATTCATTGCCCCATGTGCAAATCTAAAACGCCATTTTTAATGTCATAAACACAGAATTTTTTTCAAAATCCAGTTCATTAAAATTGGAATCATTTTTATTGAATCTATATTCCAGTTCTGCGCGTAAAGTTTTCTGTATCTGATACGATGCCGCCAGATCAAGGTTGAATCCATTATCCGATCTTTGCTTCAGGCTACCGCCTGAGTTCTTCGTGTCCGCCACTTTCTCACTATAGTCTTGGTTTTGAAAACCTATCGTAGACTTCGTCGAAATTTTACTCGTCCAGTCCTGATTCCAGGTAGCACTCACAGCTGTAAAAACATAAGCATTGATCGTCGAAAAAGAAGAATCCTCTATACTCCTTCTACCTCCAAAAGAAAATCTAGTCCGATCGGTGAGCTTGTATTCAAGATCCATAAGAAAACGGATACTATCTCGTCCCGCCGTGGAGCCAATAAATTCCCGCGTAACATATCCCAATTCAAACGTCCCACTTATAAGAGCGGTTGGCTCAAACTCCACAGCTAGAGACGCACTATGTGTGTTCGAATCCAAGTTGAACGTAGAGTTTGAGTTATAATGCAAATTTCTATAATCGTACTTAACACCCAACCGCGTTAAAGGCGTCCATTTCCAGAAGGTGCTTAGTGATGTGTTAAAATCTTCTCGATCTTCAGTTTCCAAAGAGGGTTCAAAATTGATATTTCGTAAATAAGTAAGCAGTCGAAAAAGAAACCGGTCGCTCTTGGAAAAATCGACACTGGTACCAAATTTATAGTCCGTGCGACTCGTCCTTGGATTGAAGTTGGTCGCAATGACACTGGATGATTCTACCGCTTGAAGCTTATCAAACGAGGATAAGTCTTGAGTCTGCAAGAAAGTTGTAAATAATTTGCCTCTGATTCGATTCCCACGAAGAGAAAAATCCAACTCACCCCGCGCATCGTGTTGCAAATTATCCAATGCGCTCAAATCTGCAAATTTTTCCTGATTTGCACGGTACAAAAGACTCAGTCCAAAACGCTCTCCCGCGGCACGCTTTCGTATGATTTTTATATAAGGTGAAATAACACTGATCAAATCTTCTGACTTCCCCTCACGGGTACCATTTGCAAATCGTTTGTCGGCTTCATAAAAAATATTATCATCGTATTTTTGCTTCAGTTCCAAACCCGGTGTGACTTGCAATCGTCCAAAGCGAATATTGCCATCCAACTCTTCGCTATTTCTTCGTTGGTCCCGTTCTAACTTTATTTGTTCCCCAAGATACAAACGTCTCGCTTTCCTCTTCAGTTCTCGATCTGTAACCGTTTTAGTCTTACCAGGTGATTGTTGTAATTCTTCATCCTCACCTCTTTTAAATTCGTTTTCCTGAATCGGCTCTTCTCGATAGGAATTTTGCTTATCTGCACCCGTCGTATCAACGCTTTCTATCTGTTTGTTTTGATCGAACGCTATTCGCTTCTTTTCTTCTTCTTGCAGTTTAATTTCTTCGGCTAAGAGAGACTTTTCCTTCTCGAAAAGTTCATTTTCAATTTCATCAAGCAGTTTGATTTGCCTGTTCTCTTGAGATGATGGTACTCCAAGAATTTCCTTGTTATCACGAATCTTTTCTTCGAGCCGCGTTCGCTTTTTCAAGACGAGTCTTCTTTTCGTCTTGATTCGATTTTTTTTTCCTTGGATGCGTTCTTTTTCTTTTTTTATTTGCTCGACGGTGAGTGGTTCAGAAGATGAAGGTTGCAAATTTTGCGCGACCTCTGGATTCGATGAAAATGTAAACCAATCAAAAATCCCCGCTTCAGCACTTGAGATATTCAAAAAAAGTACCGATATACTGATCAGAGGCCCCAGCACATACGAGCAATAAAACAAGCTTTTTGGTCTTAAAACCACTCCAGTTTCTCCAAGTCAGAACAGATCCACCGTCTCCTCATCTAAAAAAGATAAGTGCCTGATCGGGCGGATTTGTATTAAAAGTCCAGAAAAAAGAATCCAGAACAACCGTTTTCTATTCGCCTGAACCTTTAAAATTCGTTAAATTTTTGATTGAGCCACTAGAGTACCTCTAAGTCATTAAAAAGTCAAGAGTTTCAGCGTTTCACCTTGTTATTGGGTTATTTTGAATAAAAAACTCATTCAAACTCGAACAATCCGACTGTCTTTATCGTGCTCAAGTTCCAGCTATTAATAAAGCTTTGAAAGAATTGATCCTTTTGGATATCTCGGCTTCCGGATTTTCATTACCCGCCGCAAACCATTTCAGCATCTCTAAATAATGGGCTGGATTGATTCCAATCTTTCGTATGTATTTCAAAGCCAAACGATCTGCTTCTATTTCTTGATCTTCTCCAAACCCTTTTGGAGTCATATTCGAACCATCCGAAAACTCACCCGCACCAATATTGTCTGAATCGACAATAATGATACCTATCCTTGAGTAATAATGATTCAGCTTCAAGTGGGCCAATTCGTGAGCCGCCACACTCAAGCGGAAGGTAGGATTGAGCTTCTTTAGAAAACTCTCCGTAACGTTCACCTCTCGACCTCTTGTCACCCAGGCATTGTCGATACGATCCTGCCAAATTACGGCTTTGTAATACCCCAATTCATCTGGAAAATTGGACAGAGCAATTGTATCTATAGACTCCTGCCAAAGATTGAGTGATTTTTCACAGTCCAGACATATCGCCCGGGGATACTGACAGGCCCCCAGAAACAGAGTCAAAATGAATATTCCAAATCCACGAAGAAACCATTCCAATTTCAATTCTCTTTGTAAAGGATAAACAAGAACACCATATTTAAACCTTTTTGCTTTAATCTTTCGTCCGATTCTTACTTCCCCATCTTAGTGCTTATCTGGTTTTTTATCCTTGCCTTTGTCGTTATCCTTGCCTTTGTCGTTATCCTTGCCTTTGTCGTTATCCTTGCCTTTGTCGTTATCCTTGCCTTTGTCGTTATCCTTGCCTTTGTCGTTATTGTGCCGTTTTATTTTGCCACCCGCTGTAAGATCCATCGTGTCGGCCGTCACATGACGGGAAATACTGATATCATCTCCAGCGTTAATTGTCAGGTCGCCTAAATCCAGATGACCTTTCAGAGTCACATCGTCGCCAGCAACAAGGTCGGTTTCAGTACTCACCGTGAGATGACCTTTGATTCGAATGTCATCACCCGCATTAGCTTCTAAATTGACAAAAGAAGATAACCCTTTCAGATCAATATCATCCCCCGCGTTCAAACTCACTTGCTGAGCGGTCAGACCCTTGTCTATTTTGATATCATCTGCAGCAATCATTGAAATATTGTTAAAGCTCGAAGCATTACCGTTAAAACGTATATCTTTACCCGTTTTAGAAGCTACAAGTGTTACGAGTGGAAGATTAGCAATATTTGCCAAGCTTACATTATCGACTTTAATACCATCATTGTTAGCTCCTCCAATGATCAAATTGCTCGCACTGATGTTTTGCAATTCTGCACCGCTGATCTGAGCATCACCCGCAGCGTCTCCAATACCAATAGTACCTCCTACAGACAGACTCAGACTTGTGGTCGCCGTGCCGCTATTGATCGTACCGCCGATAATAAAATCGTTGGCCGTTATCGAAATGTCATGGCCCTGGGAATCAATCAGAATTCCTGCGAGAAGCTCAAAGTCGCCCACTCCATTGAGGTCTGCATCGGCGTCAATGAGAACATTACCGTTGTTATTGATATTTTGAGAAATTATAATTCCGTCGTTCGCTGAGATGATCAAAGGCCCACTCGTCTGAGTATTGCCATTCAATCCTATAGAACCACCTGCTACCAGATTACCAATCAAGTCGATAAATTCTGCTGTAATAACGATATCATTCGCTGAACTGAGCGTTGTTCCACCTGCCAGGCTGAAATTTCCACTCAAATTCAAGTCAGCATCCGCTACCGCTATAAAGTCGCCCAGAACCGTCGTTAAATCCGTATTGACATTAATGTCGCCATTCGCGGTCAAATTCAGAGCATTGAAGCTGGAAGCATTGTTATTGAAATCAATATTACCTCCCGTATTGATGAACACAGTACCTATCCCTGCGCTATTTGTGGGAGTCACACCATCCACAACAACATTCCCACCCAGTAAATTTCCCAGTACCAGATTTGCTGAAGTTATATTTTGCAGTTCTGCACCATCAATCGTCATATCCCCTATGGCATTGCCAACACCGATCGTGCCATTATCCGATACTTGAATCGTGATCGTGCCCGCTCCAGAAGAAAGCGCACCATTGAAGACTAAATCATTCGCAGTGATGAATGAATCACTGTTTCCAGTATCCAGACTCCCCGCAACTGCAATTGTAAAATCTCCTGTACCATCAGCATTAGAATCTGCATTTAAATGCGTAACTCCTCCAGCAACAACCGCACCATTGACAGTGATTCCTTTAGAAGCGGTCATATTCAAAGCTCCGCCAGCACTCACTCCCCCAGCACCTACCGTAATTAAATCATTGGAAGTAAGATCAACCAATCCGCCAGAATTACTGCCTGTCGCCGTCAACGCACCTGTATTGTTGATCAAAACTGATCCGATACCCGAGTTATTAAAGCTTACAGAAGAAACCGAAGTTTGAATATTCGTTCCATTTACAGAGCTGGTATTTAAATTATTGCCATGAATAAGGCCTGATCCATTGATACTGCCACCTGAGTTAAATGCGATATTGCCGGATGCAGTGGTTGCAGAATTGATATCAATGTTGCCGGTAGAGCTGAAGTCAATGTCTGTAGCATTCAATACAGCAGAAACATTGATTCCTGAGCTGTTGTTGATGGTCAGTAAATGAAAAGTCGAAGAATCGCCGGTAAAATTAACCCCTGAATTTGTATCAATAATTATTTTACCGATGTTCTGACTATCACTAGCAGTAACACCTTCAACTGTTACTGCCCCGTTGCTGGAAAGAATCAATTCAGCCGATGTCATACGACTCAGTTCATCTTGGTAAATCGTCATATTGCCGATAGACAAACCGACTCCTATCGTTCCATTGGTAGAACTTGTAATCGTAGTACTGGCTGTACCCGTATTTATAAAACCCGTAAAGGCAACCTCATGAGCCACTATGTCCAAAAGATTGTCATGCGTATTTAAAGTTCTTACTGTCCCACCGACTTGACCTAATTCAAACAATCCAGTTCCATCGTTCGAATCGGTATCTGAATTAATGGTCAAATTTCCAAAAGCATCAAGATCGGAATCAACAAGAATTGAGTCCGTCGCGCGCAAGGTCAAGGCTCCCAAAGCAACGATACCACCTGTTTCTGAATTCAGATCAACCCGACCGTTTGTGGTCTCAATCGTTACACCCGATGAAATCGTCAAAGTATCTGAACCATCGGCAATACCATTGGCATCGGCATCAAGAACGATATCACTTGCAGAAGTCACGTCGCCGTTCAATGTGATTCCATTATTGGCATTCATGACGATTCCATCATTTGATACCAAACCATTCGTCAAAAGAATCGCATTGCCCGCATTGAGTGTGATTGAATCCGATGATTCCATCCCCACGGTCGGGGAATTCAGGATGATCGATCCGGCTGAGGTCAGGGTCGGATTGGTGAAGAAAATAATGCGATCGTTCAATCCGACATTATTGG
>PCWG01000041.1 GCA_002787235.1 Nitrospinae bacterium CG11_big_fil_rev_8_21_14_0_20_45_15
TGATCAAATCACCAAAGCTCAAGCAACTGGAACGCTTGTCTCTGGAAATGAATGAGCTTGGCAAGCATGTCCTGACAAAATTCCCCGATGGAACGGCGAACACCTCACTGCATTTTCTGAATTTGAGAAAAAATGAAATCGGGCGCGGGTGTCTGGATCAATGGTTGCAGACAGGTGCTTTTACTCCTGTCAAAGAACTCAATCTGGGCTGGAACGGCATCGACGATGCGGGCGCACTTCGCTTGTCCCAATCCCCTACCATTTCAAAAATAGAACGTTTGATTCTGGACTCAAATTCCATTGGCAATAAAGGGGCTCAGGCACTGGCGCGTTCCAATCATTTCAAGAAACTTGCGGGATTGCACATGCGGGACAACGATTTCGATCAGAAGGGAGAAGACATTCTTCTCGATATGCATGTCCGTATACTGATTCAGGATCATTTGAAAGATGGCGTTTTAAATCTCAACGAACGCAATTTGGGGAACAAAGGCCTCACCGCTCTGGCGCGTTCCGCCAGATTGAAAGATGTGCGTTCGCTTTCCCTGAGAGACAATGGCCTCGACTTCAGCGGAATCATGGCGTTGGCAAATTCCGATCATGTTGAAAATCTGCAAGAACTCAACTTGATGAACAACGCACTGCGCAGTAAAGGTGCGGTGGTTTTGGCGGAATCTGAGAAGTTGAAAAATCTCAAGACATTGAATCTGGAAAATAACGGGATCACCCAGATTGGGGCTTTGGCTCTGGCAGGTTCAAAACATCTGAATACGCTGGAAAGACTCAATCTGAGTGCGAATGACATCAACGAAAAAGGCGCGACTCATCTGTCTCGAACGAAGTGTTTGAAAGGATTGCGGGTCTTGAAATTGATGGATGTTCTGGCGACCGATGCGGGAGCCATCGCTTTGGCGCAATCGACGGGTTTGACCGGTTTGGAAGAGCTGTATCTCAATGGAAATTTTATCACGGGCAAAGGGGTTGGAGCCATCATAGCTTCCCCAATTGCAAAGACCTTGAAAAAACTCGACCTGCGTCGAAACAAACTGGGTTACGAAGATCAAATGGCACTGGCTGATTCTCCTCTCAAAAAAATCGAATCTCTGAGATTTTAGTTTTCGCTTTCAAGAATCGCGTTGGCAAGCTGACTGGTACCATCGGCATCTCTGATCCAATCGGGTTTTTATTCAAATTAAAAGTATTGATTCAAGATTTGACCCCCAATATATATTGGGCCCCAAAATATTTCTCTGAATTTCTAGTGCGGAGCGCGTATTTCTGTTTTGCGCAGAGCGGTGATCCGTTCCTGTATTTCCTTCCAGTCGGGTAAAATTTCCAAAACTTTGCGGTAAGCATTTTCTGCTTTTCCTACTTCCCCGATTTCCGTATAGAGTTCTCCGAGATGGATGAATGCCTGAAAATAGATTTTATCTTTTTTGACTGCCTTCTGAAAGTATTGCTCTGCCTTTGCATAATCCTTACGTCTGGAATAGATGGTGCCCAGATTGTCGTAAGCGTTGGCCGATGCAGGGTGATCTTTTAAGGCTGTATTGAAAGCGTCTTCCGCCAATTGCAGTCTGTTCTGCGCTAGGTACAATTCTCCCAGGTTGAGATAGGCCAGTGGAAAACGAGGGGTGATTTCAATAGCTTTTTTCAAGTTCTCCTCTGCGAGTGCCAGCTTTCCCGTTGCGGCATACAATTTCCCCAGAGCATTGTGAACAGATGCTACATTGGGGGAGATGGACATGGTTTTTAAATATTCTTTTTCAGCTTCCACATATTTTTTCTTCAGGGTATAAGCCGTTCCCAGGCTGAAATGCAGATAGAAGTCGTTGGGACGGTATTTCAATCCTTCGACAAATAATTGGATGGCCTCGTCGACCTGCCCACGCAGTAGCAGAACATTCCCGCGTCTTGCCAGTGTCCAGGCTCCGCGTTCGGGATTGGTTTTGCCAACCTGTTCCCAAAAATTGAGTGATTCCTCCCATACCTTTACCTGCTTGAAAGTGAGCGTGGAAAACAGGACAAGAACTGCGGACATCGCAAAAATGGCTATTTTATCCAGTGCGATTTTCTGTGCCGTGATCTTAGTGTGGCGTGCAGAATAAATTCCGGCTCCAACAAGAAGGCTCAGACAGAGTGAAGGGAAATAGGTGTATCGATCGGCGGCGGCTTGTTCACCGACTTGTACGATCCCGATCACAGGAAGCAGGGTGATCAGAAAATACAGCCAGGCGATTGCAAACAGGGGTTTTTCTTTTCTCCAGCTTTGATAACACAACCCGCTGATCGTTAGAAACAGGACCACCGAAATCCAGACACCTTCATAGGTTCTGGGGTAATAATAAAAGGGTGACAAGACTACAGGCCAAAAAGATTTCTCCAGATAGATGCTGCTAAGGCTTTGGAAAGCGTTGGCTATGCGTCGGGTTAAAACAATCTGTTCAAAATTTTTTATGGCTCCAATCTGATTTTGCGCGAGCAGGGTGATGAGGACGCTGGCCAGACTCAAGACAAAAAAGGGAATTTTCTCTCGAATCAGCGGGATCAAGTCGGAGGATTTTTGCCAGCGCGCGAATGGGTAATAATCCAATAGAAGCAATATCAGAGGAAGTGTCAAGGGCATGGGCTTCGCTGTCAATGATAGAAAAAATAAAACCAGACTGATTCGCATCCAAAATAATTTTCTTTTTGCCTCCTGTGCGGTCACATAACGCAGGTAGGTGAGGAACACGGGGAAGGCAAGAAAGGTGCTGAGCACGTCTTTTCTTTCGGAAACCCAGGCCACGGATTCGACTCTCAAAGGGTGCAGGCCGAAGAAAAATGCGGCTATTAAAGCAGACTGCCAAAGAACGCGGACATCCAGATTTTTTTTACAGGTGTAGGCCAGGTACTCGCGAACAATCAAAAAGACCCAGAAAGTGTTCCAGCAATGAAACAACACACTGGTCAAATGATGTCCGGCGGGGTGCAGACCAAAAAGCTGGTAGTCGATGGCGTGAGACAGCCAGGACAAGGGTTGCCAGTTTGAGTAATGAAAGGTCGTGGCCATCGTCCACAGGTTTTCCAGACTCAGGGAGGTGATGAACGGATTGTTGTAGATGAAACCATTGTCATCCCACAACACAAACTGGTTGTCCAGAGCTCCGCTAAAAACAGCAAAGGTGATGAGAAAGATGAAGCCGCAAGTCAGGCGGGTGGATGGTATGCCGGTCGTTGTTTTTACTTTTTGAGTCATTGGGGTGAAATGCTACCGGATTTTTTATAAATAGTGACTGAAAATTGGGGATCGGGTTTGGGGAAGCTCCAGATTTTTTTGAATCCCGGGTTGTTTCCCAGAAACAAGGCTTCGGGATAGTTTGTGTAAGGATAGATGAAATAAATGTCTCTGTCAGCGGGAAAAGTTCGGATGCCGACCGCTTTGCGTGCGTATTTGTGGGCGTAATAAGGGAACGGGCCCACAGGAACCAGAATCGGGTTTTGCGGCCACCAGGGCGCGTGCACGATGCTGATGTCGGGGTTGTTCCTAAGATAGATAAGGACACCGTCGGGCGAGTTCCCCGGCTTGGCAGGGATGATCAAAATGATTTTTCTGTTCCGAGCTTGTTGTGCCAGAAATTCCGCCGCAGGTTTCAATCCGTAACCGGAGTTCATGCCTTCAATGTAAAGGGTGCGATCAAGAGCGGACAGGGGGGCGTTCAATGGATCGTTGACCCATTTCCAGGCAAAAAAAAACCGTCGGAGAGCATTGTGATGAGGACAAGGGCGATGGCTCCTGTGCTCCAGAAATTTTTTGCAGGCTGAGATTGCCATCGACGGCTGAGAAATTCTCCCAGTTCCACACAACCCCGCGCTGAAAGCAAAATAAGAGGGGGAACAAACAGCAACAGGTAGCGAGAATAAAATCCTTTGGTGAACAGCAGGATCACAACAGGTGGAAAAAAGGCCCAGAACATCAAAGTCAGATCTTCCCGTTTTTTATTGCGGATCGCGGTCACAGTTCCAAGGAAAAGGACAAGGCACAAGGGCAGGGTGAGGTATGAGATATAAAATCCGGTCATGGCCAGAAAATTATTGCCCCAGTGTTGCCAGGGAAAGGTGGCCAGTTCTCGGGGGGCCATGAATATCTGTGGCAATTGCATGAGGGCGGTGCGACTGAAAAAGCCGATCTCTTTGCCAAATAGCATTAGTGGGATGATCCATAGTCCGGCTCCTAAAATCGCCCCACTCAGTGAACGCATCAAATCACTGCGTTTCGGCATTTTCCACAGCGCAAAAATGAAAAGAATAACGGGAAAAAATAACAGTGCTCCGGCCTTGGTGAAAAAAGACAGTCCTGCGAGGATGCCCAAAATAAAATAGGCGCGTGGGTCTTGCCATTCTCCGCGTGCCAGTTTCAAGGCGACCCAGGCGGTCCAGAGTGCGGTAGCGCAAAGCAGGCTTTCGACAAGTGCGAGACGGTCAAAAAAGAAGGTGAAAGGGCAAAACAGGTAAATCCAACAGGCGACCCAGGCGATGCGCTCTGAGTAAAGCATCCTGCCAACCAGGAAAATGGCGAACAATGAGGCGATGCCCGATAAAACAGAAACCACCCGACCTGCGAGCAGGGGATCGTCAATTCCCTGTAAAGAAATCGCTGTAAACCACATGAACAGCGGGTGTTTGCCCTCCTTGCGAAATAGAGCCCGGTCGCTAAAATCCTCGGCTACGATCTGGCTGAGGTTGATGTACATGGCTTCATCGGAAACGACGGGGAACTGTTCCAGATTCCACAGACGGGAAAAGAGAAAAAGGCAGAGGATCAGGATTCCAGCGCAGGCAATCCGGCAGAATTGCGAGGTGGATGCAATTTTGAACTGGGAATCTGCTTTCATAGTGAGGGTGGGGGCATGCAGAAATCAGTGAAAAACAGCTTTTGCTCGTTGACTGAGCAGAAGCAAATGGCAAAACAGAACAGTCCCGACATTTTGCAATGTCGGGACTGTGGTTTGAGCAAATCTCAAAAAATCAAACTCAGCTACATCCCGTTCCAGAAGCACTGGTAACGCTTCCTTGACCTGCAAGACTTGTCACGTCAGTGTAAGTCCAGGTGCAAGTGACACCTGTGTCGATGAGAGCCGTAAAGGTATTCGCTCCACTGGTTCCCAGTGCGACATCCGCACCATCTACCTGGGTCAGGATAGTACCGGAATCATAAGTGGTACTGTTCAAAATATACTGAGCGTGCAACATGACGATGGCACCTTTGAGAGCCCCGGTGACTCCTTCGGCCACAGATTTTGTAGCACTTGATTTCAGGTCTATAAATCTGGGAATGGCGACTGAAGCCAAAATACCCAGAATTACGATGACCATGATCAACTCGATCAACGTAAAACCCTTGTTGTTTTTTAATGATGTTCTCACGATAATTCCCTCCTTATAAAGTTTACTGACAGATTATATTTATAACTTATTGAAAAGTAAATGACTATTTGATTTTTAGTTCATTTTCCGTGCACTCGCTTCGTCAAGTAAGCATCCTTATAAAGATAAATGCAGAAAACATGCCAAAGAAACGTAAAGTTTGAATTGAATCAGAGAGGATCTGCTAACTTGCATGATTTAAAGAGGGTTTTTTATATAAAAAAAGGGTGGTTGATGAGAATGGCTATTCGATTTGAGTTCTGTTTGCAAATTCAATGTAAATATGTGTAAAGATTTACCCATTTTGTGTCATTGCGGGTAGGCGAGGCAGGGTAATTTATTGATTATAAAGGAGTGCTGCTTGAATCGGTGAAAAGTTGTTCTCAATTCAGGTTCCAGAGGAACTGGAGTGATGGGGTGAAAGCGGGCGACGTAACGGATTGCAGGGAGCGGGTCGGGGACCAGCTTCCAAGCAGGAAATCGGTGAGACTGACTTTTTCTTCTTCCTGAATGATTTTGGGTTTGCCTTCGATACCTGCTCTTATCGCCAGTTGCTCGATGACAAGTTCGAGGCCGCCGAGTTCGTCCACGAGTTTCAGATCGAGAGCCTGACGCCCTGTGAAGATTCTTCCGTCAGCTATTTTTGTAACTTCATTCAGCGGTAAATCGCGGGATTCGGCAACAGCATCGATGAATTGGGAATGGACGTCGTCGACCACGTGTTGCAGGTACTTTCGCTCCTTTTCAGTCATAGCCCGAGTCGGGGAGCCTGCATCTTTGAATTCCCCGCTTTTGATGACTTCGGGGCGCACTCCGATTTTATCGATCAGACCTTCAATGTTGGAAAAGGCCATGATAACGCCAATGCTTCCGGTCACGCTACCGGGGTTTGCAAAGATGCGATCAGTGGCACTGGCAATATAATATCCGCCCGATGCGGCCATATTGCCCATGGAAGCGTAGACAGGTTTGGAACTTGCGCGTATTTTCAGGATTTCGCTGTAAATTTCCTGCGAGGGGGCGACGGCTCCACCGGGGCTGTCGATACGCAGGATGATACCTAGAATTTTGTCGTCTTGTCGGTATCCTGACAATTGCCGGACAACATCTTCTGAGTCGGTGATGACCCCACGAACCTCGACCACGGCAAGTTTTCCGTGGTCGTTGAAGTCCATGTGTGTCAAGCGGGAGAACAGGGGCAGAAGAAAAACCAGTGCCGTGAATCCCAAAGTGTATTTGACCCATTTTTTCAAAAATGGAGCCTTCTTAGGCGGCACTTGTAGTTCCACTTAATTTTTCTCCCTGTCAGAGAACCTGTGAATGATATTATTCACTGGCTTCTTCGGCATGTTCGGAATCTTCTTTCATTTCTTTGAAGTCTTCCAGTGCCGCTTGTTCTTCTTTGATCGCGTCGATATCAAGATTTTTCTCGAAAGCCTTGATGCTCAATGCGATTTTTTTGTTGGCTGCATCCACCTTGATCACTTTGGCTTTGATCTCATCACCGACAGCAACCACTTCTTCGGGGTTGGTGACTTTGTTTGAGCTCAATTGAGAAACGTGGATCAAACCTTCCAGACCGTCGTCAAATTCAGCAAAGGCTCCGAATCCGGTTACTTTGATGATTTTGCCTTCAACATTGGTTCCGATGGAGTAATTCTTTGCGATGTCTCCCCATGGATCGGGCTGAAGTTGTTTGATGCCAAGAGAGATGCGGCAATTGTCCTTGTCGATGCTGAGAACCGTAGCGGTGACAGCATCTTTTTTCTTGAGGATTTCAGACGGATGTTTGATTTTCTTCCAGCTCAGGTCGGAAATGTGAATCAAACCGTCCACGCCATCTTCCAATTCTACAAATGCGCCAAAGTCGGTCAGGTTGCGTACAGAACCTTCTACCTGAGAGCCGATGGGATATTTTTCTTCGATCTGATCCCATGGATTGGGAGCGATTTGTTTCATGCCGAGAGAGATTCTCTTGCGATCTTTGTCGAGAGTAAGAACCACTGCCTCGACGCTATCGTGCAGAGAAACCATTTTGCTTGGATGGCGCACATGGCGGCTCCAGCTCATTTCGGAAATATGGATGAGGCCTTCGATGCCCTTTTCCAATTCAACAAATACGCCGTAATCGGTGATGCTGACCACTTGACCCTTGATGCGGGTATTGATGGCATATTTCTCTTCGACGTTGACCCACGGATCGGCAGAAATCTGTTTGAGACCCAGGGAAACGCGTTCTTTCTCCTTGTCGAACTTGAGAACCATGACTTCGGCTCGGTCGCCGATGGAAAACATCTCGGAGGGATGGTTGACCCGGCCCCAGGACATATCGGTGATATGAAGCAAACCGTCGATTCCGCCCAAGTCCACAAATACACCGTATTCCGTGATGTTCTTGACGATACCCTCGACAAGGTTGCCCTCTTCGAGTTGGGTGAGTGTTTCTTCGCGAATCTTTTTGCGTTGTGCTTCGAGCAGAACTCTTCGGGAGAGAACAATGTTCCCTCGTTTCTTGTTCATCTTGATGATCTTCATCTCGAATTTTTCGCCGATCAGTTTTTCGAGATTTCGGATCGGGCGCAAATCGATTTGAGAACCTGGCAAAAAGGCTTTCAGTCCGATGTCCACAGTCAAGCCGCCCTTAGCTTTGGCCATAACGGTACCGGTGATGGTTTTATCCGCTTCAAAAGTTTCGACCAGCTCGCCCCACAATTTGATTTTGTTGGCTTTTTCTTTCGATAAAACGACATTGCCATCGTTGTCTTCGACTCTTTCGAGGAAGACTTCCACTTGATCGCCGATGGAAAGACTTTTGCCGTGATCGGAAAATTCACTGGCAGAAATCATGCCTTCAGATTTGAAGCCGACATCAATGGTGACCATGTCCTTGTTCAGGTCAAGGACGATACCGGTGATGATTTGTCCCTGTTTGAATTGAGCCAGGTTGTTGCTGAAATAGTCTTCCATTTCCTCGTAGGCTTTTTTATCATCCGGGCTCATCAGCAATTTGCCGTCAAGTTCTTCCATGTCGGCAATGGCGTCCAGTGCCATTTGTTCTTTGAAGTCCATTCTGTTCTCGCTTTCTTTCTTGTAGATAAGGTTAATGATATTTATGTTTAAAGATTTGTTTTTTTTCTGATGGTTTGCAGGATATGTTCCACAACTTCGTCTGGATTGAAGTGAGTGGTGTCGAGCAGAGTGCCGTCTTTCGCCATAACCAATGGAGAAATTGCCCGGGTCCTGTCCTCGTGATCCCTTTTTTTTACTTGTTCAATGATTTCTTCCAGATTTACAGATGGATTTTTTTCTTTCAGCTCCAGATAGCGCCGTCTACCCCGTTCCTCCGGGTTTGCTTCCATAAAAAACTTGAATTCCGCTTGTGGGAAAACGACCGTTCCAATGTCCCTTCCATCCATCACCACACGACCGGATTTTCCGAGTTCGCGTTGTTTGGCGATGAGAATATCCCGGACTTTCGGTTGTGAAGCAACAATCGCGGCCCCGGCACCAACGGTTTCATTTTTAAGCTGAGCGGTCACATCTTCCCCATCGGCCAGAACCTGTTGCCCCTGCTCCTGAGGAATCAATTGAATGTCCAGCTTTTCAGCTATTTCGGCGATGACGTCCAGATCGTACAAGTCGGCGTTTTTTCTTTGCGCGCTCAGAGCCACAGCGCGGTACATGGCCCCCGTGTCGATATAACGGAAGTTCAGACGCTGGGCGATGATTTTCGCGGCAGTGCTTTTCCCGCTACCGGCAGGACCGTCGATGGCTATAATCATTTTTCGTCGCAAGTCATTTCGAGTCGGCGTTTCTGCGCCTTGCGAAAAGAACTTTCCAGTTGCTCGGATTGGTTGTTCTCAATGTATTGCCGGATAAGGTCCAGCTTGCGTTGAAATTCGCCGATCAAGTTTAATAAAGTTTCTTTATTTTGCAGGCAAATATCGCGCCACATGACCGGGTCAGAGGCGGCAATACGCGAGCTGTCTTTCAATCCTTTTCCTGAGAAATTGGATACATTATCGCAATTTT
The DNA here is from genome assembly GCA_002787235.1 of Nitrospinae bacterium CG11_big_fil_rev_8_21_14_0_20_45_15. Classification (GTDB taxonomy): domain Bacteria; phylum Nitrospinota; class Nitrospinia; order Nitrospinales; family VA-1; genus Nitrohelix. The sequence goes on from PCWG01000041.1 coordinate 9,439, forward strand.
TTGACTGCACATCCGTCAGCGTGTTGATGAGTGTGAAGGCGATGACATGGGGCAGATGGCTCACTGCTCCCAAAATCAGATCATGCTCTTCAGCGGACATTTCAATCACTTCCATTCCAACCTCGGCCCAAAAATTTCTAAGCTTTGACAACGCCAGGTCAGAAGTTTTTCCAGAAGGCGTGACAATGCACTTGGCACCACAAAACAAATCATCGGTCGATGCAGAAACGCCCGACTTCTCACCTCCCGCAATGGGGTGAGACCCGACAAAAAACAGGTTTTCAGGAATCATAGCGTCGATTTCAGAAACCAGAGAAAGCTTCACGGACCCCACATCGGTGATAAGACAACCAGGATTGAGATGCGGAAGAGCCTCTCGCAACCGTGACACAATCGTGCCGACCGGTGAGCAGAAAACGATCAAATCGGCATCTTTAACAGCCTCGGCCAGATCATCGCTGTACATATCAATCACGCCGAGCTGTTTGGCCAATTCGAGAGATTCCAGATTTCTGCCAAATCCTGAAACACTTGCGACGAGGTTCTTTTTTTTGCAGACACGCGCAAGCGATCCTCCAAGCAAACCCACCCCGATGATGCATAATTTTTCAAAATGTTTCATGCAATCAATCTTTTTGAGGGTAAGAGCCTAAATTGCGTAAAAAGAGGCAACGTTTGGCAAGGGTCTTGATCGTCTTGCTGACCGTTTCTTCATCCTCATGTCCCTCTATATCGATATAAAACAGATATTCCCAAGGTTGGTTTCGCAAAGGTCGAGATTGAATGCGAGTCAGGTTGATGCCCTTGCGAGCAAAAAGCTGTAATGTTTTCAATAAAGATCCTGCTTCATCCGTGATAGAAAACAGGATGGATGTTTTATTTTTAGCGGTCTTTTGTGCCGGATTTTTACTTATAATAAGGAAACGAGTGAAATTTTCCTGCCGGTCCTGAATATTTTCTGCCAGAATGTTGAGTCCGTAGATTTCGGCCGCCAGTTTTCCGGCAATCGCCGCAGAGTTTTGCTTGTCGCAAACGGTCTCAGCCGCTGAAGCTGTGCTGGACGAAGGAATCTGCTCAGCTCCGGGCAAATGTTTGTTCAACCAGTTTCGGCATTGCGCAAAAGGTTGCGGATGCGAATACACGGTTTTTATATGGGAGATATTTTCGGCTTTTGACATCAAGAAATGCGATACTTTCAAATTCATTTCACCGCAGATCAAAAGAGGAGAGTCTACAAAACAGTCGAGGGTCAGATTGACAGTTCCTTCAATGGAATTTTCCACAGGAACCACGCCATAGTCACTGTTGCCTTGCTCAACCGCACTGAAGACAGATTCGATATTGGGAGCAGGATCAAACTGGGCGGAATGCCCAAAATGTTTGACTGCGGCTTGATGGGAGAATGTAGACTTGGGTCCTAAAAAGGCAACACGCGTCGGTTCCTGAAGAGCCCGGGAAGCAGAGAATATTTCCCGAAACAGAATTTCGACTGCGGAATTCGGGAACGGACCTTTATTGGCGGCCTTGAGGTCGTCAAGGATCTCGCGCTCACGATGGGGAACGTAAACAGGATCTCCCCTGAGAGCTTTTTCCTTGCCAATTTCAACTGACAAACCTGCCCGCTTATTGAGCAAATCCAGAAGCTGGCCGTCTAATTTGGTTATATCTTTGCGTAGCTGATCAATCTTGCGCAATGCGCTTTTCCACCTTTTCCCTAAGATTTTCGAGAAATACTGGATTTCCGAATGGGGAGCCCTTGATAATTCCACAGTATCTACTTAAAATGCAAGCAAATAATTCTATATTCAAAAATTTACCTTAAATTTTTTTTCAGGAGTTCAATCCAAATGATATTACTCGAATTCAGCATGTCCCCTATGACTCGTGGCGAAAGTGTGAGCTCCATCGTGTGCCGGTCATTAGATATTATAGACAAAAGCGGTGTGGACTACCGGTTGAATCCGATGGGAACCGTTCTGGAGGGGGAATGGGATGAGGTGATGAATGTTGTGAAGCAATGTTATGAGAAAATGAGCTCCGATTGCGACCGCATTTCCTGCTCCATAAAAATTGATTACCGCAAAGGGGCCAAAGGGAGATTGGAGTCAAAGATCGCTTCTGTGGAAGAGAAGCTGGGGAAAACACTTAAAAAATAGACGCATTGCTTATGTGTTAAATTAAGTTTTTATTAAATTGAATAGTTGTTCATTTGTTGACATTAATTATAACATTTAATGATAAATTACTCTATTTTTATTATATTTCTCTTAATATGATAATTATAAAATTATTTGTTAAATTTTTTAATCTTCTAACTCCTTGTGTGGGTGGGTCTTATGGGATGCGCTGATTCTTCGCATTAAAATTGGCATGGGAGTTGCTTTTGTTGGGGTGATTGGGCAAGTTTCCCAACTCATGGGTTGTAAGTGCAGGGTATTTGTGGGTTGACGGTTGGGTGTCGGCGAACGATATTTTAAAATAATGATTATTAACTCTGAAACTCTTTGAAGTGATTAATGGTTGCGGTTTCTAATTATTGGATTATCATAAAATTATCAAAGTCAAATTATTTTAAAAAATTTCATCGAACGACCGTTTGCAAGGTGTTTTGGTAATTTTGAGAACCATCTTAACTTGGAGAAATTGTTTTGAAAACTCAGGATAGGAAATCAGAAATAATCCGGCCCGGAGATAGCGAAGGCGAAAAGGGTTTCAGTATGGTTGAGTTGCTCATCTCCATCGCATTATTCGGGGCAGGTGTCTTGGCCTATGGTGGGATGACGGGCACTATCATCGGATTGGATAAAAGAAGCAAGATGGAAAGTATAGCGGTCACTCTTGCGCAAGATAAGATTGAGTATTTTAAGAACGTTGCGCGTTCCAGTGAACTGCCATCCGATGGCAGTTTGACCAATCCCGCATTGTCGGGAGGGGTTTGGGATTCTTCGGGAGATGAAGTCGTGGATGAGTTGGGTGCGACTGGAGGCTCGGATGCTCGTTACACAAGAACCTGGACGATCGAGCCTGTGGCGAATGCTAACCATCTCTACGATGTGGGTGTGAGTGTTGCCTGGGTGGATAAAAGTTCACGAACTGAGACTTTGCATACTTTGATCAATCAGGATGTCGGCGTTGCCGTGGTGTCTGTTGCCGAACAAGCTGAAGACGATTCTGCCAAAGACAAGGACAAGGACAGCGATTCTGCCAAAGATAAGGACAAGGACAGTGACTCTGCCAAAGATAAGGACAAGGACAGTGACTCTGCCAAAGATAAGGACAAGGACAGTGACAGCGGCGATAAAGACAAAGACAGTGACGCTTCTGCGAAGGATAAAGATAAGGACAGTGATTAAAACAGTTTAGAAGCAGGACCGTGGCTCAGGTCCAGGTAATTGTTTTAAAATTCTACCAATGCCAGGCGGGACTTGTGGGAGTTGTTGGGTTGCGCTCTGGGAATGATGATGGACAACGTCTTAAGGCTGGGGAAATCGCGTGAATATTCTAAAAAAAATAAAAAGAAACGAGCAGGACGGTGTGACTCTTGCGGAAATTTTGATAGGCATGGCGATCAGTTCGGCTTTGCTTATTGCGGTATTTAAGATTTTTATTCAGCAACAGAGTGCTTTCGAGAATTTAAACGACAGCACACTGATTCGGGCAAAAGGACGCTTGGCGATCAAGCTTCTGTCCAAAGAAATCAGGATGGCAGGGCATGGAATGCCCAAAAACTCAGGGATCGTTGCATTTGATTCCACTTCGATCACCTTTTATGTTGGCGGCGTATCGACGACGACCCCTCCAGGGTCTGCTGGAACCAAAGCGGTTGCAAGTGAGGATACGACGCTCAATGTGGTGAACGCAACGGGTTTTAGCGATGGCAACAATGTGGTCATTCATGATCCGGCTTTGGGGACCACAGAGTTTGTTGAAATTGAAGGCACTCCTGAAACTGAAAGCAACCCCAATACCATTCCTCTGAAAGAGGCCGTGGTTCAGGATTTTATTTATGGCGTCAATTCCAATCTCGTGACAGTGACGGCATACAACACGGTGAAAATTTATCTCAATGACAAGAATGTTGTCAAAACGGTGGACGGTCAAGAGGTGACCGTTATTCAAGATGTTTCTTCTGGGGATGGTTTGTCATTTGACTTTTACGGCGCGGTTGAAACTTCCGCAATCGAAAAAGTTGGAATCACCATGAAGTTGATCGATCCTACTAATACCAGGGCAACCATTAATTTGAAATCAGACATAACTTTGAGGAATCAGCAGTCATGAAAAAACTCAAAACGAGCTATATGCAATATGCAAAAAAAATGAGGGTTTCTCTAGAGTCGAATTTTTCTGGAGAGCAGGGGGTTGCCCTGATCACAACGATGCTTTTCAGCTTTATCCTTGCCGCATTGGCATTGGTTGCCGTCAATTGGTCGACCACCGATAGAACGCGTTCGGCGCAATATATCAAGTCCCGTTCTGCTTTTTATATCGCCGAAGCGGGAATACAGAAGTCTCTGAATTACCTCAACTACGACGCAAATGGCAATGTGCCGGGCGATGCGGGAGAGGGCTTCACCAGTGTGCTGACCAATTTCTTGACAACGCATTCGGCGGATTTGACCGATGTTTCTTATGCGAATGGAACTTTCAATGTCAGCGTGAGCGACAATGATGACAATGACAGCGATGGCACGACGGATGTTGACAATACCATCGAGTTGGTTTCCAAAGGAACGAAGGGTAGTACAGAGGTTTCTGTTCGTGCGGTCATACATCGCGCTTTGTACAGCCCGGAACACGCCATCGCAACCGAAAGCGCGTTGACCTTTACAGGCAACACCTCCGTCGATGGGACCAAAGGGAGTGTTCATGCCAATGGCTCCATTACAGGATCTTCCAATGATGTTTCACAAGGGATCACTTCGGCAGACTCCTGCGATTCGCCTTGTACCGTCGTTGGTGCAGAAAACTTTCCTCAAATCAAGCAGTCAACTTTGGGATCGTACGCAGATTATAACCTCAAAAGTGATGGAACGATCACCAATGCCGAGGGCACGACTTTGGTTCCCGACGACAATAATCTGAGCAATCTGGCATATGCAAACACGGCCGATTACGAAGGCTGGCTGGCCTGGGATACCAATGCAGAAGGGCTTTATTATGTGGATGGCAACATCAAGTTCATTGATGCGAGTGTTAAGGATGATGGCTCTTGCTCTAGTGGCAAAGTGCTGATCTGCCATTTGCCCCCGGGAAATCCGGAAAATCAGATTCAAAAGTGTTTGCCACAACCCGCTGTAGCGGCTCATCTGGCTCATGGTGATACTGAGGGCTTGTGTGGGGATGCTGTCGCATCCGCAGATGGAGATAAGGACAAAGACAGTGACAGTGGTGACAAAGATAAGGACAGCGACTCTGCCAAAGATAAAGATAAGGACAAAGACAGTGACAGCGCAAGCCTTCTGCTGGATCTTTTGTTGCCGAATGTCGCACTGGCCGCAGATAGTGATAAAGACAAAGACAGTGACTCTGCCAAAGATAAAGACAAGGACGGCGACAAAGATAAAGATAAGGATAAGGATAAGGATAAGGACAAGGACGGCGACAAGGACAAGGATAAAGACAAAGATAAGGACAGTGATAAGGACGCGTGGAAGGTGTCTGTCATTGCCGAAGGCAATATCCTGGTCGAAGGAACTCAGAATCTCTTGGACTACAAGAAGAGTTCTCGCTCGGCAGATATCCAGAACCTGTTTTTTCTAGCGGGGGGCGATATCAATATGGAAGGAACCCTTTCGAATACAATCGAGGGGATCATTGCCGCCAAGGAGCAAATCAACATGGCGGGTAAAATGACACTCAAGGGTTATATCATTGCAACGAGTGAAACGAATGACAGCTCGGTTGTCACAAGCAACTCGATTTCTAAAGACTTGACGGTTACCTTTCAGGGTTACGGCAATCCGTTCTTAACCAAGACGGTGGAAGTGCTTTCCTGGAAGGAATTGTAAAACCGGAAATATTATTTTCGGTTTTGTTTGGAAACTGAAAACGGGGGGAGTTTCTCCCCCCGTTTTTGGGGATTGAATAAAAAACCTTCTATCTCTGTAAATGTAAAAACAGGTAGTTTCACTTCACTTGTTTCCCCACTGTTTACCCCGTTATTCTTTGTGTGTTTGTGCGGTTATGCCGTTTCTCAAAAATAGCAGCTTCTATCCAGAGAGAATAATGACTTTGCTGAATTATAATTTCATCCGAAAGGCACATCCCTTGAAAAAAGTGACAGCGGGCGATTTTGAAAGCAAAAACAGCCTGGGGGCTCAGGAGAGTGGTTTTACATTGGTCGAGATCCTGGTGGCGGTCGTGATACTTGCGATCGGTTTGTTTTTATTTCTCTCCACATCAGGTTCCATCATGACTAGAAATCAAAAGAGCAGTAATGAAACGATTGCCACTACGTTGGCTCAGGACAAATTGGAGCTCATACAAAATACAGCCTTGACCGTATCTTTATCAGGCGCGGATGGATTGGCATCGCCATCCTATTCATCGGGGTGGACCGCGAATGCGAGCGGAGAGACCATTGACGCCTCTGGAAATACGGGAACTCCGGGTGCTCACTTCACTCGAACCTGGTCGATTGCAGCAGATGGAACCTTGTTTTTTTATTATCTGGTGACCGTTACGGTGACATGGAACAACGGTGCAAATTCTGTTGTGCTGACCACACAAATTTCACAATGAGCAAGGACGGCAAAATGCCGAATGAAAAAATGTTGAATCATCCCCCAAAAAAGTTTCTTGACGAGCGTGGATTCACCATCGTGGAGATGCTGATTGCTTCTCTGATCGGGGTGATTGTTTTGGGCGCGACCATTTACATTTTTACGTTACAGGAAGATGTCTTGAATTCGGAGAATTCCTCCACCGATATTCGGGCAAAGGGCAGACATGCCATGAAGGTTCTGTCCAAAGAGTTGAAGATGGCGGGGTTTGGTTTGCCCACGAAGGAAAGTGTTACCGCGATCAGTTCAACCTCCATCAGTTATCGAGTCAACAATGACGATGTTCGCACCAGCACTCCACCGGGAGCTTCGGGAACGACAATCACCACTGCGGGAGATACGGTCATTACGGTCGTAAATGGATCTGTTTTTACAGATGGTGATAAAATTGTCATCTACAATCCAAGTTTTGGGCGGGCGGAATACAATATTGTTGATGGCACACCGACAACGACCAGTATTCCTTTAGATACCGCGTTGATAAACGGTTACGTAGCCAGTGCCAATGCAAAACTGGTAACGATCAACAAGTACAACGATGTGACCCTTGGCCTATCGGGAACCACTATCACAAAAACCGTGGACAGTGGATCGCCGGTTACTCTGGTGGGTGAAGTGTCCAATCTGTCCTTCGATTTTTATGGGGTCACCGAGACCTCACTTGTGAAGAGGGTTGGCGTCACGATCAACATGCAGGATTCTAACGATTCTAGTATTACCTTCGATTATAAATCTGACGTCATTCTGAGAAATTAAAGAGGTCTATGATGATGACTTTTAAAAATTGGCTTCGAGAAGAAGGTATGCGGCTTAGAGGTTATTTCTCCAGACAAGAAGGGGTTGCGTTGACGACCGCTCTGATTTTATTGGTCGTGTTATCTGCTCTGGCCTTTGTTTCTGTTCGGTGGACGGCGCAAGACATTCCTCGCACCAAAAATTTTACCAAAACACGCCAGGCCGCCTATATTGCTGAAGCGGGATTTCATCGAGCGGTCAATTATTTTAATTACGATGCGACCGGGAAAAGTCCGGGAGAATTGAGCAACGGATTCACTGACGAAATCAATGGTAGCAACTGGCCATCGGGGACGTTTACAAACATTGCCATGGGTGCAGGGACATACACGGTTACAATTGTCGATAATTCTGACGATGGCGATCAAACGACCGATAGTGACAATGCCGTGATTCTGACTTCAACGGGAACCGTCGGAGGGGTGGAGGTCAAGGTGGAAGGAACATTGGTCCGCGCCTTGTATCAGGCTCAGCATGCCCTTGCTACTGATGGCGATTTGCTTGTCTCCGGGAATCCGACAATAACCGGAAGCAATGGAAGCGTTCATTCCAACAGTGATTTGAGTCTTACCGGGAATCCATCGGTCAGTTCGACCGCAACCGCATCGGGAACATTTACCGCGACCGGAAGCCCCTCAGTTGGAGGTGGCACCGCGAGTGGAGCTACGACGGAGGGTATTCCTGTCGTGAACATCTCAGATTATAAAAGTACTTCTCAATATGTATTGGGAGCCGACGGTATCGTACGCAACGGAGGCGGGACATTCATCCACGACACCAGTGTCAGTGGAAATTTCAGGACCTCTGGCAATGCAAATAAAGGTTGGGGCTACAGTGCGGGGCCGCCCGTCGTTTGGGATTTAGGAGATGATGAAGCATTTGAAGGGACTTATTATGTTGAAGGCAGTGCTGAGATGAGTAACAGTGGTTCTTCCGCACATCCATTCGATGTTACCGTCATTGCGGAAGGTCATATTACAGTAGGGGGAAATGCCACCTTGAGAAATAAGAAGCTGGCCTCCGACCCCGAAGAAGTTCAGAATATTTTCCTGATGGCAGGAACCGATATCGATTTGCAGGGAAATATCAGTAACTCCGTACAAGGGATGATTTACGCTGGAGAGCAAATCGAGATATCGGGCAATCCCACCATCAATGGATTTGTTCTCGCCGCAGATTCTGCCGCGTCAGACAGTGAAGTGACGGCGAACAAGGTGAATGGAAATCCCACGATCACCTACAATGGAGGTTCTGTTTCGCCATTTTTCAGCAACAAAGTCACCGTGACCTCCTGGCAAGAGTTGTAGCCGCGACGATTGACCCTGTATCGGCTATATTTCCCCTATTGTCAACTCGTTTTCCCATGCCTTGAAATCATCACACAAACGGATGATAACTCCGCGTTCGTGTCATCCCTCCCTCCTGTCGAGTTTGTTTTTCAAAAACCATTGAAGTTAAAAGAAAATTGCGGTACTTTGGTCAGTTCCTTTAACCCCATTTAGAAATCCCCGCAATGCCATTTGAAGGGTCAGCAAAAATTATAATTGACCAAAGACCGCTTTGGATCGTGATACTCGACCGCTCGCGCCGGGCGTTGTTTCTGCTTCTGTTCTTTTCTTTATTTGCGTTTTTTCTCAGTCTGGATGGCCCCGACGATCTCTCCCTCGAAGGCTACAGAACCCTTTGTCTGTTTGGATTGTGTGTCTGTTTGTGGGCGACCAATTTGATTCCCCTTTCGATCACCAGTTTTCTGGTCATTGGAGCCGTTCCCATGCTGGGGATCATGGATTCCGCGCAGGCCTATTCCTTTTTTGGCAACAAAGCCGTATTTTTCATATTGGGAGCCTTCATCCTTTCGGCGGCGATGATCGCCAGCGGCTTGAGCTCTCGACTTTCCATGTGGTTTTTAGGGAAATGGGGAGACAGTCCCGTCCGTCTGATCAGTGGCATTTATTTTTTCTCAGCAGTCAGTTCCTGTTTCATGTCCGAGCATGCCGTTGCGGCGATGTTATTTCCGTTGGTGATGGAGCTGGTCGTTATTTTGAAACTCGAGCGTGGCAAGTCACAACTTGGGAAATCGTTGTTTTTTGCGCTCGGTTGGGGGTGCATCATCGGAGGTTCCATGACGGTTATGGGCGGAGCCCGTGTCCCTCTTGCGATCGAAATCCTTGAAAAAATCACTCAGGGAGCCCATACAGTTGGATTCGTGCAATACACGACTCTGAGTTTTCCCTTAGTGCTTATTCTTCTCGCAACGGGTTGGTTCACCTTGATTTTTATGTTCACACCGGAAAAAGTGGACACAGAGCCTGTATGTAAAATGTTGCGAGAAAAGTATGAAGAACTTGGCGGATTGAAATTTCGCGAAAAAGGCGTTGCTTTGGTGATGGTGACCACGATATGCGCCTGGTTTGTTTATGGCGATGATGTGGGTATCGCAAACATAGCAATCATTGCAACGGTTGTGCTGTTCACCTTGAACCTGATCAATTGGAAAATGGTGGAAGAACACGTCAACTGGGCGATCATTTTGATGTATGGCGGGGCGATTTGTCTGGGAGAGGTGATGGCAAGCACGGGCGCGGCCCATTGGCTGGCGCAAAAGTGTTTTGATGGAGTGGTTGAATCTTCAGGAATGTTTTTAATCGTTTTAGCATTGCTCTCGACGATTTTCACCACCTTCATGAGCAATTCAGCCGTTATTGCCGTGTTGTTGCCGCCCGCAGTCACTCTTTGCGACAGTTACGGCATCAGCCCCGCACTGGCGACGATGGCCATCGTGATCCCGAGTAATTTTGCGTTCATCCTTCCCATTGCGACACCGGCTTCTGCCCTGGCCTATTCTTCACGGTTCATCCCCTTGGGAGACATGATGAAATCGGGGCTACTGCTCAGCTTCATGGGGATGCTGGCCTTTTACTTTCTGCTATTGATTTACTGGCCCCTGTTCGGATTTTAACAGCTCAAAAGACAGAAGGCGGTCAATCGTCCACGGTTATTGCCTGCCAGGAAAAATCAAAGGGACGGTCCTCGCGGATGGCCAGACGAATGGCACGCATCCAGTTCTGATAAAATGCGGTGTTGTGCACACTGTTGAGTCGCAGAGCCAGGATTTCATTGGCTTGAAACAAATGTCGTAAATAAGCCCGCGAATAATTTTTGCAAGTGTAACAATCGCAAGCAGGATCAATGGGGCGTTCATCCCGGGTAAAACGGGCATTTTTTATGTTCAGCTTGCCCTCCCGTGTGAAGAGCGAACCGTTGCGCGCATTGCGTGTGGGCATAACGCAATCGAACATGTCGATGCCCATCCCCGAACATTGCAGAAGGTCTTCAGGCGTTCCCACACCCATCAAATAACGCGGCTGGTCGTCAGGCAGTAGCGGTGCCGTGTAGTTCGCGATTTCATACATCAAATCCTTTTCTTCACCCACGCTGAGTCCGCCAATGGCGTAGCCGGGAAAGCCGATCTCGACGGTTCCTTCCGCACTGACTTTTCTCATTGCTTTATGCATCCCGCCTTGAACGATCCCAAACAGACTTTGTGTGTCGCTCTTTCCATGTGCTACTTTGCAACGTTTGGCCCAGGCCAGTGAGAGACGCAGAGATTTTTCCGTGGTCAACTTATCCGCGGAGTGGGGTGTGGGTTCGTCCAGAGTCATGATGATATCCGCGCCCAATGCCTGTTGAATCTCGATTGCTTTTTCCGGCGAAATAAAATGTGGCGATCCATCGATATGAGATTGAAACCGGGCACCTTCCTCAGTGATTTTGACGAGTGCTCCCAAACTGAAAATCTGAAACCCGCCGCTATCGGTCAGAATCGGGTGTGGCCAGTTCATGAACTTGTGCAGGCCACCGAGATCAGCGATGAGTTCGTGTCCCGGTCGCAAATACAAATGGTATGTGTTGCCCAAAATGATCTGCGCGCCACATTGAGTCAGTTCCTCAGGAGTCAGGGCTTTAACCGTCGCCAGTGTACCCACGGGCATGAAAGCCGGTGTTTCGATATCGCCGTGCGCAGTCTTTAAAATGCCCAGTCGAGCTTGACTGTGACTGTGTTTTTTGAGGATTTTGAATTCCGGCAAGGTGGAAGCTACTTTCTAAACGAAGTGGCACGGGTCGAAAAGATATCGACGGGTGCGGAGTTATTAAGGAGATGCGATGCGGGTCTAGGACAGCAACATTTCGAGCAGGGCTTTTTGCGCGTGAAGCCGGTTTTCGGCTTGATCGAATACAACGGATTGGGGACCATCGAGAACATCACCCGTGATTTCGTCGCCGCGATGGGCTGGCAGACAATGCATGACGAGGGCTCCGGGGTTGGCCTGATCGAGTAATTTTTGATTGATTTGAAAGGGTTGCAGAAGTTGCATTTTTTTATCTTGTTCAGCTTCCATTCCCATGCTCACCCACACGTCCGCATAGATCACATCCGCACCCTTCACAGCATCATCCGCAGAGGTGAAAAACGAAACGTTTTTCAGATGCGAAAAATCTTTCGTGCCGGGGGTTGTGCATTCGGGCGGAGTTGCGATGTTGAGCTGAAAATCAAACAGAGAGGCGGCTTCCATCCAGGAATACGTCATGTTGTTGCCGTCGCCAACGTAGGCGATACAGAAGTTTTCTACACGACCGAGCTTTTCCTGCAAGGTGAAGAGATCGCATAAAACTTGAACAGGGTGATTCTTGTCCGTCAAACCATTGATGATGGGGATGTCCGCATGTTCAGCAAGGAGTCGGGCTTCTTCGAAGTCGTCATTGCGAATCATGATGCCGTGCAGATAGCGGGAAAGTACACGGGCAGAATCTTCAATGGTTTCGCCACGCTTGAGCTGAAGTTGCTCGTCGGTCAAATACAAAGCATGACCGCCCAACTCAAACATACCGACCTCAAACGAAATTCGGGTGCGTGTGGAATTTTTACGAAAGATCATTCCCAGCGATTTGCCCTGTAAAACAGGATGAGGAATGTTTTCGCTTCGCTCTTTTTTCAACGTCGCTGTGCGTTTGATAAGATCAAGAATCTCCTGGCGACTGAGATCGGTCAGATTAAGAAAATCTCTTTTCACTATGAATCGTGCTCCCCAAAAATTTCAGTGAGTGCGAGATCGAGAGCCTTCACGACCTGATCGATCTGTTTCTTTGTCGCCGTCAAGGGCGGCAGGAAACGAAGGATATCGCTCTGAATGCAGTTGATTAAAATGCCATTGCGCATGCATTCGTTGACGATCTCGGCACCGGGTCGGTTTAACTGAGCGGCCAGGATCAAGCCCATCCCGCGTATTTCGGTGATGGCTGAGTGGCGTGTGGCTAATTGTTTCAGTTTTTGAATGAAGTACTCGCTCTTTTTTTCTACATTTGCCAGAAAACCTTTTTTCGAAAGCACTTTGAGCGAAGCCAGGCCCGCAGAGCAAGCCAGAGGATTGCCTCCAAACGTTGCGGCGTGCGTGCCGGGAACAAAAGATTTCATGACCTTATCGGTTGCACCCATGGCACCAATGGCAAGACCGCCACCCAGGGCTTTCGCGAAAGTGATGATATCGGGCGTAACACCAAAGTTTTCGTAAGCAAACATTTTCCCAGTTCGGCCGAATGCGGTTTGCACTTCGTCGAAAATCAAAAGAGCTCCCGATTTCTTGCAGATTTTTTTCATCGCCTTGAAGTATCCTTTGGCAGGGACATTGACCCCACCTTCCCCTTGCACAGGCTCTACCAGAATAGCGCAGGTCTGAGGGCCAACGGCTTTTCCCAAAGCGGGAATGTCGTTGTAGGGAACGTATTTGAATCCCGTCAACAGCGGTGCGAAACCGACGTGAAATTTTTTCTGTGCGGTTGCTGAAAGCGAAGCGATGGTTCGTCCGTGGAAAGATTGGTCGAATGTAATAATATCCTTCCTTCCCGTTTCGCTACGATCAAAAAAATATTTTCGTGCCAGTTTGATGGCGGCCTCATTGGCCTCGGTGCCGCTATTGCAAAAGAAATATTTGTCCGCAAAGCTCAGCCGAGTCAGTTCGCTGGCCAATTGCGATTGTTGTTCGATGTGGTACAAATTGGACACATGGAGCAGGCGACCGGCTTGTTCTTGAATGGCTTTCACGATTGCAGGATGGCAATGTCCCAAATTATTGACCGCAAGGCCCGAGACAAAATCCAGATAATGATTGCCCGAGCGATCCCAAACATCGGCTCCTTCTCCACGATCGAGAGCAATGGGAAAGCGCCCATAGGTTCGGGCTACGTGTTTGTCTGTCAGGGCAATGACATCTTCATTATTTTTTATTTTCATTAGGAATCAGATATAGTTTAAAGGTGAAATGCGCAAATTAGCACAAAATCCAAATAAAATCTTATGAAAATTTTCTCAAAAGTTGAATCGGATAGATAGTTTGAACTCCAGAGATCAAAAAATACCCAAGGGTTTCTCGAATGTGTGGAACTTTTTTTGGGATAGCCTGTTTCCACAATTGTGCATTTATTGCGAAGGGGAGCGGATCAATGGTGGGAATTTTCTTTGCGGTGATTGCCGGGAGGCCATTCAATTTTTAAAGGAGGCTCTTTGTCACACCTGCGGTGCTCCGGCGGATATCTCCTATGATTTCCCGCGTGAGGACTTCCAGTGCGGGCTTTGCCGAAAAAAACCTTTTGCCTTCGATCGAGCCAGATCTCAGGGACGTTATGATACGGTTCTTAAGGAATTGATTCATTTTTTTAAATACCGGCCGCAACGCGGTGCGGTTTCTGAAATCAAATTCTTGCTGGAGCAATTTTTCCCTTACGAGAAGGAAGATCTCAAGGGTTTCTGGGTCCTGCCCATCCCGCTCTTCAAAAATAAATTACAGGAAAGACAATTTGATCAAGCGCACTTGATTGCAAGTTTGGTTGCGAAACAATTCAGTCTGCCGATGGGACAGGAGTGGCTCGTCAAGATCAGGGATACGGCACCGCAAGCAAAAAAAAATAAAACGGAGCGGGTCAGAAACATGCGCGGTGCTTTTTCCGCCGCGAATAGAGAAATACTGGCAGGCAAGGACCTCCTCCTGGTAGACGATGTGTTCACTACAGGGGCGACGGTGAGCGAGGCTTCAAAAGTTTTAAAGCGGTCGAATTGCGGGCGGATTTATATTTTTACTCTGGCGCGTGCGTGAAGGAAATTCTGCTATGAATACAGAAAAATCACTCTTATGGACGGTGTACATCATCGAAGCGGAGTCGGGGAAACTGTACACGGGTATCACGACGGACCCGGAGCGCAGGTTGAAGGAACATATGAGCGGAAAGAAGGGGGCACGGTATTTCCGACTCTCTAAGCCGGTCAGAATAATCTACCGGGAATCTTTTCCGGATCGTTCATCGGCCTCCATCCGCGAAGCTCAAATCAAGAAAATGAAACGTGCGGAAAAACTCCTCTTGTCGGGTCAGGCTGGCTGTCAATAAATTTTTCAAAGATCTTGATAAAGCTGGCGGCCCTAAGTGTGGGGAGTGCCTCTGCTGTCCCGCTCCGGCGGGAATTTTTCAAAGAGCATTCAAATGGCTTTGTAAAGCTGGTTTCTCTAAGAATGGGGGCTGGGTCTGCTGTCCCGCTCCGGCGGGAATTTTTCAAAGAGCATTCAAATGGCTTTGTAAAGCTGGTTTCTCTAAGTATGATGGGGCTGGGTCTGCTGTCCCGCGTCATTCACTCCCGCTTGGCGGGCGGATCACTCCCATTCGATGGTGCCGGGCGGTTTGGAGCTGATGTCGAGCACGACTCGGTTGATGCCGCGTACTTCGTTGATGATGCGATTGGAGATATTCCCAAGCAGTTCGTAGGGAAGGCGTGCCCAGTCGGCGGTCATGCCATCGGCACTGGTTACCGCCCGGATAGCCGCTACATTTTCGTAAGTTCGTGAATCGCCCATCACACCAACGGTTTTGACCGGGAGCAGGACCATGAAAGATTGCCAGAGTTTGTCGTAATATCCGGCTTTTTTGATTTCTTCGAGCAAAATGGTATCTGCCGCGCGCAACACTTCAAGACCTTCGTGGGTGATGGCTCCCAGAATGCGAATGGCCAGTCCCGGACCGGGGAAAGGTTGACGTTGTAAAATGTCTTCGGGGATGCCGAGTTCTCTTCCCAGCAAGCGCGCCTCATCCTTGAAAAATTCGCGGAGTGGTTCGATCAGTTTCATCGCCATTTTCTCCGGCAGGCCGCCTACATTATGGTGCGACTTGATCACCGCAGAAGGACCGCCTTTAAAAGAGACTGATTCGATGACATCGGGATACAAAGTACCTTGAGCGAGGAAGTCAAATTGACCGAGTTTTTTAGCTTCCGCTTCAAAAGTTTCGATAAATACGTTGCCGATGATTTTACGTTTCTGCTCAGGATCGGTGACTCCCTTCAAGCGTTCCAGAAAAGTTTCTGCCGCATCCACAACCACCAGATTGAAATGAAAATTGTCGCGAAAAGTTTTTTCGACCTTGTCGCGTTCGCCCGCACGTAAAAGTCCGTTGTCGATGAATATGCAAGTCAGGCGGTCGCCGATGGCTTTGTGAACCAGAACGGCGACTACTGAAGAATCGACTCCACCGCTCAAACCGCAGATGACGCGAGAATCGCCGGCCTGAACCCGGACCCCTTCGATCGTGCTTTCCGCGAGAGAATCCATTTTCCAATTGCGTTCGCACTGACAAATCCGAAACAGGAAATTATCGAGGATCTGCCGTCCTTCGACGGTGTGCACGACTTCAGGATGAAACTGAAGGCCGTAAATTTTTCTTTCAGGATTTTCGACTGCGGCGATGGGCGAGTTTTCGGTATGCGCCGAGGCCTTGAATCCGGTGGGCAGTTTGGAGATACGATCACCGTGACTCATCCAGACGGTTGTTTCATTTTTGACATCTTCAAACAGCAGGGATGTTTCTGGAATGATCAGGTTGGCTCGACCGAACTCACGTTTGTCAGCGGGGTCCACTTTTCCTTGCAGAAGATGGGTGATCAGCTGAAAGCCATAACACACCCCAAGCACAGGAATCCCCATTTCAAAGATACGGGGATCGCACAAAGGTGCTTCGGGTTCCAGTACGCTGGAAGGTCCGCCGGACAAAATGATCCCATGAGGTTTCGTATTTTGGATATCGTCCCATGTCATCGTGCAGGGGTGGATTTCGCAATACACCTGTGCTTCGCGAATTTTCCGCGCGATGTTTTGCGTGTACTGCGATCCGTAATCAATGATGAGGATTTTTTGTTCGTGTAATTTGTCGGTCATTTTGGAATGTGGTTCTGGGCTGAAAGGAGGATCATTCGGTTTGATAATTGGGTGATTCTTGCGTGACGATCACGTCGTGGACATGGCTTTCTTTCAGGCCCGCTGGGGTGATGCGGATGAATTTTGCATTCTGGCGCAGGTCTTCAATGTCTTTGGCACCACAGTAGCCCATGCCGGCACGTAAGCCGCCGACCATTTGGTGTACGGTGAAGGAAAGCGGGCCGCGAAACGGAATGCGTGCTTCGACTCCTTCGGGTACCAGTTTGCTTTCGGAAAGTTCGCGGTCTTGAAAATAACGGTCGCTCGATCCCTGGCTCATAGCCGCGATCGACCCCATGCCGCGATACTCTTTGTAGCTTCGGCCTTGAAATAAAATTTTCTCTCCCGGGCTTTCTTCGCACCCGGCGAACAGAGACCCCAGCATGACAGTGGATGCACCTGCGGCGATGGCTTTGGTGATTTCACCGGAGTTTTTGATTCCGCCATCCGCGATGATCGGGATATTCTTTTTTTCTGCGACTTTCACACAATCGGCGATGGCTGAAATTTGCGGAACCCCGACGCCTGATACTATGCGTGTGGTGCAGATAGAACCCGGCCCGATGCCCACCTTCACCGCATCGGCTCCTGCTTTGATCAGAGCCAGAGTGCCTTCGGCCGTTGCGACATTACCGCCGATGATGGGCAAATCGGGGAATGCTTTTTTTGCCCGACGCACGGTATCCAAAACCCCCTGGGAATGACCATGTGCGCTGTCGATGACGAGTACATCGAGTCCGACCTTGACGAGTGACTCGATATGCTCTTCCTGATTTTCTTTAACGCCGAGGGCCGCACCGACTAACAGTCGCCCTTGTTCGTCTTTTGCCGCATTGGGAAATTTTTCAGATTGTTCGATATCCCGGATGGTGAGCAAGCCTTTGAGGTTGCCTTTTTTATCGACCACAAGCAATTTTTCGATGCGATTGTCGTGCAAGAGTTTTTTCGACGTCTCCATCGGTGTTCCGACGTTGATGGTGACCAGTTTGCGGGTCATCAAAGCACTGACGGGTCTATCGACATTGGTTTCAAAACGCAGGTCGCGATTGGTCAATATCCCCACCGGCTTGCTTCCTTCAACGATGGGAATGCCCGAGATGTTGTATTTTTTCTTGATTTCCAGAGCTCTGCTGATTTTCTCGTTGGGTCCCATTGTGATGGGATCGGGAACCATAACGCTGGTGGCACGCTTGACGCGGTCAACCATTTTGCGTTGCTCGACCGGATCGAGATTGCGATGGATGATGCCGATACCGCCTTCCAGAGCAAGCGCAATGGCGAGCGACCATTCGGTGACCCTGTCCATGGGAGCACTGACGAGAGGGCAATTCAATTGGATTTGACGCGTCAAGCGTGCTTTGACGCTGACAGAGGCTGGCAAAACTTTAGAATGTGCGGGTAAGAGCAGGACGTCGTCAAAAGTAAGGTATGTGATTAATTTTTCAGGTTCGATCATGATGGCTCAGTGTGTTGAAAAATTTCTGTTCAAAAAGAAAGCGATATATGTCGCTACATGTTTTTGAAAATATAACATGAGCTTCAGAGATTTGTTGAAAATGTTGCTTCTAAAAGTGTAATCCGTAGAAAAAACGAATTCTTTTTATTTCAGGCGCAATGTGTTTGTACATTCTCCGGCCTGTCAAAAAAGAAACCCCCCATTCCTTCGAGTCTGGCGAGGTTGCTTAATCAACTCGGGGGAAGGGGGGTCAAGGACCTATTGACTTGATTTTTTCAGCCAGTTGTCATGAGCAACCCGAAGTTGCTCCGCAGGTCATACATTTCATGCAGGTACCGTTTCGCACCAGAGTCAGAGATCCGCATTCTGAACAAGGATCGCCTTCATAACCCTTCATTTTAGCGATAGCGGTAGCCGATGCACTGTCTTTTGCGGCTTGCAGGGTGGCAACGCCCAGAGTTGCTGATGAGGACATTGTTTTGCCTGCGTGCGCGCCGTTGCCATTTCCATTGAATCCATTGCCATTGGTGCCTGCGGGACTGGCATCGGTTTTTACAGGTTGCGCGACGGCGGTTGCGGTCTCCGTTGTTACCACGGGGGAGGTTGCTGTCCCATCCTGACTGACTTTGCCTTTGGTTATTTCGGGGGCGGTGTCAGGCCGGATTTTTCCGATTGCGTCAGAGCGGACATCTTCCTCGGTGACTTGCGCCAAATCGGTGCGTCCCAGATAATTGATTGCAAGTTCTCTGAAAATATAATCGATTGTCGAGGTCGACATGCTGATGGATTGATTTCCAGAAACGAAGCCATTGGGTTCGAATCGTGTGAAAATAAAGGAATCAACAAATTCTTCAAGCGGCACTCCATATTGCAAGCCCATGGAAATGGAGATGGCGAAGCAGTTCATCAAACTTCTGAAAGCGGCACCTTCTTTGTGCATGTCGATGAATATTTCGCCGAGTGTCCCATCTTCGTATTGACCGGTTCGCAGATACAGCTTGTGTCCGCCGATGATCGCCTTTTGGGTGTAGCCATCGCGACGATGGGGAAGAGCACGTCGTTTGCGAATGTTCTGTATTATCTTTGTGGCAATTTTCAGAGGTTGTTTCTCATCCAACTCTTCTTCTTGCAGACCTTTGAAATCTTCGGTGGCTACATTGTTGAGAGGTTGGCTCAATTTCGAACCGTCTCGATAAACGGCAGTTCCTTTCAAGGCCAGTTTCCAGCTCAGCATATGCGCCTTTTCAACATCGCTGAGCAAGGCATCATTGGGCATGTTGATGGTCTTGGAAATGGCACCGGAAAGGAAGGGCTGACTTGCGGCCATCATTCGAATATGGGCTTCTGGCTTGATGAATCGTTGTCCATATTTGCCACATTTGCTGGCGCAGTCGAAGATGGGGTAATGTTCGGCCCTCAGATGAGGGGCATTTTCTATGGTCATGGTTCCGCAGATGGTATCGTTGGCTTTGCTGATTTCATCTGCGCTGAAGCCAAGAGCCGAAAGCATGTTGAAGTCGAATCGGTTCAGCTCATCACGGTCGAGACCGAGCTGATTGACGCAGAACTCTTCTCCCAATACGAATTTATTGAAAGCGAAGGTGATGTCGAATGCTTTGGGAAGCTCGGACTGAATGCTGTCCAAAGCGGACTCGGTAAACCCTTTTGCCTTTAAGGCCGAACGGTTGATACCGGGTGAGGATTCCATATTGCCGGAACCCACACAATAATCGATGATGTCTCGGATTTGCTCGTTGGAGTAGCCCAATTTTCTGAGCGCGCCGGGAACGGATTGGTTGATGATCTTGAAATATCCGCCGCCCGCAAGTTTTTTGTATTTGACGAGAGCGAAGTCAGGTTCGATGCCCGTCGTGTCGCAATCCATGAGCAGTCCAATAGTTCCCGTGGGTGCGATGCAGGTGGTTTGCGCGTTGCGAAAGCCATTTTTTTCACCGAGTTCCAACGCGGTTTCCCACTCTTTTTTAGCGGCATTGAGGATGTAATCGATGCAAAAGTTTGAGTTGATGCCTTGCGGGAAAATCGTCAATCCCTCGTATTCCTGAGCGGGAGCGCAATTGACGGCGCGGGCGTGATTGCGTAAAACGCGCAACATCTGTTTTTTGTTTTTGTCGTATTGTTGAAAGGCTCCCAATTCGCCAGCGATTTCTGCAGACATGGTGTAAGCGGAACCGGTCAGCATGGCGGTGAGGGCACCACAAATGGAACGACCTTTCTCGGAATCATAAGCGATGCCCATGACCATCAACAAGGCTCCCAGATTGGCGTAACCCAGACCCAGCGTTCGGTACTCAAAACTTTTTTGAGCGATCGCTTCGTTGGGGAATTGCGCCATGATGACAGAGATTTCGAGTGTCAGGGTCCACAGTCGACAGGCATGTCGGAAACGTTCTATTTGAAATTGGCAGGTCTCTTCGTCGTAAAATCTCAACAGATTGATAGACGCCAGGTTGCAGGCGGTGTCGTCCAGAAACATGTATTCCGAACATGGATTGGATGCATTGATTCGACCACCTTCGGGGCAGGTGTGCCATTCGTTGATCGTGGTATCAAATTGCAGACCCGGATCGGCGCAAGACCAGGAAGCTTCATTGATTTTGTCCCACAAGTCCCGTGCCTTCAGCGTTCGGGCCACGCTACCGTCGGTTCGGCGTGTGAGATTCCAATCTCCGTCGCACTCTACGGCTTGCAGGAATTCGTTGCTCAGACGAACGGAATTGTTTGAATTTTGACCGGAAACGGTGAGATAGGATTCAGAGTTCCAGTTGGTGTCCAATTCCTCGAACTGGACTTCTTTAACGCCTTGTTTGGCCAACTGAATCATTCGATAGATATAATTTTCGGGGACAAAGGACTCAGTAGCTCTGCGAACGGCCTTGCGCAACTTTTTATTTTGTTTCAGGTCAAAACGGGAAGACTCTGTTTCGCCGGAATCCCAGCAGGCTTCTAAAATGTTTTTCAGACTTTTCCGACAAATGCGACTGCCTGCGGCCAGCGCGGCGACTTTGCGCTCTTCCTTGACTTTCCATTCCACAAATTCTTCGATGTCGGGATGATCTGCATCGAGAGTCACCATTTTCGCGGCACGTCGTGTGGTGCCACCGGACTTGATCGCCCCTGCGGCGCGATCACCGATTTTTAGAAAGCTCATCAAGCCCGAAGAACGACCGCCGCCGGAAAGCGGTTCCCCCGATCCGCGCAGGGATGAAAAATTACTCCCCGTGCCGGAACCGTATTTGAACAATCGGGCTTCTTGACGCCATAAATCCATGATGCCGCCGTCGCCAACGAGATCGTCCTTGACAGACATGATGAAGCAGGCATGGGGCTGAGGGCGTTCGTACGCGCTCTTGGAGCGCATCAGCTGTCCGGATTCCGGATCGAAATAATGATGGCCTTGCGAAGGGCCTTCAATACCATAAGCCCAGTTCAGGCCGGTATTGAACCATTGCGGGGAATTGGGCGCGGCCATTTGACGAACCAGCATGTATTGCATTTCATCGAAATAGGAGCGTGCGTGTTCTTCGTTCTCAAAGCATTTATTTTTCCATCCCCAATAAGTCCAGCAACCTGCCAAGCGACGAAAAACCTGGCGTGCATCGGTTTCACCGATGAATCGTTTCTCAGTGGGTAAGGCAACGATCCCGTCGGCATTGCCTACGGAGGCTTGCAACCAACTGGGAATGCCTTCTTCTTTTTTGCTTTGCAAGCTGGCGGGTATTCCGGCTTTGCGAAAGTATTTTTGGGCGAGAATATCCACCGCAACCTGGGACCAGAAATCTGGGGCGATCACTCCTTCGATCGAAGACACTACAGAACCATCTGAATTGGTTATCTTCGAAGTGCGCTCTACAAATTTGATCCCCGCGTAAGGGTCTTTCTGATCCTGGGTAAACTGTCGATGAATTAACACAAAAACCTCCGCATATTTTTCCTGTTCTAAAACTTGTTTGTTTTATGTTTAAGCGCGTTGCAGTCGATTGTCAACTGTTGCGTATTTATTTGTTTATTGGGCAGATAACTCATTATCCCACAATATATTGCGGTTGCTGAATACTTTAGCACTATATATAGCGTTGTCAATGGAATTTTGCCTGATTTTTAGCAGTCTTATAACTCTAGATATTTAAAGGCCTAACGGGATTGATAAATAAACAGTTTGTGTAATTATTATGGTAGCTTCCAAATGATAGGGAGTCATTTCGCCTTGTTGTTTGTGGGGGAAAACGGGTTGACACGGCGCAGGACAATATATATCAAGGGGGTGCGGGGCCTGCTGTTTAATATGTTATTTTTCAATGACTTCTATTTTGATTTTTCCGATGAATTCCATCAGCCGGAGTGGAGCGGTCTGTTCTTCTTCTAACAATTTGATATGTGAGGCGTCTACGTGATTTTGTCCGAGTGTGGGGTCGAGTGCACGCCACTCTCCTGCATAGACTTCTGGCCAGGCATGGTAGAGAAAGCCTTCGTCTTTTTCTGAATAAAGGAGACCGTTGACAATTTTTGTGGGGATGCCAACAGAGCGTGCTATGGCGGCGAACAGGTAGGTGTGGGATTGGCATTCGCCGCGCCGATTCCGCAAGGCATCGAGGGCAGTGGTGGAATCGACCAGTGTTTTTTCCAAATTGCTGTTCACCCAGAGGTTGATGTCTTTTGCGGCTTGCCAGGCGTCTTCATTTTTTTTTACCAGTTCCCGGCCGAGAGCGCGGATCATGGCGTGACGGGACTGGACTTGAGCTGTGTCTTCGAGATAGTTTGAAAATGTTGGGTTGCTGATCGGCAACCTGATTTTTTTTGCGGGATTTCCAGATTCTGAATCCACCTGCACGATCGTGCTGTAGGTGCCGTCTTCTGCTTGTTGCGATCGGACAATCTTTTGTCGATGATCTTCTGGAATCAGATCGGGGCCGCTCAACTGAAAAAATTGAAAGGACTGACTTTTTAATTCGCGGGGATTCTTAATGGGATGCTGGGTCTTGATCAGGCTGAAGGTGATGAAACTGCCGACCGAAAAAATTTCATTGCCGAGGTCTGTGGCTTTTTCTTCGGGTTCCCATAGGGATACAAAGCCGTTTTGAGTGGTTTCTTTCAGTATTTTCCCGTCGGGCTCAATCCAGGTGCTGCTTTCGGCACCGGATAGTTTCTGATCGATCACAAAAGCCTCTCTCAGTTCCCCTTGAATTTCTAATTGTTCTTTGCGTTGTACAACGTATTTCAAAGGATTCAATATTTGGAAAGACTCCGTCATCATGGACAATTCCCCTTTGCGACCGACCACTAATCCGTCGTGTACGATTTTTTCGATGTAGTTGGCGGAGACAAAAAATTCTGGATCGAATAATAATGAACGTTCACGATCAAAACCTTCGCCCTGGACTCGGTAGACGAAGCGGTCACCCTTAACCTGGCCCTGGATGCGCTGGCGGCTTCCCATGAGTTCTTGAAGCAGGGAAAAGTCGATCAATTTTCCTTTCGTGTCCAGATGAGTGGTTTGTGTGAAGGTGGTGGACTGGTCGAAGCCTTCCGAACTCATCCTGAGGAAAGTTTTAGAGGTAACGGTTTTTCCTGAGCTGTCTGAAGTGCTTTGGGTGTGGGTGAATCCGATTTTTTTGTTGTTGAAATAAATTCCCATCCAATGATCTTCGGCCCATGCAGAGGTTGTGGGGAACAGGTAGAGGGTGCATAAGAAAAGAAATTGTAGACAATTAGACGGCCGCAAATCAATACTCCTTGATGATATTTGTATCCAACGGGATACAAGGTCTGAAATACCCGTTAGGAAAGTTCTCTTATATCTCTATAATAATATAGCGTGAATCGTTTTCAGGGTGAATCATAAATTCGGAGAAGTGACCTTCATGAACAGATTACCGATGAAAATTCTTTTTCTCTGCACAGGCAATTCCTGCCGAAGCCAAATGGCCGAGGGATGGGCGCGTCATTTGCGTGCTGAAACCCTGCAAGCGTATTCGGCAGGATTGACGGCGAAGGGACTCCATCCCCTGGCGGTTCAAGTCATGCGCGAGGCGGGGGTCGATATTACAGGGCAGAAGTCGCAAACGGTTGACGATTTGCAGGGTATCGCTTTCGATGTGGTGGTCACGGTTTGCGGACATGCCAACGAACATTGTCCGTATTTTCCGGGAACGACTCGAATTGTTCATAGAGGATTTGATGATCCGCCGCAGTTGGCTAAAACTGCGAAAACAGATGAGGAAGCATTGTCTCATTTCCGGCGTGTGCGTGATGAGATTCGTTCATTTGTTGAAACCTTACCTGAAGCTCTGGAGGATTTATCGTGAATGTTCGAGTCAGGGTCTTGATTTTGTTGATAATATTTACACTCGTTGCTGTTTCTGCGCAGGGAGAGGTTGCGCAAAAGGGCAAGGAGGCTTTTCGTGTCGCTATCGTTGGGGATACGGGGATTGGTGAACGTGCCTATCGGCCCGGATTTTTAGCGGTTCAGAAAGCATTGCGCGAAAGCACTCCCGACTTATTGCTTCATTTGGGAGATTTTGTGTATCAGCCGGAATTTTTCCCTTCTGCGTGCAACCCCAAATACATTCGCGAAGTGAAGGAAACTCTGGTCGATCCTTTCCCGGCTCGATTGTTTGTTGCGGGGGATAATGATTTTCCTCCGATCAAATGGAAACCCAAGGCTTCGGGTTGCTGGGAGGGGATAGCACCCATGGGCACCGCATTCGACGCATCTTCTGCACCGGCACCCGTAGCGAAACCGCGTAAACTGGAAGGGACTTTGACTTTTGGGCCGGTTCTGTTTGCGGTCGTTAATAATTATCCCTGGAAGGACCCTCGAAGCTGGCTGGAGCCACGCATTCGCCGTGCCCGTGAACAGGGCAAATGGATTGTGCTGGCTTATCACGAGCCTGCGGTCACAACGGCGTGGTTTGTCGATAAGCGCAAGACGGCCTTGAAAGAGATTCAGGATTTGAAACCGGATCTGACCTTTTCCGGCAATCAGCATTCTTACGAGCGATTTTATCCTTTGACAGGGCCGCAAGAGGATGGAAGTTTTTCTGTTGTTAAAGAAAATACTTACAGGCAAGGGCAGGGCACAACGCATATTGTTTCCGGTGGCGGGGGAGCTTTTCTCAAACCCTTTGCCGATATGCAAAAAAATGCGGAGCGCAGCGCACCTGCCGAGATTTTTGATGCGCTCGCCAAACGTGCCTTGATGAATCATTTTGTGATTCTTGATATCACGCCAGAAAAGATTGTCGGCACAACGTATCGGGTGTGTCCCGGCAACTCAACGGGAGAAGCAAATCCGCGCTGGCGGCCGCAGAAAAAGTTTTGGCAAGACATTCGACTGGAATGTGACGGAAAAGCTCAGGGTGTCGAATCTTTTGATCGCTTCGAAATCGTAAGAGAGGATTGATTTTTCCAAAACCTGGAATCAACCATCGGCTAGTCGCCTCTGGAGTGAGCAGGCGGTTTTAGCCGCAACACATCAGCGTAACCCTTTGCTCGAATCGATTTTCTGGAAACCGACGGGGATTTGTGGCGGTTTGGGCAAGCCGACGGCACTCAGATATTCGTCAAAAGCGGGATCGTTGTATATCTCGTTCGGAATCGGATAACTTTCCCGGTTGCGCATGAAAGACTCACGACCGTCTTCTTCCTGCCCGTCGGACAATCCATACTCTTTTTTGTATTCTGGAGGGATGTCCACCTTGTTTTCAAGCAGGTAATTGGTGATCGCCGGTTCCATAAAAACATGGGAAGGAAGTTTCGCCAGAGGATGCGTGGGAAGAATCTCCCGGGCGCGTTTGGGCGGCTCCGGTCGTTTGAATTTTCCACGCGGGCGGGCAGGGATTTCCGGACGGATTTTCTCAGGTTGAGATGGCGTCATCACTGCCTTGGGCACCGCATTCGCGACAGGTGCCGCAGGAATGTAGTCTCCCAGCCCGACGATGCGGATGGTGCTACCGGAAATTTTTTCATTCCACATTTCCAATTTTGAAAAATCTTTCAGCAGTTCACTGACCAGTGTTTTCCAGTCCGGAGCTTGCAGATTTGCAGTGATCGGGGTGGCAGACAATTCGTCGCGTGTATAAAAGGAAATGCCGCTTTTAGCACTGATGGATTGCAGAACGGCGGCAAGAGGCTGGTTCGCCGATTTAAAATGAATACCGTCCGGTTGTTGGGTCAGCTCGAAATCACTCGCCCACAAAGGCGGCGCAAGCACGAACCCGATAACACAAAGAGACAATAAAATTTTGAGCTTCATTGCAGAACACCTGACACATTAAAAAACGGATAGAAAAAAACCGGGAGAGGAGAACATTCCCCCACCCGGCTATGATTTCATGAGACTTGACCGCTTTCACTACGGAATAGTGTCGTAAATACCGTAAGTACTAAGGAAATACCCGCCGGTGACGGTACTGCAATTATCTCTGGCAAGATTGCGAAATCCGCCGGTGACGCTACTGTAGTTAGCCGAAGCAGTATTGTAATTTCCGCCGCTGACGCTACTGCTATAAGCCGAAGCAGTATTGCCCATCCCGCCGAGGATGCTACTGTATGAACCTGTGGCAGTATTGCCACCTCCGCCATTGATGGCACTTCCGATAACGTAGGCAGTATTGCTAAACCCGCCGGTGACGCTACTGGATTGACCTGAGGCATTATTGCGAAACCCGCCGCTGACGCTACTGTATTGACCTGAGGCATTATTGCGAAACCCGCCGCTGACGCTACCGTCAGAACCCCAAGCAAAATTTCCATTTCCGCCGCTGATGCTGGAGTAAAGTCCTGATGCCTGATTGAATCTTCCACCAGTGACCGAAGCATAAGCATTGCTGGATTCATTGTCCAAGCCGGCGACAATGGCTCCGTAGCTGGAATAATTGGCACCTCTTCCGACGATCAGGTTATGCGAGCCAGTCTTGTTGCTAGTCAAATAACTACTGACCTCGTTGTAACCGACGATCAGGTTGCCCAGTCCGTTGACGGCACCATCTGTATCACCGGAACCATTTACTATCTGCATGTTCATACCCGTGAACCTGAGATCGTCTCCCGTTCTCGTGACACCGCTGAAACGGGTTTGCAGTTCAGAGATATCCGCATTTACCTGAGTGAGATCGGAACTTCCGTCCGCACCCGCAGGACCCTGTGGACCTACAGGACCGGCAGGGCCTTGTGGACCCTGTGGGCCTGGGGTCAATTGTATGTTGTTGATCTGCGCTTGCAAATCCTGAATCTGTTGTTGCAGTTGTTCCACTAAATGGCGCAACCCCTTATCGCCGTCGTGATCATCGTCATGACGACCTTCGCTCCTAGATTGGTTTTCATTAGATTTCGATTTTTCATTACCCGAATCCTTGGCGGCTAAAACAGGCGATGCCGACCACAGGAGACCTGCAATAAGCAATGACATGAACGATAGCGATTTCATGAGTGCGTCCTTTTCGGTTGTGTTTTAAATACTAGACTATTAAAACTAATTCAATTGGCTACAAAATATTTCATCCCCAATACAACAAAAACTTAGGTAAGTGTAAAGCTAGTAAAACTATCATTCAAGTCAAAAAAAGCAACCAAAACTCTAGACGCTCCGTCCTATTTGACACTGAAAATCTGTTATCAACAGAATAGTAAAACAAACCAAAGGTTGGTGGGGGAGGGGTCAAACCTGGAATATTGCAAGCAAACTGGTAAAAAACGCTTATGGACACAAAGCTCAGTCACTATCAGCTTATAATGGCGCGGGGGAGTGGCTTTGGAGCTGTCAATCAGTTGGGGAGATCTTTCGGGGAATCTAAAATCAAAGCCGGGAGCAAAGTTTCCCACTCCTCGTAATAAGGATGTATTTCATACTCTAAAAGGTCGGCTAAAAGAACCCAGTCCTTGTTTTTATTCGCGTCCACCATTTGCAGGGTCAGGTTAGTCAACTGATCGTGGCGTTCTTTCATCGTTTTACCATCGATACTCAGTTCATCCAGACTAAAACCCTGCACGGTCACAACCACCTGCAGGACTTGCGAGAACCAGTCAATGCCGTCAATGATCTGCACGAAAAATTTATTGGCCTCAATCTCGTTTTCATTACGAAACAACTCCGATGCCTTTTCGATACCCGGCAGAAGACGCTGCAAATAGTTCTGCGCATTGGTAACATTCTTCACCAATGAATCGTTCAGCAGGTTGACATTCGCTTCAAGGGTCTCAATTTCTGTAACAGGAAGGGCATTGATGTCATCTGCATTTGCGGAAACCTCTTTGCCATCAATAAGAAGGCGCGATATAAAATATTTAGAACCATCGACATCTTGTAAAATAGCGTCCAGAATATCTCTGACCTGGTTCCCTGCGATAGCGGGTCTTTCTTTTCCGTTGACGATTATTTTCATGAACTTGGAGAGGTTTAAAATTAAAATGAGGTGGGAATGATTTAATTCACGTTTTAAAAATTTTTGGAAATTGCGTTAGAAACTTGCAAAAGACCAGACTGCTTAAGTATTCTATAAAGAGTCCCCTTTTTTTTCAACCGATAATAACAGGCAAGCAGTTTTCTGTTGTTGGGAGAATTTAAAATGGCTGTATCGAGTCCCTTTGGAAATGTGAACAACATCCTGAATTCCATTCAGAACAATCGCACTGGCATACGCGATACGCTGGATCGAATCAGCTCTGGACGACGCCTGAACCGCGCCGGAACCGATCCCGCCAGCAGTGCCCTGTCGCAACAATTGAAATCTGAAATCCGCTCTTTGACTCAGGCGGTACAAAATGCTGAGACCGGCGGAAACTTTGTACGAACGGTTGACAGTAGTCTTGAAAGCATTGGCGAATTGCTGGCACGTGGGCGCGAATTGGCCAGCCAGTCTGCCAATGGAACTCTCAACGATACGCAACGTCAGACGATCGATCAGGAATTTCAACAAATTCGCAAAGAGATCGACCGTACTTCTCAAACCGCGAATTTCAACGGCCAGAAATTTCTCGACGGCTCGCTGAGCTCGGGAGCTTCCCGTCCCGTGAACATTCAAGTGGGTTCGGGAAGTGGACCCGAAAATCAAATCAACCTGAATGTCGTGGACGAGGTATCGAGCCAGGGGCTGGGCATTGACAACACGGATCTTTCCACTTCGGCGGGTGCTTTGCAGGCCATCGACACGCTCGATCAGGCCATTGGTACGGTGACTTCAAGCCGGGGACAGGTGGGCGCGGTTTCCAACCGGCTTTCAAGCGCAACGCGAGGTCTGGAATCGACGGTCCAAAATCTGACGGAAGCCGAATCGAATTTGGGCGATGCCGATATTGCGAAAGAAATCAGCAATCTGAAACAAAGTCTGACACAGTTTGAAGCCTCCATCCGCACGCTCGGCATCCAGAACCAGATCAACGAACGCAGTTCGGGCGGCTTGCTCAATCGCATCGCTTGAACCTTGCGCGTAGGGGATCGTTTGAAAAATCAAACGCAGCGATTCTCAGAATGACAAGAATAGAACGACTCGTGGGAAACACGCCCGTCATCGCCAGCGACTGAAAGGAGCGTGGCGATCCATTCTCCTTAGTATCTTCCTCATTTCTTTCCCGATCAAAACGAAATACTCAAATGGATTGCCGCGTCGGCTTACAGCCTCCTCGCACAATGCAGAGGTGTGCAATGGGCACACCTCTGCATTGTGCGAGCGATCGGTCAGAGATCTTTCTCTTCGTTCCGGATGACATTCGAGGGGGGGGGTAGATGCAATAGCTCAGAAAAAAATCAGGAAGCTTTGTTACTCGCCTTCGGCTGGAGTTTTTTCCTTGCTCGCGTCCAGTTCGACTCTCATTTTTTTAATGAGTGCCACTTCTTTGAGCAGTTCTCTTTGGAAGGAAATCATATCCAGATTGATCCTGTTTTGCATGCTTGCCAATGTGGAATCCATATTTTCCAACTGCGCTTGCTGGACGGTGCGGCTGAAGAAAATAAAACCCACGAGGAGAACAGTCAATCCAGTATAGAGGATAATTCGCAAGGTGATGTTTTCTGTTTTTCGGATATGCAGGGTTTTTTTGATGGTTTCAATATCACGCGCAAGGTTTTCTACTTTTGCGTTCAGGCTTTCGATGCGGGGGTCGGAACTTCCTGTGTCATTGTTATCCATGGGCTCTGCATGCTCCTCTATAAATTTCACTGCTTTGTTCTGCATTTTAGACCTGCATAAAAAAAATTCCAACCGAAATTCGTTGCATCGCTTTGAGCCTTTTACATCATGGATCGTAAATAAAGGAAAATCAATTCATCTCCCCAAAAAAACGCCACCAGGGTTCCTGCGGCCAAAAAGGGTCCGAAAGGTATTTGACTCATGCCATTCAAACGCTGATCGAGCATGCCGACGAGACCAACAATCGATCCCAAAAACGCGGCAATAAAAATAACCAGAAAAGTTTTTTGCCATCCCAGCAACGCTCCGGCTCCGGCGATGTATTTTACATCGCCCATGCCCATGCCGATCTCTCCACGCAATCTGTAATAAACTTCGCCGATGAAAAGGAACAATCCGGCTCCGCTGATAAATCCTATAACGGAGGGCCAGAGGCCTTCCAGATAAATTCCCCCCGCCAGTCCGAAAAGCATCCCCGGCAGGGTGATGAGGTTGGGAATGATTCGATGTTCGATATCAATCGCGGTGATGATGACGAGCGCGGGACCCAGAATGAAGAAGATGGCAAACTTCCAACTCCAGCCAAACTGGAAAAATCCTGCGGTCAACAATACAGCGGTGATCAACTCAATGAAGGGATAAATCCAGGAAATCCCGGCCTTACAATGTCGGCATTTCCCGCCCAAAATGAGGTAACTCAGAATGGGGATGTTATCGAACAAACGGATCGGGGTCTGGCACGAGGTACAATGGGAACCGGGAAAAACAACCGATTTTTCCTGTGGCATTCGGTAGATGCACACGTTTGCAAAACTGCCCACGAGCAGTCCAAATGTGAAAACGACCAGGCCCTGAAAGGGAAGGGGGGCATTGCTCAATTGTTGCAGGGAATCAATCATCGTCAGTCGGGGTTTGGAGAATTGCGTAGATGATGCTCACCGGAAAGCCTTTACGCTCTAAAAAAGGGGCCAGTCGCTTGCGTTGTTTATCGCGGTCGAGATGCGCCATCGTGCGCATCTTTTTTTCAGCGCACGCTTCGGCAAGCTTGAATTCGTCGATCTCCTCGTAGAGATCGCGCAGGGCAGAAGCCGCAGTTTCTCCCTTTATCCCTCTTTGCGCTAATTCCTGTAGCAAGCGGCGCGAACCCCAGAACCTCGACTGGATGCGGGATCGCCCCCATTGACGGGCCAATTCCGCATCGTTGACATACTTCAGTTCTTTCAGTTCATCGACAACCGACTGAGCGCAATCAGGAGAAATTTCTTTTTTTTCAAGATGATCAAAAATTTCCGCGACGCTTCGATTCTTGAAGGCTAGAAACTTAAAGGCAATCGAACGCGCTCGCTTCCTCTCTTCCTGAAGGCTCATGTCAAAGTAGAATGGCTATTTCCCTTTTTTCTTACTTCCGGTATCTTCGTCATCAGTGACAACAGATTCTTCACCGCTACCAGTAAACCCGAGTGTTTGTCTCAGTTTGACATAGAGCTCGTCGTAAATATCCGGATTGTCTTTTAAGAATTTCTTCGCATTGGCGCGACCTTGCCCGATGCGGTTTTCGTTGTAGGAAAACCAGGTTCCACTTTTGGCGATGAGTTCATGCTCCACAGCCAAGTCCAGCAGATCACCGGTTTTTGAAATTCCTTCGCCATAAATGATATCGAATTCACAATCCCGGAAGGGCGGTGCGACTTTATTTTTTACAATGCGCACGCGCGTTCGGTTACCGATGACCTGATCGCCATCTTTGATCGCCGCGATGCGCCGAATGTCCATGCGAACGGAGGAATAAAATTTCAGCGCATTGCCACCGGTGGTGGTCTCGGGATTGCCAAACATCACTCCGATTTTCATTCGAATCTGGTTGATGAAAATAAGGGTCGTGTGCGACTTGCTGACCACACCGGTCAATTTGCGCATGGCCTGAGACATGAGTCGGGCTTGCAATCCCATATGCGAATCGCCCATATCGCCATCCAGCTCAGCTTTGGGAACCAGTGCGGCAACGGAATCGACGACGATGACATCCACCGCGCCACTGCGTACCAGAACTTCTGCGATTTCGAGCGTTTGCTCCCCGGTATCCGGTTGCGACAAAAGCAATTCATCAAGATCCACTCCCAGTGCCTGGGCATATTTAGGATCGAGCGCATGCTCTGCGTCGATAAAAGCCGCAGTGCCACCGGCCTTCTGCGCTTCTGCAATGATGTGCAGGGTGAGACTGGTTTTTCCTGATCCTTCAGGGCCGAAAATTTCGACGATACGGGAACGGGGCACACCACCGACTCCCAACGCATTGTCCAGAGTAATGGACCCTGTGGATATAACGGGAATGCCTTTTTGCGCTCCGGCCTGTCCCAACTTCATTATGGAACCTTTACCGAATTGCTTTTCGATTTGAGAAAAGGCCAATTCCAGAGCTTTCTCTTTTTCGGTTGACGACATCTATCCTCCCAAGTTATGGATGTATTCTATGTGTGGCAGAGGATCGTACGGGATCTCTGCTGAGGGTAATTCTCTATCGGATGGGACCTGCAAATACGCTTCATTATATAGCGAGGCTCATGTCAAATAGCAAGGACAATCCGCCCAAACCTTCCTTAAATCTCCGCGTTCTCTAACCATCTGGATTCATTCGTGTTTCCCGACCAGGCTTCCTTTCACTACCGATCCCGGGGCAATGAGACCAGAGATCACACTGCCTTCGATATGACAATTTTCTGCAATCTCGCTTCTTTCCCAGCAAATCGAGCGTTCGATTTTTGTACCGGAACCGACTTTGCAATGGTCTCCCAAAATCACATAAGGCCCGATACTTGCTGAGGGAGACAGTTCGCAATGTTTCCCAATCAATACAGGATGAATGATTTCAGGATCTTGCGATTTCTGCATCTGACCAGAAACCGCTTTGTCCAAAACGTCAAAATTGGCTTGCAGATAGGTTTCGCGTGTTCCGGCGTCGATCCAATAACCTTCGTGCAAATAGCCGTACACCGGATTTCCTTCCCGAATCATTTGCGGGAAAATGTCTTCAGTCGTGCCACAGAATTTACCCGCAGGAATGCGTGCAAAAATCTCAGGTTCCATGATCTGGATACCCGTGAACATGACGCGCTCTCCGGTTTCTTTGACGTCAGGAGGAATGGCTCCCAAAAAATTCACGATTCTCCCGGTGGCGTCGATCTCGATGGGTCGATAACTTTCGCTCGGACCGTAACGACGAACGACCAGGGTGAGCGCGGATTGGCGTTCTTTGTGAAACTTCAATACATCCTTGATATTCACGTCAGAAAGGATATCGGAATTGAGCGCGAGAAAAGGCGAACCCTCATCGAGAAACTCCTGAGCGGCACGAATGCCGCCCGCCGTTCCCAATATTTTTTCTTCAATAAAAAAACGCAAATCTAAATTATTGTAAGAACGCGTCGGATAACCATCGACCACCGCTTGCGCGAGATGGTGCAGGTTGATCGCAATCTGCCCGATACCCTCACGCTCCAAAAAATCGAGGGAATGCTGGAGCAGGGGCCGATTGCAAACCGGAAACAAGGGCTTCGGACAATGGTCTGTCAAGGGCTGAAGTCGGGAGCCGAAGCCTGCGGCCAGAATCATCGCCTTCATTTCATTTTTTTTCTGCAAGCATTCGCAACGATTGCGTATAGGGAGCATAGGCCACTCCCTTGTCGGTGATGATGCCTGTGACCAACTCGTGCGGGGTGATATCGAATGCAGGATGTCCCACTTCAATGCCCTGCGGCGCGATGCGTTTGCCGTTGATGGAAACCACTTCTCCCGCCGAACGCTCTTCAATCGGAATTTGATCTCCAGAGGCAAGCGAAAGGTCCAGAGTCGAAATCGGGGCCGCAACGTAAAAGGGAATATTGTGACGATGCGCCAGAACCGCAACCATGTACGTTCCTATCTTGTTGGCAACATCGCCGTTGCTGGCGATGCGGTCGGCACCAACGACGACGCGATCGACCGCGCCGCTTTTCATAAAATGCCCACACATGCTGTCGGTAATCAACTTGACGGGAATATCGTCTTCCTTCAATTCCCAGACGGTCAAACGTGCGCCTTGCAGGAACGGTCGGGTCTCATTAGCGATCACTTTGACCCGTTTGCCCGCATCCACAGCCCCGCGAACAACGCCGAGCGCGGTCCCGTAACCTGCCGTGGCCAATGCTCCGGCATTGCAATGGGTGAGGATGGTATTGCCATCGTCGATCAATGCCTGCCCAAAAGATCCAATGCGTTTATTCGCGGCGATGTCCTCTTCCCAGATATTCATCGCTTCTTTTCGGATACGCCTTTTCAACACATTCATGGAAAGTGCTTTATTCTCTTTGACCACGCGCAACATGCGTTCGATGGCCCAAGCAAGATTCACCGCCGTCGGACGCGATTGCCCCAGAATGTCGCATTTTTCCTTCAGTTGTGCGAAAAAGGAATCGTAGTTATTGCCCTGAATGGTATTGGCTTCCAGACTGACACCCATCGCGGCGGCAACGCCGATAGCCGGTGCGCCTCTTATGATCATCGTTTTGATGGCGGAACCCACGTCTTCGATGGTGTAACAATTGACATAGGTCTTTTCATTGGGCAA
Organism: Nitrospinae bacterium CG11_big_fil_rev_8_21_14_0_20_45_15; assembly: GCA_002787235.1. GTDB lineage: Bacteria > Nitrospinota > Nitrospinia > Nitrospinales > VA-1 > Nitrohelix. The sequence goes on from PCWG01000041.1 coordinate 44,511, forward strand.
CTTGGTCTGGTCAATCATTCGAACCACGCCATCTGCATATTCTACGGTATTGATCATGCTTTTCCTTTCGATAGGGACTGACCCCTTGTAAAAATGCAAGCCTCGCTCTTTTCCTTACCAAGAAACGATAGAGCAGGCGTTTGAATTGTATTTCCTTTTACTTGCAAAACGTCCATATGTTTCTACGGAAATTCTCAATAAAACGTCAAATAATTTTTAATCGGTTGCGAACGATAATATTTCGGGATCATGGCAAAGCGGTAAAGCATCAATCAAGATAAGGGGCCAACCTGGATAATATTTGGGGAGGCTTGAGGTTCTCAATCTGAACAATTTTTTTTCGGGAGGTTTCTCCACTGACAATAGAAATGCTTGAGGATTTCACATCAAATAATTTTGCCAGAAACTTAACACACATCCGGTTGGCAGAACCATCGACCGGCGGCGAGGTCAATTTTATTTTCAATCTTCCATCCTGAAATCCCACAACTTCGTTTCGGGACGACCGGGGCAATGCCTGTATGGCAATCTGAGAACCGCCATCGCACTCTTTTATCGCCAGATTCGGTTCGTTCAATTCAATCCCGGTCGGTTGTTTTGGATTTGATATTGTCAATATAATCCCGAGCCGTTTTTTTGATGCTTTCCATCACGTTTTTCTTTTCCTGCTTCAACTGCTGTATCTCTTCCTTAATCTGCTCCAACTCCTTCTCTGCTTTTTGACGATGAACCTCCGCGTGCTCTTTGGCCGCCGCCAATACTCGCCGGGCTTTTTCCTTGATGATCTCTGGAGTGAGCTGGGCCTCTGCCCCCATGCTGGGAGATTTTTGCAACTGATCAATGATATTATTTTTTTCTTCCAGCTCGGCGCGAAGTTCAGCAATGTGTTCGTCTTTGCTTTCCTGCCGTTTCAATTTTTGTTTGAGGGCTTCAATTTCGTCCTCCAACTCTTTGAAATCTCTGGACACCAGTTCGAGAAAGGATTCAACTTCTTCCTTACTGTAACCGCGAAATTTTTCCCGGAAACATTGTTCCAGTATGTCGAGGTGATTGAGTCTCACGATTCCTGATTCCTGGATAACATGGGGTAAGTTGATTTAAACTGGATCAACGCAATCATCTCAATTGCATGGCGATGTCACCCAGAGACTGCACTAAAAATGTCTGCAAAAACATGATTGCTAAAATGATGACAATGGGCGCAAAATCAAGTCCCATATTCGACATCGGCAAGTATCGGCGAACTCGATACAAAAGCGGTTCTGTGATACTGTATAAAAACTGAACAATGGGATTATAGGGATCGGGATTGACCCACGAAAGAAGTGCCCGAATGATGATGATCCACATATAAAGGGTAAGCGCAACGCTCAACACTTGGGCTATGGCCGCCAGTAAATTACTGATTAAAAACACAGGAAATCCTTCGGTTTTGGGCGGAGTGGCTCCGCTGGTGATAGTACAGCGGGGAGGGCTTTTGAGATATTACGAATTGTTGAAACTGCTAAGCCCATTGACCTCGGCCCCGCTTGATGGGCACTTAGAAAGTAACTAAAATCTGTCGGCTTGTCAATCAAGACTCGACTATTCAGGAATGAGTATGAAACACACAAAAATCAATAAATTAATCACAGAAAACATTGAGCACCCGGAAATTACGGTCAAAGGCTGGGTGCGCACTCGCAGAGACTCAAAAGGCGGCTTTTCCTTTTTAGAAGTCAACGACGGGTCTTGTTTGAAAAATATTCAGGTGGTTGTCGATCACAGTGTGGAAACTTTTCAAAAATACGCCAGTCAATTGCATACGGGATCTTCCGTCGCTGTTTGTGGTCCTCTGGTGCGCTCTCAGGGTAAAGAGCAAGGCGTAGAAATTCAGGCAAAAGAGATCACCGTTTACGGCGGGGCCAACCCGGAAAGCTACCCTCTCCAAAAAAAACACCACTCCTTCGAGTTCCTGCGCGAAATCGCGCATTTGCGCGCGCGAACCAATACGTTTGGTGCCGTCATGCGCGTCCGCAACCGGTTGGCTTTTGGAATCCACAAGTTTTTCAATGACAAGGGCTTTGTCTATCTGCACACGCCGATCATCACTGCGGGCGATTGTGAAGGTGCCGGCGAGTTGTTTCAAGTCACGACTCTGGACCTCAATAATATTCCTCGTGTGAATGGGAAGATAGATTACAAACAGGATTTTTTCGGCGATAAAACCGGTTTGACCGTGAGCGGTCAACTGCAAGGCGAAACCTACGCCATGGCTCTCTCTGAAATTTACACTTTCGGGCCGACTTTTCGCGCTGAAAACTCGCACACGAGCCGACATCTCGCGGAATTCTGGATGGTGGAGCCGGAAATGGCATTTTATGATCTGAACGACGATATGGATCTGGCGGAGGAGTTTATTAAATACCTGTTCCACGATGCTTTGTCGCACTGTGCGGAAGATCTTGAGTTCTTCGATGCAAGAATTCATCCCGGCCTTTTGGAAAATCATCGCCTGATCTGTGACGCGCCTTTTGAACGGGTCGATTACACCAAAGCCATCGAATTGCTGGGAAAAGCAAACGTTAAATTCACTTATGCGCCTGAATGGGGATGCAATCTGCAAGCGGAACACGAGCATTATTTGAGCGAAACGGTTTTTAAACGACCGGTGATGGTTTTCAACTATCCGGAAAAAATCAAACCGTTTTATATGAAGGCAAACGAGGACGGCAAAACGGTACGGGCGATGGACGTATTACTGCCGAAGCTTGGAGAGATCATCGGTGGCAGTCAGAGGGAAGACGATTACGATATTCTTTTGCAAAGAATGCGCGATAAAGACATCGAGGAGAAAGAATACCAATGGTACCTCGACCTGAGACGTTTTGGCTCGGCTCCGCACGCCGGCTTTGGTCTGGGTTTTGAACGCCTGGTGCAGTTCGTCACGGGTATGGAAAATATTCGCGATGTGATCCCCTTTCCACGCACGCCCAAAAATGCAAAATTCTAACCCGCCAGCGCGACGCTGGAGGCATTGGGCAATGAATTCATAAGCTTTCTTTCCTGATTGTGCGCAATCGACAGATCTCTCTATTCCGCAGGCGTTGCCTGGGACAGGATCGCCGTGACTTCTTCTATCTTCCCTGCGCGTAATAATTTCAGGCGCACCGCGTCGCCCGAAGATTTCGTTTGCAGGTAATCCGCCAGATCGGGAACGACGGCCAGCGGTTTGCCATCGACCTCCGTCAACAAGTCGTCTTCTTTTATTCCCGCCCTTTGCGCCGGGCTATCATCGCCGACCCCGCGAACACGCAGTCCCGCCTCCTCTTCCTTCAGCATCACACCGAGGCGGATGCGTTTGTCCGGTAGAAGTTCATAATCCACCTTCCAGAGATAATCTGCCGCGTACAATGGAATCGAAACATGCTCGATTTCCATTTCCCGCCCTTCCTTGATCTCCTCAGGCACTTCAACCACAGTGGGCAGAACGATGGAATATGCGTGTGCGATTCTGCGAAATGCACGTTTGGGAATCCCGAAACCGTATTGCACATGGAATCCGCCCGCCAGAACGATCAATTTTTTCTGGCCCGTGCGGTCGTTTCGTAAAAAATCGGAAACAGTGCGGGCCATCGACTCCTCCCAGAGCGTCAGCATACGATAAGGCTTTTCGACTTTTTCAGTGTGACCGCCAAAAGTAGACATCGAATAGGCGCGGTGATACACATCGTTGAAATCCATCTCAGGATAGTCGCCCATTTCATCTTTACGGAAATGATCTTCCGTTTCCCTGGAAGCTTTCAAACCAATGAGCGGGACGTTGCGTTCCTTCAGGAAATCAAAAATCGGCGCGTATAAGTTGTAGCCCGGACCCCAATTCTCATGAAACAAGCTTTTGAATTCACGAGAAGGCAATAGCCCTTTCGCCCAGGCATCGAGTTGAGTTTGGGCCGAGCGGCGAAACATCTCCATGCCCACACTGATCTGACCCGGGAAACGTTCTTCCAAAGCCCGGATGATTTCCAATTGGACGCGATGCGCCGAAACATTGTCGTGCGTTTCACCCACATAGATGACCCGTGCGCCCGACACCACATCAATCAAATCACCCGAAGACAAACGAATACCGGTAGGAACATGAACAATACCACCCACCGGAACATCCTTCAGGTTCGTGTAAGGCGAGCCATCGTTGGGAACAGCATATTCCGAGGGGTACGCCTGCTTTACCGGCGAGAGTGCAAAAAAAACGAACAAGATGCAAAGAACAATGCGAATGCTGTAGGAAACAGGTGAAGTATTCATTGTATTTATTGAAGGACTTTGTTGATTAGAGAAATCTTGATTTGACATTGTTGGACTTTTCCATCAGAATAGCACATCTTAAATTTTCAGTCAGATCCTAAGGGATCGTTCTTTTTTGGAAGGGGGGGGAGAATTTTTGGAAGTTACCGTCTATCAGAACCAAGTTGAGCGGGCGTTGAAGATATTGAAACGTCAAATGACGAAAGAGGGCCTGCTTAAAGAACTGAAGCGAAGAAGATTTTACGAAAAGCCATCAGTTAAGAAAAAGCGCAAGCAAAAAGAAGCAAAGAAGAAGCGTAAAGCCGCTATGCGTCGGTTAAGAAGCAGAATATAACTGGATTTCAACAACTCCACTTTAAAGTTTCCACTTAGTTTTGGAGACTTTTGGGGCGAGAATCACAGATTATTGAGCTTCTCTTTGTTTCGAGCAAGTTTCAGAAAGGTCGGAGGCGTTCACGCCCCGGCCTTTTTTGCGTTTTGCATCGCAACTCATTTTCCAGAAGCCGCATTTCTTTTCTGGCGCAATATCTCATACAAGACGATCGCACCCGCCCCTCCGGCGTTCAAAGATTCGGCCCCACTGGACATGGGGATGGAAATCAAAAAATCGCAGGATTTTTTAAGCAGTGGGCGAATGCCTTTCGCTTCGTTACCGATAACAAACGCAACCGGGCCATTAAAATCGACCTGCCAGCACGGGCCAGGCGCGAGCGCATCCAGACCGTATATCCAGAATCCTTCATCGCGCAATATTTCAAATGCACGTTGCAGAGACGCCGTTTCCGCAATGGGGAGCCGCTCAATAGCCCCCGCCGATACCTTGGCGACTGTCGCATTGAGGGGTGCCGCCCGACGGGTTGGAAGGATCAAACCGTGACAGTCCAGCGCACCCGCAGAACGAATGAAGGCACCCAGATTCTGCGGATCTTCAATGCTGTCCAATATGGCGAGGGTCGGCTTGTCGGTCGTGCGATAAGCCGAGCGAATGAGTTCTTCTACCGTCAATGTTTTTACAGCCGCAACGTAGGCGATGATGCCTTGATTGGCTCGATTCTGAAATTTTTTTTGAAACACCGCGCGCGGTAAAATTTCGACCCGAATGCCCATACTTTTGGCTTTATTGATGACTTCTTTTTTTTTCTCAGAATCCTGCCCCGCAATCACAACGATCCGGGAACATTTGCGACTCTCCGACTGCAAGACCTCCATGGTTGCATGGATACCGTAAACAATCGATTCTAACGATGGGTCCATACCCGGCTCCCAAAAACAAACACAGCATTGAAAAAACCCTAACTTAATGATATAGATAGAGTTAGATGTCCACACCAAGCCCTAGGCTCAGTTGAAAGATGAAGATAGCATAATTTCTCCCGCCGTAAATAATTCTTTTCTTTCATCACTGATATTGCGACTTGGTTTAGAAGTTGTACCGTTTTACTCAAATATACCCTCATGGTTTTCCGCCGAATAAAGACTGCATTAAAATATTTCCTGGCCGTTTTGTTGCTGGCCTGCCTCTCTCTGGTCGGTCTGGTTTTTTGGAACCTGACAGATGTTGACCGCTTGAAAGAGCTGGCGATCATGCAATTGGAAAACTTGACGGGACGCGAAGTTGTGGTCGGTGCGGCAGAACTGGATTGGTCGAAGGGTGTGAGCGTGAAATTGCTCAATGTCTCCATCGGCGGGGTACAAGGCAGTGGTCCAGAATGCTCCGCAAGAAGTGTCTGGGTGGTTGCCAAGATATTGCCTCTTTTAGAAAAACAAATCGAAATCCAGAAAGTGATCGTTCAGGGAGCCTATTTGCTTTTAGAGCGCAACGCCTCTGGAGATATGCGGCTGGGTGGCTGGGCTCCCAAACCCGGAACCAACACCCCCTCCCGCTGGGCAAATGTTTTCAAAGTCAACGCAATCACTGAAGTGAGCTTCAAAGACAGTTCGCTGAAATTTGTAGATCACGCAAACACGGCAGGTGATGACTCCCCACGGCGCATCTCGTTGGAAAATTTTCATATCAGTATCCGCAAACCTCTTTTGCAAAAAAAGTTAAGCTTTGTACTGGGTGGAGAAATGCCAAACGAAGGACCGCCTACCTTTATCAACACCGAGGGAACTTTGGGAGCCGAAATCCTGACGGGAGATTTCTCCAATCTATCCATTGCTGGAAACATGAAGGTGCAAGGCTTGCTTCTGCAAACCGTCAGACCTTATCTTAAATTTGTTTCCTCAGACTTTCCCGCAAACAGCCGTCTTTCTTTTGAAACGGATTTTGAGGGAGGCCGCTCATGGCAAATCAATGGCAAAGCACAATACTCACTGACCGCGCGTGATGGATCACCGACGTTATCGAATCGTTCCACCTCAAATCGTGTCAGTGCCAACTTTGAAGCCTTTTATAACGAAAACGCTTTGGAATTAAAAAACGTTTCCATAAGTGCAGGGCAATTTCACTTGAAAGGGAATGCCCAGTCGAAAAACATATTTGCCAGCGATCCTCAAATTAAATTTTCTGTCTCTACCGACCCGTTTTATATCGATCAAAGTCCTCATTATTTGCCTCTCAAAGTGATTCCTGAAAGGGTGCATGACATACTTCACAGCCGCTTTCAGGGAGGAACCATTAAAGTCAAATCATTGCATTTCGACGGCACTCTCAATCAGTTGAAGGGACTTGGAACGGAAGAAAACGACCGTCTTATTTCAGCTGAAATGGATTTGGACCGGGTGGACTGGCTGGACCCCCTGCCAGACTTTAAAAAAGTAACCGGTTCTTTGAAATTGCACCAGGGCGATAGCGAGGTGCTGATCACCAATACCACTTTTGTGGGCTTGCCTATCTCAAAAATCAGCGGGTCTATAAAAAATCTACTGCACGCTCCGGTTGCCGATCTTCAGGTAAAAAACCAGGTAGAAATACAGGCATTTAAAAAATTTCTGATTCGCATTTTGAAGGATGCTCCCTTTGTAAAGACTCTCAATCAACTGGAGGAAATAAAAGGAGAGGGAATTGTTACCGTCACTTTGAAAGGGTCGCTTGAAAACGACTCCGACCTTTCCATCAAAGGTCATTTAACAATTGATGACGCGACGATCAAGCGCAGGGGACTCAAGGAAATAATAACCACCGTGCGCGGCGAGGTTTTTTACGATCAGCCATCAGCTATAGAAAAAAGTAAAACGGGAGTGACAACAACCGCCCGACTGGACAATTTTTCTGGCAAATTAAAACAAAGCTCCTTCTCAAATTTCAACGCCAATCTGGATCTGGACTCTAAAGACCCTTATCGAAAACTTTCCACAAAATTGCATCTCAACCTTGTCGATGTGCCGAGCTTGCTTGCCGATTTTCCTCTTTCAAAGCCTGCAGAAGAATTGCTGAAGTTCATTGAATTTACCGGTGGGTTTGTGGATATCGAACGCTTTGTAACCACCGATCCCAAAAAACCGGGTAGCGAGAAGGCCTGGGGAAGTGCGCGTTTAAAAAACGCCTCGTTCAAATATCGCAACCGTTTTCAACCGTTGATGAATGTAACGGGAACCATAAAATTCGCCGATCAGTCTCCTTTTTTATTGGAAAACATCACCGGTTGGTACGGCAATGCGCCACTGCACTTGAACGGGAATATCGACCGATCTGCCCCGTCACGACTGTCTTACGCTTTGAACTTCGATCTGGATAAGCTTTTAAGTGCCGATCTCAAAGACATTCCGCAATTGCAAAGTTTGAAATTTGAAGGTCCCTTGCATTTCAAAGGCAAACTGACAGGCACTGTCGGAACCGATCCCGCGAGTCCTTCCAATCCTTCTTACCATTTAGCCTATGAACTGGACAAAATCCTGCGCAATGAGTTCACAGATGTTTCTTATCTGAAAAATTGGAAATTTGAAGGACCTTTGCATGCCAGCGGAACTTTGAACGGCCAAAATGATGAAATAGAATTTGACCAAATCATCGACCTGACTCCAATTGCATACCAACAGGAATCTATTTTTTCAAAACCTGCGGGTGTACGTAATCCCCTACATTTGCAAGGGATTTACAGTCCAGCAAAAGGTTTACAGCTCAAGAAAATTCAATTCGATCTGGAAAAAATTCGTTTTGACGGCAGTGCTTCCATCAGCGCGGGGCAACCCTCTTTGTTTGATCTGAACGTCAAAGCACCCGATTTTGATCTGGCATCGGCTTCACGTTACTTCAAAAGCTTGTCCTTCGCAAAACAGGGAACTCTCAGCTTGAATTTTCAACTGAATGGGCCCATGGAATCGGGGAATAAAAATCTGACCGTTGCTGAAGCAAACTTCAAAAACGTTTTACTGAACCCTTCCAACGCATCCTTTCCACCTGGAATATTCAGTGGCAAGTTTGAAAAAAAGGCGAACGACTATTCACTGAAAGAAGGACAGTGGACCCGCGATGATTCGCAACTTTTCTTTAACGGAAATTACAGAGACAGTCTGACTCCGCAATTGAATCTTCAATTGACCGCCGGCACGTTGAAAATCGAAGATAGTAAAAAAGAACAGGATGAAAATGAAGACAGTGGATTGACGAAGTTAATAAAATCAGACATCCCGTTATTCACCAAAGGTACGGTTTCTGTGAACCTGGCCCTGGACTCTCTGGTCTACAAAAAATTGAATATGAAAAAGGTCCATGGACAAATCAATATCAAGGATAAAAAACTGACCGTATCAAAGTTCAATTTTGGTGAAAATAATTCGATCCATACTGAGGGAACCTTTGCTTTTCACAAAGACAAACCCATGGAGTTCAAAAATAGGCTATCTGTAAAAAACATGCACGCGCAAAACTTTATAGCTTCACTGGGATCGGATTTTAAAAATGGACTAACGGGCGAGATCAAAAACCTGTCGGCCAGTCTTTCCGGGCAGGGTGATAAATGGGATGAAATTTCTTCATCGCTTACAGGAAGTATCGAACTGCATATGGAAGCGGGCAATTTCCATAAAACGCAATTCAAGCAAGGCATAGAAACCTTGATCGGCAACGCTTCGAAAATAACTCAGACAGAAAATAAAGAAACGTCTGAAGATGAGCTGAATAAAAAGTCACCTAAAAAAGAGGACGATAACATACCCTTCGACAAGGTCATCGGCAAATTCATGCTCATCGGCGGGGTTGCTAAAACGGACGATCTTATTTTTGAATCTCCGGGACGAAGAACATCGCTCGTTGGCAAATTTGATCTGGTGCAAAATAGTATGGATCTGGTGGTTGGCGTTGCTCCACTGGCAGATCTTGATAAATTTTTGACACAAATCCCTCTGGTCGGGAAAATCCTGACCGCCGGAGATGAAGCAAGTTTGCTCAAGGCTTATTACACCGCCAAAGGACCGTTGACCGATCCCGAGGTAACCGCCATTCCTTTTGTTTCACTCGGCAAGAAAGTGATGGGTATTTTCCAGGGCATCCTGCAAACCCCTCAGGAAATACTTTCACTCCCCGACTCCGGGAATCCAACAAACTAGCAAATCACCTTCAGCACTCGTAACTAACCTGCACTTGTGAAATGTCAGGGATTGATTCGTTTCGTAACAAAATGATTTGATCCCTCTTGACTCATCCTGTCGAATCGATCAGAGATCGCCGCGATGACGAATGATTTCACCTTCCGTGAAATAGATAACATCTTCCGCAATATTGGTGGCATGGTCGGCAATGCGTTCCAGATAACGCGATGCAGAAAGAATTTGAATAAAAACCTTGATGCGATCGGGATTGTCTCGCATTGCGGATTCCATTTGTCGGTACATTTCGCGATTCAAATCGTCTACCGCGTCGTCACTAGCACATACCTTTCTCGCTAAGTTGGCGTCCGCGTTTACAAAAGCATCCAGACTTTCGCGCAACATTTCCTTAACGAGGTTCGCCATCGAGTTGATCTCAAAAGGAATCGGCATTTTTTCTTTGGAAGACAGATAGATCGCACGCTCGGAAACGTTGGCAGCAAGATCACCCACCCGCTCCAGGTCCTGATTCATTTTTAAAATCGATACAATGAATCGCAGATCGTTTGCAACGGGCTGATACAGAGCAAGAATTTTCAGGCATTCTTCCTCGACCTCTACTTCCATAAGATCTATTTCGCGATCAGACTCAATCACTTTTTTAGCCAAATCGGTGTTTCTTTCAATCAGAGATTTCACGGCGTTCTGGACGCTTTCTTCCACGCGCGTACCCAGCGAAAGCACCAGATCCCGCAATCGCGTCAATTCTCTTTCCAAGTGCAAGACATGTCTCGCCATAATCTTCTTTTCCTTACCCGAACCTGCCGGTGATATAGTCTTCAGTTTTCTTTTCTTTTGGCTTCCTGAAAATGAGTTCCGTCGCACTGAACTCGATCAACTCGCCCATGAATAAAAAACCAGTGAAGTCAGCAATGCGTGCCGCCTGTTGCATGTTGTGTGTGACAATGATTATAGTATATCGTTCCTTCAATTCGACAATCAACTCTTCGATGCGCGCTGTCGCGATGGGGTCGAGTGCCGAACAGGGTTCATCCATGAGCAGGATATCCGGCTCGACGGCAATGGCCCTGCCAATGCAGAGGCGTTGTTGCTGACCGCCGGAAAGCTGGAGCGCGCTGTCGTGTACCCGATCTTTCACTTCCTCCCAAAGAGCCACTCGTTTCAGACTCCGCTCCACAATTTCATCCAACTCACGTTTATCTTTCAAACCGTGTATGCGCGGCCCATAGGCAACGTTTTCATAAATACTTTTGGGGAAGGGATTGAATTTCTGAAACACCATCCCCACTCTTTTACGCAAGTCACTGACATCTTTGGACGGCTCATTAATATCCTGATCGCCTATACTAATCGTGCCTTCCAGCCGAACATTATCCACGAGGTCGTTCATTCGGTTCAGACAACGCAAAAGGGTTGACTTGCCACATCCCGATGGACCGATGAAAGCAGTCACCTTATTTTTCGGAAGCTTCATACATATATCTGACAAAGCTTTTTTATTTCCGTAATAAAATGAAACTTTGTCGATGAGGACTGCGGTTTCACATGCCGAAAGTTCTTTGCGTTGAGACGTTCCCTGCGTCATAGCTTAAAAATCTCCGTGACGGGTTTATTAACACACACCTTCATAAGTTACTTTCTACCTGCATCGACCTTAAAAAATAAAGCGGTTGCTTCAATTTCAAAATACAAAACAATGACACGCTTCATGACATCATACCGGGTTTGTCGCCAGTTTTTTGCGCAAACGTTTCCTGAGGTTGATGGCAAACAAATTCAAAATCAGAATAATCAAAATCAATAACAAGGTCGTCGCAAAAACCATGGGACGCGCGGCATCCACATTGGGAGACTGAAACCCGACGTCATAAATATGAAATCCCAAATGCATGAATTTTTGATCCAGATGCAAGAAGGGCCAAACTCCATCCAGGGGCAATGAGGGTGCCATTTTAACAACGCCCGTGATCATCAAAGGGGCCACTTCTCCGGCCGCACGCGCCATTGCCAGTATCAAACCGGTCAAAATAGATGGCATGACGGCTGGAAAAACAATGCGCCAGGACGTTTCCCACTTGGTCGCCCCCAACGCTAAAGAAGCTTCCCGTATACCCCGCGGAACAGCGGCCAGCCCTTCCTCGGTTGAAACAATAACGATGGGAACGGTCAACAGGGCCATGGTGAGTGAAGCCCAAAGAATGCCTCCGGTTCCAAATGTGGGTGTGGGAAGCGATTCTGCAAAGAAAAAACTGTCGATGGTTCCACCGACAAAATAGATAAAAAATCCGACTCCAAAAACTCCAAATACGATAGAGGGAACACCTGCCAGATTATTTACGGCAATGCGTGTTGCGCTGACAAAAAATCCCGGCTTGGCGTATTCGCGCAAATAAAATCCAGCAAGCACTCCAAGGGGAGCGGCAAAAAAGCTCATCAACAAAACCATCATCACGGTGCCAAAGATCGCGGGAAACACACCGCCTTCCGTATTCGACTCGCGCGGATCATCCACCAAAAATCGCAGAACTTTGTTATAAAAGAAGACTCCTTTATCCCAGAGATTGAATTGATTGGGCAAATGCACCTGAATGATCTTAGCCAGTGCAACCGTTCGTTTTTGGCCGTCTGCCATTCTAACAAGGACGGAACCTGTGAGTTGCGCTCTCAGGTCCACCAGGTGTTTTTCCAGTTCTTCGTATTGACGATTCAGATCTGCAATGTCTTTCTCGATTTTCTCTTTTTCTGCTGAATTGGATTTTTCTTCATTCTTCAAAGTTTTGAGACGCAATCGATGATCTTCCAATTGATGGTTGATGCTACCCACATCTCTGTTGGAAATTTTTTCAATCTCGTCGTGAATTTTTCCCAGTACAGTCAATCGCTCACGAATCACCCGGACACTTTCTTCTGATCCTGTGGCGAGGATCTTCTCTCCGTCACGCACTTCTTCCACATAGCCGATCAGGTCGCCCCATTCTCGGCGCTCCATGATCAATGCCTGTGCAGGAAATTCCGAGCTCTGGATTTTGTCTTCGTCCAGCCAAACAAAGTCACTCCCGTAAACATCGCGTCCACCGCGTTTTATCTGGATACGAAAACGTTCGGGGAGGGTTGAAGGGATGAGTTCCTGTCGAACCACGGCTCCGAGAATTGTTTTCTCTTTTGTCGCCGTGCTAAAACTCTGTAATGGAGTGGGCCAAAAAGCCATCGTTCCATTTATCAGCAAATTCAACAGCAATGCGCTTACGAGAAATAAGGCGAACGCCAGGCATATCCCCGTCAGCCAAATAAACATGTCTCCCGTTTTCCAAATGTTTCGCATCAGAGAGCCTTGAATTTTTCGCGCAATTTCAATCGCACAATTTCGGCGATGGTATTTGCAATGAAGGTAAACACAAATAAAAGAAAAGCCATGAGAAACAAGATGCGATAAAGCGTACCCCCTTCAGGGGCTTCCGGCAATTCAACGGCAATATTCGCAGACATGGCGCGGAATCCGTTGAACACACTCATGTCCATGATCGGCGTGTTGCCCGTAGCCATGAGCACGATCATCGTTTCCCCGATGGCGCGTCCAAAACCTATCATGACCGCTGAAAAAATTCCCGGCAATGCGACAGGCAGAATCACCTTTACAGCCGTCTGCCAGGGGGTCGCTCCCAATGCAAGGGAACCTGCCTTGAGATGAGAAGGGACATTCGACAGCGAATCTTCGGCAATGGTAAAAATCAGGGGAACAACGGCAAAACCCATCGCAATGCCCACAACCATCGTGTTGCGCTGATCGTATTGGACATTAAAAACTTCGAGTGCCCATGTTTTAAAATCACCCGCCATCCACTGCGTTTCAATAAAACCTCCAAACAGGATGGAACCCCCGGCCGCACCCAACACAAGGGGAATCAGAAAAATCATTTCCATACCGGGCTTCAACCCTAATTTACCTGAGATTTTCCATTTGCGATCTGCCGCCCAACCGAGCAATGCGGCCGCCGCAGAAACCACCGGGAACAAAACAAATCCCACAAAATACTCCTCCAATAAGGGAGCAATGATGAGTGCTCCTACAAAACCCAAAGCCACTGTGGGCAGAGTTGCCATCAGTTCTACGGTCGGCTTGGTGATTTCGCGCAATCGTGGATTCATGAACTGGGAGGCATAAAAAGCACTCAACAACGCCAGCGGAAGGGCAAATAGCATGGCATAAAAAGTTCCCTTCGCGGTTCCGTAAATGAGCGGGATGAGGCTGTACTTGGGCTCAAATTCATCACTTCCCCCCGTGGATTGCCAGGTGTATTCAGGCTTGGAATATCCTTCGTACCAGATTTTGCCAAACAAGGCCTTGAAAGACACCGAGGGATGCGGGTTGTCCAGGGTCCAATGATAAACATCCCCCTTGGAATCAACTGCCAGCAAGCCATTGTTCTTTGGGGAGATTGCCAAAGTTTTAAAATGAGCCCCGCTCGCTCCTGTCATCGAATACTGAGTTTCACCCGTTGTCGCGTAGCGGTATTGAATCTTGCCATCTTTACCTGCGGTAAAAAAACCTTTGTCACGCAAGGAATGGGAGATTGCCGTCACCGCTTCAGCGTGCGGGGAAAATGCGTGAATGGGTTTCAGACTACCGGCAAGATTGGCGCGATCCAGTTGATAACTGCGGACATTGCCTTCGCTGTCGCCGACAATCAGGGTGTACCCACCGTTTAAAAATTGAATGAAAACGACCGCAACATTGGAACTTTCGGTTGCACCCACTACGGACACGGAGCTTTCATGGTCGTCACCCTCAAGATTCACTTGCAGAATTTGCCCGGAAGAGGTTCCCGCTAACAATCGTTTTCCAGATTCGTCCAATGCCAGAGCGGTCAACTCCCCCTGTACTGGCAAGGTCCATTTCGAAGTCGAAACTTTCCTGCGCACCGCACCCGTCATCGATCGTTTGAGTTTGATATGGGTCACTGACACGTCACCGCCCTTGCCCGCACTGGCGATGGCATAACCGTTTTCCAAATGAGCATAAGCCAAAACGCTGACAGCTTGCCCGGAATTAACTGCCGGCAAGGCTTTCTGCTCTTCCAGACCGGGGAAAACGGCGCGCACTTCGTTCTTATAGGTCGATTCAAAAATAATTTTTACAGGAAGCACTCTGCCATCTGATAGCCCCAGAACCGCAAATCTTTTTGAGGAATGAGAAACCCCCGTTACGGTGGCAGTTCCCAGTTCTTCAAGTGCAGGTACTTCCACAGGTGTCCACGCGGGCAGAGTATAAAAATGTATTCCCTGCGCATCAATCACATAAGCGATCTGCTGATATTCGTCGATGCCCAGGGCCATCGGAGGCTCTTTGACGGCACCTGTTTTTTTATAGGTGAGGGTAATTTCTGCGGATTTAAAAAGCGGCAAGGCTTCAAGCATGATGACCAAAAGGATCGCCATGATCGAAAAAATAATGACCATGCCACCAAAAGTCACGACTCGCGAGGCGATTCGATCCACCCATTGACGCCGAAAATTATTCGAAGAAGTTAAAATGGAATTCTTTTTAAAGGGCGATGATCCCGTCTGACCAGCTTCAACCGTGCCTGTCATAAGTCATTCATCCCTGTGAGCACAGGAATCACAGCAAGAATCGAAAAGCTCAAAAACGCTCTTGCCCGCTCGACTTCCAACATTATTTTCATTTTCACAGACACAATCCTATTTAAGAGAACTCGTAGCTTAAACTTGTTTTGTTAGAATTGTGTTAGGAATGCTATTTTTTGGTTTTTTTTAGGAGGGCCCCCTTTCCCAAGGGAAAACCTTGAGAAAGGGGTATTTTCAGAGGATACTTTTTAACTCACAATATTTCAAACACATACTAACGGAATGCTCTTATCGCCAGACGATTCACAACTCCGACTGAATATTTCATCCATTAGCATCTTTGTGAAAATTTTTCACAGCGACTCTATTCAACACCGATCAATGCGAGATCTTCTTTTGCTACAACACCCGGCAATGGGAAATAGCCCCCTTTGGCAGTGATCTGTTGGCCTTCTTCAGAAAGAACCATTCGCAAAAATTCCAGTGTCAATGGGTCCAAAGGTTTGCCCGGTGCCTTATTCACGTAGATATAGAGGAAACGTGAAAGTGGGTAATCGCCGGTCAATGCGTTTTCCAAGGTCGCCTCAACATATTCCGTTCCTTCTTCGGACAATGGCAGGGCGCGGACATTCGAGGTCATGTAACCGATTCCGCTATAACCCATGGCGAACCGATCAACGCTGATCCCTTGAACTACAGAGGCCGAGCCCGGTTGCTCTTTCACATCGTCGCGATAATCGCCCTTTTTCAAAACATTAGATTTGAAAAAACCGTAAGTACCGGAAGCCGAATTTCGACCGAACAAGCTGATGGGCTTGCTGGCCCATTCTCCCGTCAAACCGACCTCACCCCAGGTTTTGATTGGCTTGCCACCGCGACGCTGGGTCTTGGAAAAAGCCGCATCCACCTGTGCCAGACTCATCCCCTTGATGGGATTGTCTTTATTCACAAAAACCGCCAAGGCGTCAATCGCTACCCGAACCGCTGTCGGCTTGTATCCGTAACGATTTTCAAATGTATCTATTTCTTTATTTTTCATCTGACGGGACATCGGCCCCAATTGAGAAACAGCAGAAATCAATGCTGGCGGAGCGGTCGATGAACCTTTGCCTTCGACCTGGATATTGACGTTTGGATAGTATGTTTTGAATTTTTCGCTCCAAAAGGTCATTAAATTATTGAGCGTATCGGAACCGATGCTGTCCAGATTGCCGCTAACGCCCGACTGTTTGGCGTAAGGCTTCAAAGCAACCTCGGCTGATGCCATTCCGGGTATCGAAGCTATGGAAAGACAGGCCGCTAAAACGAAAGCACTTACTTTCTTAACTTCGAATTTATTTCTCATTACCATTTCACAATCTCCTTGAAAGTGAGTATCACTTAACTTGCTTGATTGATGTGCCAAAAAGTTCTTTTGCAGTTTCACTCTTTGTTAATTTGTTAGAGGACCCCCTCCCGCAAGGATTACCTTGGGGAGGGTTGTCTTGGAGGAGACGATCCTCTGCATGATTAGAAATCTACTTGAAAGCGGATCACGTTGGTGATCAAAGTTCCATTGTCGGCACCGATTCCGCTGGTGTAGTCTGCGGTCACATAGTTGTACATGACACGTGACATGGGGCTCAATTCCCAGTTGACACCCAGGGTCAGGCTTTGTTGCTCTCCACCGGCAATACCAGCTTTACCATCGTTCAGGTCCAACTCAGCATAACGCACCGCCAGTTGCACCGCACCCAGACCATTGCCTTTGCTCCAATCCTTGTCCCAACTGAAGTTTTGTTTGGGCTTGAAGCGACCGACAGATCCACTTTTCTTACTATAGTTCCGATGCTCACCCGTTACATACCAGGTACCTTGAACATAATAAGCACCCAATCGCCCTTCCGGCCTATCTCTTCGATCCACATAAGTGGTGACATACTCACTCTGCAAACCGAATTGGTTCAGGTTCAAAGCACCTTCCAAACCTACGATATGATATTTCTTTGCATCGATTGAACCTGTATCCGGGAAATGAGAGGTGATTTCTGTATCGCGAGCTCCCTGAAATCGCACCAGATTATTCAAAGCGGCTTCATAACTGTAGCTCGCACCCAAATGCAACCAGTCCTTACCATCATCACTGATCATGGGCAAGCCCGTCACACGAGTGGTCACGTTCCAGTCACCATCAGCTCGGAGATCCGGCGGCCTTTCGCCAGAGGTCTTGTTCAGAAAGGTGAACCAGGTCAACCTTTGATCCAGATGCTGATTGAAAAATGCAAAACCTATGTTTCGAGTTTTGAAGAACGTGTTGGTTAAAGAACGTTCTATAAAGGTATTGTACTTAGAGCTGGTGACGGAATCCAGCGAAGCCGGTCGTTTGAAATGACCGACCCTGAAATTTCCGACAACAGGGATATGAGGGACGGAGATATACATGTCCTTGAAGGTCACACCATTTGCGCCACCATCCACATCGATGTCCCATTTGTACTGAACTGTATTGTAAAGCTGACCGGCCATGAAAAATCGTGCGCGACGGAAACGAGAACCATCCTGCTGATTGCCGAAAGCACTTATGAACTTGCTGTCTTCATTAAAGAAAGCCCAGTCGTACATGATACGACCACCGACCTGAAACTGAAATTCATTGTCCGCGGTCCGCATTTTAAGTCCATTCTTAAAATACACCTGAACTTCTTCTTCACCCTTCTTAAACTTCGAATATTTCTCTCTCTCCCGACTTTCCAACTCTGCCAAACGTCTCTCCAGACGTTCGATCTGGCTAGAATCTACGGGATCTGCGCCCACATTGCCCACAAACGGCGACAACAGAATCATCAGCCCTATCGCTAATACTTTTCTTTTCATCCTACCCTCCATTGATTCATCTTTTTCTCCATTCAATAAAATCTGACTGCGTAAAATTAAAAACAGGATCTGTGCTGGAAACGGATACTTAGAGACTCATGCAAAGATAACTTCCGTTCAAAATTCCAACCAGTCCCAATAAAAAAATAATCGTCTCGTGACTTTGATATTTAAAATTAAAATTTTTCATCTATCCCCCTTCAACAAGGTTGCCTGCTGTTACCGCCAGTGCTTGAACTCTGTAACAGGATCAAAACTTTTTAAATTCAGGATATGTACAAAGACTAGACTTTCTTTGTTAGCGTTTTATGAGTGCTTCGTTAGGATTGTGTTTGAATATTTCCTGCAAAAGCTCGACAACCTCTTTTAAAATTCATCGTGATTCAATACTTTTGCGAATCCGTTCGTGTGACTGACAACCACTCACTATTGATTCAACACAATAAAGATTAGACCCCTTGCGTTAGCTTCTTATGAGAGGCCCGTTAGAATTGCGTTTGAATAATGTTCAGGAGATAAAGAAGGAAGGATCAATCTGCAAACTGGTGCAGATCTATACGTATGAAAAACTGACTGCCTTGCCCCGGAGTGCTTTGCACGGAGACCGTCCCATTGTGGGCCTGAGCAATGTGTTTGACAATGGCAAGCCCCAGACCCGAGCCACCGAGATTTCTACTGCGGGCCGCATCGACTCGATAAAAACGTTCAAAAAGCCGGGGCAGATGTGTCGCCTCAATGCCAGGCCCCCAATCCTGAACGGAAAGAATCAGAACATCATTTTCTATCGCACCTGAGACACGGATTTTTTTTCCGCCTTTACCATACTTCAATCCATTCTGAATCAGATTGACCACAGCCTCTTCCAAAAGCGGACGATTCACATGTGCGAACAATTGCGCATCACACACCAGTTCCACTTCCATTTGCCCCTCGGTAGCGGCAAAAGCACAATCCTGTATCGTTGATTGAAGCAATTCCCGGATGCGCACTTTTTCACGGGAAATTTCTACTCGATCCATCTCCGATTCCATACGCGACAAACTCAGTAAATCGTCGATGATGACATTGAGCCGGGTGGTCTGTTTCATGATGATCTGTAAAAAACGCTGAGCCGATTCGGGGTCGTTGAAATCATCCTGCAAAAGAGTTTCAACAAAACCCTTGATCGAAGTGATGGGGGTCTTCAATTCATGAGAAACATTTGCGACAAAATCCCGGCGCATATTCTCCAATTTTCGTAATTTAGTCACATCGTTCAAAACCGCAAGCGCACCAATTCTTTTGTTATCCGCGTCCACCAAAGCGGCCCCGTGGGCGTGAATGAAACAATCCTTTTCACCCATCACCGTGAACTGATCTTCAACCGGATCAGAGCTTTCCAAAGTCCTGCGTATGAATTTCTTTAACTTGCTGTTACGAAAAATTTCATGAAAACGACGACCGCAAATATGGTCGCTCTCGATTCCAAAAAGATCTGCCGCTGCCCGGTTCACACGCAATATTTTTTCATCCGCATCCACCGCAAGAACCCCTTCGGACATACTGAACAGAACGGCCTCCACCTCATTTTTTTGCAATAAAACAGTGCGGATGCGACCATCTATCCGCTTCGCCATCCGATTCATTTTATGCAACAAGGGGTCCATCCCCACACCCCCATTTTCAGACGATTTAATAGAAAGATCCCCCTGCGAAAAACGAGTCACCGATTCCTCCATCATCCGCAACGATTCATTTTCCAATCGGTTTTTTCGCCATAAGATACCCATCAAAATAAAAACAAATGCGCCCAGAACGAAAAATAACCGGGATGCAAATTCTGCCCATTCCACCATGATTCCATCCGACTCCGCACGCACCAAAACAACACCCACAACTTCTCCATCTTTCTCAATGGCCGCCGCTGAAATAAATTGACCGCTGTCAATACTCTTATCGGAAAGAGAAGAAGCGATTTCTCCCGCACGCGCTTTCTGAAATTCTGGCAAGTGCGACTGATTCTCCAATCGACCCGGATCTTTCTGAGAATCCGCCAAAACCCGCCCCGAAGGACCTGCAACTGTAAACCGGTATGAAGCCGCACCCTCCCATTGCTCCGTCAAAGCCTGCAATGCCTCAACCTTCTTCAAAGGAAAAAATGTTTTTGCCTGAAGAGACGCAAGACGAGCTCTTTCGTTCAAATTTTCAATTTCAATCTCAAGCAACCTGTCCTTGAAGACCGACAGCGAATAACCAACACCCCCCGTTAAAAACAGGCATACAACGAGACAGGTGGGCAAAAAAAAGCGTCGAAAAAAAATAGCTTTAAACATAGGCTTTACCAAGAATGAAGAGAAAACCGCTAAACATCACAGGAACACCGTTAACCATTATAAGGGCATCTATAAAAATTGTACCAGACATTGTAATCTCATATTCGTTATATATACGAAAACATAACGATGGTCAATCAATAAATTTTGCGGCGGCATGGCTTGCAAGTGATAACCCTTCTCCCAAAATAGTCACGCAGTTAACCTGATAAATAGTTTAACGCTCACAACCTCCAGTAAAAAATTTTTCCATTAATATAAAAACAAGATTTGACCCCAAAATAGGGAGGAAGAATCATCAAGTAATTTTCGGGCTTCCTTGCGGATCTTCGTACGGTCATAGGCTTTTCTGTTTTCCTGCTTTTTAACATGAAACCGTTTGCTCTGAAGTTGCTTCACAACATAATCCAAAGGCTTCTTTAAAATCTTCATGATCTTTTTCCTTAATTTAAAATTCAAACCATCTCAAATACTGCACAATTTACCCACAATACAACCTGCCTGTCACAAGGGGATTCCCTTACAACTCCCCTAATTCTACAGGGAGATCGCCACGTCCCGGTTCAGAATGAGGAGCGGTGGCTGGAGATTGAGGATTGGCAACATCCTCCTTCAATTCACGATTCCAGACCTTTTGGATGGATGGCCAAAGATATCTGACCGCCTGCCCTGCGGCGATGTCAAACGCTTCCATTTCCGCAACCAGAGGATCCGCATTCTGGGCAACTGCAAATTCGCTACGTGCCGAAATGAGAGCAGAACTTAAAGCCGAAACGACATTGAGACTGATATTCGACTGAATGGACACCTCTCCCTCCTGCGAAGTTGCCCGCTGGGAAGATGCCGCATTTCCCAGAATCACCAGATCCGCACCGGCTTTCAAACCAATATGCGCGGCCACTTTCATATCGCCGTTCAGGGCCTTCATGATAGTTTCTTCGGGAATAGAATCCTGAACAAGCTTGCGACCGATGATATTCGCACCCGCCTCTATGAGCTTTTGCGACAGCGCGGTTTCAGATATGGGAACCAGTTGCCAGAAAGGTCGCGGTTTGCTTGAGGTATAACTCAACTCTCGAATCAATACCAGGATCCCTTTTTCTTTGACATTGCTTGAAAAAAGCCCCTGCGAACTCAAGGTATTGGCCAGAACATTGTAGAAAAAGGTGGCTTCCAGTTTTATATCGCTGGTTTGGGCAACTTGATTGTCTGCGGCATAAAGAATACGATAACTTTTGACGTAATCTTCCGCATCCCTGACAACACCGCCCAATTCCCTTGAATTGGATGCATATTCCTCTTCTCCCAAAAGAGATTTCAGCGCATAGCGCAAAGCCTCTTGCAGAGCTTTGGAAATCGCACGTTTTCTTCCGACCACATAATTCCCATCATTGACACCCACACTTGCTTCAGCAAAATGCACAGACTGAAACGCTTTTGCTTCAACCGCGTCGGTCGAGTGCCGGGAATGAAAATCATCTACCGCAGGTTCTTGCCCGGCTACCGGGCTTGCCAGCAAGCAGAGAATTGACAGCATCAGCAATCCCTGCCAGGAAAATATTTTGAGCAAAAACCTCATTTTTTTTGCGGAGAAGTTGCCACAAGGTTTTTAAGCGAACGAATTTCTCGCGGTCCCAAAAACCTGAAGGCTCCCAAAGGCAAGTCTCCCAGACCGATCCCGGCAAAACAGGTGCGTTTGAGGCGGATGACGGGATGCCCGATCATTTCACAAATGCGCTTGACGTGACGGTTCTTGCCTTCAATCATACGCAACTTGAGAAAACAATTTTTGCCGCTCATTCTCTGGATTTCCACTTGCAACGGTGCCGTCGGCCGTTCGTCCAGCCAAAGTCCCTTGCGCAAACGGTTCAGTTTTTTTTCATCCGGAGTGCCACGCACCTTTGCCAGATAAATACGTTCTATCTTGAACCGAGGCTCAAGCAACTTTTCTGAAAGTTCCCCATCATTGGTGAACAACAAAATTCCCTGAGTATTGAAATCGAGCCGTCCCACAGGAAACACTCGCCCGGGAACCTTTTTAACAAAGTCCATCACGGTCTGGCGACCCCGCAAATCCTTGCCCGTCGTCGTCAGACAACTGCCGGGTTTGTGAAAAAGGATATACACCTTCTCCTGCATTCTCGGCAGTCGTTTGCCATTGACCTCGATGACATCCACTTCGGGATCAGCGGTTTCCCCGCGTTTGTCAACCTTCTTGCCATTGACCTTGACTTTTCCTTCGCTCATCCAACTTTCGGCCTGCCGGCGAGAAGTGAGGCCCGCATCTGCTATCAATTTGTGAATTCGTGTTTTCATCTATCTATTTTACGCACCATCCAAAGTTATCGTTCAAAACAATTATTGACCCAACCCCAAGGGTTCCGTCAACTTAAAATCCGTAATTTCATCTGAGTCCCTGCACCCGGCTTTATTTAGAAAAAGCACCACAAGACTGCATGACCCCGTCTATCCCCACTCCAATTTCAACAATTTTGATTGCCGTAAAATGCCTGAACAGCAACCCGGATCGCTGTCAATACTTGACCGAATCGGGTCACCGCAGATCGTTTGCCAGAAGTGGGATATCTAGGAGTATCTCAAAGATATCCTATTTTTCATCATGATTTCGAGTGAAATCGACAAAGAAAGGACTTTTTACTGATTTTTTACCTCCTCAAATTATTCTTCGACGAGGCTCAAAATTTCTTGATTGTGATCGTAAATTTTCGAGGAAAATTCAAAAAAGGGGGAATATTTCAAAATAAACCGTATCTATCTAAAATATAAACTAACTTCCTGTCTCCCACGCCCCTTTGCGACGGAAGCTCACACAACCTCCCGGCGACCGTTGCAAAGGGGCTTTGATGGGATTTCTTTTACAATTCAAGCCGATTCCACTTTAAACATAATCATAACAATAAATTACAAGAAATTCTGGCCCGATTGAAATAAAAAATATCAATCCTTGGGTTCTGCTGAATCCGGTGCATCCGATTCGGGTGAGATGGACTCAGGTGAGACGGGCTCCGGTACTGCCCGCTCCGGTGCTATCGGCTCCGGTGCTACCGGTTCTGGTGAGACCGACCCGGAAGATTCCGATGTCACATTTTCCTGATCCAGAGATTTCGAACCCATTTGCGAGAGGGTCTGGTTCCAGGGCTCGTCGTCACCGACTTCCTCATCTGCGAATGAAAACAGGGACTGCTGGCTCGATTCTGGCGTTCCATCATTTTCTTCATCCTTAAGGTCTTCCAGAGTTGGCATATCGCTCAAATCTTTGAGACCGAAGTATTCCAGGAACTTTCGAGTGGTCTGGTACATGATGGGGCGACCGGGAACTTTTTTTCGTCCCGCAGGAGCGATGATTTTTTTTTCGAGCAAGTTTCGTACAATGCCACTGGAATCGACACCGCGAATGTCTTCCACCTCTTGCCGGGTCAAAGGTTGCTTGTAAGCAATGATGGACAAGGTGTCGAGACTGGGTTGAGACAATTTGGTGGTTTTGTCGAGCTTCAGAAAGGTTCTTATCCATTCGGAATATTCATGACGCGTGCTGAGTTGATAACCCTGGGCAACTTCTATGATTTGCAAATTCCGGGACTGATAATCGCTTTTGAGTTCCTCCAGAATAGAAATCGCCTCTTTTTCCGACACCCCACCGGGCAGGGTTTGTCGTAATTGTTCCGGCGTGAGCGGTTGCTCCGCCGCCAACAAAAGGTTTTCTACTATCGCTTTGAGTTCTTCGCGTTCCACAGAATGTTTCCGTAAAAAATGATTGTATTGGGTCTGAATGAAGCCGGTTGTTTCTTGAAAATTGCCCGCTTTACTGTTTGAAAAATTTACTCAAGGTCAATTCCTGATTCTGGTAATTGGATTTGATATCTTTGCCATAAACACGTGTGGGCGTAGCCACTACTTTTTCAAAATTCAGCCGGCAAAAAGTTTGTCCGTCTTCAACCATGAAAGGAACATCGTGCGGCCGCACTTCCATAACCGCTCGGGTGCCCTGGTCGCCCCCTTCGCGCCAGCCAAAACCGGGATCGAAAAAACCCGCATAATGGGTCCGCAATTCCCCGCTGTTTGGCTCGTAGGCAACCATTTCAGCGAGCAGGTTGGGCTCAATGCAGATTTTCTCTTTGGACATCATGATGTAAAAACTTTCAGGCTCTAAAACCAGCCGATTTTTCTGCTCCGGCCGCAAGCAGATCGGCTCCCAGAAATCCAGAGCTTCATAATGGTTGATCTTTGAAAGATCGATCACGCTGGAATTGGTCTTGGCTTTAAAAGCAACAACCGTGTCACTCGATGGCGTAGATAACTGGACGCTGACATACAATCCGCCATCAATTTTGACGTTTTTAAATGGGATGGCGATGCCATTCGGATCAAACAAAATCGGCTGTTTTTCGTAAATCGGTTCAATTTCATCTTTTCCGAGAATGTCCTGCTTGCTATGAATGAAACGCAACTGGTTGAGTGTCAAGTTTTCCCGGACTTTCACCGGAAAGGAGCGCGGGATGATCTCCAGATACATTTTACCCTTGTAACCAAAAGGAATTTCATCGAAACGATGCCCATTATCCACAATAACACGCGTGAACATATCCACACGCCCGGTCGAACTTTTGGGATTGGTCTTACCAAAAATTTCAGGCGGAAGGTTCAACTCCTCTTGCAGGGGAATGAGATAAATCGCACCCTTTTCGAGGATACCGCCGTCGCCCCTCAAATCCACCTCATAAAGAGTGAGTTCCTTGAGACGTTCTTCCACCGTATTATTTTCTGGCAAAAAACTGCATTGGATGCGATATCCCTTTTGCCCCAGCCTCAAATCCAGGCTCACCGGCTGAAATTGCGCCAGAGAAAGTGCCACGGAAGAATGAACGATGCCCTGATGGGCCGCCAACTCGATGTATTGACAAGGCAAGTAGCCGGGATGCCCGTTCAACAGCGTGAGCAAGTCTTCGTCTTTGGCGATCAATGATTTAGATGATATTGGATTCATACCTATAACTTAACTGGAGAGAACTTCAGGTCTGGGAGAGCTGAAGTTGAATACGCATTGACAGGGTCCGCGAGGTTATGATTTAATCCTATTATTCATAACTTTTCAACAAGATAATTTGAAGCGGTCTGAAAGCCCATGCCTCTTTACGAATATTATTGCGACGATTGTCAAAAAGATTTCACTTTACTACAATCGTCCCAGGTCAATAAAGACGAAACACAGTGTCCCGATTGCTCAGGAACCCGGGTACATTATAAACTGTCCACCTTCGCGCCAAAAACCAAAGGTTTTTCGCTGGAAAACAAAGCCCCGGTCACGACAAAAGATTTACCCAATCCCAACGTCATGAACCTGCCGATCCCAAGACTGAGGTCGGAATTGTAAATAAAGACACGAGGCTTGACCCGACATCGGCACCAAAACCAATCATACAATAATGCAACAGGATCGACCCCGATAATATTGAACAAAATCGAAAAAACTCGATTTTCAGCAGGTTTGGCCTGTGTGTAGCTAAAAAAAATTTCGACTACTTTGTAAAAGAATAATTCTCCCTTTAATCCTTAATTTTGATTCCCAAACGATGAAGAAAAACAACCCGCAGGAAAAGACAGCCACTCCAAAATCAAAACCCATAACAAAATTCGTTTCCGCAATAGGCAGTATCAGCCTGTTAGCCGGAGGCTTGTGGGCCTTGATGTATTTTTCCACCCCCCAAACCCAATTGCGCCCCTACAAAGACGCTTTGACTTTGGCAAAGGCGGAAAAAACGGAAAAAGAAGACGTAAAAAAAGAGTCTTCCTCGGAAAATTCACCCCCTTCTCAATCGGAACCAGAATCGAAACCAGAGCCGGAGCCCGAATCGGAAGCAGAGCAGGAAGCTAAAAATATCTTGAAGGATAAAATCACTCCTCCTCTCGATATCATAAAAGCATCTGTGACCACGGACCCGAATTCCGCACAATTGCCTCGTGAAACGCTGGAGTATATTCAACGCGGCATTGCCTTGACTGAAAAGGGCGAATACAACGCAGGCTCTCTGGAGTTTGAAAAAGCCGCTGAACTGAGTCCCAACGCCCCGCAAGTCTATGCCATCTGGGCAACCGCGATGAAAATGGCCAAAAGTTACAAGGGTGCCACCAACCATTTTGCCCGTGCCGCCGAGCTATCTGGCAACGATCCTGAAATTCTTTTCAATTGGGCCATGTCCGAACTGGAAGCAAACAACAACAAAGACGCCGGTGATTTATTGGAAAAAGTACTCAAGG
Organism: Nitrospinae bacterium CG11_big_fil_rev_8_21_14_0_20_45_15; assembly: GCA_002787235.1. GTDB lineage: Bacteria > Nitrospinota > Nitrospinia > Nitrospinales > VA-1 > Nitrohelix. Next base: position 71,312 of record PCWG01000041.1, read on the forward strand.
TACAACCCGATAACTATGTGGCCCTGAACTATCTGGGGAAAGCTTATGGCCGTCAAAAATTATACGATCAAGAAGAACAGGCCTACCGCGACGCTTTGAAACTCGAACCCAATTTCGCGCAAGCCTATTTCAATTTGGGTATCGTCCTCAGCATCCGCAAAAAGTTTGAAGAAGCCGCTCCGTTCTTTGAAAAAGCCATTGCAATGGATCGCTTCTACGAGAAACCCTTCGTTGTTCAAATGCTGACGGCACTCGGACGCTATGTGACACCGGAAGACAAAAAAGCTCCCCTCGTCCCCAGCAATCAGAAAAAAGACGAAGCCGAAAATAAGGCCGAGGAAAACAAGGTCGAAACCGCCAGTGCCGAAGAACATAAAACGGAAGAAGAAAAAATGGAAGGTTCCAGTGGCATGAAGGATGGGTCCGGCAAAAAGATCAAAGGAACCACCAACGTCAAAGGAAAAATTCTGATCAACGGGCAACCGGCAGGGCTTGATACCATCGTCATTCTGGAAACAAAAAGCAAAATGAAGGTGCGCAAGCAGGAGCAGGAAGCCTTGACCATCAATCAAACGGATTTGAAATTTGTACCGATGCACTCCGTTGTATCCGTCGGCTCTACCGTCACCTTCAAAAACCTGGATACGGATGTTCATAACATTTACTCCAAATCGCTCAACAATCAATTCAATCTGGGAGCCATGGCCTCAGGATCGGTCAAGAGCATCACCCTCGATTCAGCCGGGCCTGTGGTATTGCGATGCAATATGCACAAAAACATGGTTGGCACCGTTTTCGTTGTGCCCAACGGTTATTACACGACCTCCAATGACAAAGGCGAATACTCTTTTGAAAATATCGACAGCAAAAACTTCATCATGCAAGTCTGGAATCCCAGTCTCAAGCCCGAAGAAGTGGCCGCAAACTTGAAGAGTGCCGATCTCACCGGCGTTGATCAAACCATCGACTTTGATATCAAATCGAACTCGAAACCCGGTGATATCAACGATCTGGTTGAAGCCACCGACTACAATCTGGTCGTGGACAACATTGAACAAGAGATGTTGCAGGCCATTCAGGATTGGAAAGATGGTAAAAAATTTATTTCCAGAAAACGCATGTTGCTGGCCATCACCCAACATTTTGCCGGTGGCGGTTTGAAAGGTGCCATTGCCAAAAGTTTCAGTAAAAAACGAAGCGACGGTTTGGAGAAAAAAATGGACGACATCCGTAAAAAAATCTCTGGACTCGCTGGTAGCGAGGGTGTGACCGAGGCCGAGTTGATAAGTGAAGCAAAATTTGCGGTCTCGCAATTGCGCAACAACGTCAAGGAACTTGAGGCTCGGCTCAATCCCGATTTCGAAAAAGATCAAAATAAATCGGATACAAAATGACGCAACCGAAAATACTTAAAATTTTCAACACCCAGAGCGGGAAAAAAGAGGAATTTGTTCCTCTCATCCCCGGTCGCGTCAGCATGTACGTGTGCGGCGTCACCGTCTACGACTATTGCCATGTGGGGCACGCACGCTCTGCCGTTGCTTTTGATGTCATCTACCGTTACCTGAAACGTCTCGGGTACGATGTCAACTTTGTCCGCAATTTCACCGACATCGACGACAAGATCATCAAACGCGCCAACGAACGTGGCGTTCCCTGGACAGACATCACGCGCGAATTCATCGATGCGTTTTACGAAGACATGGGTCGTTTGAACATTGAGAAGCCCAGTAATGAACCGCTTGCGACCGATCATATCCACGACATGCTTGCCATGATCTCGACTCTGATCGAACGCGGTCACGCGTACCCGGCAGACGGCGACGTTTTTTACTCCGTTCGCTCCTTCAAAGATTACGGTCAGTTGTCGGGAAAAAACATCGAAGATTTGCAATCAGGAGCCCGAATCGATGTCAACGAAACCAAAAAAGACCCGCTCGATTTTGCTTTGTGGAAAAAAAGCAAACCCGGCGAACCCTTTTGGGACAGCCCCTGGGGCCAAGGCCGACCGGGATGGCATATCGAATGCTCCGCAATGAGTGCAAAACTGCTTGGAGAGACCTTTGATATCCACGGCGGCGGCAAAGATCTGGTATTCCCGCATCACGAAAACGAAGTCGCCCAATCCTGCGGAGCCACCGGCCACAAACCGGTTCGCTACTGGATGCACAACGGTTTTGTTAATATCGACAAGGAAAAAATGTCCAAATCACTGGACAATTTCTTCACTATCCGCGAAATTTTTGAAAAATTTCATCCGGAAACCCTGCGCCTGTTTTTGATAAGTTGTCAATATCGTGGGCCGATCGACTTCTCCCAGCACAATCTGGAAGAAGCTGAAAAAGTAGCGACCCGATTTTACGAGGCTCTGGAATCTGCCCAGGCACTGCTCGACAAACGCACGGAAGTCAACCTGCCCAATCTGGAAAAAGACATTGAGGCCCATTCCCTTCTTTCCGGTTTCGACGAAGCCATGTGCGATGACTTCAACACCGCTGTCGCCATTGCCCATATGAATGAAGCCTTGAAGGCTCTCAATCCCTGCTTGCAAAAAGCCAATCCAGACATCAACAATGTCCGCAAAATTGCAGTGATCTCAGGGGCTTTACGAAAAGTCGGCAATCTGCTGGGTTTGTTCCACAGTTCTCCCGAAGATTTCAAGGCCACCGCATTCAACCGAAAAAAAGCCGAGTCCGGCATTGATCCCGCGAAAGTGGAAGCTTTGATTCTGGAAAGAAACAACGCACGCGCCGAAAAGAACTGGGCGGTCGCCGATCAGAAACGCGATGAATTGATCGCCCTGGGAGTGATTCTGGAGGACGGTCCTGAGGGAACCACCTGGAAATTGAAATGAATGCTCCGCATTCCTCTTTCGCTGAAGATTACCTCAAATTCACTCGCATTTTCTCAAGCGTCCGCGTTTGCGAAGAAGATTCCAAAATCAGAATCCCCGAAAAGGTTCTGCGTTGCGTGTGGAACGATCAGGCACTGAAGAAAGACAAACTCTGCACCACCGATGCCGAATCAGCCGAAGTGATCTTTCCCGGATACTGGAATTTTGGACCCGGCCCCGATTTCAAAAATGCGACGATCAAAATCGACGGCAAACTTTTTGAAGGCGATCTGGAAATCCACGTCAATTCGGGAGACTGGCAAGCGCACAATCACTCCAGCAATCCCGAATTCGACAACGTTGTTTTCCATGTTTTTCTCTGGAAAACAGGCAAAGCCCCCGTCTCCTCCCGCCCCGCCGATATCGGACCCGAACAACTGCGCGGCGGTCATATCTTTGAATTCGAACTGAAGAATTTTCTCAAAAAAGGCATCCTGCAACTCGCCGAAGAACTGGATCTGGAAAGCTATCCGATAATGAACCGGTTCAATTACGGCTTGTGCCACGAACCACTCGCGCGGCTCCCCTTTGAACGACTGGAGCAATTGTTCGATGCCGCCGGAGACGCACGGATTGTCACCAAAATGGGACGCTTCCACGACCGGGTGATCCTCAGAGGCTACGAACAAGTTTTCTACGAAGGTCTGGCCGAAGCGATGGGCTACCCCAACAACAAACAAAGCTTTCGATACCTCGCCGAAGACCTTCCCCTTGCATTGATCAAAGAACTTCTGCCACAACGCATTTCAGTAGAGCTGAAACGCCTTCATGTCTCCGCAATGCTGTTTGGATTCTCAGGCCTGATTGATTTTAAGGGGCTCGATCTCACGACCTTGCCGACAAAGGACAGGGAATATTTTGCAAGTTTGCAAAAACTCTGGAAACAGTACCAGCCCCGGCTTCCAGCCTCCAGCCTGAATGCGGATTGCTGGAAATTCAGTGGCCTCCGCCCTGCAAACTATCCTTATCGCCGAATCGCCGGACTGGCGAGTCTCATCGTGCGTCATCTGAATGGCGGGTTGTTTGCAGACTTCATCGCCACCTTGAAAAAAGAAACCCAGATGTCACCGCAGAAGGGTTATGCCGTCAAAATCCCAAAAAAAATTTACGATTACTTTTCCATTGGTGGCGAAGACTATTGGAACCTGCATTACACCCCCGGCGGGAAACTGTTGAAAAAAGCCCAAAACCTGATCGGCCCCACTCGCTCTGCAGAAATCATTCTCAACATCGTACTGCCCATTGGACTGATCTATGCGCGCGCCCAACGATCCCCAGAACTGGAAGCCACCTTCAACAAACTCTACCAATCGAGCAAAGCCAGTGGCGACAATCATCTCCTGCGATTCATCAAATACTATATCCTCGGCAATCAAAAAGAAATGACCGACTTATTGGTCAACGACAGAAAGCGTCAGGGGCTCATGCAGATTTATCAGGATTTTTGCGCCCAAAACGGAAACAACTGCAATCGGTGTCCCTTCCCGAACGTCGTCAAAAAATACTTCTCGTAAAAACATACAACCCTTTCCCCGGAGATCCACACCCACTTAATGATTGATCTTTTCATGTTCAAGCCCGATTCAACTCAATATTTCCAGACGGCTCCGGGAAAGATACGTTATTTCTTGATTCCCATCGGTGGAGTGGATATACTACCGAGTCCCTTGTATCTTGTATGTATTCTCCCGCAAATGATTATGGATTGCGGTGATTTTTAAATAGCATTCAACGAGGTTGACCTCGTTTATTGTAAAAATTGTAAGGAACCACTATGGATCATTTGGATCATCTGGAAAACCAAAGCATTTATATTCTTCGCGAAGCGTACAAGAATTTTAAAGACCTCGCTATGTTGTGGTCCATTGGAAAAGATTCCACAGTGCTGGTCTGGCTGGCACGGAAAGCCTTTTTTGGTCACTGTCCGATTCCTCTTGTGCACATCGACACCACTTTTAAAATTCCCGCAATGATCGAGTATCGCGATCGTGTTGCCAAAGAGTGGGGACTTAACCTCGTCGTCGGCAAAAATGAAAAAGCCATCGCCGAGGGCATGAACCACACGATGGGCCGAATCACTTGTTGCGAAGCTCTCAAAACCAATGGCCTGCACGCGGTCATGGAAGATAAAAAATACACCGGCCTCATCCTCGGCATCCGCAGAGATGAGGAAGGCACGCGCGCAAAAGAACGTTACTTCTCGCCGCGCAACAAAGATTTTGAGTGGGATTTCAAAGACCAGCCTCCCGAGCTGTGGGATCAATTCAAAACTTCTTTTGAAGCGGGAACACATATCCGCATTCATCCCATTTTGCAATGGACGGAGCTGAACGTCTGGGAATACATTCAAAGAGAAAACATTCCCATCATTGATCTGTATTTCTCCAATGCGGAGGGCAAGCGCTACCGTTCATTAGGATGCGCGCCCTGTACCCTGCCCATTGACTCCAAAGCCTCCACCGTCGCTGAAATTGTGGAGGAACTAAAAACCATTGACACCTCCGAGCGCTCTGGCAGAGCTCAGGACCAGGAAGATACTTACGCCATGCAAAAGCTTCGCGCCAAGGGGTATATGTAAAATGACAGATAACGGAACCGCCCTCAGTCTCTCCAATCAGTTAATGCGTCTGGTCATTGTTGGCCATGTCGATCACGGAAAATCCACCCTCGTCGGACGCTTGCTCTCAGACACGGGAAGTCTGCCCGACGGCAAACTTGATTTTGTGAAAGAAATCTGCAAACGACAGGGGAAAACCTTCGAGTTTGCCTTTCTCCTTGACGCGCTCGAAGAGGAGCAGGAACAAGGCATCACCATCGACACGTCGCAAATCTTCTTTAAAACCGAAAAGCGGCATTACGTCATCATCGATGCCCCCGGCCATAAGGAATTTCTCAAAAATATGGTGACCGGTGCCTCCGAAGCGGAGGCCGCTCTCTTGTTGATCGACGCCAAAGAAGGTGTTCAGGAACAAAGCCGTCGTCATGGCTACATCCTGAAACTACTGGGCCTGACCAATGTCGTTGTGGTCGTCAACAAAATGGACCTCGTCGGTTACGATAAAGACGTCTACAATAAAATTCGCGAAGAATACAACGCCTTCCTGCATTCACTCGACATCAAAGTCGATGAGTACATCCCAGTTTCTGCAAAGCTCGGTGTCAACATTGCCGCACGTAAAGACGAGATGCCCTGGTACGAAGGCCCCAGTGTTCTGCAAATGCTGGATCAATTTGAAAAGAAACAACGCCTCAACCATCTGCCCTTTCGGATGCCCGTTCAAGACGTCTACAAATTCGACGAACGCCGAATCATTGCAGGCCGGGTCGAAGCGGGTCAGTTGAAAAAAGGCGATCGTCTGATTTTCTCGCCGTCCAACAAAACCGGTGTGGTAAAAAGTATCGAAGCCTGGAGCGTTCCCAATCAACCCGTAACCGCTGAAGCCTCACAATCCATCGGGTTCACCCTCGACGAGCAAATCTTTGTCGAACGCGGTGATGTCGCAACCCGCACCGATCAATTGCCCATCGTCTCCAGCGTTTTCGATGTCAATATCTTCTGGATGGGAAAAAACAAACTCGTACGCGATAAAAATTACACCCTCAAACTGACCACACAAGAAGCCCCGTGTCAGGTCGTCGAATTCAAAAAAGTCATCGACGCCTCCACACTGGAGACACTGGTGGATCAGGATTTCGTTGCCAAAAATGACGTCGCTGAACTGACCCTGCGCGTGCAACGGCCCGTAGCCTTCGACTTGTTTGGAGAGATCGCCACCACCGGACGCTTTGTATTGGTGGATGGCTACGATGTGTGCGGCGGCGGTATCGTCACCACCTACACACCGGCCATCAAAGAAGACAAGCTCCGCGCCGAAGTACGACAAAGAGATTTCAACTGGGTCAAAAGCGACATTCAGGCGCAAGAGCGCGCCTATCGCAACGGTCACCAGTCCGCACTCATCCTCATCACCGGTGAAGCGGGTGTCGGCAAAGCCCGGCTGGCTAAAAAGCTTGAGCGCACACTGTTCGATCACAATCATCAAAGTTATCTATTGGATGGTCGCAACGTACAGCTCGGCGTTTCCGCGAATATTGAAGGCGAACAAAAGGGTGAATCCATTCGACGCTTTGGCGAAGTCGCCCGGCTTTTTCTCGATGCCGGACACGTCGTGATCTCAACCTCGAATGTGTTCAATCAGGAAGACCATTCCGATCTCCGTCTGCTGGCAGAGCCTTGCCCCGTCATCGAAATCCAAGTGACAGGCGTCGAGGAACCGACTGGGAATCCGGACATGACCCTGTCTCTTACCGAAGCGCAAAATGAAGAAGCATCCGCTGAGAAAATTTGTAAATACCTGAAAGAAAAGAAAATTCTGACCGGACACAATTACTCTATTTGAGCCCGCGTCCAGAATCCAAAAATGGATTGACTTTTTCTGGAACTAATGCAGAATAAGCCCTTCATACCTAGGGTTTCAGAGGAAAAAGGAGAAAAAGAGAGCAATGCCCAAGATAACCATCAACAACGCAGAAACCGGCGAAAAACACGAAATCAAAATTGGCTACGGTGCCAATTTAAGGCAGGCCATCGGTTACACCGAAGCCCAGATATATAAAGGAGCCAACCGCGTCTTCAATTGCCGAGGCATGGGCCTGTGCGCAAAATGCATCGTAGAAGTGGAGCCCGCAGAAAATGTGAATCCTCGGACCTTCTTCGAAAACCTGCAAAAAATTGCACCTGAGCAAAGAATGTCCTGCCGCGTGAAAGTCTACGGCGACCTCGTAGTAAAGACCGGCATCCAGGACTGAATTCCCGAACGGGATTCCCGAACGGAAGCTCGTTCAACCGGGGCAACGTAGCCCCTTCCAAACCGATTCAATCAATCACCGGGTCGCAATGACCCGCCAGAAAAAATAGAAACACTCCCCTACCGAATCAGAAAAATATAGTTCTCAGGTATTAGAAACGTTAATTATCACTTTCTAAACTATGCGGAGTAGTCTGCTACTTCAGGAAGGGGGGATTACCGTCTGTACATCCAATAAGGTTTTACCCTCGTAATTATAAGGATGCATTCCTCACACATCGAATATCCAGTCCAAAATCATTTAGCCACATCACAGTAGTGGTTAACTCCTTGGAAAAATCTGCCGAAGCAAGAATGATTTTCATCTCCAGTCCAAACTCATCTTCATGTGATTCATCCCATCCCAAAAAATCCAATATGCTTTGTTCCGGATCCAGTTCAAGATTGTTATCGTTTAAATAGAACCTGTAAATATTTACGAGTTTGTCGAAGGTCAAGGTTGAAATCATGGATGCGTATCTGATCGCCTGAAGCTCCATGTGCCCACCGTCCTCGGTGCGCTTAAGCTCGATCACGACCAGATTTGCATTTTTATCAATCCCCAGCAGATCAATACGTCGGTGACTGTCTTTCCAATCGCCAAATTCCTCTGAAACGATCAGTGTATCTGGAGCAATCCGATTTGGGCTTTGAGTATTTTTTGCAAATCCCCTCGTTCCTTCAATCCTTGCGACTCAAATGTTGTCCTTTTGATTGCAACAATTTGGGCATCCTCAATACGGTATATAGACATCAGTACTTTTTCCCTTTTTCATTTGAGCTCAATAACCCACGAATGCATTCTTATTTTCATGCGCCTGATTGTCATTTCTTCCTATTCCCAAAAATCGTACAGATTTAATTGGATCATGGGGCATCAAACCCTTACTAAAGAACAGCTCATTGACCGGACTCGCCCGATAGAATTTAAAGACTTATCATTGATTGATGACGCAGTCCATCCGCACAAAAATCTAGGCCATTGGGCCATTCAATGTAGCGACCCTCTTCACCGATCTTGAACCGCTTGAAAAAAACAGGATCGTTCAGTTCTGCAAAAACCCCTCCCTTAGCGATGGCTGGTTTGAAATCTGCAACGACTGTCTCTCCGTCAGAATAGGTGATCTCAATCCGAAAGTCCGGCATTGGTCTTGCTGTCTAATTTTATTCATTCGATAGCCCTTTCATTCCCCGTGGAGAAATTTCGAATCCAAATTCGAAACGATTGCCCAACGAAGCAACATTCCCTCCACCGGGGAAGGTGGCGGCACAGCCCTTTGCCTCCCACGCAGGTGGGAGTTAGCGCGCGTTGAAGAAGCGGTTGTCGGTTCCGCCCTCTCCGATGATGGCTTTTACTTTCTTTCGGCAACGGGGACAGTTGCCTTCGTAGGCGTTGTTCTCTTTGTTGATGTAAATCCGGCGATAGACTTTACAGCACTCGAACATCACGCCGATGAATTTTTTAGGTGGGTTTGTCATTTGCCAAGACGACCTTGAGGAGCGTTGAATAAAGCCCGAAATGAATATCTGGCATGTTCAACCGTCCCCGTTTAAATTTTTCTGATATGGTCCAGTGCTTTCAGTTTTGCACTTATAAAATGCGAATGGGGAATCAGCATGGCTTTGGTGATTCTCCGTATTTCTTCGGTTTCTTCGTGAGTGAGTTCGCCATCGGCGCAGGCTACGGCAAAGAAACAATCCATCACACCCAGACGATCATTGAACGAAACAAGGCGATTGACTTCTGAAATGACTTCATCGCAGTCGAACCCTTTGTCCACTTGTTCTTCCAGAACTTCTACAAACAGGATCGCTTCGTTTTCACTGAGTGACAATTTTCTGGAGACCAGTGTCCGTAAGGTATTTTTCTCATCCGGCGCAAACTCTCCATCCATTTTCGCGGCCTGTGCCAACAGAACCCCCAGCAGACAGACGAGATACAGCCGATCGTCTTGCCAATCGACCTGAAAATCTTCTCCTGATAATTTTAACTCAATTTTATGGAAAATTTCACGTTTGAAATAACGTTCCATATCCGGGTCGGGTTTGCCGAATAGGGCGGGCAGGATATTCCTTACAAATCCGCCCAATCCTCCTGTGGCACTCCTGTTCAATACCGGGCCTTCCAAAGCCCGGCTGAATTCTTGCAAAAGTTTCTCCTCATTCGCATCCAGCTCGCCATCGGCTGAAACGACCGTGCGACACGCTTCGAGCGCAGAGGCTCTTGCCTGTGCTGTGCTCAGTTCACTGCGCAATTCAGTGAACAGGGCCTCCTGTTTGTCCGAAGGCAGGGGGGCTTCCATGAAAGGTTTCAATTCCTCCCATTCCTTTACGTTCAAATTAAATTTCAACATCAGGTTTTTGATGAAGTTCAGCTCCGCTTGCGTCGCCAAACCATCGGCCCAGGCCATCACGGTTAAAACTTTCAATAGTGTCAAGCTTTTTGGAGGTGTCATTTTGCGAAGAGGCTTACCTTTTTATTTGAAACTGCTGATCCATAATTTAGCGGTTTTATTTTTTCCCACAATGCTCAAAATATCGAGAGAATTGTCACCGGTAATGTCACCGAAACTCATTTCCCTGATGACCTCTGATACGGGAAGACGCCGCGCGGTCTCATTTTTAAATCGCCAATTCCCTTTGCCTGTGTAAATTTCAGGACCCTTTGAGGTCAACAAGATGAGATCGGGAATTTTATTTTGATTGGAGTCCAGCAAATAAACCCTGCGGGTCGGTATGGTAGGCAGGTCTTCACTGACTTTTTTGACAAAATGTCCTTGCCCTGTGTTTTCCAGAAAATAGCTGTACTCATTTTTCTGATCTGTATCTTTGTCCCGCATCACTACCAGCAGAAGGTCGTTATCGCCATCCATATCAAAATCGGCCCAGTCCACGTGCAGGGTGTGGTCGACCAGGAGGGGGAGCATATCTTCGGTGCGATCGGCGAATCTGCCGAGTCCGTTGTTGATCAAAAGGCGATCCCGGCCCTGTGCATAGGCGATGAAAATATCGGGCGTTCCGTCCTGATCATAATCGGCAATGGATAAAAACGAGATACCGGGGGGAAGGGGGGGGAGCAATAATTCGGTTTGATCCTTAAAACCACCTTTGGAGTCGTTCAAAAACAGACGCGCCTGATAAGGGGCGGGTTTTCCATCTTCCGTCAAAACGTTTTCCCCGGTGAACCACAAATCCAGATCAAAATCCCCATCGATATCGACGAACTGTGCTCGATCAAAACCCCGGGGGAGCTTCGGGAAATAATATTCTTTTTTTTGATAAAAAACGCCCTGACCGTTGTTGAACCAGATTTCGGCGTTATTTTCACCTGAATTCTCGCGCGTCAACAAGATCAACTCCTGCCGTCCGTCCCGGTCAATGTCTCCAAAAGAAACATAGAGCACGCCTTCTGCAAGGCGTTGATTCAGGGCCGGATTTTCTTTCAGCGAAAATTTGTACTTTTCCGCTTTTCCTCCGTTCAGATAGACATCTGCATGCAAAGAATCTTTGCCATTGCGAGAAACAAGGATGATGTCAGCCAGGGAATCGGCGTTCAACCATACAAGTTCGGCCTGCACAATTTGCGCGGGAGGATTGGGGAGTACCCATCGGCTGATGTCTTTATAATGCTGGCGTAGAGATTGCTCTTTGCTAATAACCCGTTCTTGAGCGCATCCCCATGAAAAGGAGATTACCAGCAACACGCAAAGCAGGACTCTAGACAAACATGGATTTGGGCAATTCGGGATCGTCAAGGTTGATCTCCAACCCTTCGAAAGCGGCTATACAGTTGGGGAAAATTTGCTTGCATTCAGATTCTATTCTACCAATGAATGCATCGTCATGTGCAGGATCGTGATGAAAGAGTGCCAGTTTTTTTACGTTTCCAGCTTCTGCCATTTTCACGCCCTCTTTCATCGTGCTGTGGCCCCAGCCTTTGCGAGAAAACTGTCCTTCCAGTCCATAATACTCCGCATCGGTGTACTGCGAGTCGTAAATCAAAAGATCTGCATCCTGACAAAGTTTTAAAAGGTTTTTACACAGCTTGCCTTCCGCATGCTCATTGTCTGTGGCAAATACAAGCGATTGCCCACCGCTATCCACACGGTAACCAAAGGTGCCATCGGGATGGTATAAATTCGCCAGTGTGATTTTGAAGTTTTTGCCTTCGACAACATCACCCGCCTTCAGATCGTGGTACCTCAATTTCGCCCCAAAAACTTCTTTGCGAATGGGAAAACACGGTGAAGACATCTGATTATCCAACACTTGTTCGATGCTTTTAGAAGGCAGACTGGTGCCGCCATAAATGTCAAATTCATTGCCGGGCACATAAAAAGGCGTAAAAAACGGGAAACCCTGAATATGATCCCAGTGGACATGCGAAAAAAACAGGTTTGCCCGAACAGGCATTTCCTTCATCAGGGATTTACCCAGATTGATGATCCCCGTTCCACTATCAAAAATGATGATTTCATCACCACACCGGACTTCCACACAGGTGGTATTTCCTCCCACACTCACTGTTTCTGCGTTTCCCGACGGGAAACTTCCTCGCACTCCCCAAAACCTTACAATCACTGAAATAGCCTCGACCCTTTTAGAATTTATCTGTGTAAATCTGGCATTATAACATTATCTTTTCTGTCTCCAACTTATTTTACATATCAGGCTCACTCTCCATTCAAATACCCCTATTGCGACCGGGAAACTTCAAGCATGCCCGATATTCGTACAAATACAACACAGGCAGGCCGGAAAACACCTTCGATTCCTTCATCCGCCCCTACCTCGATCGCCCAAACCTCCATGTTGCCAGTGACGTTTTGACCCATCAAGTATTGATTGATCCCCTAACAAACATCGCTCATGGCATCATCGCAGAATCCTCTGGCAAAAAAATCACACTCATGGCCTCAAGAGAAATACATCTTTGCGCCGGCGTATTTGGTTCCCCTCAACTATTGATGCTTTCAGGCATCGGCGATGCCGCAGATTTGAGTCGGCTTGGCATTCCAGTGATTTGCGATTCTCCAGGGGTTGAGAAGAACCTTCAGGATCATCTATTGCTCACCACACTTTTCAGCTCGGCGCAACCCATCACCGGACAACCCTATAATTTGGGGGGATATACAGACAACAAATCCCGAATTGGCCTGACAATGAGCCGTGGGAACTACACCTGCGGTCCTTCGCCCAGCGATCTGGAAAATTTCTACAGTATTTTTGTGCACGCACAAAATACCCAGAGCCTTGGCTCAATGTGTGGCTCCAGTCAAACAATATCTACAGTCCGGTCATCAACCCACAATATTTTTCCAACTCTGTGGATATGGAGCTGTGTCGAACCGGCCTGAAAATGGCATTGGATTTGGGAAACGGACTCAGTGCCTGGAGGAAAAAACAAATCACACCCTTTCCTTCGATTAATTTGAACGAATACATTATCAACAGTGCCTGTTCTGTTTCTCAACCTGTAGGAACCTGCAAAATGGGTGTCGATGACATGGGCCGTCGGTGATGACCTGTCCCAAAGCGGAAGAAATTCTAATAGAACAGTGTTTTGAAAATTCCGGACATTTTTCTGGTCTATTGCAATAGGCCGTTGCACTCGTGAACAAATTTCCAAACTTTTCTTTCCTTCAGGAAAGATATTTCTAATACGATTGTCAGCGCAGTGGGAGAGCAAGCCGCTACCACAAACGAAATGGCTCGAAATGTGAAGGTTAAATCAAATAAAAAGAAATAGCCCTATCCTTAATGAATAGAGCTATTTCTTTAACTTAAAACAGTTTCTTCAAACTGGAAACATAGATGTCTCAGCCAACAGAGCCTGATATCATGGCACCTTCAAGCCGAGGGAATGAGCCCTGCCTTGCGAGCGTAGGCAAAAATATCACCTGCTCTGATAATCTCACTCACATCCCCCAGAGGTTTGAGTTGCCAGACTTTTGAATCCCCCCCACTGTGGTGAGTCAGCTCTCCTTTAGCAACATCAATCACCAAACGGTCCCCTGTTCGGATCGTACCAATCAGAGAAGCAGGCGTTTCAAAGGGAATGAAAAAACCCCCATCCACCGAGTTGCGGTAAAAAATCCGGGCATAGGATTCCGCCACAACAGCCTTGATTCCAGCAATTTTCAAACAAGCCGGCGCATGTTCGCGAGAAGAACCACAACCAAAATTCTTACCTCCGATGATGATTTTATGATCGGATTCAAATTTTCCATCCGCGACAAAACTCTTGCCGCCATCCGGCAGACCCGCTCCGGCAGATGGAACGCCTGACAATGCATACTTGCCGTAGTTTTTCTTTTCTTCGGGATCGCTCAAACTATAAACCAGATGCTCGGCCGGGATGATTTGATCCGTGTCAATGTCGTCGCCCAATACATAGGCAGTGCCTTCGATAATATCTTCCATAATTCCTCTTTATTTATTCAGGCACAGTCAGACCATGCCGCAACATTAATTGATGAATTCTCTGGGATCGGTGATTTTACCCGTGATCGCCGATGCGGCCGCGGTGTAAGGCGATGCCAGATAAACTTCAGACTGTTTGGAACCCATTCGCCCCGGGAAATTTCGATTGGTGGTCGAAATAACCACTTCCGTACCGTGGGTGCGACCAAACGTGTCTTTGGGTCCGCCGAGACAAGCCGCGCAGGAAGATTCCCCAATGCTTGCACCCGCATTCTTGAAAATATCCATCAACGTTTCCCCATCCCAACGTTTTTCGTACAGATCTTTTTCCACCTCCATCGTTGCGGGAACGATGAATGTGTCTACCGCTACTTTTTTACCCTTTAATATCCTAGCGGCGGCCAGAAAATCGGTGAATTTCCCACCTGTACACGAACCAATATAGGCCCGATCAATTTTTGTGCCCGCAACCTCAGTCACCTTCGCCTTGTTGTCAGGCGAATGCGGCTTGGCGACGACAGGCTCCATCTCGCTCGCATTGTAGACTTTATTGAAACAGTATTTCGCATCGGCATCCGCATGATGAATTTTGAAAGGCTTGTCCGTCCTCTGCTTCACGTATTCGACCGTCTTTTCATCCGCAGGGATCAAGGCATTTTTGCCACCCGCTTCAATCGCCATGTTGCAGAGCGTCATGCGTTCTTCCATAGAAAAATTCATGATCGCATCGCCCGCCCACTCCATTGCCCGGTAAGTCGCACCCGCCACACCGATGTCTCCGATGACTTGCAGGATGATGTCTTTCGCCATGATATAAGGAGGGAATTCGCCGGTGAATTCAAAGCGCATGCTCTCAGGGACTTTTACCCACAATTTTCCCGTCCCCATAATGAAAGCCGCATCGGTGTTGCCGATACCTGTGGCAAACATCCCAAAAGCACCCGATGTACAGGTGTGCGAATCGGTTCCAAACAATACTTCGCCCGGACGGTTATGCCCTTCCTGTGCCAATGCAATGTGGCACACCCCTTTATAATCCTTGGTTCCCACATCGTAATAATACGGCAGGCTTTGTTCCTTCGCGAAGGCTCGCAGTATGTCTATATTGCGGTTGGCGTGCACGTCCGAAGTGAAAATATAATGGTCGGGAATAATCACCACCTTTTCCTTATTCCACACCTTGAAGTCGGCTCCAAACTGTTCTTTGAAGATACCGATCGTTCCCGGACCACAAACATCATGCGTCATCAGCACATCCACATCGATCCAGATATTGTCTCCGGGGGAAACGGTAGCCTGATCGGAATGATCTGCCAGTATTTTTTCAGTAAGCGTCATGCCCATGTTCCTGCTTGCTCCTTGATTTTATAGAATCCGATTCCTGAAGTATTTGCACCCCGAAACGATTCGGATTGAAGGTTTCCTGTAAAATAGCCGTATAGAATAAGACGTGTTGAATAAAACAGAGATGCTTTTAAAATAACATTTTATTTTCCGTCGCGATAAATATTTTTCGTTATAATGATTCTTCAGCGTCTTTCCGGAGATCGACCCCAACCATGTTCAAACTTGTAGAAGAAACTTTCCGTCGCCTCAGGTACCGGCTTCCCAGCCGACCGCGACAGGTGCAGATAGAGATCACCAACCGTTGCAACATGGATTGTCCCATGTGCCCGCGCGAAGTACTCGATATCGAGCTCGAACACATGGACTGGGAAAAATTTGTTGCCGTAGTCGCAGGTTTGCAGGGCGACGAACAAATCACCCTCACAGGCTGGGGCGAACCCTTCCTTCATCCCCGATGTTTCGACATGATCTCCCATTGCAAGGCACGCGGTCATTCGGTCATGATCACATCCAACGCCCTGTTCAGCAAACCCGAACTGGCGCAGGAAATCATCGCCTCCGGTGTCGATACCTTGACTTTTTCGCTCGACGACGTCAATGGCAGTGCGGAAATGGGCCATCATAATGAAAAAGTACTGGCCAATATTGAAACCGTCGCCCAATTGCGTCAAAATGGAAAACCCGCTTTAAGACTTCAAGCCACCCTGCATGCAGACTGCGAAAAAGATTTGCTGGATGTCATCAAATACGCCGGGCGACTTGGAATCCAAACTGTCAACGTTGGCAGACTCGACCGCAAATACGCACCCGAGTTAAGACGCCCGACCGCCCTTCAAGAAGCAAAGACCTTTGCAAACGCAGATGCCCTTGCCCGCTCTCTGGGTGTTCAACTTGACTGGTTGCAATTTTCCGTTTCCAGCGGACTCACCCGCTTCTTTTATCAACTTTTACGCAAAAAACTGCACCGTTCCGGGAAATTCTGCCTGAAGACCTTCGATTATGTTTATATCACCCGCGAAGGTTCCGTGACTCCCTGTTGCCTGCTCCCGCACGCACCGATGGGAAATATACTGACGGCTGACCTTCAGAGGATTTGGAAGAGCGGTGACTTCAATCATTTCCGCCAGAACTATCGCGATGTTTGCGGAACTTGCGATTTATGGACCATTGAGCAAGTCCAGCCCAACGAAGAATCCCAACCTCATACTTCCTGATCAAGCTCCCATTTACAATTGCATTGTCCCAGACTTTTTTAGCAGTTGCCCTTTCCAATAATCAGCCCACTTGACTGCATCTCGGCTGACCTATCTATTCTTGAAGGAATCAACATAAAAAAAACCAGAGCCCTTGAGAGGCCCTGGTTTCTTCTACTTTAGAAAATCAATCAACAAGCAATGGATGCTTGATATTTTAAATCAGAATCAGGATGTTTCGTTTACAGCCTGCGAAGGTGTTGCATTCGCAGTACTTGCAATGGATGGCAACGCTTGATCTTCAAGAATAACCGTTTTAGTCGCTTGGTCCACTTGAGTGATAACCTCTGTGTTTATCTCCGCACCAATCTCATTTGCGATATTTTCCATAACATCCAAGGTCTCAAGGAACCCGGAATCGAAACTGAATCCAGCATCCCCACCACCACCAAAATCAGCACCGGGAGGCAGAGCTTCACCGAAACCGCCACCAGGACCACCATCACCGAAACCACCATCACCACCGCCGCCAGGGCCGCCACCATCACCACCAAAGCCGCCTCCGCCAGAACCACCACCTTGTTGGCCACCTTGACCACCTTGGCCACCTTGACCACCTTGGCCGCCTTGGCCCCCTTGGCCCCCTTGACCGCCTTGACCGCCTTGACCGCCTTGACCAGCTTGATTGGATTCTCCTCCGCCAAATCCAAAGAAATCCAAAATACCTCCCTGGGCTTCGGATCTTGAGTCAATATCCTTAAAAGCGAAGAATCCCAAAGCCATTGTTAAGCCAATGACGAGGACTTTCTTTTTTAGGCTAATTTTATTATTCAGGCTCACTCTTTCTCTCCTTGACTCGCTATTATAAGTATCTTATGGAATTGATTTAGAACGCCGCGCTCAAACCCAGTTCCCAATGATTGTTGACTGAGAATACTGCGTCTTCAGTCGATCGGTTATAGGTATGAGTGTACAGGCCCCTAAGAACCAGATTTTGCAAATAACCCATTTTCGAAATGAGCATCTTATCCAAAGCAAGTGAGTATCTCTGTTGATTGTCTTCTCGAAGACGGGTGTCAATTGCCAGTCGTGATTTGTAGTCCTTTTGGGTGTATTTCGCATCCGTAGTTAAATTAATACCATAAAACAGCGGAGTTTTAAGACCTACGTTAACAGCATGTGAACTGAGGTCAAAGTTCTTACCCTTCGCATCGTCTTTTCGGTATTGATACCCAATGGTCAGACGTCGGGTATAGTTTGAAAAGAAAATGTATTGAGCAACACCCGCTCCCGTGGTCTCAGTATTTCGGAGATTAGTGATCCAGTTGTTCGTATCCGAATAAAGGAAATGAATCGCGGTCATGCCATATTTTCTGTGCATGTAGTTAAACGAGGGCCTGAAATAGTTGATACCACTGAAGTCATCACCATTAACGATGTTATAAATGTACTTGTACATCATTTGAATATTGACCAGCGGTGAAATCTTGTATTCAGAATTGATTCCGAACATTTGCGTGGTGATGTCTCGCGAAGAGTTCTCTTCATAGATCGTTTGATTCACATCGTAATCAAACTTGAAGGAGAGCTTGGAACTCTGTTTGTATTTGTACCCGAGATTAGAATTCCAACGGACACCGACATCATCAAAGTTTTTTCCCTGCAAGGAAAGAGGGATCGGGCCACGCTCAGGAGCACCCAACAAGTTGTCATCCCTGATAGCGGTGACACCTGCGCTGAATGTCCAGTTTTTCCCACCTCCGGATGTTTTGATTTCTGGAGCGGCAAAGGCAACCTGTGGCAGTATCAGCGCAGAGGTCAAAAGCCCAACTGCCATCAACTTTAAAAGTCCCGTTTTCTTGATTGCATTCATAAATCTACCCTGTGGCACATATAGTTATTGCCATAACCATCCAATTTTCCTTGCATGAATTATGGCAATTTGTTCACAAAGCCTCTCTCCCCCCAACACCAGAGCGAGCCTCGCATAATAATAAACGTCTAAAAATACCAATAAAAACAATGAGAGTCAATTCAAAACTAACTCAAAACACAAATTCCCTGCCTTTATTAGTATGATTTCGCTAACTTTAACCAACTTGAACGCATATTGTCAACTTTTTTAATTTGATTCTTTACTCCTTTTCGGATTTGTAAATCTTCAATTTCCATCCGTCCCCAAAGCCACTCCTTCTTCATCCAATTTCTGACTCAGGCCGTTTGCGATCAGACCTGTCAAAATACCGCCTGCCAGTGCGATGAATGAAAACAAGGGAATGAGCTTGAGAAACCCGGGCATGGGGCCTAAAAAAGCGTAAACACAAAGAAAGGTTGTCGCTGTATGGGCGTAGGCAGATGCCACACATATTCCCACCAGACTGAACGGGCTTCTACCATTTACATAGAATGCCGCCATCACGAGGGTCGCCGACAAGGCTCCTGCCGCACTCAGGAAAAATGTCGGGGACATAAAGGTCCCAGCCAGAATGGACCCGCCAATGACGCGCACTATGGTTACGATGAAGGCTTCTTTCAATCCCAAATAAATGAGAGCCAAAAGGGTCATGATATTGGCAAGCCCCAGTTTGATCCACGGCGAGGGCAGGGGAAGGAGGGCTTCCATGCGATGCAATACAATCGCCAGTGCCGCAAGCATGGCCATGGTCAGGATTCTACGTTCGGCAGGTGTATCAAGGGATGGCATCATGGGCGATTGCCTGCTTTTCACGACGCAGGGCAGTGAACGGAATATGTTTGCAATGTTTTATCAAGCCGTTCAACCTTACGAATTGCTATTTTTGTAATGCCTGAATATGACTCAATACTGAATCGGCGAGGGCCTCGTGGCTGTAGCCACCTTCGAGCAGGGAAACGAGTCGGCCATCGCAAACTTCATCGGCGACTTGTGTCAGCAAGCGGGTCATTTCACCAAAACATTCGGTGGACACATTCATCTGTGCCAGAGGATCGTCTTCGTGCGCGTCAAATCCTGCGGAGATCAAAATCAGGTCGGGCGCAAATTTTTGAATTGCGGGGATCAATTTATCGGTGACAATACTGAGATAGGTTGCATCGTCTTCAAAAGCTCGCAAGGGGAAATTAAGGGTCGCTCCCAAGCCGTCACCACTGCCTGTTTCTTCATGGCTTCCCGTTCCCGGATAAAACGGATACTGGTGGATGCTGGAATAATACACATGGGAATCTTTGTAAAATGAATTTTGTGTTCCATTGCCGTGATGCACATCCCAATCGAAAATAAACACTCGATTCATTTCCCATTGCTGAATGGCGTAGCGTGCGGTCACAGCTATGTTGTTGAACAAGCAAAAGCCCATGCCCCGATCTCTCTCGGCATGGTGTCCGGGTGGTCGCACAGCACAAAAAGCATTCCTGCATTGCTTGTTCATGATGGCGTCCACTGCGGTGAGACCGGCCCCGGCACTCAACAGGGCGGCGGAATAGGAGTCCTGGCTGATGACGGTGTCGGAGTCCAATGAACGCACTCCGGTCTGACAATACCGCTTCAAATCTTTCACATAGCCGGGATCGTGGTTGGCGGAAACTTGTTCGATTTCAGCGGGACGAGGGTCCAGACACAGCAGGCTGGAGTACATATCGAAAGACTCCAGACGCGCCGAAATGGCTTCCAAACGCCCGGGATTTTCGGGATGAGGCTCGGTCTCGTGTTTGAGATAAAGTGGGTGATAAATATAGCCGGTTTTATTCATTTCAATAAGAGACTAGAATAGAGTGTATGACTTTTATGATGGTTTCTTGACCTGTTCTCAGATTATCAAACCCACCTATGGATAACAATCTCATTCCAAAAAATCCTTCGGCTGTCGACAAGGTCAAGGCCTTGCAAATTCGCGCGCGCGAATTGGGTTTCAGCGGTTTTGGCATCTCTCCCGCCACATTGGGAGATGCGGGTCCCCGATTCCGGAAATGGCTGGCCGAGGGAATGGCGGGTGAAATGGGCTACATCGAACGCGGTGAGGGAAAACGTCTCGATCCCAACCTCGTCCTGCCGGGTGTTCAGAGCATCGTCTGCCTCAGCACCAACTATCTGACCGCAGACAAGGACATGAGCTTTGTTGATGAAAAAAACACCGGAGATGTTTCTCTATATGCTTTGAACGAGGATTATCACGATCTCCTCGGTGCCCGGCTCAAGCTTTTGGAAGACGCTCTGAAGCAGGCCTTCCCTGAATGTTCAACAAGACGCTATGTCGATACAGGCCCGGTTCTGGAAAAACCTCTGGCGCAAAACGCGGGGCTGGGCTGGATTGGCAAACACACGAATTTGATCACCGAGGGGGTGGGCTCCTGGTTTTTCCTGTCCGAGATTCTGGTGGATATCCCGTTGCCTTATTCGACCCCGGCAACGGATCATTGCGGAACCTGCACGGCCTGCATTGATGTCTGCCCCACGCGGGCGATTGTTGCGCCTTATGTTCTGGATTCCAGAAAATGCATTTCCTATCTGACGATTGAATTGAAAGGCCCGATTCCCATCGAGTTCAGAAAAGCCATCGGGTCTCATATATACGGGTGCGACGATTGTCAGATCGTATGCCCCTGGAATTCTTTCGCGCACAAAACGGAGGAACCGGCCTTCGTTGAAAGAGAGGGCACGCGCAACCTCATCGAACTCATGGGTCTGGACGATGAAGGATTCCGCAACCGATTCCGCAACAGCCCCGTGAAACGCACCAAACGCCGGGGCCTGCTGAGAAACGTCGCCATCGCTCTCGGCAATTCCGGCAACGCAGAAGCGATTCCTGTTTTGACCTCGTCTCTTGAGGATGCGGAGGCTCTCATCCGCGCTCATGCGGTTTGGGCTTTGGCAGAATTGATGGGAATGCGATCCTTGGCTGTGTTTGACCTCAAACTGAAAGCGGAGCAGGACGACATGGTTCTTGCTGAAATCGGTCTGGCAAAAATCAAATTTTCACGCTCGCCTGAATCTGGACTTCATTCGGACTTGTAACCGCCCCATTAAACCTTTTCAGCAGGACGGTGTTTCAGCCCGTGCTTCCGATTTGCTTTTAAGGGGGTGTTTAAAATTCTGTCCACTCGGGATCTTGATGCACTTTATCCAGATAATACCTCGCCTTGGCAAGTGTTGGCTCCAACGCAAGCGCGATCAGAAATTCTTTCTCAGCTCGCTTCAATTGACCCTTGGTGTAATAATACCCGCCCAAATTCAAATGCCCCACTGCGTAATAGGGATTGATGTGGATCGATTTTTTGAAATGTTCCACCGCGATTTCGTGCTTGCCCTTTCGGAAATGCGTCACACCCAGATAGTCTTCCATCAGAAAATTTACCGGGGCAACTTTCAAAGCCCTTTCATAAAGGCTTTCACTCGATTTCCAGAATCCTGTCTGCCGGATGCTCAAGGACACAAAACAAATCACCACAATCCAACTTGCGGGCAAAAGCAGAGATTTTAATTTTGGCAAGTCGCGACTCGCTTGCGCAATCCCCCAGCAAACCATAATGGCCAGTCCTATGTGGGGAATGTAGGTGTAGCGGTCGGCAATGGAATGCATGCCAATTTTCACAATCCCGATCACAGGAGCCAGTGTCACCAGAAACCACAACCAACCTGCAACCGCCCAGGGACCGTCTTTGCGATTGCGGTAAATCCAGAGAGAAATCACAGCCAGCAGGATGACGGACAGTGTCGTCTTCTGCATAAAAACGCCCCGCTCATAGGGATAGAGCACGGCAAGATTCATCGGAAATAAAAATTTCAGAATATAATCCATATACGCTGAAAGAGACTGTGCGATGCGCTCGTCCAGCGGAAACTGGGACACGGTTCCCTGATTGCTCTGCGCATGAAAGGCAATGACAGACGCGATGAACGACAAAATAAACAGGGGAATTTTTTCTACGAACAAGGTTAAAAATTTTCGCAGAGCGGTGCCCTCTGCGTAGCGATGGAAGGGCCAGAAATCCAGAATCAGTAACAGCACCGGGAGTGTCACCGGCATGGCTTTTGCCGTGAGCCCTAGAGCCATGCACAGGGCGGTTGCGACATAGCTCGAACGTTTTTCTGTCTTGATGTAACTGGAATAAAAACACAGTGCAGAGAGATAAAAAAACGCGCTGAGCACATCTTTTCGTTCGGAAGCCCAGGCGACCGACTCCACGCGCAGGGGATGAATCGCAAATATAACCGCAACGCTCAGGCTTTCCCAGTAACGTCCTGTCACGCGCTGTAGAAAAATAAAAACCAGAATGGCGTTGCAGACGTGCAAAATCACATTCATCCAATGATGCCCTGCGGCATCGAGACCGAACAGTTCGACATCCAGCATGTGCGACATCCAGGTGAGGGGATGCCAGTTGCCTTCTTCAAAACTCGTCCAGGCCCATATAATATTGGCGCGTGAAAGTCCTTCTACAATGTGGGAATTGCCATAGACGTAGGGCTCGTCATCAAATTCGACGAAGTCATTGAAGGCCACCCCCGAATAAGTGGCAAAAATGAGAAGGGCAAGTAAAATACAGGCGTACAGGAGGGGGACGGTCTGTGCTTGTGATGACCAGAACTTTTCAAATGACCGTTTCATTGGAATCCATGGGACCGGGCGCAATCCCGTGCCGGACCGCGTCTTCTCACGAGGAAAGTATAGAAAAACTTGGAGAATTCAATCTTGCATTGATACCCAAACACTCTTCAACTTCAAGTCGATTTGATTTGAGCCTGAGCGGCACCCAGTAAAGCGGAAGAAACTCGAAAGGGGGAACAGCTGATATAATCCACTTCCAATGCGTTGAAAAATTCAATCGAACGGGTGTCAGCGGCATGTTCGCCACAAATGCCTATCTGCAACTTCTTCTTCACCAACTTTCCCTTTTCAACGCCAATTTGTATCAAACGTCCCACCCCTTTTTTATCGAGCGTCACAAAGGGATCGTCGTCCCACACTCCCTGTTCAAGATAGTAAGGCAGAAACCCGCCCGAATCGTCCCGGCTGATTCCCAGAGTGGTTTGGGTCAAATCGTTGGTGCCAAAAGAAAAGAAATCGGCTTCTTCTGCAATTTCATCGGCAGTCAAAGCCGCACGCGGCAATTCAATCATGGTGCCAATTTTGAAGGGGATTTTTATCCCGGACTTGTTTTGAACTTCCTCCGCTTCTTCAAGAATCCATTGTTTGGCGCGTTTGAATTCGGCAACGTGACTCACCAGAGGAATCATTATTTCGGGAGCCACGCGAAGGTTTTTCTTGACCAGTTTGCCGGCCGCTTCTAAAATCGCACGGGCCTGCATGCGATAAATTTCGGGATAGGTCATGCCCAGCCGACAGCCCCTGTGACCCAGCATGGGATTGATCTCACGCAGACTTGCAATTTGTTTGGCAAGTGTCCCGGCCGAGACATTCAACTCTTTAGCCAGTCGTTTCACTTCCGTCGGTTCGCTCGACAAAAATTCATGCAAAGGCGGGTCGAGCAAACGAATGGTAACGGGCAAGCCTTCCATGGCTTTAAAAATTTCCGTGAAGTCATTGCGCTGAATCGGAAGCAGTTTTTTCAAAGCCTCCCCACGCTCTTTTTCGCTATTGGCCAGAATCATGCGCCGCACCAGCAAAATACGCTCGGTGTTAAAAAACATATGTTCCGTACGGCACAGGCCGATGCCTTCCGCACCAAACTCGCGCGCTACCAGGGCATCGTGCGGCGTATCTGCATTGGCACGAACACTGATTTTGCGAAATTCTGCGGCCAGAGTCATCAAACGTGAGAAGGAACTCGTCATACGCGGCTGGATGAGTGGGATCTCTCCTGCGATGACACGCCCGCCTGTTCCGTCCAATGTGATGCTGTCCTTTTCGGTAATCATCACCCCGTTCAGGTGCGCCCTTTTCCGTTTCACATCCACCACAAGTCCTGCACAGGCGGCAACGCAAGGTTTTCCCATTGCGCGAGTCACTACCGCCGCGTGCGAAGTCATTCCACCTTTTGCGGTCAAAATACCTTGCGCAACGTTCATCCCATGAATGTCTTCCGGTGTGGTTTCGGCTCGGATGAGAATGACTTTTTCTTTCCTGTCGGCATGTTCCTGCGCCGCTTCGGGAGTGAAAACCGCCTTGCCAAAAGCCGCCCCCGGGGAAGCACCAAGGCCCTGACCCAATGCCTTTATTTTGGCCTTGGGGTCCACCATCGGATGAAAAATCTGTTCGAGTCTTTCAGGTGGAACACGCATGACCGCCTCGCGTTTGCTGATCAAACCCTCGGTCACCATATCAACGGCAATTTTGATTTCCGAGAATGCGGTGCATTGTCCCGAACGGGTCTGCAGGAAATACAGTTTTCCGCTGTCAACAACAAATTCGAGTTCCTGAATTTTTTGATAATGATTTTCCAGTTTCTGGCAGGTTTTTTCCAATGACTCAAAAACCTCCGGCATGTCCTTTTTGAGTTGGTCGATGGGTTGAAAATCATCATTAATCACACCCCCCACTCCCTGCGCCTTGACTCGGTATTCGCCAAACAATTTTCGCTCTCCGGTAGCGGGACTGCGCGTAAACACATTGCCGCTGACAGAGTTTTCGGCTTTATTGCCAAAAACCATCGCCTGCACCGTCACTGCAACTCCACTGTCGTCTTCAGTGCCTTTGAATTTGCGCAGTGCCTTGGCGGTATCGGATTTCCAATGCCGAAAATACATCTCAATCGCCCTTTGCAATTGTTGCATGGGATCAACCGGGAGGGCAGAAGTCGCATGCTTGCTCAACAAAGATTTGATTTTCTTCAGAACGGATTGCCATTCTGCCTTGGTTCGATCTGTACCTGTGGAGGGAGTCTCAGGTTCTTTTTGCCGAGTTATGACCGCATCGAAATAGTCACCCTTAACCCCTAGAACGGTTTCTCCAAACATGGTGAGGAAACGCGCGTAACATTCCAGGGCCAGACATTCATCCAACATTTTCACACCAAAACCATTTGCTGTCTCAGGATTAAAACCCAGATTGAGTATGGCCCCCATGCCCGGCAGTGAGAACGGCGTTCCCAATCGCACGGAGACGAATAGCGGATTTTCAGGATCGCCAAATCGGCTGTCGGTCTTCTTTTCGAGTTGATTCAAGCGGGTGCGAATTTCGCCCAAAAGTGTTGGCGGGAGTGTGAAGTCGTTTTTGAAAAAATAATTACAGGCTTCCGTCGTGATGGTGAACCCGGGGGGAACATCGATACCCAAAGAGGCCATGTCGACGAGACTCGCTCCTTTTTCCCCTAATAAATTCTGCATATCAGCGGCACCTTCGTTTTCGTCGCCGCCAAAAAAGTATACGTATTTTTTAGACATGATTGGTTTACAACTTTATTCAAACGGTCGTTTAAATTCGCTCATCTTTGGTTTCACTCTTTGCATGAATTGAAAATTCAACCCTTCTTGATTTCGATCTTTGAAAAATCCGCCAGGTCGGAGAAGAGTCCCGCAATGCCTTGCAAAAGACGCAATCGATTGTTCTTCAAGTTCTCTTCTTTCGCCATGACCATGACGCTGTCAAAAAAAGCATCCACTTCGGGTTTGATCTCGGCAATCTTTTCTAACGCCAGTGAAAATTTCTTTTCCTCAGCCAATTTGAGAACCGGATCCTTGATATCCAGATAAGCCCCATAGAGATCTTTTTCAGCAGGCACTTCAAACAAGGCGGGATCAACTTCACCCGTTACCGGCTCTTTCAAGATGCTGACTACCCGGCGGAACGCAATCGCCAGTGCTTCAAAATAGGGCTTTTCTTTCAACTCGGAAAAAGCCGCAACTTTTTCCATCACATCCAGAGGAGAATCTATCCCGACTGCCAGCACAGCGTTCACCGCGTCATAGGAATAACCTTTCTCCTTCAGCAAGGTTCGGAACCGTTGCTGAAAAAGATCAGAAACTTGCTGTCTTATTTCATCCTTGGAAGATTTCATCTTGTCTTCCAAACTTTTCAGTCCCAAATCAATCCAGTCCGCCAGTGAAATGTCCCAACGATGGTGAAGAATGATTTGTATGATCCCCAAAGCGTTCCTTCGCAACGCATAAGGGTCTTCGGAACCGGAAGGAATGAGTCCCACGCTGATACAACCCAGTATGGTATCAAGCTTGTCCGCAATCGCCACCACGGCACCCGCTGGAGACAGCGGTGGCTCGTCGCCGGAAAATGCGGGTTTGTAATGCTCTTTGATGGCCTGCCCAATCGCCGGTGCCTCTCCCGAATGGTCGGCATAATAACCGCCCGCGATGCCCTGCAATTCGGGAAATTCAAACACCATTTGTGAACACAGATCGGCTTTACACAATTCAGCAGATCGAACGGCAGATTTTTTATGTTCGGGGCAAACTTTATCGGCGATGGCTCCCGCCAAAGCTACGATGCGCAATAATTTTTCGTGCGAAGTCCCGAGTTTTTTCTGGAACGTGACGCCTTTGAGATCTTCGTTGAAATCCTGCAGATTTTTCTTACGATCCTCTTCGTAAAAAAACCGGGCATCCTCCAGTCGCGCTTTCAATACCCGCTGGTTGCCTTTTCTGATTTCTTCGCCTTCCCCCTGCTTCATATTGCTGATGGTGATGAAGTGGTTGAGGAGTTTGCCGTTGGCATCCACAATCGGGAAATAACGTTGATGGCGTTTCATGACGATGCTGAGTAATTCCTTGGGCAATTCCAGATACTTTTCATCAAAATTACCCAATACCGGAACGGGATATTCGACCAGAAATGCAACTTCGCTCAGCAGGGCAGAATCTTCCTCCACACTGCCTCCCACCCCTTTTGCCAAAGCCAACGTATCTTCCCAGATTCGCTTTTTTCTTTCTTCCGGGTCGATGACTACAAAATTTTTCTCGCAGGATTCCAAATACGAAGTCAGCCCGCTTACGGGAAATTCAGCGGGTTGATAGAAACGATGCCCGCGCGAAAGATTTCCTGTTGCGGTTCCACAAACCTCAAACTGAAGAACCTTTTCCTCAAACAGAGCAACGATCCAATGCAAGGGACGCACAAAAGGCGTCGGCTGATCGGCCCAGCGCATTTTCTTCGGGAAGGGAATTTTCTCTATTAATTGCGGTAAAAAATCTTTCAGTAAAACTTCGGCGGGTTGCCCTGTTTTCTGCACCCGGGCGCAAACCACTTGACCTTTTTCGGTGTCCTGCACTGTCAAATCGGCAGGGTCGATGCCTTTGCCTTTGGCAAAACCAATAGCGGCGCGTGTCGGTTTTCCATCGCCATCGTATGCGGCTTGCACACTCGGACCCAGAAACACCTCTTCACTGTCGCTTTGACACACCGCGATGTCCGAAAATGCCACGGTCAAACGGCGAGGGGAACCCATGACAACCGCAGTGCCATGTTTTAATTGGTTTTTATCCAGAAAAAGCAACAATTCCGTTTTTAAAAAGTTCAGGGCAGGTTCCACATAACCTGCAGGAATTTCTTCCGATCCCAATTCCAAAAACATGTCAGCAACTTGACAATTTTGCATAAAATAGTTCGTATGAAAGTTAGCGTCAGGGTATGAATTCCTAAATTCCCTTATTAATCATTACTCTAGGTCACCCGATCATAATGGATGGTGTTAAATTGTCAAATGAATTGCGTGCGACACCGTTTCCGCCTCAACAAAAATTAAAATTATATCATTGAAAAAAATACAGTAATCAACGTCCCTCAATACCTCCCATTGCAAAAGCCATCGTACTGTGCGATGTTAAACAGTGATGGAAACCTACTTTGGATCCGAACCACTTCAGCCTTCCCAATGACGACTGCAATTCTCTTTATCTTCATTGCTCTACTTGGTGTAAGTGCTCTCAAAATTTTCACAAAACCAAGCGGCAAACATTCAGAAAAATCAAACAAATCTGAAGATACTTCAGGCAGTTTGAGATTGCCCGGAACTCAAAAAAACTCATCCGTCAACCTGAAGCTACTGCAATCTCAAGGCGTCAAGTCATTGCGAGAGGCTGGTCTCCATCAGCTCCCCCCACCTCCCGAGCCCTATATAGGTCGTCAAAACGAAGCAAAAAATCTTCTCAAAGAAGAATTTGGCCGCCCCATCATTATTAATATTCATGGACCTCAGGGCATTGGAAAAAAAGCATTGGCTTTTAAGACAGCGCAAAAGCTCTTCTTTCAGTTTCGAGATGCCCAGATATTTTATGACATGAAAAGCAATGGCAAGGAACCCAGAGGTGTCGCACAAGCCTTGGCCCATGTCATCCAATTGTTCAACCCGAACGTCGACATTCCAGAAAACAAGATCGAGTTGGTCAAATTGTATCGCATGTCAACCAAAGGTCAGCGTATCATTCTGATCCTCGGCAATGTGAGCTCTGCAAAACAAGCGAAACCCTTATTGCTTCATAAAAATTCAGTGGTGATTCTTACTTCTGCGGAACCCTTGAACCTTCCCAGCTGTATCTCTCAAGGTCTTGAAGAAATGGACAAGCAGGATGCATTGGATTTGGTCACTGCGCTTTGTCCGCGCGCAGGTTTTTCCAATATAGAGATTTCCAAAACCTGTAGAAATCACCCTTTTTCAATCGTCCTCATATCAAAATTTTTGACCTGCAATCCCAATATCAATCCACCGGATTTCATTAAAGCTCTGCAAAGTCAAATCAGTAGCATGGAAATAACGGGAAGCATGGGGTTCCAAAAAATTCAACTTGCCGTTTTAAGTACTTGCTATAAATTCTTACCGGCACCGATGTCCTCAAGTCTGCGAAAAATGGCCATCATTCCCGGCTCTTTCGACGACAAGGCTCAGGAGTTCATTTGTGAAGACTCGGAAGGAAAATTTCTTGCGCACCTGCATCTGATGGGATTTCTGGAATACGAAGAAAAATCAGATCGATACACCATGCCGGATCAAATTCGCACTTTTTTGCGTAAACAGATTCAGATCGGCGAAAAATCATTAACAACGACCCGATTTTCTACCTATTACCTGACCCGGCTCGTCGCGGCACACGAATCTTTCTCGTCAGGAGATCAGGGCATCATCAAGGGAATGATAACTTTTGATCAGGAATGGGACAACATCAACCTCGGACAATCCTGGTCAGCAACCCACGTCCTGGAGAGTGAAGACTCTGCGCGCATCTGCAGTTCTTATATGGAATCGGCGGCGGAACTCTTAAGAAAACGTCAACCCCTTTCCGTTGCGATCTCCTGGTATGAGGCCGCTCTTCAAGCGGCTCAAAAACTGGGCGATACTCAGGCCGAAAAAACTCACCTGATCAATCTGGCAGAGCAATTAACCACTCAAAAAAATCATCAGCGCGCCAGTCAACTGCTGACAAAATGTCTCGAATTGGCCAAACAACTCGGAGATACCAAAACCGAGTTGGCTGTGCACCATCAATTGGGACGGGCCGCGATGGATATGAAAAAATACGAGCAAGCCGTTGAGTATTTTAAACAAGAAATGGACTTCGTGAACGCGATGGAGGACAAACCCGGGCTCGAAGAAATTCTGGAAAATCTGGGGGAATGCCAACACTTGATGGGCAACACCAATGAAGCCCTGAAGCTCTACGGAACCGGTCTGACTCAGGCCCAAAAAGCAAAAAACTTTCAAGTTCAGTCCCGAATATTTAGAAAAATCGGGCAAACGCACAACGAAAATAAAAACGGGCAAGCGGCGATACGATTTTTGGAACAGGGTCTGATTGTATCCAGGAAAAACAAATACAAGGAAGAACAGGGCTTGATCCTTGCTCAACTCGGCGAATCCTATAATCAAATTAAGAGTCTGGATAAGGCACTGCGCAACTTTCAGCAAGCCGTAGTGATGGCGCAACAAACCAACAATATGTTGATGGAAGGTGAAGCGATCTGGAAACTCAGTATCCTGCTGAAACAAAAAGGCGAATCCTCCGGTGCCATCCAGCACGGCAAGTCGGCTCTAAAAATTTTTGGCGCACTGAACCATCCCTTAAAAATGGAAGCGCATAAAAAAGTTCAGGAATGGCGTGCTTCCGAAGGCGAAGTGATCTAATTTTACGTCTCCTCAGACTATTTAATGGGAACAAAAAAATAGCTGTCCAACCCTCAGGATTCTTGCCCTGTAAAAAAACCATCCCGTGAATGTTGACCATGTTTTTCCAGGCAAAATGACCCTGCACCTGCACCTCCAGGAAATTCATCGTTTATCAAAATTTGGTTCGCTCGCTCTTCTACTCATCTTCCTTCTCACACTCCTCACAGCCTGTTCCTCCTCTGAAATTTCAGACGAGGGTCGTGTTTTTCGTCTGGCCATCAGTGCCGAACCTCCCACTCTGGATGGATCGCTCGCCACCGACAGCATCTCCGTCAATGTCCTGACCAACCTCATGGAAGGGCTCGCGCAATACGATGCGCAGTTGACCCCGCAACCCGCCATCGCCAGAAATTGGGATATTTCACCCGACGGCAAGGTCTATCGATTTCATTTGCGTGACGATGTCTACTGGAGCGACGGCAAACCAGTGGTCGCGGGAGATTTTGAGTATTCCTGGAAACGCTTGCTCAATCCGGAAACCGCCGCCCAATACGCCTACTTTTTGTTCGATCTCGAAAATGCCTTCGAATACAACTCGGGCAAACTGAAAGATCCTGACCAGGTAGGCGTGCGTGCGCTCGATGACCGGACGCTTGAGGTCCGCTTGAAAAAACCAGCGGTTTATTTCCCCAGCCTCACCACCTTCATGGTCACTTTCCCACAGCGCAAGGATTTGATCGAACGGTACGGCAAGCACTGGACCGATCCCGACAAAATGGTCGTCACCGGTCCCTTCACCCTGAAAGAATGGCGGCACGAATACAAGCTGGTATTAAAAGCCAATCCACACTACTACGGCAAAGCCCCGAATGTGGACACCGTTTACTTGTATGTCGTTGAGGAACGAACCACCGCCCTCACCCTCTACGAAACCGGGGAATTGGACATGGTCGAGCTTCCTCCCGTCGCCATACCGCATTATCAGGATCACCCGGAATATTCCAACATGCCGCAATTGCGTGGCTATTATTACGGCTTCAACACACAAAAAGCCCCCTTCCACGATGCCCGGGTTCGACAGGCCTTTGCGCTGTCCATCAACCGTTCACGAATCCCTGTGATTTTGAAAGGCGGCGAACTGCCGACCGCCTCATGGATTCCCAAAGGGATGTTTGCCCATAATGAAAACATCGGCCTGCATTTTGATCCGGAAAAAGCCCGTCAACTGCTTGCCGATGCGGGTTTTCCAAAAGGGAACGGGTTTCCCAAAGTAACCGCCATGTACAATACCGGCGATGTCAATCGACTGATCGCCGAATTCCTGCAAGCACAATGGAAAGAACATTTGGGCGTAACAATTGAATTCGACAGTCAGGAATGGAAGGTATTTCTGGACCGCCTGCAAAACAACACCCCCGCACTATTTCGCCTTGGCTGGGGTGCCGATTTCCCCGACCCCGACAACTTCATGAATTTGTTCCTGTCTTCAAGCGGCAACAACCGCCTGCACTGGGAAAATCCAGAATACGACGCACTCGTGGCGCGTGGTGCCGAGATTCGCGATCCTGTCCAGCGGCAAAAAATTTATGACTCCGCGCAAAGATTGCTGACTGAAAAGGACGCCGTCATGATCCCGCTATTTGTTTCAGCCATGAACCTGCTCGTCAAACCTTATGTAAAAGGCTTCGAGATGAACGCAATGGAACTGCTCTATATAAAAAAAATAAGCATCGATCCTAAAACCAAACCAACCCATTGATTGCGTTTTTCAAACCTGAATCATGATACAATGACCCGTTCCTTCGCATAAAAATTTGCTACCGAAACCGGACGATATTCCAGTCTTTTTCATACATAAGGGTCATTGATGTCTGACGCACCTGTTTTAATCAAAAAATTTGGCTCCTATAACCTCATCAAATGGAAGGGGACCTTTTATGGCCTGCCCCTCTCTGTCGGCCCTGTGCAAATGGACAAAGGAGATCTTTCATTGATCCCGGCATTATTCCAAGCCCAAACCATGATCGAAGTAGAAAAATTGATTGTTGATAACCGCTCTTTGATACAGAAGCACACGCAACCACTCCTCGAAGAAACCTATGGGTTTTATAATATTGTCGTCTGGGGCGCCATCTATTATGGGATACCCAAAGTAGGAGCCTTTAATTTTACATCTCATGATGAAATCGCAGACAAAGAGGGTGTTTTCTTCAATCATTCGCTTCCCGAATTAAAAAAACAAATGGAAAACTATTGTCGAAACCAACACAAGAAAAATGCGGGACTGACGGTTACTTCTTAAAATACTCAATGACGAAATTTGATTCGGTACGGCTAGCAATAGTTTTTGTTTTTTTTAGAAGCAATATGAGGTCAGCGTGAAATATATAGACACGGATGTCCCTTTGACACAACTGGGTCCTCCTGAAATCATAGACATAGAACCCATCCAAACCTGCAATTTGCGTTGTCTGCAGTGCCACGTCAGCTACGAACCCCTCTCGCATACCAGGCTAGACCCCGCATTTTTAAAAAACCTGAAAGGCATCGAAAATCGCTGGGTATTATTAGGAGGGGAATACGAACCTTTTGCGCACCCGAAAATCGGGGATATTATTTCCGGTCTTTCTCAACTAGGGGTAAAAATCGAAGTCACCACCAACGGCACCCTGTTTACCCCCAGGCTGGAAGCGCAAATTGAAGATGCCAAATGGGCCAACGTCGTTATTTCATTTGATGGAGCTACAAAAAAGACATTTGAATCCATCCGAAGAAACGCAAATTTTGACAAAACCATTGAAAGCATCATCAACTTTAAAACCGCAGTCCAAACTCATCAGGGAAGAGATGTTACTTTTTCTATAAACTACACAATCCTGCGTAGAAATATTGCAGAAATACCACAAGCCGTCGGCCTGTGGGAAGGATTGGGATTTGATCACATAGGCTTCATTGCCATGGTGATCCGCAATTCAAATGAGACGTTAGAAAAAGAAAGCCCTGAACCTGTCATGGACCAGGTCTATGAACAGTTGGATATTGCCGCCAGAAACGTCATTAAGAATAACAGCCGGATCACATTGACCAGTGCGGGTTACCTGAACCGATGGTCTGAAGTAAAAGACGAACTGCCTGTCAACTTTATGAACAGTCTGGTTGTTTCCAACCACCCCGAAACACGAACCCCATTCAATCCCAGAACATATTTTCAAAATGGAGCATTCCCCGGCATGCATGTAAATTGCCGGTCCCCCTTCAAATACGTTCGCATTTTGTACAACGGAGACGTTGAATTATGCTTCCAGTTCACAATTGGAAGTATCTATGAAAATAATATTCTGGATATCTGGTACGGCAAAAAAGCTCAGGATGTTCGGGAACTGGTTACAAAAAATCCCGCCGTATGTTATGCCTGCGACTATTACAAATTCTGCATCAAAGCCGAAGGGGTTGATTACTCAAATCAGGACAACCACCACAATGAAAGCATGGTGTCCCAGTTTGCGAAACCCCTGTTTATACAAGAACTGGGAGCGTTTCAAATTGTAGGATACCAGAATGCTTTTTACAGCTTCCCAAAAATAATGGGGCATTTGGACCCCAGATTCTTTGATAGGGTAAACGAGGATAAAAAAATATTTCGGGCGGATACCATCATCGACCTGAAAGACAAAATCAGAAAATTTTTTGAAAATAATGAGTTGGAATTACTCGAATCCATCACTTCTTCCCTCTTTGTTCAAGTATTCGGGAAATACAACATCATGGCATGGTGGGATGGTTATATTGGGATTCCAAAAGCCTATGGACCTGTCAAAATCAATAAACCCGGTGACCTGGATACTAAAGGAATATTTTTTGAACTATCACTTGAAAAGTTGAAATACGAAATAGAAAAATTTTCAGAGACGTTCGAATTACCAGACAAAACACCTGAATCTGTTGAATTCAAACAGCACAATATTTCTTACTGGCGTGGAAGCTATCTGGGCATTCCTCATGCTCTCGGAACGATTGATCTGGAATCAGGCAATCTGGACAAATTAGCCGGCTCGCTCATCGGCTCCAATTTAAACGCAGTCAAAGAAAAAATCAGCCAGAAAGTTTTAGCAGAAGAAGAACGGCAAAATATCTTCAAAAATTTAAAAATTGTCCCCTACAGGAAACACAATACCTTCCACCTTTTTTCCGAGTTTTTCGCTGTACCACAGGCACTGGGCTTCGTTGACCTGCAATCGGACGAATTGAAGCAAATCAAAGGGATACTCACAGCAGACAGTCAGAGGGAACTTGAAAAGAAAATCGATCAGCAAATTTTAGTGGAAGAGGAAAGGCATCGCGCCGCCCAGA
Organism: Nitrospinae bacterium CG11_big_fil_rev_8_21_14_0_20_45_15; assembly: GCA_002787235.1. Classification (GTDB taxonomy): domain Bacteria; phylum Nitrospinota; class Nitrospinia; order Nitrospinales; family VA-1; genus Nitrohelix. The sequence goes on from PCWG01000041.1 coordinate 106,351, forward strand.
ACTTGCAAATCGTCACTTACAAAGGGCACAACACCTTCCACCTGCTCTCTCAGTTTTTTGCAGTACCACAAGCCCTTGGTGCTTTCGATCCCCTCTCAGACGAACTGGAACATCTTCCCGGCGTTCTGACTGCCGGAAATCAAAAAGAAATAGAAAACAAGATCGACCTGAAAATTATAGCGCAGGAAGAACGGCATCGTGCCGCCCAGAACTTGCAAATTGTCGCCTACAAAGAGTACAATACCTTTGAGCTGGGCTCCGAGTCCTTCGCAATACCTCAAGCCCTTGGTGCCTTCGATCCCCTTTCAGACACCCTGAAACAACTGGAAGGGATTTTAACTGCAGACAGTCCAAACGAACTTAAGGAAAAGATTGACCAAGAAATTATAGAAAAACAGGAACAACAACGTTCCACCTATAACTTGAAAATCATCGCCTACAAAGAGCACAATACCTTTCAGCTAGGCTCCAGGTTCATTGCAGTACCACAGGTACTCGGTGCTTTCGATCCCCATTCAGCCGAACTGGGAAATCTTCCCGGCGTCCTGACTGCCGACAGTCAAAACGATCTTGAAAAAAAAATAGATCAGAAAATTTCAGCTAAAGAAAAATTAAGACGCGCCGCCCAGAATTTAAAAATCGTCTCCTACAAAGAATACAATACCTTTAATATAGGCTCCGAGTTCTTAGCGGTGCCACAAGCCCTCGGTGCTTTTGATCCACTTTCAGATGAACTTGGAAGTTTAGCGGGCGTTCTGACTGCCGGAAATCAAAAAGAACTCGAAAACAAGATCGATCAGAAAATCGTCGCGCAAGAAGAACGACGACACGCCGTAGAAAACTTGAAAATTGTCGTCTATAAAGGACACAATACCTTCCAACTGGTTGCAGAGTTTTATGCTGTCCCTCAAGCTCTGGGTTTCGTTGACCTGCTGTCAGACGATCTGAAGCAGATCAAAGGAATTCTTACTGCACCCAGCCAGAACGAACTTGAAAAAAAGATCGACCAAAAAATATCAGCGAAATTGGAACAACTTTGCACCACAGTGACCATGAAAATCATCGCCTACAAAGGATACAATACCTTCAGCATCGACTCAAAGGTCTTCGCAATCCCGCAAGCTCTCGGTGCCTTCGATCCCCATTCAGACGAACTGGAAAATCTCCCTGGCGTTTTAACGGCTGACACTCTGGCGAAACTCGAAATAAAGATCAACCAGAAAATTTTAGCGGAAGAAGAACAAAAGCGCATTGTCCGGGACATCAATATCATTGCCTATAAAGGACACAACACCTTTTGCCTCGGTGACAAGTACTATGCGGTACCACAAGCTCTCGGTGCCTTCGATCCCCATTCAGACGACTTGAAAAACCTCCCCGGCGTTCTGACCGCCGACAATCAAAAAGAAATCGAAGATAAGATCGACCAGAAAATTGCGAAGGAAGAAGAACGACGACGCGCCGCCGCAAACCTGAAAATCATCGCTTACAAAGAACACAACACCTTCTGCCTCGGTGACAAGTACTTTGCGGTACCACAGGCACTCGGTGCCTTCGATCCCAATTCATACGAACTGGAAAATCTCCCCGGCGTTCTGACTGCCGGAAATAAAAAAGAACTCGAAAATAAGATCGACCAGAAAATTGCGAGGGAAGAAGAGCGACGACGCGCCGCTAAAAACCTGCAAATCGTTGCCTATAAAGGGCACAACATTTTCAATCTATTTTCTGAATCCTTCGCAGTGCCACAAGCACTGGGTGCTTTCGACCCCTTTTCCGACGATCTCAAAAACTTTCCCGGCATTCTCACCGCCAATAACCAGAAGAAACTCAAAAAATTAATTGATCAGAAAATTGCAAAAGAAGAAGTACGGCGACACAACGCCGAAAACTTTAAGATCGTTCCCTACGAAAGTTACAATACCTTCAGCCTGGGCAAACAGATCTTCGCCGTACCGCAAGCCCTGGGTGCTTTCGATCCTTTTTCCGACGATCTCAAAACTCTTCCCGGCATTCTGATCGCGGCCAGCCAGAAAGACATCGAAAAACAGATTGACCAACAACTTGTTGCCAAGCAACAAGACAGCTCAAAAAATGGGACAAGTGTCAAAGACGAACAACAATCCATCCCGAAAAATCCGAATATTATTGTCTACAAAGGTTATTATACCCTCCGCCAGAATTCCAAGTACCTTGCCATTCCGCAAATACTGGGCACTTTCGATCCGCAATCCAACGATCTGATAAATCTTCCCGGGGTGCTGTCGGCTATTGATCAGAAAATACTTATGAATATGATCGACCAGAAAATTCTAGCCGAAGCGGAACGACGACGCGTCTTGGAAAACCTTAAAATTCTTAGTTATAAAGGATACAAAGTTTTTCATCTCGTCTCCGAATCTTTTGCTGTTCCCGAATCGCACGGTGATTTCGATCCGCTTTCAGAAGACTTGAAAAAAATTCCAGGCATCCTGACCGCCTACGATCAGAAGAGGCTCAAAAACAAGATTGACCAGCAAATGGATTCTGAAAAAACCGACTGAACGCTTTCAAGCAGGGTGTGAAATTCACCAAAAACGACCTCTTGCAAAGCAAAGTGAACTTTGATCGGTCGCCAAAATCTGCCCATCACTAAAAAGATCATTCTAAAAATCCTTTTCCCTGCCCTTTCATAAAAATAGTTTTAAATGTGCCTTTAAAGCATTTGCTGAACTGGATAAATTTATGTTAGTCTTCCCCTACTATGTTGGCTCAAATCCATATCATTCTAAAAAATGGCGTTCTTGATTCGCAAGGAAAAGCCGTTCACCATGCCCTGACCGATCTTGGCTTCAATGAAGCACTCGACGTTCGAGTGGGTCGCTATATCGAATTGAAACTCAGTGACATAACCGAGGTGGAGGCAGAGGCATTGGTCACCGATATGTGCGAGAAATTACTCGCAAATACCGTGATTGAGTCCTACCGTTTTTCTCTGGCTCCCAACCAATAAGGACAGCTCCTTATGAAATGTGGCGTCATTGTTTTTCCCGGCTCCAATTGTGATCGAGACTGTTTCCACATTCTCTCCGACGTGATGAAATTCGAAACGGAATGGGTGTGGCATAAAGAAACCGCCGCTCTCAACCGATTCGACGTTATCGTGCTCCCCGGCGGGTTCTCCTATGGCGATTATCTGCGCGCAGGTGCCATCGCACGCTTTTCTCCCGTCATGAAATCGGTCGCCAATTTTGCCAGCGACGGCGGCAAAGTTCTGGGAATTTGTAACGGATTCCAAATCCTGACCGAAGCGGGATTGCTTCCCGGTGCCCTGCTTCAAAATGGTCAGCAAAAATTTATCTGTAAAAACGTCAGCGTTAAAATTGAAAATTCAAATACGCCTTTTACGCGCGATGTTGCCGAAGGTGCAGTCCTCGAGATCCCCATTGCACACCATCAGGGCCGGTATTACGCAAGCCCTGCCGAACTAACACAGATGGAGCAAAACGGCCAGGTCGTCCTGCGTTATTGCAACGCCGAGGGAATCGCAGACGACAGCACAAATCCAAACGGGTCCGCCAACAATATCGCCGGTGTTTCTAACAGGACTGGGAACGTTCTGGGCATGATGCCACATCCCGAACGATGCGCCGACCCGCAACTGCAAGGCAATATTTCGGGACAGAAGATTTTTTCCTCTCTCATCAGTTCCTTGCAATAAGCCAAGAGTCCCTTTCAAATTATGACAATCCAAGACAAAACGACCCTCGAACAAGCCAAGGCCCACGGCCTGACCGATGACGAATTCCATCGTATTTGCGATCTGCTCGAACGCGTCCCCAATTTCACAGAACTGGGTGTTTTTTCTGTCATGTGGAGCGAACATTGCAGCTACAAAAGCTCGCGGCCTTTCCTTAGAAAACTGCCGACCGAAGGCCCCCGAGTGCTTCAAGGCCCTGGAGAAAATGCAGGTGTCGTAGACATCGGCGATGGACAGGCGGTGGTCTTCAAAATCGAAAGCCACAACCATCCTTCCTTTGTCGAGCCCCGACAGGGTGCGGCCACAGGAGTGGGCGGTATTTTGCGCGATGTCTTTACCATGGGCGCACGACCCATCGGCCTTCTCAACTCCCTGCGTTTTGGCGAGAAGGACAACCCTCGCACCCGCTACCTGCTCAACGGAGTCGTCGATGGCATCGCAGGTTACGGCAATTGCGTGGGCGTGCCCACCGTCGGTGGAGAAATTTATTTCGATAAATGTTACAACGGCAACAATCTGGTCAATGCATTTTGCATCGGGCTGGTCGATACCGATAAAATTTTCCTTGGCAAAGCCACCGGAGCCGGCAATGCCGTGATCTATTTTGGCTCCAAGACCGGACGTGACGGAATTCATGGTGCCAGCCTGCTCGCTTCCTCAGAATTTGACGAGACCACCGAAGAAAAACGACCGACCGTGCAAGTGGGCGATCCCTTCACCGAGAAACTCCTTATAGAAGCCACACTCGAACTGCTCCAGCAAGACTGGGTTGTCGGCATTCAAGACATGGGAGCCGCAGGTCTCACCTCTTCCACCTTTGAGATGGCCAGCCGTGGAGAAACCGGAGTCGAGCTCAACGTTTCCAAAGTGCCTTTGCGTGAAGAAGGCATGACGCCTTATGAAATCCTGCTCTCCGAATCGCAGGAACGTATGCTCGCCGTCGTCAAGGCGGAGTTCGAGGAAGACGCCATCGCCCTGCTCAAGAAATGGGATCTCGATGCCGCCGTCGTCGGTCGTGTCATCGAAGAACCCGTCGTACGCATCATCCAAAACGATCAAGTTTACGCCAATCTGCCCGTTTCCATCGTGGTGGACGGCGCACTCGATTTACGCAGAAAGACCGCAAAACCCAAATACCTGCTGGAAATAGACCACGTTGACTTGACCGAACTTCCCGAACCGGAACGCGGAGACGCCGCTTTGAAACGTCTCCTCGGTTCCCTCAACATTGCGAGCCGGGAATGGGTCTACGAACAATACGACCACATGGTGCAAACCAACACGCTGGTTTTGCCGGGCTCCGATGCCTCCGTTTTACGCATCAAAGGCAGTACCAAAGGCATCGCGCTCTCCGTCGATTGCAACTCCCGCTACTGCTTTCTTGACCCCTTCCGAGGTGCCCAGATTGCCGTCGCTGAGTGCTCCCGCAACATCGTATGCTCTGGAGCCGAACCGATTGGCCTGACCAACTGCCTCAATTTTGGCAATCCTGAAAAACCCGATATCATGTGGCAATTCGAGCAAGGCGTCCTCGGTATCGCCGAAGCCTGCAAATTTCTTGATATTCCAGTGGTCAGCGGCAATGTGAGCCTTTACAATGAAACTAAAGGCGTCGCCATTCACCCCACTCCCACGGTCGCCGTTGTCGGTTTGATTGAAGATATCAACCATACTATGACACAATGGTTTAAACACGAAGGGGACTGCATCGCACTGATCGGCCTCACCATGGAGGAACTGGCCGCCAGCGAATACTTGAACGTGATTTTTGATGTCACACGTGGCGTGCCTCCGCTTTTGGAACTGGCACGTGAAAGAAAAAATCAACATCTGTGTCTTGATTTGATTCGCGAAGGATTATTACACTCGGCCCACGACTGTGCCGAAGGCGGCCTCGCCGTTGCCCTGGCAGAATCCTGCTTCACCGGACCGAAACAAACCTTTGGCGCAGAAATTTCCCTGCAATCGACCTTGAGGAAAGACGCTTTGGCATTTGGAGAATCTCAATCCAGAATCCTGATCTCTTTTGCGCCCGGTCAAAGGACTCTCATCCAAGAAAAAGCCGAGAAGGCAGGCGTGGACTTCGAAGTTTTAGGAAGTGTTAAAGGAAAGCACCTCACCATGAAAATCAACGATGAAGAATACATCAATACAGACATTGCTGTTTTGAAAGATATATGGAAAAACGCCTTGGGGGATTATGCTCGACAAATTGCATGAAGAATGTGGGGTGGTAGGCGTTTTCAATCATCCCGAAGCCGCCAATCTCACTTATCTGGGATTGTACGCCCTGCAACATCGCGGGCAGGAGAGCGCAGGCATAGCCGCAGGCGATCCCGGAGGCAAACTGCATATTGAAAAAGGCATGGGGCTGGTCGCCGATGTTTTCAACAACAACCGATTGAGCAAACTTCCCGGCATCAACGCCATCGGACACAACCGCTATTCCACAACCGGAGACAGCGAAAGCCAAAACGCACAACCCTGCCTGATCAATTACGCCAAAGGCTCACTCGCACTCGCACACAACGGCAACCTCGTCAACGCCATCAAAATTCGCGAAGAACTCGCACTCGGCGGAGCTATTTTCCAATCAACAAACGACAGCGAAGTCATCGTTCACCTGATGGCTCAAGCACACGGTTCCTTTTTAGAACGCGCCACTTCCGCCCTGGGTCAGGTCAAAGGAGCGTTCTCCGTATTATTGCTCTCCGACACGCAAATGATCGCCTCACGCGATCCGCACGGCTTCCGACCGCTCTGCCTCGGTCGACTCGACGATGCTTACATTGTTGCATCCGAATCCTGTGTGATGGATCTGATTTCCGCCGAATACATTCGCGAAGTGGAACCCGGAGAAGTATTACTGATCGATAACAACGGACTGCAATCGTTCTTTCCGTTTCCAAAAACCGATGTCCGACAGTGCGTCTTCGAGCATATTTATTTTTCCCGGCCCGACAGTCATCTGTTCAGTGACGACGTATACAGCATCCGCAAACAAATGGGCAAAGCCCTGTCCGAAGAAATGCCCGTCGATGCCGACATCGTGGTGCCCGTACCCGACTCCGGCGTGATCTCTGCAATGGGCTACGCCGAGGCCACCGGCATCCCCTTTGAAATGGGATTGATCCGCAATCATTACGTCGGCCGCACCTTCATCGAACCGCAATCGAAAATTCGGGATTTCGGCGTCAAAATCAAACTCAACGCCGTCAAAAGCCTGCTCAATGGCAAACGCGTCATCGTCGTCGATGACTCCATCGTGCGCGGAACCACCAGCAAGAAAATCGTCAAAATGTTGCGCGAAGCAGGAGCCAGAGAAGTCCATATCCGCATCTGCTCACCGCCGATCCGGCATTCCTGTTTCTACGGCATCGACACCCCGGACAGCGCAGAATTGATCACCAACACACACGACGCCAATGCCCTGTGCGCCTTTTTGTCCGCAGACACCGTGTGTTACCTGAGTCAAGAACGAATGATGGACGTATTTGGAGCCAACAGAAATAATTTTTGTACCGCCTGTTTTGACGGTAATTATCCCGTGGTGGTTGAAGACAACATGAAAGAAGTTCCCCAGCTCGATCTGTTTCCCCCTGTGAGCGAAACCTCGAACTAAAAAGTAAAAAGAATCAATCCATTCATTTCATAAGACGAAGATTGCCAGCGTCACTATGGATCCCAAGTGAAAATTTGTTTTACAGTCAACTCTTCTCCCTGGTCCGAATTCAAAGGGGGAGGCCAGATTGCCGTTCATCAACTGGCAACCGCCCTCGCGCAAATGGGGCAAGAAGTGCATGTCCTCTACTCCGCTACACCTGAAGGAGCCCTGGCCCTCGAAGTCCCCTACAAAATTCACTGGGTCCGACACTACAATTTCGCCACACTCAATCTCAATATATTTTCCTTCGCGCGCGGACTCGAAATCCTGACCGAGAAACATAAATTCGATGTGATCCACGGCAACTCCGAAGAAGCCTTCTTCAGCGACCGCATCAGCCAGAAAATCGGGGCCAGATTCTTCTACACCTCACACGCCCCCAGCCTGCCACGCACCGACATCCTGCAAGGCATGCTGACTCAGCCGATCCGGTTTCTGAAATCCATCAACCCCCATCTGCAACGCTCCACCGCCAGCCGGGCCGACAAAATCATCGCCTTCAGCCAGTTTTCCAAAGAGCAGATCGTCACCGCCCTCGGCCCCGAGTATAGAGAAAAAATCGAAGTCGCGACCCCCGGAGTCGACCCCGCCTGGCACGAAACCCGGCGCATCAACCCGCAACCCAAAGATTTCATATTCTGGGGACGCATGGAAAAAGAAAAAGGCCTGCCCGAACTCATCACCGCCTTCCGCGACGTCGTGAATGCCCATCCGACCGCCCGACTGCACCTCGTCGGCGAAGGCCATTATGAAGCAGAATGCAAAGCCTTAGTGAAATCCCAACAGCTCGACGACTCCGTTTATTTTCATGGCTGGATGGAACTGTGCCAGATCAAGCAAGTCGTCAGCCAATGCCGCTTTGGCGTCTTCCCCTCACGCATCGAGAGTTTCGGACTCGCCATGGCAGAAGCCCAGGCCGTCGGCATGCCCATCATTGCCGCCCGCGCCGGAGCCCTCTCCGAATTCATCGAAGACAAGGTCAACGGCATCCTCGTCCCCCCCAACGACGCCCGCGCACTCGCCCAAGCCATGATCGACGCATTGGACAATCCCGAACCCATGGAAAGCTACGGAGAAAAAGCCAGAACCCTCGCCCAGGAACGCTTCAACTGGAAAAAAACCGCCGAACGCACCCTCGAACTTTATCAATCATCTACAGCAAACCTTTAAAATTAAAGCACCACGCCCCAACATAGGGGTCAAATCTATGCTTTATTATTCATAACGAGACAATAATACATTATCGAAACTTTAGACTGTTCTATTCATAGCAGGCACTGCCTGCCGTCATCGCGAGTCGCTGAAAGCGACGTGGCGATCCATTGCAATCATTACTTTAAAATGGATTGCCGCGTCGGCTGACGCCTCCTCGCAATGACGTGCGGGTAGGGTGTCTGAAAAACGATCTGGGTCTGTCATTCTGAACGCAGTGAAGAATCTCTGCTTTGGGTCTCGCGTTCGTTTGTACTACAGAGACCCTTTGCTTCACTCAGCATGATGGTTGGATTGTATTTTGGTTTTCTACAAACACCCGCCAGCCAGCGTGACGCTGGACCCTAAATAAACAATTGTATTTTGGTTTTCTACAAACGCCCGCCGGAGCGGGTAACTCGGAAGAGCATTGGTTTTAAGAACACGATCCTTTGATCGCTCTATTTCCAGCAGGCGTTGCCTGCGCGTAGTGGAACATTTGTTCGACGCAATGGCTGGCGTTTTTGAGGACTTCGGGGTCGAGTTCGACGATTTGGTCGGGGCGGGGATTCTCCAGCACTTGCACGATGTCTTCGAGCGAGTTGGATTTCATATACTGGCACTGCGTGCAGGTTCCGACGAAACGTTTGTCGGGGAACTCGGATTGCAAGACATCTGTCAAACCGCACTCGGTCAACAGGAAAAAATCGGATTTGCTGGACTCGCGGACACGGTCGAGCATGCCGGTGGTGCTTCCAACGTAATCGGCTTTGTCGGCGACTGACGGTTTGCATTCGGGATGCGCGAGGATTTCTGCGTTGGGGAAATTCTGCCGGACCAGGTCGATGCTTTCCGGTCGGTATTCTTCATGCACATAGCAGGTGCCGTTGAACACTTCGATCTGCTTGTTCACGCCTTTGTTGCGCAGGAAATTGATGGCGTTCTCGCCCATCAATTTGTCGGGAAGAAAATAAATCTTGTCGTTTTCAATGCGTTCTAAAATCAGGTTGACGTTGGAAGAGGTGACGCACACGTCGCACAGTGCTTTGACTTCGGCGGTGGTGTTGATATAACAGACGAAGGTGTGATCGGGAAACTGTTGGCGCAGGCGGCGCACGTCTTCGCCGGTGATGCCGTCGGCTAAGGAACAACCGCCATTGAAATTGGGATCGAGCACGGTCTTTGTGGGATTCACCAGTTTCGCGGTTTCGGCCATGAAGCGCACTGCGGCGAACACGATGATCTCGGCATTTGATTTCTGCGCGACTTTGGCAAGCCCGTAGGAATCGCCGGTGTGGTCGGCGGCTCCGTAAAATATGTAGGGCGACACGTAGTTGTGCGCCAGCACGATGGCGTTTTTTTCTTTCTTCAATGCTTCGATGCGGTTGATCACGGGCAGGCGTTCTTCGCACATCTCCATCACGAAGCGTTGTGTGGAACCACCGAGTTTGATCGACTTCAATTTTTCGTAAAGCTGGCTTGCTTCCATAATGCGGGTCACTCGTCTATAAGTATTTTTTCAATTTGTGTTTCGGATATTTTCTATCTGTTAACCGGGCGGCCAATGCAGGGGCCTGCCGCCGAGCAAATGGAAATGGATATGATAGACCGACTGCCCACCATCGGATCCGCAATTGGCGACGACGCGGAATCCGCTTCGATCCACACCTTCTGCTTTGGCGATCTGATTCGCGGTTGTGTAAATCGAACCGATCAATTCCTCGTCGGCTGTTTGCAGATCGAGCAGGGTCGTAATATGTTTTTTGGGTATGATCAACAGATGCGTCGGGGCCTGGGGGTTGATGTCCCGAATCGCGAACAATCCGTCGTTCTCAAAAACTTTTTCGGCGGGTATCGTCCCTTGATTGATTTTACAAAACAAACAATCCGCTGGCGAACCGCCAGTGGTATCTGGCTGTGCATTCATAAGTATCCCTTCAATTAGTGCGCAATCGACCAGCGTGACGCTGGACCCTAAATAAAAAACAGTGTTTTGATTGTCTGCAAACGTCCGCCGGAGCGGAAAACACTTGAGCCTGTCAATTTTAAAGCAACGGTCTTTCGGTCGTTCTATTGGGTATTCTACTCTGATTCTAGCTTAAATTCCACGTTTGCGACGACTAAAAACCTTGCCCTACTCAAGGGTTTGTCCGCATTCACCGAAAAGAAAAGAGCGCAACAAGAGTCCGGGACGTTGACGCCTGAAATTTTTTAGACTCCTTGCTTGGAAATAACGTTGCCCTGCATTACCATTCCCTATATGAAACGAAATCATTCACTTCTTTTGCTCCTCTTGCCCCTGCTCTTTGTCGTCACCCACGGCTTGCGGCTGTCTGCCTTACCGATTTTCAACGATGAGGCGATTTACATCCGCTGGGCACTCCTCATTCATGAGGATATCGGCAACCTGTTCGTTTCCGCGCAGGATGGCAAATCTCCACTGTTCATGTGGCTCAATGCCTTGACGGTCGACCGATTCGACGACATTGTTTTGTCAGGTCGCATCCTATCCGTAGTGGCGGGAGGGCTCACTGCGGGTTTGATGTTTTACATCGGGCGCAGGATTTATTCACCCGTTTGCGGTTACTTGAGTGCGCTGGTTTATCTGTCCCTGCCTTTTTTCACCTTGCACAACCGGATGGCTCTGGTCGACACACTGGGCACTTTTTTTGCGGTCGCGCTCGTCGCCCTTTTGGCCGGTGCGACGACATGGAATCGTTTTTCGCCCGTACGTTTCTTGGGGCTTGGTTTGGTGATGGGGATGGGATTCCTCACGAAAACGCCTTTCATTATTTTGTTTCTATTGCTTCCGGTCTCGGCATTGCTGGCGGGAAAAATTCGTGAAAAATCTGTTTGGCTCAATATGATGCTGGCGGGCCTCATTGCGTTGGCCTGTATGGCCCCTTATCTGCTTCACGAACCGAGCCAGCAGGTGGCGGGGACGGGCAAGATGCTCCACAACGCCGATGTATTGAAGCCTCTGATCGCTTTGTTGAAACTGGACAGTCCGGTTCTCGCAGAGAACATGAAACAATTTGCGGAGTATCTCTGGGTCTACATCACCCCGCCGATTCTATTTCTGTTGTTGATCGGTGTCCTGCGGGCAGTGGGGCGACGCGACCGATTTGGAATTTTCTGTCTGGTTTGGTGGCTGGTTCCCTGTGCGGCGTTTTTGGTTTTGGGACGCGAGGTGTATTCCCGCTATTTTCTGTTTTCCATCCCGCCGCTCGTGTTTCTGGCGATGGAACCGCTCCATACCTTTTACGCGGACTTGCAGATTCGCGGAAGAAAGGAGAATCAGACACAGGCAATCGTCGCGGGACTGGTTTTGTTGGCCCTGATTCCCGCCTGGAAATTTGATTATCAGTGGATCGTTGCTCCAGAATCGACGCCGATGGCTAAGAAAGACCGCTGGCAATACCTCGAAAGTCAATATTCGGGTTATGGCATTCGCTCAGCCATCAAACAGATGAATGCCGGGCGTCAGGGCCGTCCCTTGTGGCTGTTTGTTTCGCGCACCTGGGGCATGCCCGGCGATGCCCTTTACCTTTATATGAAGGACCTTCCCGACACGCATGTGGTCGAAGCCTGGTGGGCGCATACGATGCCGATTTTCCCGGACAATGTGCAGGGGATGAATATCAACCGCTCCAAATATCAATTGAAAGTCCAGCGCACCTTGCTTTGGGAGGAATTGAAGGGGGCGGATGTTTATTTTGCGGCGCGGAACGAATTTTTCCCGCCTGAAATTGTATTGCAACGCAATCCCAATCTGGTTTTAGCGGGTTCTTATCATCCGCTGGACAGCCAACCGTCATTCAATCTGTTCAAGAAGAATGACGCCATCAAGGTTTTTATGACCCCGCGCGACCCAAAGGTTGTGGCCCCCACGGTATCTGCGCCGTAGCCCAGCGCGCACGCACGTTTTCCCGTTCGCGTTCAAATCCTTCATAATTGAGTCCGACAGAGCGGGCGCGCTCCATATAAAAATATTCTGCGCTGACATCGTGAAGGAACGTTCCATGAATTTCGGCCAGTTGGCGGTAGATCGCGCCCTTGTTCGCCTTGGGGTTGAGGATCAAATGCTCGAACAGCGAGATCATATGATTTTCAGCCTGTTCGCGCGTTCCTATGTTTTCGGGCAAATGGAAATACGGTGCCTGGAATGTCAAATGGGGGAGACTCTTCAGAGCCATGTCGCGCAAAACATCGGCATCTTCCAATGAAACGCTGGGATCGATCATGCCGAGGATCACCAGTCGGTCGAGATAGCTTTTGATCTGCTGATGAAAATCCGGCTTGTCCTTTTCCTCCGCCAGACTCCAGGCGCGTTGCATATGGAACAGTGCTTTCAGAGGACGATTGAGGGTGTGATTGTAGACAATCGCCAGCAAAATATGCGGTGAGGAAAGACCGGGGTCCATGTCAGCCGAGCGCAGGGCTTCTATAAAAGCCTCGCGGGCCTTGCGGTTTTCAAACAAAATCTGCGCCAGATGTCCGTGCTCCTCCGCTTTGCCATAATCAAAAAACAGAGCCTTGCGGTAGGCCACAATCGCGGACTCAATGTCCTTCTTGTCATCAAAATCACCCGCCTGCCAGCGATAATAATCCCACAAGGCCCGGCGTGTTAATTCCGGGCGCTGATCCACCGGTTGCAGAGTGCGCGAAAGCTCCCAGGCCCTCCAGTAATAATAGAGTCCGCTCTGGTCATCCTCCAGACGCGCATTGCTCATGTAAAAGGAACCAATATTGATCAAATCCAGAATCCGTATCTTACCTTCCGGCAAGGGTCGAGTGTGTGTTGCCCACAAGAGGAACAACAGCACCGCCATCACACCCGCAATGGGGCCTTTTTTCTTCTGCTGAATACCATCGCGTGCGGCCTTGTAAATGAAGTGAACCGTGTAGCCAGCAAACAGGCACATGAAGGGGATGATGAGCAGTCGGAATCGAGAGGTCACAAAAAACGGCAGGAACATCAGGAAATTGGCCGCGAACAAAACGTGCAAGAGATTCCATTTTCCGCGCTCCCGCCATAGCATAAAGAATCCCATCAAACTCAGCGAAGCCAATACGCCAAAGGGAATTCCCCATTTGAGAATCGGCGAGAACTCCTGCGACAAATAAAAATTTACCGTGTTCGGCGTTTCATAATCATTGAAGTAGTAAAATGTTTTCCGTAGATAGAGCTGAAAATAGTCCCAGGGATGTTCCCCTATATTCTGCAATACAAACTGGATGACCGGTCCGGTTTCCAGAGGAACTGTTTTCACCACTTCATGAAACTGCGGAGTGAATTTGTATTCTTTTCCCGAATAGTCCGGCAGGTTCGCAAACAGAAATGTTTCGGGTCCGTCCTGATCGTAAAATCCCCATTTGCCATGCACCGCCTTCACCCATCCCAAAAGCGGAAGAGAGGCGATGACAAAAACGATCAACCAGGGCGCGAGCCATTTTTTACCTTTCTCAGGGCGAGAGAAAAACGGGCTCCATAGAAAAGCAAGAACGGCGACAACGACCAGCAAATTATTGGTTCGCGATTGCATGAACAGAGAAAACGACAACGCGCTCAGAAGCACCGTCGGCCAGCCCGGTCGATCCATCATGCGCAGGAGCAGCCAGAGTGCCGAGAGTTCCAGAAAGGTCATGAAGGTTTCGCGATACAAGGTGCCTTCATACAACCAGTTTCCCGCATACAGGGAGAAAAAAAGAGCTCCTGTAAATGCAATTCCTGCCTTAAAATAGCGTCGGCCGATGGCATAAATCAGCAGGGATGAAGCAACTCCCATCGCGCCTTGAACACACCACACCATGCGGAGATCGACACCGAACAAGCGATAAAGGATGCCTAGAAAATATTGATATAAAGGAGAGAACTTGTTCGTTTCACCCGGTGCCACAGCCAACAAATCGCCTTCTGAAAAAGCGACCGCTCCCCTGTGGTACACCGTTTGATCCCATGCGGGTGGGACATAATCGTAAAATGGATTGCTCTGAAATTGATCCAGATACACCGCTCGCACGGTAAAGCCGCAAAGCAGGAGAATTAAGGGCAATATGAAACGAGACAAAATCATTTATGAAAGCAAATCGAAATTAAGGTTATATTGATTGAATCGCCGCACCGACAATACGTTGCGACTCTTTAAATTTAACGGCAACGGTACCCCAAATGCTGAGTAAAGAAAACATTGAACTAAAAGGCAAAATAAATTTAACACCTATTCTTCCTTGCGTTCTTGAGCGATGTGGGATACTTTTCCAACTTGCCTTATAATATTGAACATTAATAGCAAAGTAATGCAAACCACTTTGTTTTATCCCTTGATACAGGAATTTTAATATGGCGGATCTAACCCGAGAAGAAGTTGAAGAAAAACTTGAGGAATACGCAGAATTATTAAAAGCCCAAGCCGAAGCCGAAGCTGAAGAAGACGAGTTTGTCGATGAGCTGGAAGACGACGAAGATATTGATGAAGAAGACGATGAAGAGGCTGAGGAAATCGCCGACGATGAGGAAGAGGGAGAAGTTGCCGAACCGGAAGATACCGAATTAGACGACAGCGAAACCGCAGAAGCCGGTACCGATCTGGAAGTGGTGGAAGAACCCGAAGAAGTCGTGCCCGGCCCTCTGGAAAATATCGATCTTTCAGGACTCGACCTTTCAGGACTTGATTTTTACGGCATCAGCCTCGATGGTTCCAATCTGACAGATTGTAATTTGCGAGCTTCCGATCTTTCCCACTGCTCTCTCGACACCGCCGATTTGACGGGTGCCCAGTTAAAAGAGGCCAATATGGAGGCGGCCAGCATCCGCGCTGGTGAATTGGTTTCTACCAACTTTGAAGATGCGAATGTAGAGAATGCGGATTTTAGCGGATCGAATCTGAAATTTGCCGTTTTTCAAAATGCCAATCTGCGCGGCACTAAATTTGTGCAGGCCGATCTTTCGGAAGCAAATTTTGAAGAAGCCAATATGACGCGCACCGATTTTTCCAAGGCGACGCTCATCTCCACGCAAATCCAGAATGCGGACGTGTCCCGTTCAAAATTCAATGGTGCCAATTTAAGCAATGCCAACTTGACCGATTCTAAAATCAACATGGCAGGTTTTTTTGAATCCAATCTGCAAAACACTCAATTTGTGCGTGTGCAGTTGAAGGGGACCAAATTATGCGGGGCCAATCTGACCCGTGCCAATTTCTCCCGAGCCGATCTCACCAGTGCCGATCTTTCTGAGGCCATTGTGCATCATGTAGAATTTACGCGTGCAAAACTGGATGGAGCCATACTTCGGCGCACTGACTTGAAGGGTTCCAATTTGAGCGAAGCAACTCTCAGCGTATCCGATTTGACCGATGCCAGCCTGGTCGATGTCAACCTGCGTGGTGCCGACCTGGGACGCATCAAGCTCGTTTCGGCAAAACTTTCCGGGGCGCAATTGAGTGGTGCCAACCTCAACAAGGCCAAGATGGAAAAAGTGGATCTGACGGGTGCCGATTTGAGTGGAGCCGAACTTGCCGGCGCGGATTGCAGGAATGCACAGTTTGAAGGCACCGACCTCAGTCGAGCCAATTTGAGCGAAGCCATGCTGACAAATGCAAATTTAAACAATGCCTTCCTGCTTGGAGCCGACTTGAGAAAAGCGGATCTTTCTTCTGCTCAACTGGAGAATGCCCAGCTGGCTGGTGCAAAGTTTACGCGCTCCAATCTTCAAAACGCAAATTTTAAAAACTGCGATCTCCGCAGAACCAATCTCGAATACGCTAACCTGACGGGTGCCTCTCTGGAAAGTTCTGACTTAACGGGATCGAAAATGGGCGAAGCCATTTGCAAAAATGCCAATTTTACTTCTGCAAAGATGGACTCCATTGACACGACAGATACTAATTTTGAAGGTGCCAAGGGAGTTTCCATTTCTTAAAGATTTTGGAATCCGTTGGTAATTTTTGCAGAGCCGTTCTCTCTCCCGGAAGATGCGCTTTTTCAATTAAAATTATTATCCCTTTTTCCCTCAAGGGATAATAATTTTTATCCATATCTGGGTTCCCGCAAGCCACTGACAAAATCTGATTTAGATAATTCTTTCAATATTTTATCAGATTGTTAGTGTGAATTGTCCTGCCAGTTCATTCCCCTTTCTTTCACACGCATAAAAATAAACGTGGACAGGTTCTAAAAAGTCCGTGATACTTAGGTTTTCAGAGAAGGTAATTATAGAGTTTTTGTCCGATCCAGATGTTGTTGATCACAATTTTTCCCGTATCTGAGTAGGAATCTTTGGATGACAAACCGTTACGCAGAAAAATCGGTCATCATTGCTGACAATTCATCGGTGATGACGCGAATTATTGAAAATCATTTGGTTAAGATGGGCTTTGCAAAAGATAACATCGTCACCGCCAAAGATGGACATCAAGCCCACCTCATCATCGGACTCAAGGATTTTGAGCTCGCTATCACGGGTTACCATATGGAATTGGTGAACGGATTGGAATTGCTCAAAAAAATCCGGAACGACTCCAACGAAAAAATCAAAAATCTTTTTTACTTTATGATCACGGCAGAACGTAAAGAAGAAATTATTGAAGAGTTGATGGCCGCTGGTTGCAATTGTTATTTGAGCAAGCCTTTCACCTACAATCAGCTCGAAAAAAAAATCAAACAAATTTTCCCGGAAGAAGAACCTTCCCCTGAACCACAAAGCTCAGGAACGCATACCATCAGCCCCAAAATTACGTCCGCATTCATCGAAAGTGCGATTGAGTCCTTGAGTCAGTATATGGTTTCCGCCGTGGCTGAAGAGCCCATTGACTCCATCGTCGGCGATTTATATTTTGGATCACTCATTGAGCTCAACGATAATGTGCATCGTGTGAGGATCAATATCGCTCTGTATTTTCCAAAGGATGTGGCTTGCGCGATTTACGAGGGGATTTTTGGAGAAGTTGATCTGGAACAAGTCTGTGGAGTGGTTCAGGAGCTCGGCAATATCATCGCCGGAATTGTGAAGCCAAAGATTTCTCATCTGACTCAGGAAGTCGTCTCTCTGGTCAATCCTGACGCTGTTGATGACGCGGAATTGAGTTTTGAATTAGGTTTGCCGCAGGCAAAAATGGGGGATGATGAATGGAAATTTGAGTTGAACAACGATTCCAGTACCGAACAAATCATCATTCCTTTTGAAATCAACGGCGGTTCCGTTCTCATGAAGTTGCATTTTGAAAAAATAGACTGAATCCTTCTCCTTTCCCATCCCGCCTTTCAAACAAACACGCCTGCAATGCAACCGGTTGCGAGGGTTGCCAGAAACGCTGTCCACAATCCCTTCAGTCCCAGTTCGCTGAAATCCTTGATCCGTTCAGGAACCAAGGCCGATAGCCCGCCGACAAAAATTCCAAAACTCGCAATATGAACAAATCCGCACAGCGCATAGGACAGAATAATCGCCGAACGCGATGAAAAAACCGGAGTCTCTCCTGTCTGCATGGCCGCTAATTGAAAGTAAGACACTACTTCTGTTTCGATCAGCCGTGTGCCCAGAATTTGCGCTCCCATTTCCCATTCTTCCGGCCGCAGTCCCATCAAGACCACAAAGGGCCAGGCCAGCCAACCCAATACTTTTGCCAATGATAAATTTGCGCTGAAAAAACCAAAAACCAAATCGGCCACCGCTGACAAGCCCAAGACAATGATCAATGCCGAAGCAATGCCGAGGCTCATTGATACCCCTTGACTGCCACCTTCCAAAAGTGCGGAAACCACATTTGCCTGTGTTTTGTCTTCAGTCGAATCGGGAACTTTGCCTAACGTTTCCGGCACGCTATCTTCTGGAAGATATAATTTTGCGATCAACACCGCACAGGGAATGGAGATCAGGGATGCAGAGACCAGATGCCCTGCAATGTTAGGCACCGCATCCTTCAGTGCCAAAACGTAAATCCCCATCACTGTACCGGCAACGGTTGCCATCATGCAGGTGAGAAGTGTCAACAATTCCGAGCGTGTCATTTTTTCCAGAAAAGGACGAATGGCAATGCCCGATTCGATCCCTACAAAAATACTGGCTCCGGCCGAGAGTGCTTCGGCTCCCGAGATTCTCATGAATCGATAAAATCCTTTGGCCAAAAAATTTACGATGCGCGGCATGATGTTGAGGTAATACAGGGCAGAAACCAAAGCGGAAAAAAATATCACGGAAGGCAATACTTGAAACGCGAGAACAAAACCCACCGAAGCGGTACCATCCGGCAAGGTCTGTCCCGGACCCAGTGCCAAGGGGCCAAATAAAAATTGCGCGCCTTTTTGTGAGGCGACGATCAATGCCAGCAGGGCATTGTTCACCCATTCCAGAACCGAGCGAGATCCAGGAAACATAAAAATAAGCCCGCCCAAACCCCAGGCCAAAAGCACCGAACCGCGCACGGTTCGCCATCCCGGTGTTCCACGCCCACCGGTCAACCAGGCCAGCAGGGCTATGAGAACAAAACCGCCCAATGAGATGAAACGCCAACTCAAATCAGTCATAAGTAATGGGAATCTCGATCATTTGAATTTCAGCTTCATTGCTAAAATGGACAATGCCAAAATCAGCGTGATGCTATTGGCAAAAATCATCGGCCCGGAACCAATCATCAATCCGTACATCAGCCAACATAGGACGCCGAGCGAAAAGACGAGAAACATTGCGAAGGATATGTCTTTTGCCGAACGGGAATACCAGATTTTTGTAACTTGCGGCACGAAGGCTACCGTCGTCAGTGTCGCGGCCAAATATCCCAATATTGTAATTGAGTCCATAATGTGTTGTCCGGCCACGGTAGACAGGGATAACTATCTACTTGAAGAAACTGGGGGTTTAGATCATAATCGCGACGATACGTATCGAACAAAAAACAGGCATGTAATCTATCACAATGACGAAGTCGCAAAAAGAAAAACCGCCATTCGTTACTCTGGCGTATCTTTTGGGCCTGTTTTCTATTGTCCTTATCAGCTCTTGCGCGGAAATGTACATTCCCATGCCCGAGGAAATAAGGGCTCGCAATTCTTCCCAAACTCCTCAATCGACGAAGACGGTCACTGCCACAGCGAAGCCCCCTCACGCTGTTCCCGCTTTACCGCCGATGAAATGTCTTGTCGTGTACTCTCCCTTATCACTGGATCGCGCGAAATCTCTGGAAACTGAAATTGCGCGTGACACGGTCATAGACACGTTGAAGGAAAATGGCATACCGACTCATAATAAAATCCTTGGGAAAATGATCGAGCAAGAAACGAAAACGGATGAGTTTTCTGTGGCGGACGAAGAACTGATCGTCAGAGCGCGGCAAAGAGGGGTCAACTGTCTCACGATCTACCATTTGGAATGGGGACCAGAGGATAGGGACATCGCGCAGGTTGTTTTTAGAGCGAAGGCCTACAATGTGAATTCAGGCAAGCTTTTGGGAATCACCGAAAATTTTGGAGAGGCTCCTGCTCTTATAGGGACTCAAATGCTTGATTCACCCTGGATGCTCGCGGCAGTGAGAGCGGCTCAAAAGGGAACGAATGCTTTGACTGAAAAAATAAACCCGCCAAAAATGGACCCGGCTTATTTCTTGATCTTCACAGGTTTCAACGATACAGAAATGAATGGCATCCACGAAACAATAGTGGAACTGAGCAATGCTAAAGTGATTGATCTGCGTCGCAACGTGCAAACTTTGCAAATTAAAATTTCAGTTACCAACTCAGATTTAAATGAATTGGACGTTCAAATTAAAAACAGATTTCGGCAACTCAACTTCCCCTTGAGAACAAAGCAGGCTACGGGGAACAGTCTCCATTACATCCGCGAATAAAACAATGGTAATGGCTCCGTAAATAACATCTATTATTCTTTGGGAACGATTATTTTCAAATCAATAACCGTTCCTTATCCTTATCGCCTCATACCCCCTTCATAGCCATGGAAAATTGCCCTTGTGGAAGTTTGTTCCCCTACAACGATTGTTGCGCCCTTTTGATTCAAGGAGGAGGATACGCCGACACGGCGGAAGACCTCATGCGATCGCGTTACTCCGCCTTCGTTAAAAAGAAATGGGATTATCTGGCGCGCACCTCATTGCATTCCTCAAAAAGTGCCGAAGACTACCAACAGTCCAGTGAAAATACAAATTGGCAACGTCTGGAAATTCATGGCAGTCAAGGCGGGAACCACGATGACGCCAAGGGACAGATCGAATTTTCTGCCTGGTATTCGGATGGCAAAAGCGAGAAAGTTCTCAGGGAGCACTCTCATTTTGAAAAAAAAGAAGGCCGTTGGTATTACGACGAGCAAGGCTCCCACACCGTTACTCCCTCGGCCAAACGAGCGGCTCCGCAAAAGACCGTGGTGCGTAGCGATCCCAAAACAGGCAGAAACGACCCTTGCCCTTGTCAAAGTGGTAAGAAGTATAAAAAATGTTGCGGGAAATAACCGTCGGGGATTTTTTTACAAATGATACGGTTCAAAAATCATTCGGGGAGAATGACTGCAAATAGACTTCCTTTTCCCATTTCACTGCAACACATGATATTGCCGCGATGGTGATTAGCAATTTTTTGGCAACTGGCAAGACCGATCCCGCTACCGTCAAATGTACTTTTGCTCACCAGACGTTTGAAGGGTTTAAAAATTTCATCGCTGTACTTTTCATCGAAACCGATTCCGTTGTCTTTGATCGTAATTTTCCAAAAACCATTGCCAATCGCCTTGGCTTCAATATCCACCCGAGGAGGTTCTTCATTGCGATGAAATTTTAAGGCATTGCTTATCAGATTCTGGAACAACTGGATCAATAAAAATGGCATTCCTTTCACAACAGGCAGTTTGCCCACGCGAATATCACCTCGGGTCTCCTGTATTTGTAATTCCAGATTATTGACAACCCTTTCGAGAATGTCATTCAGATCGACGGACTCAAAAGATTCGGTTTCTTTATTGATCCGGGAATATTCAAGCAGACTGTCCGTAAGCTTGGACAACTGCATGGCCATGCCCTGTATATTTGTGATGTATTGGATTCCGCGCTCATCCAAAATATTTTTAAAATCTTCCTTCAAAAAATCTCCCATATTTTGTATTTTTCTCAGCGGTGCCTTGAGGTCGTGAGAAGCTATCCCTGCGAATATTTCAAGATCCCTGTTGCTTCGCTCCAACTCCTTTTTCTGCTGGTCCAGTTGCACAAAAACATTCACCTTGCTTAACAGGATATGATCATCGACGGGTTTGAAAAGATAATCCACGGCACCGGCCTGATAGCCTCTGAAAATCAGTTTGTCCGTCGAACCCATCGCCGTAAGAAATATCAAGGGAGTTTTTCGGGTTTCTTTCTGACCGCGAATCAGTTCAGCCAATTCATAACCATCCATTTCGGGCATCATCACATCCAGAATGATCAGGGCAAACTCGTGATTGAGCAGACTTCTCAAGGCATCGTTTCCGTTCGTAACCGTAACGATTTCGATGCTTAAATCTTCAAGCACTTTTTCAAGAGCGATCAGATTCTCACGCCGGTCATCAACGATCAGAATTTTAGATTTTTCAACCATAAGATTTCTTTCCTTCAGTCCCGCATCCGTCCTGCCCGAACTCAAACACAGCTTGCTAGGTTGATTTTCTAAACATTAAATCCCACCCACCTTCAAAAAAATTCTTGCCGACCCCTGTTTGCTTTTTACGATTTGTTTATTTTCTTGAACCTAATAAACGATTGGAGTTGGCGGACTCCAACCAAAAAGCGATCATTGCAAACAAACTGTTTTCGTCTACGGGTTTTGCAATGTAGTCGTTCGCTCCCGCAGTGAGGCAGATCTCGCGATCGGTTTCCATTGCCTTGGCGGTTACCGCAATGACGGGCAAGTCTTTCTTCTTTTCGCGAATCCTTCGTATGGTTTCATAGCCATCCATCTCCGGCATCATGATATCCATCAATACTAAATCTATATTTGGAATTTCTTCCAAACACCTCAAAGCCCTTGAACCACTATCGGCTTTTATTGGCAATGCGCCCAGTTCCTGCAAAAGTTGGGAGAGGGCAAATACATTCCTCATATCATCATCAACGACCAGTATTTTTTTATCTTTGAGGAGTGATTTATCGAAACCGTAAATCGCTTTTTTCTGGCTGTCCAATGGCGTTGCCTGACCTGCTTTATGCGTTATAACCACGGCCTTTTCCGACACCACAACATCAGGTTGTTCGGGCCCCCCACCGTTGGAATCCGACTTCAAAGGCAGAAAAAGTGTGAAAGTGGAACCCTTCCCAACCTCACTTTTGATGTGTATTTCGCCACCCAGCAAGTGTGACAACTCATTTGAAATGGACAATCCCAGCCCTGTCCCACCGTATTTTCTTGCGACACCTTCATCTCCCTGACGAAAGGCTTCAAAAATCAACTCCTGCTTGTCAGGATGAATCCCTATTCCCGTATCCGTAACCGCAATGGCTATCGTGTTTCGCTGATTCAGCCCCGCAGCAGACAAGACTACCTGATCTGCAGGACGGCTAAAATCGACGCTCACACTCCCCACTGCCGTAAACTTGATGGCATTTGAAAGAAGATTGCTCAAGATTTGGTACAAGCGAGACTTGTCAGTGATTACAGAGGACGGCAGGTTTTTATTCAGCGAAACATTCAACTTCAAACCTTTTTCTTTTGCGACATGCACAAAATCGTGCTGAAGGGTATCCACTATTTCACGAATCGATACCTCCTCAAGCTCAACAGTCGTCATTCCCGCTTCAATTTTTGACAGGTCGAGAATCTCGTTGATCAAGTCGAGTAAATTTCTTCCTCCTTTGTTTATATAGGAGGCGGCTTCGACCTGTTCCTGCGTTAAATTTCCATCTTTATTTTTTGCAAGATTATTAGAGAGCAAAAGCATACTGTTCAGAGGTGTCCGTAATTCGTGCGACATATTGGCCAAAAATTCTGACTTGTATTGATTCGCCAACTCCAGATCTTTGGCTTTTTTCTCAAGCTCTTCCTTGGCTTTTTGGATTTCCTGACTCTTGATTTCTATTTCGTTTTTTTGTTCATGCAAACGAATCGATCTTTGCTCCAGCTCTTCATAGGCCAACTGAAGCTCCTGTGTTTTCCGCCGCATTTCACGGGACAGGGATTGCGATTGCTCCAAAAGTTCAACCGTTCTGTTCTGATTATTGATGTTGTTGATAATGACACCGATGCGTTCAGCCACCTTAGAGAACAATCTCTCATGCAAGACCGTAAAATCCCCCGGCGTGGCCAATTCGATGACACCAAACAACATACCTTCAAACATAACCGGAATCACAATGACGCTTTGCAAGATCACCTCTACCGATCCTGAAACCACTTTGATGCAATCTTCGCCCTTCATGCTCAACTTGAGCTTTCTTTCTTCCACACCACACTGACCGATCAACCCCTCCCCCATTTTATATTGACCCGACGGGGGTTTCCTGTTGTGATAGGCGTAGGAACTGTACAACTTTAAAACAGGGTACTCCGCATCCTGAATTTTCACATAGAAAGCTCCCGCATAAGCAGAAGTCATAGGAACCAATTGACCCAACAAACGGGAACCCAGTTCCTCAAGGTTCTCCTTACCTTCGATCTGCATCATGACCTGGTTGAGATTGCTTTTTAACCAGCTCTCCTCCACCAATTTATTTCTTTCCTCCTCCAGCCGCAAAGCATTCTCTTTCAAACGATCTTCATTTTCCTTCAATCCGGTGGTCAATTTTTTCAAATTAGAGCGCAAGCGATCCATCGTCGTGCCCAGCAATTCAGCTTCAGCACTGCCTCTGATTTTTATGTCACCTTCATAATTACCTTCTGCAAGGGTATCTGCAATTGCAACGATCTCCGTCAGAGGGCGTGTCAACAGGCGCGAAAAATAAATGGCAACCAACGCTGAAATTAAAATCAGCGAAACCGCCAGCCAGATAATATTTTCAAGAACCTGACGGCTCGAAATCGCAAACTCGGAGAACGGCTTTACCTTCACCAGGCCAATAAAACGCCGAGGATCAAGCGGGTCAAAATTTACTTTCTGAAAATAAAGGATGGGTGCCTGGTGGGTCGCAGACTTACTTTTATACCAGATTTGATTACGCAGATTTTCGGGCGCATACATCGCTTTCAAATCTGGAAATTCTCGCTGGATCAGATAGGGTCTTCCCAGATCGAACCCGAAAGATTTGTATTTGTCCGGGTGAGAAAGAAAATCGCCCGCAGAATTGGTCACAAAATAATCATCACCATTTCTGGCCAGACGATCCAAAATCAAACCAAAATCCAAATCGATAACCACAATGCCAAAAACAGACCCTGTTGCATCGTTAAAAACAGGTGCCGCCAATCGCATGACAGGTTTGTGCGGAACCACCACTTTATTGAATTCACGATTCAAGGTAACTTCGGAAAGGTACAACTGACCCTTTTGCAGTAAAAGGGTCTTTTTCACATATTCGGTATTGCCCTTTTTCTGTAAATTCTGGATTTCCGTGGAAACAATAGTTGCGTCCCTCTGTTCCACGCGAACGATCTCACGTCCGTTATCATTCACTCCAATGAAACGTACCTGCACATAATCGGGGTTGCCCCGAATCAGTTCTTTGAAAGTGTCCACCAGGCGATTTTTCCAGATCGCCTCGGTCGACCCATCAAAAGGATCGACACCGTTGGCTGATTGCGCACGAATGATTCCTTGAACAGGGGGTGTTTTAGTCAAAAATTGCACATCATGACGAACCGCTTTCAATCTCGCCAGCACATGATGCCCGTCCATTTCCAGTTCATTGCCAAGGATTTCAATTTCTTTTCCGATCAGGGCTTCGTTTGCGGTCTTGAAAGAAACCACCCCAATCACCGTGGCGGTGACCAAAACCAAAGTGAAGGCCAGGATACCGATTCGAAAAGCGATCCCTGTTTTCGGTGCGACAAAACCAGCCGTTTTGGAAATCGAAAAATAGCAGGGGAAGACCGTGGCCCAAATCGCAAGCAAACTGAGCCCGCGATTGATCAAAACTTTCCATTCCTCGCCAGTGCCTTCTGGCGAAAGGAAATACCCAAAAACGGTGAGAACACTTCCGATCAAACCCGCAAAAACAACATGAGAGCTTTGTCGGCTATACCAGGCCAGCAAAACGGGCAAAATATACAGCACCCCGCCCGCCACACCCAGCTCGACGAATGCGTCTACCAGGAAAATGGCAACCAGTAAAATCATTCCCGCCACTGTAGGAAATGCGTTCTTTGTGGTAGAGGCTTCCATAAACGTACCCGTAGGGTTGTCTCGCTGAATCCATAAATTTATATCTGATGAATGGAAATATTGTATCAGAAGTGCGATAAAAAAGGAGTTTTTTTGAGTTCTGTCATAGGGTTGGACCAGCATCCTCATCGCTGTTTTACTTATCGCCCTTGACTTCTCTCCTCTCAAATGTAAAATAAGACTAGACCTCTAGTCTTATTTTAAGTCTCTCTAAATAATAATTTAAATTAATATATTTAAAACCTACTCCAATGCGAAAAATCCCACCCGAACAGATCATAAAAAAAGTTTCACAGACCAACTCACATTGGGAAAACGGTCAAATTGACGAAGACATTGGACAAATGAAAAAGCGAAAGTATTTCGAGCTTTTTTATCCATTAGTCACCACTGATGTACAACGCGCTGTCGTACTCATGGGACCCAGGCGGGTGGGCAAAACAATCATTCTTTGGCAAACAATTCAAAAACTCATCGATAGTGGAAAGACACCTCAAGATATTATCTATCTCTCATTAGACACTCCACTTTTTCATTCCTTCTCTCTGGAAGATCTTTTGGATATCTACAGAGAAATTGTCGATGACCTGTCTGGGAAAATAGTAATTTTCGATGAAATCCAATATTTGAAAAATTGGGATATCCAGCTCAAAGTTCTGGTAGACAATTACAAAAAAACAAAATTTATCGCATCCGGTTCAGCGGCAGGTGCATTGAAACGAAAAAGTCAGGAATCGGGTGCCGGGCGCTTTACCGATTTCATGCTACCTCCTCTCACTTTTTATGAATTTCTCGATCTTCGGGATTTAACAGAGTCTTTTTTTCCCAAAGGAAACGATGCGATAAAAAACATCGATGAGTTAAACCATCAATTCATCAACTACCTCAATTACGGTGGTTTTCCCGAGGCAATATTTAACAGGGCAATTCAAAAAGATCCACAACGTTTCATTCGTAGCGACATCATTGATAAAGTTTTGTTGCGGGATTTACCCTCACTCTACGGTATTCAGGACACTCAGGAGCTGAACCGACTCTTTTCTACACTCGCCTACCAAACGGGCAACGAAATTAGCCTGACGGACCTAAGCAAACATTCCGGCGTAGCAAAAGATACCATCAAACGATATCTTGAGTATCTGGAAGCGGCTTTTTTAATCCAGACAGTCAAGCGCGTGGACGACCACTGTAAAACCTTCAAACGTAGAAACTATTTCAAAGTCTATCTGACCAATCCATCCATGTACTCGGCTATCTACAACCCCGTCTCCGAAGACGATCCCGAGACTCTTGGAAGCCTTGTTGAGACCGCAATATTCAGCCAATACATGCACAGTTCAACAGCAATGCAAAAGATTCATTACGCCCGATGGAAAAGCGGTAAAGGAGAGGTTGATTTGGTGGCCCTCAAAGATAACGGGAAACCCGATTTTTGCGTTGAGGTCAAATGGAGTGACCGAAATGTTGACAAACCCCAGCGTTTTTCCAATCTGATTGAATTCTGCAAACGTAACCAAATTGAGAAAGCAGTGATTACCACTAAAACACGTTCTCAAAAAGTAACATTTGACCATATCAATTTTGAATTTACGCCTTCCGCAAAAGCTTGTTATTTTATAGGAATCAATGCCAGTGATGCAGAAGCCCGCTTAATGAAAACCATCCATTCCTATTAATTTTAAACGCTAGTACAAATCCCAGTCGCCCTGGCGATAGTAGGTGGTGAGGACATGGTTGATGCGGGTGTTGACTTCAATCCCGGCTTCGCGCTCGAACAGGCCCTTACCGAAATGCGTCATGGAAATCATGGCATCGCGGTTGATGAAGCGGGTTTCCAAGCCTGCAAACTCCAGTTGATTCAGGCGATCCTTCAACTCCTTCGCGGTCATGCGTTCTTTCTTCACGCCAATGTTCCATCCCCAGCGACCGAGGGTCGGCACGGAATTCTGAAAGGGCACGATTGTGAATCCGCCGGCTTCCATGGTCTTTTTGATGCACACGAAGGCATCGGGCGAGTACAGCGGGCTTCCGCTTTGGGTGACGACGACGCCATAGGGCTTGAGGTGCTGATAAACTCTGGTATAAAATCCCTGACTGTATAACAAGGATAGCGATACTGTTTTGGGATCGGGCAAATCGACGATCACCGCATCGTACAATTGCTCGGCATTCTCGATGAATTGATAGGCGTCTTGCGAAATCACCTTTGTGCGCGGGTCGTCGAGCGCACCTTTGTTGATGGTTTTAAAAATGGGATGCTCGCGCGCCAGCCGGGTCATGGCGGGATCGAGATCGACGACGGTGAGGGTTTCCACATCGGCGTATTTCAGAATTTCTCGGGCGGCGAGTCCGTCGCCACCGCCGAGCAGTAGGATGTCTTTGCGTTCTTTGAGCAGGGACAGGGCAGGGTGGACTAACGGCTCGTGGTAGCGTTCTTCATCGTAGGTGCTGAATTGCTCGCTCCCGTTCAGGAACAGCCAGTAATTTTCCTTCCACTGCGTCACTACAATTTTCTGATACTGGGTTTGTTCTTCGTAGACGATTTTGTCTTTGTACTTGTGTTGCTCACCATAAAGGATGATGGGCTTGGCAAAATACGCGGCGAGCAGGATCAGCCCTCCGATGCCAAAATAAGCCAGTTTCAGCAGGACGGGCCGTTTCGTCAAACTGGCGAAAGGGAAGAGGATGAGTCCTCCCGCAAGCCAGTTCATGCCGCCCAGCACCATCGGCGTGTAGGTCAAACCCAACACCGGCAGGAAGAAAAAACCAAACAGCGCGCCCCCGGCAAGGGCTCCGTAATAGTCGTATTCCATCACCGAGGAAATATTGATTCGCAGGGTCTCAAAGCGTTCGTTGATCCGTGCCACCAGCGGCACTTCCAGTCCGATGAGGAATCCCACGGCGCAGGCTGAAAAATAAACGGCGGTGCCGGAATGGGTGGTGAAGGCGGAGGCCCAAAAACAGATCAAAGCGGAAAGGGCGCAGAACAAGGAAAGCCCCAGTTCGGTCAGCACGTAATAATCCATCAAATGATCGATCAGACGGCGACTGAATCGACTGCCCACGCCCATGGCGAACAGCATCAGCGAAATCACCATCGTCCACTGCAAAATGGCATTGCCGAGCAGATAACTCGCTAATGTGGCCAGGGTGTATTCCGTCGCGGTTGCGGCCGCGCCGGTAGCGAACATGCAAATTTTGAGGGTGGTGGAAAGCGAAACTGCGGTGGATTTGCCTATCGGCGAGGGGATGGTTTCCATGACGGGTGTCAGGACAAAGACTCTACAAACACCAGGAAATCAGAAAAGAGGAGCCGATATAAGAACTCGCTTCAAGAAACCCGGCTCCGAGATTGGGCTTTTCCTGCCCGACCAGCTCATCGCACAAACTTCTGCCGGGAAGAAGAATCCGGTCGGTCAGCAGTCGTGACACGGGAAGAAGGATCAGACCCAGAATCATGAACCCTGCAAAAATTTCCAGATTTTCAGTCCAGGAAACAAAATGCTCAGACGATGCGGCGCGAAGCAAGTTTCCTATCGCGATGATCGCCCCGGCGAAGGCAACACCTACCGCCACGTTGTCTTTTTCAATATGCTCATGGACATCGTAACTCACAATGCTGTTGTAATATTTCCCCAAACCGACCAGCACGGCTTGCCCCATTGCCCAAAACGCCAGCGTGGTCAATACCGAGCCACCCAGACCGTAAACCGCTCCGTAGATGTTGAGACCCGATGCGACGTAAACCGCGAATTCGACCGCGCCGGTTCCGCAATTCTGATCTTCGATGATTTCTTTTTTGATTTCAAAACGCGACAAAATAAAGTTGTCGTTGATGCGCGAGGACACATACAGCAGGATGATGATGAGCGGACCGTAGATGGCAAAATCCATCAAATCCTCACTCAGCCCAACGGAAGGGCCAGCGATCAGACCGCCAATGGCGATGATCAATCCAAGATAATAGCCACTGAGCGTCAGGGCGAGGGCGCAATTGTCTTTTTCCACCAACTCATTCGCAATGTCATAATCCCTGCGAAAAAACAGGAAGGACTTGTGCCCCACAATGAACACCGCCAAACAGGCCACAATGTACACGGCGGAAGTTAAAATATGATCAAGTTCCATAAGGATCACTCATTTGCCGAAGCTCAGACCTCTGCTCCTGAAAGTGTTTTTGCTACGACCGATCCGGCGATTGACCTTGTCCTCGAATCGGCCTGCTGATGCCGACTTGCGCGCCGCACGTCGTGCATAAAAATCGGGCTTTTGTTTTTTCGTCGCCGTGCCCGTGGTGCCGTATTCCCTGTTGGCCCCAAAATAGGGCTGACGCGATTGCAGACTGGAGCGATAATCGTCGTAATGTCCACGCCCCATTCCCATTCCCGCCCAATTCATCACCTGCGACATCAGCATGTATTTGCCGTAAAATTCCCAGAAACTGTTACCGCTCTGGTCTTGCCGCCAGTTGCCATACTGCGGATTGCCCACGTATTGGTAACCATTGGGGAAAGGCGTGTTCGTGATCTCGCCTTTTTCATTTTTTGAAACCAGAACCATCCCCAGATAAGGCTCGTATTTATTATAAATTTCTTCACTGACCTCTTCGAACGGACGAATGTCCTGTTCCTCGCCAATATCCACACGATACTGGTGAAAATAGGTCGGTACAAAATTGCCTTCTTCCTTCATATCATTGAGAATAACGGAGTACTCTGGTTGCGCCTGCAATTCCTTCTGGAAACGTGCAACCGGATCGGAGCCGCCACCGTCGCCACATGAAGACAACGCAAGCCCCAAGCCCAGAACCACTGCCATCAAAATATTTCGATTTTTGAAAATCATAAGTGCCTGTACATGTTTCTCTAAAATTTCAACCCACCATCACACTAACCAAGATAAGAGCCACTGTCAAGCAGACTACGCCCTATACCGAGCCGAACCGGATGGGGCATACAGGAATTTGCCGATCACCCCCGCCACAAGGGCGGGTGGATCGTCATTTTTCAGAGGGTACAGCGGCCCAGAGTCTGTTGAATAAAAACAGGGTCCTCACCTTTTTGAAGGAGAGATGCCGCAAAGGATTGTCGCAAGGTGTGAGGAGTGACAGGTTTCGCAACATCCGAAACATGCAGTGCCGCCTTGAAAAATTTGGCAACCGACCGAGTCGTCAGCTGTCCGCCTTTTTCACTGGGGAATAAGAAATCGTGACCCGTCTTTTTGCCGATTTGCCGTGACAAGGCGTTCTTCAAATCCAGATCAAAAGTCGTGGTCCTGCCTTTGATGATTTTATTGCCAGGAACGTAGAGCAAACCCTTTTCGAGATTGATATGCGCCACACGCACGTCTACCACTTCAGAAACTCGCAAGCCCGCGCTGTACATCAGTTCCAGCATGAGTCGGTGTTTGGGATTCTCAGCCGACATGGCAATTTCATGCGCCTCTTGCTCTGTCAACAGTTCCGGCTCTCCGCGTTTTTTAGGAGGTCTTTTGAAACCATTCAAATCCAGAGGTTCTTCCAATAATTCTCTGGCCAGAAAGTCCAAAGCCGTCACCGTTTGATCCACCGTCGAGCGTGAAGCACCGCGTTCAACCAATTCCTGCAAATAAGCAAAAATCGACTCAGCAGAAACCGCTTCCGGCCCCTGCGGGTGGATGAATCGGGTAAAAGAACACAATCGGCCCATATAGGCGCGAATTGTCTGCGGTTGATAATGACACAACTCCAACTGCAATTTGATGACATTAAAAACATCATCAAAAGGACTCGGTCCGATCTTCTTGAGCGTATACGTTCGAGTGGAAACGGAAGGAGCAACCAACGTGTTCATCTTGAGAATCTCCTGGGAAACAAATTTACGGCGAATACCGATTGGGAAAGGTCCTTAAAAAAGCGCATTCAACAACAAAAATTCAATACATCTAAAGCTAATATATTCAATTACTTGCGCTTTTTCAAGTTTTTTCTGAAAATAATCTGCAATTAAGGAGAGAAATCAACAATCAGAGGTACAAATGCGACACAAACTCGCCATAACCGTTGAATTTTTGCGTCGCATACACGTCGCCCGATCCGATCATCTTTTCCCGTTTCTGCGACCAGCGCGGGTGCGCGACGAGTGGGTCCACATTGGCGGTGAAATCGTATTCGTTGGGAATGAGCGTGTTCCAGAAAGTAGCCGGGCGGCTGTCTGTGAACTTGATTTCGACGATTGACTTGATGCTCTTGAAACCATATTTCCAGGGCGTAACCAGTCGAATGGGAGCCCCATGCTGGGCCGGTTGTTGATGCCCATAGATTCCGGTCGATAAAAACGTCAGCTCATTTTCCGCTTCCTCAATCGTCAACGCTTCTCGATAAGGCCAAGGCAAATCGACCACAGAGTCTTGTCCCTGTGCCACAGCCGGATCATAAAAACTGGTGAACTCAACGTATTTCGCTGACGCTTCCGGCTCCACCTTTGCCATCAGCCCACTGAATGCAAAACCATTCCAGGGAACCACCATCGCCCAGGTTTCGACACAACGATGACGATACACCCGCTCCTCAATCGGCATCATCTTGATGAGTTCATCCACATCCAGAAGCAACGGATTTTTTACCAATCCGCTGACCTTGACCTGCCAGGGACGCGTTTCGAATGCATCCACATTTTCCCAGACCTTGTTTTTCTCCGATGTGAATTCATAAAAATTATTGTACTTCAGAGCCGCAACTTCGGAAGAAATCGGACGCGAGACCGGGTAGTCCAAATTTCTTTTGAGATTGGGAACCGGAGGGAAATCCGTTTTCAATCGGGAAGGTTCATTATCGAACAGGCCAAAGGAACCCGTGTTCGCCATGGCCGACTCAGGCAACAACGCGCCCGCAATACCGCCCACAGCAAAACCCATCAACTGCAAAAATTCTCGGCGGTTCTGGTACACCGTTTCCGGTGTGATCTCTCGTTGCGGGGAATTCCAGCCCTTCGGCAAAATGATGTGACTCATTGCAAAGTTCCTTGAAAAGGTATCCTGTAATTATATCGACAAGTTCAGCATCTTCAACAGGAAAATTTGTTATAATCCAGGCATGTCTAAACACGTCATCTGGATTCTAATCATCGCCTTCTTAACCCTCACAGGGTACACCGATTTTGCTTTCGGAAACGAGATCAAAAGACAATTTTTTCATCCCTCCTCCCTCATCAGTTTTGAAAATTCCAAAACAGAATTGAAAGAAATTTATCTCAAAGGGAACCATAGAGAAACCTTGCATTGCGGCTGTACTTTCGATGAACTCCTGCAAGTTTCGTCCAACATCTGCGCCCACAGCCCCCAATCATTCGCCACACAACCTGCAAGCAAAGAATTTGTCGAATGGGTCCACGCCATGCCCTTGCAAGAGATCGGCGAAAAATTAAAATGCCGTACAGAAAAATCATGCTCCACCGCAACCGCACCTCAGAACAGCGATCGCCCCTGTTGCAACCAGGTCTCCCCGAAATTCAAAATTATCCAGGCCGACATGCACAATATATTCCCATCCATAAGATCCAGTCTTGCGCCGACTCACTCCAATCCATCCTTTGGCGGCATGGAAGAGTACAAACTCTGCGCCACCAGCGACACCACACTGCCCTTGCCTCATATCCGAGGCGATCTGGCTCGCGCCTATTTCTACACCTCCATACAATACCGGATTCCCATTTCCGCAGAACTCGAAAATAATCTGCGAACCTGGCACTATCAAGACCCGCCCGACGCATGGGAAGAAAAACGCAACACCCTCATCGAAACCGTGCAAGGCAACCGCAATCCCTTCATAGACCACCCCGAACTTGCCGAACGCGTCACAGATTTTTAGCTGATTGCACTCAACGCAATGACAATCTGCGAAATTTTTTTAGATCAAAACAAGATCTTGTCAAGAGCGGGCAAAGAAACCGACAGCAAATCCTCAAAGCACCCATCAACGGAACCATTGAGCAACTCGCCATCCACACCGTGGGCAGAATCGTGACTCCCGCACAGGAACTCATGCAGATCGTTCCCGAAGACAGCAAGCTAGAAGTGGAAGCTTTCGTGCTGAACAAAGATATCGGTTTCGTAGAAGAAGGGCAGGAAGTCGAAATCAAGATCGACGCCTTCGACTTCACCAAATACGGCATGATAGGAGGAAAAATAGTCGATCTCTCCAACGACGCCATAACCGACGAGCAATTGGGGCTCGTCTACCATTGCCGAATAAAAATCAACAAAACGGATATACAGGTGAAAGACAAATGGGTGAACCTGAGCCCCGGCATGTCGGTAATGGTAGAAATAAAAACAGGGAAACGCAAACTGATCGAGTATTTCTTAAGCCCGATCCTACGCTACAAACAGGAGTCTATTCGGGAGCGTTAGGCAGGCATTGAATCAATTAATCAATCAACCAAAAATTATGAAATACCTCATTTGGCATAAATTCACATATCTTTTGCTGATCATAGCAAACATAATCCTGACCTTACTTTGGCTTAGAAATATCAGTGAGCCAGTGTCCGCTTTTCCCTACTTTTATATTGTGCCTTGGCAAGCCATCGCAGATTGTATTTTGTTGATTAATTCAACATTTTTTTTATTAACGCATATTTTTTTATTTTCCAAGATTTTAAATAGAAAGCTGACATCAAAATTATTCTGGCTAGAACGGATGTTTTCAATAGGCAGAATTCTCATGGCACTTTTCATGATAGTGCCTGTATTAAATAGCGGAATTATTAGTATTAGTCCTGTAGGCAGGAGTTTATGGTTTCCCTTTTTTGGACTGAATTCCTATACCATGACGGGCTATTGGGGTTACATTTTTATTATTGTTATTTTAATTGTTTCCATAGAAGCGGGTTATTTTTCCCGACTATCTTCGCAAAAGGAGCATTTGAGGGGAAACCATATTCCCAGTAAGATCAAAGGTGCGAATCCGATTCTAAGCAAAAGAGATACTTTATCAAATGAGTTGCATAAAACATACAGCGATCATTTGCTGATAAGGGTCATATCTATCTCTGGCGCAATTTCCTTCACATGTATGTTTTTCTTTTTAATTGTCCTGACATTTGGAAAACCAGGAAGTCCTTTAGTCATCAAAGAGATAAAACTCTGGGCAAAGCATTACCCGAACAGAGGGTATCAACTAAGTATTCCCAGAGGTTACTTAAAAACTCCAGAACTAAAAGATGCAGATTTAGGGGGTTTGTTAAAAACACGCAAAAGTGATTTTTATCTTAATTTAAGAGCTCCTTATCCCAGTGTACTTGATTTCACAATAAGCAAAAATCAGAAGAAAATACAAAAAACTAATAAAAAGATTCAAGAATGGATCAGAATTTCAGTGGAACATGATTTTTATCCAAATCACCTTAAATTGGGGAAAAGTCCTCGGAATGATAACGGTCGTTTTGTCATGAAAAATATTAGGCGACAGGGCTATAAGGAAGTCCCTCTTGTTGAGTCTATAGAACAATCGGAGAAAGTTATTAAATTAGTTAAAGATCGCACCTCAAGCGATGGGGTATATGTAATAACTCACGAGGATAAGCGAGTTTCGATAGTAATTTGTCGGTATATAACTTCATGTAAAGTTTACACAACGTGGGCTGGGGAACTGACCATTGGATATACGATTGACAGAAAACAATTATTCGGCATTGTCGAACTGGATCAATCCATTGAGGAGTTGATCAATAGTTTTAACCCAAGACTTATTAACAAAGGAGAATAAATAATGCCTGATGCAAATGGAAATTTAACTCAATTTGAAATAGATCGACTTAATAATATTATAAATGGGAATCTAAGTGGCGGAGATGAATATGATTTCTTGGCAACTCTGACGAATGAAGGAGAAGCGGAATCTTTTTTCGTTTGCTACAAAGCTTTTAAATGAGGGGACGTTGAATGACAATCCCGATCCGGATAACAATCTTAGAATTCATGAACTAGCAATGGCTAAAATAGTTGAAACCATTGCACGGGATTCAATGATGGAAAATATTGACGATCCTGCTAACTTTGATGAGGAAGCTTTTCAGGCAAAGCTGAAAGAAAACGCAAAAAATGTTCTTAAAGAGATCGCAAAGAAAACAATTGAAGCGAATAAAGCCCTCACAGAAAACGAAATGGTTGCAGAAGACCAGAAGGTGTGGGCAAGTTCTGAATTGGGATTGGGTTTACCTGTTACGGATCACCCTACAAACTTTTTGATTTATAAAATGGCACAAAAAGCTGTTGAGGTCTTAGATGATTTGAGAGAAGAACTAGGTGATGCTGCTGTTGATGGTGCAGATTTCCTCAAAGAATTATTGACATTCGGCGAGGAAAAATTAAATGAACTGAGCAATAAGGTGAATGAAACTTTCACAGATATTGGGGGTATACCACGAACTATAAGCGACCTTTTCCAGGATGCCTTGGATTTATTTGTCGATGCGCTCAATTTCCAGGTTAACCGACACGATCCCTTGACTCTCGATCTGGACGGAGACGGTCTGGAGCTTTCTGCGCTTGAGGGTTCCAACACTTTCTTCGATCTCGACAACAACGGCTTCGCCGGGCAAACGGCGTGGGTTGGTGCGGACGATGGTCTGCTCGTGCTGGACCGCGACGGCAATGGCACGATCGATAACGGTTCGGAACTGTTCGGCGACGCCACGCCCATCAACGGCGGAACCGGAACCGCCGCAGACGGTTTCGCCGCGCTCAGTGATCTGGACTCCAATGCAGGCGTGATCGATGCGAACGATGCACAGTTTGCTGACCTGCGTGTGTGGCAAGACCTCAACCAGAATGGATTTTCCGAAGCGGGCGAATTGTCGACCCTCTCCGATCTAAACATCACCAGCATCGACCTCAACGATTCCGCTTCTTCTCAAGTCATCAATGGCAACAGCCTTCCACTGGTATCGACCTTCACCCGAGGCGACAGGTCCACTCACTTTAAAAATACAAGCAGGGACTTGATGCAGCGAGCCGCCTAGTTTTATTAGCGGCTTTTTCTGCATAGTCGAATCTCTACCCGTGTTTTTAAAATATCGGTAAGTATTAAATAAAACTCGAACAACGAGATAAAAATCGACAAAACAAACATACAAGTAAAAGACAAATGGGTGAACCTTAGCTCCGGCATGTTGTTGAGGGTCGAAATAAAAATAGGGAAATGCAAACTGATGGAGTATTTTCTCAGCACCTTCCTGTCCTGCAAACTGTATGCGATACGGGACCTGTGACTAGCGTGACACTGGACCCTATAGGCTGACCTTTTCGAATTTCCCCCATCCGTTGAATGCAATTACATCTCTCAAAGTTGCACACCTATACACTCACATTTCAATCGCCAGCCTCAGTCCCACTGAAAGGGCGTCTTGCGCATCTTTGACGAGTGCAGGATTGAACAGGTATTGGACGGCTGATTGTAATGAAACACCGGGGCCCACTTCATATTTGTAGGTCACTTCCAGTTGGATTTCTGAGTCTGCTTCATTTATCTGATTTTGTTGCTGTCTTTCTTTGAATCCCCCGCTCAAATGAGCCAGAGACCAGCCCACTCCAATCAAATCATTCGGTCTTTTATCGAAGATTCCCTCATACACCACACCGCCGTCCATATAGAAGTTGACTTCGTTGACCTTTGAATCTGCGATTCCAATGCGAAAGAAGGCATTCACAGGTTTTAGATTCTCTGGGTAAAATGTTCCATCCACAAATAAATAGATGCCATAGGTTCCGGCATGTTTTATTAATTCACCCTTCGCATCCACTCGCACGAGATCTTCCAATGGGGTCGTGTACAACCAGCCACCCACTGCCGCTTTATTAATGCTATCTCCTGCGCTTACGGACTCGTATCCCACTTCCTGTATGGCCAATATGCCATCGTCTTTTTTGAATTTTATATGCGTTCCATTGCTTTTTGCAGGGTCGCCCGGCACACCGTCCACAACTGCCAGTTGA
This sequence comes from Nitrospinae bacterium CG11_big_fil_rev_8_21_14_0_20_45_15, assembly GCA_002787235.1. Lineage (GTDB taxonomy): Bacteria > Nitrospinota > Nitrospinia > Nitrospinales > VA-1 > Nitrohelix. The sequence continues at coordinate 144,205 of PCWG01000041.1, forward strand.
TAATACAAATCGGGCTTTGGCAGAATTTTGAGCCTGCCCCCCAGCGAAGTCACTGGAAATATGGAAGGACCATTTTTCCCCGATCCTGATAAGTCTATTCCTGTTCCAAAGGCTCCACTCAGGAACAGTTGTGCCGTGGGACGATAATCGAACTCTCTGTCCACATCATACAGCCCCAACAAGAGGGACACTTCTTCTTCTAAAAATGACTGCTCGTACCACATCTCAAACATCTTGAATCCATCGGGTGCAACCAAGCTACTCACATCGTGAACCGATCCCACATTCTTTTGAAAGCTCACACCGTGTGTGTCGATGGCATACACACTGAATTTTGCGCCCTTCCAACCAAACAGGCGCTCTCCATCCAGATACATTTCCAAATCAATCAACCCGGCATAACCTATTGCTCTTTTGACACCACCTCGCACTTGAGAGAATACATCACCGAAATATTCGACCTCAAATCTGATTCCCTGGTCTCTTAATTTTGATCGGACATTTCCCCAGTCCCCCAGGAATGTTTCTTTTTCGTAATTTTTAGATTCCTCTTTTCCCTTTTCATCTATGTCGTGTGCCGATGACAATGGAACGTTGATGGCGCAGATCCACAGGGTGGCAATGCATACAGTCAGGATGAAAGATTTCATAAGCGTTTCTTACCATTTTACTTTCAATTACATTCAACCTTATTTTCCACTCTAACACTCATATTTTGTTTCTTTGTATCATCTTGATTTTCCACCAATTTTGATCTTTACCTTTTAGTGATTCGCACAGTGCATCAGCGCAAAAAAAAACCCAGAACAGAAGTCGCGTTAGCGACTTCTGCCTGGGCTCTAAGTACTTATTGTCAGCAGTAAAGCTTAGTATTGCAGCTCATTCCACTGGGTTACTGCCTTCTGGCCGTTTCGTTCTTTGTTTTGACCGTTCCAGATAGCAATTGCCATCGGTGCTTTCGTACCGGTGAATTGCGTATCATTTTCATC